>CAVWHR010000040.1:0-327144 GCA_963754835.1 uncultured Chloroflexia bacterium | reverse complement strand
CCCGGATGCCCCACCTCACCCTGCCAGCCTTCGGCATCCGCAGGATACGCTTCGCTATGTTAGGGCGTAACATGTTACGCCCCTACTGGTACGGTCAATCGGCAACCAGGACCGGTTTGCATAATATTTCCCTCTGTTCTTCACGCCCAGTTCACAACTTATTTCTATACTTATCTCTGGATCTCAATTTTCAAAGGAGTTCGAGGCGTGAAGATACGGCATACCCATTTACGTCGTGAGACAAAGTATGTTCAATTCAATTCCAGGCTGTGCACGGCTTGCTGGGACTGCATCGAGGCCTGCCCAAAGCAGGTCATAGGAAAAGTTGATATGATTTTCCACCGGCATGCCCGCCTCAACAACCCGCAGGACTGCAACGGCTGTAAGGCTTGCGTGCGGGTTTGCTCGAGCGGGGCGCTCCAGTATACATATGTGCCCAAGCGACCGGCAACGGTACCTTGAGAAGTAAATCCATTTGTTGAATAAATTCCAGCCACCAGACAGAGGGGACGCGGACGAGCGCGGAAAACGCGGAAAGAAGCTGAAAAGCAAGCCGTTGAATTTTAAACGAGCGGCATGGAGAATTGGACCATGCTTCACGAATGTAGGCAGGATATTTTTTGAGTATCTGCTAAAGAAAAGACAGACAACCTGAACTAGGTTGTCTGTCTTTTATAGATTATATAATCTTTACTTTGCAAACTCGGTGGCGCGGGTCTCGCGGATGACGGTGACCTTGATCTGACCGGGATACTGCATGGTCTCTTCGATCTTCTTGGCGATGTCGCGGGCCAGGCGGGCGGAGGCGAGGTCGTCGATATTCTCGGGCTTGACGATGACGCGCACTTCGCGTCCGGCCTGGATGGCAAAGGCCTGCGCCACGCCTTCGAAGGACTGCGAAAGTTCTTCGAGTGTGCGGATGCGCTTGATGTAGGCTTCCAGGTCTTCGCGGCGGGCACCGGGACGCGCGCCGGAGATGGCATCGGCGGCTTCGGCGATGACGGCTTCGATGCTGAGCCTGGTCCACTTCATGGTGATGCGATTCGATGGCATTGACCACGATCGGGTTCACGCCATAGCGTTGGCAATATTCCGCGCCCAGCTTGGCGTGCGTGCCTTCCTGGTTGTGAGTCCATGGCTTTGCCGATGTCGTGCAGGAAGCCGCCCTGCTTTGAAAGCTCGACGTTTGCGCCGATCTCGGCGGCCAGAATGCCGGCCAGCTTGGAAACTTCAACGGCATGAGCCAACTGGTTCTGCCCGTAGGAGGTGCGGAATTTCAAGCGACCCATCATGCGCAGGACTTCAGGGTGCAGACCGGCGATGTTGGCATCGAAGGCGGCCTGTTCGCCGGCTTCGTTGATGATCTTGTCAACGGCCTTGGTCTCTTCTTCGATGATCTTTTCGATGTGAGCGGGATGAATGCGGCCATCCACGGTGAGGCGGGTGAGGGCGCGGCGGGCGATCTCGCGGCGGACCGAGTTCGAAGCAGGAGACGGTGACGGACTCGGGTGTATCGTCCACGATCACGTCCACGCCGGCGGCCTGTTCGAAGGCTTTGATGTTGCGTCCGTTGCGGCCCACGATGCGGCCCTTCATTTCTTCGTTCGGCAGCATCACAACGGAGGAAGTCACTTCGGCCACATGCTCGGAAGCCACACGCTGGATGGCGTCCGCGATCAACTTGCGGGCGCGCTTTTCGCCTTCCTCGCGCGCCTCGGCTTCGATCTGGCGGTAGATGCGGGCCATGTCGGCGCGGGCTTCCTTTTCGACCGCGGCGAACAGTTCCTTTTTGGCATCGTCCTGGGTGAGCTGGGCGACCTGTTCCAGCTTCAGAACTGCATCTTCGTAGAGTTTGTCAATCTCGTTGGCGCGCTTATCGACCGCGCTCTGGCGCTTGTTGAGGGCCTGCTCGCGCTGTTCGAGTTTGTCGGCGCGGCTGTCCAGTTCGGAGCGGCGCTTATCGAGGCGATCGGTCTCGCGGCTCAGCTCGATGCGGCGCTCCTTGATCTCAGCTCTCGGCAGCCTGGACGATCTTGGTGGCGCTGTCGCGCGCCTGGGTATCGATCAAACGGGCCTGTTCACTGGCGATCTTTAGAATATTATCGGCTTTGTCCTGCTGGTTCTTTACGGCGCGCTCGCGTTGATAACGATGAAAGAAATAACCGGCGGCAACGCCCACGACCAGCGCAAGAACATCAATGATGATGCTAATCGGGTTCATCAAATTTCCTCGTCGTCAGATATATGTTGCTCCGTGTGCGTCTCGTTCCAAAGGCGGGATACGACCGAGGCGATCACGGAGTATGGAAAACCGCGGCGGGCCAGGAATTCGGAGAGTTTCCTGCGAAACTCATCCCATTCCAGGTCACGGTAGCGGTGTACTTTTTTAAGGCCAGCTTCATAGGCCAGAGCTTCGTCATCCACGGCTGCCAGGGCAGACCGGGCGGCTTCATCGGAAAGGCCTTTTTGGCGAAGCTCCACTGTCAAGTGCACGCCGGCTGCGGGGGCGGAACGTGTTGCGATTCTCCACCCAGGCGTGGGCAAATTGGTCGTCGTCTGCAAGCCGATTCTCTCGAAGCCGGACGAGTGTGTACTCGATGACGTCCTCGGGAAGCTCGTGCTTGCGTAAATTTTGCCGAATCTCAGACTCGGAGCGAGTGCGATAGCTCAAAAAGAGCAGAGCTTGTTGGTAGGCACGCTCACGAGCATCGTCGGCCTGGAGCGAGGCGACCTTTTCCTCGCTTAATTCCTGACCGACTTTCAACCAGGCGGCTATGATCTTTGCCAAGCCAAAGGCATACTCGCCATCGAGGTGAATGTTCACCCGATTGGGGTCGCCTTTCTGGGAAACGATGGCAGTGATCTTAGCCATTAAAAGAAGACAACTGAGAGCCTGCCGCACTCGATTGAACGAGTGGGCGTTCGCGAAGGCGTCTCAGCCGCCATGAGAGTCTGGAAAAAATTAACCGGCACGGGTCCCGCAATGTGCGGAAGGGAGGAGGTGATTAGGATGTAATGGAATTACATCACGTCCAGTCGGCAATTCAAAATGAGAAACCATATCTCAAATTAAATCCGTCTAAAAATAACGGCGACTTTCAAAATCTCCTGAAGCCAGGATGTGGTACTAATTTCCAGAAGTCCGTTAGCAAGCCAAGCCGCCGCCCTCAGGTGTTAATGGTGTGGTCGTCAGAGGGTAGTTCGCGACGGCGGAAGGTGAATATGACATCTTTAGATGTTATTCAGTATTATACATGATATTTTAACGATTTGTTAAGAAGGTGCGGGGGGAGCTTCGACGAGCAGGAAGAACACCACCTGCGGCCTTCGGTCTTATGGTACGCTTCGACGATTTATTTGCTTCGGCGATTGGCTTCGCGCTCGCAGGCTTCGACGATTTATATCGTCGAAGTGGGCAACGGTGGCTTGGAGCCACCTTGCCCGAAAGTGGGTGACCCGCAGGGTCCACAGGATACGCTACGCTATGCTGGGGAACGCGATGGCGGCCTGCTGTCTCGCAACGGCGGCACGCGGTTGCGGCGGCACGAATGGTGAAGCCGCCTCGCCCGGTGGGGGAAGGAAAACTTTTCGGAGTAAGTGGGGTAAGATAATTATATTGGCGTTGCGGTTTTTTACGAAAGCATGACAAATGCTACTAGTTGATTTATATCCGCTGTGCCATAATTTAATGCATAACGATATTTCATCAGGAGGTTCTATGGCTAAGATCACTCGTGAAGATGCACTTGAATATCATCATCTAAAAGGAAAACCCGGCAAGATCGAGGTTGTCCCCACCAAACCGATGGATACGCAGCGCGACCTGGGACTGGCCTATACCCCAGGTGTGGCCGAACCCGTGCTTGAAATCGAGAAGGACGCCGAGCTGGCGTATGAATATACTTCCAAAGGGAACCTGGTGGCAGTGATAACCAACGGCACGGCCATCCTCGGCCTGGGCGACCGCGGCGCGCTGGCATCCAAGCCCGTGATGGAGGGCAAAGGGCGTGCTCTTCAAGAAGTTTGCCGACATCGATGTATTCGATATTGAAGTCAACAGCCATGATCCGGATGTGATCATCCAGGTTGCGGCTGCCATCTCGCCGACGTTCGGCGGGATCAACCTCGAGGATATCAAAGCCCCGGAATGCTTTTATATCGAGGAAGAGCTGAAGAAGATGCTCGATATCCCGGTCTTCCACGACGACCAGCACGGCACGGCGATCATCTCGTCGGCGGGACTGGCGAATGCGCTGGAAATCGTCGGGAAGAAGCACAGCGAAATCCACATTACGATCTCGGGCGCGGGCGCGTCCGCCATCTCGTGCGCCGAACTTGCCATCCGCTGGGGTGTGAAACGCGAGAATATCATGCTGGTGGATTCCAAGGGTGTGGTCTACAAGGGCCGCACGGAAGGCATGAATAAGTACAAGGAACGCTTCCTGGTCGAGACGGATGCGCGCACGCTGGCAGATGCCGTGCGCGGTGCAGACGTGTTCTACGGCCTGTCGGTTGCCAATGTGCTGACGCCCGAAATGGTCAAATCGATGGCGAAGGACCCGATCGTGTTTGCGATGGCCAACCCGGACCCTGAGATCAAATATGAACTGGCCAAGGAGGCCCGCAAGGACGTTGTGATCGCGACGGGCCGTTCGGATTACCCGAACCAGGTCAACAACGTGCTGGGCTTCCCGTTCATTTTCCGCGGTGCACTGGACGTGCGGGCCAGGGCGATCAACGACGACATGAAATTTGCGGCCTCCAAGGCGCTGGCAGCGTTGACGAAAGAAGACGTGCCGGATTCGGTGCTGCGGGCTTACGGCGTGGACAAAATCAAGTTCGGACGCGAATACATCATCCCCAAGCCGCTCGACCCGCGCGTGTTGTTGTGGGAAGCACCGGCCGTGGCCGAAAGCGCGATGAAGACCGGCGTGGCGCGCAAGACGATCGATATCGATGAATATCGCGAACAACTGGCCGTATCGCCAGGGGATCGGCGCACAGGTCCGTTACTTCATCATGAACAAGGCGCGTGCCAGCGGCGGTGAGAAACGCCTGGCATTTGCGGAAGGTGAAGAGCAAAAAGTGATCCGGGCCGCCTACCAAATCCAGGATGAGAAGATCGGCATCCCGGTGCTGATCGGCCGCAGGCGTGTGATCGAAGAACAACTCAAATTCCTCTCGCTGGATTACAAACCGGAGATCGTTGACCCGAACGATTTCAAAGATATAAGCAAGTATGAAGCAGCTTACTATGAACTCCGCAACCGCAAAGGCCTGACCATGGTGGACGCGGTAAAGAAAGTGCGAGAGCCGAACGTCTTTGGCTCGTTGATGGTCAAGATGAACGACGCGGATGCTTTCATATCGGGTCTGACCTATGACTATCCGGATGTCATCCGGCCGGCGCTGCAAATCCATCACACCCAGAAAGGCGTGATGAAAGCGGCGGGCGTCTATCTGATGATCGTGGAGGACCGTGTTTATTTGTTCACCGATGCGACGGTCAACATCGAGCCGAACGCGGAAGACCTGGCGGAGATCGCCGGCCTTGCAGCGGATTTTGCCAAACAACTGGAGATCGCGCCGCGGGTGGCCTTCCTGTCCTTCTCGAACTTTGGCTCCACGCCGCATCCGCTTTCGGACAAGGTGCGGGAGGCGGTTCGACTGCTCAAGATGCGCCGGCCCGACCTGCCCGTGGACGGCGAGATGCAGGCCGACACGGCCGTGGTGCCTGAGATCATCGACGAGCGCTATCCGTTCAGCACGGTCAAGGACGCAAATGTGCTGGTCTTCCCGTCGCTTGAGTCGGCGAACATCGCTTATAAGCTGCTGGCCCGCCTCGGCAAAGCCAAAGCCATCGGCCCGATCCTGCTCGGCATGGGCGCGCCGATCCATGTGCTGCAAACCGGCGATGAAGTAAACAACATCGTCCAGATCGCGGCCGTGGCCGTGATGGACGCGATGAGACGGGCGGAGAGCAGAAAATAGAGATAAGAGATAAGAGAACAGGGAATGGTAATTAGTGAGTAGAGTACGGTATTGACTTCGGAAGCCTCTCTGGCTTCCGAAGTCTTTTTTTAATTAACACATGTTCCACAGGTTTGACCCTGCGAGACATTGCGTAATACAAAGTGTAATTGTTCAGGCCTGTGAGGAGAAAGCCGAAAAAATGGTGTGTGTGGGCGTACGCCCACACACACCATTTTTTCGGGATCTTCTTCTGCGAAAGCTGCCGATGAGCCTGAGCAGTTACCATCGAGTGATTTAGAGAGTTTTTGGCAGCAAAAGAAAGCTGATGTCTTGTAGACTGGCGAAATGACAGGAGAATGCAATGAATAAATTAAAAAACATTTTTAGAGTTTGGCTGCCTTTTGCCGTTGTTACCTGCGCTTTCAGCGGGCTGGCTTACACCACCGTACAACAATCGGAACGGCAGGCTGCCAACGATCCACAGATCCAGATGGCAGAAGATGCCGCAGCGGCTTTGAACGGCGGCGCAACGGTCGATTCGGTAATACCGAAAATGCAGGTTGAAATGTCAACCAGCCTGGCACCGTTCGTTGTGCTATATGACAATGACGGCAAACCGGCGGCTGGATCAGGCTTGTTGAACGGGCAAATGCCCGACTATCCCAAAGGGGCGTTGGATTCGGCAAAAGGAAGCGGAGAGAACCGGGTAACATGGCAGCCGACGGCTACTGTGCGGATCGCTTCGGTGGTTGTTCCATACCATGAGGGCTTTGTAATGGCCGGGCGGAATATGCGTGAGGTGGAGATACGCGAATCACAAACTGGAATGTTTGCAGGGCTGGCTGGTCTGCTGGCGTTGATCGTAACGTTCGTAGTGATCGCATTGGGCGAATTTCTGATGGCTGAGAAAAAATAACAGGTTAGGTGTCATCCGGCCGTCGACAGAGGTTTAAAACTTCCTGGCGTGCCTTCCCTTCGGCAACCACCACAATAATATCCCCCGGGTTGAGGATCGTGTCGCCATGTGGAATAAAAACCTGGCTGCCCCGACGTACCGAAGCAATCAAGCTGTCGTGAGGCCAGGGAGATCTCGCTCATTTTTTTATCTGCGCAAGGCGCACCCTTTTCTATGGTCACGTCCAGCACATTAACCTGGGCAGGAGTGAAGGCGTCCAAGCGGACACTCCCGGGCCCGATGGCGCTGGGTCGACCGGCGTGTGAGGGCGATCTCGTAGGCGTGAATTACATCGGCACGACGAAGCACGCCCACCAATTTGCGCGGGGAATTTTGATCGACGACCGGCAGACGGCCAACATCGCGATGGCTCATCCGCAACAAGGCATCGTTCAAGGTCTCGTGAGGATACGCCACAAGCAATTCATGAGTGCATGCCTGCCCAACTGTAGTTGCTGCACGTTCGGCTTCCTCCACTTTATCGATGTCCTGCACGGTCAGCACTCCGGTCAGGTTTCCCATTACATTCAGCACGAACAGACCGTGACGGTGAGTACGTACCAGTATATCTGCCGCCTCTTCCAGTGTAGCGGATTCGTGGATCGTTTCCATATTTGTCTGCATCACTTCGCCAACCGTTATCCCCTGCAGTACCTGCACATCGCGTCCACGATCCAGTTGAATGCCGAGGCGCGCAAGGCCCGTCAGGTAGATCGAGTTGCGTTGTATACGCTGGGACAGGAGCAAGCTCATGGCCGAAGCCAGCATAACCGGGAGAATGATGCGGTAATCATTGGTCATTTCGAACAGCAGGATGGTCGCGGTCAGGGGTGCATGCACCGACCCGGCCAATACAGCTGCCATACCGACCAGAGCAAATGCGGACGGATTGATGCCCAAACCGGGAAACAGGCTAGCCGCGACGAATCCAAAAGCACCGCCCAGCGCCGCACCCAGATAAAGCGAGGGAGCAAATACACCGCCCAAGAATCCACCCCCAATGCTAAGGGGGGTTAGAAACAGTTTGGCCAGCAGCAAAGCCAAAAGCAGCCAGAAAGCAATGTCGTTCTTGTTCAGGATCTCCTGAATCGTGTCATACCCAACACCCAATACCTGCGGCAGGAGAAGACCCACCAACCCAAGGATCAATCCCGTCGCACCCGTCTTAACCCAGGAAGGCAAATGAATATTATGGAAGAAATCCTGCATGGTGTAAAGCAGACGAATATAAGCGGCCGAGACCGGGCCTGCCAGAAGACCCAATGCAAGATAAAGCGGAAATTCCCAGACTGAATGAAACGCATAAGCCGGGATATGGAAGGCGGGTTCCGGTCCACTCGCTGCCTGAGTAAATGCCGAGGAGGCCACCGATGCAACCAGCATCATTCCCAGGGCATTGCCATCAATCTCGCCGAGAATCAGTTCCAATGAGAAAAACACTCCGGCAATCGGAGCATTGAAGGCGGCGGCAATGGCCGCGGCTGAACCCGCGGCCACCATTGTCCGAACGCGTTCGTCGGATAAATGCAGGAGTTGTGCGAACATCGAGCCTATGTTGGCGCCAATCTGCACGGAAGGATCTTCCGGACCGACGGCCGCCCCGGTCCCAATTGAAATAGCCGAAGCCATTGCCTTAACCGGAACGGTCAAATAGCGCAGCCGACCTCCGGCCAGCGCCACCGATTCCATGATGCCAGCCACACCATGCAAGCGTTCTTCTTCCATCAAATAATGGGTAGTTAAGCCGACCACTATCCCACCCACTACGGGTATCAAAATTATGATCCACATCCCCAGGGTGGGTTTGACAAACCCATAACCCGTTGACATGATGAGTTGCACGGCCTCGATGATCCGCTTGAAAAGCCATACACCGATACCCGTGAATAATCCGACGACCGCCGCGATGGCAACCAACGCGAATGTTTGCGATGAGCGAATACGATCAAGCCCATTGGAAAGAAGGACCCTTATCATCCCAGTCCACCCGTTGATGAACAAGTTAGGACAGGGAGGAAGAGTGCGGAGGCACCTTCCACCATGCAGGCAAGCGAAGCACCGGCTATCTCATGCCCCATGGTCGACGGGCCGTCCGATGCCACCAATGGGTGAAATTCATAACGCGCTTCGATAAGAGAATCAATGGAACAAGAGAGTATTTTCATTAATAGGTCTTTTCTGCTTAAGGAATTTTCCTGAAGTGCCAATTTAAGACGACCTTTTGATAGCTACGGCGAATTATAGGACAGATTTAAGCGATTATCCCAACCCTCTGGACGGTTCGCAACAGGAAGTGAACCAGCCAGGAGCAGATGATCGTCTTGATACTTTCTTGACACTTCCCACCAGTTTCTTGTCCTCCCTTTGACGGACAATTAAATATACTTTGGCCGTTATGATTTTAACCATGGAGGTTAATAATGGCTGATCTTCTTTATATCGGACTGACGCTGGTATTCCTGGCTCTCACATGGGGTTTCATCACACTATGCGAGAGACTGATGGAGGATAAGGCATGAGCGTCGTATATTGGATCGTGGGCCTGATCACATTGGGCCTGTTTATCTATTTAGTCCTGGCGCTTATTAAACCGGAGTGGTTCGGATGAACATCTACAGCTGGCTTCAACTCATCATTTATATGGTCGTTCTGCTGGCGCTTGCCAAGCCACTGGGTACCTTCATGGCGAAGGTCTATCAGGGTGAGCGGACTTTTCTCGACCCGATACTACGGCCTCTTGAGCGATTGATCTACCGCACCGCGGGCGTTAATGCCGACGAAGAAATGGGCTGGAAAACATATGCCGTAGCAATGATCGTGTTCAATGTTTTGGGTCTGTTCGTAGTGTATGCATTGCAGCGCCTGCAGGGGATGCTGCCGCTCAACCCGCAAGGACTGGGGGCAGTGTCGCCGGATTCGTCATGGAACACGGCAGTCAGTTTTGCCACCAATACCAACTGGCAGGGCTACGGCGGTGAGACAACCATGAGCTACCTGACCCAAATGCTGGCGCTGACCGTACAAAACTTTGTGTCTGCGGCTACCGGTATGGTGGTGGCAATAGCCATGATCCGTGGACTTGTCCGTCATACTGCCAAGACCATCGGCAACTTCTGGGTGGATTTGACACGCACAACCTTGTATATTCTTCTTCCGCTGGCACTGGTATTGGCCGTTGTGCTCGTTTCACAGGGCGTGGTCCAAACCTTTGGGTCTTATAAAACGGTATCGCTGCTACAGCCGACAACCGATGCGAACAATAAGGCAGTGACCGAGCAGGTATTGCCGTTAGGCCCGGCTGCTTCGCAAATCGCCATCAAGCAACTCGGCACGAACGGAGGCGGCTTCTTCAACGTCAATTCGGCGCACCCGTTCGAAAACCCGACGCCGTTCTCCAATTTTCTGGAGATGTTATCCATCCTGCTCATCCCGGCCGCGCTGGTCTATACCTTCGGCAAGATGGTGGGAGACACACGCCAGGGTTGGGCAATACTCATATCGATGACGATCATCTTCGTGGCGCTCCTGTCCGTGGTCGTCTGGTCGGAACAAGGCGGCAACCCGGCATTCACAAAAATGGGGGTCGATCAAACACAGACAAATATCAACCCAGGCGGAAACATGGAAGGCAAAGAGGTGCGCTTTGGCGTCGCCAACTCCGCATTATGGGCTACTGCAACCACGGCTGCATCAAACGGATCGGTCAATTCCATGCATGACTCGAATATGCCGCTGGGCGGGATGATCCCGTTATGGTTGATTCACCTGGGTGAGGTGATCTACGGTGGTGTGGGTTCGGGGTTGTACGGAATGCTGGCCTTCGTGATCGTGGCAGTGTTCGTGGCCGGTTTAATGGTCGGGCGCACACCAGAATATCTGGGCAAGAAGATCGAAGCCTATGAAATGAAGATGGCCTCGCTGATCCTGTTGATCCCGGTCTTTACCGCCCTGGTCGGGACAGCGATAGGTGTCCTATCACCGGCAGGCAGGGCTACCATCTACAACCCTGGTCCGCATGGATTTAGCGAGGTACTGTATGCCTTTTCCTCCGCCACAGGAAATAATGGCAGTGCCTTTGCCGGACTGGGTGCGAACACACCGTTCTACAACACTGCGCTGGCTATCGTAATGTTCTTTGCCCGCTATTGGCTGGCGATCCCGGCACTGGCAATTGGCGGATCACTGGCGCGGAAGAAGAAGGTTCCGGCCGGGGCAGGGACACTATCTACGCATACGCCGCTCTTTATTGTCTGGCTGATCGCGGTCGTTATCATCGTCGGCGCACTCGGCTTCCTACCGGCGCTGGCCCTAGGGCCGATCGTCGAGCATTTGATGATCTTCGGCCATTAACAGGATACAGGAAATGAATACTCAACTCAAAAAACAATCCACCTTTAGACGGGAACTCTATCAGCGCGCGATCCTGGATTCCTTCACCAAACTCAACCCGCGCTGGATGGTACGCAACCCGGTCATGTTCGTGGTGGAAGTCGGCAGCGTGCTGACGACCGGATTGTGGATCCAGGCTTTGTTCGGCAAAGGCGAAGCCCCTGCAGGTTTTATCGGTGCAGTAGCACTCTGGCTGTGGTTCACCGTCCTATTTGCCAACTTCTCCGAAGCGGTAGCCGAAGGACGCGGCAAGGCGCAGGCGGAAGCCTTGCGCCGCACGCGCAAGGAGACCCAGGCCAAGAAATTGCAACACGCCAAACGCGAAGCGCAAGTATCGACCTGGTAGCTTCGATCGACCTGCGAAAAGGGCGATGTATACCTGGTGGAAGTCAACGACATTATCCCAGCAGACGGTGAGATCGTCGAAGGGATTGCCTCGGTGGACGAAAGCGCCGTGACCGGCGAAATCGGCCCGGTCATCCGTGAAGCGGGCGGCGACCGAAGCGCGGTCACCGGCGGGACGCGGGTGCTCTCCGACTGGCTCATCGTACGCGTGACGACCGACCCGGGTGAAGGATTCCTCGACCGCATGATCAGCCTGGTCGAAGGCGCCAAACGCCAGAAGACACCCAATGAAATCGCACTGAATATCCTGCTGGCTGGTTTCACGATCATTTTCCTGATCGTATGCGTCACCCTGCTGCCGTATTCGATCTACAGCGTGGACGTAGCGGGAGCCGGTACACCGATTACCATCACCGTGCTGATCGCACTGCTGGTCTGCCTGATCCCGACCACCATCGGCGGCCTGCTATCGGCCATTGGCATCGCCGGGATGGATCGCATGATCCAACGCAACGTGATCGCCATATCGGGACGCGCGGTGGAAGCGGCCGGCGATGTGGATGTGCTGCTGCTCGATAAGACCGGCACCATCACGCTGGGCAACCGCCAGGCCGTGGAGTTCATACCGGTCGGCAGGATTACACCGCAGGAATTGGCTGAAGCCGCCCAGCTATCTTCGCTGGCGGATGAAACACCCGAAGGCCGCAGCATCGTAGTGCTGGCAAAAGAGAAATATGGTTTGCGCGGCCAGACAGTAGGCGCCAGTGATGACGCCCCGGAAGGTGCACGCTTCATCCCCTTTACGGCCCAGACCCGCATGAGCGGCGTGGACCTGGACGGCACTTCCATCCGAAAGGGCGCCCCCGATACGATGCTGGCATTGATACGGCAGGCGGGAAAGCCCATTCCCAGCCGATCTTAATTCGGCCGTGGAAGCTATTGCACGCAATGGCGGCACACCACTGGTCGTATCACGCAACGGCGAGGCTCTGGGTGTGATCCATCTTAAAGATATTGTCAAAGGCGGAATCAAGGAGCGCTTTGCACATTTGCGCAAGATGGGCATCAAGACCGTCATGATCACCGGCGACAATCCGTTGACCGCCGCCGCCATCGCCGCCGAAGCCGGTGTGGATGATTTCCTGGCGCAGGCTACACCTGAAGCCAAGCTCAAACTGATCCGCGAGAACCAGACCGGCGGGCGACTGGTGGCCATGACCGGCGACGGCACCAACGATGCCCCGGCACTGGCCCAGGCCGATGTGGCAGTGGCCATGAACACCGGCACACAGCCGGCGCGCGAAGCCGCCAACATGGTGGACCTGGACAGCAACCCAACCAAGCTGATCGAGATCGTTGAGATCGGCAAGCAGTTGCTGATGACGCGCGGCGCGCTGACCACCTTCAGCATTGCCAATGATGTATCCAAATATTTCGCGATCATCCCGGCGGCATTTGCCACAACCTACCCGGTATTGAATGCGCTCAACATTATGCAGTTGACGACGCCGCAAAGCGCCATCCTATCGGCGGTGATCTTCAATGCGCTGATCATCATTGCACTGATCCCGCTGGCCCTGCGCGGCGTACCCTACCGCCCGGTGGGTGCGGCAGCGGCTGCTGCGCGATAACCTGCTAATCTACGGTGTGGGCGGATTGATCGCGCCCTTCATCGGCATCAAATTGATCGATATGCTGCTGGTTGTGCTGCACCTGGCGTAGCCTCTTTAATAGATCGTTTAATTGTGCAACCGGTGAAATATCCGGTTTCACAGAAGGCACACAATGAAAAAAGATCGCTTCTCTTTATCAACAAAACTTTTCGAAAATTCCTTTTATTCCGTATTGATCGTTGCTGGCACCACACTACTCCTGCTCCTGATAGGGCTCGCCAAGCTCGGCGAAGCCGTCATCGCACTGCTCTATATGGTGCCTGTGGTGTGGAGCGCGGCGCGCTGGGGACAAGGTCCAGGTGTAGCCGCTGCACTGGCTTCCGCTTTGTTCTTCGATTTCTGCTTTACGCCGCCGTACTATACATTCGTGGTAAGCAGACTCGAGGACTGGCTGATACTGGCTATTTTCCTGGCTGTGGCAATCGTAGTGGTGGGGCGTATCCAGACCACCTTATCACGCGCACAAAAGAGCGAACACGAAGCGGTCTTCATGTATGAACTAAGCAGTATTCTTGCAAGCGTGCAAACGCAGGAAGCCGTTGCCAATGCGGTCGCACGTTTTATCCAACAAAGATATTTGACCAGACTGGTGCGGGTCTCCATTCAGCCGAAAGAGCAGGCATCAGAAACTGCCGCCTCCGAACCCCGTGACGGGGTAGCGGACAGCAAGCCTGATATAACCCTACCCATCCTGAGCGCCTGGAACCTGGTCGGTGTAATCGAGATGTGGCGCGGCGACCTGGATCTCCCTTCCGAAGAAAGCCGTCTTTTCCGAAACTTTTCCTCCCAAATCGGACAGGCACTCGAACGGATAAACCTGAGAGAGTTCGAGGCGACCATGACCGCGGCAAACAAATTGAAAACAAATAATAATTGAGGATAAAATGCTCAAACAACTTAAACCAGCCATCATCCTGCTCGCGGTATTCACACTCATTACTGGCGTGATCTACCCCTTGGTCGTGACCGGGATCGCACAAATATTGTTCCCGTCGCAGGCCAACGGCAGCCTGATCGTCAGGAGTGGGAAAGCCGTGGGCTCGACATTAATCGGACAAAATTTTGACGACCCAAAATATTTCTGGGGCCGACTCTCGGACACCGGCGACTTTCCATATAATTCTTTCAACGCTGCAACCCTGACCGGTTCCTCAGGCTCCAACTATGGGCCAATGAACCCAGCTTTGCTGAAAGCCGTCCAGGGGCGCGTAGACGCGCTCAAGGCTGCAGACCCCGGTAATTCCGCACCTATCCCAGTGGACCTGGTAACAGCCTCGGGAAGCGGACTCGACCCGGATATCAGTGTAGCGGCCGCGTTGTATCAGGTATCGCGCGTGGCCAAAGCGCGCGGCATGAGCGAGCAAGCGGTCCACGATCTCGTCAACCAATATACATCCGGACGACAATTCGGGATCCTGGGAGAGCCGACCGTCAATGTGCTATTGTTGAATTTGGCGCTGGATGGGATAAAATAAATCCAGATGAACTCAGGACCGCGTCGCCCAGACCCCGATCAACTTCTCGCCCACGTACAAGCGGAAGAGGAGTCTGCACGACGCGGGCATCTTAAGATTTTCCTTGGGTACGCGGCAGGCGTAGGCAAGACGTATGCCATGCTCGAAGCCGCCCACCAGCGCAAAAGGGAAGGCGTGGATGTAGCCATCGGTTACATCGAGACTCACAAGAGGGCCGAGACGGAGATGCTGGTGGCGGGGTTGGAGACCCTGCCGCGCAAGACGATCGAATATCACGACGTAACACTTACAGAGATGGACGTGGACGCCATCCTTGCCCGTCATCCGGCGCTCGTGCTGGTGGATGAACTGGCGCATACCAACGCGCCGGGCTCGCGCCATCCCAAACGTTACCTGGACGTGGAGGAACTGCTCGCAGCGGGGATCGATATTTATACAACGCTGAACATCCAACATCTCGAAAGCCTGAACGACGTCGTTGCGCAGATCACAGGCGTCATGGTACATGAGACGATCCCCGACCGGGTGATCGACGAAGCCAGCGAGTTGGAACTGGTTGACCTGCCGCCCGATGAACTGCTCACCCGCCTGCGCGAGGGGAAAGTCTACGTGCCTGACCAGGCCGCGCGGGCCATCCAGGATTTTTTCCGCCAGGGTAACCTGAATGCCCTGCGCGAAATGACCATGCGCCGGGCTGCGGCGCGCGTCGACGACCAGATGCGTTCCTATATGGAAACGCGGGCCATCGAGGGCCCGTGGGCGGCGGCCGAACGGTTGATGGTATGCATCAGCCCCAACCCGCTCGGCGAGCGCCTGATCCGCTCTGCGCGCCGGCTGGCCGATGAACTCAATGCGGAATGGCTGGCGGTGTATGTCGAGACGCCACGCGACAGCACACTGCCGCAGCAAAAACGCGACATGGTTGCCCGTTCCCTGCGCCTGGCAGAGGAACTGGGTGCACGTTCCTTTACGTTGCTATCGACCGGTTCCATGAACGCCCTGGTGGAGACGATCGTCGACTTCGCACATAAAAATAACGTCACGAAGATCGTAGCGGGCAAGCCACTGCGCCCGGCCTGGTATGAACGCCTGCGCGGTTCACTGGTGAGCAACCTCATCCACATGAGTGGCGACCTCGACATTTACGTGATCCCCACGTCTGAGCCTGCGCACCTGCCGCCGGAAGAGAACCCACTCCAAATCCACAGCCATCTTCCACGCTATATCCTGAGTCTATTGCTGGTTGCCACAGCCACAGGCCTGAGCTACTTTTTCGGCCAGCACATTTCGCCGACCAACCTGGTGATGGTTTATCTCCTGGCGGTAGTGATCGCTGCCGTGTACCTGGGGCGCGGGCCGGCGATGCTGGTTTCCATTCTAGGAGTGCTGGCTTTCGACTATTTCTTTGTCCCGCCCAGATATAACTTCAATGTCTCTGACACCGAATATCTCCTGACGTTCACCGGCTTATTCCTGGTCGGTGTTGTCATAAGCGCACTGACTGTACGAGCCAGGGAACAGGCCGAATCGGCTCAACGACGACAATCCAGTATGTCCGTGCTTTATGCATTGAGCCGCGACCTGGCGGCCGCCGAGGGTTTGAAGGCCGTGATCAATGCGATCCGTACACATATCGAAGCAGACTTCGGGCGCGATACCATCATTTTTTTGCCTGAAGGTACCAGCACCACGCTTCGCCCCTACTCCGAGGACCATTCCGCTGCTTCCGATGAAACCGAGTTGAGCCTTGCATCATGGGTATACCAACACGGCGAACCCGCAGGACGCGGTACAGATACATTACCTGCTGCCAGTGCCCGCTATGTACCGCTGAAGACCTCACAGCATGTCATCGGGGTATTATGCATTAAACCACCGCAGGAGGGCCAGGCTTTATCGCCTGAACAACGCCGGCTGTTGGAGGCTATTGCCAGCCAAGCGGCCCAAGCCATCGAACGCGTCAACCTGGCGGACCAGAACCGGCAGATCAAACTCCTACAGGCTGCCGAAAAACTACAGAATGCCCTGCTTAATTCCATTTCACACGACCTGCGCACGCCGCTGGTTTCCATCACCGGCGCGCTGACCACCCTGGAGGAACAAGGCGACAGCCTGGATAAGAATGCGCATCACAGCCTGGTGGAAACGGCCCGTGAGGAAGCGGACCGACTTAACCGTTTGGTGGGCAACCTGCTGGATATGACCCGGCTTGAAGGGGGCGCACTCAAAGTCAAGCGCAAGGCCTGCGACGTGGAAGACGTGATCGGTACGGCAGTGGGCCAAATGGAAGACCGGTTAGCGGGAAGGAAAGTCGATATCCTTGTGCCCGATGACATCCCCGCCATCCCGGTGGATTTTGTTTTGATCGTCCATGTCATCAACAACTTATTGGACAACGCACTTAAATATTCCCCGGCAGGTTCACCGCTGGAGATACGGGCCTTCGCGCATGAAGACGAGGTACATATCGAAGTTTTGGACCGTGGGGTGGGCATTCCCGAAGATGACCTGGAGCGGATTTTCGATAAGTTCTATCGTGTACAACATCCGCAGCAGGTGACTGGCACAGGGCTTGGACTAGCGATTTGCAGAGGGATCGTGGAGGCACATGGCGGCCGGATCTGGGCGGAGAACCGCAGCGGGGGAGGGCGTGTGTTTCACGATCGGGCTGCCAATCAGGGAGGGAGCATGAGCGATGGTAAGACTCGTATCCTAGTTGTAGACGATGAACGATCCATCCGGAGATTTTTGAGCGCTTCCTTAAGCGGACTATATGATGTGGTGCAGGCATCCGACGGCGAAGGGGCCCTGCGGGCTGTGGTCGCTGAAAGGCCGGACCTGCTCATATTGGACCTGGGCCTCCCGGATATAGACGGAGTGGAGGTCACGCGCCGCTTGCGTGAGTGGACGCAAATCCCCATCATTGTCGTCTCGGTGCGCGAGCAGGAGAGCGATAAAATAGCGGCCCTGGATGCCGGGGCGGACGATTACCTGACCAAACCATTCGGCGCAGGCGAGTTAATGGCACGCATCCGTGTGGCTTTGCGTCGCTCGGCCCAGCCCGACAGCCAGGTGGTTTTTACAAGCGACGACTTGACGGTCGATCTGTCGAGCCGCATGGTTTCGGTGGACGGCCATGAAATCTCCCTGACCCCCACGGAATATGACATCCTGCGGGCGCTCGTCCAGCACGCCGGGAAAGTGCTGACGCATCGCCAGTTGTTACACACCGTGTGGGGGATCGCTTATGAGGACGAAAACCATCTGCTGCGAGTCAATGTGAGCAACTTACGACGCAAGGTTGAGAAGGACCCCGCCAGACCACAGCACGTCATCACCGAACCGGGGGTGGGATACCGGCTCAAGATGGCTTAGAGGAAAATTCACCGGAGATACCCTACGGGTACGATGTAAACGGGAGATGAACGGGGATAAAAGAGAAAAGAAAGCAGAGAGTAGAGCGAAGAGAGGACTTGCTGACACTTTGCGCAGTTCAGCATTAAGGCGGTGGAACAATGGATAAATTCACCGCCTCAGGTCGTGAAAGCTCGCTGAAGCGGGTTACCGGCAGATTTTAGCCAATGATAGATGGTTTCAAACTCCGACCAGGAAATCGAGACCATACATTATTCCTGCCAATCCAATTCAAAATCTCCGATGGCGACGATATCGCCTTCTTTAATTCCTGCTTTGCGGAGAGCTTCGTCCACACCCAGCGCTTCCATGATCTTCTGGAAGCGGCGGACCGAGCCGTCATGTTCCCAAAAAGTCATGGAGGCGGCACGCTCGATGGATACGCCGGTAAGCCGCCAGGCATGTTCGCCGTCGCGCGTGACCTTGAAGTCACGGGGATCTTCTTTGGGACGATAGACCGGAAGCGGCGGCGCGGATTCTTCCAACGTTGGAGCCTCCGCCAGCTTCTCTACAGCTTTCGACAATAACTCACGGACATTTGTACGTGCAAGGGCCGAGATGGTCATGAACTCGACCTTTTTCTTTTTCATGGCCTTTTTGATCTCTGGAAGGCGCGCCTCGACTTCGGTCTGATCGATCTTGTTCAGGGCAACGATCTGCGGTTTCCTGGCAAGGTTTGGGTCGAAAAGGGAAAGCTCGGTGATGATCTGGCTGTAATCCGCCACCGGGTCGGGCGATAAACCGTCGAGCAGGTGGATGAGAACGCGCGTGCGTTGAATGTGGCGCAAAAAATCATGACCCAGACCTGTGCCTTCGCTGGCACCTTCGATCAAACCAGGGATGTCGGCCAGGACAACAGAAGTATCATCGTCCACTTCGGCAACGCCGAGATTGGGTTCGAGCGTCGTGAAAGGGTAGGGGGCTATTTTCGGTTTCGCGTTGGTAAGGACAGACAACAAGGTGGATTTGCCAGCATTCGGGACACCGATCAGCCCGATGTCGGCGATCAATTTCAATTCAAGCCTGAGCCGTTTTTCCTCGCCGGGCTCACCGCGCTCAGCGGTGCGAGGCGCCTGATGTGTAGCACTTTTGAAGTGCGGGTTGCCTCGCCCACCTCGGCCGCTCTTGCAAACGAGAAAACGCTGGCGGTCTGTCGTTAGATCTCCGAGCAAGTCACCGGTGATCGCATCATATACCACCGTGCCGGCCGGGACAGGTACAATCAAGTCGTCGGCAGATTTGCCGGACATATCATTAGGCCCCCCGTTCTTGCCGTTGGCGGCAACGTAGCGTGAGACATGGCGGAAGGCCTGCAACGTAGTGAGCGACCGCCTGACCTCAAGAATGACGTCACCGCCCTTGCCGCCGTCACCGCCATCGGGTCCGCCGCGTGGAACAAACTTCTCGCGATGGAAATGCACCATGCCATCGCCGCCTTTGCCTGAACGTACAAGTATTTCTGCTTCATCAATAAACATGCCACCATTATAAGCTTATAAGCCTAGAAGCCGGTCATCAGACAGTTTATAAGGGGACGCGGACGAGCGCTGAAAACGCGGAAAGAAGCTTTGCCGAATATTGATCCGTGCGAGCAGCAAGGGCGCGCGAGGTGTGGATCTGCCGCATCCACCCGACGAAGATCACGCTGGATGCGATCCATAAATGAGGTAAAACCTTATCTGACCAGTCTCCAGGCTGCAGGTAAAGCCAGGGATGCCAGAACCAGCTTGACAGCGTCGCCAATCAGGAAAGGCAAAAGGCCGGCGAGGATGGCTTTGCTGATACTGCCGAGCAGAATTGCCAGCCACGTAACGCCGAAGAGATAAATAACCAGCGTGCCGATCAAGAACGAAAGGAAGGAAGTACGGACGGTCCTTTCCAATCCACGTTCGGCCAGCAGGCCGATGACATAAGCCGCGACGACGAAGCCAACCAGGTATCCAGCAGTTGCGCCGACGAGCACGTGCCATCCGCTCGCACCAGCGGCGAAAAAGGGCAACCCCAACGCACCTTCCATAATATAGAGAAGCAAGGATGCCAAACCGCGCTGCGAGCCCAATGCAGCGCCGATGAGCAATACGCCAAATGTCTGGCCGGTCAGGGGGACGGGTGTGAAGGGCAGGGGAAAGCCAACCTGGGCCAAGGCAGCGAGAAGCAAACTACCGGTAACAATCAGGACAAGATCTCTCAGCCAAGAAGAAGCACGGGGATAGTAGCGGGTTGAAACAGTAAGAGCGAGGGGTGTCATAACGAGGTTTCCTTTTGGATTAATAATAAAAACTGCAACGGGTCATATATATTTTAAATGTTCTCCCCCAAAAGAAAAGGGGATTCGGTGAATTTTATCACCCAGGCTCGAATGCCGAACACTCCCTCCTGCCATTTATGTTCACCAAATGATCCCCGGGAAAATCGCGCGAAGGCTGAGTTTGGCCAGCCTCCGGCAATCATCCATTTGCAAGGTGCGTGATATACTTTAATAGATCACAAAATATTTGGGAAACAAAATCTTTCTTTGAGGTATTTCCCACGCAACAATTAATCCAACAACCGGGGCAACCATGAGAATCGTAAAAATTCTGCGAAATGACCAGGACCTGGTTGAACACTTTCTGGACGTTTTCGGCAGCGGATTATCTGCGGCAAGCCAAAGCAGGGCCGCCCGGCCGGGCTTCTTCATCTTTGCCGGCAACTTCATCGATGAATATCTGGAGGCGATATATTTCAAGAAAGAGGAAGTACTGTTGAAGGCGCTCGAAGATTATGGGTTTCCCCATGACTTGGGCCCGGTTGGAAATATGCATGAGGGGTATCAAAAATGTCATGAGATATCCAAAGGCCTGTCGGAAGCGGCAAGACGATGGATAAACGGGGACCAAGCCAGCCGCACGGAAGTGATCTATGCCGCGAGCGAATTCAGCGGCGTTATGCACCGGCATATGGAACTGCTGAAGAGCCTGATCCATCCGCTGCTGGAACAATCGCTCTCTGAGGAAGATGAACAGAAAGCGGCCGTCCACTTAAATGTCATTGCTTTTGAAGGCGACAGTGAAGACCCACTCGACAAATATGGGAAATTGGTCAAGACGCTGGAAGAGGAAGTCAGTAATTGGAAATAAATTCAAAAAAGGATATGCGCTCAGCGCATATCCTTTTTTGAATCTTCGTAGTGATGCTTCGAGTTTACATCTTCTTCCCGAATTTCTTCAACAATAAATCCTGCAAGGTCGGCTGGCCGATCTCCTGCAGTTCATAACGTACGCGCTGGAAGGGCTTCTTGATCTTGATGACACGCGTCAGGTCGATCGGCGTGCCGATGATGACCAGGTCCACATCGGACTTGTTGATGGTCTCTTCGAGGTCTTTCATCTGCGCTTCGCCATAGCCCATGGCGGGCAGGATCGGTCCCGTCTTGGGGTACTTGACGTACGTGGCTGCGATGGACTTCACCGCGAACGGGCGCGGATCAACGATTTCCTTCGCGCCGAAGCGGCGTGCGGCGACGTATCCGGCGCCGTAGGCCATCTCGCCATGAGTCAGGGTAGGGCCGTCTTCGATGACCAGCACGCGCTTGCCGTGGATCGCATCGGGGTCGTCCACAAAGAGCGGGGAAGCGGCTTCGATCTGGATCGCCTTCGGATTGAGCTGGCGCAGGTTCTCGCGCACTTTGATCACATTCTCCGGATCGGCGGTATCCACTTTGTTGATGACGAACACATCGGCCATACGCACATTGGTCTCGCCGGGGTAATACGTGGACTCATGTCCGGGGCGATGCGGGTCAGCGACCACGATCTGCAGGTCAGGCACATAGAACGAGAAGTCGTTATTGCCGCCGTCCCACAAAACAATGTCCACTTCCTTCTCGGCCGCGCGCAGGATCTTTTCGTAATCCACACCGGCATAAACGATCACGCCGTTATCAATGTGAGGCTCGTATTCCTCACGCTCCTCGATGGTGGTCTCATGCTCGTCGAGGTCGTCATAATCCGCGAAGCGCTGGACTTCCTGGCGGACGAGATTGCCGTACGGCATGGGATGACGGATGGCCGCGACTTTGTAGCCCATGTCGCGGAGGATAAGAGACACCCGCCGCGTGGTCTGACTTTTGCCTGATCCGGTGCGAACGGCGCAGACCGACACGACCGGCTTGGTGGACTTGACCTGCGTGTATTTCGTGCCCATCAGTGCGGAAGTCCGCGCCCAGAGAGTTGACCAGGGAGGCTTTGTGCATCACAACTTCATGCGGCACATCGGAATAGGCGAAGACGACCTGCTCCACGCCATACTTCCTGATCAGATCCGGTAGTTCCTCTTCGGCGCGGATCGGGATGCCCTTGGGGTAGAGCGCCCCCGCCAATTCCGTCGGATAGAGGCGGCCTTCGATATCGGGGATCTGCGTGGCGGTGAAAGCTACGACTTCATAATCCTTGTTGCCGCGAAAGAACGTGTTGAAGTTGTGGAAGTCACGTCCGGCCGCGCCCATGATGATAGTCTTGATTGGCATGGGATCCTCCTTTATATGTCACTCCGAGGACACTGTCCGAAGAGGCCCGGCTTTGGATTTGAGTCTTTTCGTTTGACCCGGAGCGGCATTATGGACGAACATCGGGTACTTGTAACTACTCAATTCTTTGTCCCACGCTTTCAGCCTGGGACAAAGAAATCCAAAAAATGGATATGCACGGGGCATACGCCCCGTGCATATCCATTTTTTGGGGATATTTCATGCAGGGGCTATGAGTAGTTACGGGTACTTTACGAAGAGCCATAAGCAAATACAACTCTAAATTAAAACAGGCCAAACGTATAGATAAAGTTCAGCCGTTTTTTTACATGACCTCCGGCGCTTGAATATCCAGCAAGCGCAGCGCGTTGGCAAGGGTTTGCCTGGCCGCGGCAACCAGGCGCAGGCGCGCGGCCCGCACTTCGGCGTTTTCCGCCTGAATAACAGGCACGGCATGGTAGAACGAATGAAACACATTCGCCAGGTCATACGCGTAAGCGGCCATCACCTGCGGACGATATTCGTTAGCGGCCTGCTGGACTCTCTCGGGGAAGCGCGAAATCAATTCGATCAACCGAATCTCATGCGAGCTTAATTCATAATCGAAGGAGGCAACCGGCAGGTTGGAGGCTGAATCGGAACCTGACGAGCCGCCTTCGACGACCATCTTTTCAACCCGTGCTTTCTTTAGAATGCTGTTCGCGCGCACGTGCGCATTTTGAATATAAGGTCCGGTGCGACCGTCGAAAGACAAAGCCGAATCCATCTCGAAGACAATATCTTTATCGTTATCCACGGAGAGGATCGAGTAGGCCAACGCGCCCAACCCGATCTGTTTCGCAACCTGCTCACGTTCCGCCGGGGAGAGATCGGGCGCCTTTTCCGACTCGACCGCCAGCACACGTTTGACGGCCTCATCCGCCACTTCCTTGAACAACACCACCCGTCCACGGCGCGCAGACATACTGCCTTCCGGCAACGTGATAAAACCATATGCCAGGTGAAAACATTTGGCCGCCTGCGGGAAGCCCCATAATTCGAGGATCTTAAACGCCTGCTGAAAATGCAGGTTCTGGCGGAAGTCCACCACGTAGATTGAACGATCGACGTGATACTGCTCGAATTTTATCCTGGCCAGGGCCAGGTCCTTGGTGAGGTAAAGCGTGGTGCCATCGCTGCGCAGGATGACCGCCGTCCGATATTTTTCTTTGGTGAGGCCCAGTTTCTCGTCGATCTTAACGATGACCGGGCCGCCCTGGGGTCGTTCGTCTTGCGCGATGCCCTTTTGGATCAATTCATCCACAATGGCTTTGGACGGCTCGTCCACGTCACTCTCGTAGAACCAGACGTCTATCTTCACATCCAACATGGCGAGGATGTCACGCAGTTCTTCGAGACTCCATTCGCGGGTTTTGAGCCATAAGTCGCGTACGTACTTGTCGCCTGTATCCCATTTGCGATACATCTCGCGACGTTCCGCATCGTACGCTTCGCGTTTGGATTTTTCTTCGGCCGTCTCGTCCTCTTTCGGTTCGAGCAGGGCCGTGGCTTCGACGTAGATATTCAAGAGCCATTGTCCGCGCTCATGGACACCCTGGGGTTCCTGCCCTTTGTAAAATTTATCGTACGCCCAAAGAACCGTGATCACACCCAGGCCGATATCGCCGGGATAGGAAGCGCGGATGGTCTCGAAGCCAGCGAATTCGACAATGCGCGCCAGCAATTCGCCCAACAGCGTCGTACGCGCGTGACCGATATGGAAGGAGTGATGCGTGTTCGGCTGCGCGTATTCCACCATCACCCGCTCATTCTTGGCCGCACCTCGGCCAAAATCCAGGGCCTGAAGCGAGAACTTCATCCACCACCCGGTGCGCATATTCGGAGGTCAAGAAATAAAGATTGAGATAGCCTTTGACCGCTTCGATGCGGCTGATGCCCTGCAGATTTCCAATCTGATCCTGCGACTCGCCGTTCACCACAGCGTTCCTGACCAGTTCGGCAATCTCCTGAGCCCGCTGCGGCACAGGTCCCTTTTTCCTGTGCGCGCTTCAAGGGCAGCGGTCGCGAAAAACGAGGTAGACAACCCCCATTCACCGGAGAAGGGGATAGGCGACCACTTGAGCTCGGCAAGGGGGATAGCGCTGCGCGCACAAAACGCGCGGATCCGGGCGTCGATGACTTGCTGTTCTTTTTCAAACATGATTGGAAGGGATTATAACAAAAGCGGGAGCGTCCTCGCTCCCGCTTTACAAAACCAGGTATTATTTCTTAGCCGTCGCCTTTTTGGCGGCGGGTTTCTTCTCAGCCGTTTTCTTCTCGGCCTTCGGTTTCGCTTCCTTAGCCGGCTTTGATACCTTCTCCGCTTTGGCGGCCTTCTTCTCGACGATTTTCTCTGCAACAGGCTGTGCAGGTTCCGTTATGGCTGCCTGAGGTAGAGCACCCAAAGCATTGAGCTGTTTCATCAAGCGGCCTTTGCGACGAGCAGCGTTCCGAGGATGAATCGCGCCTTTATTGGCGGCCTTATCGAGCATACTGATCGCAAACATGACGGAAGTTTGTGAATCGGTCTTGCTTTCGAGGGCGGTGCGAGCATCCTTAACGGCAGTTCGGGCGGCGCCGCGGTTTGTACGATTGCGCAGGCGGCGCTTCTCGTTCTGACGATTGCGTTTGATCTGAGACTTAATGTTAGCCAAGGTCGTTCCTCCAGAAAATTTCCTTCATACCTGCATTATAGTTCTTAACGAACATGCGGAGCGGTATTGTACATGAAGCAGGTGGATTTGTCTAGCAAAAGAGACCTGCGCTCTTCATAAAGAAAGAGAACAGGTCCGGTATAGCTATGGAGTGGATGTGATAGTCGGCAGGGGCGTGCGAGGAGTACTGGTCGGCGGACGCGTGGCAGTCGGCGTGACAAGATTGACCGGGATCTGGAGAATGTTGCCCGACAGAGATGGCATTTGCATCGGTCAGATTGTTGTCCTTGACAATGTCGTCCACCGTGCTGTTGAACTCGGATGCAATAGCCGGCCAGGGTATCCCCTGTCCGTACGATATAGGGTACTCTTGGTGCCTGAGGAAGATTCGGCGGGATGGGAGTGGATGTAGGCAAAGGCATACCCGGATTGGGGATCGTTATCTGCTGACCGGGATAAACAATCGATGTGCGTTGGATCAATACCAACACCCGTTGTGGCATCGTATGGATTGAGATACATGATCAATTGGATGCCATCATCACCCAGGCCGAACTTCGTTGCAATCGCTTGAAGATTATCGCCTTCCTGGACCGTATATTGAAAAGGCGCCGACGGTGTAAGAGTAGGAGTGAGAGTCGAAGTCGGTGTGATGGTTGGGGTATCGGTGGGGCTGGGCGTAATGGTGGGTGTGAATGTCAGCGTTGGGGTGGGTGTGATCGTGGCGAACAGTCCCTCGAGCGGCTTGCTGGGACCGGTCAACCAAATAATGAGCAGGGCCAGTCCCGACAAGACAAGCAAACCGGCAACGCCGTACACAAAAATAACGTTGCTTTGCTGCCGTTTTTTGCGGTAGGAAGAAATAACACTTCCCGTGGAGCCTTTATTGTCCATTGCGATAGGCCTCTACAGCGCGCTTAAAATTGAGGGGCGCGCTTGAAGGATTCTACCTGAACTTTGAACATTTGGGGAAGAACGGAGAGAAGAGAAAAGAGGAGAAGGGGTGATGACTGATGTTACGCACCGTCCCGCAGGTTTCTTATTTCCAAGCTGGCCCTGGGACTAAACCTGCGGGACGGTGAGCGTAATGATTATTTCTTATTCGCTGCCTTGGTGAAATGGCCAAGGTGCTCTTTGAGGAACTGGCCTGTATAGGAGGTTTTGATCTTCATCACCTGTTCAGGCGTGCCCTCGGCTACCAGCTCACCGCCGCGATCGCCGCCCTCGGGACCGAGGTCGATCAACCAATCGGCGACTTTGATGATATCCAGATTATGTTCGATGATCAGGACCGAATTGCCGGCATCCACCAGCCGCTGCAGCACTTCGATAAGCTTGTGCACATCCGCAGCATGGAGTCCGACCGAGGGTTCGTCGAGCACATACAAGAGTGCGACCGGTGGCGCGACGCGAAAGTTCCTTTGCCAGTTTGACGCGCTGCGCCTCGCCGCCGCTGAGGGTCGTGCCGGGCTGCCCGATCCGGACGTAGCCCAGACCGACTTCCTGCAACAAGGTCAATTTGTTCATCATGTTCGGAAAAGCCGAGAACTCACCGAGCGCATGGTCAACCGTCATGTCCAGCACGTCGGCGATGTTGTACCCCTTGAATTCCACCTGCAGCGTCTCGCGGTTGAAACGCTTCCCGTGGCAGACATCGCAAGGCACATATACATCGGGCAGGAACTGCATCTCGATGCGCAGCTCGCCCTGTCCCTGGCAGGCCTCACAGCGCCCGCCGTGCACGTTGAACGAGAAACGTCCCGGTTTGTAACCGCGCACCTTGCTTTCGGGCAGTTCGGCAAACAATTTGCGGATCTCGTCGAACATGCCGGTGTAGGTACCGGGGTTCGAACGCGGCGTGCGGCCAATGGGCGACTGGTCGATGTTGATGATCTTGTCCAGATGCTCGATGCCTTCGATGCGTTTATGCTCACCGGCCTGCGTGCGAGCGCCCATCAGCTTGGCGGCCAGCGCGTTGTAAAGCACCTCGGTCATCAACGTGGATTTGCCGCTGCCTGAAACGCCCGTGATGCAGACCAGCTTTCCAAGCGGGATCTCGACGGTGAGATTTTTTAGATTGTTGGCCTGCGCTTCGACGATCTTCAGACTCTTGCCGTTCCCTTCGCGCCTCTTTTTCGGAATGGGGATCTGCTTGCGCCCCGATAAATATTGTCCCGTCAGCGAATGGGTATTTGCCAATATCATCTTTGGCGTGCCCTCGGCGACGATCTCGCCCGCCGTGTTCGCCAGCTGCCGGACCGAGATCAACGATCCAATCGGCTTCGCGGATGGTCTCATCGTCGTGCTCGACGACCAGAACGGTGTTGCCGAGGTCGCGCAGGCCTTTAAGCGTATTGAGCAAACGCGTATTATCACGCGGATGCAAACCGATGGAAGGTTCATCCAGGACATACAACACGCCCACCAAGCGCGAGCCGACCTGGGTTGCCAGGCGGATGCGCTGCGCCTCGCCGCCGGAGAGTGAACCGGCGGAACGGTTCAGAGTGAGGTAATCGAGCCCCACATCCACGAGGAAGCCGAGGCGCGACTTGATCTCTTTGATCACACGTTCGGCGATGGCCTTCTGGCGGCTGGTCAATGCAGACTTTTTGCCATTGAGATCGTTAGTCCATTCCAGCGTGCGCAGGATGGGCCAGGACGTCACTTCGATGATATTTGCACCAGCCACTGTCACGGCGATGGCTTCGGGACGCAGACGCTGACCTTTGCAGGTCGGACAGGGCTTATCGGACATATATTCCGTGATGCGTTCGCGGATGTATTCCGAGTTGGTCTCGCGGTAGCGCCGTTCGAGGTTCCCGACCACGCCCTCAAAATCACGGGCAAAGGTGAACTCATGTCCCTTGGCGCTCTTGTATTTGATGGGAATTTCCTTGCCGCGCGTGCCGTAGAGAATAATATCCAACTGCTCTTTTGTTAAATCTTTGACCGGCTTATCCAGGTCAACGTCAAAGAAACGCGCGGCGGCCTGGAGAGACTGCCAATAATAACCGCCTTCTTCCTTTGGCCCGCTCCATTCCATTGCGACGATAGCGCCGTCGTTAAACGAAAGGTCTTTATCGGGGATCAATAGATCGGGATCAATCTCAAGTTTGTTGCCCAACCCCTGGCAATCAGGACAGGCACCGTGCGGCGTGTTGAAAGAAAAGGTGCGCGGCTCGATCTCGGGTATGCTGATACCATGCACCGGACAGGAAAGATTTTCGGAAAAATGTAAATCGCTGCCCGGCGTACGAGAATCAGGGTTCTTCTCCGATGCTGCTTGCGGTCCTCAAGACTTGCAATCGTCAAGAAACCCTCACCAAATTTCAGGGCCGTTTCGACCGAGTCGGTCAAGCGCGTGCGGGCGGCTTTTTTATCTTCTTCGACGCCATCATTTGAAATCACGAGACGGTCAACGACTGCATCGATGTCGTGCTGCTTGTAGCGGTCGAGGTTGATCTCATCATCGAGGGAATGGACAGTACCATCCACCCGGGCGCGCACGAAACCGGCTTTGCGAATCTCTTCGAAGACGGCCTGATAGGTGCCTTTCCGTCCGCGCACGACCGGCGCCAGCACCAGAATACGGCTGCCATCGGGGAGAGATTCGATGGCATCCACGATCTCCTGCGCCGACTGCTTGACGACCTCACGTCCGCAAATGGGGCAGTGCGGGATGCCGGCACGCGCGAACAGCAAACGCAGGTAATCATAGATCTCCGTTACAGTGCCGACCGTCGAACGAGGATTGTGGGAAGTACCCTTCTGGTCAATCGAAACGGCGGGGGAGAGACCATCGATGTGATCCACATCGGGCTTGTTCATCTGACCGAGGAACTGGCGTGCGTAGGCCGAGAGCGATTCGACGTAACGACGCTGGCCTTCGGCAAAGATGGTATCGAAGGCCAGTGAGGATTTGCCCGAGCCGGACAGGCCGGTAATGACGACGAGCTTGTCGCGCGGAATCTCGACCGTGATATTTTTCAGGTTGTGGACGCGCGCGCCCACGACGCGAATGACATTGGTTGACATATCAGCCTTTGGAAGTGAAGCGATTATAGCACATTTGTTTCATTTATAAGAGGTGGTTACTTATCTTTGTCCCAGGCTGAAAGCCTGGGACAAAGAATGCCTTTGCAGGAAAAGTACCTGCACCTGCGGAAAATGGACGTGTGCGGGGCGCACGCCCCGCACACGTCCATTTTTTCGGGTACTTTACGGAGCCTTGTGGTGAATACTATGAGACGTTGATTTTGCAAAAGATAATTATACCAATCCCAATCACCGGGAAAAAATAACGGAGCCATTTAGCTCCGTTATTTTATAAACACATGCCTTTATTATCTTCAAGGTGTGCTTGTCGATGTGGGAGTGTTTGTCGGTGCAGGGGTATTTGTTGATGCGGGGGTATTTGTTGATGCGGGGGCAGTCGCACTTGTTGCGCCGGAGGAGGTATTGGTGGCAGTCGCTGAACCGGACACTGTAATCACGACCGATATGGAATTCCCAAAATACTGTCCTTTATCGTTTTGCATTCTCCACCAGCCGGTGTAATTACCGGCAGCGGCAGGCGCCGTGAGGTTCACTGAAACCTGTGCCTGCTGGCCGGCAGGCACGGCGTTTGGAAGCGCGGTCGTAGCGCCGTTCATTTGGTCCCCGGTGATAAATGTAAGTTGATAACTTGTGCCCCAATCACAAGTCCCATTATTCAATAACTGCCATGTTTTCACAAAGGTCCTACCGGGATCCATGACCGTACCATCGGGGATCGTCACGTCTTTGACATAGGATGAGCTATCGCAGCCTACTGCACCGCCGCTGGAAGACGTGGAAGTTCCAAATAGAAAGCTGCCGGATTGAGTTGGCAACGAAGTCAACGTTGGAGGAAGAGTTGGGTTGGGTGTTTCCGTAGGCGGCGTTAACGCAAGCTGCGTGGCCTGTTGGGCGGTAAGGGTTTGAAATGCAGCAGTGAAGATCGCATCGACACTCATAGTCGGTGTGGCATCGGCATTCGCCGGTCCACATGCGCTGAGTACCAGCATCAGGAGGATGGCAGGCGCGACCCAAATGTGTGCGATGTTATTTATTTTTTTGTGCACTGTTCATATCTCCTTATTTGGTAATGTAATAATGTACCCCGCTTAAGAATGCACATTATAGACCTCGAAGATTAAGTATTTCTCATATTTTACAGGTGAAGATTCTTACCTTCTCACCCCTACTTGGCGAGGAAAACGCTCGCCATCTGCGACCACGCTTTCAGCCTGGGACTAAAGAATTCCGCGCAGGAAATTCACCTGCACCTTCGGAAAAACGGTATGTGCAGGCGTACGCCTGCACATACCGTTTTTCCGGGTACTTCATGACAGGGCAGTGAGTGCATACGAACATTCTAATGACTCATTCCTTTAAGATTGATCACCTTAGCATGCGCCGAAGAAGCCATCCATTAGCAGTTCTTTTCCAACCAATCTGCCACACCGGCCAGGTTCTGGAATGTGTAATCCGGATGAAAAGGAGAGTCTTTTAAATCTTCAACTTTCGTTTCCCCGCTCAGGACCAGAACAGTGGCAATGCCGCTCGACTGACCAAGCGCAATATCCGTATATAACCGGTCGCCGATCATCGCCAACTGGTCGACTTGCAGGTCCATCTTGACGGCCGCGGCATCCACGATGAGACGATTCGGCTTGCCCACCACCAAGTCGGGTTCCCTGCCCGTTGCGGCCTTGACGAAGGCAATCATTGCACCCACATCGGGCATAAAGCCGGTTTCCGTGGGACAGTTGAAATCGGGATGAGTAGCGATGTATGGAATACCGGCCCGTACAAAATCGCATAATGCCCACAGCTTCTGATAAGTAAGGGTTGTGTCGAACCCAAGCACCAGAAATTGTGGTTTCTGCTGAACGAGTCGAAAGCCGTGCGTGCGAAATTCATCTTCCAGGGAGGGGGTACCGACCAAGAATAGATCGGCTCCAGGATGCTGTCCTGCCAGATAGAGTGCAGTAGCCTCCCCGGAGGTCAGCACTAATTCTTCTGCGATGGGAAGCCCAAGAAGACTAATCTTTTCCGCATACTGACGACGCTGTTTGGAAGAATTATTTGTAAGGAAGAGAAACTCTTTCTTTTGCTCGCGCAACAGATCAATAAAGCGTAGTGCGCCCTCGAGCAGCCGATCACTCAGGTAGAAAGTACCATCCATATCCAACAGGAAACCGCGAACCGTGCTCAATTTCTCGATGTCATTCATCTTGAAAACCTATTCAACCAATTTCCAGTTATTTTTTCTTACTTGAGATCCCAGTGGAAGAGAATACTCGCGCCCGAGAAGCTACAGGGATCAACCTGCCTCCGAAGATTGTACCAGTTGAACGATACGATGTATGCATCCTCTCGGAGAAGTCCTATATGGGAAACTGCGAGTCGGGTTGTCGAATTTTGACCCAAGGGCCGACAGAATGCTTTGTGATAAAATTTACAACCTAATAATGCATTTGAAAAAGGAGAAGAATGGTGAATAACTGGGTCGAAGCAATGCAACAAGCCATTCGGGAACTCAAGGAGTGGCCCGATAAGACAGTTCAGATCTTTCACCATAATGATTCCGACGGTCTGAGTTCAGGCGCCATACTTACCCGCGCATTGGAAAGACAAGGATACAAGGTCCAGCGCTTCTGTTTGGAAAAGCCATATCCGGCGGTGCTACGGAAGGTTTACGAACAGGAGGGAAAGATCCTTATCTTTGCCGATTTTGCAGGCAGGATCGCACCGATGCTTTCCGAATTGAACAAGGGGAGGAATCTGACGTTGATCCTCGACCACCATGTCGCGGAGGCCTCGACCGATCCGCGAGTTCACAATCTCGATCCTGACCTCTTCGGATTGAAAGGAGATCGGGATATTTCGGGTTCGACAACATGTTATTTTTTTGCGATGACTCTCGATCCGGTCAATCGTGACATGGCCTATATCGCGGCTGTAGGGGCGGTCGGGGACGGTTTTTTTGTGAACGGCGAGCTGGTGAGCCAGAACCGCGAAGTTGCACTCGAAGCAGTTGAACAGGGCAAAATCGAGATCAGGAAACATGAAAACGGGGAGCAATACCTGTTGAATGGTCCAAAAGGTCAAATCCCCGTTGCTGAATTTGGCGACTATCTAGACATATTGGGGGGAGTGGGTTATTACCAAAAAGGACCGGATATTGGGATCAAGGTTTGCCTGGAAGGGGTTTCAACGGAGTCAGACCGGATGGTTGAAGAATTGAAAGTCATCAGGACAAAGGTGTTTAACCAGGAGATCGTACGGCTCCAATCCGGCGAATTGAAACAAGCACCACACATCCAGTGGTTTCATGTCGAAAACCGCTTCTTCCCGATGGGGGTAAAAATGATCGGGGCATTCTGTGACGCCATTAAGGATACTACCCTCGTCGATCCCCTGAAATACATTGCGGGATTTCAGATCATCCCCGATGAGATCCCGGGGTTCGGCGCCATCAAGTTCAATGAAGTGAAGATTTCCATGAGGGTTGCTCCTTATATGGAAGGGGAAATCAGGGCGGCAAGAGCAATGGGACTCAATGTACTGCTCCCCGAAGCGACGACCCGACTTGGGGGATTTTCCGACGCATGCCACAGCCTGACCGCTGCCACCACGGTGGCCATTGGAAAAGAAGAAAAACTGATCGCGGAAATGGAAAAAATCATCCAAGGAGAATCGAATGTCTAAAGGAACCGGTTTTGGAAAAACGATCTTGATCGGTGATCAATTTGTTCTGGAAGAAGTACCGGCGATTGTCTCGGCAATTTCGTTCGAAACCGAGGCAACGGTGGAAAGGATCGCCGGCGATGGATGGATCCTGGAAGACAACCGTAACGAGGTTCCAGGATATAAGGAAAAGAAAAAAGAACAGCAGGCGCGCTCCATTGACAGAATTCTCGAGGTCATGAAGATCGACGTCAAAAAGAACCCGATCAAGATCACCTATGGAGGAACATTATTGGCCGGAAGCGGAGTTGGCGCCAGCGCTGCCAGCTGCGTTTCGCTTGCGCGGGCATTGAACGCGGAATTCAAATTGGGCCTTCCCATCGAGGAGATAAACCGGGTAGCCTGGCAGGGCGAATTTCCTTATCACGGGGTTGCGAGTGGAGTTGATAATACCGCCTCAACCTATGGCGGCCTTCTTCTTTTCCAATTAATAAAGGGTCAACAACATTTCGAAAAGATACCCACGCCGAAACCCTTTGAGATCGTATTAGCCAACAGCGGCATCACCGCCAATACGGCACTTCTAGATGAGGTTACCGAGGCGCAAAGGAAAGCTGATCCGGAACTTTTAGCCTCGCGGTTCAAGACTATCACGACCCAGGCCCATGACATGAAAAAGGCTCTCGAAGCCGGTGACCTGGAAACCGTGGGAAAGATCATGTCGAATAATCACAAGCTGCTGACCGATATGCAGTTTTCCCACGAAATTCTAAACTACCTGTGCAATCTGGCTCTCGAAAAAGGGGCTTTGGGTGCGAAGGTCACCGGAGGCGGCAGAGGAGGCTATATGGTTGCTTTAACTCCCGGGAAAAAACTGCAGGATACAGTCGCTTCGGCTTTCGATAAGGAAGGATATAAGGTTATCCGAGCAACGATCGGTGGAAGTTGAAAGCATAGGAGATCACGCTCAACATAGGGGCAAAGAAATCCGAGAACTTAAGCGAAATAATCTTCACCTTCGGAAAACGATATGCGCAGAGCGTATGCCCTGCGCATATCGTTTTCCGGATAATTCATAAGGGAGCGGTGAGCAGTTCCGAATTTACTGCCATGTTATACTCTGTGCAACTTCTAATAACGGACGGGGTTATTTGTAACGGACCTCGCCGGTTGGGTTAATCTGTGCCGGAAATCGAGTTTAATGAAGAAGAGGTTTTATTGCGCGCTTCGCAGGGCGACCGTGATTCATTTGGTCTGCTCTACGAACGTTATATCGACCGCATCTTCAACTATGTTTACTATCGAACCGGGAACACACACGATGCGGAGGACCTGACGGCCCGCGTCTTTCAGCGGGCGATGAACCACATACACAATTACACGGACCGCGGTGTACCGTTCTCCGCCTGGTTATACCGAATCGCTCACAACCTGGTGGCCAACTGGCATCGGGACCGCAGCCGGCGGCAGGAAATTCCGCTCAACGAATTACCGGTGCTGCCATCGCGGGAGGACCGCCCGGAGACGACGCTGGTCCGCTCGCAGGAACAGGATGCGCTGCTTAAGCTGATCCGGCGACTGCCGTCCGAAAGACAAACACTGCTCATCCTTAAGTTTGTTGAGAATATGTCGAATGCAGAGATCGGCCTGATCATGAGACGCAGCGAAGGAGCCGTCAAGAGCCTCTACCATAGGACACTCCTTGCTTTACGGGACGAGCTAGGCGATCAAAACATTAATTTAGAAGGAGATTGAGCAAATGTTGAAGATCGTTACCGACGGCGCGGCCGACATGCCACCCGAGTGGGAAAAAGAGTTCGACATTCAAGTGATTCCCATCAACATCCAGTTCGGAGAGAAAACGTATCTCCAGTATGTCGACCTCGATAACGCCAGTTTCTATAAGATGGTGGATGAGACCAAAACGATCCCCAAGACCTCACAGCCTTCGCCTCATCAGTTTGCAGAGTTCTATAAGAAGATCGCCAACAAAGGCGATGCGATCATCTCGATCCACGTGACCAGCAAACTTTCCGGCACGTATGCATCTGCTGTCCAGGCAGCAGCAGATGTAAAAGACCTGTTCCAGGTCCTGCCGGTAGACTCCATGGTCGGTTCGGTCGCGATCGGCTTTATGTGCCGTGAGGCCCGAAAGATGGACCGCGCCGGTAAAAGCCCCGAGCAAATCGTGAACAGTCTGTCCGGCATTCGCGAGCGTGTGCGGGCCTTTTTCACCATGGATACCCTCGAATACGCCAAAATGAGCGGACGGGTGGGAGCGTTGCAGGCCGCGATGGCTTCGATCATGAACGTTAAACCGATTGCCGTCCTTAAAGACGGTGTGCTCAACATAGCCGAAAGGGTGCGCACTCGCAAAGCGTCGGTTGCGCGCATAATCGCAATGGCCGAAGAGGAATTCGGCAAGACACCTGTCTACCTGGGTGTACTCCAGGCCAATGACAGGCCGTCGGGCGAGGCGCTAATGGCCGAAGCCAAGCAGCATTTCAATATAGTGGGCGAGCCTGTGCTAACGGACCTTTCCATTTCGGTAGCCGCCAACCTCGGACCGGGAACGGTGGGTCTGGTGTTGTATCCTGTCGAGTAAACCAGTTCTTTTTTGTACACAGAAGGTACGGATATCACCGGGCTGCACCGATAAAATCTTTATAAATCTGTGTGGAAACTTTTCGGACTGCGTACAGAGGACAACATCGACCTAGGAGCACTCTTTTAGGAAATTTGGAACCCTTTACGCTTGGGATTGAGTACACGATGAGCGAGAATAATAACCCTGACCTTCCAGAAGAACGACTAGATGCCATTGAAGCGCACCTGGCCGGGACACTTAAACCGGTTGCACCTCGAAAAGATTTTGTCAGACATCTGCGAGGCCGCATCCACCTGCCGCCGCGCGACGAGATTGCCTTCCGCCTGCATGATTGGCGGACGTTATTGCTCGTGTTCGGTGGAGTTTTTTCGGGCGCGCTTATCATTCTCACCGTTGCGCGGGCTTTCTATCATTTGTTTGGCAGAAGGAATATGGGATAGGCGATATTGGATCACTTTATATCAAACCGATAGGCCCTTGCACAACTTCTTTGCTTCATAGATCAAATCCACATCAACAGGTAATTTAAAATCCTCGTTCACGCGCAGCGTCAGGTATTCTGCGGACCGGCGCAGCTCGCCTGGAAGCGATGGATCTTCCACCAGAAAATTCAGTAAATCGTAAGCGCTGGGTGTTTGGATGGAATTTCCCAGACGTGTGAAATATTCACGCGCTGCGATGCCGGCCGCGCGGCGGGCGCAGACACGCGCCTGCCCTTCATTACCGCGGGCCCGGGCTTGTTCGGCTTTGTCGAACTCTTCCTGAATTTTTATCTGCCAATCCATAAGATCATGAAATAAGCGAGGAAGTCTGATTTTGTGAAGTGTTGATTATACCTTCGGCAGCTTTACGAAGAGCAGGGAGTAGTTACCCTTCGGCGGTATAATGGGCGGGAAATTATCCGGAGGCAGAGATGAAATCACATCTATTCCAATTGTTTTCAGCTTTAGTCGTACTTGTTTTGGCAATCACCGCCTGCGTACTTCCAAGCGCGAATCCAATTCAGTCGATTGTAGATAATGGCGGGCCGAAGATCGTCACCGGAAAAGTAACATACACCAATACCTTCTTCACAGACGGAGTTGCCGAGCCGGAGATCATCCTCGAAGACGAGGGCGGCTTTGTAACCCGCAACCGCAAGTTCCTGATCCCCATCCAATCCCAGGTGATCGGTGAAATTACTTCGGACTTTTATACATCACCTTTTACGTACAGCCTTTCGCTACCCGCGGAACCGAACGGCACTTTGCACGATGTGAACCATGACGGCAAGACAGACACCGGGGTCATGGTCTTTGCCGTTGCATATTGGACCAATACCTGGGGTGACCCATACCTGGAACGCCGCGACCAGGGCGGCGGCGGCTGGTCTTCGGATTATGCCTCCACGAAAGTAAGCGATAACCGGGACTCCTATCTCGAAGTTTACGGCGGCAAGTACCTGGTCTATGCGCCGGACGGCAACCAACAGTTCCCATCCGGTTTTGGGGCCGATAAAAAGCTATTTACCAACGACGACCCGATCATGAACATACCGGCGGGATGGTCGGTGGTTAACCTGGATACGACACCCTTCAGCATCGACCGCTCAGAGAAGCCGACGATCGATCTTTATGAAGCCGTCAGATTCTGCGTTGGATGACTTCTCCAATCTGTCGTACACCCAGGCTTTTGACAAGATGCTTAACAAATTCAAAACGCAATATGCCTGGACCGATTTGAAACATATTAATTGGGATGCACTGGGTACGGAGTTCCGCCCACGCTTTGCTGACGCCGAGAAAAACAACGACCCGCATGCATACGCGCTGGCGCTGCGCGACTTCCTGTGGTCCATTCCCGATACCCACATTGGGTTCGATGAAAGCCTGCTCCAGAATGATTTCCAGACTGACATCGCGGGCGGCCTCGGCTTTGCCATACGGGATACAGACGACGGCAAGATCATCGCCAACTACATTACCCAAGGCGGCCCGGCCGACAAGGCTGGAATGAAATGGGGTGCCCAGATAATCTCGCTCGACGGAAAACCCACGAACGACGTGGTCAACGCCGACGTGCCGTGGTCATCGCCATTTAGCAACCCGATCATCAAGCGCCTGCAGCAGTTACGTTATGCGACCCGCTTTAACCTCGATAAAGGCCAGGTGGAGGTGCAGTTCCAAAACCCGGGTGGGGCCGAGCAGACTGCCAATTTGGCCGTGGTCAACGAGACTGACAGTTTCAATCAGGCGTCTTTTGAAGCGGGTGAACCGGCTACATCATTGCCCGTCGATTTTTCAATCCTGCCAGACGGATATGGATATGTCAAGATCAGCAGCTTTTTGGATAACGATGTCCTGTCAATCCAGGTCTGGGAACGAGCGATGAAATACTTCAATGATAATAAGATCCCGGGCGTCATCATCGATATGCGTCACAACGGCGGCGGCAGCGGCTGGCTGGCGGACCAGATGGCTGCTTACTTCTTCAATAAAGAAACAGTGGTCGGTAATGCAGCTTATTACAACAAGGGCAGCGGCACATGGTACATGGACCCGGGAGACGAGCAGATCATGATCCCACCGCCTGCCGACCTGCAATATAACGGGCCGGTCGAGGTCATAGTCGGCCCAGGCTGCGCCAGCGCATGTGAATTTTTCTCGTACGACATGACGATCAATAAACGGGCTGCCATTGTCGGCGAGTATCCCTCGGACGGCGCAGGCGGCAGCGTAGAGGATTTCCTGATGCCGGAAAGCACCCAAGTCCAGTTGACCATTGGACGGGACGTCGATGCGCAGGGCAACGTGCACATCGAAGGCAAGGGCATTGTACCCACGATCAAGGTGCCAGTCACAGCGGATACACTGAAAAAGGAAGCGAACGGCGAAGATGTGATATTGGAAACTGCCGAGGCGGCCTTCGGCGGCCAATCAAGCTCATCGGGTCCATCCAGCTCGCCCAGCCCAACCCCCTCAGGTCCGCTTTCACCTGCTGCCAGCGCACCGACGATAGCCAGCAAGAGCGACGCCGCTACTGCCCTTTCCTCCAATGCACCCTATTTAGAGCAAAAGGCCAGCGAACAATACCAGGCCTCCGATTTTTCAAAGCCGGGGACGTTAACCTATACCGTCTCTTTGACGCCCACCGACCAGGTGATCTGGGGTTATGGCTGGTGCGCAACGACCCAGGACATACTGAACACCGACTTGAAGAGCATCAAATTGAAGTTTACGTTGGATGGCAAGGATCTGCCTGTATCTAACATGCAGGTCGACAACACGCCGTCTGGCGGGCAGCAATGTCAAACAACCTATACCGCGCTCAGCAACTGGCCGGCGGGTTCGCACCATATCACCACCACTGCCACGTTCACTTCCAAGATCAACGATGGCACGGCCGATTATGCGGCGGGTGATTACGTGCTCGATTACACGGTGAACGTCCAACCTTAGTAGCGACTCACCAAAATAATGAGAAGGCCCTGTACTGGAAATGCAGGGTCTTTTTGTTCTATTATTGTTATTATGTACCATTCTGCGGGTTTGACCGCGCGGACAGGCTAAGGTATTTACTTGCACTTCGTCCCAAGCTTTCAGCTTTGGACGAAGAATCCTGAAAAAACGATGTGGGGCAGGGCGTACACCCTGCCCCACATCGTTTTTTCAGTTACTTAATGCGAGGGCAGTAGATACCCTCATTTTTATTAATCAGTAAACCTGTACTTTATTAACGTCCAGACGGCTTCGATGGCATCCTGAAATTTGATCTTCTTGCCCTCCGAATAATCGCGAGGATTGAAAGTGATCGGGATCTCGTAAATATGGTAGTGGCGTTTAAGCACTTTGGCGGTGAATTCAGGCTCAAAATCGAAACGGCGGGCGCGTAGCGGCATCCCTTCGATGACTTTGCGGCTAAAGACCTTATATCCCGTTTCCATATCGCTCAAGATCGTATCGTATAAAATATTGGTCATGAACGTCAACATTTGGTTGGCGATCATATGCCAGAACATGACTGCCCGCCGCGGTCCGCCGAGAAAGCGCGAGCCGTACACGACGTCTGTAATACCATCCGTGATCGGCTGCAGAAGGGCGGGATAATCGCTGGGACTGTATTCAAGATCGGCGTCCTGGATCAGGATCACGTCGCCTTTTGCGGCCTGAATCCCGGTGCAAACCGCTGCTCCTTTGCCTTGATTCTTCTCATGCAGGATGACGTGAACCCCACTTTTGCCGTCCAACTTCTTGAGGATATCCCGGGTGCCGTCCTGGGAGCCGTCATCCACAACAAGGATTTCCGAGGCCAGTTTTGTCGCTTTTACGCGCTTCAGGATGGTTTCGATATTTTCCACTTCATTGAAAACAGGTATGACAACGGATAGCTTCATGGTGTCGAGATTATAAACGAAAAAATAAAGGTTCCTCAGAGGATAAACGTAAATTCACCGTGGACACCCTACGGGCCCGATGTAAACAGGAATAAAGCAGATAAACGGAGATTTTTTAACTTTCTGTTTCAAAAAGCCCTCGAAAAATGGAGATTGTGGGAATCCAATCGAAATGAGTTTGTCAGGTAGGCGGGGCAGCTTGCCGTGCTATAATTTGGGGAGTTAGCTCTTTTCAAAACTTTTGTTTTGAATTTATTTTGGTTTTCTTTTCCCGGCAGGTCAGGTGGTATGACTAATCCTCTCGTACAATCGCCTTCATCCAATATTTCTTTTTCTCCGCCACAGATCAACAGCGTTGAAGATACCGGCCTTTCTGCGCTATGGCTGCAAGACCTGGCGCTCAAAGTGCTATATTCGCGCGGTTATATAACCGGTTTCAAGATCGCCGAGGAGATTGCACTGCCTTTCGCGGGTGTGACCGACCAGTTATTGACTGCCCTCAAGCAGGAGAAACTGATCGAGGTCAAGTCTTCACAGGGCGGCCTTGGGCGAAGGCGCCTACACCTACGGAATCACCGGCGCAGGCAATCTACGGGCGCGCGAGGCGCTCGAACGCAGCCAGTATGCCGGTCCGGCACCGGTGCCGTTTGAAGTCTACAATGAGGCCATCCGCCGCCAGAAAAGCGGACACCTGACCGTCACCTCGCGCACGATGCGACAGATCCTTTCGCAAATGGTGATTTCTGAAAACGCATTCCAGCGGCTCGGACCGGCGCTTAACTCCGGTACGTCCATATTCCTGTACGGTCCGCCAGGAAATGGTAAGACAAGCATTGCGCGCGCTTTTGGCAACCTGGTCCTGAGCCAAACCATGTACATCCCTTATGCCCTGTATCTGGAAGGGCAGGTGATCAAGGTATACGATGCGGTCAGCCACAAGCTGGCGCCCGACACGGAACCAAACGGACATAGCACCGGAGGCCTGCGTTCCAACACGCGCCGCGATCCGCGTTGGGTAAAGATCCGCCGCCCGTTCATCGTGGTCGGCGGTGAATTGACCCTGGAAGGCCTCGACCTTGTCTTTGACGACACCCATAAATTCTATGAGGCCCCGTTCCAGATCAAGGCCAACGGCGGCATTTTGTTGATCGATGATTTCGGACGGCAGCAAGTGCGGCCGCGCGACCTGTTGAACCGCTGGATCGTACCGCTGGAAAACCGTGTCGATTTCCTGCGCCTGCACACCGGGCGAAAGGTGGAAGTACCGTTCGACGTGTTGATCGTGTTCTCGACCAACCTGCCACCGAAAGACCTGGTGGATGAAGCCTTCCTGCGCCGCCTGCGCCATAAAGTTGAGATCGGTGACCCAAGCTACGAAGAGTATCGGGAAATTTTCCGCCGCGTCGCGGCCGATAAAAAGGTCGAATACAACGATCAGGGACTGGCTTATCTTTTACAGGAATGGTACATCAAGCGCAACCGCAAACTGCGTGCGTCCCATCCGCGCGACCTGTGCGATCAGATCCTCGACATTTCGGCCTATCTTTCCGTCCCGCCGACCATGACGCGTGAAATGATCGATCGCGCAGCCCAGGCGTACTTCGTCGATATATAGTCATTTAAATATTGCTGGCAGGTTTAAATTCGCACTACGAGCTGCGTAGTGCGTAATATTTGACGTATTTACCTACACCCTCGTCCACGTTTCAGCCTGGACGAGTACCGAAAATGGACGTATGCAGGCACATGCGCCTGCATACGTCCATTTTTTTCGGTGCTTACGAAGGGTGGTAAGTTACTATTTGACGTGTATTGTATAATGAGCGTATGCTACTCGAACTTCCCCGCCCAATCATCTTTGCACATCGAGGCGCTTCAGCCCATTCACCCGAAAACACTCTTTCTTCCTTCAACCTGGCTATTCTCCAGGGCGCCGACGCGATAGAACTCGATGTAAAACTCAGCGCGGATGGCTAGGTAGTCGTTTTTCACGACCCAACGCTTGACCGGACGACCAATGGCTCGGGCCGCCTTTCGCAAAAAACCCTGGCGGAACTGCGCGACCCTGGACGCAGGGGAATTTTTCTCCGATAAGTTTCGGGGCGAAAAAATCCCGTTGCTCGAAGAAGTTTTCGAAGCTGTGGGAAAGAAAACATTCATAAATGTTGAATTGAAAAATTACGCCACACTACGTGATCAACTTGTTGAAAAAGTATGTGCGCTTGTGGTGAAACATGGACTTGAAGACAGGGTGCTTTTTTCCTCCTTTAACGCTGCCAATCTCAGGAAGGCCTTCCGACTATTGCCACGCGTTCCGCGCGGGCTGCTGGCCTTTGAAGGCTGGGCCGGCGCATGGGCGCGTTCTTTTGGCTTCACTTTCGGTGAGTATGCCGCGCTGCATCCCTCTATCAACGATGTGAGTATGCAGCAAATCCAACGTGTGCACAGGCTTAAGCGGCGCGTTCACACATGGACGGCAAACAAAGTTGAAGAGATCAGGCAGCTCAAAGAATGGGGCGTGGATGGTATCTACACAGATGATCCCCTGATGGCTTTGCAGGCACTCGGGAGGCGGGTGTGATCCCGTACGAGTGGTTCGAGCAAGCGGAGGTGCGCATCGCGCCGCACATCCGGAAGACGCCACTCACACACGATGCCAAGCGAGGCCTCGTCATCAAATGGGAAAACCATCAAATTACCGGTTCATTCAAACCGCGCGGGGCCCTGAACAAAGTATTGTGCCTGGCAGATTGGGAACGCGCAAGCGGGCTGGTGGCGGCCTCGGCCGGCAACCATGGACAGGGCGTTGCCCTGGCAGGACGTATAACGGGCGCGGAAGTGGAAGTCTTTGTGTCCGAACATGCGGTCCCCGCAAAAGTCGAGGCCATGCGGAACCTCGGCGCAAAAATATCCTTTGTTAAAGGAGGATATTCGGAGGCGGAATCTGCAGGACGAGAATACGCCCTGGCGCAGCATAAAGTATTTATCTCGCCTTATAATGATGGACAGGTCATCGCAGGCCAGGGAACGGTCGGCCTGGAGGTGCTGCGAGAATTCAACCAACTTGCCGCTACCTGGATCGTCCCCACCGGCGGCGGCGGATTAATTTCGGCCCTAGGTATAATCCTGGACAAACATACACCCCGTCCCAGGTTGATCGGCGTACAAGCCGCGGCCTCTCCGTTCACCTACAGCCTCTTTCATAACCATACCCAGGCCGGTGTACAGGACCTGCCGACGCTGGCAGACGGCTTGAGCGGCGCCGTCGAACAAGGCTCCGTGACGATCCCGATGATCGAAGAATATGTGGATGATTTCCTCGTTGTATCCGAGGAAGAGATCGAACGAGCGATGGCATTTACCTGGGCTGTCTATCACGAAAAAATCGAAGGTTCGGCTGCAGCCGGTATGGCGGCCGTCCTGGCAGGGAAAGTCAAGGAGAAACCGTCTGTTGTGATCATTTCCGGTGGCAATGTCCAGCCTGAACTGCATGAAAAGATCGCTGCGCGTTTCGCAGGGGTGCAATGGAATTGAAGCGAATTACCCTGGCAGTGATGCTGGTGGTTTTAGTCCTGACCACAGCCAGCCACCCCTCAACCGCAAGGGCCCAAACTGCCACGCCTCCTGCCAACGCCCGTCAAGTATTGGAGGGTATGACCCCGGAAGAGCGTGTGGGTCAGTTATTCCTGGTGACGTTTACAGGCATTGACACGACCAATAAATCACAGATCTATGATTTGATCGTTCAACACCACATTGGAGGTGTGGTTCTGCAGGCAGACAACGATAATTTTGTAGCCGCACCCAATACCGTCACTGCGGCTTACCAGTTGATAAGCAACCTGCAGCAGATCGAATGGAGCAATTCAATCGATCCTCCCGACGATCCGCAAACCGGCCTGCCAATACCCCATACCTATGTGCCGCTATTCATCGGCATGTCGCAGGACGGAAATGGGCCACCGGGCGATCAGATTTTGAGCGGCCTGACACCTCTCCCTTCCGAGATGTCCATCGGCGCGACATGGTCGCCCGACCTTGCCAACAGCGTGGGGGTTGTGATGGGGAAGGAACTCTCTGCGTTGGGCATAAACATGTATTTTGGCCCTTCGTTGGACGTGCTGGATTCGCCCAGCGCATCCTCGACCAACGACCTGGGCGCGAGCGTTTTTGGCGGTGACCCGTACTGGGTGAGCGTAATGGGCAGCGCATACATCAGCGGCCTGCACACCGGCTCACAAAACCGGTTGCTGGTCATCGCAAAGCATTTTCCGGGAACCGGCAGCGCCGATCGGTCCGATGAGCAGGAAGTGGCGACGGTCCGCAAATCACTGGACCAATTGAAACAAATTGAACTGGCCCCGTTTTTTGCCGTAACGGGCAACGCGGTTTCGCCGGAGGCGACGACCGACGGCCTGCTCGTTTCGCACATTCGTTACCAGGGGTTTCAAGGGAACATCCGGGCGACAACACGCCCGGTGAGTTTCGATGCGCAGGCGCTTTCCTCCATCCTCAGCCTGCCGCCGATTGCCTCCTGGCGGTCGAACGGGGGCCTGACCGTCAGCGATGACTTGGGCACGAAAGCGGTTCGGCAGTTCTATACAACAGCGAGCGATTTCCCGGCCCGAACCGTGGCACGCGACGCATTCGTGGCCGGCAATGACCTGCTCTATCTCGGCAACATTGTTTCAAGCGATGCACCCGATAATTATTCAACGGTATTGGAAACCCTGGATTATTTTTCGCAAAAATACCGCTCGGATCCGGCTTTTGCCCAGAGTGTGGACGCAGCCGTGCTCCGCATCCTGTCTCTCAAGGAACATTTATACGGCTCGTTCAATTACCAGGCCGTACAGACACCCTCCTATGTTTTGAACGACCTGGGCAGTTCGCAGGGAGTGACGTTGAATGTGGCGCGCAGCGCAGCCACGCTGCTCAGTCCGAGCGCACAGGACCTGGCGACCCTTCTCACCGCTCCGCCTAAAGTACGCGACCGGATCATATTTTTCACAGACACTTCGCAGTTCCAACAGTGCAGCACGTGTGCACCCCAATCCGGATTAGCTTTCGATGCCCTGCAATCGGCGATCGTAAAGCTGTATGGTCCGCAAAGCGGTAACCAGACTTCATCATCCTTCCGTTTATCTTCCTATTCTTTTGACGACCTAAACAACTACCTGGCGGGAAAAAGCCCGCCTTACCTTCAAGACGACCTGAGCGGCGCAAGCTGGGTGATCCTGTCATTGACCGGTTCCGATCGAAACCAGGAGCAAGTCATCAGGGACTTCCTTTCCGGGCAGCAGGACCTGCTGCGGGCCAAACATGTCATCCTGTTCGCGTTTGGCGCGCCGTATTATCTCGATGCAACCGATATATCACAGCTTACTGCTTATTATGCATTGTACAGCCAGGAACCTCCCTTTGTGGAAGTGGCCGCACGATTGCTCTTCCAGGAATTAACCCCGTCGGGTGCTTCGCCGGTCTCCATTCCCGGACTGGGATACGACCTGATCTCGGTCACGGCACCCGACCCGAACCAGATTATCGCACTTATTTTGGATATCTCGGCGGCTCCTGCTGCGACAAATGTTCCCACGCCCCAGGCAACACCGGTGCCGCTTTTCAAGATCGGCGATACGATCGCCATTCGAACCGGTGTGATCCAGGACCATAACGGACAACCTGTCCCGGACGGAACGGTCGTCCATTTCACCATGAACCTCACCGGTGAGGGCGGCGGTATTTTACAACAAGCGGATGCGGTTACGACCCAAGGCGTGGCGCGCATTTCCTTTGGATTGGATAAACCCGGCCTGCTTCAAATCCGCGCCACGAGCGACCCGGCCCTGGTATCCGAGGTGCTGCAACTCGACGTCTCCAGCGGAGGCCAGCCGGCTGCCGTAACGGTAATCGTCCCTGAACTTACCCCGCAAGTAGCGGCGCCAGCTGTCCGTACGCCTCTGCCCGCGGAGAATGAGTTTGTAACTCCCGAGGGTACACCGCGTTTTACTGCGTGGCTGTTAATCCTATTGATGCTTCTGGCAGCGGCAATCCTGGTCACCTTTGCAGGTATCCAGATGGAAAGCTCGCGTTGGGGGGTACGCTGGGGGTTATGCGCTCTGACCGGAGGTCTGTTGACCTACAACTATGTTGCGCTTGGCCTGCCAGGCAGCGCAAGCTTTACGACCTCCAACGGGTTCGGAGGGATCGTGTTCATTACGATAATAGGATCATTGGGAGGGTGGGGAGCAGGCTGGCTCTGGTCACAACGGCCATGGAGATCGACGAAGAATTAGAACACGGTTTGAGCCGGGTGAGTTGTTTATGATTAATGCATCAGGGTGGCGAGCAAGCTCAGGAGCAGGAGACCGGCGGTCGTCCATATGAGAATCGAATCGGTTTGGATGCGGAAGAGATCGAACCTGGGAATCTCAAATGCGGATTGAGGCGGAACGGGCCTGCTCGGCATGGCGCCTCCACTGAAGAGGTAGTTATTGAAAATCTCAATCGACGCCGGACGATCATCCGGGTGCAAGGCCATAGCCCATAAAACGGCCTTCTCGGTACGCGCGCTGATGGAGGGGTTTATCTCACGCGGCGAAACAAGACTGGAGGGTTGAACGAATCGTTTGCGTGCATCGGGGGGAGGCTCGTTGGTCAATAAATGATAAAGTGTGGCGCCGAAGGAATAAATATCCGAGCGCATATCGGTATGTGTCTCGTCGCTGCCATATTGTTCCAGAGGCGTATAAAGGGCTGTGCCCTGTCCCTGAATGACGGTGATGGTCATTTCCTCGTCCGGCGTCATGATCTTGACCAGGCCAAAATCAACGAGTTTGAGCAAACCACTGGGCGTGATCTTGAGGTTGCTCGGTTTGATATCGCGATGGACGATGGGCGGCTGCTGGCCATGCAGATAAGAGAGCGCGTTGGAGAGTTGAAAGGCCCAGCCCAGCACTTGATTTTCGGAGAGGAAAGTCTTGTTGCGGCGGGCTTCGAGCATGATGGTGCGCAGGTCATCGCCGGGGACGTAATCCATGACCAGATAATCGCGCAGGCCATTGGAGAAGAAATCCGAGACTTTGGGAAGGTTGGGATGATCGAGGCGCGCGAGGATGGTGGCCTCGCGCAGAAACTGCTGACGGGCCTCTTCGAGAATATTTTCAGGCAGGCTGCGGTCGTACTCCACTTCTTTCAGAGCACACAGCCGTCCTTCCAGCCGCAGATCATCGGCCAGATAAATGGAGCCTGCGCCGCCCTGTCCGACCCTTTCACGGACCTTATAGCGGCCGCGCAGGACTTCATTATTCTTCAGCGAAAGGGGCATCTTCTCCTTTCGGTTTAGGCGTCATTATGGCGCACTCTCATCATTAAGAAGGAAGCTGTCATACCCATGCTTCCCACATTGGGCATGCGCCTTCATAATCATGCGAGGCAATGACACCACTCCCGTGCAATTCATTTCGGCGTAGATTCTGCACAGAAACCAAATTTATGCTATATTATAAACGTCTTTGTTTTACGTTTCGGCTTTCACTCTTGAGGGTTTGATAAATGGCCCGTACCGAAGAATTCCCCATGCTGGTTGCACAAGAAGGTCCGCTGAAAGGTCAGCGATGGCCGTTGAGTCGTACGCTGGTCATCGGGCGTGAGGCCACCTGTGAGGTCGTCATCCCGGACCGGCAGATCTCGCGTTTCCATGCCCGCCTCACCCTGACGCCCGAAGGCATCATCCTCGAGGACCTGGGCAGCAAGAACGGCACGCACCATAATGGCAACCTGCTCACCGCGCCGGTGATGCTGCAGGACGGCGATGTGGTTCAGATCAGTTATGTCCAGGAATTCCTGTTCTTTACTTCGGATGCCACCGTGCCGCTTACGGAAGGCATGGGCAGGCCGGGCCGCCTGGTCATGGAACAAAAATCGCGCCGGGTGTGGGTCAATCAACAGATGCTCGTCCCGCCGCTCTCAGCCCAGCAGTTCAAACTATTGTGGCTGCTCTATGAAAGCTCCGGACAGGTCATCAGCCGCGCGGACCTGGTCACCACCGTGTGGGGTGAAGAACAGGCCTCCGGGGTCTCGGACCAGGCACTGGATGCGCTCATCCGCCGGCTGCGTGACCGCCTGAATGCGCTGGACCCCAAGCAACAATATATTGCCACCGTGCGTGGACACGGCGTGCGCCTGGATAATCCGCCTCTATAAAAAACTTCAACCTTAAAGAGACCGGGGACCTTTAAGGTTTTATAATACCTTCATGGTTGACAGGCAACTTCCTTTAGAACAGGTAATCGTGGGGGATTCTGTCGAAGTCCTAAACTCGCTTCCCGCAAAATCAGTAGACCTGGTCTTTGCCGACCCACCTTACAATTTGCAGTTATCCACAGGAACTTTATCGTCCCAATATGACGCGGGTGGACGGTGTGGACGATGCCTGGGACCATTTCGAGAGCCTCGAAGAATATGATGCTTTCACGCGATCCTGGCTTTCGGCCTGTCGACAGGTATTAAAAGATACGGGGACGATCTGGGTGATTGGTTCCTATCACAATATCTATCGGGTCGGTTCGATCATGCAGGACCTGGGCTATTGGTTTCTCAACGACGTGGTGTGGATCAAATCGAACCCCATGCCCAATTTCCGCGGCGTCAGATTTACGAATGCACATGAGACCCTGTTATGGGCGCAAAAGGATAAAGGGGCGAAATATACATTCAACCACCATGCCATGAAATCGCTCAATGAAAACCTTCAGATGCGCAGCGACTGGGAACTGCCGGTATGTAACGGAAAAGAGCGCCTGCGGGTGAACGGCGAGAAGGCGCATCCCACGCAAAAACCCGAAGCACTCCTTTATCGTGTCATTATTTCAAGCTCCAATGCCGGCGATGTGATCCTCGATCCGTTCTTTGGCACCGGGACAACGGGCGCTGTGGCAAAAAAATTACAGCGGCATTGGATCGGTATCGAGCGAGATAACACCTATGCAGAACTGGCGCGAACCCGAATTGCGTCTGTAGACGCCGGACCGGCCTCGGTAGATATTTATGTTTTTCCCTCCCGCCGGGACCGGCCGCGTGTGGCATTCGGAAAACTGCTTGAAGCGGGCTTGATCAAGCCGGGCCAGGTCCTTTATTTTGGAAAAAGAGGCGACGTCATCGGTCAGGTGCGCGGCAGACGGCGCGATCCTGTGTAAAGGCATGGTTGGTTCCATACATCAGGTGGGATGCAAGCTTATGGATGCGCCCTGCAATGGCTGGGAACACTGGTTTTACATGGATGAGGGGGAGATGAAACCGCTCGATGCCTTGCGTGAAATGTATTTGACCAATCAATAATTGTTCCGGTGCGGGATTGACGTAATGGTTTGAAGTTTAAGGTTCATGGTTGACTTTGGCGATTCATATCGCCGAAGTGGGCGATGGCGGCTTGTAGCCGCCTCGCCCGAAAGTTGAAGGTTGGCAGGCGCGGCCGGCATTCTTCTACTGTTTTCTTGGATTAATGTCAGGCTAAGGCTTGGACTGCAAAACTCATTACCCTTTACTTAGGAGTATTTTTTTGGACGGACTGCGCGCTTCCTGGAAATGGCTGCTAGTCTTATATACGATCGCAAGCTTTCTCGAAACCGTTTTCTGGGGCCAGATGACGGCCTTCACGCCGATCTTTTTGCACGACCTTGGGATGACCCAGTCTCAAATCCCTGCGATGGTTGGCATCATCGCAGCCATCGTAGGCGCAGCGGGAATCCCGTTCCTGCCGTTCTGGGGGGCGCTGGCCGACCGTTATTCACGCCAACCGATGGTGGTCCGTTCGTTTGTGGTCTATCTTGTGGCAGGTACCCTGTCCGTGCTGGCGGGTAACGTGTGGGTGTTCGTCGTCGGCCGCTCGCTGATGAGTCTGTCACTTGGCAACAGCGGTTTGATGCTTACAACGCTCGCAGAGCGTACGCCGACCAACCGGCATGGACTGGCTTTCGCGATCATGAACAGCGCCGGGCCGGTCGGCGCTTTTGTGGGGCCTCTATTCGGAGGCCCAATTGTGGACCATTGGGGTTTCCGTGCCCTGATGTGGATCAACGTGCTGGTCATGGTGTTTGTGATCCTGGCGCTCACGTTTGGCTATGTCGATTCTTATCGAGGAAAAAGCCAGGCACCTATTTTGAGGATGGCGGGAGATTCGATACGGGTCTCATTCCAGGCCGGACGCCTGCGAACGCTCTTCTTTGCGCTATTCCTCCTTTATGGCGGATGGATGCTGGTCTATTCTTATTTGCCGGTGGTGGTGACCAGCCTGTATAAAGGGAACAGCCCTGCGACGGCGATAGGTTATGTGCTGGGCGCAGGCGGATTGCTGGCGATGCTGCTCGCACCGATCTTCGGGTCAATGGCCGACCGGTTCGGTTACTGGCGTATCTTGATGATCGGCGCGGCCTTCGAAACCGTATTGTGGCTGGTTCCCTATTGGACTCGCAGCCTGATCCCTTTTGCGATCATCACTTGCATCATCAGCGGACTCGCAGCGGCGGTCTTCTCGATCTCGTTCAATGTTTTATCAACTTCCGCGCCTGCGAATATCCGCGGGCGGGTGATGTCCTTCGCGGTATTTACCGGTAAACCTGGGTTTTTCCTTTGGCCCCCTGCTGGGCAGCAAATTGGTCGGCTTGAACTTATTCTATATTTATCCCGCGGCGTTCTTATTTACGGGCTTTGGGCTTTTGGTGTTGAACCTTGCGAGGCGGCAGCCCGTGCCATCTGAGGCATAAGCCTGCTTATTTATGTTCCAGGTATTTCATGCGGGAGTTGTGAGTAAGCAACATGTTTTCATGTTGAAGGACGGTACAAAATCATCCCGCCTCTATTCCATCTATGCTGTACAATGTATTCGATATGCAATAGAAGGGCGATAGTTGTACTGCATCCAACGACCCAATAAGGTAATTCATTTTGCTATCAGGAGAACAAAATGTCGAGAAAGAATTGGTTAAGGCTATTCATAGTCCCATTTCTAGCCGTGTTTATGGTCAGTATGCTGTTCACCATACCGGTTCGAGCGGATGACGCTACACCGCCGCCGGCCAATCCGCCGGCCTCCTCCGGATACTAGTGCCGTAACTGATCCAAGCTCTGTGTCAACTGAAACTACGGGGGCGGGTAACGCAACCGACCCAACCTCCGCGCCGGCTGCCACTACCGATGCAACCGATCCAACCTCGGCGCCTGCCGCTATGGATGTATCATCGACTGATCCGAGCGCCACACCTGCTGTCCCTACAGCCACCGACCCCGGTACAACTCCAGTAAATCCGTCTCCCAGCCCGGATGTGTCCTCTGCCGGAACAAATGGGGACAGTTCTCAGGCTCTCTCGCAAGTGCCGACAGGCACCGACGTGGTAGTAGTGAATAATGCGGGGAAGACGGTACCCCTGGCTTCGCAGGAAGCTGCAAAAATCGTTGCCACCGGCGACCCGATCTGGTGCCCATCAGGTGTTGCACCGAATCCTGGAGTGGGCAAGTGTACGACTACATATTCCAATTTATCAGACCTGATCTCGGCTTTTACCAGCAATACTATCCCTGATCCGGCTGCCAATGGTGTGATCTGGATCACGGGTTATCTGGCAAATGGAGGCAGCGGCAGTCCCGATTCTTCCAGCAATCCTATCATAATAGATGGTACGGATGCGGAACCTCGGAGCATGGAAAAATTTCTCCCTTGCATTAAAAGGCGGCTGGACAGGAACCATCGCTGGCACGATTATCACCTCAGATCCTTCTCAATTCGCTGTTCCACTGAGCATCATCAACTGGAACGCGGATGTGACTTTGAGCGACATTTTGATCACGGGTGTCACAGGTGATGGGTTGACGGTTTCGACGAAGAAGAACATCACACTGACGCGCGTGCAGTCCAACGGAAGCACAACCGGCAAGGGCGCGGTATTGAATAACTCCACCGGCACAGGCACCGTTACGATCACCTCCAGCCAATTCAATGGCAATTACGTGGACGGTCTCGACATCATTAGCAAAGGGGCGATCACCCTGAATTCTCTTACTGCCGATGGAAATGGGAATGGCGTATTAGGCGTCGGCGCAAACCTGGATAATTCGAGCGGGAGCGGCGCGGTCACAATCATCTCCACCACCTCTAACCAATTCAATGCCAATCACCTCGACGGCCTGGATATATTGAGCAAAGGGGCGATCACATTGAACAGCCTCACCGCTAATGGAAATACAGGTGGCGACGGCGTCATGCTGGATAATAGCGCCGGGACAGGTATGGTCTCAATCACTTCCGGCGCATTCAATGCGAATGGACAGAATGGCCTGGACGTAACCAGCCATGGGGCGATCACAACGAAAAACCTGACCGCCAATGATAACGGCACCGCCGGGACTCCTGGCGCCGGGGCTTCATTGATCAATAGTGTTTCTGCAAGCGCACAGCCGGTTACCGTGGCAGGAACCAATACTTTTACGGGTAATTTCCTGGATGGTTTGAACGTGGAAAGCAACGGCCTCATTACAGTCAATTCTGTGACCGCCACTGGAAATAATACAGAACACCAGGCTCCCGGCCCTAATGGAGTGTTCCTGACAAATAGTGTCAATCCAGGCTTCAATGCCGGCATTACCATTACCGGGACAATGGGGACTAATGTCATCGATGGTAATTATTATGATGGCTTGTATGTATTCAGCAATGGCCCCATCAGCTTGAATAACATCGAAGCAGATAATAATACCAACGGTGTAGGCGCCATCCTATCGAATAACACGGCGAGTGGGCCCCAGCCCGTGACCATAACCGGAACCAATGAATTCAATGGGAATGGGCTGGGCGGGCTGATCGTCTACTCCAACGGCACCATTACCACGAATAATTTGACCGTGGATGGGAACGGGAGCCTAGTTATCGATAATACCGGCAATGGCGTTTATCTGGATAACTGTAACTTCAATGGAACCAACTGTGTAGGATTTGCCCGACCCATCAACGTACTGGGTAACAACTTCTTTGATGGAAATTTCAACGATGGTTTAGACGTTCAAAGCCTGGGCGGAGTGATCACGGTCAATAATATCGAGGCCAACGGCAACGGCACTGTTTCTCTTAATGGCGTCGGTGCTTATCTGGCAAACGATAACAGTACCCTGCAATCCGCGGTTAATATCACCTCGAACAATATCAACGGCAACATATTCACCGGTAACTATGACATCGGCCTGGAAGTGTTCAGTAACGGCGCTATTACGATTAATCATGTCACCGCTGATGGTACCGTCAACACGAGTGACAATGGCTTTGGTGCTTATTTGGACAACTGTGATTTTGTTTCATTCAGCTGCCAGGCACCGGCTGCACAACCGGTAACGTTGACAGGGACGAATGAATTCGGCGGCAACGCAAGTAACGGCCTGGTGATCGAGAGCCGAGGCGTAATTACTTTAAATAACGTAACGGCCGATGATAACGGTATTACGTCAACAAACCATGGCGTGGGTGCCGTGCTGCAAAACAACTTTGACAACTCAACAGCCGGGGTAACGCTAAAAGGTGCGAATAATTTTGACTTTAATTACGGTACACCCATCACTGTAAATTTACAACCTGTAAATATCGGGGGCCTGGCCGTATTGAGTAAGGGTGTGATAAGTGCCAGCAATCTGACGGCAGACTCCAATACTCATGGCGACGGCGTTTATCTTAACAACGCCTACGCCGGGGTGAGCCGGGCCGTCACATTGACCGGTATCAATACTTTCAACACAAACGCATATGACGGCCTGGATATCGAGAGCTTTGGCAACATTGCTGCCAGCGATCTTAACGCCGGCGGAAACGGAACGTCAGGAGGCGGTTCAGGCGTACTGTTGATAAATAATTATGTGGCTGGCTCCGTCCTTTCCAAAGGAACAGTGATGCTGACCGGAACCAATATTTTCACAAATAACTACGATTATGGCCTAGAGGTGAATAGTAACGGCGCAATCACAATCAGGAACCTGACAGCCGATTCGAATACGCACAGCGATGGGGCGTATTTGGATAATTCATTTGCTCCCACAGCCCAGCCCATCACTCTCACCGGCAGCAATACCTTCAATTACAACTTTATCGATGGCCTGACGATTAATTCTAAGGGCGCAATCACCGTAAGCAGCCTCACTGCTGTAGGCAACGCGAACGGTTACGGGGCATGGATTGCTAACAACGTTACCAATTTTGCGTCCAATGTGACCCTTTCGGGCAGCGATATGTTCAAAGATAATAATTATGATGGGTTGCTTGTGACAAGTTTTGGAGCGATTAGTATGAACACGACCAGCCTGAGCGCAACCGGAAACGGATACGGACTTGCTCCATTATCTGGCAATGGAGTTTATCTTGACAACCACGATGCTTCACAACCAAAGCCAATCACTGTAAAAGGAATGAGCGTGTTTGATAACGACCACGGCACCGGTATCGTCATGTATTCCAAAGGTGCCATCACCGCCAGTAATATCACTTCTTCGAATAACCAGACCGGTTATGGCGTTTGGTTATTCAACGATGTCAGTAATGCGGTTGGGAACGTCACGCTTACCGGTAATAATGTCTTTTATGGAAACTGGAAGGACGGCCTTTCGGTCACATCGCTCGGTGCCATTACGGTGAGCAATATCGTAGCCAACGCCAACGGCCAGTTAAATAGTGGGAACCTTTATGGCATTGATCTAAATAATATTGATGCCAACAAGTTGGGCGTGACTGTCAGCGGCACCAATGTCTTCGATGAGAATTGGAGCGGCGGCCTGTATGTCAACACAACGGGTGCGATCAAAATTAATAATGTGACGGCCGTTGACAACACCGGCGATGGAGCGACACTGGATAACAGCACAGGTCCTTCGACTGCCAGTGTGACCTTTACCGGCACGAATTTCTTCGACGGCAATAGCGGCGATGGCTTGAACATAACCAGCAACGGCAAGGTGGCGTTGACAAAAATTAACGCGGATGGAAACAGCGGGGATGGTTTGGATGTCACAACGCCTCTCACATTAACACTCACCTGCGGCAGTTTTACAAATAACACGTTATACGGCATCAATCTCGATACGAATGGGACTACGACAATCATTGGCGCGGTGCTTTCGGGCAACCACCCTGACGACACCATAAATCAGACGGGTGGTGCGATACCCGTTATTGTGCGCAACTGCACACTGCCATAGGGATAATGAGATAGGGTGAATCAAAAAAGAATGGCGGCTATGTTAGCCGTCATTCTTTTTTTGCTAGCACTCCGCGGGAAACCGGGATAAGATGGCCTACTTTACTATTCCAGCCATTTCCTGTTTCACGGCATGATAGAGATTCTCGGCCTTCAACTCGCTCAGGGCAAAGCACGGCGCCTTAAGATGTTCGGCTAGCGACTGGGCCAAACCCTGGTCGAAGGCGGCATGCTCCATATTGATGACCACACTCTTTACTTTTTCGGTCGCGATCAGCTCGGCGAAGCGATAAGACTCTTCCTGGGGCGGAAGGGTGCCGATCGAGACGTTGCCGGCTCCATCCGTCAGGACGATCAGCAGCGGCTCGATATCGGGATGTGTATACTTTTCGTGCTGCAGCACGTCGGTTGCCATTAGCAGCCCGGCGGAGAGAGGAGTCTTCCCGCCGACCGGAATATCCACCAGTGCTTTCTGCGCGAGCTGGACAGAATTGGTGGGAGGCAGGACCAGCGTGGCGCGGTCCTTTTGGAAGACGATCAGACCCACGCGGTCGCGGCGCTGGTAGGCATCGGTCAGCAGCGAGAGGATGGCGCCTTTCGTGGCATTCATGCGTTCGGCAACAGCCATCGACCAGGAAGCATCCACCAGGAACAAAACCAGGTTCGCCACGCGCTTGACGCGCACCTTGCGCTGCAGGTCGGATTTCTCGATGGCAAAAGCCAGGCGCTTGCGTTTTTCGACGCGGCGTTTCTGGAAAGGCGCGGCGGCGCGAATGGTTGCATCGAAGGCGATGTCATCCATTTTATTGCCCGCCGGACGCGCCTTGATATAACGTCCATGTTTGCGCTCGGTCTTGGTCAGCGAACGGCGACCGGCATGTTTGCGGGCCAGTTTATCGAGCGGGGTATTCAGCTTGCGCGGCTGGAAGGTCTCGCCGGCCTTGATCTTCTGTCCGCCTTCCCACCACTTTGCATCGGTGTGCGCGAAAACATCCTGAGGCATAGGCTCAGGCGTGCCTTTTTGCTCGTTTTCCTGCACTTCATCTTCGAGCTTTAAGTTTTTTTTTCCTGCGGTTGGCCTTTTTCGTCCTGGGGTTTCTCTTCCGATTCGCTCGGGACCGATTGACCTGCCAACTGCTCGATGCGTTCCTGCAACTGCTCGGAGGTGATCTCGGCCTGCTGGAAGGGTGTGCGTTTGATGCGGTGGGGCAGGGCCAGCTCCGCGGCCAGCGCGATATCGTGATCGTTGATCTTGGTGCGGCCTTCGTAGGCGGCCTGGGCGCGCGCCGCTTTCAGGATGACCAGGTCCGCGCGGTGACCGTCCACATTGAGCGAAGCGGTCAACGCGGCGATCGAAAGCAAGTCGCGGCTGGTGTAGGTGACCTGGTCCACCAATGTCGCGGGCGAGCTCGATCTGTTTGGAGACCTCATCTTCCTTGGGCATCCATTCTTGCCGGAATGCCTCCGGATCGCGCTCGAAGGAAAGATTGCGTTCCATGATCATCACACGTTCGCGCGCTTCGCGGATGCCGACGATATCCACCGATAAGGCGAAGCGATCCAGCAGCTGCGGACGCAGTTCGCCTTCCTCGGGGTTCATCGTCCCAACCAGAATGAAGCGGGCAGGATGGGAGAAGGAAATACCTTCGCGTTCGACCACGTTAACGCCCATGGCGGCAGAGTCCAGCAGAACGTCCACAACATGATCGTCGAGCAGATTGACCTCGTCGATGTAGAGCAGTCCACGATTGGCATTGGCCAGCACGCCAGGCTTCGAAATGACGCTCGCCTTTCTGGATGGCCTGTTCGATATCCAGTGTACCGACCACGCGGTCTTCGGTGGCCGAGACGGGCAGGTTTATGAAAGGAGTGGTCCGGCTGTGGAAAGGAAGCGATTTCTTGCCGATGGCACGTTCCCTGCATTCGGTACACCATGTGCCGGGTTTATCGGGGTCGCAGCCGAAGCGGCAATCATCGACCACTTTGACCTGGGGGAGCAAGGCGGCCAGGGCGCGCGCGGCAGTGGATTTGGCCGTGCCGCGTTCGCCGCGGATCAGCACGCCGCCGATACGGGTATCCACGGCATTCAGAATAAGAGCGCGCCGCATGCGCTCCTGACCAACGATGGCAGTAAAGGGATAAATGGCAGGCATGTTAACTCCGCCGCTCATTATATCGCAGGCGATTGAACGACGAGCAAAGGGAAGTATGAAGAGAAAAGAGATTAGAGGGAGTAAAAGTGTTAGGGGGATTTTTGCATTGAGGTGGCACACCCTGATTGCCAGTACAACAGCAATTATGAGAAAGCCATTCCCGCCGGGGATGCGATTCGTCGGTTACGGTAAAGTTCATCTACATTTAATCAATTAGTGACAATCGCGTGAAATAGTTTACAACCCGGGGAAAGCCAAGCCTGTTAAGGTAGCGAGGGTTGTCAACTTCTGCAATCGCCTTTATAATCCCTTTACATTTTTGTTGATCGGAGTTTACAAGCGATGGATCAGAATACAACCCTGCCACCTCAGGGGAGCGATGCCAGTCAGCAGGGAGACCAGAATAATCAGAGTATGGAATCACTGCTCGCAAACGAAAACCTGAGTGTGGATATGCCCCAGGCGGGTGAGATCCGCACAGGAATGATTGCGAGTATTGCCTCATCTCAGATCCTGGTCAGTATCGGGGCCAAGTCTGAAGGTGTGATCTCGGGCCGCGAGCTCGACCAGCTTTCAGAGGAGGAGCGCGAAGACGCTCGTTGTTGGCGCAGAAATTCCCGTCTATGTGATCAACCCCGAAGATGAGAACGGTAACGTGGTCCTTTCCTTCCGCCGCGCCCAGGAACAAATCTCCTGGGAAAACGTGGAGAAGATGCTGGAAGACGACAGCGTTTACGACAGCAAGATCGTCGGCTTCAACAAGGGCGGCCTGATCGTGATGGTTGGCGGGCTGCGCGGCTTTTTGCCGTCTTCGCAGATCAGCGCCATCGCGCCGGTCGCAATCCACCGGCGATACGCCCGAACAGCGCTGGCAGAAAATGGTCGGCGAGCCGATCACTGTCCGCATCATCGAAGTGGACCGTGAACGCCGCCGCCTGATCCTTTCCGAGCGCGTCCGTCTCGACCGAATCCCGCCAATCCATCAAGGAACGTGTCATCGATGAACTGGAAGTCGGCAAGGTTTATACCGGCCGGGTGACCAGCCTCTCGGATTTCGGCGCTTTTGTCAACGTCAACGGCGCGGATGGCCTGGTGCATCTTTCCGAGCTTTCCTGGGACCGTGTCCAGCATCCGCGCGAAATCCTGGAAGTCGGGCAGGAAGTCAAGGTCAAGGTCATCAACATCGACCGCGAAAAGAAACGCATCGGCCTTTCGATGCGTGCGCTGGCAGATGATCCGTGGACGTCACGTGTTGAGAAGTTCAGCGTGGGTCAACTGGTGGAAGGTGTCATCACCCGCCTGACCAAGTTTGGGGCGTTTGCCCGCCTTGAAGGCGACATCGAAGGACTGATCCACATCTCCGAGATGGCCGATCATCGCATCGAGCATCCCAAGGAAGTGCTCAAGGAAGGCGATGTCATGCACCCTGCGCATCGTCCGCATCGATACCGACCAGCACCGCATCGGCCTCAGCCTGCGCAAGGTGGACTCTGGCGCCTATGCCGATAAAGATTACAAAAAGCTCATCGAGGAATTTGGGACATCCTCGTCCGACGAGGAAGAAACCCCTCCCGATAATGAAAACGAATAAAGATGGCTAGCTTGCCAGCCATTCAAGGAGAGCGCACCCCGGGGTGCGCTTTTTGTTGATTATGCCCCTTATCATCGACTCCCACTGCGACCTGGCCTGGAACATGCTCAACTTCGGGCGCGATTACACGCGCTCCGCGGCTGAAACACGTGAGAAGGAAAAAGGCACACTTGCTGCCTGAAAGAAACGGCGACAGCCTGATCGGCTGGCCCGATTATCAACGCGGCCAGGTGGCGATGGTGTTCTCGACCTTGTTCGCTGCGCCGGCGCGCTCCAAAGAAGGGGATTGGGAAAAGCTATGTTATACGACTTATCCCGAAGCGCATAAGCTGTATCTTGACCAACTGCACCTTTATCATCAATTGGCCGAATTCCAAGCCCGATCATTTCCGCCTGATCTTCAATAAAAAGGATCTGAACGCTCATATGGCGGAGTGGCAGGACGCATCGAAAAAAGAACGGCCGGTGGGTCTCGTGGCGCTTATGGAAGGCGCGGATGGAATCCTCAACCTGGATGAGCTTTCCGAATGGTACGACCTGGGCCTGCGCATTATCGGCCTGGCCTGGGCCGGGACGCGTTACTCGGGCGGCACGCGTGAACCCGGGCCCGATCACCGCGGAGGGACGCACAGCTGCTCAAAGCCATGGCGGATTTTAATTTCACGCTCGACCTCAGCCACATGGACGAACAGTCCGCGCTGGATGCGCTCGATCTTTACGAAGGGCCACTTATCGCCACACACGTCAACTGCCTGGCGCTTTTGCCTAACTTTCCCACCAACCGCCATTTCAGCGATACGGTTTTACGAGGTATTATCGAACGCGGCGGTGTGATCGGAACCGTCCCGTTTAACGCTTTTCTCAAGCCAGGGTGGAACCGCGGCAACGGTTCCCGCCGGGATGAAGTGCCGCTGGATGTGGTGGCGGCGCACATAGACCATGTGTGCCAGTTGGCCGGCGATGCGTTGCACGCAGGGATCGGTTCAGATTTCGATGGTGGCTTCGGCGTGCAATCCGTCCCGCCGGAAATAGATACGATCGCCGACTTGCAGAAGCTTGCGCCACTGTTGCTGAAGCGCGGCTATTCTGAAGTGGATATAGCGAATATCCTGGGCCTGAACTGGCTTAATTTCCTGCAAAAGAATCTACCCTCATGAATCAACCCATAGGGCAACCTGCCTCCATTCCCGTAAAAACACAACCTATCCGAATTAAACCTTCTACAACGCGTATGCGCACGGGGTTGGTCACCACCCTGGTCGGCCTTTTCATTTTTGCTGTTGGCGCCGAACCGAGTTGGTTCGGCTGGGACAGGAGCCCGATAGTGGGCTTTGTACAAATCTCGGTCTTTTTGATCGGCCTGGCGATTATTTGCGTCGGCGGTTATGTGGGCGTGGGGGCTTTATGGAAAGGAATGCCGCGTTCCATTATCGCCGATATCGGGATCAGGCTGATTTGCACGGGTTATGTGATCGCGGCTTTTTCCGGCATGGCCGACGTTTTCGGCATGGGGTCGCAGCCGGTACCGGCCGTGCCATATTTCGGCCAATTACAGGCAACCGGGGTTTTGATCGGGCAGATAGTGATTGGCATCGGATTCTTGATTTTCATTCCATATAATAGCAACTGATCTTAGAAAAATAAAAACCCGCCGAGCAAGGCGGGTTATTTAATACAGTGCCCCCATGGAGATTCGAACTCCAGTCTTAACCTTGAAAGGGTTGCGTCCTGGGCCTCTAGACGATGGGGGCATTGTTTGAGGCGGGCGGATTTTATCATCCCAGCGAACGCTGGTCAAGCGAATTGGCCGTTATTGTGCGGCCAATTCAGGGTTTTTGAGAACTCCGGCATCAGGCCGGTTTGCTCTCGGCTTTGACCCTTTGATTAAGCAGGGCTACAAGGTCGATCTGACGCCGGTTGATGAGCATCCCTCCGCTTTCGATGCGTAAGTTCGGGATCAGGATGCCGGTCAACGTGGCGTTGAAGATCGGTATGAATTCACGCGATCCATCGGTCATCAGCCCGGTAAAGTCGAAACGCCCCGACAGCTCCATGATCCCTTCGATCTCGAACATTTGCGTCGTAAGACGGACAGGGTATTCGACCATATTGGAGAAACCGCCGCGCACCAACGCCTGCGGGCCCAGGTCCTCGCGGCGTCCCACGCAGACCGCATATACATGGGCCTTCATCATGCGCGTCATCTCGAAATGATCCACCAGCTTGGTAGGCATGGGTAGGCGCGCCAGGTGTGCGTCGTGGATTTCCAGGATCGAACGGGTGTTATCGTTCAACATCCCGATGGTGCCGGTGTTGCTGACCATGATCTTTCCGACCACGCGGTAACCCGACGTGAATATATCTGCGGGAAGGAAGCGATACGTTCGGGGAGATGTATCCATGGTCATGGAGGATGCCTTGTCAGCTAGGTTTCGGCGGAAGGGCGAGGAGCCGAGCGGCGGGTGGTGTGCGGGACGGGGCGTTTACGTCCGGTGGGTTTACCGGCGTTTGGGTTTAAGAGCATGGTCAGCCAGGAAATGGATTTCTCGTCGTATTCACGGCGTCCGCAAACATCGCAGACCCAGGCAGGGAAGTTGGGAACCGTAATGAGTTCGTCTTCCAACCAGGTGAAATACGTGACGAATTTTAGTCGCATGACACCAGCCTGACATTCGTTGCAGGAAACCAGTTCGGGAAGAATTGGTAAAGTTTGATCACTCATATTTATCTCTAATGTGCAGCAGCGGCGATTTGAAAGTGATTGATCATGGCCCATTCAGGCGGCGGCCAGTAGATCACCAGGGCTTTGCCGATCACGTTCTTCTCCGGCAAAAAACCCCACAGATGCGAATCGGACGAGTTGTTCCGGTTATCGCCTAATACGAACAAATAACCATCCGGTACCTGCCAATCGCCGTTGTAATTGGGTATTGCATTGATGTAAGGCTCGCTCAAGGTCTGGCCATTGATGATGACCTGACCATTATGGATACTGATTTTATCACCGGGGATGCCCATGATCCGTTTAATGAGGTCGAGATCGGGAGTGGTGGTTGAGCGGAATACGATAATATCGCCGCGCGTAGGAGTGCCCGTATCATAAGCCAGTTTATTCACCAGGACGAACTCGCCATTATGCAATGTGGGCAGCATGCTCACGCCATCGACACGTACACGGGCTGAAACCGTGTTGATCACCAGAAACAGGACCACTGCCAGACCGACCGTTTCGACCAGGTCGATCAGGAAGCGTTTCCAATCAGTTTTTTCCTGAAGAGTGGCCGGCTGTTCAAGCTGGCCCTCAGGTTTTAAAGTTTGCAATAAGACCTCCAGATAAGTCCTAAGATTATTATACCTGACCCCACGCAAAGTACGTTGGAATGATCATTTCGTGTTCCCCACGTTTCCAGGCCTGTTCATCCAGATGCTTCATTTCCTGTATTTCTTCCCTGGCAACGGTTCCAGCCAGGTCAGCCTGGAGGACTGACCATTCATTTTCCCATTCCTCGAGGGTGAGCGCATCTTTGCCTCGAATTTGGATGGCTCCTGTTTCATGAATGGTTATCCCTGTTCGATAAAACAAATCCGCTAAACGCGACCCGATGCCGACGTCTGCGCCCTGCTGGATCAATGATTCGGTCTGTCGTTTTCCAAGCCAGGAGATTTCCCGGGGCCGGTCAACACGGGATGTGTAATCAGGTTCGGCCAATGCCAGGACATGACCTTGAGGCTTTGTGACCCTCTTCATTTCCTGCAAAGCTCTCAATGGTTCGTCCACCCACAAAAGCAGGAAATGACAATAAGAAATGTCGAAAGTTTTATCGAGGTAGGGAAGATTAAGCGCATCGCCCCGGGTTAAGAATGCGCCCGGTACGTTGTTGCGACATTCCGTCAATGAGGCCGCCGACAGATCGATTCCGTAGCGGGCAGCACGGGTATAAAGCTCACGGTCTGGCAGCGATCCCTCGCAAAGAATGGCGCCGGTGCCGCAGCCGACTTCGAGCACACGGTGTGCGCCGGATAACCCGGCTTTCCGGAATAGATAAGCCCGCAATTCACGCGTCCACCCGGCTTGCTGCAGGTAACGGTTGTGCCAGTTCATTCTTTCCAATCAAGGATAAACCGCACCTGCGCATCCGTTTGAGGCGAGCGCGGATAGAATAGGCGTTTGGGGACATCCTGCCACCACTCCGCAATTTGATCCAGGGCCTGCTGACCTGATTTGCCGTGCCGCACGAGGTAGCAGCCAACCGTCGTGCCGGTGCGTCCTATGCCTCCCCAGCAGTGAAGATAAATTTTATGCCTATTCGAGAGCGCATCATCCAGGCTGTTGAGGGTGGCGATCATTTTTGCGCGGGCAGGCAGCCCCAGGTCAAGGATTGGAAAGCGCTGATAATTTACCTGGCGTTCATAAGCCCGAGCCTCTTCCTGGAGAAGCGAAAGATAGGGCGGCATTTCACCCGGCTGGGTCAGGTCAACAAACGTGTCGATTTGCGCTTGGAGGAGTGCATCCAGGCGCAGGCGTGCCTGATCCCCAGTAAGGGAGCGGATGGGATATTCGCCTGCTAAAAACCGACCTGGAAAGACCCAATATGATTCTGGAAATGGACGCAGCGAGCTGGTCATCAGGGCTGCACCCTGCATAAATTTTGCAGGATCTGTCCACGCAATTGGGCGAGTTCCGGATATCGATAGAAAAACAGGAGTTTCTGGTCGGTGATCGTATGGCCTTGAGGCCTGGGACTGAGCAGGAAGAAGGCCCAGGTTTCGGCAATGTCTTCATTCGGGTCTGTCACGGCATAATCATCCACAAACCGGTCTTTATACTTTTGATAAAAGGCGTCCAATTTATCCTGGCGTTTGTTGTCATTCTGGATGGTATCGATCTGATGCCATTCCGCATACAAACCGCTCCAGAATTTGTCGAAGAAAGTGTTCAAATATGAATCCGGCAGGCTGCAACCTTCCCCGGAGAAATAATAGCGGCAGGCGGCCGCTTCCCTTTCGTAGATCCGCTCGCTATCTGGATGATCGAAGACCTGCAGGTCAGGAGGTACCTGGGAGGAGTTAAGAGTTACCAGGTGTCCCAGCTCGTGAAGTAATGTGAAGACGAGGTTCTTTGTATCTAAAATATCGGCTATGTCTATTTCGAGCATCCATTTATCCGGGTTGTTGTGAGTCTGTTCGACGATCCCCAGCACATTATCCGGACCATCCGTAATGACCTGGTATTCGGCAATCATCTGGCGTTGGTCCGCTGGAACAAGGGCTGTGAACAATTTCCAGGCTTTTTGCTGTGAGGAAACATCGTTCTGATATTTCTTCAAATTGTCAGGGACGGTTTCCAAAGATGGGTCCGTAAGCTGATCGCCGTTGACCGTGTACGTTACCAATTGAATATCGAGATTATTTCCGGTATCCACATTGGGAAAGTTTCCCGTGGTGAAAGTTGGCTGGTTGGCGGCATTAAGAATTGAAGCTGTTTCGGCGGGACAGGAAGTTTCCGGTGTGGGAGGCGAGACAGTAGCAGTATCCGCCAGAATCAGGCGGGTTGCGGCGCGGCAGGCGAACGAGGAACCCAAACCAAAGATTACAAAAAGCAGGATACGGATCCTGTTCATTCGTGCGAGGATACCACAGGTTCCATCCCTGCCAAATCTTTGCGGTATTTAAGAGAATGGTTTGAAATTCGGCCTACAAGAGATAACCAGGGATTACCCTACGGGCAAATGTAAACAGAGATTTTTTGAAACTTTCTATTTCAAGAAGTCTTTTGGTACGATGTATCACAGCAAATCGACGCTGACGTCAGTTAAACTCTATATGCCCTTTCGGGATTCACTGCTGATTTTGGCCCTTGATGTATCTTTGCAAGGGTAAAGAATTTATTGGCTTGCAGCGTAGTTGCAAATGCCGTATATGATCTGGCTGCGCAGATCCACGAGGTCGGGGTAATTGTAAAAGAACAGCAGTTTTTGATGCGCGATGCTGTCATTGGCGGGCTTGGGTGTCAGGACAAAGTATGCCCAGCTTTCCGCAATGTCTTCTTCGGGGCTGGTTGCCGAGTATGGCGTGTTGAATTGGGTGGGGTGGTTTTCATAAAATTTGGACAGCAGGCTGGAATAGTTGTTTTGATCTTTCTCGGCGTTGACCTTTTTCCATTCGTCATAGATCTTCGGCCAGAACTGGTCGAAGAATTCATTCATGTAAGAATTTGGCTGACTGCATCCGCCGCTTGTGAAGTATTGAGGACATTTGGCTGCATCCTGTTGGTAGACCTGCATGTCATCAGGATGCGCGAGGAATGCCGGGTCGGGCGTGACTTGCGAGTCGTTCAGAGTGAGCAAATGCCCGAATTCGTGGAGCAGGGTAAAGGTCAGGTCACGAGGCTGGCCTGCATCGGCAATATCCACATTCAATCCCCAGTCCTGGGGCCGGTCTACGGATTGTTCAACGCTGGCCAGCATGTTACCTTTGCCATCGGTGGAAATTATGTAGGCCACCAATTCCTGCCTTTGGTTGGCCGGGATGATCGAAGCGAAATAATTCCAAATCTTTTCCTGGGGACTAATATCCTGCTGAATCTTTAGAAAGGTTGACGGCACATTGGGGGAAAACTGCGGGGACCCGAGCTGGTTGCCATTTACGCGATATGTCACGAGCATAACCGGATTAATTCCCTGGCTGTGTTGAAATGCCGATTTGGGGGCCGATTCCGGAATAGAGTTGGTTTGCAGGAAGGCAGTTAATTTGGAGAGACAGGCATTGGCACAATTGCCATTGGGGCATTTGATCTTTGGCGTCGGCTGCAGGGTTGTTGATGTTGTCGGTGAGGGGTTTAATCCGCAAGAAGAGGCACAATCGAAGGTTCGAGTGCCGTAAATACAGAAACAAGCACAATACACATCACCAATAAAAGAACAAGCAATGCGATGGATACGCCGAACCAGGGAGAAGATTTGCTGCCCATGCCCTATTTTAACCCCGATCGATGATGACTTAATGAGCCAGTGATTCTGCGGTCTCTTTGACCAAAGCTGGACAGATCGTGGTGAAGAGGTGTCTTCTCCCTGGCCGCCTGTAATCCGGCCGATGTTGAGATATCGTAACCGATTAATTCACGGCAAAGGATTGCACCGTGACGTTCCTTGAATTTGCGTATAAATTCTTCCGCGATTTGATAAGTATTCTCTTTGCCTTCCGGGTCGACATTTCCATGCCGCAGGCCGAGGACCATTAAGGCGCCCGCCAAGGCGCCACAGACCTGTCCCTGGCGAGCCATGCCGGCTCCAAACGGAGACGACAACTTTAAAGCCGTCTCGTTGGAGAGGCCGAGCTGCGACGCGAAGGCAGAAAAGACCGCCTGGGAACAGTTGAATCCCTGTGCGAAACGGTCCGTTGCGGTTTGCACGGTGGCGGTCAAGTCTTCATTCATGGATAAATCATCCATGGCGGTAGATCGTTTCCCACGGATCGCGCAGGAAATTGCCAAGGACTTTATCAGCCATGCCCTGCGCGGGAAGCACGTCGCCATCAGGCTCAACGTACAGCCAGGCTTTGCCCGGCACCCGAGGGAACATTATCCTCCTGGGTTTCCAAGGCGACCGGGTGGTCGGCAGAGTAAGGCACAGGCAGGTCAAATTTGAGCGTCAGGCCAAGGACCGCGGCTTTATTTTGTAATTCGGAGGTTGGAAGCCGGGGATCGCTGAATGTAAGAGAAAGAGATTTCACGCCCAACCCGGCAAGTCTCTCAAGATATTCGGGAGCTTTCCCGGCATTATCTTTTGTAACCGTCAAATGTACCGTAACGAAAATGTCTTCTGGCATAATCGTTTCAAGGGCTTTCCACGACCGATCATTTTCGGGCTGAAGCATGAAGAGCAAATGGTCGAGGCCCGTCTGCAGAAGCATTTCGAGATAATCTTTATCGGCAAGTTTCAAGCCGTCCGTGAGCAGACCGCAGACCTGGCCATTCTTTTCGGCCTCCGCGATCAAATCGGGCAGGTCGTCGCGCAGAGTCGCTTCGCCGCCCGTAAACGTAACATGCGGTATGCCCACCAGCCAGGCCTTATCAAGAATACTGACCCATTCTGCGGTGGTGAGCTCGCGATCGACGCGTTTGGTCGGGGCGTATTCGGCCTGGTTCCCTTCGGGCAGGCGATAGGTCAACGCGCAGTCCAGCCGGAGCGGGGCTGTAAGATCGGCCGAATGCGGTGCAACCCGCTCGAAGTCCAGATAAGAAACCGGATCAAGATCGGGCGTGGTCAGGAGCGTTTGAATGCGGTCGGCGAAATCGTTGTAGTCCTTGATCGCAATCGATTTGTTAACGCGATAACGCGCAGCAACCTCTTTGCCGGCCTCTTCGGGCGCGCTGCCTTTAATAAAATGATAGGCATACTCGGCAGCGGTCGGGTTCAAATGCAGTACCGTTGCCGCGTTAACGATCAGCACCCCGGAACCGTCCTGCTGCAGCCGCAGATGAATGCGATATGGCGCCGGGTCGGATGGGGCCGATTGTTTTTGATAGGTGCCTGCCGGAATGGGTTCGACCTTCGTGAAGTTGAAGAATTTCATGCTGCCCTCCATCAATGAGTTCGTAGCGAACCGGACGATTCAAGGAAAAACAAAATGAAGTAACCGACGAGCAGGATCAACCAGCCTGTGATCTGGACCGTTTCCATCAGGCTTTGCCAGGAGAGCGTAAAGTTCTCCTGAATGGTCTGGATCAGGTCCTCGAGATTATCGAGCTTGGTGCGGACGGCCTCTTTCCACTCTTTCAGATAAAACTCTTCCTGAATGGCATGATAAAGCTGAGCGGTATACCAATCGCCGATCAATAAAAGATTTTGTTCCGTATGCTCAAAATCGAGCATCAATTCGAGCCGGTGCTGGACGATGCGGCGGATCTGTCCGCGGGAAGGACCAGACCGCACGGCATGGGAAGGGCCGGCGCGGAACTGTTCGCTGATGGTGCGGAGGCTGGCTTCGACGTTCTCATCGAGCATGCGGTAGCGCAGCAACTGATAATTCCCGATCTTGAGCAGCTCGATATCCGATTGAAAATCGCCCTCGGGTGCGAAGATGACCGCCGCCTGCCAATCCACAAGCGTCATCTCGGCATTGGAATAGCGGATGCGTGAACTCAGAATGTCCTGGATGTCACGCTCATCGAAGGTCTCACGCTGGGCCCTGATGAAACGCGCCAGAGCCGCGGCGTTCTTGTCCACGAACCTGTCAGGGCTGGGATTGACCGTCGCGCAAGAGAAGCACCGCATATTCTTCGAACATTCCGCTTGCCCGATACTCGGCCGGGACGAATTTTTCCTGCAGAGCCTTCTCAACGGCAGCCCGCGCCCGCAAGCCGAGCGGATCGTCGAGTATGTAGTGACATTCCACGATCTGCACACGTTCGTCATATCCCTGCCGCAAAGCGGTACCTTGCACGCCTGCCGCTTCGAAATTTTGCCCCGCTTGACAGCGTACGGACGGAAATATCTATAGGTTGAAAGTAAGGCGCGTCTTTCAAACCGCTGATCTGTTCGGGCGGCTCATTGGTCTTCTGCGCGGCGTCGGGGAAGGCCAGCAAGTAGCAAAGTTCGGCATTCTTCAGTTTTATCGGCATGAACAGATATTCAACCCTTACTATGTGCGTATAAAATGAGGCAGCTCAAAGGGTATTTCCAGCGAGACTTCCACAAAACCGGAGTACTTGCCATCTTTATACCAGGGCGACTGGAAGATCAGCTTCTTGATCCCGTTCTTTTCGACGGTGTAAACGTTCTTCTCACCAGCCGCAAGGAGTTGTTCGACTGTGCCGCGCGCAGGCTCGGGGTGGCAATCGAGCATGTTTTTGCCGACCAGATTAGCGCCACCATCTTTTTCAAACGTCCTGGCCGCTTTGTCATTCATTTCGAGAATGATCCCATCCGCATCGCAGACAGTGATCGCCCCGGGAAATTCTTTTATCCATGCGTGATCGCTCATATCACTCCGTTTAAGAGTTCAAGGTTGACTTCGGCGATTGGCTTCGCGCTCGCCGAAGTGGGTGATGGCCGCTTGTAGCCGCCTCGCCCGAAGGTTGAAAGTCGGCAGTTGGCTGGCTTTGAGATTGAAACTGTAGAGGACAGCCGCCGCCACATTCAGGGACAAGAGAACAACCATTGCATTTCTCAGGGAGTCCGCGACGCTCGCGCAATCGAACCGACAGCTCATGATTCCAAATTGTATCCCACGCGTCGGTCAACAGGTTGCCGAGCGGGTGATAATACGACTGGCAGGGCAGGACATCACCGTTCGATTCGACGCACATGCTGTACAATGCCGCGCTGCAGCCCTTAACGCCCAGGTTTTGTTGAATTGGGTCGAACTGGCAATACTGCGTGGGTGTGTACCAGATCAAGCGCTGACCGTGCGCCGTGGTTTTTTGGACGGCGATGTCGAGCAACGGCTGAAGCTCGCTTTCTTCGAGTCCCGTACCAACAGTCAGGCCATACCCTGCATAGATGAGAGCATTCAGCCCAATCGTCGGAACGCCAAGATCAGCCAGAAAGTCTAGTGTGGCAGGGATCTTATGGACGTTTGTCCGTAGCATCGTGGTATTGGTCATTACATAGAGCGGACTCGCCAGGGCATTTTCAAGACCACGGATGGTTTGCTTGTGAGCGCCTTTGGTGCGTATCATCTGGTCGTGAATCTCTTCATCACTCGACTCGACCGTGATCTGGACGTGGTCGAGGCCCGCATCCACAAGCTTCTGTACGTAATTATTATCGGAGAGGCGGCGGGCGTTCGTATTGAGGCCCGTGATCTGTCCGTTCGATTCGGCATGGGCGATGAGTTCCGGCAGGTCATCCCGCAATGTGGATTCACCGCCGGTGAAGACGATATGCGGCACGCCAAGCTCCCAAAGTTTATCAAGGATCAATTTCCATTGAGCGGTATCCAGTTCAGGGAAGTCACGTGCGCGGGCGTTGTAGCAGTGCGCGCAGTCATTGTTGCAGCGGTACGTGAGCGCCAAATCCATCCGGTAGGGAGCAGATGGACGTGCGCTAAAAGGCATACTGGTTTCCAAATCGAGTTCATGGATCGGACAGGCGCCGTCGGGACGGATCAGCTCGAAAAGCTGCGCATTAAAGGTTGACAGGTCGTGCTCGGCCTGCCGCTTACTGACGGCATAACGCTTTGTGACGACGCGCAGGGTTTCTTCTTTGGTCTTTTCTTCCAAAATTAGCCAGGCCATGAATGCCGCGCTGGGGTTCAAATGCAGGATGCGGTTGGCATTGACGATGAGAGTACCGGTCCCATCCCGGTCGATCCTTAAATGGATACGGGTTTTATCATCCCCGTCCTGTCTTTGGTAATGATAAAGGCCGGATTGAGGATTTAGGATTGAGGGTCGGGACTCTTAGTGTTCGCAATCAACCCTTTGCCTGACTTAATTAGTTTCGTCAACATAGGAACCTATAAACTTTTATTATCCAACTTTACTACCTGCCTCCACCGGCGCAGGCACAGGCGCAACCGGCACAGGCACAAGCACAGGCGCATCCGCTGCCACCGCCGCCGCGATAACTGCTGGTCGAAGGTGGAGGCGGGGGATTGGTAACGTTGGTGACCTTGCTGGTGAACGTGTTCAAGTCGCCGATCACCTTGCCGGAGAAAGTCTGTACGCCGCCGACCATCGAAGCGGCAAAGGTCAGCACCGGGCAAAGACGATGAACCGCGCCCTACGGACGCGCCGGGGACGGAACCTGCCGACCCCAGCGCGGTGGGCATAGTACGATAGGTTGGGTCATAATTTCCCCACCACATCGGGATAAAGATCGGACCGGTGAAGACCCGCCGCGAGCGGTCATCGTAATTGCGGTCGAGCATCGTCCACTCGAGATTTTGATCGATCGCCTGGCCTTTGACTTCGGGAGTCTGCGCGCTTTCAACCTGCGCCCAGGCTTGTTCCATGATATTTTTGTAATAGTCCTGGGTCTCTTTGCGGCTAAAGCCTTTCATCTTTTCCGAAACGGACTTAACCAGCGCCACCATCATATTCTGCAAAGCAGTCTGACGCGCGCGGACATCATCGATTTTGAAGGCATTGACGAAGCCGGTCTCGTAATCGTGGAGACCATCCGGCAGGGGATCGGTCACCGTGACTTTGAGCGGGTCACGCGAAGCGACGCTGGCCGCGCCTTTTTTGACCACGCCGAAAAGGATCATGGTCAGCACTTTGTCGAGAGGCTCCTCCATCAGAATCCCGGCTTCCACGGCAGTGAGGCCGCGCTTGATGCCATGACCTTCGATACCGATGCGCGGCGGAATGTATTGGAGTTTGCGCCTCTGTCCCTGGATGGCGCTAATGATGGGCAGGCCGAGGAATATAAATGCAAAAAATCCGATGCAAAGAATGGTCCCCAAACTATTCACGATGCCAGCGATCAGGCCATTAAAAGTCAAAGGCGGGCGCTGTCACGATGGCATCCGCAGGGATGTAAGATTTAGGGAAGGAAGCGCCGAACGTGTATTGGCTCGAGGCACTAGCCTGAGAGGATTGCCAGGTGTAGGTGATGCGACCCTGACTGTCGAGGCCGGTGGCCGGTTGAGAGGGGAAGCCGGAAGGAGATGCGTGCCAGCGCGGCTCGTTCGGCTGCACTCCGGGCGGCAGGTGAAAGGTCATTGTCAGGTCGGTGTTACCCGATACGAACTGTGAGTCGAAGTAAGTCGGAGCAAAATCAGCGCTGGCATAGGTATTGTCCTGGCTGTCAGCATACAAAACACCCGTGACGCGGCCAACGAAAACATGTACTGTCCCGGTGGTACCAGGTTGGATTTCGGCCCCGCCCAGTACGACAGCGAAACCAGAGCCGTTACCCTGATAATCGCTTTGGGAGACGCTTACACCCTGTCCATTAACGTCGGCGGTGGCAGTGGCCATGTCGAAGTTACTGTTCGGCATGCCGACATCCACGAAGTCGATCGGGTGTGCGCCGGGCTGGTTCGTGAAGACGAAGGTATATTCGATGGCCTCGCTCCCGTCGGCATTCCAGGACACATCCACGAGTTCCTTGTCCACGGCAAAGAGGTAGGCAGCCTGGGCGAAGACTTTTGAAGCCAGGCCAAAGATCAGAATGAAAACAAAGGCAATCTTCAGAAATCGTTTCTTCATTGATGTCCTCCAACCGTCGTTTGAAATTCGTAAATCGTGATCCGGCTCACCACTTTGGTTCTTCGGTCAATTGATAGGTAGTTCCGCAGAATGGACATTCGACCATCGGTGCGCCCGCTACCATTTTGACGTTCTCAGGTTTGAGCGATCCGCCACAATTTTTGCATTTCATGGCTTCTATTTTGGTCTCGCCGGGCAGGTCCACCTTCATGGTCACTTGCTGGACGACTTCCGTCTTTTGTCCACGCATTGCGGCATAGACCAGGCCCGCGCCGCCCGCCAGGAATAGTATCCCGACACCGCCGAAACCCAGACCAAACGTCAGCCAGCTTGCGCTGCCATTTGCGGATGTGGAGCCGATCACACTTAAAACGCCGTAGCCAACAAGACACAGGCCAATAAGGAATAAAATCCCTGCGCCGACGTACAGAAAGGTTTTGCCTGCCATTTTATTGAATCTCCTGAGTTGGTATACGTAGAGTGTAGCATTTTCGTTACTATAGAACAAATGACATTCGTCTCTTAATTGTCCTATTTTTATCGAATTCTGGCTCTATTCGATTCGCTTATACTTATTGTCGGGTAGCTGAGAGGGCGAAGCCTGATAACTGCGAAGCGTACCTGGGGGATACAATCCCGTGTTTATATCAAATGACGAATACCTGAGCCATTAATGAGATTCTGTAAATCGAGGCCATCATGACCGTTCACGACCAATATATCAAGTGGAAAGAAACCACTCTCAAAAAATCGTTGGATAAATTCAAGGAAAGAAAGCCGCGTTTCGAGACCTCCGCCGGTATCGAGCTGCCGCCGTTGGTCCTGCCTGAAGATAACGATCCGGATTATGCCGAAAAGCTGGGCTTCCCCGGAGAGTATCCCTATACGCGCGGCGTCCAACCGACCATGTATCGCTCTCGTTTCTGGACCATGCGCCAGTACGCGGGTTTCTCCACTGCAGAAGAGTCAAATAAACGCTATCGATATTTGCTGGCACACGGTCAAACCGGACTTTCGGTAGCATTCGACCTGCCGACCCAGATCGGTTACGACGCTGACGACCCCATCGCGCAAGGAGAGGTGGGCAAGGTAGGCGTTTCAATTTCATCCATACACGACATGGAACAGTTATTCGATCAGATACCGCTTGACCGGGTTTCGACCTCGATGACCATCAACGCGCCGGCGGGTGTGCTGCTGGCGATGTATATTGCGGTGGCGAAGCGTCATGGCGTAGAGATGAAGTCACTGCGCGGCACGATCCAGAACGACATCCTTAAAGAATACGTGGCGCGCGGGACATATATTTTTCCTCCCACGCCTTCCATGCGGCTCATCACCGATATCTTCCAGTTCTGCGCCCGCGATGTGCCGAACTGGAACACGATCTCGATCTCCGGGTATCACATCCGTGAGGCAGGTTCGACTGCCGTGCAGGAAGTGGCTTTCACGCTGGCGAACGGGATCGCCTATGTCGAAGCCGCATTGCAGGCCGGCTTAAGTGTGGATGACTTCGCACCGCAGATTTCGTTCTTCTTCAATGCACACAACAACCTGCTGGAAGAAGTCGCCAAGTTCCGTGCGGCGCGGCAGACTGTGGGCCAGGATCATGAGGGAGCGTTTCAAGGCGCAAAAGCCCGCCTCATGGATGCTGCGCTTTCACACCCAGACGGCAGGTTCCAGCTTGACCGCCCAGCAACCCGAGAACAACGTGGTGCGGGTTACTCTCCAGGCGCTTTCCGCCGTCCTGGGAGGAACGCAAAGTCTGCACACAAATTCAATGGACGAAGCCCTGTGGCTGCCCACGGAAAAATCGGTGCGGGTGGCCTTGCGAACACAGCAGATCCTGGCGCATGAATCGGGGGTGGCCGACTCGGTTGATCCACTGGCGGGTTCGTACCTTATCGAATATCTAACCGATGAGATCGATAAGGGTGCAAACGAATACATCGCCAAAATCGACGCTATGGGTGGGGCGCTGCAGGCCATCGAGCGCGGCTACATGCAGAACGAAATCCAGAATGCAGCTTATGAGACGCAGCAAGCCATCGAACGTGGAGAACAAGTGATCGTCGGGTTAAACCAGTTCCAGGTGGATGAAAAGATGACTTTGGAACGTTTGAGGGTGGACCCTGCCATTGAGGCGGGGCAAAAGGCAAAGCTGAAGGAATTAAAAGAGAATAGAGACCAGAAATCAGTAGACCAGTACCTCGGTAAATTGGTCAACGCTGCACGCGGTTCTGAGAACTTGATGCCGCTATTCATTGAAGGCGTTGAGAACGATATTACATTGGGAGAAATTTGCAATACACTGCGAGGCGTGTGGGGTGAATATGTCGCGCAGGGGTTTTAAGAAACCAGATTTTATTATCATAATGCCGGCAAATGAGATGTAGAACCACCCTGATTTCCTGCTGCCATTGTCTGCCCATGGGGCGTGTTTACAGCCCTACAATATCCTTTCAACTCCTGTTTGGTGCGATTTGCCGGGATAAGTGAAGTGTATAATTTATAGAGAAGAAATCAGGAATCATTCAGGTGTAACTTGCCTTCCAACCCCAAGCCGGAGAACGGCTTAATTACTCTGATCACCCAACATGGGCTTGAGACATTTCTGCAGTCCTCGCACCTGTTGGTGGGGTTATTAGATTCCAATGGCAAAGTGGAATTATCGAACCCGGCTTTTGATTCTCTCAAAAAAATCATGCCGGAGGCGACTACTCTCAGGGAGATCGTTTTGCCCGCTGCCCAAAAAGAATTCGATAATATCCTGTTCTACACGCGAAAGACGAATAAAGCGACCCAGACAAAACTTGAACTTGGCTCACAGGCTCAACCCGGTCTGTACGATTGCATGTTCATACCGCTGGAAGCCGGGGGATTTTTATTCTTTTGTGAGCCGATCGCACGTGCGGAGGATGAATTCGAAAGTACACCAACTGGAAGGAGAATTAAAGAGGCTCAATATCACGCTGGAAAATAAAAAAATCGAGCTGCAGGCCGTGATGACCCAGGCAGACGAAGTATCCCACACCGATACACTGACCTTCCTGCCCAACCGCAAGTTCATTGTCGCAGACCTGCAACGCCAGGTCACGTTCTCCGAGCGTTATGATACCCCGCTGAGCATCTCGATGATCGACCTGGATTTTTTCAAGAAAGTCAACGACGTGCATGGCCATATCTCCGGCGACGAGGTATTGAGATTCGTTGCCTCGGAACTACGCGACCACATCCGGCAGCCGGATGAGATCGGGCGATATGGCGGCGAAGAGTTCCTGGTGATTTTGCCCAACAGCAGCCTTAAAGCTGCCTGCGAACAAGCCACCCGCCTGTGCCAACAGGTACGCTCGACGCCCATTATCTCGGGTGGCAAGGTGATCCGTATGACGATCAGCATTGGGATCGCACAATTCCGAATCCATAATGAGAATTGGGAGAAATTGTTGGATCGCGCCGACCAGGCACTTCTTCAAGCCAAGCAAAATGGACGCGACCAGTGGGCAGTCCTGGAGGGATAGTTTGAAAATTCGAAACGTTCAATCCTGCCATTCGTATAATTAAATAGCCATCCATTTGAATTGCAGGTCTATTTTCGATGGTCCGGCAATTCAAAGAGGTGAATGTATTATCCATCAAGGCGTTTAATTTCATATGCTTACAGAACCGGATGATAGAAATAATAAGTTTGAACATTAATCGGAGCCGAACAGCTCCGATTATTATTTAATTAGGAGAAATCTGATGGCAAAGATAGATAATCTCGTACAAGACTTTCTCGCCCAGAAGAAAATCGCCATCGTCGGTGTTTCAGACAAACGCGAAACAGGCTGCAACTCAAACTACAAAAAATTCAAAGACGCAGGCTATCAAGTCTATGCAGTCAACCCGCATATCCCGACCTATGACGGCGCGCCGTGCTACCGGGATTTAAAATCATTGCCGGAGAAGCCGGACGGTGTTTTTATTTTGGCGAACCCGCAGGTGACTGAACAGATGGTCCGTCAGTGTGTGGAATTGGGAATCCAGCGGGTCTGGATGCACTGCATGATGGGGACGAAACCAGGGCTGGCAGCGGGGATGACCAGCGTCTCGGCGGAAGCCGTCAAATTATGCCGTGAGAATGGGATCAGCGTCATCCCTGGCTCATGCCCCAACCAGTTCCTTACACCGGACTTCGGTCATGGCATGATGCGCAGTATGTGGAGAATATTTGGCTTAATGAATGTGGAGGGATGATCTCTCACGGTAATACAATTTTAGGCGCTGTTCGGCCATGGGGAAAAATCGGGCCTTACATGTTCATCTGTCTCATAACTCATCAACACAAGGAGTGTTCTCACTTGGGAGCACTCCTTTTTTGTGGCTCATTTTGCCCAGCTTACTGTTTATAATCAGCGATAGGTTTCCAGTGTCTTTTCTGTGATAGGAGTTTGATTATTCATGCCTCCAGTTTTTGCAACAAACCGTCTTGATCTTTACCTGCTTCAAATCAGCTCGGCCATCTGGCTTATCCCGGAGTTAATCTCTTCCTTTACCCAGAATACCGTCAGCGGCGCCCAGACACACGACCGGGCTTCACGGTTTGTATTATTAATCAGTATATTTGTTGTGATCTTTCTCGGTATTCGGGCAGCCTTCAATGCCAGACAATTCGCCATCTCCGGGGATCGAATGCTGCTATTTTATACAGGCATTTTCCTGATATTGGCGGGTGCGGCCTTCCGCTGGTATTCGATCTGGGTTCTCGGGAAATTCTTTACCCGGGTTGTTTCCATCCAGGCGGACCAGACAGTCGTTGAGAAAGGTCCCTATCGGTTTATCCGCCACCCGTCTTATAGTGGAGCCATGCTGTCCTTTTTGGGATTTGGCCTGGCTCTCACAAATTGGTTGAGTCTCGGCCTGATCATACTTGGAACAGTGGTCGGTTATGGTTATCGTGTTCGCGTGGAGGAGCAGGCCCTGGTTGAAGGGTTAGGCCAGCATTATCGCGATTATATGCAGCATACCAAGCGATTTATCCCGTTTGTGTTCTAATGACAAATCTCATCATTACACGAGTCGCGATTTGAAAAACAAGTTTCCTCTCTACGGCTGGTTTGGCCTGGCCCTGGCAATTATTTTCTGGGTAATCAATTGGACCTGGGATGGCGCACGTACACAGTGGGGTTTCTTCCCGATGTGGCTGGGCTATTGCCTGACCATGGATGCGCTTGTTTTCTGGCGGACAGGAACTTCCTTGCTGACGCGCAGCTGGCGAAAATATGTAGGTCTCTTCCTGGTCTCGGCTCCGGTCTGGTGGATCTTTGAGGCCCTCAACCTCCGCACCCAGAACTGGATCTACATCGGGACTGACGTCAATACCACGCTTAGTTACACTTTTTGGACCACCTTGAGTTTTTCGACGGTCATCCCGGCAGTGTTCGGGAGCACGGAATTCATTACGAGCTTTGATTTCGTCAAGCGCCTTGGGCGCGGACCGGTCATACGTCCCGATAATTTGACGACCATCAGCTTTTTCGTCACGGGTTGGGTCATGCTGGCGCTCCTGTTGATCTGGCCGACGATCTTCTTTCCGTTTATCTGGTTGTCGCCATACTTCATCCTGGAGCCGCTCAACATATGGATAGGCAACCGCTCGCTGACGGATTGGACGCGGGATGGGAATTGGCGCCCGGTCATTTCTCTCTGGTTGGGTGTTTTATTAACTGCCTTCTTTTGGGAGATGTGGAACTATCATTCCAATCCCAAATGGATCTATCACGTTGCCTGGGGCGGAGGCTTCCACATCTTTGAAATGCCCCTGTTGGGTTATGGCGGTTACCTGCCGTTTTCCCTTGAACTATTTGCTATGTATCACCTGATCGTGGGTCTGTTCGATCATAAAAAGACGGAATATGTTAAAGTTGTCCCGGACCAGCTCTCCTAAATTATCGAATCAAGGATAAGTATGCCAGCCAATATCGAGATCAAGGCCCGCGCTCGCAACTTCGATGCGATCCGTTCGCGGGCCGAGGAGCTTAGCGATACACCCGTGGAGGTCATCGCACAGGTGGATACATTTTTTCCCACCAACAAAGGCCGACTCAAGCTTCGGGAACTCGGCCCGTCACGGGCCCAGTTGATCTATTATGAACGCCCGGATCAGAATGGCCCCAAACGGTCGGATTATCATCTCTTTGAGACCGACGATCCCGTTAATTTGAAAACCACCCTCTCTCTCGCCCTGGGCAAACGAGGCGTCGTCCGAAAGACGCGATATCTGTATCTAGTAGGCCAAACCCGCGTGCATCTCGACGATGTCGAAGGCTTGGGCCAGTTCATGGAACTGGAAGTGGTCCTGAACCCCCACCAGTCTGATGCAGACGGGCAGGCCATCGCCGAAGATTTGATGTACAAACTCGGGATTGAAAAAGGCGACCTTCTCGAGGGCGCCTATATGGATTTGATGGAAAATAGGTAGGGCAAAGTCATCGTGTGGGTGTTCTTTGCGGACACGGCAACGAAATTCGAAAGGGAGCTCATGCCTAAAATTAAAAGCATCAATCATGTTGCGATCGTCGTAGAAGACATGGATAAATCACTTATCTTCTGGCGTGACGCTTTGGGGATCGACCTGCGTGAACTGCGCGATGCTCCTGCCGAGCAATCACAGGTCGCTTTTTTGCCCCTGGCCGGATCAGAAGTGGAATTGGTCAAACCCACATCCGATGATTCGGGGATCGCAAAGTACCTGGCAAAGCGTGGAGAAGGATTGCACCATCTATGCCTAGAAGTCGACGACATTGAAGGCATGTTGGCTCAGCTAAAGGCAAAAGGCATCCGCCTGATCAACGAGGAACCGCGCAAGGCCTCTGATGGTAAGCGCTACGCTTTTGTGCATCCCGAATCCACGAGCGGGGTGTTGGTTGAGCTTTATCAGCTTTAGCTATAATTGCCTTCGAGTTTGTAAGCCTTGATAACAGGATAAGAATCAAGGCTTTTATCAAGATAATTGCGCGGACCATTGCAACGGTGCCATGCTTGAAAAGATTGAAAACCTATTAAACGGCGAATGCCGCCTCGATCCACATGAACTCATTGTGGTCGGCGTTTCAGGTGGACCGGACAGCCTTTGCCTTATGGATGTCCTTCATCGGGCCGGCTATCCGGTAATCATCGCCCATTTCAATCATAAGCTGCGGCCTGAAGCCGAAGCCGAGGCAAGGGCTGTGGAAGAAACTGCCCGAAAACTTGGCATCCCATTTGTGGTTGAGAGTGGAGACGTAAATCTTCACGCCCAAAATGAAAAACTTTCCATTGAAGAAGCAGCGCGGAACCTTCGTTACCGTTTTCTTTTCGCCCAGGCCCGCCATTTTAAAGCCCAGGCCGTTGCAGTCGGCCATACTGCCGACGATCAGGTAGAGACCGTGCTGATGCACTTCCTGCGTGGCGCCGGTTTGAACGGACTCAAAGGCATGTCTTACCGCGCACAACTGCCAATTTTTGATACAGAGATTCCCGTTGTCCGGCCTTTGCTGGACACCTGGCGCACAGAGACCGTGGCCTATTGTGCATCCCATAACCTCATCCCTCATTATGACCCCAGCAATGACGCGCCTGACTTTCTTCGAAACCGCCTGCGGAATACCTTGATCCCTACACTTGAAACCTACAATCCGCGCTTCCGTGAGGCTGTGTGGCGTTCTGCTCAAACGATCTCCTCCGACCAGGTTTTGTTGAATGAGGCGCTTGCAGCATGGTGGCGGCAATCTGTCCTTCAGGAAACCGACGATTATGTGAAGCTAGATCTGGTCTTCCTGGCGGAGCAAACCGCAGGACTACAAAGGCAATTGGTCCGCCGCGCTATTCAACGCCTGGTTCCTTCACAGGAAATAATCTATTCTGTCCTTGAAGGCGCCTCGGCTTTTATAGCGGATCTCAGCCGAAGCCGGATAGACTTGATTGGCGGCCTGGTCCTTTTCCGCGAGGCCAATGCGCTTTACATTGCCCGACCGGATGCTGAACTCCCGCTGGACGCCTGGCCGCAAATGCCTAAACAGATGGATTCGATGCGGGTCTCGCTCCCAGCCAAAGTACCCCTCTCCGGTGGCTGGCAATTCTCAGCAGAAATATGGCAGCTTACGGATCCAGCCTGGGAACAATCTTCCAATAATAAAGACTGCTTCCGAGTTTGGCTGGATGCGGACAAGCTTTCAGATAAACTGGAATTGCGAATAAGACGCCCAGGTGACCGGTTTGAGCCGCTGGGATTGAAAGGTCATTCACAAAAATTATCGGACTTCTTCACGAATGCAAAACTGCTGCAGCGAGCACGAGCGCGCTGGCCATTGTTATGCTCAGGGGATACTGTCATCTGGGTACCCGGCTACCGCCCCGCAGAGATATTTAAATTGAAGGAAACCTCGCACAATATCGTTTATTTTGAGCTTACATATCGAACGGAAAAGACAGAAAAATAAATAAGGCGCCCTCTGATTTCGAGAGCGGCTTATTTATTAAGTGGCTTCGCTTAGCTGGCGCAGTTTGAGGTGGATCTCGCGCCACTGGATCTTTGAGATACCCATTTTCTGGCGAACATTATCCGCATCCAACCCCGACTGAAAATCGCGCAGAACGCAGGTCCAGCGGCACATGTCGAAAGAGAGATGTTTTTTCAAACCCGCTTCTTCGCCCACGTCTTCGAGCAGATACTCAAGCCGGCGCGGCGACCAGGGGAAGAGTTGATCAACCGGCTGGTATTGTTCGAGATATTCCTTGTACACTGCAAGCCAATCTTCAGGCAGGTCAAGTTTACGTTCCTTATAGCGGTTGGCGGGGCTGGCGTAACGAATGAATACTTGCGCTCCACCGGGCGGGTCGAGGTCAATATGGTTGAGGTGGATGCCGAGACATTCGCTCTTCTTGATCCCTGTGGAGAGCAGGAGGTATAAGAGAGCGAAGGGACGGGCATCGGGTTTTTGGTCGCGGCGATGACGATCGGCAGCAGCCAGCACCAGGTCTACTTCCGCATCATCCAACACCTGCGGCAGCGGACTGATCGCTGAGCGCTGCAGGACCTTTTCAGCCGGGTCAACCATCAAAACGCCATATTGATTCAGCCAGCGAAACAAGGATTTGGTCGAGGTTATCCGGCGTGCCAGTGTCTTTGGACTGCAGGGGATGTCGCGCTCTTTTTCCATCCATTCAAAAAAGCGATTGAGGTCATTGGTGGTAACCGCGCCGATGGTACGATCAGGAGGCAGGAACTGGGTCAGCAGATGCACATCCGATAGAAAAGCTTTTACCGTATTCGGTGAACGGCCCTGATCGAAAAGGAATGATTCCCAGGCTTTGATGGCGGGCGCAAGAGGTGTTTGTGGGGAAATATGAGCCGAATCTTTTGAAGGCATTCTCTCTCCTTCGTTATAAGTAAACCGGGATTTTAATCGAGATTAAATAGCGCATAGCCTTTGCGTATAGTTTAGCGAAATTTGCAGGGAATGTCAACCACTCCATTATTGCTAACTGAAATTTCCTTTATTGTTCCAGAAGTAGGGATGCCAGGATAATTTAGTGTGAAAGATCCTGGGGCTGGAAGCATGGCTGATAATCGTTACCAAGCACCAGCCGATAGCTCGCGGTGCTGTGGGGGTCAGGCATCGAAACAACCTTTGCAGAATAAAGCCCAAGACTATTCAGAATGGCGTTCCGTTGGTTGGGGTCCTGCGTAGCGGTTGAGTCGATCAAAACCGTATTGACATAATCCTGCCGGTCGGCCGCCGAAATATTCGTTTCATATCCTGCGTAGTTGAGTCGACTCGCGGCGAGCGCGTCCCATCCCTTGAACGATGTGCCGTTCTGCACTTCAATGGAAACTGTTTGCCTTTTTACCGCTGTAGTGGAGAGAGTTGTTGCTTCGACGAGCAATTGTTCAAGGTCCGGTTGATTGGGGAGGAGCACATCCGCACCGCCGGGGGTTACCCAGTCTGAAACGTAAGGCGGGCGCAGGTAATAACTGCGGATGTTGGCGTTGGTCAATTTTGGGGCATACAGAGACAACTTGAGCAGGTCTGCCAGGCCGAGGTCCGTAGTGATCGCACTGGAAAAGTCATTATAGAGTTGGGGGATACGGGTCAGCGTATTTGTTTTCAAAGCCTGACTGAAGATGGCACGCAAAACCTCCTGTTGCCGGCGGCCCCGGTCGAAATCGCTCGATTCCAATCGCGAGCGGGCATACCATAGAGCCAGCTCGCCATCCATGTGAACGAGACCCGGCTGGACCGTGTAGAGCGACCAGTTATTTTCATCATTCGGGTCAAGGCTGGGATCGTTGAGATGCCAGTCGGTATAAGGACAGGCTACGGGAACATCCACTCCGCCGAGCGTATCTACTATATGTTGGAAGCCATCAAACTCGACCATGGCTGTGTGATCGATGCGGATGCCGAGGTTGTAGGCGATCGTATCCCGCAGCAAGCCAGGACCGCCGCTCTCATAACCATTTAGATCGCCGCTTTGATAGGCAGTATTAATGCGCTGCATCCCAACGCTTGGAATATAGATCCATAAGTCACGTGGAATGGAGATCATCGAGACCTGCCCCTCTTTGGGCCACAAGATAACCAGCACCATGGTATCGGTGCGGAACGAGCCACCAGGCCGTTTGTCCGAGCCGATCAGGAGAAAATTTACCGATCCATTATCTGAAAGCATCGGCAAAGGTGTCGGACCTTCCCCGGAGGTGTCCGGTGCCGGCGGCGCTGCTTCGGTTGGAAACAACGAACTTAGATCAACTGTTGCACTGGGCTGCGCCGGGGGAACCTCGGTCGGAGAGGGGGTTGTTGTGGGAAAGAATGGCTCAAGGGTGGGGACTTCAATATTATATAGCGAGGTGGGTGTGGCCTGCTCAACAAGAGGCGGCTGAAATGGGGTGGGGGTGGGCGAGGCGTTCGGCGCAGAGGTGATCAAAACGAAAGGCAACTTGCTGCGCAGGCGCGGGGGCGGTACCACAGGCAGCAAGCAAGATTGTTAGCAGAAAGACCAGCCTGTGGATGGATGACTTCATAAGATTTGTCTTAATAACCCTGAAATTCAGGCAAACCGTTATTGGTTTTGTTTACCCCATCTTAAGGCGACGTTGTTGTAAGGCTTGGCTCACTCGTAAAGGTCGGGAGAGGCGAGGCGGTAAAAGGCAACGGAGTTAATGTCAGTGGCTCGGTGGGGAATTCGGTGGGTGTATCGAAAATGGGGATATATGTAACTCCCGGTGTGATGATCCTTGGAATATTTGGCACCCACAATCTTTCCCCTGCAAAAATGATGTCCGAATATGATTTGCAGTTGGCGCGTTCCATACTGCCCAGAGAAACCCGGTACAGCGTAGCGATGTGGTAAAGCGTATCTCCCTGCTGGACGACATAACCGCGGATCCATCCGGGAAACGGTCCGCAGGGTATCGTTGTGCTGATTGGGGGAGGGGAACATAAATATCATATCCAGCCGGCAGGCTCTGGGCAGCCAGGCAATTCGCCTGTTCCAATTGTTCGGGACTGATTTGATATCGCTCCGCAAGGCTCGAGAATGAGTCGCCGGGCTGAACGATAATTAATATCCACCCGGAGGGCGGTATGCAATTCACGAGAGCGGAAACCGTTTGGGTGGGTGATGGAATAATCAGGGGGGTAGCAGTGACCACGACCTGCACCAACGGTGTGGAGGTCAATGACGTGGGAGGCAATGTTTGTGAATTAGCCGTCGAGCTGGGTGTCAGGGTGGGAGACAGGGAATTATTATTACCTTCGGCCAGCGCCAACGACAAGCCGCCCACGACGAGTATTACGGAAATGAGGGCATATAAGAGGCCGTTTCCCACCTGGCGGGCAGCCTGCATTATTTGATTTCCTTCCTGGAACGCTGCTCTGTAGTTTCTTTTACGACCGGCAGGAGCACATTGAAGGTTGCGCCAACACCTGCCTCGCTCTCCACCCAAATCCGTCCATGCTGTGCCTCGGTCAGGGTCTTTGCGATGGAAAGCCCCACACCCGTATCGCCGACACCCTGGATCAGAACGTTATCGGCGCGGTATAAACGAGTAAAGACCCGCGGCAAGTCCTCTTCCGGGATGCCTCCTCCGCTATCGGTGACCTGGATCATGACGTAATCGCGACCCTCTTCGGTGGTGGTCTGGACTTTGAGGCGGATGGTGCCTTCGATCGGCGTGGCTGACCCGGCGTTCTGCAGCAGATGGATGAGGATTTGCTGCAATGCTTCGCGGTCTGCATTTACCGATGCGACCTTTTTTGGAAGCTCAAGGTGCATGGAAATATTCTTCTCGCGCACCTGGCTGCTCGTGTAGGCCATGGCATTATCAATGATGATATTGAGATCCATCGCTTCGGATTTGAGGTCAGCCAGGTCCACTTCCAGCGTGTTGAGCTGGATCATGTCGTCGATGAGGTTACCGATGCGTTCCGTGGAGGCCTTGATGCGTTCGATAAATTTGCGCTGCAAGGCGCCCAGGATGCCCACCGATTCACCCAGCAGCAGGTCGGTATAACCGATGATCGACGACATCGGCTGGCGTAGTTCCTGAGAAATGGAAGCGATCACCTCAGCCTGTTCATTACTGCGCCGCCCGCTTTCGCCGGCTTTCTCGAGCTTGATGATCTTGATATTGGTATCGGCTAACTGGGTTTGCAAACGCGCAACTTCCTGCTGCGAGGCCTTGAGGTCTTTTCCGTCCGGTTGAGGTTCAGAGAGTTTGCCGTTGCTGTGTGCAAGCTCGAGTTCCTGTTGGAGTTGTTGGATTGTGCGCAGCGACTCTTCCTGTGCGACACTCACTGCCACAAATTCTTCACTTGTCTGTCCTCGTTCTTTGAGCGCGGCCTCGTCCTTCTCAGACTGCAAAGTCATCGCTTCGATCTGGCGGGATAGCTCGTCGTTGTGGCGCTCCAATTCAGTAACCTGATTATGCGCGGTATCCAACGCCTGCCTGACTTGTTCCCCCTGTTGTTCGAGCTTCGTCACTTTCTGGCTCCGTTGTATGATGGGCACGAGTGACGCCGCGATGTTCACGAGAAATGCCTGGTCTTCCGCACTCCACAAGCGGTTGGAATAAGGTGACAACAGGATCACGCCGCCCAACGGATCTTTGTCGGGTGTAATGATCGGTACGCTGAGCAGGTGGCCGGGATTGGTCAGTCCGAGAATTTCGCCAAGTCCCTTGATGTCAGACGAAGTGCTCGAAGCGGGCAGGCGGAGTGGCCGTCCGCGTTGCAAAGAATTAGTCAACATCGGGATCGAGCCCTTATTCAGGCTGCCACCCTCCAAATTCTCTTCCCGAATGAGGTCGTATCCGCTCGCGAACATCATCTGTTTTTTGTTGTCGGTCAGATAGACGAGGAAACACAAATCCGCCAGCATGGTCTGGGCGATGGCGCGTGTGATGGCATGACTGACTTTAGGCGCGCTCGATTCGGCGGCCAGGGCAAGCAAAGCGTGAAAAGTCTTTGGGTCACTGGTGTAGCGCTTCGGTCCCGGGCTGGGCCTCCCTTGATCGACTGGAGCTGACTTTTCTGCGGCGGCCGATCCCAGGAAACGCTGTGGCAAAGTGAGCAAGATGGGAAAAGCCGTTATATATGCGAGACGGACGATCCCTGAATAATTACCATTTTCCTGGAAAAACAGGTGCCCCACATGACCGAGGAAAGCGATCCCCAGCATAGCCAACCCATTACCGAATCCGTTTGGACGGCGGAGAAGCATGACCAGGATGCCAATAAAGATCAGACCTATGGATGCAATTTGCCAGAATAATTCATCCAAGGTACCATTGTAGGCAGTGAGGGAAGATTGCGGGCCCCATGTCAACAAACCGAGCCCTGCAGCAGCGGCAGTGAATAAGCTGAGCAGGATGGCGGCTGCGTCGGCGGGGCGGCTAGGCTCCGGAAATGCCCACAACCAAATGATCCAGATAATGCCAAACAGTGTGAAAGCCCGGTCAAGCGGAGGCAGGGTAGTGATGGGATTTATAAAGCCCTGCCAGCTTAATCCGCTGAAAGCAAAGAGCAGGAGCTGCGCCCCAAGTAAAAGTCCAAGCCCAAGGATCGTACGGCGGGCCTGGGGAAATTCGCTCGAACGCCAGTGGATGAAGGCGGACTGCAGCGCACTGGCGATTGAAAACACCAGCACGAGATAGTAAATAAGGCTCCCGGCCGGAGAGGTCAGCAAAGAAAAAATCTGACTGAAAAGTGCGCCCATCCTGAGGTGATTATACTGCGAGTTATTAAAATAATGACCCAGGCACGCTTGCCAAGAGTGATATATAGATTTTTGAGTAAATACGGTTAATAGACTGCTTGTTAATGGGAGAATTGACTCTTCGTTCCTTCCCTGCTAGACTCTTTTTTATGTCAAAGTCGGGTTCGACCATTAATGAACATGGTGATCGTAGCAACAGTCATTTTTGGCGCTGGTTTGTGCCGGGTTTGGGAATCAAACGCTGGATGTTCGTGATCCTGGCCGGTATGACAATGCTGGGATTAGCCCTGGCAAGTGCTTTGCTCGACCTTTATCGAACCGATACGAATAATTCCACTGTCCTGATATTTCTCACGTATGCATCTTTACGTTTCCTGCCACGGATTGTACGTATAGTCATCTATGTCGGGTTAGGCTTTGGACTGGTAGGTTTCGGACTTTGGAAATTAAATCGCGCCTTGCTGCGTCCATTTGTGCGGCCCGGACAGGCGGTCGTCGACCAACTCGCGGACTTTCGCCGGCGTGAGCGTGGACCGCGCGTGGTTGCCATCGGCGGCGGGCACGGCTTATCCGCCCTGCTGCGGGGCCTGAAAGCGCATACCGGCAATATCACTGCCGTGGTGACCGTGGCCGATGACGGCGGTTCGTCCGGACGACTGCGCGAAAGCCTCGGCATCCTGCCGCCAGGCGACATCCGCAACTGCCTGGCGGCTCTCTCCAACGACGAAGCCCTGCTCACCCAACTTTTTCAGTATCGTTTCAGCGGCGCTCCGGACCTGGACGGACATTCGTTTGGAAATCTTTTCATCACTGCACTCACCGATATCACGGGCAGTTTTGAAGAGGCGGTAGCCGAATCTGGACGGGCCTTGTCGGTAGGCGGCACGAGTGCTGCCCGTCCACCCTGCATGAGGTCCGCCTGGTTGCGGACCTGGTGCTGCCGCATATGGTAAACGAGGTCAGGGTGGCTGGGGAAAGCAAGATCCCTGAAATGTCAGGAAGAGTCCGCCGGGTGTGGCTGGAGCCGAATAATCCGCCTGCTTTTCCGCCCGTCCTGCAAGCCATCCTTAATGCGGACCTGATCGTGATCGGCCCCGGCAGCCTGTATACCAGCCTCCTGCCGAACCTGCTCGTCCCCGACCTGTTGGCAGCGATCCGGGCCAGCCGCGCGATCAAAGTTTATGTATGCAATATTGCGACACAAGCCGGTGAAACGGATCTTGTACTCCTGCTATGACCATGTGCAGGCGCTGGAAGAACATGTGGGCGAGGATTTGTTCGACGTGGTATTATGTAATGAGAATAATGAGGGTGAGCTGGGTCCGAATTCACAGTGGGTGCTCCTGGATGACAAGAGCAGCAAAGATAAGCGTTATTATTACGCCGATCTAGCGGAAGACGAACATCCCGGACGGCATGATTCGGCGAAACTTGGCGCATGTTCTCATGGATCTTTTTTACGAGCGCACAGGGCCTTTAAGAGACTAAATTTCCACCCATAAACGGACGGAACCGCCTCGCGGTGGGGGAGATTCTCCTGAATCTTGCAGATAGGGTTAAAGTTGAGTGACAAATATCAGTAGCCAAATCATTCTACTTGAGTTAGAATTCACAATCAATTTAATAAATATTCGGAGGTTAGTATGACAGTCAAAGTTGGTATCAACGGATTTGGCCGGATTGGTCGTCAGGTCATTAAAGCGATTCGCGATAATCATTCCAAGGAACTCGAGGTTGTCGCATTCAACGACATCGGCGATCTGAAGACCATGGCGCATCTGCTCAAATACGATTCGAATTATGGCCGCTTCCCGGGCACGGTGGAAGTTGCCGATGATTCTCTCGTGATCGATGGCAAGAAGATCAAGGCTTTCAAAGAGACCGATCCCTCCGCCATCCCGTGGAGCAGCCTGGGTGTCGACATCGTGATCGAGTCGACCGGCCTGTTCACCATCAAGGAAGACGGCGTCAACAAGAAGGGCAAGACCGTCAAAGGCGCAGTCAACCACATCACCAAAGGCGGCGCGAAGAAAGTCATCATTTCCGCCCCGGCTGAGGGCGAAGACCTGACCATCGTGCTCGGCGTCAACGAAGATAAATATGATCCCAAGAAGCATAATGTTGTCTCGAATGCTTCCTGCACAACCAACGGTCTGGCCCCGGCGGTGAAAGTGGCTCATGATAAATTCAAGATCGTGCGCGGCTTCATGACCACCATCCATTCCTACACCAATGACCAGAAGATCCTCGACCTGCCGCATTCAGACCTGCGCCGGGCACGCGCAGCCGCCTTGAGCATCATCCCGACCTCGACGGGCGCGGCCAAGGCTTTGAAGCTGGTCATTCCCGACATGGACGGCAAATTCGATGGTTACTGCCTGCGCGTCCCGACCTCGACCGTCTCCGTCATCGACTTGACAGCTGAATTCGAAATTGCCACCACGACCGAAGAACTGCGCCAGGCTTATCGCGATGCCGCCAAGCTTCCGCGCTTCAAGGGCATCCTGCAGGCCGTGGATGAACCGCTGGTCAGCATGGACTACAAGGGCGACCCGCATTCATCGTCCATTGACCTGCCCTTCACCCTGGTGCTCGGCAAGGAAAAGAGCACCTTTGTCAAGATCGTTGCCTGGTACGACAACGAATGGGGTTACTCGTGCGCACCGCCGACCTCGCTGCCTTGATGGCGAAAAGCCTTTAATCTACTCTCCTCCATTGCCATCCCCAATTCTTTTGAATAATTGGGGATGGCTGGGTGGGGGTTGGAGCACTGCAAATGAACAAGAAAACTGTCAAGGATATCGATATAAAAGGCAAACGCGTTCTCATGCGCGTGGACTTCAATGTGCCGATGCAAGACGGCAAGGTCACCGATGACAAGCGCATCAAGGCCTCGCTGCCCACGATCCAATATGTGCTGGATCAGGGCGCATCGCTCATTTTGATGAGTCATCTCGGTCGCCCCAAGGGCGGACCCGATCCGGAATTCAGCCTGAAAGCCGCTTCGGAAGTGCTGGCCGGCCTGCTGGGCAAACCTGTTCAAATGGCGCCGGATTGCGTTGGCCCGGAAGTCGAGAAGATGGCGAAGGCCCTCAAACCCGGCGACGTATTGATGTTGGAGAATACGCGCTTCCATGCGGGCGAAGAAAAGAACGACCTTGACCTCGCCAAACAAATGGCTGCGCTGGGCGAAGTTTATGTAAACGATGCATTTGGCTCGGCGCACCGCGCCCATTCTTCGACCGAAGGTGTGGCCCGCTTTCTTCCGGCTGTCTCCGGCTTCCTGATGGAACAGGAACTTGAATATCTTGGGCGTGCCACCTCGAATCCCGAACATCCTTATATTGCCATTCTCGGCGGGGCAAAGATCAGCGACAAGATCGCGGTCGTGGAGAACCTGCTGGCCAAATGCGATAAGCTCATCATCGGCGGCGGCATGGCGAATACCTTCCTGGCTGCCAAGGGCTTTAATATGCAGGACAGCCTGGTCGAGGCCGGTTCGGTCGATACGGCGAAATCCATCTTGAAGAAGTCCGGCAATAAACTGCTTTTACCCGTCGATGCAGTGATCGCGGATAAATTCGAGGCCGAAGCCAACAGCAAAGTCGTGGATGTGGACAAAGTCCCGGCTGGCTGGCGCATCATGGACATTGGGCCAAAATCCATCGAGGCTTTCAAAGCGGCCTTGAAGGGCGCCAAGCTGATCGTCTGGAATGGACCGATGGGCGTCTTCGAAATGCCGAAGTTTGCCGAAGGCACTTTTGCCATGGCGAAGCTGCTGGCCGACTCCGGTGCGACCACCGTGATCGGCGGCGGCGACAGCGCCAGCGCGGTCAAGAAAGCCGGCGTTGCCAAACAAATGACGCATGTCTCGACCGGCGGCGGCGCATCGCTCGAATTCCTGGAAGGCAAGGAATTGCCCGGCGTTGCGGCCCTGCTCGATAAGTAGATTAGGTTGCGAGGAAATGATCAGCGGATGTGAAAGCATCCGCTGATTTATTTATGGGAATGTCATGATCCCGGCCTGTAATGCAGACAATAGACTTCCGAATAGTTTGCCATAGGAGAAGCGTTATAATCGTGCCAATTTCGTCTCGGGAGCAAGTAAATGTCTTTCAATGCAGGTGAGAACGTCGGTCCGTATCGGATCATGGAGCAGCTTGGCCAGGGCGGTATGGCTACGGTTTATAAAGCCTATCATGCTGCGCTCGACCGTTATGTAGCTGTGAAAGCTCTTCACCCGGCCTTCAGCGAAGACCCCAATTTTGAGGCGCGCTTCCAGCGTGAAGCCGCGATTGGTCGCAAAGCTTGAACACCCGCACATCGTCCCAGTCTACGATTATGCAGAGCATGAAGGCCGCCCGTATCTTGTGATGAAATACATCGAGGGGGATACGCTTAAAGCGCGCCTGATGAAGGGGCCGCTGAACTCAGAAGAAATTACAAATGTGGTGGAATCGGTCGGCTCTGCGCTGGCATACGCGCACAAACAGGGCATCCTGCACCGGGATATCAAGCCGTCCAATGTTTTGATCGGCAACGACGGCCAAATGTACCTGGCGGACTTCGGATTGGCGCGCATTGCCCAGGCCGCCGAATCGACCCTTTCGTCCGATATGATCATGGGCACGCCGCAGTACATCTCACCCGAGCAGGCCATGGGCGAGAAAAACCTGGACGAAGGCACCGATATCTATTCCTTCGGTGTGATGCTGTATGAGATGGTCGTGGGGCAGGTGCCTTTCAACGCCGATACCCCATTCTCCATCATTCATGATCATATTTACTCGCCCCTGCCGATGCCGCGGGCGATCAACCCGAAAGTACCGGAGCCCGTTGAACGGGTTTTACTGAAAGCACTGGCAAAGGAACGCGCCGACCGTTATCCGGATGTCGACAGCCTGGTCGCCGCTTTCAAGGATGCCTGGATCGAAGCCGGTGTGCCGATGCAAGGCACGGCAATCACAATGCGTCCAGCTTCTTTGAAGGCTGCCTCAACCATGGGGTCAGCTAAAACCAATGCACCAGCCGCTGCCACAATAGCTGCCAAAAGCACTCAAGCCCAAAGGACGTTCTTCGTGGCCCTTTATTGCCGGGGGAGTGCTTTTATTGCTTTGCCTGGCATTTGCAGTTTTTGCCTTCATCGGACGTGGGCCGTCTTCGTGCGCTGTTGGACAACCCATCTGCGGCGATACCAACGCTGCCAACCTCCACACAACAAAACCCTGCGACCTCGGTACTTCCAACGGACACGCCGCAAGCTGAGACACCGGTGCCGGCCATTGCAACTGCGCTCGGCGCAGTGAATAATAATCCGAATGACCCGCAGGCCAATCTCGAACTTTCCTTTGCTTATTGGGACGCGGGCCAGGTGCGTCCATCGCTGCAGGCGCTGGCGAAAGCTGCTGATCTGGCCGGCACCACCAACACCCAATTCTTCGAGACCGCCGGCGATCAGTTCAAACAACGCCAGGCATGGATCGCTGCGACAGCCATGTATTTACGCGCGATCAAGTCTCTCGGACCGATCAGCCAATTCGCCTCCGGACCTGATCACGAATTACCATGAGGCGCTTTACAAGGCTTCCGTCTCACCGGACTTGCCTTCCTATCTTCCGTTCGCATGACCTGGGTCGCGTCGAACAGCCGATCACCATGGTGGCCCAGGCGCGTAACCTTTACTACAACGGCCAGGCCGACCAGGCACATCAGCTACTCAACCAGGTAACGGTGCTCAAGCCGCATATGGCCGAAGCCTCTTTGTTGGAAGCTGAGATGGATGCCACAGAAGGCAAGTCCTTTGAAGCCAAACAGATCCTTAACATCCTTCTTGCCGATCTCAACACGCCCGATTGGGTGCGTGAGATGGCCCAAACTCTAAGTAATAAAATCCCATAAAGAAAAGAAGACTTAAAAAACATGCGTACACCTCTTGTTGCCGGAAACTGGAAGATGAATAAAACAGTCGAGGAAGCCAGGTCGCTGGTTTACTTGATGTCTGCGAAGCTGCGCGAGATCAAAGGCGTCGAGAAAGTTCTATGCCCGCCCTTTCCTGCCCTATTAGCCGTCCATGCACAACTGGAAGGCAGCGACCTGGGCCTCGGCGCGCAAAACATGTATTGGGAGGAAAAAGGCGCTTTTACAGGTGAGGTCTCTCCGTTGATGGTGAAGGAACTTTGCCAGTACGTCATCCTTGGACATTCCGAGCGACGGACATATTTTGGCGAGACGGATGATACGGTGAACAAGAAAGTCCATGCTGCGCAGAAATATGACCTTACACCGATCGTTTGCGTGGGAGAAACGCTCCAACAATACGAAGCCAACCAGACGGCGGAGGTGGTAGGGAGGCAAATCCGCCTCGGCCTAGCGAACGTCGATCCTGCTTTCGCTGCGCGCCTTGTAGTGGCTTATGAACCGATCTGGGCGATTGGCACGGGGAAGGCTTCCAGTGCCGAGAATGCCAACGATGTGTTAGCCAAGGTCATTCGACCGGCATTGAGTGAATTATTCGGCGGGCAGACTGCACAAGCCATCCGCATATCTGTACGGCGGCTCGGTGACTGGCTCCAACGCAGCCGAGTATTTCGGCTGCCCTGAAATTGACGGGGCGCTGGTGGGCGGTGCAAGCCTGAAGGTGGATGAGTTTGTTGCCATAACACAGGCCGCAGTCAAATGATGGACTGCTCACATTCTTATTAACCTCCGGACCTTTTCGTCAAAAACCGCTTCGAGGTGAATATTTAAAATCACATGCCTGCCCCATTCGACGGCCTGGTCTGGTTTACAGTTACGCTTCTGCCGCTGGTGTTTCTCCAGCGGCTTTTGCATCGTGAAATCCAGGCCGTATTTTTGATCCTGAGCCGGAGCCCCGAGTTCACGATCACCGTTTTTTCCATTATTTTTTTGCCGGGCGTTTTCCTGCACGAGTTCAGCCATTACCTGATGGCAGTGATACTGGGAGTGCCGTCTGCGCGGTTCTCGCTCATCCCACAGATGCTCCCCGATGGGCGCTTGCAGCTCGGCTATGTAGAGACTGTCAAGACGGACATCATCCGGGATTCATTGATCGGCGCCGCGCCTCTGCTCGCAGGCGGATCATTAGTGGCGTATCTATCAGTTACCCATTTGGACCTGTTGCCGTTATGGGATGTGCTCCGCAACGGGCAATTGAATTTATTCTGGATGGGTATTGCACTTCTGCCACAAGTAAAGGATTTCCCGCTCTGGTTTTACCTGGTCTTTACGGTCAGCAGTACGATGCTGCCATCAGGCTCCGACCGGCATGCTTGGCTGCCGCTGGGTGTGACTACGGTAGTCCTGCTGGCGTTGGCTGTGTTGGCGGGCGCCGGTCCGTGGATGCTTGCTTATGCAGCCCCGGTGATGAATGCCTTTCTTCGTTCCAGCGCCACCATTTTTGGCTTGAGTGCTTTACTTCATGCAGTTTTGATCGTGCCGATAGGCCTGGTACACCTTGGGTTGGCAAGGATAACCGGTTGGGATGTGGTATGAAGTGTTCCCATCCCGTTAAATCTATGAGGTGGACTGCTTTAATTATAAGAGATTTTGTTTGCGTAAACCTGTGATCATCATTTTCAATCGGATCCTCACACGAGCGTCGGCGTTGGCCGTTGCCCACGAGGAACGCAGACTATTCCACAGGTCATCTTCGATCTGGATCACGTCATTCCAGGTATCACCGATATGTTCCTGCATTTCCCTGGGTGTATCCCAATAATAGAAGAATGGAAAAACGTCGTGGCGCTCGCGCAAAAACCAGCCGCGATGTTCGGCTTCTGCCAAAGCCTGATTTGCCGCCCCGTCATCGGCCAGCGGCCCGGGCAGGTCGGTGGCATGACCGACCTGGCGGTTTTCAACATTCGATGAGACCTCGATGGGCCACGTGTCCAACAATGGACGCAAGTCAACCAGGCGGCCGCCGTTCAAAAGTACGCGGTGAATTTCGTTCAGGGCATGAACCATGCCCTCATGAACAATTCATCAGAACGACCAGGCCAGGATGGCGATATCGAACGATTCTTTTTGAAAAGGCAAGTGGATGGAATCGGCGCGGGCAAAAGAAACCTGCTGATCCAAATCGGAGGGGCGATCGATCGTCGCAACCCGCAAGTCGTCCCCGTGCAAGTCGATGCCCGTCACACGGCCGGCTGACTTTGCATACTGCCAAGTCAATCGTCCATCGCCACAGCCGATCTCCAGCACACGTTTTCCGGTGAAGTCTGCATAACGTTGAAGAAATTTTGATTCCGTTCTTTCGGGGTCTGTTTGGACGGTCATGTATACCTCTATTGAATAAAGCGACCTGGCGAACGTTATTTTTTTCTAAATGGGGCGTAAAACTTTCGCTCCGCGAATTTTGCCTTGCTTCATCTCAACCAAAGCCTGGTTGGCATCTTTCAAGGCAAACTCTTCCACTTCCGGTTTGATACCCGCTTCTGCCGCGAGCTCCAGGAACTCCCGCACGTCCTGGCGCGTCACGTTTGCGACCGACTTGATCTCTTTCTCCATCCACAACTGTGACGGATAATCGAGTTTTTGGAGGACTTCCTTGTCGGTTTCCTCTTTTCGAATGGCATTTATGACCAGTCTTCCACCCGGGCTGAGATGCTTCAATGCTTCTGCGATAGGACTCCAAACGGGGGTGGTATCAATGACCGCTTCCATTAAGTCAGGAGGCGTCTCACCGATTGCTCCAGCCCAGTCCGCGCCCAAGGATCGGGCGAATTCCCTCTCTTCCGGGTTGCGGCTGAATGTGAAGATTTTGGTTTTCGGATATTTGTGCTTCACCATCTTTAAGCACCAGATGACCCGACGCGCCAAAACCGATCAGCCCAAGGTTTTGTCCGTCTTTTGTATTTGTGAGACGTACGGACCGGTATCCGACCGCGCCGGCACATAACAGCGGCGCGGCATCAGAATCGGATATCGACCCAGGGATGAGATGAGCAAACCCTGCCGGGACTTTCATATACTCGGCGTAGCCACCATCTACATCGCGGCCCGTTGCACGGAATTGCTCGCAAAGATTTTCGTTCCCGGCCAAACAATATTTACATTTGCCACACGCTGAATAGATCCATGCCACGCCAACACGCTGACCCACCTGGATGATGCTCCCGCCGGTTGAATCGTTTTGACCCTGGTTGTCGACCTCTTCGACCATACCCACCACTTGATGACCCAGAACAACCGGCAGATGGGGCGGTGGAGTACGGCCTTCGATCTCGTCGAGTTCGGTATGGCACACGCCACAGGCTGTGACGCGTATAAGAACCTCACCCCGGCCAGGTTTTGGTTCGGGCAAGGTTTGAAGGGAAAGGGGAGTTGGGTTGTGTGCGAGAGAGACAATCTCCCGCAATAACATGGCTTTCATGGTTTCAAAAAATTAACGGAATAAATCTCTTCGTCGTTTTCATATAATCCTGATATTGCCCGCCGAAAATCCGCAGGCATTCGTCCTCATCAGCTTTGGATGTCAGGATCAGGAAAAAGGTGGCAGTAACAGCCAACAGAACCCCAGGCACGGACGGCCTTTTAAAGAAGACACCCCATGTAAGCAAAAACAAAGAACTATACAGCGGATGGCGGATAAAACGATAAACACCACTCGTCACCAGGACCGTCGTCCTTTCAAAGCCCAGCAAAGGAGACTCGGAGCGTTTCTCTTTATCTGGAGAGCCGCGGGACATTAAATAATAAATGCCGAAACCCAGAGGAATAATGCAAAGGATCAATAGGATCCACGAGATGATTTGATACCATGCCATCCAATTGCGGAACCAAACAGGTATGTTGATTACGATCAATGCAAGGATCGCCTCCCATGCTAAGAAACGGTAGAAGCCATGCGAACGCCGATCCCGCAAGGAGGCACGCGATATATAAATCAGAATGAGAGTGAATATTATAAAAAATGCCATCATCCACATGTTAGATGTACCACCTCGACTCAATCTTTTATCAGACCGCCATGATACAACAACTCATAGGCGGTTTCCTTTCCGCGGATAATGAATTCCCGGCCATGGAAACAATCGACAACACCTTCACTGGCATCCACATAAGTAAAGTTATTTTCAGAAAATCTAAATCCTCCTAAAAAACGGCCTTCCTTATACATGCGTGACAGACTGGCCTTGATGATCTGGCCGGCCTGCGCAGACGTGATGAGATCGACCCGCAGGATGCGACCGTAATAGTTCATGGCCCACACTGGATGGCCCGCAAAATAAACAACTTCTTCCCCGAGAAAGTCGCTGCCCCCAAAATAACTATCATGGTAAGCCCATTCGCCGTCGGAGAACCGAATATCATGTGATCCTAACCGGCTGGCAACTGAATGCTCGCCGCCTCCGACGTAGGTGTCAGCTTTGGCACGGACAATAAAAGTATTAAGTTGCGTGCTATCAATTGATTGCATAGCTAACCTGTACCGAACTGCCGGTCGCCAGCGTCGCCCAGGCCGGGGACGATGTAACCGTGTTCATTGAGATGGTCATCAATGGCCGCGAGATAAATCGGCACGTCAGGGTGATGCGCCTGCATGTTCTTAATACCTTCTGGGGCGCCGATCAGACCCACGAACTTGATCTTCTTTACCCCCCAGCGCTTTACGATATCGGTTGTGGCGACTGCTGAGCCGCCGGTGGCCAGCATCGGGTCCAAAATGAGACAGACCGAGACGGTCGGCTCGATGGGCAGTTTGTTGTAATACTCCACCGGCTTGAGCGTCCGTTCATCGCGGTAAAGTCCGATATGCCAGACCTCGGAGGTGGGCATCAATTCCCAGATGCCTTCCACCATCCCCAACCCTGCCCGCAGGATTGGCACCAGGCCGATCTTCTCTCTCAATTCAACTCCGGCTAGTGTGGCAAGCGGAGTTTCAACCTGGCGTTCGACCGTTGCCAGGTCGGCTGTCGCTTCGTAAGCCAGCAGGCCAGCCATCTCTCGCACGAGCTCGCGGAATTTTTTGGGATCGGTATTCTTATTTCGCAGGCGGGTTAGTTTATGGGCAACCAGGGGATGGTTGGATGCAAAGACGTTCGACATGTTGGCCTCCGGAAGCTTGATTGCCCTAATTATAGCCGGTATACGGTTTCAACCTCATCGTCTCCCTTCCAGGCATACCGACCAAAGTTTGATAAATTGACGGTATGACAAAAATATGATTTTTGACCCATGACTTTGAACTCCAATTTATGTACACTGAAATCGAGTGAGGTCGAAATGCAACTCTCAGGCCTGCACATCCTTCTTACGTATCAGTGCATTTACGAATGTGAGCATTGCTTTGTGTGGGGCGGCCCCGGTCAAAAAGGCGTATTGGCGATCAAGCAGGTTGAGCAGATCCTGCTGGAAGCCAGACAGGCCGGTGTAACCTCCATTTACTTCGAAGGGGGTGAGCCTTTCTTATATTACGCGTTACTTGTGGCGGGGGTAAGGAAAGCATCTGAATTTGGTTTTTCTGTGGGCATAGTTTCCAATGCCTATTGGGCCGTTTCCATAACCGATGCGCTCGAATTGCTGCAGCCGTTCGCCGGGCGGCTTGCGGACCTGACGGTGAGCAGTGATTTATATCATTGCGAGAAAGTCCTCGGTGAACAGGCGCAAAACGCGCTGGCTGCCGCCAAATGGATGAACATACCGACCGGCTTGATCAGCATTGACCAACCGGTTGCCAGTGCAGCTCAAACCCATGGACAGGTCACGGGCCAAAGCGCAGTCATGTTTCGCGGACGCGCGGCAGTCGTGTTGGCTCCGCTTACCCCGCTTGCCATGCGTCATCCCTGGGAGGAGTTCACGGAATGTCCACACGAGGACCTGCGCGAACCCGGTCGTATCCATGTAGACCCGTTAGGCAACCTGCATATCTGCCAGGGCGTGATCGTCGGCAATTTGTTCGAGAAGCCTTTAAAGAGATCTGTGAAAGCTATGATCCTGATGCGCATCCGATTTGCGGGCTTTTGCTGGAGGGTGGCCCTGCTGCCCTGGTAAGCGAGTATAACCTGCCGCACGAAACAACCTACGCGGATGCCTGTCACTTATGTTATCAAGCGCGCCTGGCTTTGCGAGATCGGTTCCCGCAATACCTGGCACCTGACCAGATGTATGGAGCTTTCGATGCAAGGAAATGACTTTATCAAAATCCTCCTATATTCTCCACTGCAAGGAATATTGGGCGGTAACATTATGTTGATTACCGTTACGGGTCGCAAGAGTGGACGCGTAATAACCACACCCGTAAATTATTATCGTGATGGAAATATTTTATGGGTCATCTCTTCACGCGATAGAAAGTGGTGGCGCAATGTACGTGGCGGAGCAGATGTGGTTTTGCGTTTGCAGGGCCGCCATGTACAAGCATGCGCCGAAGCAATTACGGATGAGCAGGCTGTCGGGGCGCAAATTGGCGAGTATGTACGCCATTTACCAATGTCTGCCAAACCCATGGGAGTGAGAGTTCAAAATGGCATGACGAATTGTGAAGACACTATGCGGTTAGCGAAGGAAAGAGTATTTGTGAAGATCAGGTTGAGTTGAAATGATAGCGAATACACGAGGCCTTGGATATTCGTTAAAAAACACCATGCAAAGCAATTCGCCGGCAGAAACGCTGCCCTGGGGGGAAATTGATGAGAATTGCAGCAAAATTCCCAGTTAATCTTCGAGACGGTTCTTCTTTATCACCTTCCCAAACCACCTTCCGCTATCTTTGATCGTCCTCTTTTGCGTTTTGTAATCCACATAGACCAATCCGAAGCGCGGGCCATATCCCAACGCCCACTCAAAGTTATCCATCAAGGACCAGTGGAAATATCCTTTCACCGGCACGCCATCCTGAATGGCCCGTTGGACCTGCGCAAGATGACCGTGTAAGTAACGGATGCGACGTTCGTCGCGAATGCGGCCGTCAAAATCCAGGCCATCCGGCACGGGAATACCATTTTCGGTGACCATGATGTCGCAAGACGGATTGTAATCATGCCAAATGCGCATCAGGATCTCATATAGCCCTTCAGGGTAGATTCTCCCACATGCCGGAATATTCATTGCCTTCAGGAAAGACCTGGTTGGCGGCAAGGATTGGAACCTTAACATCATATTTCACGACCGTGCGGCAATAGTAATTGACTCCCAATATATCCAGTTTTTTGATCTTTTCCAGGTCGCCTGCCTGAACGAGCGATTTGGATAATATTTTACCGATCGGAATTTCCAGAATCGGAGTGGTGCCTTTTAGCAGGGGGTCGAGCACCGTCCTATTGAGGATCGTATCCATGCGGTCGGCTGCATCGTGGTCCTTTTTTGACCCAGTGGCCGGATAAATCGGATTGAGATTGAGCGTTATGCCGATCTTTACGGGTTTTTTCGCCTCAGCCCGAATAGTTTCCATAGCCAGGCCATGCGAGAGGAGCAGGTGATGGAGGACCTCGATCCCGGAAGCTGGATTCTTAATCCCGGGCGCGTGTTCACCCCTGAAATATCCGAGGACTGCCGCAACCCAGGGTTCGTTGTGAGTAAACCAGAACATTACACGGTCTGACAAATGTCCCGAAACAAGACCCGCATATTCGGCGAAGGCATAAGCCGTATCACGGTTTTGCCAGCCTCCCTTATCCTGAAGCACCTGCGGCAGATCCCAATGAAAAAGGCATATATAGGGCTCGATCCTGCGCTTCAGCAGTTCGTCCACGAGGCGGTCGTAAAAATCCAGGCCCTTCTTATTTACCCTGCCTGTACCCTCCGGCAGGATGCGCGTCCAAGCCGTTGAAAAACGATAGGCCGTCAACCCGAGATCGGACATCAAGCGGATATCATCTTTGAAGCGATGGTAATGGTCGTTGGCAATATCGCCGTTTTCGTTATTGGCGACCTTGCCGGGCGTATGGCTGAACGTGTCCCAGATGGAGCGACCTTTACCGTCTTCGTTCCATGCGCCTTCGATCTGATAAGCTGATGTAGCCGCACCCCAGATAAACTTTTTTGGAAAAGTTGGTGAGTCCATATAATCCTTGACCGGTTTATAAGTTTTTGACTGCAGCGAAATACCCGGAGATTTCGCAAACATTCTGCGGGTAAGGCTGCCAAGTCCGCCTAGTATAAACGCGATGAACCAAGCTGGCAAAGTGGGGATAAAGCTTAAGAAAAACAAAAAGGATAAGGGCCAGTCCTTATCCTTGTCGATAAGCAAATATAAATGGATTAATTAGCAGACGGTTTTTGGACCTGATATTTCTGTATTTGGTTCTGGCTGGTCATGACATAAAGGTTATTCTGGTCATCGATGGTCAGGCCATAGGCAACACCATTGCTGGTATCAATGGTGTTGAGATAAGTGCCGTTTGAATCAAAGACCAGGACGCCATAGAAATCGCCAACGTAAACGCGGCCATAACCGTCAACGGCAATGCTCAAGGGGGCGGTGAATTTGCCGGCACCGTCACCCTCGCTGCCAAAGCGGTTGAGGAATTTTCCCTGCGGGGAGAACTTGAGCACCGCGTAATTGAAGGACCCCACAATGTACATATTGCCGAGTCCGTCCACTGCGAGATGGGCATCTGATTCACTGTCGCCGGTTGCATTGGTAAAGGTACCAGGGACTTCGAGATCGATCGTTCCATCCGTTTTAAATCGATCGATGGTCTCTCCGTTCGATACTGCATAGAGAGTGCCATCGGCTCCCAGGGCCACGTCGCCATAGAAATGTTGATCGTCACCGATCTCACTCACGAGCGTTCCATTCGGATCGTAGATCGAAATCTTTCCGTTATCGACTATGTAAGCATTTCCGTCGCGGCTGACAACCATACCGCCTATATAAACCTTCTTGCCGTCGGGGTTGATGGAGAATGTCGAAAGGAATTTTCCGGTCGGATCGAAAGTTTGGATGCGACCGTCCTCATAATCGGCCACGATGATATGGCCGTTGGCATCCACACCCAAAGAACGCGCATCCTCCAAAAGACCGGCACCGATGCCCTCGCTGCCAAAGGAGAGCGTTTTATTGGCAAAGCCGATGGGAATTAACGAAGTTGCCGATGTACCGTTTGAAAAAGAAAAAGACCCGCAACCACCAATCCTATGACTAATAGAATCCCGGCGATCATGATTGCTACAAACAGGCCGCAGCCTCTTCCTGAACTCTTAGGCTTTGATACAGAAGGGCCAAAGCTGGTAGAAGGGGAACTGATCTCCACGCTTGGCTGGGGCTGGTTGTAAGTAGTCTCGATTTGCTGCCAGTTTACACCCGGCCGTCCTGGGGTAAGACTTACGGCCCGTCCTGCAGCCATTTCGGTCACTGCTTTTACTGCGTCCGGATGGGCCAACCCCGTGATCTGGCTGTACATATCAGCCGCTTCGTCGATTTTGCCTTGCTGGGCAAGGGAAATGGCTTGGGGCAGATGCATAGCATTGCCCATGATCTGGTTCAAATCCACGCCGTTAAGGCCGAATTGAAACACTTCACCGATGGAAGGGCCTGATGAAGGCGGCGAGGTGCGCAGCGACTCGGGGATGATGACCGTCCCACCGCAGTAGGGACATTTCATGGTCAGTGTGCCGCTCTCAGGCTCGAGCGGGGCGCCGCAGCTGGGACATTTGAACGCCCGCATGGAAGCATCTTTTGCCATATTTCTCTCCTCGGTTTGAATGGATAAATTTCGCCAAGGATACCCTGAATATCAGACCCTGAACATAGGAAGGAATGGGGATGCATGAGAATTGAATGTTTAGATCCGTTTTAATAGTGAACAGTCCCCCGACCTGGAGCTGTTGGGAGACTGTGAGTATATAAAATGATCTACGTTTAGAATCTTTATATCTTCCTGACCACTGCTTCTCGCTCTGGGCCATTCGCGACCCAGCCAATTTTTACGCCCACCAATTTCTCAATCGTTTCTACATAGGCTCTGGCTCGAGATGGCAAATCAGCATATTTGCGGATGCCGCGGATATCTTCCTTCCAACCGCGGACAGTTTTATAAATGGGTTTTACATGTTCGAGTTGATATGAATCCAGGTTGGAGTAGTGAACGGGCCGGTTATTGAATTGATACCCTGTACAAATCCGGATCTCATCGAATTCGCTCAATACGTCGAGTTTGGTGAGGAACAATCGATCAATCCCATTAATTTGAGCCGAAAAACGGGTTATCTCGGCATCGAACCAACCCCCGCGGCGGATGCGTCCGGTTGTAGCCGCTACTTCGGTGAGCGCCTGGGCGGCATTTGCATCGTCCTTGATCTCGGTCGGCATGGGGCCCGCGCCGACGCGCGTGGTGTAGGCCTTGGTCACACCGATAATGCGGCTGATTGCACGCGGCGGAATACCGAGTCCGCCTGTCGCGGCAGATGCAAGGGTCGTCGAGCCGGTGACGAACGGGTAGGTTCCCCAGTCCGGATCAAGGCAAGTGCCCATGGCTTGTTCGAGCAGGAATTTTTTGCCCGATCTTCAACCCATCCTGTACCATGGAAAAGAGCTCGGTAATAAATGGTTTGATTCCGGCATAAAAGCCGAGGTATTCGTCATGGACCTTCTCAAAATCAAGCCCTGCGCCGCCCAACGCAACGATGATCTTGTTCTTCAGCTCCATCTGCATGCGTAATTTTTGAGCGAACAGATCCTTATCCGCAAAATCGCTCCAGCGGATGCCGTTGTAGCTGATCTTATCTGCATAGGTCGGGCCGATGCCGCGGCGCGTCGTCCCGGTTGCGCCCTCCCCTTTGGCCGTCTCGTAAAGCCCATCCAGGATTTTGTGGTATGGCATGATCACATGCGCACGCCGGCGAGATGAACAAACGGTTTTCCAATTTGATACCCGGCCTTGCGCAGGGAATCCATTTCTTCGATAAGCACGGCCGGGTCGATCACCACGCCGCCGCCGATCAGACATTTTACTTTCGGATAAAATACGCCGGAGGGTACAAGATGGATCTTGAAGGTGCCCAGTTCATTGACGATCGTATGCCCGGCATTGTTGCCTCCGTTGAAGCGTGCAACAAAATCGAAGTCGCCGGCAAAGGTGTCGATGGCTTTCCCTTTGCCCTCATCCCCCCATTGCGTTCCGAGAATTATTGTGACAGACACGCTCTTCTCCTTGTTTTGAATATGCCTTGCGGTAATGCCGGGAGTGATCACCCGGTTAAAGCAAAGTGTGCTTCATCGAAGCAGTCTTCGCAATGGCTCGTGCTGGTTTTCTTCCCTCATGTATTCTGGGGTCCGTAATTCGTCAGACATTTAATCTCGTCAATGTCATTATAGCATTGCCTAGACAAGCGCCGCGCCATATAATCGGCAAGGTTATATGGTCGAATAAGTTATGTCATTAAATGTGATTTGAAAATCACGCATTGAAAATTGAATGTGCCAGGTTCTAAACCCAGAGAGGAATAATGTCATGAAAATCCTGCCTGATATGGCTTTAACGTATGACGACGTCCTGCTTGTGCCGCAATATTCGGACGTTGCATCGCGGCGCACGTTGTCGACGCAAACGAAGTTGACGCGAAAGATCACCCTGCAAGCGCCGATCGTCTCTGCCAACATGGATACCGTGACCGAAAGCGAGATGGCGATCGTGATGGCGCGCGAGGGCGGGATCGGCATCATCCATCGCTTTATGTCGATTGAAGACCAGGTTCGGCAAATCGAGCGGGTCAAAAGGGCAGAGTCTTATATCGTAGATAAGCCAATCACGTTGACCGTCTCACATACGGTGGGAGCGATGAAAAAGATCGTTGAAGATACCTATACGGGCGGTATCCTGATCCTGGATGGAAACGACCGCCTGGTCGGGATCGTCACCACGCGCGATCTGCTCTTCGAGCAAGATGACAGCAAAAAGCTCTCCGAGATCATGACGCGGAAGGTGATCAGTGCGCCGCGTGATACCACGCTCGAACAGGCCGAGAAAATTTTGCACGAACATCGCATCGAGAAATTGCCGTTGGTCGACGCGGACGGGAAGCTGGCGGGCTTGATCACGATGAAAGACATCCTGAAACTGACCGAGTTCCCGAAGGCCGTAAAAGATGAACGCGGCCGGTTGAGCGTCGGCGCGGCGGTGGGGGTGAAATCAACGGAGATCAAGCGCGTCGAGCGCCTGCTCGAAGCCGGCGCGGACTGCATCGTTGTAGACATTGCGCACGGCGATTTCGAAACTTGAGATCGACATCATCAAAGCGGTGCGCAAACAATTTCCATCTGCGCAGATCATTGGGGGCAATGTGGCGACCGCAGAGGGTACGCAGAGGCTCATCGATGCGGGTGTGGATGCCGTCAAGGTTGGGGTGGGACCAGGCTCGATCTGCATCACACGCATCGTGGCAGGCGCAGGCGTGCCTCAACTCACAGCGGTGATGGACTGTGCCGCGGTTGCGAGACCGCAGGGGATCCCCATCATCGCGGATGGCGGCATCCGCAAATCGGGCGATATGGTCAAAGCCCTGGCGAGCGGTGCATCCACGGTAATGATCGGCAGCCTGCTGGCCGGAACGGATGAAAGTCCCGGTCTGCTGATGACGCGCCAGGGTCATCGCTACAAAGTCTCGCGCGGCATGGCCTCCCTGCAAGCCACCGTCGCACGCAAATTCCGCGAAGGCGAGGGCGAGATCACGCAGGAAGAGATCGAAGATTACGTTTCGGAAGGCGTCGAAGCAGCCGTTCCATATCGCGGCTCGGCGCGCGAGATGTTTGCCCAGATGATCGGGGGACTGCAATCAGGCATGAGCTACTGCGATGCGCACAGCGTGGATGAGTTGTATGAAAAGGCGGTCTTCGTCCGTATGACACAAGTCGGGTTAGCCGAATCCCGCCCGCATGACGTCGAAGTGATGTAAGAAATAGAGTATCTATTTACGCCCATGTCCCAGGCTGTAGGCAAAGGATTGTAAATTGAGAAATGGAGATGTGCGCAGGGCATACACTCTGCGCACATCTTTATTCGGTGGTTTACGAAGTACAGTAAGGTAGTTACGGCTTGATCACAACCATTAGGAACAAAATGCTGGCGATCATCGTCCCAACGAAAATAATGGCGGGAGCGGGATTGTTATCCTCCACGGACTCTTTGCGAATTTCCTCGATGGAGGTAAATCCCAGAATCCGCATGGCAATCGTTACAAAGACGAATGAGATCAGCACGATGATCGGCCCCCAGAAGGCGATCATGCTCAGGATCTTCGGCAGGACGGCTGTGAAGCCGCGCCATAAATCGGGGGCTATCAGGTAAGACAGACCCTGTCCAACCACCAACAAGATCAAAATAACGAGCAAGCTCATGGGGAAACGGTTTGTTTTGTTGTTCATCTTAGCTCTCCATAAAACCGGATTTTACGAGGTGCATAAAAAGCTACATCAAGCAGTTGCGATATCCGCTTGTTTAATACCAAAGCCCTTCCAAAGAGTATCCAAGCCGCCGCTGCCCCCAGACTGATAGTCTTCGACGACAAGGACGGTATTGTCATTACTGGCATGGATGAAACGCCCGACCGAACCCGGACTGATCTGCGCCCCATCCCCATCGCAATACTCGATACGGAACTTGCCAATATCATCGATGTGCCAATTTGAACTTGCATATTTAAAACGCACATCCGCTGTCTGATGGGACATGGCAAACTGGCGCGCATATGGAGCAAAGCTCTGGTTGATCTCCATATCTGTGAGCGGAGAATGCGATTCCAGTAGGAAGAAGCGGCTTTGCCAGTTAAGCAGGAAGATATCGTGATCGAGAGTCAAGCCAACAAAATAAGTGCCGGTTGTTGTCCAGGGGATATTTGGGCCGCTATGCTCCTGCCACAACTCGCCGTAATATAAACGGCGTAGGACCTTTAAAGTCAAAACACCTTGTTTTGGGTGGGTCACTCGAACGGACTGGCCGACTTGTACATCCCCAAAGTTGGCCGGCTGTGGCAGGTCGATCAATGGGATGAGCGAGGAACCGCAGTAGTTGCATTTCCTGTCCGTTGGCCTGATGATCGCGCCGCAGGAAGGACATTTAAGATCATGTGGGATATTTATAGAAGCCATTTTTTCCGCCAAAGTCGGTGAGTTTGTTACAGGTGCTGAGTTTGCTGATGGGATGACCGGCTGCCTTTGCACAACGTTCCCTGCATTCAAGGCGTGCATTCCGCTGGAAAAGAAATAGATCGCGATCCAGACAGCCACAATGCCGGTGAGATAAGGGCTGATACCGCTAAACAGCCATAATAAAACTACGGCAATGATACCAAAGGTAATTTCTGAAGAACCGGAAGAATGCCTGATCATAAGAGTATTCGACGATTAACGGTTACCAACTTCCGTCATCCCCGCCTCCATCGTCCCAACTGCCGCTATCTCCGCCTCCGCTGTCCCAACTGCCGCTGTCGCTGCTTCCACTATCCCAACTGCCGCCGTCACTGCTGCTTCCGCTGTTATCCCAACCACTGCCCCCGCCGCCGCCGAAAAAAAACCATCCCGAGCCTGTGTTGTTGTTCGAGGTGACGGTGCCGGATGTACTCGAGCTGTTGGAAAATAAACTATGCAGCGCCAGAAAGCCTGCAAGTATAGCGATGATAAACCTGATGAACGCACGTCCAAACATGCTCCCGGTCTCCTAAACCACATCTGAGTCGTAAAGTAGATTGAAGTATACAGAATAATACGTAAATTGTCCAATTTCCTTCCTGGAGATTTCTGATACCATCGAGTTGGATACCTTTTATTTATCAAATGGACAATCGATTTCGGTGTCGATCTTAGGAACGCACCGATTTTCTTTGTGTATAATCAACACATGAGCGACTCGCGTCAAAGACAGCTCGACCCTGAAGCCAAACCTGACGACCGCGTTGATAATGCCCTGCGTCCGCAAATGCTGGCGGAATTGATCGGGCAGGATCAGGTCAAAGAGAATCTTGGCATTCTGATTGCCGCCGCGCGTCAGCGCGAGGAAGCGCTGGATCACGTCTTGTTTTATGGCCCGCCCGGTCTCGGTAAAACAACCCTGGCGCATGTGGTTGCAAATGAGATGGGCGTCAATATCAAAGTTACATCGGGTCCGGCGATTGAGCGAGCGGGTGACCTGGCTGCCATTCTTACCAATTTGCGCGCCGGGGATGTATTGTTCATCGACGAAGTCCACCGCCTTGGGCGCGCGGTCGAAGAAGTGTTATATCCCGCCATGGAAGATTTTGCGCTCGATATCATTATCGGCAAAGGGCCGTCGGCGCGCTCGATCCGGTTGAAGCTGCCGCGCTTTACCGTGGTGGGTGCGACAACGCGCCTGGCGCTGGTCACAGCACCGCTGCGAGCGCGCTTCGGGGCGGTCTATCGTTTGGACTATTACGATCTGGCGGCGATGAAGGCCGTTGTAAAAAGGGCCGCGAAATTATTGGATGTCCCCGTGGAAGCAAGCGGCATCGAAGAGATCGGACGACGGGCGCGCGGCACACCGCGCGTCGCACTGCGTCTTTTGCGGCGCGTGCGCGATTATGCCCAGGTGCGTGCAGACGGGACGGTGACTTTGAAAGTTGCCAAGGAAGCGCTGGACCTGCTGCAAGTAGATCCGCTGGGATTGGACGATGTCGACCGCCGCGTGCTTAAAACGATCATCGAGAAATACAACGGTGGGCCGGTGGGCCTGAACACGATCGCCGCCTCGATCAGCGAGGAACAGGACACCATCATGGACGTGGTCGAGCCGTACCTGTTGCAGCTGGGATTCCTCGACCGCACACCCCAGGGTCGTGTGGCAACCAAGTCCGCTTATGAACATCTCAACTTGCCATATAACGAAGGCGCACAACCTCGTTTGATATAGAAGGATAGAGGTAATAACTCACAGCCCCTGCACGAAATAACCGAAAAAAAGGATATGCACGGGGCGTATGAACTGAACCCCTAAAAATGGACAGGAAAAGAAGGCACCTCTTGTGAGAAAATAGAATAGGAGGTGTTTTTCTTATGACTGGAATCAAGGTTTCGGAACAAGATAGTTTAGAAATCAAACGCGAGGCGATACGTCTGTATTTGGACGGACATATGACCTATACTGCAATAGCCGAGCGATTGGGGATCAGTAAAGTGCGTCGGATTGCGAACTGGGTCCGTGTCTATCGCCAAGAAGGCGAATTGGGCTTCCACAAACCCAAAGGCAGGCCGCGGAAGAAACAGGATCAGGCCGCCTATATTGCCCGCTTGGAAATGGAGAATGAACTGCTAAAAAAATTCCACGAGGAGTTACGCACGCTCTCAAAATCGAAGCCCGCTACCGAGTAATCTATCACTATCGAGAGGAATATGCCGTGCAGGAAATGAGCCGTTTTTTCGAAGTTTCGCGTTCGGGGTACTATGCCTGGGTCAAGCGTATGGGGCAGGCCGATCGGGATGCAGAAAAAATGGAGCTGGTAAGAGCTATCTACCAGCAAAATCGGTGTGTATATGGGTATCGACGGGTGAGCCAGGCGCTGAGACGGAAATATGGTTTGAAAATCAATCCCAAGGCGGTTTTGCGGCTGATGCGCAAGCTGGGGCTACGCTCCATAGCTCGGCAACGCAAGGTGTACAAACGCTCGGAGCAGAAGACCCATTTTCATCGCTATCCCAATTGGCTGCAGCGGGACTTCTCGGCCAGTCGGCCCAACCAGAAATGGGTGACTGACATCACCTACATCCAAACCCAGCAAGGCACTCTATACCTCTCGGTCATCAAAGACTTGTATGATGGCTTTATTGTTTCGCATCAGGTTAGCCGAGAAAACTCGGTTGCACTCGTGACAGCTACTCTTAAGCAAGCCCTTCAAAGCCAGCCGATGGCTGCTGGACTGGCACTCCACAGCGATCAGGGACACCAATACTGTTCCCAGGCCTATTTCCTGCTCACCCAGGATAGCCGGATTACTCCATCCATGTCTCGGGCTGGCAATTGCCTCGACAATGCTGCCATGGAGAATTTCTTCGGACACTTAAAGGAAGAGGCCATCTACCGAACCAAGCTGCAAACCTTTCAACAAGCCCAGGAGGTGATTGAAGATTACATCTATTTCTATAACTATGAAAGGATCCAGTTGGCAACAAAACTGACACCTTTCGAACGTAGGTGCCAGTTCCACTAGATCACTTTGGGTCCTTCTTTTTCTGTCTACTTTATTGGGTGCATTTCAGTATGCCCCGTGCATATCCTTTTTTTCGGAATTCTCTTCGTCCCAGGCTGAAAGAGTAGGACGAAGGCGTGAGTAAATATGGATAGAGAATAGTGATTAGAAAGTAGTGAGTGGAGAAGCAGCATAATGGAAAATATCGGCAGGTATTTGATCATCGGAGGGGTTATTTTGATCCTGCTTGGAGGCGGTTTCTATCTGGCTGCCAGGCTGGGTTTACCGTTAGGCCGCCTGCCGGGTGATATTCGCATCGAGGGGAAAAATGGATCCTTTTATTTCCCGATCGTTACATCCATCCTTGTATCGGTTGTGTTAACGGTGCTTTTGAACATCATTGTTCGCCTGTTTCATAAGTAGGAATAAAATGGTTATTACAACTCTTCTTGGCTATTTTATTTTAGCCGGCTTCTCTTTGTTTGAAGGGCGAGTCCGCAAGGGTGCGGAGGTCAAAAGTGTTGAACCCGGCGAATTCGACCAGCGAACAACTCGGTTTCTCGGTATGGCTTATTTTATCTCGGTGATTGCGCTGCTCGCCTCGTGGCTTCTGAATTTTTTCATGATTGGCCTGCTACCGGCCTGGATTGGATGGATAGGTATACTGGTTGCTTTATTTGGTTTGCTCCTGCGTTTGTGGTCTACACGTGTGCTGGGCAGGTTCTATACACGGACCCTGAAGGTGATTGAGAATCAAGTCATTGTGCGTGAAGGCCCTTATCGTCTCATCCGGCACCCAGGATATTCAGGAATGATATTGGTGTGGAGCGGAATCGCCGCAGCGACCGGTAATTGGATCGTGTTATTAATTGTTTTCGTTGTAACGGTCTGCGCGTATTATTATCGTATCGAGAACGAGGAGAAAATGCTCCTGACCATGCACGCGGATTATTCCGAATACCGGTCGCATACATGGAGACTTTTACCATTTATTTACTGAAATTATTCCCGTTAGCAGATTTCTTCCTTTTTCTCAAAAACGATCAACCTGCAAATAGGGCGCTTTGTCAAAACCGGGCACTTCGGTGATGTCTCCAATATAGACTTATGAAAACTTCCGATTTCGACTACGATCTTCCTGAATCTTTTATCGCGCAAAGGCCGGTGGAGCCGCGCGATTTATCGCGATTGTTGGTCTTGCATCGCGATACAGGCCAGATCGAGCAGCGAACCTTTCGCCAGGTGGGGGAGTATCTACATAAGGGCGATTTGCTGGTGTTGAATGAAACCAGAGTCATCCCGGCGCGGATCTATGCAAGAAAAGAAACGGGCGGACGAGTTGAGTTATTGCTCCTGCGCCGCGAAGATGAGCTGACATGGCGATGTATAGTGGGAGGGAAGGGGCTGCACGCAGGCACAGGTTTGATCGTGGAGTCCGACAACTCGTCAACCCCAAATGGGTCAATGAAGTCGAGAGACTTAGGACTACGAGCAGAGATTATCGAAGAGTTTAATGGCCCTGAGAGGCGCATCCGGTTTACCCAGCCTGTTGAACCTTTTTTTCCACGCGTGGGTAATGTTCCTCTTCCACCCTATATCCACGAGAAATTGAACGACCCCGAACGTTATCAGACTGTCTATGCGCGCCAACCGGGTTCTACCGCTGCACCGACTGCAGGCCTGCACTTCACGCCTCGATTAATGAAGGAGCTGCAAGAGCAGGGTGTCAGTATCGCCTATGTTACCTTGCACGTAGGACTGGATACGTTTGCGCCTGTGGTGGAAGATAACCCCGAAAAGCATAAGATCCATACCGAATGGTGCGAGTTGCTGCAAGAAACGGCGGATATTATTAACGAAACCCATCGCTTGGGAGGAAGAGTGATCGCTGTGGGGACAACTTCGGTGAGGACCCTCGAATCAGCGGGACTTGGCGGATGGGACGCCATCAAACCTTACAGCGGTTCTACGAGCCTGTTCATCCTGCCAGGTTATCGGTTCACAGTCGTGGATGCCATGCTTACCAACTTCCACCTGCCGAAGTCCACCCTGATCATGCTGGTCAGCGCTTTCGCACAGCGCGAACAGATCCTTGAGACGTACGAGATCGCGAAGCGCGTGGGCTACCGCTTTTTCTCGTTTGGCGATGCGATGTTAATCCTTTAGATGACGACATTTTATCGGGGATCATACGCTGGGCGCGGTCTGTGTCGTCGTTCAGGATCATTTTTCCAAGTTGTTCCCCGTAACGGGTCAATAAAGGAATTTGAGAGTCGTCATCCATCGCGATGGGGGCTTCCATATCCACCTGGAAGCGGCGAAAATCCAGCTTCTTGAATAACTTTTTGACGAGGTCCACCTGTTCATCCGCCGCCGAGTGAATAAAAGCGTCTAACAGCGGGTTGATATATTGAATAGGGAGGAAATGATCCACCTGGCCTTTTTTAATATTGCCAGGATCGCGTCCCGTGCCGATGCTGATAAGAGTGGTTTCTTCGAGCTTCCAGGGGAGAATAAATTGAATTTCGTAAGCGGCCAGATAACACGGATTGTTATATGAGCCGACGCCGCCGTCAATAAAACTGCCATCGACAGATGGAAAATAGGTTGGCGCAGCAGTAGATGCCAGGACTGCATCCACCAAGGACCAATTCTTATATTTTGACTTAAAGGATTTGACAAAACGCGTACGATTTTCCACGGTATCGAAGGTGGTAAGGATGAGATCGGTGGGCGGATCTCCCTTCCATACGTCTCCCACGGTTTTATCGCCAAAATAAGTATGTAAAGCTTTTTCGAGCGGCGCTTGCGAATACCGGTGATTAAAAAGAAACCAGAAGGCTGTGCGAAAACCTTTCTTGAAGACATCCTGGCTTAACCTGAGGTACATCTGGTAGAGATGTTCAGCGGTCAATCCGCTGGCTAACCCGGCCGCGATAATCGAGCCGGTGGATGTGCCGGCTGTCAGGCGAAATACATCATGCAGTGGCCGGTTGAGTTCTTTTTCGAGCATGCTGAGCGCTTTTGTGACGATCACTCCTCGAATCCCGCCTCCGTCAATGGCAATTGCTACGTTCTTATGGAATGGTTTCATGTCATCCTCCTCTTGACTGGAATGGCACAGGGCAGATCAGATCAATTTTGGAGAGGTGTAGAATCTTTGCTTATACTATTTGTCAGCATCGTCCTACCGGTTTAACATCGCAACCAACCTGGAAAAAAGACACCTGCGGGACGGTTTTCGCAAGGGAGGTCATTTCATCTCACGGCGAGGTTTTGCGGGTTTGAGCTTAATCGCGCTGTCGACCCGATCCTCCACGATCATTTTTCCCATTTGTTGCCCATATTCCAAAAGCTCAGGGATACGGCTGGGATCGTCCATTGGTATCGAAGTCCTTAAATCCACCTGGAAGCGCCGGAAGTCAAGTTTCTTGAAGAAGGTTTCCACGACACGGACCTGCTGGTCACTGGCCGAAGAGAGGAAGGCATCTAAAACAGGGTCCAGCCAATTCCAGGGCCAGAAACGTGAAAAATTTTTAGGATGGGCAGCATCGGGGCCGCGACCCGTTCCCAGGCTGATGAGTGTCGTCTCCTCCGGTTTCCATCCCAGACAGAAAGATAACTCATATGCAGCCAAGTAGCATGGATTGGAGTAGGAACCGACTCCACCATCCATATATCTGCCGTCTACGATTGGAAAGTAGGTCGGCACGGAACTGGAAGCCAGGACGGCTTTAACAACAGGCCAGTCCTGGTATTGAAGTTTCCAGGGTTTGATAAAACAGGTCTTGTTGGTGAGAGCATCAAACGTGGTGATCACGACGTCGGTAAGGGTGAGCGACTCTTCCGACCAAAAATCGCCCATTTTCATATCGCCGATTTGATTGCGTAAGGGCTGCTTCCAGAGGTTCCTGGGGATAACGATAACGGGTAAATGGGAAGAAGAATGTCCGCCAGCTTTTACGGAAGATGTTCTCGCCGAGCCCCAGATAAAGTTCATGTAATTTAACGGCCGTCATCCCGGTGGCCAGACCCGCGGAGATGATCGAGCCTGTGGACGTACCCGCAAACAAGCGCGCGATTTTATAGATAGGCTGCCCGAGCTCTTCCTCGAGCATGGTCAGGGCCCTGGTCACGATGACACCGCGAATACCGCCGCCATCGATGGCTATCGCAACATGTTTGCGAAAAGGTTTCATAAGAATCTCCTGAGACAAAGCGAGTGTAATCCAAATCAGAATAAATTCAAAGTAGAATGTGGTTATGAAACCCTCGTCCGGTTTTGCGCCTGGGTTGACGACGACCCCCGATATATCCGCACAATCGGCAGCCTTCGAGACGCTCAATAAGAAGATCATCGCATGCCGTAAATGTCCACGGCTGGTTGCCTGGCGCGAAGAAGTTGCACGGACCAAACGCAAAGCTTATCAGGATTGGGATTATTGGGGCAAGCCGGTACCTGGGTTTGGCGATCATAAAACTCACCGCGTGCTGGTTGTCGGTCTCGCACCCGGAGCACATGGTTCGAACCGCACCGGACGTCAATTTACCGGCGATGGCTCCGGCGGTTTTATGTATCCCGCCCTGTACCGTGCAGGTTTTGCCAGTCAACCCGAATCCACCCGTCGCGAGGATGGGTTGACCCTGCAGGATATGTACATCACCGCCAGCGGACGCTGTGCGCCGCCGGGCAATAAACCCACATCAGAAGAACTCAATAACTGCCAGCCATATCTTGAACGCGAAATAGAACTGCTGAAACCAAAGGTTATCGTAGCCCTGGGTCGAATTGCATTCGAAAGGATCGTGCGTGTTTATTTTCCTAAAGCCGACTTGAAACTTCAAACAGTTAAACGTCCCGAATCCATGGTCTTTGCTCACGGAGCCGTTTACAAACTGAACTCTGATACCTGGCTGCTGTGTTCCTATCACCCCAGCCAGCAAAACACCCTGACGGGAAAATTGACGGTTAAAATGTTCGACCAAATATGGGATAAAGCCAGAGAATTGATCAATGACTGATCTGCTCGATCCGGGTGAACGTGCGCCGGAGTTTCAATTGACAGATACGCGCGGACGCCTTATCCGCCTGGCGGATTATCGCGGACGGCCACTTGTGCTCGCTTTTTTAAGGGGCTTTCTCTGACCCTACTGCCGCGCGCAGTTAGCGCGCCTACGGGATGAATATGATCAATTCACGAATCGCGGTGCAGAAATCCTGGCTGTTGGACCGGATGGGCCCAATGCATTTCGCTTATACTGGCAGGCACAAAAACTACCCTTTGTGGGCCTGCCCGATCCTGACCACGCAACAGCGCGGCGCTATATGCAGGAAGTCAATATTTTTAAATTGGGCCGCATGCCGCTTGTGACCGTTATTGACGGACAAGGATTCATTCGTTATGCCCATTATGGCTCGTCCATGTCCGACATTCCACAGAATAAAACATTGTTTGAAGTAATAGATGAACTCAACGCGGCATCGAAATAATTCAAAGGTATCCCATTCCAAGAAATAATGAGGCAGCATGACACTGGGACAAATTGCTTTTCTAGGTTCAGGTGAAACTTCCATGGCGGGTGGGCGCATCTTCGAGAATTTGGCGCGCGCCCTGCCCCAACCCCTGCGGATCGCGATCCTTGAAACCCCGGCAGGCTTCGAGCTCAACTCGCACCAGGTCGCGGGACGTGTGGGCGAGTTTATGAAAACCCGCCTGCAAAACTATACCCCGACCATCGACGTGATCCCGGCCCGCAAACGAGGCACGCCGTTCAGCCCGGATGAACCCGCCATCCTGAAATCCCTTTTATATGCAAATTTTATTTTCATGGGGCCAGGCAGTCCCACATACGCGGTGCGGCAGCTGCAAGGCTCCCTGGCCTGGGACATCGTGCGTGCGCGGCATCGCCTGGGTGCAACGCTGGCGTTCGCGTCTGCCGCGACTGTCTCGGTCGGCGCGTGGGCCATCCCAGTCTATGAGATCTACAAAGTTGGAGAAGATGTTCACAGCAAGGTCGGCTTGAATTTCTTTTCGGATTTTGGCATGCACTTATCCTTCGTACCGCACTGGAACAATGCGGACGGCGGCGAGGATGTGGATACCAGCCGCTGTTTCATCGGAATGGAGCGCTTTAACGTGTGGTGCAACAGCCTGCCGGCTGAAAATACAACGGTGGGACTCGATGAGCATACCGGGCTGATCATCGATTTTGAGACCGGGCAATGTGAAGTAAGCGGCGTAAGTTCCGTGTCCCTTGTCCATGACTGTGAGCCGAAGATGTATCCTGCAGGTGCGAAATTTGGATTTAGTGAACTTGGCTCATTGAGCATGCCTGAGCCGATCGAGGCGGGGATTCCGGCGAAGGTCTGGGAAATGGTTAACAATGTGCCAGTCTCTGGAAGACAGATAAACCTTCTGCCGATGTCCTGGCTTTGGCAGACCAACGCATACAAGCCCGCACCGGTAAGAATTGGTCCGAATCCGACAGGCTGCGTGACCAGATTGCCGCCCTGGGTTGGACGGTGCAGGATACAAAAGATGGACAAAAACTGGTGAAGAGTTGAATCCATCAAGAACTCATTCAATAAGAGATAAAGCGCGAAGGGATGGTGGGTGTGCGGTAAAATCGATCGGTAAGGAGATTCACATGCGCGCCGTAGACATCATCATTAAGAAACGCGAAAAAGGGGAACTCACCGGAGAAGAAATCAATTTCTTCGTACAGGGTTTTGTAAAGGGCGATATTCCCGATTATCAGGTCTCGGCCTGGGCGATGGCTGTCTTGCTGAATGGCATGACGCCGCAAGAAACCACCGATCTGACGATGGCCATGGTTCACTCAGGCCGCATCCTTGACTTGACCGGCGTGGTGGACATTGCCGTGGATAAACATTCATCGGGCGGCGTCGGCGATAAAACCACCCTGGCGGTCCTGCCCATGGTCGCAGCTTGCGGACTGCCGGTGGGAAAGATGTCCGGGCGCGGGCTGGGCTTCAGCGGCGGCACGCTCGACAAACTGGAATCCATCCCCGGCTATCGCGTGGATTTGAACACGGACGAATTCAAGCAGCAACTCAAGGAAAAAGGGATCGTGCTCACCGGTCAATCGCTCGACCTCGCACCGGCCGACGGCAAACTCTATGCGCTGCGGGATGTGACCGGCACCGTGCCATCCATTCCGTTGATCGCCTCATCCATTATGAGCAAGAAGATCGCAGGCGGCGCCCAGGCCATTGTGCTGGATGTCAAAGTTGGGAAAGGTGCGTTCATGGAAACGCTGGATGAAGCACACCAATTGGCCGATTTGATGGTGAAAATTGGCGAACTGGCTGGACGAAAGACGATCTGCCTGCTTTCCGATATGAACCAACCGCTCGGACACGCCGTGGGTAACGCGCTCGAAGTGAAGGAAGCGATCGACACCTTGAAAGGCGGCGGTCCGGCGGATTTCCGCGAACACTGCCTGCACGTCAGTGCACACATGCTGGTTGTTGGGAAACGAGCCAGAGATTTAGATGAAGGGCCGAGCTTTGGCAGAAAAAGCGATCTTAAATGGAAGCGCTTTCGAGAAGTTCCGCGTGCTGGTCCAGGCGCAAGGCGGGGATGTGTCTTTTGTGGATGATCCCGATAAACTGCCCAGTGCGAAAATCGTCGAGGTGGTGAATGCGCCTCAGACCGGATACCTGGTCCAGGTTGACGCCCGCCGCGTCGGTGAAGCGGCAGTGGCGCTTGGCGCGGGTCGCGCCAAAAAGTCTGACGCCGTAGATCACGCTGTCGGGTTCATCGTCCACCATAAAGTTGGGGATAAGGTCGAAGCGGGCGAACCATTGTTCACAATCCATGCCAATGACGGCCAAAAAGCAGGTCGAAGCGCGCGAAAACGTGCTCGCGGCGCATGTCTTCAGCACTGCGCCCGTACCGCCCCTCCCGCTTTTTTATGATTGAAATGCCCTTGAAATGTCGCATAGGCTTGCGGTTTTATTAAGATTAGGGCATACTTAGCTTAGAGTACGTTATGGCTAAAGTATCCCTGCGGATGTACAATCGCGAAATTGAGGGCCTGATCGAGCATGGACAAAGGCTCGATGAGGCAATTGCGCATTGTCGTCACATCCTCAAGTCTTATCCCAAATGTCTTGAAACTTATCGTTTGCTGGGCAAGGCCAACCTGGAGGGCAAGCGTTATAACGAAGCGGTTGACATTTTCCAGCGCGTGTTGGTGGCGGCGCCCGACGATTTTGTATCGCACGTGGGCATGAGCATTATTGCCGACGACCAGAACAAACTTGATGAAGCCATCTGGCACATGGAACGCGCCTTTGAAGTCCAGCCATCGAATGCGGCCATTCAGGGGGAACTCCAGCGTTTGTTCGGGCGGCGTGACGGCGTGGAACCGCCCAAGATCCGCTTGACACGTGCTGCGCTCGCGCATATGTATGTCCAGGGCGAACTTTACAACCAGGCCATTTCAGAAATCCGCGCCGTGCTTGGCAATGACCCAAAACGAACCGACATGCAATTGCTGCTTGCCAAAGCTTATTTTCGCAACGGGCAAAAAGCCGAGGCAACCGACATTTGTAACGAATTACTCAAGGGCTATCCGTACTGTCTGGATGCCAACCGCCTGATGGTTGAGATCTTACCCGGCACTCCACGTGCGGATTCCATACAGGAATACCGTAACCGCGTCAATGAACTGGACCCCTATGCGGCATTCACCCAGGATTCCCTGTTCCATACCGAGACTGTTGCAGATAATGTGATAAATCTGGAACACCTTGAATATGCCGGCCAGCCCATGGATGCCAGCAGTGTGCTGGGTATCGGATTGGAGACTGATTCGACCGGCATCAGCCGCAGCTCTGGTCAACCCAAATGGTTGGAAGCCGCTTCACCTACTGACAGCGGAAATCCTTACACAGGCGCCGCTTCTCATCTTTCTGGAGCTCAACCTGCGGCAGTCGGTTCGGATGCGACCGCACATGGCGGCCAGGAAGATATCCCCGACTTTCTGCGCCAGGCCGGCTGGAATAACTCCTCGGGTGAATTTCAAGAAGGTCAATCTTCAATACTTGATGAGGATGATTCATCGACTGCCGATGCCTCCGGCTCCGGTGCAGTCAAGGGCGATTTGCCCGATTGGGTTAAGGCGTTAGCCCCGGCAGAAGAACCACAGACGACATCGCAACCTGCCCCATCTTCTTCGGACAGCCCGCTTTACTCCACGGATACGCCAGATTGGTTACGAAACCTAGGCGGTGAACAACCTGCCGCAGCATCTCCTTCTTCAAAAGAGACCCCAGGTAACGATACACCGGATTGGCTTAAGAACCTTGGCGGGCAGGAGCTTGATGAACAAATTTCTGCGTCAAAACCTCAGAAGGAATCTGAAAGTCCGGCTCAGGCAGATTGGCTGAACAGCCTTAGAGCCGAACCGCCGCTTGCGCCGCAACCGGAATCTTCCAATAAGGAAGAAACACCAGATTGGCTGAAAGATTTTGATAGTGATCTCGAAACGCCAATCGCAAAGACAAACCGGACCGCTGCACCTGCACCGATCGAACCCAAGCCTTCTGCCGCCGGTCCCACAATACAGACACATCCGGTTCAGGTTCCGGAACCTTCCGGGAATCTGGGTTCCCTTGGCACCACAGCCCAGGAACAGGACGATGCCATGGCCTGGTTGGAAAGCCTGGCTTCGAAGCATGGGGCCAAGCCCGAAGAATTAGTGACCGATCCGAATGCGCGCACAGATGTGGCACCTCAATGGGTGGATAAAGCCAAGGAGATTGGCGAACAGGCACCTGAGCCTGAGGCGCCAGTCATCCCAGCCGCAGACGATTTGACGGGCAGTTGGCTTCGAAACCTGGAAACCACCGAAACTGACAAACAAGACTCGCAGGAAACTCCCGACTGGAAGAGCGGACTCAAAGGCCAGGATGTCTTTGCGGGTTTTGCTGCCGAGGACTCAAATGATAAGCCGCCAATCATGGACGATCTTGAAACGCCCGATTGGTTAAATGACCTCGGCCCAAAACCCGTCAAACAATCTTCGATGGAAGACGTACCCGATTGGCTGCATGGAACTTCAACAGAACCTGCCCGGCAGGAACCCGCGGTTCCCCAGGATTCTTCGTCAGAATCGGGAGGCTCAGTTGACTTGCCTGATTGGCTGGCCAGTCTCGATAAAGAAGAGACGGCTGCTCCCTCCTCTGCAGCCTCTTCAGATGACGTGCCTCTCTGGTTAAAATCTGAAATCGAACCGGAGCCCGATGTCATCGAAAAAGCGGGTCCTGCTGATTGGCAGCCCGTTGAGACCAGGCAGCCCATCGAAGAACCTGAGGTTCCAGAACCGGTGGTAGAGATGGAGGCCCCGGCTCCGCCTGAGAAACCTGTTCAACAGATCGAACAGAGAGTAAGTGAGCGTCCACGTCCTGCTCCTGCTAAAGTCGTGCCTTCCAAGCCGGTTAGTGCTCCACCAAAAAGTGTACAGTCTCCTGCGCTTTCTACCCTCGAGAATGCCCAGGCCGAATTGGGCCGCGGCAATATTGCTGCCTCTCTGGATATTTACGGCAAACTGATTCGCAAGGGTAAATCGCTGGAAGAGATCATTCGCGATCTACGGGATGCTCTCTATCGCTATCCGGTGGAGGTGGCCATCTGGCAGGCTTTGGGCGACGCGTATATGCGGGCCAACCTGCTGCAGGAAGCATTGGACGCATACACCAAAGCGGAAGAATTGCTTCGATAGTAAGGTGGGGCGACCAGCCAGTCGCCCCATTATTTTGTATCCCTGGAGGAAATTGTGGAAAGAACGCTTGTGCTTGTAAAACCAGACGGCGTCCAGCGCGGATTGACCGGGGAAGTCATTTCACGCCTCGAGCGCCGCGGACTCCGGCTGGTTGCCGCTAAATTCATGCAGGTCAGCAAAGAACTGGCCGAGACACATTACGCCATTCATAAAGGCAAGCCGTTCTATGATGGCTTGATCTCGTATATTACATCCGCCCCGGTGATGGCGATGGTGTGGGAAGGCCCGAATGCGGTCGCGGCGGTGCGACAGACGATGGGTGCCACACGTCCGACCGAGGCTGCACCCGGCACACTCCGTCACGACTTCGCGTTGGAAGTCGGCCGCAACCTGACGCACGCGTCCGACGAGCCGGCGAACGGAGAAAAAGAAGTCGCGTTGTGGTTCAAGAAAGAAGAACTGGTAGATTGGAAACGCGAAGTAGATAAATGGATATTTGAAAAGTAAGAAAGAAAGTAGAAAGATATAGGAGACATCCCGCAGAGAAACCCTGCGGGATGTTTTTGCTTCTTATATGTTGGGGTATCAGAAAGGTTGGATTTGTATGTATTTACTCACACCTTCGTCCCACGCTTTCAGCCTGGGACGAAGGAGATTGAAAAAATGGATGTGTGCGACGCATGCGTCGCACACATCCATTTTTTCGGATGCCCTACGATAGGGCCATGAGTTGATATGGATGCATTATTATTTTTCTTCAGAGGCGTTCAGCCTCCAAACAGCCAGGGTAAAAAATATCACGGCATAAACGGCCAGAGCGCCCGCGGGGAGCAGCACAGAACCAAACCCGAGCCCGCGCAGGTTTATATTCTGAAATCCATCCATTGCCCAGGCTACGGGAGAGAGATGTCCGATGACCTGGAAGGCCGGGCTGGTGACCTCCAGCGGCACCCAGGCCCCACCTAAACCGGAAAATGTGAACATGGGGATCAGTGAAAATGCAATCGCCTGTTCCGCAGTCTTAGCCAGGATACCAATGAGCAGACCCATGGCCGCGATGCATAGGGCGGCACTGAAAGCCACCAGGAAGGTGGCGCCCGGCAGGCGAAGGTAATCCACTTTCAGGAGAAACTGACCAAATAGAATTAACAGCACCAGCTCGGTGAAGATCATGATGAAGATCGCCAGGTAATGTCCGAGCAAAATATGTATGCGGCACGTGGCCGTAGTAAGCAGGCGCTGCAGTGTGCGCGATTTTCGCTCGGTGACGATGATCTGGGCTGCGGTGAGCAGACCGGCAATGGCGAACTGGAGCATCATACCGGGCGAGGTATGAGCCAGCGACGAGGCCTGGTCGCTGACATGTTTTACGGAAGGGCTGGTTATTTCATTGACTGCAATTGGCGGATCTTTCCAGGCCTCGATGGCTTTCTTGAAAGCATAGTCGAACGATGCACGGTCACCGATGGTTTCATCCATGATGGTTGCGGTGCGCACAGCGCTATCCAAACGGAAAGCGGTTGCCATGACTTCGGCTTCGATGGTTGTCCCGGCCGGGGTGGTCGTATTGCCGATCAGGATCAGCTTCGGGTCTCTGCCCTCCAGCATGGCCTGGCTATATCCGGCCGGTACGATAATTGCGGCCGGCAGCTTCCCATCAGCAACCAGCTCCTCCAGGTCCGAAGGGGAGCGGAAGGCATTTTCGTCCAGCCGGATGGTCTCCGAATTTGCCAATAGATCGTGCAGTTCCTGGCTGATCCAGCGATCATCCTGGTTCATATAACCTACCGACAGGCGCGGATCGGCCGCGCTGCTAAACCCGCCAAAAGCAAACCCAAACAGTAATGTAAAAATGACCGGCATGAACACCAGGAAGATGAAGGTCTTTAAGTCGCGGGTGAACTGCAGCAGGTCTTTGAAAGCAATATCGAGAATGCGGATCATAATGTCTTCCTATATGTAGCGCTTGTTGAAGCGCAAAACGCCGACGGTGAAGAAAACTACGCTCCAGGCGAGCAGCCCCAGAAAGGAGATCAGGATACTCGCCAGCGGTTGGCCATTCATTGCTTGCTGCAGGCCGCGCACGGCCCAGCCTTGAGGAACCAGCAAGGAAACCGTATCGCTCATGACAGCGGCAGTAGGCGAGCCCGAGGCGAAAATACTGATCATGCCGAGCATACCGGTCACAGTCAAGACACCTCCAAAGACCGCACCGCCTTGCCGGGTGCTCTTCAGAAACGAATTTACGAAGATGCCAAATGAAGAAGCGCTGAATACGGTGCCCGCTGCGATCAGGGCCACCGGTGTGTATTCGCCCCAACGGATGCCAAAGATCAAATTGGAAGCGATAATCAGGACGATGATCTGTACCAGGACGGTCATGAAGACGGCCAGGAACTTACCGGTAAGTATGGTAGCTTGCGAGGTGGGCGTCGTAAAGAGGCGCGGCAGGGTGCGTTCTTCCTCCTCCTTGAGGATGCTCTGGGCGGTTGATGTACCTGTGTAAAAAGCATAAAAGACCATCATCCCCGCCATAATGGGACCGATGATGCGAAGCAGAGTGTTGGAAGTTTCAGTTGAACGATCTACCGGCGCAGTACTGGCCGGAGAACGTATATCGAGCAGCGCTTTCTCTGGATCATCGTTCTGGGCAAGGGAGATGTGGAGATATTCATCCACCACCTGACCGGCCAGCGCATCATCCTTTGGATCGGCTTCGTCGAGGAATACATTTACGGCGATCTTCACGCTCGACATCCCATTCATGAAGCGATTGAGGATCGAGCGGATGATGGATGGACCAATGGTCAGGGTAGGATCCTGATAGAACTCAATGACGGCTTTTCCATTAACATCTGCGAACTGTTTGGAGAAATCCGCTGGGATAATGAGAGCCACCTGGGCCGCCTGGCTGTCAACGGCGGCGCGGGCCGACTCTTCATTCGGGACGAGCGAGACCTCGATCAGATCCGACATCTTCTCGCTTTGCAGGATGCCGACGATCAATTGACCCATCGTATGGGCATCCTTACCGCCGGGGATGTTCTTGGTATTGACCTGAAATTTGGGGCCGCCCTCGTCCAGGTTTGCAATGACGACTTTTGTGCGCGGCAGGTTGAAGTCGCCGTTGCTGGCGATATTGCCGAACATGAAATAGAACATGCCCGTCACCAACAACGGAATACCGAACATAAAAATAACCGCGAAGGCGCTGCGGAAGGAACGGGTCATATCCTTAAGTGCAATGTCTATTGCTTTCATGGAGTCTTCTTCAATCGCGCAGGGCGCGGCCGGTTAGATGCAGGAATACGGCTTCGAGGTTCGGCTCCTGGATATCGACGGAGGTAATACGAGCGGATAGTTTTGCTGCCGATTCGAACAGGCGGGGCAGAACCAGGTTGCTGTCTTCCACCAGCACGCTGATCTTCCCATCTTCGGACGAAACGCGAGTGACCCCTTCAAGTGTCTGCCAGATATCCAGCACCCGGTTGGCATCCACATTCAGGATCAGGTCGATGCGCGTCTGCTGTCCCACCAGTTTCACCAATTCCTCGTGAGTACCATAAGCCATCAGTTTGCCGTGATCCATGATGGCGATGTGGTTGGACAACTCCTGGGCCTCTTCCATATAGTGAGTGGTGTATAACACGGTCATGCCCTGGTCCTTCAGGCTGACCACGCTATCGAGGATGTTGCGCCGCGATTGCGGGTCGATCCCGACGGTAGGCTCATCCATATAAATGACTTTGGGCTTATGCAGGAGCGCCACGCCGATGTTGACGCGGCGCTTCATCCCGCCCGAATATTTGCCCACACGCTCGTTGGCGCGGTCACGCAGACCGATGATATCCAACACCTCGTCCACGCGCGCCTTGAGTGATGCGCGGCGCAGGCCGTACATTTTTCCCCAAAAGTTCAGGTTCTCGCGGGCGGTCAGGTCCTCATATAAGGCAATCTCCTGAGGCACAACACCTAATACGGTCTTGACCCCATTGGGATCGGAGCTGATGGAATGCCCCATAACCCGGGCATCGCCCTGGTCGGGGCGTAACAAGCAGGAGAGCATGGAAATTGTGGTTGTCTTTCCTGCACCGTTCGGCCCCAACAGGCTGAAAATCTCACCCTGGCTCACCTCAAAGCTGATGCCTTGTACGGCTTTGGTCTCGCCGAAGGAGCGGTGCAGGTTGATAACTTCGATGGCGGCTGAATTGCTCATGAATGACTCCTGACGTGGGGAAGCAATATCTAAACTGAAGCATACCCCTTATTTCTACGTGGAATTGCCCTGTGAGTTTCACAATCGGCCACACGCTTCAGGCAAGCGGGTGAATGGCGAAAAAGAATTCTAATAATAAAGTGGAGAAAATTACCTAACAAAATTATGACCCCATATAGAGATCGTCGCGTCTTCCTTTAGCCCCCCGCCAATGACATCGAAACAGTAAAGATTATCGAACTACCGAGAAAAGAAGACCTGTTAATGCCCCGCCTGCGATCAGCCAGGTGGGATTGATTTTGAATCGCAACAGCACCCCCAGGGAAATCAGAGCGATCAAGATCGTCGGCAGGTCGATCAAGGATGCGGAACCCAATTGAAAAGTTACGGCGGTCATCAAGCTCAACGATGCGATGTTGATCCCATCCAGAAAGCTGCCCACCCATACGGAGTTACGCATCTTTGGAATCAAGGGATTCGAAATGGCGACAAATATAAAGGAAGGCAGGAAAATGCCAAAAGTTGCCAAAAGCGCGCCTGGCACACCGCCGAGGAGATAGCCGACAAAGGTTGCGGAGGTAAAGAGTGGGCCGGGGGTGATCTGACCGACCGCGATCGCATCGATCAACTGCCTGTCGGTAAGCCATCCGAGACGGGTCACGAAGTCTGCACGTAAAAAGGCGATCAAAACGTAGCCGCTTCCATACAAGATCGCGCCGATCTTCAAGAACGTAAGGAATAATAATGGCAGGTTGTAAGGGACGGCGGCAAGTGCAGAAACAGGCAGGGAATTAAATTCGAAGAGAGGCGGGAAAAGCAGGCTTTTAAGGTTCTTTCCTTTCATGGCCCGGAGATTCGCGAGGGCCATGATTATCAATCCGCCTCCAAACAGCAAAACGAGTTCGTTAATGTTAAAAAAGAAATAAAGGACCAGGATGAGGAGACCGGCAACAGCAAGGAGCCAATTCTTTGCGGCTTTCCTACCCAGGTTCCAGATGGCCTGGGCGATGATGGCAATGACCACCGGCTTTATGCCGTACAACAGCCATTGAGCCTGCGGCGTCGAACCAAACCTGACATAAGTCCAGGCCAGGGCCAGAACGATCAGCATGGCCGGGGTGATAAAGCAAACTCCGGCTGTGATTAACCCGGGCAAACCGGCTTGCAAGTAGCCGATATGGATGGCCATTTCGGTCGAGTTGGGGCCGGGTATTATATTCGTTGCGCCGAGCAGGTCGAGGAATTCCTGGTCATCGAGCCATTTGCGCCGCTCCACGATCTCCAGGTGCATCAAGGCGATGTGGGCAGCGGGGCCGCCAAAGGAAGTCGATCCGAGCTTCAGGAATAAAAGAGCGACTTCACGCAGTCGCTGTGATGACGATTGATCCATACCCGGAAATTAGATCGTGTTCTTTACCGTTAGATGGGTCGTTACTGCACCCTCAACAACACTTTTCCATCCTGCCACAACTCTTCCAGGTCGTAGTAATCGCGCTGGTCGGGCGAGAAGAGATGCACGACTACATCCCCATAGTCAACAACGACCCAGCCTTCGCGCGCCTCTCCTTGTATCTTACCCTTCTTGCGGTGTGTTTGATGCACGGCATCGATGGAGGCGTCTGCGAGGGCGCTGAGCATACGGTCGCTGGTGCCGGTGCACAGGACGAAGTAGTCGGTAAAGGATGCGATGTCTTTGATGTCGAGCAGGAGGATGTCCTCGCCTTTTTTGTCTTCGAGTGAGTTGACGATGGTATGAGCTATATCAAGTGCGTTCAGAAATCACCTCATAATGGGATGAGCCGTGCGGCTCTTTGGAAAACAATCTCTAATGAATGAAACGATGCCGATGGGATACGTCCTCCGGTTAGAACGTCAGGCTTTCAGGAGCGGAGCCGAGAATAGCTTGGTGTACAGGGAACCGGTGGGCTGCAAGTCGCTCTTGAACAAGTGTACCCCATCCACGCAAACCGTACCCAGGTTGCCGACCTGCGTGTCTTCCAGGGCGTCGCGGATCTTTTGCTGGTCGGCGGCGGAGACGTTTTGACGGACGCGGCCAATCGTCAGGTGAGGGGAAAACTCGCGGTCTTCCGGTGCGTATCCCAAACGGGCGGCAGCTACCTCGAGGGCGTGCTGCAAATAGGTGAGGGTGACCGGGGCATTAAGACCGACCCAAAGAACGCGTGGCCGGCGCGAGTTCGGATAAGAGCCGAGTCCTTCGATTTGTATTTCGAAGGCCCGGACCTGTGCGGCTTCCACCGTCATCATTTGCTTGATCAAGTCCAAACTAGACGAAGAAATATCGCCCAGAAATATGAGGGTTAGATGAACGTTATGAACGGGTACCCAGCGTATCAAATCGTTTCCCAGGTTTTTACGCAGGCCAGTCGTTGCAGCCTGGATCGCATCCTGGAAGGGAGTGGGAAGCTCGGAAGCAAGAAAGGCGCGTAGATGACCCATCCCGCCTATTTGCCTTGAAGGAGACCGTCAACCGCATTTTTCAAATCCATATAGCTGACCGGTTTCGTGAGGTAGATAGAGGCACCCGCGTCCAGGCCGTTTTGAATATCGGTGGGGGTGGCACGTGCAGAAATAACCACCACCGGGATCAAGGCCAGGTCGGGATTGCTGCGCATGGAACGTAATATATCAAGGCCGGAAATTTCTGGCATCATAATGTCGAGGAGGATGAGATCAGGTTTTTCCTGCATAATCAGACCCATGGCAGGCGTGCTGGAGTATGTCTTGATGACCCGGAAGCCGTTGAGGCGCATCATCTCGGCGAAGAGTTCAGCCGCATCGGGCTCATCTTCGACGATCATCACGATCTTTTGAGCAGTTGACATTCAGGTGACCCTCTGGATAAAAATATACAAAATAAGCGAAGTTTCAAGCAGATGTAAGTTATTATACCTTCTCGAGGTCTATTCTGTGGAATAAAAAAATGGAGGAAGCATGAGCGAACTCGAAGCGTTTCGCAATGAAAAAGACGACTTCTTTCGAGAGCATCCCCAGAGCCCGTTGACGCGAGACCAGAAAAGCAACTTCCAGGGATTGAATTATTTCCCGGAGAACCCGGAACTGCGGCTCGAGGTGAAGGCCGAGGAGCTGCCCAAAAAGGAACGGATCGAAATGCAAACGTCCACCGGCGATGTGCAGGTTTACTTCCGGCACAGCCGGATCAAATTCAAGGCCGACGGCCAGGATGCAGAATTGACCATCTATGAGGGACCAAACGGATTCTTCCTGCCGTTTGTCGATTCACTGGCTGGAAAAGAAACTTATCCAGCGGGGCGCTATCTGGAGCCTGAAGTTTTACCGGGTGGCCGGTTCCTGGTGGATTTCAACGTGGCGTATAACCCGTATTGCGCTTATAACGATCACTGGTCGTGCCCACTCACGCCCTTCGAGAACCGGCTGAAGGTTGCCATTCGAGCGGGGGAGAAATTATTCGATACGGAACATTAACCAGGTAATAGTTTGCATGTCTTTATATTTTTCGAGGGCCCCTCCTCTAGAGTGCTTCGCGAAGCCCCCGAAAGAGTAAGATATTGAGCATTAGTGACAAAACCGGCGGACTTTCAGGTCCGCCGGGATGATTCTTCAAGAACTTTCAAAAGAGTTTCGTATTCTTCACAGCAATCGGGACACAAGTCTAGATGTTCCTTGAGGAGCGGCATGAGCAGGGTCGCGTCTTCGCCGTGTATTTCCTTCTCGACATATTCGTCCAGACGAGCATATACCTGGCTGCACGGCATTTCGTCCAGGCGTACCTCTTCCAGGATGCCTAAAAATCTTTCAACAGCTTCGTCTGGAAGCTGGCGATGGTCTTTCCTGAGGTGGGAAGCGATATGCTGGAATAACTCTTTTATGTTCATGCAACACCTTTGATGTACAGCCTGTACCGAATCTTACCGCAATATGAGAAGCCTTACTTTTGTGCAAAAGTAGATAAAACTTCATTTGGATTAATGCCTTCGGCGATCAGCCGCTGCTTGAGGCGCAAGCGGGCATCGTGGAGAAGTTTATAGAGAGCATTGCGGTTGGTCTTCATACGCCGGGCGGCTTCTTCAAGTGGGACGTCCTGAATGCCCAGAAGTATGAGCGCCTCGCGCTGTTTGGGTGTCAGCTCCTGCTCCAGGATATGGCGGATGTGGTCTACCATATCGGTCTGTTCGGCGAGGGCCTCGGGGCCGGGCGAACGGTCGGCCATGAGGCGGGGGGGAGGCGGCGTCTCTTCGTTATCCACCATTTCATCGAGGGAGGAATCCTGCCAGCGTTTGCGGCGCAGGTCCGTCAAGGCGATGCGGACGGCGATCTTCTGCACCCAGGTGGTGAACATGCTGCGTCCTTCAAAGGTATTCATCTGGTCAAGGACGCGCAGGAGGGTCTCCTGTGTGACTTCTTCGACAAGCGGCTCAAAAAGTGGGCTATCGGGAGAGAGCCAGCGCGAGAGGGCATAGGGCAGACCATGCTGAATGACTTCACGCAGGTCTGTTAAAGCGGTTTCGCGCGCTTCGCCATCGGCGCGGAGGTCGGAAAGCCAAGTTTCGTTGGATCGTGTAGGCATGAGTGGCAAAATTATACTTCTTGTTGTGAAAGATAAGTGTGAAATCCGGTGTGCGAAGTGCGAGATTGGATATTCGTAACTCGATATTCGGGAACGAGGAATTGGGTAATCGGGGATTGTGTGCTTAGGTAATTGGTGAATGATGTTAAATAGTGCAGATTTAGAGCACTGCGCAACCGGAACGAATCAAGTTCGAATGCTTTCTCCAGTATTGAAAATCCATTCAATTGAGGTTCAACCCTCCCCTTAAGGGCAGGGGAGTTGTGCGCTGTCCAACTTTGCTGCTTCTTGAGTAAAACGAGATATTGGTTTAGATGATTTCGCAGTACTTTGAAGTTCGAGCCTTTCTCAGATGCAATACTGATTGTCGGTATTGAAAAATAATTCAAATCAGGTTCAAATCCTCCTTCGTGTAGTCTGTCTAAATATGGAATAGAGTTACGATGACATGGTGGATTCGTTATGAGGAACAAAGAGGAACGAATACGCTCAGAGGGTATGGTGAAAGGAAGTTGGTCTTGGTAATAAAATGTTGCAAGGTGAGGACTGATAGCAAGATTATTAAACATGAGTGGATGCCTTATAAATGCATTAATCAGTATACAGAACAGATGTTCTGTTGTCAAGCAAAAATGAGTCCATTGTGTCCATGACATATCATGTCCTGCCAACCCGGGTGCCCCGATTGATAAGGAAAAATGAGATTTGACCCCGAAAAAATTCAATCGCCATTCCATTCGCTTGAATGGGTATGATTACACGTCGCCCGGCGTATATTTCATCACATTGTTACGCAGGGACGGTTGTGTTTTTTCAGTGAGATTATCAAAACCGAAATGCAATATTCGGAGAAGGCCGAGATCACGTGCGAATGTTGGTGCGCGATCCCGGATCATTTTCCGAAACAGAATTAGGGGCGACCCAATGGGTCGCCCCTACCGACAGGCATAAACAAGTGATCCCGACGGCTGGATCACAACGAGGATCAATTGGCGCTTATAAAATGTCAGTAACACGTAAAATTGCGGCAAAATACAACGGTGTGTTGGACCTATGGTAGTTTGATTATTATGAACATATCATTCTGAATGAGGATGAACACAAACGCGTTCATCTTTATATTGAATCAAACCTCCTACACCGGATCGGCGACAACGAGAACCCGGAAATGGCGCGATGACGTTCACCGATTCCGTCATCGAACACGCCACACACGATTGGTTGGTATTACCTTAGTAACTATCTCAAAACCCTTTGAAAGCCTATAATTTGGGTCTCGACAAAGGACAAACCGATGAAGAAAAAGAAGGCTTTGCCAACCATTTGGGAAGTACCTGATGAGTTATGGAAGCGCATGGAACCTCTCATTCTTGAAATGGATCCACCCAAAGAAACCGGCAGACCGCGCATCCACCCGCGCAATGTGGTGGATGCGATCATCTTCCGGATCCGTACCAGTTGTCAATGGAATCATATTCCGCGGGTGTATGGGGACGATGCCACTCTGCATCGTACCTTTCAACATTGGGTTGAAGTAGGATTGTTTCCGAAAATCTGGGCGCTGCTGGTGGAAGAATGTGACGACTTGGGTTTGGTGGATTGGGAGTGGCAGGCTGCTGATGGCATGATGGGCAAGGCGCGCTTGGGCGGCGATGAAGTGGAACCGAATCCTACCGGATCGAGCCAAAAAAGGCGCAAAAAGAGCATCCTGACCGATCGCCATGGGGTCCGCTTTCGATCATCATGGCCGGGGCCAATGTGCCAGACATGAAATTGCTGGAGAAGACCCTCGAAGCCATTATTGTCCAGCGACCCACACCGACGAAGAAGAAGCCCCAAAATCTTTGCCTGGACAAAGGCTACGATAATCCAACGGGTAAGGCCGCAGTGGAGAAATACCATTACACCGGGCACATCCGCCGGATTGGGGAAGAGAAATTGAGCAAGGGTAAAAAAAGTATCCTGCTCGGCGATGGGTCGTGGAAAGAACGTTAGCATGGTTATCGAAATGTCGTGGTCTGTTGATCCGTTACGAGAAGAAAGCGAAAAACTATCTGGCACTCTTTCAATTCGCTTGCACTATGCTTTGGTATCGCAGACTTGCCCAAAATACCTTTTGAGATAATTACTTAGTCTATTGACGAAATCCTACCAAAAATGTAAACTACCGCATATTAAAATATCAGGGATGGTCAACGCGCTCACCATGCTGGCTGCCTCCATCCTGCTTTTTCGCATTACCGGGTCGGTTCTGGGAAACGTAGGAGAGTTTTATGATTGATGACCATAAGACTATCGCGGAGCTGGAAGCGCGGCTTGCAGAACGCGAAGAAGAATATCAGCGCAACGAAAAAATACAGGCCGCTTTATATAAGATCGCCGAAGCTGCCAGCTCCGTGACCGATTTGCAGGAATTCTATAAAAGGCTGCACGGTATCGTCGGCGAACTGATGTTTGCCGGAAACTTTTTCATTGCCACGTACGACGAACAAACTGGCCTCTTGAGCTGGCCTTACCACATCGATGAGAAAGACGTCGATGAATCAACGTGGATACCCGAGTTATATAAAAAAGACAAAGGCACCACTTCTTATGTAATGCATACCGGTAAAAGCCTGCATGGGGCGCGCGACTTCGCACCGCTCATAAAAAGCGGAGAGTTGGAAATTATTGGGACCTTATCGAACGATGCAATATTCGTCCCGCTTACCGTCGGGGAGAAGGTGCTCGGGGCACTGGGTGTCCAAAGTTATTCGGAGGGTATAGGCTACACCGACCAAGACGAACAGATCCTGACCTTCGTAGCCCAACATATCGCCAATGCCCTCAGCCGGGCACGCGCGCTCGAAGAGACCCGTCAGCGAGTCTCCGAGCTGGAGATCATCAATTCCATCCAACAGGGATTGGCCTCCAAATTGGAACTGCAGGCCATCGTAGACCTGGTTGGAGATAAACTGCGCGCCATATTAAACACCGATGAAATCGGAATCCGCTTATATGACGAACAGTCCGACCGTATTCATTATTTATATGAATTCGAGCATGGGCAGCGACTTACGATCCAACCCATGGAGCCAAGTGCGTTGTTCCGCCAGGTGCAGCAAGACCATCTGCCGGTTTACGGAAAAACGACGGAAATAAGCGTCAAATATGGGTTGATCAACGTACCCGGGACTGAAATCTCCAAGTCGCTGGCGAATGTCCCGATCATCTCCGGTGACAAAGTGATCGGCGGCATCTCCGTCGAGAATTATGAGCGCGAGGACGCCTTCGACAAATCGAGTGTCCGCCTGATGCGGACAATAGCAGCCTCGATGGGTGTGGCGCTCGAGAACGCGGCGGCTTTTTGATGAAACCCAGCGGCTCCTCAAAGAAACCGAGCAGCGCGCAGCCGAGCTTGCCATTATCAACAGCGTGCAGGAAGGACTGGCTTCCAAGCTCGATATGCAGGCGATCTACGATCTGGTGGGCGACAAAATACGCGACGTATTCAACGCTCAATCGGCCGTCATCATGATCTACGACCGTCAGGGCGCGACCGAATATTATCCTTATATAATAGAAAAAGGCCAGCGTTATAAACAGGATCCAATTACACACGACGAAAATGGTTTCGGTCCTTTCGTAATGCGCACCCGCCGGCCTTTGATGGTCAATCAAGACTTTGGTAAGCGATCCATCGATGTCGGTTCTACCAACCTGGTCGGCGATCCGAGTGAAAGGATCAAATCGGCCATTTGGTCGCCCCTGCTGGTAGGCGATGAAGCCAAGGGCGTAATTTCCGTTGCCAATATGGACCGGGAGAATGCCTTTACCGAATCGGACTTGCGACTGTTGACAACCCTCGCCAATAGTATGAGCGTGGCGCTCGAGAACGCGCGGCTCTTCGATGAGACCCAGCGCCTTCTCAAAGAAACCGAACAGCGCGCAGCCGAGCTTGCCATTATTAATAGCGTACAAGAAGGCCTGGCCTCCAAGCTCGAGATGCAAGCCATCTACGACCTGGTGGGCGACAAGATCCGCGACATATTCAACGCACAGAGCATCCTGATCGTAACCTACGATAAAAATACCAATATTTCTAATTTCGCGTACAACTATGAAAAAGGAGTACGCTACTTCACAGACCCGCGGCCTATTGGAGGCATTACCGGTCACGTTATCAAGACACGCCAACCGGTGATGATCAATGAGAACCTGATCCAGCGGGAGGAAGAGATACTCGGTGAACATACCCCCGTGCTGGCAGGTGAGGATATAAAAGCCAGGCTGGATGTTCCGATGTTGGTGGGAGGAGAAGCAACCGGCGTCATTTCGCTGCAAAACGTCGACCGCGAAAACGCCTTTACGGAAACCGACCTGCGGCTCTTGCAGACTCTCGCTAACAGTATGAGCGTTGCTTTGGAGAATGCCCGCCTGTTCGACGAGACACAACGGCTGCTGAAAGAGACAGACCAGCGCGCCGCGGAACTGGCAATCATCAACAGTGTGCAGGAAGGCCTGGCCTCCAAGCTGGAGATGCAGGCGATCTACGATCTGGTGGGTGACAAGATCCGTGAAGTCTTCGACGCACAGGCTGTTATCATCAGCACTTTCGATCATCAAAAGCAAAGGGCAAAGGTTCCCTACATTTTCGACGATGATAAAAGGGTCTTCATTGATGAAGAATTGCCCTTCAGCCTATTGATCAAACGATTGATCTCCACTCATCAACCGGTTTTGATCAACGAGAATGCGATCGAGCGCGGCAAGGAATTTGGGTTATCGACCGTCCCAGGTACTATGGCGCCCAAGTCCCTTTTGTTCGTGCCTTTTGGCATCGGCCCGCAAGTAAATGGTTATTTTAGTCTCCAAAACCTTGAAGAAGAGAATGCCTTCTCTGAATCGGACGTACGCCTGCTGCAAACGCTGGCCGGCAGCATGGGCATTGCTCTCGAAAATGCACGCTTGTTCGAGGCCGAACGCCAACGGGCGGCAGAACTGGCGGTCATCAACACGGTCAGCAATGCCCTGGTGACCGAAACGGACGCGGATGCCATGATCCAACTGATCGGCAAGCAGATGGGCGAGACCTTCGAGGCGGATATCGTTTACATAGCCCTGCTGGACCGGCAGGCGAATGTGATCCATTTCCCCTATCAACATGGCGAAGAATTCACCTCCCTTCAATTCGGCGAAGGCCTGACCAGCAGGATCATCGACACTGCTGAACCTTTATTGATAAACCGGGAAATTGAAAAGCGCCGGGCCGAACTGGGAACCAAGCCGGTCGGTAAGGAAGCACAGTCTTATCTGGGAGTCCCGATCATGGCGGGCCGGCAGGCCATTGGCGTGATTAGCGTCCAATCTACAACTCACGAAAACGCCTTCGACCAGGATGACCTGCGCTTGTTGACCACGATCGCAGCCAACGCAGGAGCTGCCATCCGCACGGCGCAACTGCATGCGGAGACTCAACGTCGGGCGCAAGAGATGACCACATTAGCCGAGATCGGCAGCGATATCGCCACCTCGCGTGAACTTCAACCCGTCCTGGAGCGGATCGGGACACATGCCATGAATATTATGAAAGTCCGCGATCTTTTGATCACGCTGCGCGAACCTGAAGGGAATATTTTCAGGACCGAAGTATCCCTTGGAAAATACAAGACCGAGATGAAAAGCCTGACCATCCAACCGGGACAGGGGCTTATCGGGTATATATTGCAAAGCGGGATCGCCGAATTCGTCAACCATCCCGAACTTGATCCACGTATGATCCACATACCGGGTACAGCCGTGGAAGAAGAAATTCCGGAATGTTTAATGGGCGCGCCGTTGATCTCGCGCGGCCAGACGATCGGTGAGATCATGGTGTGGCGGGATCAGCCTCAAGGACTCTTTACACAAGCCGAACTGGATTTCCTGGTCAGCGTGGCACGACAGACGGCAATTGCCATCGAGAGCGCCCGGCTTTATTTGGAAACACAACGCCGTGCCAATGAGATGTCCGCCTTGGCCGAGGTAGGCCGGGAAATCTCCTCTTCACTCGAGCCGGCGGTCGTCCTGGAGAAGATCGCCGAACGTGCCAAGCAATTACTCTCCGCGGATACCAGCGCGGTATATCTGATGGAGGTGGATCAAAAGTCAATGCGGGCCATCACGGCGTTAGGTGACGTGGCTGAGGCGATAAAATCCGACCTGATCCAACTCGGAGAGGGGATTATTGGAACGCTGGCGCAGCAAGGACGGGCTGAATTCATCAATAACACATCAGAGGATCCTCGTACCATGCTAATACCCGGTACGGAAGAAGTCATTGTGGAACGCCTGATGGCTGCACCCTTATTAACAGGCGACCAGGTAACCGGCATGATGGCTGTCTGGAGGTCTGCCGATCCGTTCAACGACAACGACCTTAATTTCTTAACCGGCCTGGCGAGGCAGGCTGCCATCGCCATTCAGAACGCGCAGTTGTTCTCCGAAGGTCAGCAGGCCAAGGCAGCAGCAGAATCGGCCAATGAAGCCAAGAGCTCGTTCCTGGCAACCATGAGTCACGAGATCCGCACGCCGATGAATGCCGTGATCGGCATGAGTGGCCTGTTGATGGATACCAATCTTAACAAAGAGCAGCGCGATTATGCCGAAACCATCCGCAACTCTGGCGATGCGCTGCTGGCGATCATCAATGACATCCTCGATTTCAGCAAGATCGAAGCCGGAAAAATGGAACTGGAGCACCAGCCTTTCGAATTGCGCGAGTGTGTCGAATCTGCACTGGACCTGGTAGCCGGGCGGGCCGTAGAAAAAGACCTCGACCTGGCTTATCTTTTCGACGATGACGTGCCGGCCGGTGTGCGTGGTGACGTGACACGACTGCGACAGATCCTGCTGAATCTGCTGAGCAATGCTGTCAAATTCACCGAAAAAGGTGAGGTCGTGCTATCGGTCAAGAAGGGCAAAGCCGAGAATGAGCTGCTATTCTCGGTCAGAGATACGGGCATAGGAATCCCTGCCAACCGCATGAGCAGGCTTTTTGAATCGTTCAGCCAGGCCGATTCGTCCACCACACGCAAGTATGGGGGGACGGGCCTGGGCCTGGCCATCAGCAAACGTCTCGCCGAAATGATGGGCGGCAGCATGTGGGCCGAATCGGCGGGAGCGGGGAGAGGCTCGATCTTCTCATTCATCATCGAAGCCGAGATCGCGACGGCGGCAGTCCGCAAGACGGCACGTGATATCAGCGGCATTCAACCAGCTTTGCAGAATAAACGAGTGCTGATCGTCGACGACAATGCGACCAATCGCCGTATCTTGAAGCTCCAGACCGAAAAATGGGGCCTGCTGGCGCACGCGAGACCGAATCGCCAAGGGAAGCATTGGGATGGCTGCAACATAAGGATGAATTCGATCTTGCCATCCTTGACATGCAAATGCCTGAAATGGATGGCGTGGTGTTAACACGGCAAATCCGCAAACTCAAGGGGATAAAAGCTTTTCCGATCATTCTGCTTACCTCCCTGGGCCGCCGTGAAATCAATGCCGGCGATTTGGAATTCGCCGCTTACTTGACCAAACCTCTCAAGCCATCCAGCCTGTTCGACGTGCTGGTCGGAATATTCACGAGACACGGCACCTCGCCCGAAGCCGAGCCTGTTAAAGCAGTACTGGATACGGAGCTGGCGAAGAAGCACCCCCTCCGTATTTTGCTGGCCGAAGATAATGCCGTGAACCAGAAACTGGCTTTGCGACTGTTGGAACAAATGGGGTACCGTGCAGACATTGCCTCGAATGGGCTGGAAGCCATTGAATCTGTTGAGCGACAGACCTACGATGTCATCCTGATGGACGTGCAGATGCCCGAGATGGACGGCCTGGATGCAACCCGCGCCATACGAAAACTGAACAAGCTGGTCCAGCCGGCCATCATTGCCATGACAGCCAATGCCATGCAGGGCGATCGTGAGATGTGCCTGGCGGCTGGGATGGACGACTATATTTCCAAACCCATCCGTGTGCTCGAACTGGTGGGCGCTTTGGAAAAATTCAATCAGTCCGCGCCTTCCACGAGTTTAAAGAAAGAGAATGCAGTTTTAGGAAGAAAAAAGACATCGAAGGACGTAAAAAGCAGTTCCGCCAGGCGAACTGTTCCAAAACCGGCATCAAAAAGGCCAGTGAAGAATTTGAGGAAAACGGCTGCCAGAAAAGCAGTTGCTAAAAAGATGGCAGGCAAGCAGGCGAGGAAAAAGTAACTTTAACCGTTGGAGGAATCCATGCCACTTACTGAAATTGATGTGAACACATTCGAAGAACTGAAACAGATGTCCGGCGCCGACTTCATTGGAGAGTTGATCGATACCTACCTGGAAGATACCCCCCAGCTTATCAAGGATATGAAGTCCTCCCTGGCTTCCAACGATGCAGAAGTGTTCAGACGTGCGGCCCACTCGTTCAAATCGAACAGCGCCACATTTGGAGCGAACCATCTTTCCGAACTGGCCAGGGAATTGGAAATGCTAAGCAGGGAAAATAAACTGAACGAGATCGGCGGGCGGCTGGAAACCCTGGAAAAGGTGTATGCATCGGCCGCCAATGAGTTGAAGGAATTAAGGGTATGAATCCCGCACACGAGCCGGGTCATTTACTGGTCGTCGATGATAACAGGGTCAATCGTTTATTGCTCGCACACGGCCTCGAACAACAGGGACACGAAGTTGAGCTGGCCGAAGACGGCAAGATCGCCATGGATATGCTGCACGCCAAACCCTACGACCTGGTGCTGCTCGATATCGATATGCCGCACATGAACGGTTTCCAGGTACTCGAGGCGCTGCTGCAAGACTCAAATCTGCGCGACGTGCCCGTGATCATGACCTCGGCTTCCGACGAGCTTGACCGGGTGGTCAAATGCATCGAGATGGGTGCGGAAGACTACCTGACAAAGCCGCTCAACCCGATCTTATTGCGGGCGCGGGTCAATGCCAGTCTGGAAAAGAAACGACTGCGCGACCAACAAAGAAAACTATTCCGCACATTTGCGACCCCCGAAGTGGCTGAAGAATTGATGAAGAGCGGATTCGCGCTCGGCGGTAAATACGTGGACGCCACTGCCATGTTTGCAGATATCCGCTCGTTCACCACGATTGCCGAAAGCCAGGAACCGGCGGACACCATCGAACTGCTCAATAATTATTTTGCCTTGATGTTCGATGCCATCGCCAGTCATGGAGGCACGCTCAACCAGATGGTGGGAGACGGGTTGATGGCTGTCTTTGGGGCACCCATCCATGTAAAGGACCACCGCGAACGCGCGGTGCTGGCTGCGCTGGACATGGTGGATAACCTGGCGGTCTTCAATGTGGAGCAGGCCGCGTTGAAAAGGGCGGAGGTTAAAATCGGGATTGGGATCGCGTCGGGACAGATGATCGCAGGATATACAGGCACCCAACACCGCGCCACTTATACCTGTGTTGGAGATACGGTCAACCTTGCTTCGCGCATCGAAGGGCACACCAAGATCGCTGGCCGCCCGATACTGATCGATGAGAATACATGCCAGGGTCTGTCGGAAAGTATTCGATCAGAAGGTCTGGGCCCCGTGCTTTTTAAGGGCAAGCAACAGGCGGTCCATATATTCGCTGTGACGAGATAGAGTTATCAGGTTTTATATTTTTTCGGCTCTTACCAGGCAGTGAGTGCCGTTTACATGTCCCACTACTTTGCCAGGTGGGTCTGTAAAGTACATCTGCTCCAACTGCGGGGCATCACGCTGCTCACATAATCTTAAACCATAAGGGGATAAAAACTGTTCGATGACGCCCTTCTCGATGCCAAAAGTCCATTGCTCACCCGCCTTCGATGTTTGATCTACGATCTTTCTTTCGTCATCGTAAAGCTGCTCATGACGAAGCACCGACGAATACACATGGTCGAAGACAACCTGGCTGCCCGCCCCGGCAAAACCCTGGATGATGCGGAAGGTCTCATCCACAGACCCGGGCTGCAGGTACATGAGCAGTCCTTCCAGGACGAAGAGACTCCTTTTATGCCTCTCAAAACCGGCTTCCTCGAGTTTTGCTGAGAGGGATTCCTTATCAAAGTCGATCGGAACGAACATCAGGTTTGGCGGAATCGTCAAGCCGCGTTTGTGATACTGGGCAATTTTTGCCTGTTGGGTGGTGGGGGCATCCAGCTCGAATATATTCGTCTTTTCGCTGAGTTCCTGAAAGCGCAAGGCGCGCGTGTCGAACCCCGCGCCCAAGATCAGAATCTGGTCGAAACGCTGCATGAGTGCTTCTTTGAAGATTGAATCCATGTACTTGGTTCGGGCGATGACATATTCATACATGCCCTTTGCCGGAATACGTCTATAAATATATTTCCTGACCAGAGGGTTGCCAAATATAAATCTTATACGAGTAGGCATAAGCTGCAGCGCGACCGTATCGTCGCTTCTATAGCAGTCGTTTTCCTCGAGCGACGACATCGCCCGCGATAGGCAGGTCCATTCTGCGGTTCGGGAGGTTGTCGTTTCGATCCGTTTGTTCGACATGGTTATCCTTTATACTTTTGCCCCACGCTAAAAAAGCGTGGGGCAAAAGATGTCCAAAAAATGACGTGTGGGGCGTACGCCCCACACGTCATTTTTTGGATTACTTTACCGAGGATCGATGATCGATTTACTCATAGGCCAGGGTATCTCGAACTGTCAAGCTGGAGGCGCGGTGGGCGGGTAAGGCACTGGCCACTGCACCGATGAACAGGATGCCGAGCAGCCAGACGAGGATGCCCTTGAAATCATATACCGGGGGCATCGGCGACTGCATAATTGCATGTACCCACGCCGAACGCCAGCACATTCGTGATCGGGAACGACAGCAGTATGCTGACCGCCCAACTTATCAATCCGATGATCATCCCTTCGACGAGCACAATGCCCTGGATGTCGAGGTTCGAGGCGCCGATGGCGCGCATCACGCCGATCTCGCGCGTCCGCTCCAGGACGTTGATGCTCATGGTGCCGGTCAAGCCCAGGCCGCCCACGATTGCGATGAGGATGGCCATGAAAAGCAGGAAATATACCAACACATCCGTCTGCGATTTCTGTTGCGCGGCCCATTCGGTGCTCGTCTGCATGGAAGTCACCTTAATGCCGTTCGCATCGAAGAGCGCCTGCAGCCGATCATTTATGACCTTCTGGCTGGCGGCCGTGTGCCCGGCAGTTATCACACGCAAGGAATAGACCTGACCGGGTTGATCCGTCAGGCGGCTGATATATTCGTAGTTCGTGTAAATTAGCGGAGGGTTCACGTTACCCGTGAGCTGGTAGAAACCGATCACTTGCCATTTGTATTCCGTCCCATTAATCTTGATCGTCAGCCAATCGCCGACTTTCAGGTCGGGCCTGATCTTTAGCAATTGGTTACCGACGACGACTGCATCCTCATCTCCCGGAGTCAGCCAGCGTCCTTGCGACATGATGGGTTTGATCAACGTTGAATTAGAAGGAGGCGCAACAAAAAGAATCTGAGTGCCGGCATCGTCTTTGTTGGCAGATAATAAAGTGCCGCTGATCTCCAACCAACCTTCTGCACTTGTCACGCCGGGAACCGATTCCGCCATGGCGGCCACTTTATCATAACTATAGGCGTGGTCGAGCGACACATTAATATCAGCCAGGAAATAACCTTGAATATCCTGCATTGTCTTATCGAATGAAGCCCACAAGTTAAAAACCGCGATGAAGATGGCACCGCCTAAAATCAGCGTGAACAAAGTAAGAGCAAGACGCGACTTGCGCCGGAACGTGTTCCGTAAAGAAATAAGAATCGGGCGGGGGAGAAGGATGCTCCTTCTATTAGTAGAGGAAGTCTTTGGTTTTGCATTTCCACCCAGCCCGTAATCGTTGAAGGCTTCACGGACCGTGATGCGAACGCTCCGCATCAGGGGATATATAGCCGCCAACAAAGGAACAACCAGGGCTACAAAGGTCTGTTGAATGACGGTCTCAGGATAGATTTTGAGCGGTCCCTGGTCAAAACCCAACCAGGCTGCCATGCTTCCAACGAGGGCATAACCCCTTGAAGCGGCCAACGGTATGGAGATCATCAACGAAACCAGGCCGAAAGACAGGATCAGGACAATATACATTCCCACAAGCTGGCCGGTGCTGGCCCCCGTGGCTTTCATGATACCGATCTGGCGGGTCTGCTGAGTCATCAGGGAAGTGACGGTGTTTACGATCAAGAAGGCACTCAACATGACCGTCAACCAGCCAAGGATACTTAATACAAACATGACGCCCTGGGTCACGCTCCAGGCGTAGTAATGGCCTGGCTCATATACGTCAATATAGGAAACCGTGCTTCCACCATCCTTCAGACGATCGGAAACTGCCTGTGCGACAGCTTCTACATGCTTCTGGTCGGTGGGGTTCTCGGTAACACTCATGGATAACTGGGTAAAGTTCGATGGACCGCCCAGCCATTCCATCGTATTCGATGTTACATAGGCAGTTACATAATCTGCCATGGAATAAGGGAATCCCGTCACGTCGTGTATAAAACCGCCCACGCGCAGCTGGCGGAGTTTACCATCGCTCAGCTTAAATGTGATCGTATCACCCGGTTTAATACCGAGTGCACCGGCAGAACGGTCGAGCAAAGCCTCTTTATCGATAAGCACAGGCAAGGTTTTGTCTTTTGGATCGGCGGGTTTGAGGATGCCAACCTTCAAAGCGTCGGGTGTTTTGACGGAGGTCACCTGGGTGGAGATCAAGCGTCCATCCGGCATGACCAGTTGTACGTTGGTCTCGGTACGGCCTTCCACTGCTTTTACACCCGGCACCTTGCCTGCAATCTTCACCAGATCATCGTCCAACGGCGACGCGTATATGTGGGCCTCGGGAGGATTGGCCGAAAGGAAGTCCGTATCCATATCGCGGGACATGAGCAGGCCGATGTTGTTAACAATCCCTACTGCGAACACGCCGACTGCAATCGTGAGAATGGTCAGAATGGTGCGGGTCTTGTTGCTCCAGAAATCCGCCCAGACTTTCTTCCAGCGGCTGCTCATTGTGCTACACCTCGTTTATCAAGGTTTTCCTGCTCATGCTGATCGGCAGCTTGACGAAGGGCCTCGAGGGTCGGCCCGGACTCCTTAAGCAGGGCGGTCAGTGTCTCGTAATCCAAGGCCAAGACTTCCACTGCGGTACTTTCCGAAGCGCGGATCGAGGCCCTGTTCTTTGGATCGTGGAAAAATTCCATCTCACCGAAATATTTACCCGGACCGAGCTGGAGAGCAATCACGTCCGACTGATTGGGGCGCGGTAATACCACTTCCACCGTGCCTTTTGAAATAATGTAAAAGTTATCGTTATTCCTGCCTTCCGCCAGAATCATGGCACCCGGTGAAAATTCAAGCGGTTTGACTTTACGCGAGGCTGCCAGCAACTGAGCAGGAGTGAGCGTGGGCAGTGCTTTAACCACATATTCGTTGACGATCTCGCCGTCGGTGATCAGTGCGGTGCGCTCCGTGCGTTTGGCGAGGCCGCTGTCATGCGTGACGATGATGATCGTTTTGCCCTGGGCTACCAGCTCATTGAAGAGCGTGAAGACCGACTCGGCCGTCTTTGAATCAAGGTTGCCCGTTGGCTCATCCGCAATGACAAGCGGCGGGTCGTTCGCCAGGGCGCGCGCAATGGCCACACGCTGCTGCTGTCCGCCTGAAAGAGCGGATGGAAGTTTGTAGGCATGATCCGCCAGGCCAACCAGGTCGAGCAGGTGCAGGGCGCGCTTTTCGCGTTCGCGCATCGGATAGGAATTACAGAAATCCATCGGCAGCATGATATTCTCGATCACCGAGATCATCGGCAGCAGCTGGAAGAACTGGAAAACGATCCCCAGGTTCTTGCCGCGCCAACGCGCCATCTGGTTTTCGCTCAATTTATGCACAGCCGTATTGTTGACCCACACTTCGCCCGAAGTGGGGCGGTCAATGCCGGTGATCATGTTGATCAGGGTGGTCTTGCCGCTGCCCGACTTGCCGATAATGCTGACGAACTCCCCGGCATTGATGTTCAGTTCGATGCCTTTAAGGGCCGGATAATCGCCGACGGCAGTCTTGTACGACTTTTGGACGTTGCGCAATTCGATGATGGAACTTCCATCAACCCTCCCGGTTTCAACGGGGGATTCATTATTTTTTTTAAGGAACGGAAGTGAAACCATGGTACCTCTTTCTAGGATTTATTACACTTTCAAGGATGGAATCACTTCTGGATCGGAAACTTAACCTGGGCAGTCATGCCCCAGCGTATGGCGGGATTATTATCGGTCAACAGGACAGTCACTTTGTAGACAATGTCGCCTTGTTTTTCGGTATAGTTCTGGGCGATCGAAAGGATATTCCCTTTAAGGGTAACGTTCGGAAGGGCATCCAGTGTGAGGTCCACTGCCTGGCCTTCACTCAGATTAACCACATCGATTTCCGTCAGGTCGGTAGTCTTAACGACCCAGCTTGACAGATCAGCGACCGTTAGAACGGGCGTACCGGAAGCGGCAAACTCACCGACCTTGAGGTCCAGGTTGGTCAAGGTACCAGCAAACGGGGCACGCACTTCGGCATTTGCCAGAGCGGCGCGTGTACCGGCGGTATCTTCCGCAAAGGACGGATCCTGCAGGTTGTCGTAATCTTTCTGAGCCTGTGCGAGCTGCGCCTTGGAGGTTTCCACAGCGGAATCCAGATCCATCCACATGACGGCCTTGCGATATTTCTCCCAGGCATCGTCCATGCGCTTCTTGGTCTGTTTGGCCAGGTTCTTGATAAGGCCGTTGTCTTCTTCCGAAGCCGTCAGTTTCAACTGCCGGTCACTGAGGTTCTTATAGGGTTCGAAGGCATCGCGCGCTGTATTCAATTGGTCAAGGGTCATCTGAACGGCCTGCGGTGGGGTCATCCCTGTAAAATCGCCGGGGATATCGAAATTGTCAAGCTTGAACTGCGAGTCGCGCACGGCCTGGTAGGCCACGGTCAACTGATGAAGAGCATTGGCCTGTGCGGTCTCAAGTGTTTGCGCCTGACCGTTTTGCAATCGTGCGATCACCTGTCCGGCTGTGACCTGATCGCCTTCCTTGCTTAATACTTCGCTGACCAGCCCGCTGGTATTCAAGGCGATGTCCGCGTAGTGGATGGGTTCCACCCGTCCCTCAGAGATAATGACGTTATCGGCCTTGACCGTGGCAATGGCAGCCGGCGTGGGGGTCGCGGTGGTCCCCACTCCACAGGCACTTAGGAACAAGCTCAGCGCCAGGAGTATAAAGATCGTGATAAACCTCATGTTTTTCATTTTTTGTTTCTCCTCGGTATCATTTATGATCGAATGATATATCCATCCATCGAAATCCCACCTCCGACTCTGGGAGAGTCTTTACCCTGGTCAGAAGGATAGGATAGTCTGTTTTTTCTGCTTCTTGCATAAATCTCTACTGCTCCGCTATCGCTTCACAGTACTTTGTAAGCTTTTTTTCATCATTTATAGGGTAAAAAACAAAAAATTAGTTTAGATACCGAAGAACACAGTACCTTGTAATTATGCAGTACCCTGTAGGGACTTTACGGGAGGCTGTGATGAAATGCGTTTGCCTCTAGTGTGGATTTACGCACTTTGCGGGGATTAGTTGCTGATATTGCCATTGAGTATCTTATTTGTAATTTTAATAAATAGATGACTTGTCCCTCATTATAGATAGATGCTCCCGCTACGGTCGGACTTCTTTGTGATTATTAAGCTTTGCCGTTGGTTGTTAAACGATAAAATGCTATATTCAATAGATCACAAAATGAGTGAAGTATCTCGAAAGGAGGCAATGTGGAAATAATCAAGGAAGCCCTTGTGCAATGGGGTGAAGCCATTCACTTGAGCATGGAGAACCGCACCCTGTTTTATTCCCCGGTACTCAATCATTGGCGCGTAAAAAAGTGGGCAGGTAAGAGCGCAAGAAGTTTTATCTATGATGGCGACAATTTTATGGAGGCGTTTGAATGTTTGCTTGGCACTCACGCTGCCGAACATCCGCTGCACCCGACCGGCGAGGATAGCGCATAACATCCGTATTAACAAAAAACTCCCCACCGATGGGGTGAGGAGGGTCGTGAGTAAATAAGAGTTAAGTTTCCAGCATTTGCCTGGCGACGTCCTGCATCCAGGTCCGACCGTCGCGGGCAAGCATGGAGTCGGCTTCGGACGGCCCCCACGTGTCAGGTTTGTAGAACGTCAATGGGGGAGTCTCGTTTGATTCCCATGATTGCAGGATCGGGTCAACCAGCGACCAGGCTGTCTCCACTTCATCGGCGCGGGTGAAGAGCGAAGCATCGCCCTGCAAGGCATCCAAAAGCAGGCGTTCGTACGATTCGGGGATTGATGTCTGACCGAAGGAATCCGCATAGTGGAATTCCATATCAACGGAACGCATATCGGCGGCCGTATCGGGTACCTTGGCCTCAAAGCGCCAATGAATGCCCTCATCCGGTTGGAGATAAAGCACAAGGACGTTGGGGCTCATGTTACTATCCGTATGAGGAAAAAGCAGGTGGGGCGGCTGCTTGAATTCTATCGTTATCTGTGACACCTTCTCTTTCAGGCACTTGCCCGAACGAAGGTAGAAAGGAACATCCTGCCAGCGCCAATTATCAATTTGCAGCCGGACTGCCCCATACGTGGGCGTGGTGGAATTGGGCTTGACACCCTCTTCCTGACGATAGCCTTCATATTGCCCGCGTACGGTGTTGAGTGCGATGTTCTCATCCTCGATCGGCTGGATGGAGCTCAATACTTTGACCTTCTCGTTACGCAGCGCATCAGCCTTGAACGAGGCCGGCGGTTCCATAGCCACCAGCGAGACGAGTTGCAACAGGTGGTTCTGGAACATATCGCGCAAAACACCGACCGAGTCGTAGTAACCGGCGCGATGTTCCACCCCGACTTGTTCGGAGACAGTGATCTCGACATGGTCGATGTAGTTACGGTTCCAGAGCGGTTCAAAGATGGTATTCGCAAAACGCGTCACCAATATATTCTGCACGGTCTCTTTTCCCAGGTAATGGTCGATGCGATAAATTTGATTCTCACCCAGGGTCTTGTGGATCTGTTGATTCAGGTTGTGTGCGGATGCCAGGTCGGTACCGAACGGCTTCTCAATGACCACCCGCCGCCACCCGCCGTTCTCGTGCAACTGGCCGGTGAGGCCAAGGAGATCGATAATGTTGGTAAATAATCCCGGCGGCGTCGCCATATAGTACAGACGCTGAGCGGTGCCATTTTCCCATTTGCCAAGGTTTTCACTCAGCTTCTTGAAATCAGCCAGGTCGGTATAACGTCCCTGGTGGTAGGCGAGGTTGGGCGCAAAAGCAGCCCATTCATCCTCTTTATATTCGAACGAGGCAAACTGCTTTAACCCTTCCGCCAAATGGCTGCGGAACTGCTCGTCGGTGAAGGTTGTGTTACCGGAGCCTACGATCCGGAATTGTTTCGGCAGCCGTCCTTTGCGATAGAGATTGAACAACGACGGCATTAATTTTCGCTGGGTAAGATCGCCCGAAGCGCCAAAGATAATTATTGAAGTCGGCAGGCTAGAATTCATATCTGCACCTAATATGGAATAGAGATAAGTAATTTATATGGATCAAACCTAATCTGTCTTCTTGACTGCATGACCGCCGAACTGGTTGCGCATCGCCGATAATAAGCGGGCCGAATAATTCTCGTCATCCCGGCTGACGAATCGCATCTGAAGAGCCAGGGTAATGATGGGCGCGGGTACATCGTGATCGATTGCCTCTGCGACGGTCCAGCGGCCTTCACCAGAATCCGCCACCCAGGGCTGGATGTCCGAAAGGGTGGGGTCCGCTTTCAAGGCCAGGGCTGTCAAGTCGAGCAGCCATGAGCGCACGACGCTCCCATAACGCCAGATCTCCGAGATCTGAGCCAGGTCCAAGCCAAACTCCTGTTTGGCTTTCATTATATTGAAGCCCTCCGCCAGGGCCTGCATCATGCCATACTCAATGCCGTTGTGGACCATTTTCACATAATGGCCGGCACCATGCGGACCGACATATCCCCAGCCTTTATCCGGCGCGGGTGCCAGCGTCTCAAAGATGGGACGCATCTTTTCCGCGATTTCGGCTTTGCCGCCGACCATCAGGCTGTAGCCTTCGGCCAGGCCCCACACCCCGCCGCTCGTACCGCAGTCTAGAAAATCGATCCCTTTTCCTTCCAACAGCGCGGCATGGCGGAGCGTGTCCTTGTAGTTCGAGTTGCCGCCATCGATCACCGTGTCGCCCTTTACAAGAAGTTTCGATAATTTCTCGATCATATCATCTGTGGTTTGCCCTGCGGGTACCATTACCCATACAACCCGCGGCGCTTTGAGCTTGCCGACTGCTTCTTCCAAAGAATGTGCGCCTTGTGCGCCATTTTTAACGGCTGCCTGAACGGAGTCTTCCGTGCGTGCAAATCCGACGACTCGATGGCCACCGCGCACCAGCCGGGTGAGCATATTCAAACCCATCTTGCCTAAACCGATTATTGCAAGTTCCATAACTCGCTACCTCCGAATTGGATTAATCGAACTATTGCCGTGTTCACTTCCATAAAACTTACGCTTCTTATTAATCTTTAACAAAGTTCATATGTGCTGAAAGCGAACCTGCTTTGCATTGTGGTGACATTGGGGATGACATCGCTAACCATGATGAAGAAAACGCTTTGCAATTGATGGCAAGATACCATCCTGCCTTACGCTCTTTTCTTTGGCAGCTTACTTGCGGCGGCCTGGTCAACCAGCCAGATCAGTTTTCCATCTTCCGGCCCAATTCGCTGCGCCGGATAAAGCTGAGGCTGATGGGTGTCACTCAATACCTTGCTCAATGTTAATGCCTTGTTCCCGCCGACAAGCATAAAGAGAACCAATCTGGCCGTATTGAAGACGGGCGGCGTAAGTGTCACGCGCTCGGCGGGACGGTCCTGGTAATGGGCGGTGACTGCCTCCGTCGGCCCATGGGTTTCCACCGGCGAGCCGGGGAAGAGCGATGCGGTATGACCGTCTTCGCCCATGCCAAGGAGCACCAAATCGAAGCGCGGCCATCGGGATGGAGGAGATGCGAACTGCTCGAGGACACGGCCATAATCTTCCGAAGCCTTAAGCGGTCCGAGCTCACCCTGGATACGATGGACATTCGCATCCGGAATATTCACATGGCGCAGCAATAATTCACGCGCCATTCCATAATTTGATTCCGGGTTATCGGGCGGCACACAACGTTCGTCGCCCCAGAAGGCGTGTGTCTTGTTCCAATCAATTTTCCCGCTCTTATCCTGCGCAAGCAATTGGAAAAGACGCTCCGGTGTACTGCCACCGGTGAGAGCAACAAGAAAACGACCACGATCCTTGATCGACTGTTCCGCCTGGTCGAAAAAGAGCTGCGCGGCGGCGTAGCTCAGAAACTCCAAATTTTGGAAGATGCGAAGGTCAGGATTCATACTTTCCTTTCCAAAGGACGTAAAACAGGCAGAATTATAACGTTTGTTTGCAAATTAAACCTTCATGGGCTAAAATCGCGGCGTGCCCATCATCGACCTGAAACGATTCAATGCACATCGCTTGCGAACTTTTCATCTTCCGCCCGCCAAGCCGCTTTCGTCCCAAGCCAGGGCGCTCTCGTATGTCAACCAGCGCGGCTTTGTGTTTTTCTGGCCCATCAAAGGCATCGACCTGCCCAGTTTGTGGACGGCAGTTGCCGGCAACCGGCCTGTGTCCGATAAACACGATGACCCCGGTCATATCACGTGGGGCTGGAAGGACGATGCGCTCCCAAAGCGCATTTGGTATTATGGCAAAATCCTGCGGCGTAAGGCGACGATGATCTCACTGGAGGCCGCACCCTATTTCTATGCGCTCTCTGAGAACTATGGCTCCCCTGAAGAGGACCACCTGCTCGCTTATGAAGAAGGCCGCCTTACTTTATCGGCCAAGAATATATACGATGCCTTGTTAAAAGAAGGCGCTTTGGATTCCATTTCACTTCGAAAAGCGGCGCGCATGACAAGTGCAAAAGAGTCCGAGTGGAACCGCGCGCTGGAAGACTTGCAAATGGATTTCAAGATCCTGCCGATTGGCATCGCCGAAGCCGGATCTTGGAAGTATGCCTTCATATATGGCATCACGGCACGGCATTACCCTGAGCTGCCACAACAGGCGCGCCGGATCAGTGAATCAGAAGCGCGTAGTAAATTGCTTGAGTATCTTTTTGAGTCTGTGGGGGCGGGACAAGCGCGGGATGTGAGCCGGTTATTCGGATGGGCAAACGAATTGACGCTGCGTGCAATCGGTCGATTGGTGGACAGCGGTAGATTAACAATTGCCAGGCATCCCAAGCAGGATGGTGAATGGCTGGCATTGACGAACTTGTGCAAATGAACTTTGGAGGCTTGAATGCTTGAAGTCGCGATCATGATAGAAGGCCAGAACGGATTGACATGGCCGCGCTGGCAAAAAATCGTCCGATTGGTGGAAGAACTTGGATTTGCAGGATTGTATCGTTCCGACCATTTTACGAATGCGAATCCGCCCGACCAGGAATCGCTTGAACTGTGGGTCTCGCTCACGTGGCTGGCTGCAAACACTGCGCGGATCGAGTTCGGTCCATTGGTCACACCTTTTTCCTTCCATCACCCGGCCATGACCGCACGCATGGCAGTGGCAGTGGATGACCTTTCAGACGGCCGGCTCACGCTCGGGCTGGGCGCCGGGTGGCAGGAACGCGAACACCATCTCTTCGGTTTTGACCTGCTCGATAAGAAAGCGCGTTTTGCACGGTTCGAAGAAGGGATGGAATGTATGAGCCGCTTGCTTCGCTCGAAAGAGCCCGTAACTTTCGAAGGGCATTATTACCAGTTCCATGAAGCGCAGATATTGCCGCACCCGCTGAGACCCTCCAGGCCGCCCCTGCTGGTGGGCGGTAATGGCTTTAATCAGACTTTGTCGCTGGCGGCGCGATATGCGGACGAATGGAATGCCAACCTCTTGGTGCCTGAACAATTTGAAAAAGCCAACCATCACCTGGATGCCTTGTTATCCGCCCAGGGACGTGCAGCAGGTTCAGTGCGACGTTCGATGATGACGGGCTGCGTTTTTGCAAAAGACGAACAGGGCTTGAGGAAAAAGCTCGAAGCGCGCGGCCGCACCAAGGATGACCTGCGCAAACACGGTATCATTGCAGCTGCCGGAAATGAGATCAAAGAACAATTACAAGATCTCGCTCAAGCAGGCGTTCAGCGGGTGATGCTGCAGTGGCTTGAATTGGACGATCTTGATGGATTAAAGGACCTGGCTAAAACAGTGCTGTAAATTAAGAGTCTATCCGTAGATTACAGGTGGGTCGCTTTTTTAGGGTGCGCAGCGAAGCTGCGCACCCTAAAAAAAGCGGTTTGCCTCATTTTACGGATAGGCTCTAAGTAAGAAATCACCGGAGATACCCTACGGGTACGATGTAATTGGGGATGAACCTTGTAAGTATGCCGGAGCTAAATAAGTTATGGCGCAGGATGTACATCCTGCGCCATAACTTTTATCCGTATGCTTCATTCAAGATCAGCAAATACGCGGCAGCAGTTCACCGGCTGGCAGGTCAACCACTCGCGAACCTCCAATGGAGGTCCTGGCAACAACCATCCCGGAATGCGCTTCCACCACTTTTCCAATAATTGCCGAATCCTTACCCAACGGATGCTTACGCATGGCTGCCAGGACATTCCCGACATCCTTTTCGGGGACGATCGCGACCAACTTACCCTCATTGGCGATGAACAATGGATCGAGCCCCAGCATCTCACAGGCCGCCGCGACTTCGGGGCGAAGCGGGACCTTTAACTCTTCGAACTCGATCCCAACTTTTGAGGCCTCCGCTAATTCGTTAAGCACCGCGGACAGCCCTCCACGGGTTGCATCGCGCAAACAATGAATGTCATCCGTGACCTCCAGCATGGCCTGGACCAACCCGTTCAAGGGTGCGGTGTCACTGCCGATCTCGGTTTGAAACTTCAGGCCTTCTCGCACCGACATGATGGCAATGCCATGATCGCCCATTGTCCCGCTGACCATGACCACGTCGCCGGGACTGGCTTTCGTTGGGCGGATATCGACGCCGGCGGGGATCAATCCTATCCCGGCGGTGTTGATGTATATCCCATCGCCGTGACCTTTGTTGACAACTTTCGTATCGCCGGTCGCAATCTGTACACCCGCGACTTTGCAAGATCGGGCCATGGAAGCTGCGATGCGGCCCAGGGTTTCCATCGGGAGACCCTCTTCCAGGATGAAGCCGGCGGAAAGATAAAGCGGTCTGGCGCCGCTTGTGGCCAGGTCGTTGACTGTGCCGTTGACCGCCAGTTCGCCGATATCACCGCCTGGAAAGAATAGCGGGCTGATTACGTAGGAATCGGTGGTGAAAGCCAACCGTCCCGCTTCCATATTAATAGCAGTTGCATCGGCAAGTTGGCCGAGAAGATCATTTTTAAATTCAACCGCGAAGAGATGGCGGATCAGGTCGTTCATCATCTTGCCGCCTGCACCGTGACCCATAACGATATTCGGATAGTTTTGCAGGGGTACCGGGCAGGTCCAACCGTCGAAAGTAGGAAATGACATTGTTGCTCCTCTTTGTAGTTGAAGCATTATACTGCCGGTTGCTTCTATCCTTCGATTTCAGCAGTTTAAATCTGGGCTGGAGATTAATCAAGAAGAGACCCCTGCTCAAGCAGGGGTCTCTTCTGTTATATGGACTGTCTTTTATTGGTTATTTTTGTTCAAAGCCTTTACTTTGCAGCATATTCTGGATCTGGTCTTTGGCATTCATCCAGCGCGGCGAAACCGATTCAGCCAGCTTATCGAGAACAGAACGACCAGCATTTGGATGCTCGAAGTAAAACCGTCGCAAATCCGCACCGCGGATCCGCAGCGTTTCGATGTTTGTAGTGCTTTGCGCATCGGACGTGTACGTGCTGCTGCCCAGCACCGATGACCAGCCAAAAATATCACCTTCATGCAGGTGGGTGAGGGTAATCTTTGGCCCATCGTAGGGTTTATAAAGGATCGCCACTCTGCCCTTCAAAATAAGGTACAGATGTGCGGCTTGATCCCCCTGATTGAAAATCACCGTCCCGCCCAGGGCGTTGAAGGATTCAAGAAGGGGAAAGAACAGTTCATATTGCTCGCGCGTTAAATCTTTTAAAAACGGGTTGTCTAACATGGTTTTCTAGTCTTGCCAACGATAGTATCGCCTTCGGAGATACTAGGTTAGTAATAAATTACCTGAAAGGTCGGACATTTATCCCTCTTTGTCAGTGTGTTTCAGCAACCCGCGTTATACTCCACCTTTGCAGGTGAAAAAAGAGAAATAAAACAGAATACCATGGTTTAATGTCAGACAAGTGACTTGAACCGCAAACGAGCTGCGGTAAATGTCATAAGGCAATGCACTGAATGAAGATTCCTGTACGAGCATTTTTTCTGATGATATCCGGTGCCGGGTTGATCCTGGTTGGAATCGCTGTCGGGTTATTCCTGGCGAACAGGCAGGCGGATGATGCGACCCAGCCAACCGATTTTTCCGCAGTCCCGGCGCGGGTCCTTTATGACGCGCCGGCGCTCACCCTGGAGGACATAAAGGGAACCGCGAATTCATTATCCAATTATCGAGGACAGGTGGTGCTGGTAAACCTATGGGCTACCTGGTGCCCGCCATGCAAGGCGGAAATGCCGCTCTTGCAGGAGTATTACACACAACATAAGATTGATGGTTTTACCGTGATCGCCATCGAAGATGGCGACCCGACTTCGGACGTTATTTCATTTGTAAATGAGTATCGACTGACTTTTCCCGTCTGGCTCGACCCGACGTACCAGGCTACCGATCAAGCTTTCAAGACGAAGAACCTGCCGAGTACGTATGTCATCGACCGTACGGGCAGGGTAAGATTGGCCTGGGTCGGTGCAATCAATAGTGTAAATCTCGAAAAATATGTCACATCCATTATCAAGGAGCAGTGAATATGGAAGCAAAAGTGAGCTGGGAAAAAGATTTGATGTTTACCGGCATAGCGGACAGCGGCTATCCCGTAAAACTCGACAGTGATTCGAGCGCTGAAACCGGCGTCGGACCGGTGGAACTGGTTGCCATTGCCCTGGCCGGTTGCACAGCGATGGATGTGATCTCCATCCTCAAAAAGAAACAGATGAATGTAACGGGTTTCGACGTCAAGGTGGATGCCAAGCGCGCAGCCGACTATCCGAAGGTCATTTCAGAGGCAACACTTGAATATGTAGTGGTGGGTAAGGGAATTGATGAGGCATCCGTTTTGAGGGCCATCGACCTTTCCGTGAAGAAATATTGCCCGGTGCATGCAATGCTCGAAAAGGCTTTCCCGATCGATTTGACTTATTCGATTTATGAAGACGAAGGAAATGGAAAGCAAAGACTGGTAAAACAAGGGACATACAGAAAATAATCATTTCACCCTTTGTCCAACGCGATCCGCATCGGACAAAGGGTTCCGGAAAAAATATATGCGCAGGGCGTACGCCCTGCGCATATATTTTTTCCGGAATTTCATAATTGGATTTTTTTTATGGGGCGAAATCCGACCGGATATCAGAACGATAATCCGAACAGACACAAGCCTTGACGGTCACACCGTTGCGGATCATCGTGCCCTGGTAGGCAGCACTCCCATCATTGACGACCCATCCCTCAAAATTGAAAGCAAGCGGGCCACCCGCCAGGATCCATTCCCCGTTATATTTTCGTGCGATGTGGACATGCGTACCTGTCACCAGTTCGCCGCCCTGGCAGGATGGATAGCCGATCAGATCGCCCGCATGCAGTTCTTTACCCGACGGCACGCGCGTGGTGTTGGAAAGATGTAAATAGTAGATCACCCAGCCGGTACGTTCGTCGCCGTCGCCATCCAGATCCAACACCACGCCATCCGGGCCGGAACGAATGACCAGACCGTCGGCTACTGCGATGGCATAGTTTTGCGGATCGGGTGTGAAACAACCATGATGTTCGGAGGGTGGAGCGAAATCGACTGCCGCGAAAGGCTGCGAACCGACAGAACCCCAGCCGGTGTGTGGACCACCGGTAAAAGTCCAGACCTGGCCCGGTGGAAATGGGAATTGCAGAGCAGGTTGTTCCAGACTGCCTGGGATCAATTTGGTATCCATCGTCCAAGGATCACCAAACAAGGCGTTATAGGTCTTTGCGAAACCGTCGGGTCCGACGTCTGCATCATACCTGGTACCCGAATTTGTCCGTGAATACAAATATTGGATTGCGACCGATGCTGCATTCTGCCACGGATCAGGACGGATGAGCGTCCCATCCGGCTCATCGAATTCGTCCAGGATGCCCGCACGCCAGGCATAATATCCGTTATTGAGAGTATCCGCGGCCCAAACCAACTGCAAATAAGCCAGGTTTGGTGCATCGGCATAATAGGGTTGTGCATAATCCAATATATATTTCTTGTCCGGCATTGTCGGCTGCGTAAGAGCACCGGCGCTGTATTCAAGCACAGCCAATAAAAGACGGGGACTGATGCTGTAATTCGTGGCAACATAATCAACGATCTCGGCTCCGGTGCGATATTCACCCCCTGCATAGGCAACATAATTCTTAAGCCAGCCGGATTGCGAATCAACGAAGGCCGACGTGCTGAACCCGATCTGCGGGGGCCCGTTAACGAAAGCAGCATCGGGAAGAATCTTGAACGGATTCGCCCATAAGGCTTTGTAGTAAATGGGAATTTTCATCGGCAGTCCGGGAGGCATGGTGGTCGCGCCGCTGGGGATGATCGGATTTGCCGCCATGATCTCAGGGATGGTTGTGTTGAAATGCGCCGCGAGCGCAGGTAACGTGTCGCCAGATTGGGCGATGTAATCCACTAATTCACCCGGTTTGTAATTGGGGCGAACCGGAAGCGGAGTCGCAGAGATGGAACCGGTAGCCCCCTGCGGCGCGGAAGGAGGCGAAAGGGGGTTATATATCGGGGGGATTTGGGGATTCGGTTGAAAATTGCAGCCGGAGAGTAAAATTCCGACGGATAGAAGAGTTGTAATCAGACGTTTATGGGTCATTCGAACTACGGATGATAACAGATTTCAAGCTCGCCGACAGGATCGGCAATAATCGTTTTATCACCTCTGGTCAATGTGCCTTCATAAGGCAAGGCGCCCTGATGGACGGTCCAGCCGCCAATCACAAAGGGTATGGGGCCGTCAGCGGCCACCCACTCGCCGTTATATTTACGAACAAAATGAAGATGTGTACCTGTGGCGATGCCTCCTTCGCAGGAAGCATGGCCGATGCGGTCATTTTTTTGAACGTAGGTTCCATTCGGCACCCGCCCATTGGTTGCGATATGTAAATATACCAGGTCCCAACCTGTTTGTTCATACCCATCACCATCCAGGTCTTCCACCACAACGCCGGTATCGGAGCGCACGATCAAACCAGGAGCGGCAGCCGTGACCCAGGTGGGAGTCACATCACATCCGCCATGATCAGTGGACGGTGCGAAGTCAATCGCTGCCAGAGAACCGTCATGTTCCCAGGCGCCGTGCGGCCCGCCGGTGTAATTCCATTCGACATTCGGCTGGTAGGGCAGGGAAATATCGGGTTGACTCAAGCCCGGAGGAAATAATGGATCCACGGAATCACCGCGCGCCCACGGGTCACCGAACATCTGCGTATACATGGCAGGGAAACCGCTTTTCATGTCAATCATTTGCGACCACTGCGACTGGCTGTGCAGCTGTGAAAAAAGATATTGGATCGCGACCGTGCCTGCATTCAAACGGGGATCGAGGCGTAGTTTTGTGCCGTCGGGGAAACTAAGCTCGGTCACAGTACCTGCGCGCCAGCCGTAGTAACCGATGGAAAGTTGGTTGACAGCCCAGACCATCTGGCTGAACATGCCCTTGTAAAGTACGTTTTGATATCCCATCGGATAATCAGTATGCAGTGCGTCCACCGGCTGGCCATGCACCCAGCGGCCTTCGTAATCGAGCAGGGCAAGCAAAAGCCGCGGGTTGATCGAATTCTCGTAGGCCAGGCGTTTGATCTCGTCGGCACCCGTCGTCCAGCCGGTAGAGCCAAGGTATTCACGATACGTGCTGATGATGCCGCCGGAATTTTTAACGTAATCGGCGATATCGAAGTCTTTGGCTGTCGCGGAAAAGACAAGCTCGCTATCGGGAATGATCTGGATGTTGGGTGTGGTCTGCTCTTTGATGCGATCGGGGATGACGAGCAGTGTACCCGGGGCGATCAAGCCGGTCTTGGGTAATGTAATATCGGCCCGTATTTCAGAAGGGTCAACACTAAACCTGTCAGCCAGACTTGCAAGGTCATCACCGCTTTCCGAGTAATAGAGAGTGGCAGGCACATCAAACGTGGCAGTCAGAGTTGTTTCAACGACCGGGGTCTCACTCGTTTCACTCAACGGAGCTTGACCTGTTACGGATTGAAGCGGGATCAGCGTGGGTGTCGGTGTAAAAGTGGAAGTCGGGAGCGGAAGGGGGGTTGACGAGGCCGTTGCGGGCTGCGCCTCAGGCACAAACAGGGTCGGGATGAATAACTCAGATGTAGGTGTAGCAACTGTTCCCCATAAGGATGGCGATTGCCTGCAGGAAGTTAATAATAAAGCAGCAATGAAGAGTACCGTAATGAAACGTCTCACATGGAATCCGTACGGAGAATTATACCTGTGTAAATTAAATCCATATCATAAGTGGAATGGTCATTTACAGGGGGCCTGTAAATGACAAGCAGGGAAGAATACTGCACCTGCATTTTTTTTCGGAACCTTAATGGTGTTTTCAGCGGGAAATTTGATTCAGATCGCTGATGCCTTCGGCTGCTTCCAATGTAGAAGTACCGCGCTTCAGATAACCATCATATTCGATGCCGTTCCCACTGGAAGTCCATCCGCCCAGCACGAACGGGAGCGGGCCATCGGCGGGGATCCATTCACCGTTATATTTTCGGGCGAGATGAAGATGAGCTGCATTGGCAACTCCACCCTCACACGAAGGATGTCCAATATGGTCCCCGGTATAGACGTAGGTACCGGCTTCCACCCGGTCCTGGGCAGCCATGTGCATGTAAAGTATGTCCCACCCGGTTTGTTCGTATCCGTCACCATCCAGGTCTTCGATCACTTCCCCGTTACCGGCACGGACGATAAAACCATCGGCAATCGCCGTGGCCCATTCCTCGCTCATCGCGCAGCCCATTACGTCCGAAGGAGCAAAATCAAGTGCAGCCCAGGCCGAGCCTGAATCCCAGCCGGCGTGTGGTCCGCCGGTAAAACCCCATATCGCGCCCTGTTCGAACGGCAAATCCAGACGTGGCTGGGAAAGATTTGGCGGAGTTAATGGCTCGATGGCAAGATCGAATGGATTACCGAATAAGAAGAAATAAGTCTGGAACAACCCGAATGCACTCACATCGGTGTCCCACTCCGCCCGATCATCCAGAATGGAGAACATATTTTGGACGCCCGCCGTACCGGCGTTGATGGTCGGATCAATCGGCACGACGCTCCCATCCCCCAGAACCCAAGTCCCGACGGCGTTTGCCCGCCATAAGTAAAACCCCTGGTTTAGCGCATTGGCGGCCCAGGTCAACTGGCGATACAAACCGGCATGGTCCGATTGAACCAATCCCAACGGATAATCAAGAACGTCAGGCTGTGCGCTGGTTACCCACTTGCTGCGATATTCAAGCAATGCCAATAGGAGGCGCGGGTTGACAGAATAATCCTGCGCCACCCGCATGACAACCTGTGAACCGGTAAGTGTCTCGTCGTTGATCTGCTCGGTATAACCCGCCAAGTAACCACCTTTGTTCTGCACGTATGCATCGATATCAAACTGGGCGCTGGCAGGGCCGTACACTAATTCGGAATCAGGAATCACTTTAAACGGCGGACCGGGAGTCACCGGCGCCGGCGGCGGGACGTTCAATGTTTGACCGATATTGAGAATGCTGTCGCCGGTCAGACCATTGGCTTGCATCAGCGACTCGACGCTGATGCCATAGGTCTGGGCAATGGAGCCAAGGGTATCCCCGGCAACGACCGTATACTGGTTCGAAGCCTGGCGCGGCGTCGGCAGGCTTTGTGAAACATCCGGCGTAGGCGTGACGAGAGCAGCGTTTGGATCGTGCGGTTTAATTGTCACGGAAAGAGGAGCGCGCGTCGGTGTAGGCCCGGGTGTACGCGTTGGGGAAGGTTGGGCGGTGGAGTTTACGCCTGTTGCGAGGGCTGTACCCTCTAATGGTACGAAGGGATTGTAAGTTGGATAGGCGCCGGGTGGATTGCTCGAGTTGGAGGAGCAGGAGACACACAAAATTACGAGAATAAAATAACACGATATCCGGCGGGCCTGCATAAATCTGATTGTACCTAAAGACCGGCTCTTTGTGGATTTGAATAAACGTTAAACCTTTGCCGCCTGGCATACCCGATCAGGGTTATCCCGTAGCGTTCCGCCATTTCTATCGAAAGCGAGCTGGGTGATGTGCGCGAGATCAGGACCGGGGCCTGCAGCCGCGCCGCCTTTTGGAGCATTTCGGAGCTGATGCGCCCGGTCGTCATCAGAATGCGCGTCTCTGGCCAGATATTTTTCATCAGGCACAGCCCGGCAATCTTATCGAGAGTGTTGTGACGGCCAATGTCCTCCGCTGAGACCAACGCTTTTTTTCCGTCACTCAAGACCGATGTATGGACGCCGCCGGTCTCGCGATACAACACCTGCGCCTCAAACAACATCTCCACCAGATTCTCGATCACATCCGGCTGGAATTTTGGCCGGCTCCCATCAAACGCGATATCAGGGCGCGCCAGGGAATCAACCGCCGTCACTCCGCCGGTACAGCCTGAAGTGCGCCGCCATGACTTGGGCTGCTGCGCATCGTGATTCAACCAAACATCCACGTTATCCCCATGTTCGCAGACACGCACGTCTGCGACTTCATCCATCTTTTCGATGATGCCTTCATTATAAAGAAAACCGACGGCCAGGGCTTCGAGATCGGCCGGGGTACACATGAATGTGATCCAGGCTTCGCCGTTAATGGTCATCGATACGGGAGCCTCGACGATCGTGGAGGCATCGAAAGGTTCCCATTTATTAAATTCATATCGTTCGTAGTGGATAGATTTTTGTGGAGCAAGCATTAGTCACCTACCATTAACATAATAATTCAGACTACCCCAACGAGATACCCATTCCGCTCTACTTACTTTGCTTGATGGGCAGCCCGATTTTATGAGCCGACTTCCGATGCGCCGAATAAAATCGCTGAGGGTCAGAGAGGAACGCGCCGAGACAGGATTCCGTACAAAAGTTAATCGTCCGGCCATGATATTCAGCATTCGGGAAATATTGCGGGTCGGTATTGTGGAAGACCCGCCCACAAAGAGTGACAAATCGCTGCGACCGAATTTGCAGGAGTTTTGTCTTTGTTGACATGACACTATTGTACTTGCAATTAATCCCAGCTAGATACCACCCCGGCAAGATGCCATCTTCCTCTACAATATGTTTGCTTCTCCATCCTTCACCCCTTATAATTACCCCACTTACCTAGAATTCCAAACAGGATATCGTATATTGCAAATCCTATGACAGCCCTTGTTGAATGTATACCCAACTTTTCTGAAGCCCGCCGGCCCGAGGTGGTCGAAAAGATAGCAGCATCCATCACGTCCATAAAGGGCGTACGCCTGCTCGATCGATCATCCGATCTCGACCATAACCGGACAGTGCTCACTTTTGCCGGTCCGCCCGAGGCTGTGGAGGAAGCGGCTTTCCTTGCCATCAAGACGGCCTCCGAACTGATCGATCTAAACCTGCACACGGGCCAGCATCCGCGCATAGGCGCAACAGACGTGGTGCCTTTCGTTCCCATCTCAGGGACGACAATGGACGAATGTATCGCGATGGCGAAGCGGTTAGGCGAACGGATTGGAGGCGAACTACACATCCCGGTCTATTTATATGAGGCCGCTGCCACCCGCCCGGACCGTACGAATTTGGAGAATATTCGCCGGGGCCAATATGAAGGTCTCAAGACCGAGATCGAAACCGACCCGGACCGCAAGCCTGATTTCGGTCCCGCTCAACTCGGAACGGCCGGGGCAACGGTCATCGGGGCGCGCAATCCTTTAATCGCTTTCAATGTTTACCTGACGACTGCCGAGGTGGGCATTGCGAAGAAAATTGCGAAAGCTGTTCGCCAATCATCCGGCGGTTTACGATATGTCAAGGCGCTTGGACTGTTCGTTGACGGGCGGGCGCAGGTATCCATGAACCTGACCAATTTCCGCGAGACGCCCATCGGACGAGTAGTCGAAATGATCCGGCGGGAAGCGCAGCGTTACGGTGTTGGGATCCATCACAGCGAGTTGGTGGGGCTTATCCCGCAGGTTGCATTGGTGGATGCAGCGTCCTGGTATACACAGCTCGATCAATTCAGCCCCGACCAAATTCTTGAGTCTCGAATTTATCAGAATGACCCATCTCTTGAATTGCAACCGGCAGGCGCTTCATTCCTCGATGAAGTAGCGGCGGCGACGGCAGCACCGGGTGGCGGGTCCGCTGCGGCTTACGCCGGTGCGCTGGGCGCGGCGCTGGTATCCATGGTCGCCGGCCTTACTATCGGAAAGAAGAAATATATAGAAGTCGAAGCGGAGATGCAGGCGGTCCGTGTGCAAGCCGAGGAATTACGAAAAGAACTAACGGATGCGGTCGAAGACGATTCCGCGGCGTTCGAAGCCGTAATGGGGGCCTTGAAATTACCCAAGAGTACTGAGGAAGAACAAGAGGTCCGCAAGACTGCCATCAAGATCGCGACCTTGAATGCAGCGCACATACCTCTGGATACAGTGGCACACTCCGTGAAAGTGATGGAACTGGCCGCGCTGTGCGCCAGGGATGGAAACGTGAATGCCATAAGCGATGCCATGTCGGCTTCCGCATTGGCGCGCGCAGCCCTGACAGCCGCAGGCTATAACGTCAGGATCAATTTGAATTCCCTCGACGACAAAGCGGCAGGGGAGAAGATGGTGCAGGAATTGCGCGATCTCGAGAAAAAAGCAGATAAGATCGAAAAGGATATTCGGAAGACGATGGAAGAAAGAGGCGGGGTAGCGTAACCTCGTAATCACGACCCAATCATTGAAAATCATATGGAGGAGAATTGCATGGGACTTAAACCTGACCATTGGATCCGCAAGATGGCTATCGAACAAAAAATGATCGAACCTTATATAGACGGCCAGGCCAGACAGGGAGTGATATCCTACGGGGTTTCCTCCTATGGGTACGATATCCGGGTGGCCAATGAATTCAAGATTTTCACCAACGTGTTCGGCGCGACCGTGGACCCCAAGCAGTTCGATCCCAAGTCCATGGTTGATTTTTCGGGGGACGTATGCGTGATCCCTCCGAACTCTTTCGTCCTGGCTCGCACGATCGAATATTTCCGGATTCCGCGCAAAGTGCTGACGGTATGTATCGGCAAATCCACGTATGCGCGCTGCGGAATCATCGTCAACGTTACGCCTTTCGAGCCGGAATGGGAGGGTTACGTCACGCTCGAGATTTCAAATACGACCCCGCTGCCCGCAAAAATCTATGCCAATGAAGGCATCGCCCAGGTGCTCTTTTTTGAGGCGGATGAAGAATGCACAGTCTCTTATGCCGATAAGAAGGGGAAATACCAGAAGCAGCAGTCCATTGTGCTTCCAAAGTTATAAATATAAATAATGATCCTGTAGGGGCACGGCGTCGCCGTGCCCCTACAAACGTTTTAATTCAGGCGAAGACCGACGAATTTTATTACACAGGTGCTCTATCGTAATCTTTGACATCCTGGATGGCCTTTTTCTCATTTACGAACGGGAGAGTGACCAGGCCAACGATAAAGAAAAAAATGAGGGAGAGGATTGCAGGACGCAGACTTCCGGATATTTGATTGATCAGGCCAAATAGGAGGGGACCGATCCACGAAGTGCCGCGGTCGCTGATCTCATAGAACGAGTAGAATTCGGCTTCCCTGCCGGACGGGATCATCTGTGCGAACAGGCTGCGACTGATGGCTTGCGATCCGCCAAGCACGATTGCTATAACGACACCCAGGAGCATGAACTCGAGCACCCGGTTATCGCCTCTCAGCCCGTAATAAGCATAGATCACGACCGCTGACCAGATGACCAGGCTGATAATGACCGCTTGTTTGGCGCCAACCCACGTCGCCAGGCGGCCCCAAAACAGGGCGCCAAAGAAGGCCGTGAACTGGATGATCAAAATAACGATGGTTAATGTACTTAAGTCGAGCGCAAGGCCGCCGCGCAGGAGCGGTGCAGCAGCAAATGTAGAGGAGACCGCAATTACTGTCTGAATGCCGTCGTTATACAAAAAAAATGAACCCAGAAATTTCAATGTTTCCGGGAAGCGCCTGATCTCCCGGATGGTCCGCGCAAGTTGTTTGAAGCCAATGCTGGTATATGTTTCTCCCGATGGAAGAGGCCTGTGCGCATGACGCGGATGGATACGTGCCCATGTAAAAAATGAAAAGCCCAGCCACCAGACCCCGGCAGAGGCGAGGTTGATCCGAATCGCAAGATCGGTGGGAATTCCCAACCTGTTGCGGAGAGAATAGAAGGCAAGATTGAGAGCCAGGAGAAGGCCATCGCCCAGATAGCCCATGGCCCAACCATAGGAAGAAACACGGTCGCGCTGATCTTCGCTGGCTATATCCGGAAGATAAGAATTGTAGAAAACGATTGAGGCCCCGAAAGCCATATTCGCCAGGATGAAGAATAAACCACCCAGCCACCACAGCGGACCCGATACAAGAAAGAGCGCGATCGTCATCCCTGCGCCGATTGTGGCAAAGACCTGCATCATCCTTTTGCGCAAATGGGAATAATCGGCAATCGCACCCAGGATGGGCAGGAACAGGACCTCGAGCACCACTGAGATCGATACGCAATAAGGGAAGAAAGAATCGGGGGCGATCGGGACTGGGCCCAGGCGAGCCAACCCATCAGGAAAGGATTTGGCGGCATTGGCAGCCAGCAATGCGATATATGGGCCCAGAAAGACAGTGGCAACGGTCGTGCTAAAGGCGGAATTGGCCCAATCATACATTGCCCAACCGAAAATTTCGCGTTTGTCATTCACCTGCGGTTGTTCCATGCTGCCTCCGGTCTGAATTGCAATGTGCTATTATATAATTGTATTTAGGAATTAAACCTCCGCTATTTTGCAGGCCGATTTAAGGGGGACGGATAAAAGATGATAAGGCACAAAAACCCATTCAGCGTCCGCCTACCCCATCCTGCTGCGCATAGATAAAATCAAGGAACAGGAAATTCGGTTGCAAAAAGTACTTGACTTTCATTATGGATGTATATATAATGTAAGGTCGTTGTCCTGCTAGGGTGGGGCAGGTAAAATTGTTTAAATCGAAGCCAGTTTCCCAAGGTCAGGAGAGAGGCGAATGGCGTCTTTGCCCCGCAAGAATTACGCTCGTATTCCGGTCAAGCTTGAACTTCCCAATCTGATTGACATACAACTCGATTCATTTGAAAGACTTAAGAAAGAAGGTCTCGGCGATCTTTTCCATGAAGTCTCGCCGATCGAATCTTATAACAAGGGGATGAAGTTGTTTTTCCCCAGCCGCAGCCCAGAGGCCAAACAGTGGGGTTTGAAGTATTGGTTTGGTGAGCCGAAGCATTCGATGGAAGAATGCGTCGAGCGCGATTTGACGTATGCCAGCCCCTTGTATGTTTCCGTGTTACTGGCCGGGCCGGATGTGCCTGAACCGATCAAACAGGACATCTTCCTCGGCGATTTTCCCGAGATGACCGACAAGGGCACCTTCATTATCAATGGGACGGAACGCGTAGTCGTTTCGCAGTTGATCCGTTCGCCAGGTGTGTATTTCGAAGCCCCCGCCGACCGTTCCACAGGCCGTCCTTTGGCGATGGCAAAACTCATCCCGGACCGCGGCGCGTGGATGGAGTTCGAGACGCGCAAGAGCGATTACATCATCTTGAAGTTCAACCGCAAGCGCACGGTGCCGATCACCGTGTTCCTGCGGGCATTGGCGGCCGTGGGTGATGGCATCAAGGATTCGCCCCTCAAGACCGGCTCCGACGAAGAACTGCTGTCCATCTTCCAGGACGTGGACAACAACCCGGAGCGCATGTTCATCCCATCCACTTTAAAGCAGGAACCGGAATGGGATCTTTCGAGCGGCATGACGATCGCCGAGGCGGCGCTGATCGAGTTCTTCCGCAAGATGCGGCCTGGCGACCCGGCCACTCTGGAGAACGCCAAGCAATTCCTCGAAGAACAATTGTTCGACCAGCGCCACTACGACCTGGAGCGTGTAGGCCGCTACAAGCTTAACCAAAAGCTCGACCTTAATATCCCGATCCCGCACCGCACCGTGACAAAGAACGATGTGATCCGGCTCATCCGCCGCATGATCCAGATCAACAACGGCGTCGAACCGCCGGATGATATCGACCACCTCGGTAACCGCCGCGTTAAGACGGTGGGTGAGTTGATCCAGAACAAACTCCGCATCGGGTTGCGCCGTATGGAACGCGTCATCAAAGAGCGCATGTCCATCCGCGACCAGGAACAACTATCGCCGGTGACCCTGGTAAATATCCGCCCGGTTGTAGCAGCGCTTGCGCGAGTTCTTCGGCTCGAGCCAGTTGAGCCAGTTCATGGACCAGACCAATCCGCTGGCGGAATTGCGCCACAAGCGCACGCTCTCCGCTCTCGGCCCCGGCGGTCTGCGGCGTGAACGCGCCGGCTTCGATGTGCGCGATGTACATCATTCGCACTATGGACGCATTTGCCCGATCGAGACTCCTGAAGGTCCGAACATCGGCCTGATCGGACGTCTGGCTTCCTTTGCGAGAGTCAATGAATATGGCTTCATCGAAACGCCGTATCGCAAGGTGTTCAAGTCATTTCCGGGCGACGATGAACGATTGATAGGGCGCACCCTGCGCGAGGCCGTTGTCGATCCAAAGACGGAAGAAAAACTTGCCAAGGCCGGCGAAGTGATCGATGCCCGTCTGGCCAAACGCCTGGCAAAGATCGGTAATGAAGTGCCGGTCGTTCCTTATGTTTCCGAACAGATGGATTATCTGTCCGCCGATGCGGAAGATAAGTTTGTCATCGCCCAGGCGAATGCGCCGTTGACCGATATCAGCGAATTTGTGCGCGAGCGCATCTCCTGCCGTTATCACTCAGGCTTTTTGTTCTCGACGCCTGAAGCAGTGGATTACATGGATGTTGCCCCGCATCAGGTGGTGGGCATCAGCGCGGCGCTTATTCCCTTCCTCGAACATGACGATGCCAACCGCGCCTTGATGGGTTCGAACATGCAGGCGCAGGCCGTGCCCCTGGTACGGCCTGAAATTCCGCTGGTATCCACCGGGATGGAACGGGCGGCTGCGCTTGACTCCGGACAGGTGGTGGTTGCGGAAGAAAACGGCGAAGTCGTTTCGGTAACGGGCAGCAAGATCGTCGTCAAGGAAAGAAAAGGCGGCCTGCACAACTACCAGCTTCGGAAATATCAACGTTCGAATCAATCCACCTGTATCGACCAGCGGCCGTCGGTCGTAAAAGGTCAGGTCATCAAGAAGGGCGATATCATCGCCGATTCTTCCTCCACGGAGAGCGGTCAACTGGCCCTCGGCCAGAATGTGGTGGTGGCATTCCTCTCCTGGGAAGGCGGCAACTTCGAAGATGCCATCCTGCTTTCAGAGCGATTGGTCCAGGATGACCGCTTTACGTCGGTGCATATCGAGAAGTATGAAGTAGAGGCGCGCGATACCAAGCTGGGGCCGGAAGAAATCACACGCGATATCCCCAATGTTGGAGAAGACGCGATCAAAGACCTCGATGAGAACGGCATTATTCGCATCGGCGCGGAAGTGGGCCCGAACGATATCCTGGTCGGCAAGATCACCCCGAAAGGCGAGAAGGAACTCACACCTGAAGAACGGCTGCTGCGTGCGATCTTCGGCGAGAAATCGCGCGATGTAAAAGATACATCTCTGCGCATGCCGCATGGCGAGCGTGGAAAGGTAGTGGACGTAAAGGTCTTTACGCGGGAAGATAATTCCGACCTCTCCGCGGGCGTGGATAAGATGGTGCGCGTGTCCGTAGCGCAGCGCCGCAAGATCACTGCCGGTGACAAGATGGCCGGACGACACGGGAATAAGGGCGTTGTCTCCAAGGTCGTGCCGGTAGAAGACATGCCCTTCCTTGAAGATGGGACACCGGTTGACATTATTTTGAATCCGCTGGGCGTACCTGGCCGTATGAATATCGGACAGGTGCTCGAAGTCCATCTTGGCTGGGCAGCGAAACGGCTCGGCTTCCGCGCTTTGACACCCGTATTCGATGGGGCGAGCGAAGAACAAATCGAAGCGGAACTGGCGCGCGCCTGGATCGTAGACCAGGCCTGGAAAGAATCCGCGCAGGCAGCCTGGGAATGGATCAAGGAACAGGAGTACGATCCTGAGTCCATTCAGGATGACGATGAAGTCCGCCGCCTGTACCTTGAAACCTGGCTCGGTAAACGCAAGTATGACATCTATAAATTAACCGAGGTCGATTATGCGCGTCACTCGGCGGCGAAGGAATGGCTGCGTGACCGGGAATATGACCCCAAACTGATCCTCGGGCCCATCGATGTAGAGGTCGCTGTTCGTGATTCGGTGGCAGACCAGGCGGCCATAAGCGCCTGCCTCCGGCTCTGGATGGTGAGCCTCGGTTATACAAAGAAAGTTGCAGACGCGAACCTTAATGCGGCTGCACAGGACGTAACGCGTGAAACGGGCTTCCCCCTGCCGACCCTGGGCAAGCAGATCCTGCGTGATGGAAAAGGCGGCATGCCTTACGACCAACCCGTTACCGTAGGCGTGATGACCATTCTTAAATTACATCACCTCGTTGAAGATAAAGTCCATGCGCGCTCGACAGGCCCATACAGCCTGGTCACGCAACAGCCTCTGGGCGGTAAGGCGCAATTCGGCGGCCAGCGGTTCGGTGAAATGGAAGTGTGGGCGCTTGAAGCCTACGGCGCGGCTTATACGCTGCAGGAAATGCTTACCGTTAAATCGGACGACGTGCAGGGCCGCGTCAATGCCTATGAGGCCATCGTCAAAGGCGAACCAATCGAAGAGCCAAGCATCCCGGCATCCTTCCGAGTGCTGGTTAAGGAATTGCAGTCCCTCGGCCTGGCTGTGGAAGCGATCAATGAAGGCGGGGATGTGGTCAAGTTTGGAAAGGATGAAGAGAAGACGTCATCCTCCGAAACTAGGCACCGGCCTGATGGAGCTTGGCATTGGAGATAACGATAGAAGGAAATAACGAGCGGTTTTTCTTGACGTGTTTATAACCACATGTTAGAATAATCGGCCGTTGCTTGCATAACAGGCGGCAACTTTCCCGCCTATAACCATGGCAGCTACAAATGAGGCCATCATTGTTGTTTCTGATGGCCTCATTTCTTGCAAAAAGTCTTTTTGAAAGAATTTGTAATCGGAGGCGAACGTGCCGACAGTCAACCAAATGGTCCGCAAGGGCCGCAAAAATAAGAAGGCAAAGAGCAAGGCGCCTGCGCTGCAATATACACTTAACAGTCATAAGCAGCGCCGGGTCCGGCAGGCCAGAGGCGCGCCGCAGAAGCGCGGCGTATGCACTGTCGTGCGCACCATGACCCCCAAGAAGCCGAACTCGGCGTTACGCAAGATCGCGCGTGTGCGCCTGACCAACGGCATTGAGGTCACGGCCTATATTCCCGGCGAAGGCCATCAGCTGCAGGAACATTCCGTGGTACTCGTACGCGGTGGTCGTGTAAAAGACCTGCCGGGTGTTCGATATCACATTGTACGCGGCTCGCTCGATACAACCGGTGTGGCTAATCGCAAGCAGGGCCGTTCCAAGTACGGCGCGAAACGCCCGAAGTAAACTAACGGAGATAAACCATGAGACGTGGAACCCCAGAACAACGGCCAAACCCGCCCGATATGCGCTATAACAGCGTTCAACTCCAAACCATGGTCCAGCATGTCATGAAACGCGGCAAAAAAAGCACTGCCACCCGATTGATCTATGAAGCCATGGACCTGATCAAGGAGCGCACGCAGAAAAACCCGCTCGAAGTCTTCGACACGGCGCTTAAAAATGTAAGCCCAGCGATGGAAGTTCGCCCTCGCCGCGTGGGTGGCGCGACCTACCAGGTGCCGATGGAAGTTGCCGCCAACCGGCGGCTTACGCTGGCGCTGCGCTGGATCTTATCGGCAGCCCATGAGCGCGGCGGCAAGTCCTTCCCGGACAAGCTGGCGGCCGAATTGATCGATGCCTCCAATGAAACCGGGACGGCGATCCGTAAACGAGACGAGACACATAAGATGGCTGAAGCGAACCGCGCTTTCTCCCATTACCGCATTTAAGTGGCATGAGGAAAAACTTTCAAACATTAGGTGTATAGGATAGAATGGCACGCGAATTTCCACTTGATAAGTATCGAAATATAGGGATTATTGCCCACATCGACGCCGGGAAGACGACAACTACCGAGCGTATCTTGTTCTATACCGGTAAAACTCACCGCATCGGTTCGGTGGACGACGGTACAACCGTCACCGATTGGATGGCGCAGGAACGTGAACGAGGCATTACGATCGTTTCGGCAGCCATCTCTTTGGAATGGAAGGGCTATCAGATCAATGTGATCGATACGCCCGGCCATATCGACTTCACCGCCGAAGTCCAACGCTCCCTGCGCGTCCTGGATGGAGGAGTGGTGGTCTTCGACGCAGTGCAAGGCGTGGAGCCTCAGAGCGAAACCGTTTGGAGACAGGCAGACCGCTACGGGGTGCCGCGTATTTGTTTCGTAAATAAGATGGACCGCGTAGGCGCATCGTATGAGCGTACCATCCAAACCATCATCGATCGTTTGGGCGCCAACCCCATCCCGCTTCAATTACCAATCGGTATCGAAGCCAGTTTCAAAGGTATCATTGATCTGCTTACAATGACGGGGGTAATTTGGGAAGACGACCTCGGAAAAGACCCAAAACCCATAGACATTCCCGCCGATATGCTAAAACCGGCCCAGGAAGCTCGGCAACTAATGGTCGAAAAGATTGCCGAACTTGACGATAACCTTACGGTCAAATATTTGGAAGGGGCGGAAATCAGCATCGATGAGTTGAAGTCGGCGCTCCGCAAGGCGATTGTTGAGAATAAAGCTTATCCCGTCCTATGTGGGTCGTCCCTCAAAAACAAGGGTGTCCAGGTTCTTCTGGACGCCGTCATTGATTATTTACCTTCCCCTGCAGAGATACCCCCGGTTAAAGGGTCGGAGCCGGGCAGCAGCGAGCTCACTATTGAACTGCCTCCAAAAGACGATGCGCCTCTAAGCGCTTTGGTTTTCAAGATCGTTACCGATCCTTACGTGGGACGCCTGGCTTATTTCCGCGTTTACTCGGGCGTTATTTCGCAGGGACAGATGGTAAACAATTCCACAAAAGGCAAGCGTGAACGCATCGGCCGCTTGATCCGCATGCATGCCGACCGCCGTGAGGATATCACGGAGGTCCGCGCGGGGGACATCGGCGCGGCTCTCGGATTCAAGGATACGTTCACCGGCGATACGCTTTGCGATAACAAGCAGATCGTCCTCGAAAACATTACTTTCCCCGAACCCGTCATTTCCATTGCCATCGAACCGAAGAGCACTGCCGATCAGGAAAAGATGGGCGAAGCTCTCCGGAAACTTTCTGAAGAAGATCCAACTTTCCGCGTTCGCTCCGACGAAACCACCGGCCAGACGATCATCTCCGGTATGGGCGAGCTACATCTCGACATTCTCGTAGACCGTATGCTGCGTGAGTTTCACGTCCAGGCCAATGTGGGGGCGCCGCGTGTAGCCTACCGCGAATCGATCACGCGGTCGGTGCCAGAAGTGAACCTCAAATATGCCAAGCAATCGGGCGGCCATGGTATGTACGGGCATGTCGTAATCTCCATGGACCCCGGCGAGCGCGGTTCCGGCGTGATCTTTGAAAATAAGATCTTCGGCGGTTCCATTCCGCGTGAATACATCCCTGCCGTCGAAAAGGGCGTCAAGGAAGCTGCAGAGGGCGGCGTCATAGCCGGTTATCCCGTGACGGATTTGAAGGTCACTTTGATTGACGGTTCCTATCACGAAGTGGACTCGAACGAAATGGCCTTTAAGATGGCAGCTTCCATGGCCTTCAAGGAAGGCGTCCATAAAGGCGGCGCGGTCCTGCTCGAGCCAATGATGAAGGTCGAAGTTGTGGTGCCGGAGGAATTCCTGGGCGATGTGATGGGACAGATCAACAGCCGCCGCGGTAACATCCTGGGCATGGAAGTACGGCCCGGTAATGCACAAGCCGTACGCGCTTTGCTGCCTCTGGCTCACATGTTTGGGTATGCCACTCAACTCCGCTCGGCTACACAAGGCCGCGGTGTTTTCAGCATGGAATTTGACCACTACGCGCCTGTACCGCAGTCAGTGGCGGAAGAAATATTAACCGCATAACCAGAAGGAGCTAACGATGGCGAAGCAGAAATTTGAGAGGAATAAACCGCATCTGAATGTGGGGACGATGGGGCACATCGATCATGGGAAGACGACGCTGACGGCGGCGATCACGAAGGTGTCGCAGTTGCTGGGGAAGGCGGAGTTCAAGGCGTACGACCAGATCGACAATGCGCCGGAGGAAAAAGCGCGCGGGATCACGATCAACATAGCGCACGTGGAATACGAGACGGACAAGCGGCACTATGCGCACGTGGACATGCCGGGGCACCGGGACTACATCAAGAACATGATCACGGGGGCGGCGCAGGTGGACGGAGCGATCCTGGTGGTGGCGGCGCCGGACGGGCCGATGCCGCAGACGCACGAGCATGTGCTGCTGGCGCGGCAGGTGGAAGTGCCGAGCATCGTGGTGTACTTGAACAAAGTGGACATGATGGACGACCCGGAGCTGCTGGAGTTGGTGGAGCTGGAGCTGCGGGAGCTGTTGACGAAGCAGGGTTTTCCTGGAGACACGACGCCGATCGTGCGGGGGAGTGCCAAGCAGGCGTTGGACAGCACGTCGAAGGATCCGAATGCGCCGGAGTATGCGAGCATCCGGGAGTTGCTGCGGGTGATCGATGAGTACATTCCGGAGCCGAAGCGCGACATCGAGAAGCCGTTCATGATGTCGGTGGAGGATGTGTTCTCGATCAAGGGGCGCGGGACGGTGGTGACGGGACGTGTGGATCGCGGGCGGATCAAGATTGGGGAGCCGGTGGAGATCATCGGGTTGCACGAGAAGAACACGAGCTCGGTGGTGACGGGGGTGGAGATGTTCCACAAGCAGTTGGATGAGGGGATGGCGGGAGACAACCTGGGGCTGCTGCTGCGAGGCATCGAGCGGACGGACGTGGAGCGCGGGCAGGTGATAGCGAAGCCGGGGAGCATCACGCCGCACAAGAAGTTTTTGGCGCAGGTGTATGTGTTGAAGAAGGAAGAGGGGGGCAGGCACAAGGCGTTCTTCAATGGGTATCGGCCGCAGTTCTACATTCGGACGATGGATGTGACGGGGAACATCACGCTGCCGGAGGGGGTGGAGATGGTGATGCCCGGGGATGATGTGAACCTGACGGTGGAGTTGATCGTGCCGGTGGCGTTGGAGCAGGGCTCGAAGTTCGCCATCCGCGAAGGTGGCTTGACGGTCGGCGCCGGTGTCGTTACCAAGATCAACGAATAGGCCTATTATGACAAAACAAAAAATCCGCATCCGCCTTAAGGCATACGATCATCGTGTTCTCGACCAATCCGCCAAACGCATTGTCGAGACTGCCGAACGTTCCGGCGCCCAAGTTGTTGGTCCCGTACCCTTGCCAACCAAGATAGAACGCTTTACAATACGTCGCTCTGCTTTTATCGATAAAGACTCACATGAGCACTTTGAAATCCGTACACACAATCGTCTGATCGACGTTCTCGATCCTGACTCCAAGACGATTGACATGTTGATGCGGCTGAACCTGCCTGCGGGTGTGGACATCGAAATCAAGATCTAGCGAATAGATATTATTTAGACAGGTAATTTTCCGGTTGATCATTCAGGAGCGCCTGAACAACCACAAGTTTTTTATCTTTACTATAATTCTCGAATTCGACAGTGCAAGAACGGTTCTGCGTGGGATGACAAAAAACTGCGTATCCCGCCAGATCGTTTGACTGCCTGTCTGGAGATGATGCAGACGAAGCCCCGTCTGACAGTCTCGCAAAAACTTTTGAAGGAGAAAAATTGACTATGTTGAAAGGGCTGATTGGCAAGAAGATCGGCATGACCCAGATCTTCGATGATCAAGGTGTCGCATATCCTGTGACGCTCATCGAAGCTGGGCCATGTTACGTTACCCAGATACGCATGCCGGAAAAGGAAGGTTATTCCGCCGTGCAGCTGGGTTTCGCAGAGGTCCATCCCAAGCGTCTCACCAACGGTGAACTGGGGCATCTTAACGCCAGCAAGATTCCCCCTTTGCGTTTCCTGCGTGAATTTCGCATCAAAAACCCCGGATGTGAACGTCGGCGACAAAGTAACCGTTGCAAGTCTTTGCCGTTGGCGAACGCGTGGATGTGATCGGCGTGAGCAAAGGCAAGGGCTTTGCCGGTGTGGTCAAGCGTTACCACTTCCATGGCATGGACGCCACGCACGGGACTTCGGACCGGAATCGCGCACCAGGTTCCAATGGATCTGGCACCACTCCAGGTCGTGTCTATCGCGGTTCCCGCCGAGCCGGTCATATGGGCATGGATCGTGTCACTGCCCAGAACCTGAAGGTCGTGATGGTGGATGCGGAACGCAACCTGATCGGTGTGCATGGCGCAGTACCGGGCGGCAAGGGCAGTCTGGTCGTGCTCAATGAAACGCGCAAGCAGTAGGCGCTGAGGATACAGGAAGAATAGCCATGAAAGTAGATGTTCTTAACATGCAAGGTGAAAAGGTCAAGCAGGTGGAATTGCCTGCCGCGATCTTTGAAGCCAAAGTGAATATCGACCTGATGCATCAAGCCTATCAGCGCCAGATGGCCAATGCGCGTCTGGGTACACACGAGACGAAAGTTCGTGGCGAAGTTGCGGGCGGCGGCCGCAAGCCGTGGAAACAAAAGGGGACCGGCCGTGCCCGCCAGGGTTCCACGATTTCTGCGCAGTGGGTCGGCGGTGGACGTATCCATACGCCGCATCCCCGCAAGTATACACAGGCCATGCCGAAGAAAATGCGCCAGGCGGCTCTGCGTTCGGCCCTATCGGCCAAGGCTGCTGAGTCTGGGATCGTGGTCGTGGATGAGTTGAAGTTCGATGAACTCAAGACCAAGGTCATGGCAGCCGCGTTGAACAGCCTGGTGGGTGAATCCAGCGCACTGGTGCTCATGCCGGTCAAAGATGCCTCTTACGATAACGTGACGCGTGCCGGAAACAACATCCCGATGCCAAAATCCTGCTGGCCTCCTATGTCAATATCCGTGACCTGCTCGGTTATGAAAAAGTCGTAATGCCGCTCCAGACGCTCGACATTTTGTCGGCGCACCTGGGCAAGGAGTAAACCATGACGACGATTTATGAAGTGCTTCGTCGTCCGCTGGTAACCGAGAAATCCAGCTATCAATCGAGCAAGCTGAGCCAGTATTCGTTCGAGGTCGCGGGAGAGGCGACGCGCACGATGGTGAAAGATGCCGTTGAAACGATGTTCGATGTGAAAGTGGTGCGCGTGAACATTATGAATGCGCCCGCCAAACGCGGACGCCGCGCCAAATCCCGCCGACTCCTGGTCCGCAAGTCCGGGCTTTAAGAAAGCAATCGTTACCCTGGCCGAGGGACAAACCCTCGAGATCTTTGAAGGGGTGAAGTAATGGCCGTCAAGAAATATAAACCCACAACCCCCGGTCAGCGCGGGATGACGGGTTACACCTTTGAAGAAATAACCAAGTCCACACCGGAACGCTCGCTGACTGTTTCCGCTCGGACGCCATGGCGGCCGCAATGCCTATGGCCGTGTCACCGTACGACATCGCGGCGGCGGCAATCGCCGTCTCGTCCGCGTGGTCGATTTCAAACGCGAGAAGTTTGGTATTCCCGCCAAAGTCGCCGCGATCGAATACGATCCGAACCGCACGGCCCGACTGGCTTTGCTTCATTATGCAGATGGTGAAAAGCGTTACATCCTGGCCCCGCTTGATCTGAAAGTGGGCGATACATTGATCTCCGGCCCGAATGCGGAAATCCGGCCGGGTAATTGCCTGCCGATCTCGCATATCCCGGTCGGCACACTGATCCATAACATCGAGTTGAAGGCGGGCCGCGGCGGGCAGATCGTCCGCTCGGCGGGCGGCTCGGCACAGCTGCTGGGCAAGGAAGGCGATTTTGCACAAGTCCGCCTGCCGTCCGGTGAAGTGCGTTTGATCCACCAGGTTTGTTATGCGACGATTGGCACAGTCGGCAACCTGGATCACAGCAATGTCAAACTGGGCAAGGCAGGCCGCAACCGCCACAAGGGCATTCGCCCGACCGTGCGTGGCTCCGCCATGAGCCCGCGTGACCATCCGCATGGCGGTGGTGAAGGTCGCCAGCCGATCGGTCTCCCGGGTCCGAAGAGTCCGTGGGGTAAACCGACCCTTGGCAAGAAGACCCGCCGCAATAAGAAGACCGATCAGTACATTGTGCGCCGTCGCAGCAAGACCAATCGTTAGGCGCTGAGAGTAAGAGGTAGATTATGTCTCGATCACTTAAAAAAGGCCCGTACGTTCAGCCGAAGCTGCTCAAGCGGGTTGAGGCGATGAACCAGAAGGGCGAAAAGAAAGTCATTCGCACCTGGAGCCGCGCCAGTGTGATCTTCCCGCAGATGGTGGGACACACGATTGCCGTCCACGATGGACGCCGCCATGTGCCGATCTACATCACGGAAAACATGGTCGGTCACCGTCTGGGCGAGTTCGCCCCGACGCGCACCTTCCGCGGCCATCAGACTGCGCGGCTGCAGAAAAGGCCACTGCTGCACCCGCGGCGCCAGCTCCGGCGGCAGGAGGTTAAGCAATGGCCGATATTCAGGCTGAACTTAATTTCCTGCCCCAGTCCGCTCAAAAGGTGCGCCTGGTGATTGACACGGTGCGCGGCACTGGGTGCCAATGAGGCGCTTGAAAACCTGCGCTTTGTGAATAAGCGCGCCGGTGAGCCGGTGCTCAAACTGCTCAAGTCTGCGGTGGCGAATGCAGAAGAGAATTTTGGCGTCAGCCGTGATGACCTGTATGTCGCGCAGATCTTTGCCAATGAAGCTCCCACTCGCAAGTGGCGCCGCTTTGGAGCGCGCGGGCGCTTCAAGCCGATCTTGCGCCGCCAATCGCATATCACCGTCGTCCTGCGCGAGCGCGGGTCGTAAGAAAGGACTGAAGGAATTATGGGTCGCAAAGTACATCCGATCGGTATGCGTCTTGGAATCAATCAGCCGTGGCAAGGACGCTGGTTCGCAGAAGGCAAGACATATCGCGAGCAACTGCACCAGGATTTTGCCATCCGCGGTTTGTTATTGGGCGGTATCTCCAAAGGCGGCGCGGCGATGAACTCCCGTGCGCAACCAATTGCGCAAAGAACTGCCCGAAATGGTTCTGAATGGCAAGGCTGGCATCTCGCGTGTGGATGTTGAGAGATTCCCGGGCAAGATCCGGATCGCCATTCACACCGCCAAGCCGGGTATCCTGATCGGCCGCAAGGGCGAAGGCGTAAAGAAGATCCGGGCCGCGCTTGAAACTTTGGTCGGCAAGAAGATCGATCTCGACGTCAAAGAGATCGAAATCCCCGATACCGATGCCACCCTGGTTGCCCGCAACGTTGCCGATCAACTGGAACGCCGTATCGCCTATCGGCGTGCCATGAAGCGTGCCATCCAGCAGGCCATGCGCCAGGGAGCCAAGGGCATCAAGATCATGGTGGGTGGACGTCTGGGCGGCGCAGAAATGTCGCGGGATGTGTGGCTGCGCGAAGGCCGTGTCCCGCTGCAGACCCTGCGCGCCAACATTGACTTTGCCAGGACCGAAGCCCTGACCACCTACGGTCAGATCGGCGTAAAAGTCTGGATCTACCGAGGCGAAGTCGTGCCGGAAGTTGAAGAGAAAGTGGAAGCAACAGAAGGCGTGTACGTCAGTGAGTAGAGGTCGGAGAATCGAGAACAGGACACCCTGGCTTTTCTCTGTTCTCCACTCTCTGATCTCTAAGATGAGGTTATTGTTATGTTGATGCCAAAACGTGTTAAGTGGCGCAAGCAAATGCGCGGACGCATGCGAGGAAAGGCCCTGCGCGGCGCCGAAGTTTCGTTCGGCGAGTATCGGCCTGATGGCGCTCGAGCCGGCCTGGATCACCGCCCGCCAGATCGAAGCGGCACGCCGCGTGATCGTCCGCGAGATGAAGCGCCGCGGTAAAGTCTGGATCCGCATCTTCCCGGCCAAAGCGTATACTCATCGTCCGCCTGAAACCCGCATGGGTTCTGGTAAAGGCGGCGTGGAATACTATGTGGCCGTTGTAAAGCCCGGTCGTATCATGTTCGAGGTCGGTGGTCTACCTGCCGACCAGGCGATCGCGGCCCTGAAGGGCGCACAATACAAATTCCCGATCAAGACCAAGGTCGTGAGCAGTCACGAAGCAGGAGAGTAAGAGATGAAAGTTGAAGAAATCCGCGAAATGCAGGTGGAACAAATCCGCACCAAGCTCTCTGATGCGCGTGAGGAGCTGATGAAGCTTCGCTTCCAGCAGGTGACCGGTCAATTGACCGACACCAGCCGCCTGCGCAGCCTGCGCCGCGATATTGCCCGCATGGAGACCATCCTGAACCAGGGTCTGCGCGCGGCTGCTACGGAAGGTAAAGCATGAACAATCGTCGTCGAATTGTTGGGAAGGTCACCAGCAACAAAATGACCAAGACCGTGGTGGTCGAGATCGTCCGCAAGTTCCGCCATCCGCTTTACAAAAAGGTCGTGTATTCCAGCAAGCGCGTGAAGGCACATGATGAGATCGGCTGTCAGATCGGCGACGGGGTTCAGATCGTTGAATCCCGTCCGTTATCGCGCGATAAGCGCTGGGTGGTTGAGTCCGTCGTCAAACGCGAGATCCGCACTGCGGATGCCGGTGTCGAAGCAATAGCCGCTGCGGACATCCCGACTGCGAAAGCACCGGAGCAGGAGAGCCGCATGATCCAGCACGAGTCTCGTTTGAAGGTTGCCGATAACAGCGGCGCACGCGAACTGCTCGTCATTCATGTCCTGGGCGGCTCCACACGCCGGTACGGGCATATCGGTGACGTGGTGGTGGCGACGGTCAAATCCGCTGCGCCGCAAGGTGCGGTCAAAAAGGGCGAAGTTGTCCATGCCGTGATCGTGCGCCTGCACGAAGGAATGGCGCCGCGAGGATGGTTCGTACATCCGCTTTGATGATAATGCCGCAGTCATTCTGGATGCCGATGGCCAGAACCCGAAGGGCACCCGTATCTTTGGACCCGTGGCCCGCGAACTGCGCGATAAGCAGTTCATGAAGATCGTGTCGCTGGCCCCGGAAGTGCTGTAGGCTGGCGCAGGAGTAAAGCAATGAGAGTAAAGATCCGCAAAGGCGATACTGTGGAAATCATCAGCGGCCGCCTCGAAGACAAAGGCAAGCGCGGCGAGGTCATCAATGTGTTGACGGATGACCGACCGTGTGGTGGTGCAGGGTGTGAACATCCGCACCAAGCACCAGAACCAGGTGCAGACGCAGGCTGGCCGCCAGATCAATCCCGGGCCGCATCCAGTTCGAAGGGCCGATCGACATCTCGAATGTGATGCTGGTCTGCCCGAAGTGCAGTGAAGCCGGCCGCGTCGGCATCCAACGCGATGAGACGGCGCGCACCGTGTTTGCAAGAGCTGTCGGACAGTTGATCGATTAGGCCGTGGAGCATTAATGATGAATAGAATGCAAGAACGTTATCAAGAAGGAAATTGCCCCGGCCCTGTTCAAGGCGTTCGGTTTCAAGAACGTCATGCAGGTGCCGCGCATCGAAAAGGTCGTGGTCAACATCGGCCTGGGCGAGGCGCTGGATAACCCCAAGGCGCTCGAAGCCGGCGTGGGCGATCTGACCATCATCACCGGGCAGAAGCCTGTCACGACCAAGGCCCGCAAGAGCATTGCCAACTTCAAGTTGCGCGAAGGCCGTTTGATCGGCGCCAAGGTCACCCTGCGCGGCGACCGCATGTGGGCGTTCCTTGACCGCCTGTTGAATATTGCCCTGCCGCGCGTGCGTGATTTCCGCGGTGTTTCGGCCAATGCCTTTGATGGACGTGGAAATTACACACTCGGTCTCAAGGATCAACTGGTGTTCCCCGAGATCGAGTACGACAAAATTGACAAACTGCGCGGCATGGAGGTCACCATCGTGACCTCCGCCAAAACTGATGAGCAGGCACGCGCATTGCTGCAACTGCTCGGAATGCCGTTTAGCAAGAAGGAAGCATAAAGTATGGCGAAGAAATGCATGCAATATCGTGAACTCCGTCGGCGCTATCCCGTTCAGGTGCGCAATCGCTGTCAGCGTTGTGGACGCCCGCGCGGTTATATCCGCCGTTTTGGCTTGTGCCGCATTTGCTTCCGTGAACTGGCGCTGCAGGGCAAAATCCCTGGCGTCGTGAAGTCATCCTGGTAGCCGGTGGAGGTGAGGTCATGACTATAAATGATCCGATTGCTGATATGTTGACCCGTGTCCGCAATGCCGTGACTGGCGGGGCAGGCACAGGTTGCGATGCCGAGTTCCAAGATCAAGGCCGAGATTGCCAAGATCCTGAAGGATGAAGGTTTCCTCGAGAGCTTTGAAGTGGTGGACGATGAAAAGACGACGTTCAAAGGTTTTGCGCCTCAAGATCAAGTACGTTGGTGAGCGCCGCGAGCGCCGTCCGGTTTTGAGCGGTATCGAGCGCGTCAGCACGCCGGGCCGCCGCATCTACACCAAGAAGACGGATATCCCCTGGGTGCTATCGGGACTTGGCGTTGCCATCCTCTCCACGCCCAAGGGTGTCATGACCGGTGCCCGCGCCCGCCAGTTGGGCGTGGGCGGCGAGATCCTTTGCAAGGTCTGGTAGAAGGCAGGAGGTACAAAGTGTCTCGCATTGGACGATTGCCGGTTGATATTCCGGGTGGCGTACAGGTGGATGTCAAGGGTTCGAACGTCCATGTGAAAGGACCGAAGGGTGAACTCCAGCGCACGTTTTCCAGCTTGATTGGGATCGCGATGGAGAATAACCAGTTGGTCATCACCCGCAAGTCTGATGATCCCGCAGAACGCGCCCTGCATGGCACCACGCGCGCCGTGCTTGCCAACATGGTGCACGGCGTTAGCAAGGGTTTTGAAGTTGTGCTCGAAGTGGAAGGCGTGGGCTACCGCGCCGAAATGGAAGGAAAGAACCTGTGCCCTGTATGTCGGTTATTCACATCCGGTCAAGATGGAACCTCCGGCCGGGTATCTCCTTTGAAACCGATGCGAAGACCCGCCAGATCAAAGTGTTGGGTTTCGATAAGGAACTGGTCGGACAGATTGCGGCGAATATTCGCAAGGTGCGCCCGCCTGAACCATATCATGGCAAAGGTCTGCATTATCTGGGTGAACATATTCGCCGCAAAGCTGGTAAGGCCGGGAAAGGAGCCAAGTAAGTCATGGCTAAAAAGTCTCGTTCTAAAGCTCGTGTGCGCCGTCATGTGCGCGTGCGCAAAAACGTGGCTGGCACCGCCCAGCGTCCGCGCCTGAATGTCTTCCGCAGCGTTACTGAGATCTATGCCCAGGTGATTGATGATGGAGCAGGCAATACCCTGGTCTCCGCCTCCTCCGTCGATAAGGAACTGCGTGAGAAGGTGAAGGGCCTGAAGAAATCCGAACAGGCCAAACTGGTCGGTAAGACGGTGGCTGAGCGCGCCAAGAGCAAAGGTATTACGGCGGTCGTGTTTGATCGCGGCGGTTTCAGATATATTGGACGCGTCAAAGCTTTGGCAGATGGCGCGCGCGAAGGCGGCCTGCAGTTCTAGGCCGAGTGGAGTAGATATGGCAGAAAAAGACAACGTCGAACAACAAGACGGTTTTGAAGAGCGCGTGATCGAGATCGCCCGTGTTGCGAAAGTGGTCAAGGGTGGTCGCCGCTTCCGCTTCCGCGTGACGGTTGTGGTCGGCGACAAGAAAGGCATCGATCGGCATGGGCATCGGCAAGGCCAATGCCGTGCCCGATGCGATGCGCAAGGCCTCTGAACGCGCCCGCAAGAATATACGCGTGGTGAATCTGGCCGGTACGACCATCCCGCACGAATCGCTTGGACAAGTTGGCGGGGCGCGCGTTTTTCTTAAGCCTGCCTCTCCCGGTACCGGTGTGATCGCAGCCGGTGGCGTGCGCGCTGTGCTCGAAGTGGCGGGCGTGCGTGACATCCTGACCAAATCCATGGGTTCGGCCAATGTGCTGAACGTGGTCATGGCAACCTTCGATGCGCTCTTTACACTTGAAATCCGCCCAGATCGAAGCGCTCGCGCCGCGGCAAGAAGGTGGAAGAGCTGCTGCCGTTCTGGGAACGGAGGAAACAGCATGCCTAAGAAAGAAAGCACGGGCAAGACGATCCGCGTGACACTGGTGCGCAGCCCGATCGGCTTCACCAAGGATCAGAAGGCCACCGTGCTGGCGCTGGGTCTGCACCGTATGCATGAAACGGTCGAACACAAGGACACGCCTGCCCTGCGCGGCATGTTGACCAAGATCATTCATCTTTTGAAGATTGAAGAGTAAGTTGCGATGAAATTACATGATCTTGTGCCCAATGCGGGCTCCAAAAAGAATCGAAAACGCGTCGGACGCGGCATCTCGGCCGGTCAGGGCAAGACGGCCGGACGCGGTACCAAAGGTCAGGGCTCACGCTCCGGTGAAGGCGGTCGTCTTTATCGCCAGGGCGGTAACCTGCCGTTCTATCGCCGCCTGCCGTTCATGCGCGGTGAAGGCTTTACCCCGCCGAATCAGGTTGACTTTCAACGAAGTCAATCTCGACCAACTCGCCGAAGCCTTCAAGAGCAATGCGGAAGTAAATCCGGAAACCCTCGAAAAAGCACATCTGCTGCGGGATTCGCGCAACCCGATCAAGGTCCTTGGGCGCGGCGAGTTGAAGGTCGCGCTCAAAGTTGAAAGTTCATCGTATCAGCGCAAGCGCCAAGGCCAAGATCGAAGCGGCTGGCGGCTCCGTTGAAATGATCGCAGTAGTCCATGACGAGGAGATTTCTCATGAAATCAGCGTTTTCAGGTTGGCGTTACTTATGGAAGTCAGAAGATATCCGGCGGAAGTTGTTGATCACGCTGGGTATTCTGGCGCTCTATCGCCTGGCGGCGAATGTACCTGTGCCGGGTGTGGATTTTGCCGCACTGAAGGCTTTCCGTACCAGCGGGGCAGGCTCCGGCGGTTTCCTGGGCTTCCTTGACCTGCTTTCCGGCGGTACGGTATCCAACTTCTCCCTGCTTTCCATGGGTGTATATCCGTACATCACAGCCCAGATCATTCTGCAATTGTTGATCCCGATCATCCCCGCGCTGCAGCGGCGCATGCAGGAAGATCCGCGCGAAGGCCGGCAGTGGATGGAACGTTGGACTTATTTCCTGGCCGTCCCGATGGCCGCTCTTTCCGCCATTGGTCAGATCAATATTTTCAATTCGCTTTCGGTGCAGGCCTTGAACAAGGTGATCGTCCCCTTTGGCTTTAGCAGCGACCTGTGGCTGCCTTCGCTGACCATCTTGCTGGCCATGACAGCCGGTACGATGTTTGCCATCTGGCTGGGTGAATTGATCTCGGAATATGGCATTCGCGGCCAGGGACTTTCGCTGGTCATCTTTGCAGGTATCGTGGCGCGCATGCCGAGCAACCTGCTCAGCCTGCTGGCAGACCCGAACAGCGCCTGGTTCCTGATGACTTTCACGATCATTGTGATCATCCTGGTGATCTTCGCCATCGTTTTTGTGCAGCAGGGACGCCGCAATGTGCCGGTGATGTATCCGGGCCGCCGCATGGGCAGCCGCATGTCCATGCCGGTGAAAGGCACCCTGCCGCTGATGGTCAACCTGGCCGGCATGATCCCGTTGATCTTTGCAAGCGCCATCCTGCAATTCCCGGCGATCATTGCCAGTTACTTTACAAGTTCGACTGATTGCATGGATCAAGACCTTTGCTCTTGGCGTTCAGAGCACGCTGGGCGGAACGGAACGAATAACTGGGTCTACTGGCTGCTGTACTTCCTGATGGTCGTGTCGTTCACGTTCTTCTATACCTCGGTGTTGTTCGAACAGCAGAACTACGGTGATAACCTGAAGAAAGTTGGCGCGCAGATCCCGGGTGTGCATACCGGTGAGCCGACCCAGAAATACCTCAACAAGGTACAGCAGCGCATCACATTGCCGGGTGCGTTCTTCCTGGGCCTTGTGGCGGCCCTGCCGTTCCTCTTGAGCAAGATCCTGGCTTTATTCAATATCGCTTCCTCATCTTCAGCGACAGGCTTGTTCCTGGTCTCCTCGGCAGGCTTGCTGATCGTGGTCGGTGTGGTGCGCGATACCTTCCTTAATATTGAAGCCGAGTTGAAGCTTCACGGCTATCAGGATTCGCTGCTTGTACGCTAAGAAAAGCTGAAACATAAACATGGCAACCTACATTGTTCTGCTCGGACCTCCCGGCGTAGGTAAAGGTACGCAGGCAGAAATCCTGGCAGAGAAAACCAGCCTGATCCATATTTCGTCGGGAGATTTGTTTCGGGAGAACATAAAAAATGATACCGACCTGGGAAAACAAGCCAAGTCTTACATGGACAAAGGTGAACTGGTTCCCGATGATGTAACGATTGCCATGGTCAAAGACCGCCTCTCCCGTCCGGACTGCAAAGCGGGCGCCATTTTGGATGGATTTCCCCGCACTCCCGTCCAGGCAGATGCCTTGCAGAAGATGCTGGCCGAATTCAATGGCGATGTGAATGTTGTGCCGTTCATCACCGCCGCCCCGGAAGTCTTGATCGAACGGGCCAGCGGTCGCTGGACCTGCCAGGGCCAGGGGCACATTTATCATCAGAAGTTCAATCCGCCCAAAGTCGCCGGTAAATGCGATATCGATGGTTCCGAACTTTACCAGCGCGAGGACGATAAAGCCGAAACGGTGGCGCACCGCATCCATGTCTATTTCGAACAGACCGCGCCGCTGGTTGATTATTACCGCGTCCGGAATAAGCTGGTTGAAATTGACGGCACACAACCCATCGAAGATGTTACCAACTCGCTGCTCTCCGCGATAAAGAAGTAAATTATGAACTATGGTCGCCAAATCCACATCAAAAGCCCCGACGAATTGAAGATCATGCGTCAGGCGGGGCGCATCAATGCCGAGATCATGGCGACCGTTAAAAACTTGATACAACCCGGTGTTTCTACAGCGGACCTCAACGCGGCTGCTGAGGACGTGCTGAAGAAACACGGTTGTTATTCGCCTTTCAAAGGCTACAGCCAGCCGCCGTACCCGGCCTCGATCTGCACCAGCGTCAACGAGGAACTGGTGCACGGCATACCGAGCAAGAAACGCATTTTGCGCGAGGGCGACATTGTCTCCGTAGATTGCGGGACGGTGTTCGAAGGTTTTGTAGCAGACTCGGCTTTCACGGCCGGAGTGGGAGAGATTTCCCCCGAGGCGAAGCGCCTGCTGGAAATCACCGAAGGCGCCTTGTATGCGGCGATCGAGAAGATGCGTGTCGGGAACCGCACCGGTGATATTTCGGCGGCGATACAAAATTATGTAGAAAGCCGTGGCTTGCACGTGACACGTGAGTACACGAGCCACGGCGTTGGGCGGGAGATGCACGAAGGTCCGATGGTACCGAATTATGGAACCGCCGGAACCGGAATGCCTCTCCGTCCGGGAATGACCATCGCAATCGAACCGATGGTTTTGATCGGGACGCATGAAACCCGCGTTCTGCGCGACAAGTGGACGGTGATCTCGGCAGATAAGTCATTGACGGCTCATTTTGAACATTCAGTGGCCGTCACCGAAGGAGATCCCCTCCTCCTGACTGTCCCGTGACCTGTCTGGAAGATACGTTTTGCACTGGACGGAACAAACAACAAACTGTATAATCATCAATTTGGCTGAATGAGAAAGTAAGGAGATAGTTATCATGAAAGTTTCACCCTCGGTTCGCAAGCGATGTGCCAAGTGCCGTATTGTGCGGCGCAAAGGCGATCGTTTATGTCATTTGCGAAAATCCAAAACACAAACAACGACAAGGCTAGAGTGACCTATGGCGAGAATTGAAGGCGTTGATCTGCCCCGCAATAAGCGGGTTGAAGTTGGCCTGACCTATTTATTTGGTATTGGGCCGACGCGGTCGCATCAGATTTTGGCTGCCACCAAAGTCAATCCTGATACGCGTATCAAGGATCTGACCGAAGCGGAAGTTACCGCGATCCGCGAGTTCGTCCAGAAGAACTACAAGGTGGAAGGCGATCTGCGGCGCGAAGAGCAGATGAACATCAAGCGCCTGATCGAAATCGGCTCGTATCGCGGTCTGCGTCATCGCCGTAACCTGCCGGTCCGCGGGCAGCGCACGCGGACGAATTCCCGCACCCGCAAAGGCACCAAGAAGACGGTTGCCGGGCGCGGTCGTCGCCGTGGCGGTAAGAAGTAAATCAGGAGTTGATGAAATATGGCTCAAAGTGTTCGCTCCGCCCGCCGCGCAACCAGTGGCGCCAAAAAAGGGAAGCGCAACCTGTCCTCCGGGCAGGTGCATATTTTTGCATCCTTCAATAATACGATCGTGACGGTAACCGATTCCGAAGGCAATACGATTGCCTGGGGTTCTGCCGGTTCCGCTGGTTTCAAGGGCTCGCGCAAGAGCACGCCCTTTGCCGCCCGCCTGGCTGCCGAACAGGCGATCAAAGCCGCCCAGCAGCTGGGCATCCAGGAAGTGGACCTGTTCGTCAAAGGTCCCGGTCCCGGACGTGAGAATGCCATCCGTGCCGTCCAGTCGATGGGATTGAAAGTGCGCTCGATGTCGGATATTACACCGATCCCGCATAATGGCTGCCGGCCTCCGAAGAAGCGCCGCGTTTAATTTAGTGAGGTAGTAGATATATGGCAAAAACACTTAGCCCGGTTTGTAAACTTTGCCGGCGTGAAGGCGAAAAATTATATTTGAAGGGTGAGCGCTGCTTCACTCCGAAGTGCTGCGTTCGAAAAACGTGCCTTTGCTCCCGGACAGCACGGCAAGACTGCTGGCCGCGGCCGGAACGCAAGCCGCACCGGTGAGTCCGACTTTGCCCGCCAGTTGCGCGCCAAACAGAAGGCGCGCCGCATCTATGGTGTGCTGGAGCGCCAGTTCCGCCGTTATTACGAGACGGCCCTTGGCCGCCGCGGTCTGACCGGTTTGAACCTGCTGCAGATCCTCGAATCCCGGCTCGATAACGTCGTCTTCCGGCTGGGATTTGCCTCCAGCCGCTCACAGGCCCGCCTGCTGGTGACGCACGGTCATTTTACGGTAAATGGCCGCCGCACCGATGTGCCTTCCATGCTCTTGAAGGAAGGCGATCAGATTGCCGTCCGTGAAGGCTCCAGCAAGTTGACCTATTTCAACGAAATGCCGGCGTTTGCAGAGAAGCGCACGTCTCCGGCCTGGTTGAGCCGTGATGTCAAAAAGATGTCCGGTTCGGTCTCCCGCATGCCGGATCGTCCGGAGATCGAAGGCACTCTCAACGAACAACTTATTGTTGAATATTATTCGCGCCGTTAGTTCTTTGGCTGCGTCAGGTGGTTTGGAAAGATTGCTTTCCTGCATCTATTTGCTTTCTGCTTCTAAAAGGGAGAGGTGAACCGTGACAGGTATCACAAACATGGTTATGCCGAAGATCGAGCGCGAAGCGGAAGCTCGAAATTACGGTAAATTCGTCATCAGTCCGCTGGAACGCGGTTATGGTGTGACGCTGGGCAATGCCCTGCGCCGTGTGCTGCTGTCCTCCCTGGACGGCGCGGCCGTAACTTCCATACGCATCGGGGATGTGCTGCATGAATTCAGCGACATCCCGGGTGTGCGCGAGGATGTCATCCAGGTGACCCTGCAGATCAAACAGATCCGCCTCAAGCTGGATGGCGTGGAAAGCACCCGCATGCATCTTGAGGTGCGCGGCGAAGGCACTGTCACCGCGGCCGATATCGTCACGCCGGCCGAGGTGGAGATCGTCAACCCCGACCTTTATCTCTTTACTGTGGATAACCCCAAGACCAAGCTGGACATTGAATTCACGGTCGAGCGCGGCCGCGGTTATTCTCCGGCCAATGAACGCAGCGGGCACATGCCCATCGGCGAGCTTCCGGTGGACGCGATCTACAGCCCGGTCAAGCGCGTCAATTGGGAAGTGACCTCTGCCCGTGTGGGTCAGAGCACGAACTACGACAAACTGATCCTTGAGATCTGGACCGACGGCACGATTTCACCCGAACGTGCCTTGAGCACCTCGGCCAAACTCATCATCGATCATCTGCGTTTGATCGCCGGTATCAATGAAGAAATGCTGACGGTTGTCACGGAACGCGAAGTGGGCGGCAGCCGCCTGTCGAGTGAACTGGCGGAGACGCCGGTGGAAGCCCTCGACCTTTCGGTGCGTGTCTTCAACTCGCTCAAGCGCACCGGCATCACCAACGTCGGTGACGTGCTCGAACTGCTCGACAAAGGCGAATCGGCGGTCATGTCCATCCGCAACTTTGGCGAGAAGAGCCTCGATGAACTGCGTCAGAAGATGCACGAAAAAGGCTTCCTCAAAGACGATCAACCCATCGGAGTAATTGAGAAATGCGACATAGCGTAGCAGGTTAAAAACTTGACAGGACCACGGGTGCGCGCATTGCTTTACGGCGCAACTTGATCAAACAATTCTTCACCCACGAGCGGATCCACACCACAAAAGCGAAAGCTGCTGCGATCCGCGGCGAAGCGGAGCACATTATTACCATTGCGCGCAACAGCGCCAACGGCAGCGATTCGGAAAAAGTCGCGGCGCGCCGGCTGGTGGTCTCCAAACTGGGTGATAACCAGATGATCAAGCGTGTGTTCGAAGAGATCGCTCCGCGTTTTGCCAACCGGAATGGCGGTTATACCCGCGTGATGAAACTTGGTCCGCGCCTCGGCGATTCGGCAGAGATGGTGATCCTCGAACTGGTCGAAGAGTAGATCAGGTATTCCTGATTTTTGCGGTTTAGGCGGCTAAGGTCGCCATATCGATGGCACGTTACAAATTGATCCTTGCTTATGACGGAACAGCTTTTGCAGGCAGTCAACGACAGGCGAAACGCAGGACGGTGCAGGGCGAACTTGAGAAGGCCCTGTGTGTCCTGGGATGGTCAGGTCGCTCCGTTGTATTGGCCGGGCGGACCGATACCGGTGTACACGCCTCCGGGCAGGTGGCTGCCTTCGACCTGGAATGGCAGCACAGCCTTGGACGCCTTGCTGCGTGCCTTGAATGCCGGCCTGCCGGCTGACATGGCGGTGAGCAGGCTGGAAATTGCGGATGCGGATTTCCACCCGCGTTTCGATGCGACCTTGCGCACGTACCGATATCGCCTGTATTGCGGTCAGGTACGTGACCCATTACGTGAGAGAATGGCCTGGCGGGTTTGGCCTGCCATAAACGAAGGCGGCCTGGTCGAGACGGCCCTGTTGTTTTCAGGGCAGCATGATTTTGCGGCCTTTGGTTCGCCGCCGCACTCGTCGGAGAGCAGCACGGTTCGCACCGTGAGTTTATCTGAGTGGAAGCGGGTTGAAAGCGAGTGGCAGTTCGAAATCCGGGCCGAGGCGTTTTTATATCACATGGTGCGCAGGCTGGTATTCGTCCAGGTGGCATGTCGGGCAGGGAAGATGTACGAAAGAAGCTGTGGTCAATGCCCTGGAAAGACCGCAGTCGAAAAATGAGATCCCTGCGGGGCTTGCTCCTGCACATGGATTGACCCTCGTCGAGGTAAGTTATTGATGTCGCACTGACATGAATGAAACGGAGAACGAAAGTGTAAAAAACTTATTATCCGAAAGCCAGTGAGATTGAACGCAAGTGGTATGTGGCAGATGCCGACGGCCAGAACCTGGGCCGCTTTGCAGCGCACGTGGCGCGTGTACTGCTCGGCAAGCATAAGCCGTCCTTTACACCCGGTGTGGAGATGGGCGATTATGTGGTGATCGTCAATGCAGAGCGTGTAACCGTCACCGGTACCAGGACCAGCATGAAACTGGACACCAAAATATATCATCAGCCACTCCGGCTTTCCGGGCGGGTTGAAGTCCGTTTCATTGCGCGACCAACTTGAAGACCACCCGGACCGCGCCCTGCGCTCGGCAATATGGGGCATGCTGCCGCACAATAAGATGGGCCGCGCCCTGCTCAAGCGTTTGAAGATCTATGCCGGTCCGAACCATCCACATGGTTTGCAGAACCCCGAGCCGTTGAAGTAGAAAGGAAAGAGCAATCATGGCAGTTCAATATTACGAAGGTATCGGCCGCCGCAAGGAAAGCACAGCCCGTGTGCGTGTGATGAGCGGTAGCGGAAAATTTCTGGTCAACGAAAAGGAAGCGGCCGCCTACTTCACCCGCTTGGGCGACATGAACGACATCCTCATGGCCTTCAAAGCCTGTGGCGAGGAAGCCGGAAAATACGACGTCACGGTCAATGTGAGCGGCGGGGGCGTAAGCGGCCAGACCGACTCGGTCAAGCTGGGACTGGCGCGCGCGCTGGTCATGATCAATGTCGACTGGACATCATCCCTGCGCAAGTATGGCCTGATGACGCGCGACGCCCGTGTGAAAGAACGCAAAAAGCCAGGTCTCAAGAAGGCCCGAAAGGCGCCGACTTACACCAAGCGCTAAAGGTTATGTGATTGCGGCGCACAGCTGCGCGCCGCTTTTCAAAGCGGAGTCGAAGTGCCTCCTTTTAATGGTGATCTCTGGTTGCCGGGAGGCCGTTTCGTCCCTTGTAACGACATATTTCAAATGAGTTGGCAGAGGTTTACCGCCCTGTCAACTTTCGTTTTAAAGGCTTATGTTATATACCGTCCCGCAGGGTTTAACCCTGCGGCCAACTTTGGAATAAAAAACCTGCGGGACGTTTTACGCAGGTGAGTTAAAGGAGTTGTTATGCCTGGAATTACCCTGCTTGGACTCGGCCCCGGTGGCCCGCAGCAGTTGACGCGTGAGGCCTGGGAGGTGCTGTCTGCGGCGGATGAGGTCTACCTCAGGACCCGCCAGCATCCCACCGTGAACGGCATTCCGTCTTCGGTCAAGATCCATTCGTTCGACGAGCTGTATGAAAATGGCGATTCGTTCGACGAGGTCTACAAAGCCATTACACAAAAAGTTTTGGAACTTGGACGACGCGCACAGGGCGTGGTCTATGCAGTGCCGGGGCATCCCTTTGTAGCCGAAGCAACCTGCCCTGAAATTGCCCGCCTGGCGCGGGCGGAGGGGCTGGCGCTGCGCATCGTGGAAGGTCTTTCATTTCTTGAGCCGACCTTTTCCGCGCTTGGCCTCGACCCGTTCCCCCAACTGACCCTTTTCGACGCGCTGACCCTCGGCCAGGCGCACGTGCCCGCCTTTGCACCGGACACGCCGGTGCTGGTCTCACAGATCTATTCGCGACTGGTTGCCTCGGAAGTGAAATCAACGCTTACCGCTATCTATCCCGATGAGCATCCCGTGAAGCTGGTCCATAATGCCGGGACGAAAGAGCAAATGGTGGAAAACGTGGCTCTTTTTGAAATCGACCGAAGCGAGCATATCGGGTTGCAGTCGGCCTTGTTCGTCCCATCACTCGGTGAAGGGACATCGCTGGAAGCATTCCAGGAGATCGTCGCTCATCTGCGCGCACCGAATGGCTGTCCGTGGGACAGGGAGCAAACGCACGAGTCGCTGCGGAAACACATGCTGGAAGAATCCTATGAGGCCATCGCAGCCATTGATTCAGGCGATTTTTCCGCGATGCGCGAAGAGTTCGGCGACCTGCTCCTGCAGGTGATGCTGAATTCACAGATCGCAAGCGAGGAAGGCGAGTTTACTTTCAACGACGTGGTGAAAGAGGTTTACGATAAGATCATCCGCCGTCACCCGCATGTGTTCGGAGAGACCAGGGTCAACGGAGTGGACGGCGTGCTGGCAAATTGGGAAAAGCTGAAGGAAGGGGAAAGGAAGGGGGAAGGGAAGCCCAATAAAGGAATTTTGGACGGCCTGCCGCTCGCCCTGCCCGCCCTTTCGCAGGCGCAGGAATACCAGGACCGCGCCGCACGCGTCGGTTTCGATTGGCCGGAAATAGACGGGGTTCTGGATAAAGTCCGTGAGGAGATCGAGGAGATCAAGAAAGTCGAGACGGACCAGGAGCTGGTATCCGAAATAGGCGATCTATTCTTCGCGGTGGTCAACCTGACGCGCTGGAAGAAAGTGGATGCCGAGTCTGCTTTGCGCGGGACGAACATGAAATTCAAAAAGCGCTTTGGTCATGTGGAGCAAGGCGCAAAGAAGGCTGGAAAAAATCTATCGGATATGAAGTTGGAAGAGATGGATGGACTCTGGGATGAAGCGAAGAAGCTGGGATTGTAATATAGGGCAGTGCAATTACAGAGTACTGCATAATTATCTAAACTAATTTTTTGTTTTTTACCCTATAAATGATGAAAAAAAGTTTAGAGATTAATGCAAGAAGCAGTAGTATCTTGCAACCCCGATATGAAATACTCGGAAAAAAGACATGTGCAGGGTATATACTCTGCACATGTCTTTTTTCCGGAATTCTTTATTCCTGATGGGTCATTCTTCTGGCCGGATTTTTCCCAGAAACATAATGCTCATCAGAATGCAGGCCGCGCCAAATATGAAAAGCCCCTTATATCCCACCCAAGCTTGCGGCCAGACCGTATTGAGAGCATCGATAGCCGGCCCTTCGAGGCGGGCCAATGCACCTGAACCGGCGGTTGCCAGGTTCGTCAGGCCCAGGAATTTTCCTGCTTCTTCGGCGGGCGCCAGGCGATTTGCCAGCGCCCAGTTGGATGTTAGGAACAATCCGATACCTGCGCCGACCACACTGCCGAAGAGGGTGAGACTCAGCACATCTTTTGTGATAAGCATGAGGATCATCCCGGCTGCCGCGAGAAAGCTTGCACCATAGAGGACTCTTTTTGAGCCAAACCTGTCCGTCAGCCAGCCGCCGATCAGCACCAGGAGCAGTACGCCGATCGTGATCGAAGCCAGCAGGTTGCCCATCTGTTTCGGGGGGTCGGGGACGCGCAACACGTCCTGTAAGTAGTATTGCCCGAACGCCTGCAAGCCGTAAATCCCAAGCAAAAAGGAAGCTCGCTCGGCAGTCAGCCACCAGTAGGCCGTGTTTTTTCGGAAGTCGATTTTGAAATAAGCGGATATCGATCCCCAGTCCAACCCGGCATGGTCATGGACCGGCTTTTCGGGTGTAAAGAAAATTGTGATAGAGGCCGAGACCGCCAGCAGCCCGATCACAACCAGCGTGATGGCCGTCGGGTTGTGTGTCTGTGGATCCATCATCCGTCCCGCCAGGAGCGCAGCCAGCACCAAGCCGAACGTATCCATGAATGTCTTAAGCGAGGCCGCCTCTCCCAATTGCTTTTCAGGGACCCGGTCGGGCAGTAAACCTTGAAACGAGCCTTGCGCGGAATTGGAACTGATCTGCAGGCCGATATAACCTATGACAAGCCAGATGAATCCGCCGCCCCAGGCCAGTATGGACAAAAAGAGAAAATCAAAAAGCGTCCCGATCACCATTAAGGGGCGCCGCCGCCCGAATTTCGAGACCCAGCCGTCCGAGACTGCGCCGGATACCGGTTGGATGATCATTGCGATCACGAGACCGGCAAACGTCAATAATCCCAGGGTTGTGTTTTTCTTATCGCCTGGAACAAAATTGAGCAGGAGAGCGGGCAGTATTATGGGATGCAGGGCATTCCACATGAACGACAGCCCCACCCAATAAGTGTTAATAATAAGCGTCTGAGCCAAGGATATGGTCTTTTTCACATTTTCTCGCTGTATTGGCCAATAAAATAACTCCTGGATGGTCGAGACCATCCAGGAGCAGGGTTTACCAGGCGTACGCTTGAGGCGCTTCACCGCCGGGGCCCGGCCAGATTTCGTCGAGCTTTTTCAACTCGGCTTTACCGAGTCTGATCTTTAAGGCACGCAGGCTGCCGGTCAGTTGTTCCATGGTACGGGGACCGATGATCGGCGCAGTCACAACGGGGTTTGACAGGATCCAGGCCAGGGCCACGTCCACCGGCTTCTCGCCCAATCCTTTGCAGAACTTTTCGTACGCAGTGAGCTGCTTTGCGTGTTTCGTGGCTGCTTCCCGCTTGTCTTTATCTGCGCGACGGCCTGTTTTGGCCCCACTGACCGAGCCGCCCAGAATGCCTCCTGCCAGCGGACTCCATGGGATCAGCCCGAGGCCATACTCGCGGCAAGCCGGGACGACTTCCAGTTCTATCATGCGGTCCTTCAGATTGTATAAACTCTGTTCGCAGACCAGGCCCATGAAGTGACGCGCCTTGGCCGCTTCGTTGGCTTGCACGATGTTCCAGGCTGCAAAATTCGAAGATCCGACATACAGCACTTTTCCCTGCTGGACGAGTAATTCCATCGCCTGCCAGATTTCCTCCCACGGTGTTTTTAAATCAACGTGGTGCATCTGGTACAGATCGATATGATCGGTTTTCAATCGTTTGAGCGACGCCTCCAGCGCCTGGCGGATATTCAGGGCGGAAAGGTGCATTTGGTTGGGCCAATCGCCCATGCGGCCATAGACTTTGGTGGCAAGCACCACCTTTTCGCGGCGGCCGCCACCCTGGGCAAACCAGCGGCCAACGATCTGCTCGGTGACACCCTCGCCGAGTTTCCAGCCATAGACGTTGGCTGTATCAAAAAAGTTGAACCCGAGGTCGAGCGCCTTGTCCATGATGGCCGATGAATCTCTCTCGGTGGTTTGCGGGCCAAAATTCATTGTGCCAAGGCACAGCCGCGAAACTTTGAGGCCGGTACGGCCAAGTTGTGAATATTCCATTCTATCCTTCCTTTCTTTTTTCCTTTACTAATCTATCACCCTGCCTGTTTAACTTCGCGGACAGCTAGAAAATAAGAAACCTGCGGGACGTTTTGCATAAGGCGGGTTATTTCGTCAAATCCGAGGAGGTTGATTCCATGATTGCCAGGATCTCGGCTACTCGGCCGGCTGGAATATTGGAACTGAACATGGTTTGAAACCCATCGCCCAGCATCACGCGTATTTCACGCCATGAAGCCAACTGCGGTTCGATCTGGGCCTGTGGCAGCAGAGCGACTGCCGCGCTCCACTGCGGATGGCTGTCCTTGTAGTCACTCAGCAGGTCCAAGGCCGAAGTGCGCAGCGGGAACAGTCCCGTCACTTCCACCCATTTCTGCTGGATTTGAGGTGATAAGCAGCCAACGGACGAAGAGCCATGAAGCGAGTTGCTGTTCCGGTGTCGATTTCAATACGACGTATGACGAGCCGTAGATCACCAAGCCGGTTTGTATATCGCCGGGAAAGCTGAGCACGGTCCACTCATCGGCGTTATTTGCAGATGCCATGGCTCGCGCATAACTCGAGAGATCCTCAAGGCTGGCCGTCGCGAACATGGCTTTACGCCCGGCAAAAGCCGCAGCCGGGTCGCCTCCTGGCTGTACGCTCCAGGCGCAGCCGTCATCGTAAAGCTGCTTGACGAAGGTAAGCGCGGCGATGTTTTTTGGAGTCAGGAAACGATAATTGTTACCTTCTAACACGCCGCCGCCAAAGGATGTCAACCAGGAGAGCAGGGTCATCGGATCGGTATCGACGATCCAGCCCCCCTGTCCGTCATCGGTCTTATCGCTGTCGATCAACATGGCCTGGTGGGCGCGGCAAGCCTGCTCGCGAAACTCATCTGCTGAATTCGGCGGAGCGTCAAACCCGAGGTCGCGCGCCCAGCTGGCATTGTAGAGCAGGAAACGAGCCGAGCGCTCGGCGGGGACACCGAGCCTTTTGCCTCCGATCGAATCCTGTGACCAAAACACAGGTGTGAAATCTTCCACCTCTGCCTGGGTGAGCCCGTACTGCGGATCGTTGATATAGGGGTTAAGGTCGGTCACGTATCCGTTCGCATTCCAGGCGAGCGCATGTTCAGGGAAGGCGATCACGAGTTGGGGACGGTTCGCCGTGGGTAGGGAGGCGGTCACGTTATCGTACAACTGTGTGTAATTGATCTGGCTGGTGGCCTGTACCGTGATTCCCCATTCGTTCGTTTGATTGAATTCCTTTACTTGTGAATTAAACAGATTCGCTTCCACTTCGAACCAGGGATGCCAGACCTGGATGGTGACTCCTTTAAGGGCCTCTTTTGGAATACCCAGGTGTGTGCCTGCATCCGGTGAGGATGCAGGTTGAGGCGTACCCGTCGGCGCTGACGGTGTGGCGGTCAACGCAGGCTGCGCCGGCTGGCAGGCCGTCAGCAGGATCAGGAGCAGCAATGTAGATTTGTGGATCTTTGCGGGAAACCCGCGCCGGTGGATCATAATCCGCCGAAGACGGCAAACGGCACCGGGCTGAAAGTCAGGATGAAGATCAGGATCACCAGTGCCGCGACCGCGCGGCGGTTCAGGTCGAGCGGTGTGATCTGGTCGAGCGGCTCGGCATGGACGCGTCCGAGCCAGAGAAGCAGGACGGCCCAGATCCACCAGCCGTTCCAGAAGATGCCTAAGACAACCAGGACCAGCAGGATAAATGGAAATGCTTTGGCGGCTTTATCGCCAAACCAGGAATAGACGGCATGACCGCCATCCAACGTCCCGGCCGGGATCAGGTTGAGAGCCGTGACCAATAGACCGGCCCAACCCGCGAAGGCGACAGGAGAAATGAATACGTCCGTGGCTCCGATCGGATACGGCTGGCCCGTGAAGAAATATTTAAGCCAGTACATAAAGGGTGTGCTACCACCCAGGCTGGCGGGCGCGGGCAGCAGCTTCCCGAAGGTCAGGTATTTCGCCAGCAGATATAAGAGTGAATTCCCTTCCTGGTACATGCCCGCTACCGGTTTAATGACATCCAGGTGGGAAAGTGAAAGGCCGAGAAACAAAACGGGGATGGCGACGACCATGCCTGCCAGCGGGCCGGCTACTCCGATATCGAACAGGACACGCTTGTTCTTGGGTGTTCCCTGCATAATGATCGCGGCGCCCATCGTGCCTAACGGCGCGAGCGGGAGGGGGATGAAGTACGGTAATGTAGCCGGAGTTTTGTGATAGCGGCTCATCAAATAATGACCGAACTCATGTGCCAGCAATATGGACATAAGGCTTACCGCATAAGGCCAGCCCGTAAGCAGGCTTTTGGCAATAAACAGGATTTGACCGGCGGCGTCACTGGGCATTTGGCCTTCCGGCTGCATCCCGACGAACAATACGCTGAGCACAGTCAACAGGAACAGGATGATATTAATGGAAACCCGCGCAGGTTTGGGGTCGGGCTTGCTCGGCACGAGATAAACCACCTGCTGGCCTTTGTCCATGCGAAAGAGCGGTGTGATGTTGTAACTTTTCAAGGAATCGGCCAGTTGATCGTAAGCGGCCACGGTATCTTCGGAGATTATCTGGCCGCGATAACGCGCGATCAGGCCCCGGGCCGGTTCGCCGATAGTGACATCTTCGACTTTGAAGACGTGCGAGACAAGGTTATTGAGAATTTCTATTTCGGGATAAGGCATTTCATACCTCAATTTGCAGGAGATTATGTGAAAAATTGGGTTTCGGATGGGAAAAGTGGAAACTCAACGGAGGTAAACAGAGATAAGCGAAGATTTGTTGACTTATGAAATACTCTCTTATGGCATAACAGCGGGAGTGGATGGGAGTCGAACCCACCGCGGCCCGCAACGCGACCCGCCACAGGTTTTGAAGACCAGGAAGCCCGCCGGGACTTAACCACTCCCGCAATAAGGATAATCGAAACCAATGCAAAATGCCAGTGGCTATTCACTGTTGATGGAACACATGCCTCGTAAATCTTACCTCAGTTTATTTTGATAACTGACGAATAACATTAGCGATCACCGGCAGCCATAAAATACCCACGATTACGGCGCATAAGGATGCAAGCGTTACCAGGCCGCCGATCCACGCGCCGAGCAGGGCGTAGTTCCGTCCATTCTCTCCGCTCGAACGGATTTGACGTAAGGAGATCAAACCTGCTGCAAAGGCAACAAGTCCCGTTAATCCTGCGGCAGGAAAACAAACCCAGCCGGTCAATGGGATGGGGGCAACGGCGATGCAAAAAGAGAGCAGTGTGAATAGGGCCGAAATCACGCTGATAATGGCAGTACGGTTGGTAGAAACCAGGGGAGTATTTTCACTCATAATCATGTATTCTAATTTGAAATTTTGATAAATATTTTAAGACCCCAAAGGTCTGCTTTGCCTGAAAAGCGTCTTTGACCCAACGCAGGCTTTACGGCTTGCCTTGCTTTTTATGGTAAATGACACATGAAGTTATGAATGAAAAGTTGTATACTGACAATAAAGATAATGCTTTCATGCGGATAGAAGGGTCTAATGGCTACATGTAAATACTGTGGGCGCTCCGGCTTGTTTTTCAAGGTAAGCAAGAGTGGTTTGTGCGATTTCTGCACTAACGGTATTGTTATGGAAGTTCAATCCCGCCTTAAGATTTTAAATGAATTGGCCAGGTTGATTGAGAATAGCAAAAACCTCGACGTTCGTTTATCTCGATGCGATGTCATCGTCGAAAACGCTCAAGCTTTGATGAAATTTGAAAATAAGGGAATTGATGTTATAAGCCCCCTTCCTTCACAATATATAAATCGTTATTCTTCGGAAAAATCAGAAATTTTAAATGCTGGATTAGCCGAGGAGATTCGTCGAGCTTTTGAAAAATCTAATCTAGGAACCTCATCATCTGCAAAAATATCTCCATTGGCAAAGGTAGCTCTGAGGATCAATGATTTTCGCCAAAAATATCCGAGTAATAATAATTTGGAAATGCTAGAAAAAGGTGTTAAAAAGAGTATTGATGAAATTCAATTTCAATCTTTTCTTAAAAATGCAAAATTAGCAGAGTTCAAAGGAAACAAAAAGAAAGCGCTTGATCAATATTACGAGGCGTTATATTTTTTGAAACATGATGATGTCGACGATACGCTTCAGGCAAATGAGATTTCAGAATTCTTGAAGACAGGATTAAAGAGTTGTCAAAAGACATCGAAAAAATCAGCGGAAATAACATGGTCAAAACAGACAAGCCCGGCGATTAAGCCGGGTGTTTTACTTGTTTGGTATAAGTGCTACTTGGTAAGTCGCCGAAGATTGTCTATCGGCGAAAATGCGTTATGTGCTTGCAATAGATCATCATCCACCATTTGAGCGTAGTATTGCACCATATCTAAAGATGAATGTCCCAACAAGGCTTGCAGATGCAGAACGTTCGTTCCCTGCATCAAACTAAGAGTTGCGAAAGTTCTGCGGAGTGCGTGGGGCGTCACCTTAATGCCTGTTCTCCCAGTGAGACGTCTACAAATCAGGCGCACCGGGTTCCCAGTCAATCTTTTTCCATCCTTATCTCAGAACAAAGGGGAGGCGTCGCTGTGGTCGTCCAGTATGCGGCTATAGGCGAGTAATCATCGTTAACTTACTTCCGTTACCGAGGATATAAAAACACCATCCATTCTAGTTATGGACGGTGTCTTTACGGCTACTGAGGTTTTTCACAGTCGGGGCGAGAGGATTTGAACCTCCGACCTCTTGCACCCCATGCAAGCGCGCTAGCCGGACTGCGCCACGCCCCGATTTGCAGGCGGTATTATAGTCTTATTCAAAGATTATGGCAACAAGCAGCCTCAATGGGAATTCAAATACAGTTTGTGTCCAACTATATATTCGTATACCGAGGGCAGCAGGTAATAACGGAACGGCAAACCGCTCACAACGCGTTGGCGGATCTCATGCGAGGCGATTTCAAGCAGGGGCGCGTCGACAAAGCGGACTTTTGCCGTTATACCGGGGATCTGTTTTTCCAGTATGGACAGGTCGATCGAGTCGCCGGGACGGCGGATGACGCCAATTTGATGGCAGGCCTGCTATGATCTTTTCGGGAAGATGCCAGGTGGGAAGATCGTGCAGGGAATCGCCGCCGATCAGGAGGATCAAGTCGGCATTTGGGTTTTGATGGGCGATCAGGTTGAGAGTATCAAGCGTATATTGCGGGCCGGGTCGGTCCATGTCGACCGTGGAAAGCTCAAAATGGAGTTCATCCCGCAGCGCAAGCTTCAGCATGGCGAGCCGGTCTTCGAGCGGGCTGATGGGCTGGTCAAGTTTGTGAGGCGGCTGGGAGGTCAGCACCCATAAAAGGCGCGTGAGCTGCAGCTGTGTGCGCGCTTCGGAAGCCAGGATCAGGTGTCCGAGATGGGGAGGATCGAAAGTGCCGCCGAAGATCCCAATGCGTTGAGTCATATTGTGAAGTATATCGCATGGGACCTTGAACTTTGAACCTCGACCTTGAAACTGATATCGAGTAAAAGAATTTCTTGACTTTATTTGTCTGATTAGCTGCGCTATAATTTGATTATGAACGCAAACCCCCAGCGCTCGCGTTACGAAGAACTTAAATCCCAGATCAACTTCCACAACCACCGCTATCATGTACTCGATGCGCCGGTCGTCAGCGACGCCGAATACGACAAGCTGCTGAATGAGCTTAAGCAGATCGAAGCCGCGCACCCCGATTGGATCACATCCGATTCGCCCACGCAGCGGGCGGGTGCCGCGCCTGCGGACCGCTTCGAAAAGGTACGGCACCCCGGCCCGATCCTTTCGCTGGCGAATGCCTTCGGCGCGGAAGATGCACGGGCCTGGTTCGAGCGCGTCCGCAAACTGGATGAGAGAGTGGCTTCCGCGAAATTTGTAGTCGAACCGAAAATCGATGGCTTATCCGTGGTCTTGCACTATCGGAATGGCCTCTTTGTGCAGGGCGCCACACGCGGCGATGGGGAAGTGGGGGAAGACATCACGAGCAATTTAAGAACGGTGAAGTCGATTCCCTTAAAGATACCGGTTACCCAATCGGCCGATCTAGCGGTGCCTGCATATCTTGTCGTGCGCGGAGAAGCTTTTATTCCCATCAAGGAGTTCGAGAAGCTTAACCAGCAATTGGAGGAGGCGGGCCAGAAGACCTATCTTAATCCGCGTAATACAGCCGCAGGTTCGCTGCGGCAGCTCGACCCGGCCCTGACGGCCTCGCGCCCGTTGACTCTATTGGTCTATCAGATCATCCATTCTGAGGGCGGCAAAATCCCAACTTCACAATGGGAATTGCTGCAGTACCTGAAGGGACTTGGCTTCCCGGTCACGGATGTGGCGCGGCAGTTCAAGGATATCGATTCGGCCATTGCTTATACCGAGACGTGGAATACGCGCCGCGATGAATTGTCTTATGAAGCCGACGGGATGGTCATCAAGATCGACGATCTGAACGTGGCGGCTGAGTTGGGTGTTGTGGGCAAAGACCCGCGCGGCGCGATCGCCTTCAAATTCCCGGCCCGCGAAGTGACCACAAAGCTGACGGATATTCGGGTAAGCGTTGGGCGGACAGGTGTATTGATCCCCAACGCCGTGCTCGAGCCGGTTGAGATCGGGGGTGTGGTGGTGGAGCGCGCCACGCTGCACAACTTCGACTACATCGCCGAAAAGGACATTCGGATCGGTGACCGGGTGCTCGTCAAGCGTGCCGGGGAGGTGATCCCGTATGTTATCGGCCCCGTGATCGACGCGCGCAAAGGCAGTGAAAAAAAATATTCACTGCCGAAAAAATGTCCAGTCTGCGGGCAGCCTGTGGAGCACTTCGAAGGGGAGGTGGCCTGGTACTGTGTCAATTCCGCCTGCCCAGCCCAGCTCCTGAGAAATGTGGAGCATTTCGTCTCACGCGGCTCCATGGACATCGTGGGCCTCGGCATCAAGATAGTCGAAAAACTGGTTGACACCGGCGCGATCAAGGATGCAGCCGATATATACCGCCTGGAGCGTGAAGATATCTTGCAGGCCGTTACGAAGAAAGATAGAAAAACCGACAAGGAACCGCCCGGCAAGATTGCAGACAATTTGCTGGCGGCAATCGAGAACTCGAAACAGCAGTCTTTGAGCCGCCTTATTACAGCCCTCGGGATCCGAGGGGTGGGAGAGGTGGTGGCAGGCGACCTGGCGACGTCATTTCGGAAACCTGGATTCCCTGTCCAAAGCCGGCGCCGACGACCTGATGCAGATCGAAGGTGTAGGCCCAAACATAGCCGAAGCGATCGTGGATTGGTTCGAGCGGCCTGCCAATAAAAATGTTCTGGCAAAACTCAAGAAGGCCGGCGTATGGCCAAAAGCGGCTGAAAATGAAAAGAAGAAAGAAGGGGCCTTGACCGGAATGACCTTTGTCATCACCGGGACACTCCCGAATTTCTCACGCGAACAAGCCAGGGAGTTTATCGAAGACCACGGCGGCAAAGTCACGGACAGCGTTAGCAAAAAGACCAGTTATCTGGTGCTGGGTGAAGAACCTGGCTCAAAATTCGAAAAGGCCAAATCATTGGGTGTGAAGATCATCGCTGAAGATGAGTTGAGAAAGCTGATCCGCTCGTAGGGATAGGCTTTATTTAGATTCATTGAATTGTAGAAAGAATAAGGCAGAATGAAAGACGTATTGATCAAATGGTTCATGGCATTCAATACTTTCCTGATCCATATCAGCGGGGGAAAGCTGGGAAGTAAACTCGGCTCCCAGACCGTCCTGATGCTGCACACGGTCGGGCGTAGGTCGGGCAAGGCGCGTTCCGTGCCGGTCGCTTATTTCGATCATGAGGATAAATATTTATTGGTGGCTTCCAATTGGGGAAGAGATAAACAGGCGGACTGGTTTGTAAACCTGAAGAAAGAGCCGCGTGCGACAATCGACGTCAGGGGAAAAACGATCAACGTGAAGGCGCGCGAGGCGCAAGACGATGAATACACCAGCCTTTGGAAGTTTGCCACCGAAAAGCATCCCCCTTATCGCGACTATCAAAAGATGACGACGCGTCGAATTCCGATCATGGTGCTTGAACCTGTGTAGATCCCTGAGGCCAATGCTGACTCCTGCAATGCGAACCCGCGTTGACAGTTGACTTTGCCTCGGCTAAACTAAGGTACTTGAAACAAATCTCGCGAAGGGGGGGTAGTCTCGCAAGGTTATTTCACAGGATATTAATCAAAGTATTTTTTTCGGAGCCGAGAATGGAATTTAACAAAGATGGTGCCGTCGAGCGCCGCATCCAGGCGTATAACGAACGCTTGTCCACACTGAAAGCCAACGACCTTTATTTTTATAACCAGCCCATCGAGGAGATCCGCGGTGGGGCAAAAGTGATTGTGCATGGCCGAGAAATGGGGATGTACGCATCGTACAGTTATCTCGGCCTGATCGGCCACCCGCGCATCAATGCGGCTGCCAAACGGGCCATCGATAAATTTGGCACGGCCACGAACGGTGTGCGCACGCTGGCCGGAACGCTATCGCTTCACGACGAACTCGAAGAGACCATTGCCCATTTTAAGCACGCGGAAGCCGCCATCACGTATACATCCGGATACGTGACCAATTTGACGGTCATTTCGACGTTGATGGGCCGCGGTGATTATGTGTTGTCCGATAAACTTAACCATGCCTCCATTGTGGATGGGTGCCTGATGTCCGGCGCGGAGTTCCGGCGCTTCAAGCACAACGACATGGCGGACCTGGAGCACCGGCTTCAACAAATACCGGACGACGTGTCGAAACTGGTCATCGCTGACGCTGTTTTTTCGATGGACGGCGACGTGATCGACCTGCCGAATATGGTGAAGGTTTGCAGGAAATATAGTGCTTATTTAATGATGGATGAGGCGCATTCGGTGGGCATACTGGGCAAGAAGGGTACTGGCATCGAAGAGCATTTTGGCCTGGAAGACGTGGTGGATATCAAGATGGGCACCCTGAGCAAGACCATTCCCTCGGTGGGTGGATATGTGGCGGGCAGGAAAGATTTGATCAATTATCTGCGGCATGCCAGCCGCGCCTACATTTTCTCTGCGGCGCTGCCCCCGGCGCAGGCCGCGGCTGCCAACGAAGCCTTCAAGGTCATCCTGGACGAGCCGTGGCGCATCGAGAAATTAAACCAGAATACCCGGCTCTTTATCGGCGGCTTGAAAAACGCCGGCTTTGATACGTTGTTGACAACGACTGCCATTGTGCCTGTGTTGTGCGGCTCGGACGAACAGGCCTTCCTGATGACGCGCGAAGCGCAGCACCACGATGTGTTCGTTTTGCCGGTGGTCTCGCCGGCGGTGCCGGAAGGCGAAGCTCGGCTGCGTGCCACCATCACTGCCGCACACGAGCCTTCGGAAATCGAACGGGCCATGGACGTGATCGCCACGGCGGGGAAACAAATCGGGATCATTTAAGGATACTTCACGTCAGGGCTTATAATCCGTTCCTGTGAAAAATACATTGCTTGCCCTGGTCATGGGTATATTACTTGCCAGCTGCACACCCATACCGGCTTCTCCCACGGAATTACCCAATACTCCACTTGCAACACGAATATCAACAGCAACGGCTCATCCAGGCCCCGCTGCGCTTTGGATCAGTCTCGCTGTCCCCGATATTTTGCGGCAGGATGCTCAGAATTGGGGCGTTCCATTAACATCAAATCCATCCGCGGCGTCGCTGAGTCTTGTTGTTAATAGTAGTGATGAAGGAAATGGGAGCCTTTGGACGTATGCATTGGTTGCCCCCTTTCCCACCGTGACAGATGGTGTAACTTCCGATGAACTTCATCAAGCGTGGAAAGGCTCTTCTTCGGGACCTTTTGCCGGGAGGCCGTTATGGATGGCGGATTCCACGCTCGCGGCATTTACCGAGCTTTGGGGTGCGCCGGCTTCCGGGGTTGTTCAAACTGCCCCCGCTGACCAACTATTGGATGATGCCTGGAAGAACTTGCCTTCCTGGGGAATTGTCCCCTTCGAAGCGCTCGACCCCAAGTGGAAAGTTTTAACCATCGACGGTCAATCTCCCATCCACAAGGATTTCAATCCGGCCGGATATCCCCTTCAGGTTTTCTTTACCCTTCAATCACAGGGTTTAATACCTTCCGGGATAAGCATGCCGGCGACCAATCGCGACCCATCCAGGATGACAACACTCATTATGACCGGCACGACTGCATTGGTGCGCTGGATCGCTTACAAGATGGAAGTCAACGGGGTGGACTATCCTGCCCGCGATATCGGCGACTGGCTCCGGCAGGCGGATATTATGCACGTCAGCGATGAAGTTTCGTTCGATCCCAGCTGTCCTCCGCCCGATCCCTATGAATCCCGGTTCTATTGCAGCGACCCCAAGTATCTCCAATTATTGGAGGATGCTGGCGTGGACGTCGTCGAGCTGACGGGCAATCACAACATGGACAATGGCGCGCAGTCCGCTTTATATACCCTGGAGTTGTACAAAGAACATCACATCCAGACATTCGGAGGAGGTGCCAACCTGGCCGATTCCCGTAAGCCGCTGTTGATGGAAGACCACGGTAATAAATTCGCGTTCGTTGGATGTAACGAAGCAGGGCCGCCTGAAGCCTGGGCCACGGACAATTCACCTGGTGCCAACCCCTGTGATTACTCGCAATTCCTGCCCCAGATCAGCCAGCTGCGAAAGCAGGGCTATATAGTTATCGTGACGTTTCAATACCGGGAGGGATATTCGCCTCAAGCCATGCCGTGGCAGGTTGACGATTTCCGCAATGCGGCCACGGCAGGTGCTACGATCGTGAGCGGCAGCCAATCCCATTTTCCGTTGGCGATGGAATTCTTCAACGGGACATTCATCCATTATGGCCTGGGTAACCTGTTTTTCGACCAGATGGGAAATATCGCACCGGGGCCGGGATTGCCGCTCATGCCCGGCGAGCGCCGCGAGTTCCTCGACCGCCATGTGTTTTATGACGGCCGTTACATCAGCACGGAGTTGTTGACTGCACTCTTGGAAGATTACTCGCGTCCACGCCCGATGACCACCGATGAACGGGCGGCATTCCTGCAGGAATATTTCGAACACAGCGGGTGGCTGCCTTTTGTGGCAACTCCTGCACCAGAACTGACTCCCACTTTGATCCCCTTACCGCCTTTTGACCCGCTCCCGACTCATACACCGCTGCCCAAGACCACACCAACACCATAAATTCACCAGGGATACCCTTTGGGTGCATTGTGAACGGAGATATTTTTGAGCTTTTCCATGCCCAATTGCTATCCAGTGACCCGGATTGATTTTGGCTTTTCAAGATACTCTCCGACAAGAATTGCCAGTGGGGGGAAGACGGGTTGGATTTAGGCGTCCGTCGTCAATCAAAGTAAATAGTCAAATCCGAGCAGTCAAACCTGTTGCCGCAATTGGGACATTCCACTTTGCAGTTCTTTTCGATCATTTTGAAGCCGCAGCGGTCACAAACATAAACCTTCTTCTCTTTGATCTGCGATTTCTGAGCGTCTTGTTCCTCTTCCGCGGATTTTATTTCTTCTCCCATCCTACCCTTCTTTCCAAACGACCGGCTTCAGCAGGGACCGATCGAACCCGGTTAATCCGGCTTCGCCTAATCGATGAACTTCGGCCATGACAGCATCCAAATCCTTCCTGAGCTGTCCAACATCGACGCCGCGGCAGGTTTCGGGCCAGTCCTTCAACCACTTCATGCTGCGCCCGTAGACTTTAACCGCCCCGGCATAATTTCCGCGTGTGATGTGAAGGTAAGTAACACCCGCCTCCAGGATGCCCTGGTACAACCTGCGTATGTTACCTTTTTCTTCCTTCCAGGCTGCCTCCAGCTCTTCGTGGGCTTCAAAATACCTGCCCTGGTTGAAGAGAGAGAGCCCCTGCCGGGCGCGTGGATGAAGAAGTCCATCACAATCGGTCATGCCTGCGGCAGTATAACATGACTTTTGTCCCACACTTTCAGCCTTGGACGAAGGTTTCTGAAAAAAGTATATGCCCGGTGCATATACTTTTTTCAGATATTTCATACTGGGGTTATGAGTTATTATTGCAAATTACCCCGGTGGTAGAATTCCTGCACTTATGAAAAGAAAGCCCCAACTTCCATTATCATCATGTGGGGGATAGGCTGTGACCCTATTTGTTCTTCTCTTCGGCATTTTAATGGGCACAGGCTCGCTGGCATGGGGATATGCACAAGTAGGTCTCCCGCAATTTGCACAATGGATCATTTTTTTTGGACTGGCCTGGCTATTTGCCGTATGGCAGCGCTGGCAATGGTTTTCCTATATCGGCCTGACCTTTAATTTTCTGGCCGCTATTTTAGGCTTATGGGTCCTGAATTTTCCTCCCGGCTGGATGTTTGCTGGCGCGATCGGCGGACTTATAGCCTGGGACATGACTTATTTTCGGTATCGGCAGCGCTTCGTGACTCCAAACGAAGAACAGCGCGCCATCCAGGAACGCCATCTTACCCGCATTTCTTTCCTGGCCCTGCTTGGTTTTGGGTTCGCCAATGCAGCCATGCTTTTGAAATTCCAATTCAGCCTTGAATGGGCATTATTGTCCGCAATCGTCGCTACTTTGGGAATTACACAACTTGTCGCCTGGTATCGTAAAAGGGAAAGGTGAATATTACAGGTAAAAACGAAGGTAACCCCATACCTGGAGATCAGTGAGATAAAACCCGCCTCCAACCGTGCCCGGAGGCGGGTTTTTATATCCCAACTTATCCCAACTTGTTGCACCTTATAGCAATCTGTTAAAAACGGGATTTAGAGGGCAGAATTATGGGAGTTATAGATTGCGAGGCAAAAAATTAATGTACACCCATAAGACATTTTCCATTCTTTCGCTTGTCGTATTTTTATCCCTGGTCTTTTCATTGGTGTTTCCTCTAACAGCCATGGCCGATGACAGCACCCCGCCTACACCGGGTGCTCCGTCTGCACCAGTTGTCGACAACTCCGCGGCGCAAACCAGCAATACGGATTCCTCTTCAAATGTAGCAGCCCCTGTTAAAGCTGCACCGGCGGACACGATTTCTACTGACGCTGCTCCAACGGATGCAGCGGCTGCAGGTGCACCCTCAAGTTCAACCGATATCGCGCCGACGGATGCAGCGGCAACAGATGCACCTTCCGGTCCGACAGATGTCGCGCCAACGGATGCAGCGGCAACTGACGTACCATCAGGTCCGACAGATGTCGCACCGACAGATCCAGCGGCTACAGACGTACCTTCCGGTCCGACAGATGTCGCACCAACGGATGTAGCGGCTACAGATGCACCTTCAAGTTCAACAGAAGTCGCACCGACAGATGCAGCGGCTACAGATGCACCATCTGGCCCAAAAGATATAGCACCGACAGATTCGGTGACGACTGATGCCGAGCCGACAGAACCTGTGGCGACAGAAGTAGCCGTTGAACCAACTTCAGATGTGGTCGCGGCTCTCAATGACGCTGGTGCTGTGCTTTTGGATGAGAATGGCAACTCGGTGCCCCTGGTTTCCCAACAGGCAGCAGACGCACTCGTTAACGGTGATCCTTACTTTAACGATGGTGCCGGTCATATTGTAGGTTATACAACTACCAGTGGAACTTGTGATGCGTCAGTGACGCCAGGTTTTTGTCACCAAACCAATACTCCCTTGCAAGATGCAATCTCGGCCGCGCCAAGCGGTGCGACAATCTCTATTGAATCGGGAGTTTACAATGAAAATGTGGTCATTGCCAAACAAGTCATCCTGACCGGCTTGGGCGCCGGGGCAACTGTAAACAGTTTCACTCTCAACAGCGGAGCGGATACAACGGGGTCGATTAACATATTTGCCCCGGTTGTAAACGTGAATGCCGGAGCCATCGTTCAGAACGGTGTCGACCTGGCGGCAGTAGGGGGGACGGTTAACGTAAGCCCAGGTACTTATCTAGGACAAGTGGTGATCAACCATAAGAATATCACCTTGCAGGCTACCGCTCCGGGTGTTGTTATAGCGGCTCCTGATCCGGTGATACCGGGTCAGCCTTCACTCCCTCTCTGTGATCCAGCATCCGTCCGCAGACCGGTCATTTGTGTCGATAATTCATCCAATGTAATCATCAAGGGCTTGACGGTTGATGGTCGCGACCAGGGGGATAACAACTATAGCCTGGTCGGGATCGATTACTTTAATGCAGGTGGCACGGTACAAGGGAATACGATCAAAAACATTCGTAATAGTACTTTTAGTGGAGTTCAGGCAGGTGTTGCCATGTATGCCTATAATCTGGATGGCACACCAAGAACCCTCAATGTTATTGACAATAACATCTTTGACTATCAAAAGAATGGTATGGCGTTGAGCGGCAATGGTCTTACAGTCAACGTACAAAATAATACGGTGACAGGCGCTGGCCCAACATCCATCACTGCTCAAAACGGCATTCAGGTCAGTTATGGTGCTACGGGTACCATCAGTGGGAATACGGTCAGCGGCAATTTCTGGACGGGTACCTACGGCGGGAGCAATGACCCGATCTCAGATCCAAATGCGGACAGTGCAGCGGGTATCCTTATATACCAACCCGCCTCAACCGCAATCCAGGTTTTCAATAACGAGGTATTTGGAAACCAGTTTGGTATCGCTGCTTTTGATACACCTGATCTTAATATTCACGATAACACCATCCAGGGGATGCCCCATACGGGTTTTGGCTACCCCGCCGGCATCGTACTTTCGAATTCAGATGGCACTATTCAGAATAATACAATCACAATAAATGATTATGGCGTATTGGTATTCGATACTTCTGACCCAGTCGGTATCCACAATAACTCAATTACCGACAATACACTGTACGGCGTTTGGAGCAATACCCTGACGGATGCCACAAATAACTGGTGGGGTGACGCAACCGGACCACAGGATAATTCTACGGTTCCGGATACGTGCGGACTGTTGTTGACAAATCCCACCGGAACAGGGGATGCTGTAAGTCCTTGTGTTCTTTACAGCCCCTGGTTGACCAAGAATCCATTTGCATCAGCAGGCACAGGGGGAGGAAACAGTGGAAATGGTCAAGGAAATAATGCAGCAGCGGTAATTACCACGGTGATTCCAGTAACTGGAGGCCAGTCGACAACCCTGAGCTGCAGCAGCCCATCTGTAACCATGCTATTGGGCGATATTCAAGTCACCTTTACGGGCTTGTGCGGCTACGACGTTGTCCTGAATTCGGTAGCTAAGGCAGACCTGCCCGGCGATTTGGGTCCGGGAAATTCCTTCGATGACGGCCTTTCCATCAGCCTGCTGAAGGACGGCAAAGAAATCGAAAACCTGCCTGCCGATACCAGCATCCAGGTATCTTATCCGAAACCCACTTCCGGCAGCCCATCAATGATGACCTGGAGCGGTAGTACATGGAGAGATCAGGCCTCTTTTATTGAAGGAAACAAGATTGTTTCGATACTGTCGGCTCCTGCCACGCTCGTATTGATAACCCACTAACCCATTAATATTAATACAAAGTCCTCCCTCTATCCGAGGGAGGACTTTTTTAATTTGTCGATGCCTTCGAATCATCATCGTGCGGCGTTATAATTTGATGGATACAGATGAAGAACGGTTGGACAAGAAATAAGAAATGGGGAAAATCTTTTTCCCATTCGTTTGTACTAATTGTTGAGGACAACCATGTTTGATCTTCCTGATGATGAAATTCTCCCGCTGTCCAAGGAACATGTCTTTTGGACCTGGTCGGCGCAAGCCAACGTTAACCCGATCCCGGTGAAATCGGCCAAAGGCGTGTACTTCTGGGACGTGGACGATAAACGCTATCTCGATTTCAACTCGATGACGATGTGCGTCAATATTGGTCACGGCGATGACGCGCGTGATCGAAGCCATGGTCGAGCAGGCGCGCGCAGCTTCCGTACACCGCGCCGGGCATGACGAACAAAGTCCGCGCGCTGGCCAGCCAGGCTGGTGGCCGAGGTTTCACCGGGCGGCCAATTGACCAAGGTCCTGTTCACGCTGGGCGGGGCGGATGCCAATGAGAACGCCATCAAGCTGGCGCGCGGCTACACCGGGCGCTTCAAGATCTTGACGCGCTATCGCTCCTATCACGGCGCGACCGCCGGGGCCATGGCCGCCACCGGCGACCCGCGCCGGGTGGCCTGGGAGCCGATGCTGATGCCGGGCGTGGTGCATTTCCTCGACCCGTACCGCTATCGTTCCACCTTCCATCGCACCAACCCGGATATTTCCGAAGAAGAGTTCACCCGCGATTATCTCAATCATCTCGAAGAGATCATCCAGTACGAAGGCCCGGAGACGATTGCCGCGATCCTGATGGAGTCGGTGACCGGCACGAACGGGATCATCATTCCGCCGGACGGTTACATGCAGGGCGTGCGCGCTTTGTGCGACAAGTATGGCATCGTCATGATTGCCGACGAAGTCATGAGCGGCTTTGGCCGCACCGGCAAATGGTTCGCGGTGGACCATTGGAATGTGGTGCCAGACATCATGACCATGGCAAAGGGGCTTACGTCCGCCTATGCGCCGCTGGGCGCGGTGGCGATGAAACCCGAGATCGCGGCCCATTTTGATGAGACGCCCTATAAATCGGGGTTGACCTACACCTCGCACCCGATCTCACTGGCGGCGGCGATTGCCAATATCAATGTGATGAAGACGGATAAGATCGTCGAACACGCGGCTGCTATGGGACCGGTGTTGAGGCGCATGTTGAACGACCTGGGCGAGGCGCACCCTTCGGTGGGCGAAGTCCGTTCGATCGGCCTGTTTGGGATCATCGAATTGGTGAAGGATCGAAAAACGAAGGAGCCGATGGCTCCCTGGAACGGAACCAGCCCCGAAATGACCGCCTTCAAAAAATATTGTCTCGATCACGGCTTGTTCCTGGACGTGCATTGGCACACCGTATTGATCATCCCGCCGCTGATCATTACCGAGGAACAACTTGCAGAGGGATTTGAGGTCCTGGATGAAGCGTTGAAAATTACAGACCGGGCTGTCAAACAATAAGGTGATAGTAGGCAGAGAATTCCCAAAAATGATAAGGACACGGCGTATGAACTGAACCCCTAAAAATGGACAGGAAAAGAAGGCACCTCTTGTGAGAAAATAGAATAGGAGGTGTTTTTCTTATGACTGGAATCAAGGTTTCGGAACAAGATAGTTTAGAAATCAAACGCGAGGCGATACGTCTGTATTTGGACGGACATATGACCTATACTGCAATAGCCGAGCGATTGGGGATCAGTAAAGTGCGTCGGATTGCGAACTGGGTCCGTGTCTATCGCCAAGAAGGCGAATTGGGCTTCCACAAACCCAAAGGCAGGCCGCGCAAGAAACAGGATCAGGCCGCCTATATTGCCCGCTTGGAAATGGAGAATGAACTGCTAAAAAAATTCCACGAGGAGTTACGCACGCTCTCAAAATCGAAGCCCGCTACCGAGTAATCTATCACTATCGAGAGGAATATGCCGTGCAGGAAATGAGCCGTTTTTTCGAAGTTTCGCGTTCGGGGTACTATGCCTGGGTCAAGCGTATGGGGCAGGCCGATCGGGATGCAGAAAAAATGGAGCTGGTAAGAGCTATCTACCAGCAAAATCGGTGTGTATATGGGTATCGACGGGTGAGCCAGGCGCTGAGACGGAAATATGGTTTGAAAATCAATCCCAAGGCGGTTTTGCGGCTGATGCGCAAGCTGGGGCTACGCTCCATAGCTCGGCAACGCAAGGTGTACAAACGCTCGGAGCAGAAGACCCATTTTCATCGCTATCCCAATTGGTTGCAGCGGGACTTCTCGGCCAGTCGGCCCAACCAGAAATGGGTGACTGACATCACCTACATCCAAACCCAGCAAGGCACTCTATACCTCTCGGTCATCAAAGACTTGTATGATGGCTTTATTGTTTCGCATCAGGTTAGCCGAGAAAACTCGGTTGCACTCGTGACAGCTACTCTTAAGCAAGCCCTTCAAAGCCAGCCGATGGCTGCTGGACTGGCACTCCACAGCGATCAGGGACACCAATACTGTTCCCAGGCCTATTTCCTGCTCACCCAGGATAGCCGGATTACTCCATCCATGTCTCGGGCTGGCAATTGCCTCGACAATGCTGCCATGGAGAATTTCTTCGGACACTTAAAGGAAGAGGCCATCTACCGAACCAAGCTGCAAACCTTTCAACAAGCCCAGGAGGTGATTGAAGATTACATCTATTTCTATAACTATGAAAGGATCCAGTTGGCAACAAAACTGACACCTTTCGAACGTAGGTGCCAGTTCCACTAGATCACTTTGGGTCCTTCTTTTTCTGTCTACTTTATTGGGTGCACTTCAGTATGCCGTGTCCTTATCATTTTTTTGGGTATCTCAACTTTCCTTATGCGTTCACTGTAAAGGCGCCCGGTAGGACGAAGTATGAGCCATTCGGATTGGTCACGCGTATGTCCCAAACTTGCGGGTTGGATCCGTTAGGGTTGACCTTGACCGTGGCTTTAAGTGTGGTGGAATTGATCATTTGCACGCCTGTTACTTGCGGCGCCGTTCCCTGTCCGCCTTCAAACGTTACGGTAGCGCCGTTCACAAAACCAGAACCGTTGATGGTCAGGCTGACAGTTTCATCCGGTTGCGCGCTACCCGGGGCTACGCTTCGTACGGATATCTGCGCGGCTGCAACCGATGTAGCTGTAGCAGTACTTGCAGAAGTTGAAGTTACGGTGGGTGCAACCGGACTGGATGTGGCTGTGGCTGGCGGAACTGTCGGCGAGACAGACGTAGAAGTGGCTGGCAACGGTGTGGCTGAGGGGGCAGATGTCCCGGTGGGTGGGGCTGTCGGCGAGAGAGGTGTATTGGTTATAGGCGTATCCGTTATCAGAGGCGTGGGGGACGGAATTGCAGACGGTGTTGCCGTGGCGAAGATCGGGCTGCCAAACTCCCTCCACCCAAGATCAGGGGCTGCGCCTGTAAATCCGGTAATTGGACTGGCCGGGATGGGCTCTCCATTACTGTCGACATATTGGGTGACGCCTTTGTCTATCGCCGGCGAATTTGGCTGAAGCAAGAGGCCGCTGAAATCATCGTCTAACGTACCCCAGACTTCATCCGCGCCGGGGTTGGGCGCAGCCACGAAAAGCGGATCCTGCCCGGTGAAATTGCCAGGCCCTATGGCGCTTTGGTCGGTATCCAACCCGTTGCCAAAGAACAACGTGTAGGCGATCACCGAGTTGGATCCCTGCGCACCTTGTACCTTCCAAACTCCACGGGTGATCGAATTGGCGATGATGTTGTTGAACGCCACCAGGTTAGCGCCTCCGGAGATGCCATAATCATTCCCGTAGAATGTGTCGTTATATACACGTATGGCTTCCACAACGCCTGCGCCGGAAAAATCCTCATTCGTATTTGCGCTAGGCATTAAACCAATGCCAGCCTTCTTATTGTTTGCAACCAGGTTCCCGGTGATGACGAAACGGCGGTTGGTATCCTGGGGGTCGCCGGGATAATCAATGAACTGGATCCCATCCTCTCCGCTTCCAACCAGCATGTTGTTCAAGATGTCGGCCTCGATCACCGAAGAAGGAGCGGTGGTGTTCTGCAGACCGATCTCAATGGCGTCATGTTTAGCGTACATGACCCGGTTATTTTCAATCGAGAGCGGCCGGTTCAAATTATCCAGGTGAATTGCATCGTTGCTCGCGCTGAAATAAACATTGTTCCGGTTGATGCCTCCCGATCCCATCTGGTAATCGGCCTGGATGTTGGAGGAGGTGAAATAGTTGTATTCGGCAATATATTCCGAATAAGCCTGGATGCCATCGTTGCCATTCCGGATGACAAAGCCGCGGAGGGTGGGCATTTGAGTCAAACCGGCCGGGATCATGATGGTCGCTGCCCCGCCTGCGCCATCAATAATGGTTGTATTGTTGGCGGGATTGACCTGGTCGAAAGACTCGGCCACCAATGAGACCGGCTTGTTAAGCGTTAGATTCTCATCATAAACTCCCGGCTGCACCTGGATGACGGCGCCCGGACTGGCAGCATTTATGGCCGCCTGGATGGTGGGATAGTCACCCGGCACTGTGATTAAGGTCACCGCCTGGTCGCGAAAGCCAAGTGCAATCGCTGCACCGACAAATGTGATTGCCGCGATGACGATTATGGCCAGAGCTGTAACCAAAAGAATCGGGCTGTATGATCGACCCGCGGTCATGCGGCTTCCACCGCGGCTGCGAGTTGGTTGGGTTTTTATTTCCATTTTTATGCCTCCAGTGTATTCCGCCCCAGAGGTTGTGCTGGAAATTCTCAAAAGCAATATGGCACTATTGTTTTATCCGGGTAATTCACCAATTTCACAAATCTTAAGCCGTTTACATTATCTGTTTTATGCCAGAATCAGCGGGTCCTCGCCCACTGTGGTGTCCTTTTTGTTTTGGGCTGGAACAACCTCTTGCAGAATACATTCTTGTGTTTGTGCCCGGCTGGGAAAACATTTTATGTTTGAAGTAATTTGGATCGTTTCGTGCCATATTGAAGGACAGCAATTGGCTCTATTGTTTACAACGACAAAGAGAGAAAATTGCTCCGACACAATTCGAGATAAAAAGATTAGAAACAGATAAGAGTTGGGAAGGTCAGCGTATAGATCAACATACCTTTAGTTATATTTCAAGTGCTGTACGTATTGCGCTGATAATTTCGCCGGGTTCTGCAGATATATCAACTGCCGGGGCACCCGGGGGTTCTTCCAGGGTGGCAAACTGATCCGCCAGCAGATCAGTGGTCATGAAATGATTCTGCCGATCGGTCAGGCGTGATTTGATCTGCTCGAAGCTTCCTTTGAGGTAAACAAATTGAACGTTGTCGTTCACACGCAGGGAGGTGCGGTACATTTCCTTGAGCGCCGAGCAGGCGATGACGGCTTGTTTTTCACTTTCGAGACAGTCGAGTATCAAGACCCGCAGCGATTGGAGCCAGGGTTGGCGGTCTTCGTCGTTCAGTGCCTGGCTGCGCGACATTTTTAAAATATTCTGCGGTGGGTGGTAGTCGTCGGCATCATAAAAATCCCAGCCCAGGTCTTGGGCGAGAAGCCTGCCGATGGTGGTCTTTCCCGAACCGGAAACACCCATCAGGATAACGATCATGGAACCATACTGGTCATTCCATGACTATAAACCGGATCAAGGATTGATGCAAGCTAAAGCGTTTTGCGAAATTTCATTGCCTTTATCTGATACAATGCGGGCGGGTAAGGCGCAATGGCCTGGATGCGTCAACATGCAGGACAAAAAATTCATTCGGGTAGTTGATCAAATGGCAAATAATTCAAATAATGGGAATTCCAAACATGTACAAGTGCTGGTGCTTGGTTCCGGACCGGCGGGGCTTTCTGCCGCATTATATGCGGCACGCGCGGAACTTGCCCCATCGTATTGACGGGCATTCAATTGGGCGGCCAGGCTGCGCTGACGTATACCATCGAGAACTATCCCGGTTTTCCGGATGGGTTGGGCGGAGCGCAACTGGGTGAGTTGTTCCAGAAGCAGGCCGAGCATTTTGGCGCAAAGGTGGAATTCGATACGGCCAACGAAGTTGACCTTTCCCAGCGGCCGTTCAAGGTAAAGACCGATAATGGCGACTATCTGGCGGATACGATCATCATCTCCACCGGGGCCGATCCGATCCACCTTAATGTCCCCGGTGAGAACGAGTTGACCGGCCGCGGCGTTTCCTACTGCGCCACCTGTGACGGCTGGTTCTTCAAGGATAAGAAAGTCGTGATCGTGGGCGGCGGGGACAGTGCGCTCGAAGAAGGTTTGTTCATCACGCGGTATGCCTCGTCGGTAACGATCATCCACCGCCGCGAAGAGTTACGGGCCAGTCCGTTATTGCAGATGCGGGCCAAGGAGCATCCCAAGGTTAAACTTCATCTGGAATTCCGTGATCACCGAGGTGCTTGGCTCTGACAAGGTGGAGGCTGTGCGTTTGAAGAACATCAAGACCGGCGAAGAAACCATCTTCGAAACAGACGGCGTGTTCATTTTCATCGGCCATACCCCGAACACCGGAATGTTCAAGGGCCAATTGGAAATGGACTCGCGCGGTTACCTGAAAATCGACGAGAAAATGCAAACCACCAAGGCCGGCGTTTTCGCGGCCGGCGAGGCAGCCGATCCGCATTTCCGGCAGGTGGTCACCTCGGCCGGGATGGGAGCCGCCGCCGCCATTCAGGCGACACGCTTCCTCGAAGCAGAGATCCGGCTAAAATCCGGGTAAGTGGCAATAGAAGGACTTTCTGAGGCTTTTAGCCTGTGGAAGTCCTTTTCTTTCCCTTAAACCGGATTTTTATGTGTATTGAATAATGTGACAAATCATACTTTTGGCTTAAAATACTTTCGGATAAAATTACAGGTAATTCGGATTATCACCGGTATGCATTTCGTTTCCTGAAATTTTTTCATTGCAATAAACCAAAAACAAGCAACCCATATATTACAATATCTGGAGGCTTAATGAATAAAATCTCGATTATAGGCGCTGGCATGACGGGTTCGACAACTGCCCACTGGCTTGCTGAACGGGAACTGGCGGACCTGGTGCTGGTGGATGTGGTCGAAGGGATGCCCCAGGGTAAGGGGCTCGACATGCTCGAAGCCATGCCTATCATCGGCAAGGACGTCGAAATAGTCGGGTCGAACGACTATGCAGCTACCAAAGGCTCGGACATCATTATCATTACAGCCGGACTGCCCCGCAAACCGGGAATGAGCCGCGACGATCTGTTGACCGCAAATGCGGCGATCGTCGGAAAGGCCGCAACAGAGACACTTAAATATTCACCGGATGCGATTTACATTGTGCTGACCAATCCGCTGGATACGATGGCTTATCTGACCTTGAAGTTGAACAAATTACCGCGCGAACGTGTGATCGGTCAGGCGGGTATCCTGGATTCAGCCCGTATGTGCGCCTTTGTAGCGATGGAAACCGGTGTGAGTGTGGAGAATATTAATTGCTTATGTGCTTGGCGGTCACGGCGATGAAATGGTCCCACTGACGCGTCACTCGAATGTAGCCGGGATATCCTTTGCGCGATTATTTATCCTGCCGATAAACTTGAAGCGATCGTCAACCGCACCCGCAAGGGCGGCGGTGAGATCGTGAATTTGCTCAAGACAGGTTCGGCATTTTATGCCCCGGCGGCGGCTGTGGCGCAGATGGCGGAAGCCATCCTCAAAGACAAGCATTTGATCGTTCCGTGTGCCGCCTACATGCAGGGCGAATATGGCGTGAAAGATATCTTCTTCGGTACGCCCGTCATGCTCGGCCGGAATGGCATGGAACAGATCATCGAGTACCCGCTGGACGCGGACGAGAAAGCTCTTTTCGATAAATCCGTGGCAGCGGTAAAGGAAACCCACGAGGCCTTGAAAAAACTGGTCAAAATCTAATTTCGATATTACACCGACCCTTTTCCCAAAAGGAAAGTCTCAAAGGGTGAGGCATGGAGGAAAAATGATCCTGCACGAAAAAATCCAGGCTCAATTACCGGAATGGCGCGAACGCATGAAGTCGCTCGCGAAAGACCATGGCGATGTTGTGGTCGACCAGGTAACAGTCGGCCAGATCGTGGGCGGCATGCGAGACATCAAGTCGCTGTTGACCGATGTCTCGTTCGTAGACCCGGCCGAAGGCATCCGCTTCCGCGGCATGTCGATACCGGAAGTCTTGAAGGCGCTGCCCAAGGCGCGTGGCGGCGAAGATGCCGCTCGTCGGCGGTCTCTACTATCTGTTAATGGTCGGCGATGTGCCCACCAGAGAGCAGGCGCTTGAAGTGGAAGCCGAGTGGGCCAAACGCGCCACCGTCCCGGATTATGTTTATAAAATGCTCAAATCCATGCCGAAAGAGACGCATCCCATGACGTTGTTCTCCCAGGCTGTGCTGGCTTTGCAAAATGATTCCGTATTTGCAAAGAAATATCATGAGGGCATGAAGAAGGACGTCTACTGGGAGGCGGCTCTCGAAGACAGCCTCGACCTGACTGCAAAACTGCCGGTCATTGCGGCTTTCATTTACAGAATGAAATATTTCGGCCAGACCAAAAAGCCGAAATACAACCCGAAGTGGGACTACGGGGCAAACTTTTCCAAAATGATGGGCGTGGCTGACAAAAAGGGATATGCAGAACTGTCGCGCCTGTATTTCATCCTGCATAGCGACCATGAATCCGGCAATGTCTCTGCCCATGCAATGCACCTGGTCGGTTCAGCTCTCTCAGACCCCTATTATTCCTTCTCGGCAGCCCTATGCGGTTTAGCCGGCCCGCTGCACGGACTCGCCAACCAGGAGTGTCTCGAGTGGCTGATCGATGTAAAGGATCAGTTCGGCGGAGTACCGACGCGCGACCAACTCTACAAGTTCGCCTGGGATACGCTCAACAGCGGCAAGGTCATTCCCGGTTACGGACATGCCGTACTGCGGGTGCCCGATCCGCGCTTTACAGCCCAGATGGATTTTGCCAAAAAGCGTTTCCCGGACGATGAACTGCTGCGCCTCGCCGATCTTGTTTTTGAGGTCGTCCCTCAGGTTTTGAAAGAACAGGGAAAAGCCAAGAACCCCGCGCCCAATGTAGATGCCATCAGTGGCACTTTGCAGTATTACTATGGCGTCCGTGAATTTGACTTCTATACGGTGCTGTTTGGTGTTGGCCGCGCTCTCGGTGTGACAGCCAATTATGTTTGGGCTCGCGCGCTTGGTTGGCCGATAGAGCGCCCCAAGTCGATGACTACCGGGATGCTGGAAGAAGTTGTTAAGAAGGCCCTCCAGCCTGCTTAACCCTCCCCTTGGAACAAAAAAAGCGAAGACGATTGTCTTCGCTTTTTTTTGTTTTGGATACTGGAATGGAGGGCAGTGAGTAACTTCGCAGAAATTATCTTGTTTCTTTTACCAATCCATTTACATCCACCAGCGTGCTATCCTTGCGTAAGTACATCCCGTTGTCAAGTTCCTGGTATTCGCTTTTACCCCGCATGAAATCTCCCAATTTGACCCAGTTATCGGCGATCAAGTCAGGTTTTAATTGCATAATGCTGTAATCGTAGTTCCATTTATCGTGACCTGGGTAAAAGGGACCGGTAACAGGCCCTTTTGCGATCACCGGATCGTTTAAGCCCAATAGGTCTATCGTCCTGCGATCGGAATAATAGGGGATTTGCCCTGCGGCATGCACGGCAATTGTGGCCTGGGGAGAGGTGTACTCCGCGATGGCAAGGCCAACCTTGACGCGCCGCATATCGGCTTTGAATAGAGGGGAATTGTTTATCGCCCAATCGATCCACGGCTTACCGCTAATTACCAGTAAGGCCGCCAAAGCGACTCCAATTGAAATGAATGCTTGGACTCGTGGCTTGGATTGGGCGGTTGGCCGTTGGGCCGAAATCAGGTCCGAGATCATGCGGTCGGCGACGAGGCTGAAAAGAATGATCAAGGCGGGCATCCCCTGCGTGATGAAGCGGTTGGCCGCATCCACCTCCACTTCGGCATAATCCCCGCCTACCCAAATGGAATACATGCACTGGACAAGGAACAATCCTGCCAGCAGGAGAGTCTCCCAATTCCGAAGGTCCTTATAAAGGATCACACCTGCCAGCGAGACCAGAGCTAACATCAGGATATCCCGTGCGGCATATTGATAGAATACCAGGATGCCGTTTCTGATCCTTTCCCAGGCCGAAGCGCCGACAACTTTTTGGTAATAGGTGTTGGGCAGGAAATCTCCAAAGTAAACATGCTGGAACCAGAGGATTGCCAGAACGGTTAAAACAGTCACCAACAACGGCAGTGCCAGGCGCCGTAAATTGAACTTATCCCTGCAAAAAAGATAAATGCAGATGATAAAAATCTGAAGGACCGAGTCGATGCGCACCACCAATGCCAGGAAGAATACCAGACCCAGCAGGATCGAAGAACGTTTTTGGACTTTGCCGGTGAACTGAAGCGCAATCAGCCCGCCAAAATTAATAAGCAAAGTTAATAGGCCCACTTCCATGCCTCTCAATGACCAAAAGACCAGATGGAAAATAAAAGGCAGTGATCGCAGCGGCAAGCAAAGGCGCGTATTTCGAACCGGGTTGGAATCCTTCGCATAACCTGTAAACAACGAAGGTATTGGCGAGCAGGATGACTGCTGAAGTGATCATGACTACCAGGGAGATCTTGGAGGTGGGTATGGCCAATAAATGAAAAACAGCCATGAGGAGCATCCAGCCCGGGTTGGTAAATCCCTCCACGGGTTTTTCCCCGATATTCCATACGGCACCGAATCCCTGGGCTACATGTTGGGCGTAGCGCATGCTTACCATCGCATCGTCAATGAGCGTGAAATACAGCACGCCCTGTATGCGGAAAGCCGTGCGCAGGATGAAGATGATGTAAAAAATTGCCGCTGCGCCGATTAAAAGTTTTAAATGTGTGGAAGGTTTTGACATTTATTTTAATTTCACGACCTTATACAACTGTACATTATTGTAACCAGGGAAGTTAAAGGTGTTAGGCATGGTATAGATTGGTTGAAAGGCAACGGATATGTCTTCGTGCTCCTGATAATAACGGCCCAGGAATACCGTAAAAGAGGACCTGTGTCATCAGATAAATATTGTTTTTTTGGTAAAGGGCGTCGGGTAGGGATTGGATATCAAAATCCTGCAGCACCTGTTCGTAAAACGGTGAAAAAGTGATCCAGCCGGTTTCGAAATACTGAATGGATGGGAATGCCAAAACGAATGGATTCGACCATTCCATGGGTAAGCCATGGGCGGGTGAAATGATGAGCGAGTTTTGAGAGATTATTCCCGCTGTTTGAAGTTCTCCCAGTTCGACCCGTATCTGTTGATAGGCAGTTTGTTTGTTGATATTATTTCTCGAAGTCATAATAGACTGGTTCAGGACCAGCCCAAGCGCCAATATCCAAACCAGGACCGAACAAAAGAGTGTTAAACGTGAGATGCCGGTCTTCTTGACCGCGGTGAGAGCCGGATTTGGTTCCATTTCGCCATGCCAATTCACGAATAACATCCCGGAAATCACCACGGCCAGCACGGAAAAATAGATCGTCCGATCGGCAATTTTCCAGGCCCATGCAAAGTATAAATTGTCTGCCAGGCAGGCTGCAATCATAGACAGAAGCGGCAAGAAGGCCTTTTTTGACAGTCCGTAAGACTGCATCCATAAACCGATCGAAATTAGGATCAACAAATATGGAATAAGTCCCGGGCTGATAAGCTGAGAAAAGAGGGCCAATGCCGTTCCATATGGATTGCTGCTTACCCCTGAAATATTTTTGACCAGATACTGTAGATGCCCCAGTGAATAGATACGCTTGTCGGGAAAAAACCAGTGAGCAAACAACTCCTGGTCGTTGCCGCTCCATCCGATAAATCGGATCTCGCTATGCATGTTCTCCAGCCGGTGCGTGTCATCGATCAGCACTCTGGTTTGGTCGTAGGTGTTGTAGGCGTGCCATTCCGGTGAAAAATGTAAATATGCCCTGTTGAACACATAGCCGGCCGACACGAACAGACATGGGGCGATCCATGCGAGAAGAAAATTCCTGATATTAAAAGTGCCGCGTGAGAAAAGCACAGCCGGCAAAGTTATCGACAAGCCGAGGGGTAGCATTTCGAACCTTAAAAGACTGCCAATCAAAACCAGGAAGGTCCCCAGGGCGATATGCCCCTTTTTGAGTGTCGTTGATGATTTGGAGGCAGCCAGGATCAGGAAAATTCCAGACAAACAGGCAAAGGCCGCGATGGTTGTAAAGGTGATGTTAAGTATGAGATAAGCATCGCAGGCCAGGATGATCATCACACCGAATAGTTTTTGCAGGGGCTGTAATGCGAGGGAGAGGATGATATGGAGAAAAGCCCAGACGGAGAGGAAGTTGATCCCGACAAAAAAAAGGACTTCCCAATTGATACTCGTATGAAATGCATAGAGCGGTGCCAGGATTAAGCCAATTAACGCGTTGCTATGAACAAAATATGGCGCCGGGTTGCCTCCCGGATAGCCGGCGACCAGCGAGATCATTTGGGAATCGTCATTGATTCCATAACCCGGACGTAATAAAAACAAATAGATCATAAAAAAGATCATCGTATACAAAAGAGAACCCCATTTTGAGGCCGGGAAATAGCGATATAACCTGTTATCTAAAATACGATCATTCATGCGTCTATTATTATCCATGATAATGTTTAGAGGATTATACTGTCCTTTGGAAATAATACATCCATGAGGGGATTTGATCTAGCAGCTATTAGGCCTACCGCGTTCATCCAATGGGCTTTGATCTTTCATGGAGAAGGGTTATATCAAGGGCAGGACTTGATTCGGCGAATCTCCTGCCGGAAAACCGCAAAGATTAATGGAAGGAGAAGTATAATTTCGCTCTGAGGCCGTTTAAATTGATAATTACCGGGATAATACTATTATTACTGGGGGCAATCTTCACTTACTTTTCTGGGATTCACGCTCAGCAAGTCAGTCGTCGTTTAGCAGATTTTCGCCTCCGACAACGGTATGTAGCCCGGTCGCGTTGGTACATTATCGCAAGCTCTTCTTTTGCCGTTCTCGCCATTGTTTTGTTGGTCATTAATCTGTCCACCCAAAAACCATCCAGCCTTCCGGCATCTCCCACACCCCATACAAACTCGGGTACTGTCGGTACTGCCACTCCTTCCGGCGTCCCATCGATCTCTGCCACAAGCACTCCTTCACCGGTGCAAAGTACCCCCACTTTTTTTGTGATCACTCCTTCGCCGGTCAATACGGCCATCGGCGCTTTAACCCCTACACCGGCCTTGCCGATCGCAGTCCAGGCGCTGCTCCAGGGTGAGATGACGCCGGTTTTCAATGTCCAGGTCGGACAAGTGCGCTTCTCCACGCAAATCAATAATTATCAACTGGTGGTTCCTGCCACGAGTTTTCAAAACCCGATCAAACGGATGAATGCTGTATTTATTTATCAACCGATCGGTACAAAAATCGAATGGATCGCCCTTTGGTACCAGGACGGCGCGCTTAAGAATATCGACAACCTGTCCTGGAAAAGCTCACCGCCGGGGCTGGGTATATCAAGTTGGACTCAACCCGCCCAGGCCTGGTCAGCTGGCAATTACGAAGTGCAGGTATTTGTCGGGACAGGCTGGAAAGCTTCCGGGACTTTTACTTTGTCCGGCCAGCCGCCTACCATTACTCCCACGGTTACGGTTACCAGCACATTCATCCCTACGGCCGTTCCTTCGATTACCCTGACCCGTACATCGATACCGACTGCTACAGTTGTGCCTTCGCGAACGCCGCTGCCAACGTCGACACGGACCCTGGCTCCAACGGCCAGTCCGCTTCCTACGTCAACCCGAACGCCGAACCCGACAGCCACCTTACTTCCCACCAATACACGGACTGCTACAGTTGAGCCATACCCAACGAAGACGATGTCGCGAACGCCGCTGCCTACTTTTACCAGGTCGCCGGCTCCCTCCTCAACATTGACGATCACTCCGTCCCATACCCCGACAAAAACACCGGCCCCGACTTTTACCCTTACACCCGCTTTCAAGCCGCTGCTGGTTGTACCTGCCACAGCTTCCAGAACGCCTTCTCCGACCCCGACGAAAACTCCGCTGCCGACTTCTACGGTTGCGCCTTCACGTACTCCGTTGCCGACGGCCACGCTTGTGCCAACAGCTACGCCAATGCCTTCGCGAACGCCCACTAAGACTCCGCTTCCCACGTCAACGGTCAAGCCATCTGTTACGCCTTCGCGGACGTCGGTTCCAACGGCGACGCTTGCCCCGACTGCTACGGCTGTTCCTTCGCGGACCCCAACGAATACTTTGACTCCTACCACGGAGCCTACCAAAACCTCCACGCCGACTTCTACGGTTGCGCCTTCTCCGACGGGGACGATGTCGCAGACGCCGATACCGTCCAAGACAGCGACCGTAACTCCGGCCCCGACCTTTACCCGTATACCCTCACCAACGTTTACGCAGACACCGGCATTTATTACAGTCAAGGTTTTCTTCACGAACACTCAGCAGGTCGATAAGCGCGTCCCACCTTTCGATGAGGCAGTTTCGCGTCAGATCCCATCTTCGGCAAATCCTATTGCGGCTGTTTTGGACGAATATTTCAAAGGACCCAACGCGGCGGAACAAAGCCGGGGTTTGGCAGCGACGTGGAATGGATTTGTTGGCTATCGAAGGGTGGAGTTTTCGCAGGGTATCCTGAATATTTATTTAACGGGTTATTGCCAATCGAACGGTACTTCCTATAACATTACCCAGCCATTGGCTGACACATTAAAACAGTTCCCCGGCGTATCCTACGTGAAAATTTACGATGAATATGAACACACCCGCGACCCGTTCGGCAAGAATGATTCAGGTCCCGTTTGCCTTGATGTGACCTTTACCCCCACTTCTACCTTAACGCTCACGCCATCCATAACACCGACTCGAACACCGCTTCCAACAGCGACCCGCGTGCCATCTGCTACGGCTATGCCTTCGCGAACTCCAACGAAGACTCCGCTGCCCACGGCTACACTCGTACCCACTTATACACCCACCAGGACTCCCCTTCCGACGGCAACGTTCACGCCTTCCATAACACCGACTCGAACACCGCTTCCAACAGCGACCCTCGTGCCTTCTGCTACGGCTACGCCTTCGCGAACTCCGACGAAGACTCCGCTGCCCACGGCTACACTCGTACCCACTCATACCCCCACCAGGACTCCCCTTCCGACGGCAACGTTTACGCCTTCCGTAACACCGACGAGAACACCGCTTCCAACAGCGACCCTCGTGCCTTCTGCTACGGCTACGCCTTCGCGAACTCCGACGAAGACTCCGCTGCCCACGGCTACACTCGTACCCACTCATACCCCCACCAGGACTCCCCTTCCGACGGCAACGTTTACGCCTTCCGTAACACCGACGAGAACACCGCTTCCAACAGCGACCCTCGTGCCTTCTGCTACGGCTACGCCTTCGCGAACTTCAACGAAGACTCCGTTGCCTTCGGCTACGCTTGTACCCACTCATACCCCCACGAGGACTTCGCTGCCTACGGCTACATTCGTACCCACTAATACCCCTACTAAGACTCCGCTTCCTACAGCCACAGTGAAGCCATCTGCTACTCCGACGAAGACTCCGCTTCCGACGGCCACGCTTGTGCCATCTGCTACTCCAACCAAGACTCCGCGGCCAACGGCTACACTCATACCCACTATTACACCCACTAGGACTCCGCTGCCCACGGCCACACTCGTACCTACTAACACGCCGACCAAGACTTTCGACTCCTACCAGGGTGCCAACCAAAACCTCTACGCCGACTTTACCTCCCACTGCTACCCGGATACCCTCACCAACATTTACCCAGACGCCGGCATTTATTACAGTCAAGGTTTTCTTCACGAACACCCAACAGGTCCCAACTTTTGATCAGGCTGTTTCGCGCGACATTCCGGCTTCGATAAATCCCTTCGGTGCTGTTTTGGACGAATATTTCAAAGGGCCCAACGCGGCAGAACAAAGCCGGGGGTTGTCCGTGACGCGGAATGGATTTGTCGATTATGGCAGGATAGTTTATTCACAGGGTATCCTGAATGTATATTTGAACGGTTCGTGCCAGCCGAACGGTACTTCCTATAATATTGTCAAACCGTTGACCGACACATTGAAACAATTCCCCGGCGTGTCTTATGTGAAGATTTATGATGAAAATGGACACACCCGCGACCAGTTCGGTCAAAACAATTCAGGGCCTGTTTGTCTTGATGTGATCTTTACACCCACTCCAACCTTAACGCTTACGTCATCCGTTACGCCGACGTTTACTCCATCGATTACTCCAACTGCTACGGCTGCGCCTTCGCGAACTCCAACGAAGACTCCGCTGCCCACGGCTACACTTGTACCTACTAATACACCCACTAGGACTCCGCTTCCAACGGCCACAGTGAGGCCATCTGCTACGGCTACGCCTTCGCGAACTCCAACGAAGACTCCGCAGCCTACGGCTACGCTCGTACCCACTAATACACCTACTAGGACTTCGCTTCCGACGGCCACAGAGAAGCCATCTGCTACGGCTACGCCTTCGCGAACTCCAACGAAGACTCCACTGCCCACAGCGACACTCGTGCCGACTGCAACGACTGCGCCTTCGCGAACGCCCACCAGGACACCACTTCCCACGGCCACGCTTGTGCCGTCTAATACACCTACTAAGACACCGCTTCCAACTGCAACTGTGAGGCCCTCTGCTACAGCTACGCCTTCGCAAACACCGACGAAAACTCCGCTGCCCACAGCTACACTCGTGCCGACTGCAACGACTGCGCCTTCGCGAACGCCCACCAGGACTCCGCTTCCGACGGTCACAATGAAGCCGTCTGCTACTCCAACTGCTACGGCTCTGCCTTCGCGAACACCGCTTCCTACGGCGACCCGAACGCTTACCAGTACACCTACTGCTACGGCTGCGCCTTCGCGAACGCCAGTTCCGACCGCAACGCTTCCGCCGACCAATACTTCCACGAAAATACCAACCGCTACGGCTATGCCTTCGCGCACGCCGCTTCCTTCGGCAACTTTGAGACCCTCCTCTACTCCGACCAGCACATTAACGCCAACCTTGACGTTAACTCCATCGTTCACGCCAACATCGACTCTTACTCCAACGCCTACGGTCGACCTTGAATGCAATCATTTCCTGTTTGTTGGCGATGTGACCATCCTTGATAACACTGTTCTCCATCTTTCACAGCCCTTCACTAAAACGTGGAGAATTAAAAACGTTGGGACTTGTACATGGGCGACCGGTACACAACTCGTCTTTGTGAGAGGCGATAAGATGAACGGCCCGGATTCTGTGGCTCTCCCTGTCAATGTCGGACCCGGTCAGACCATAGATCTTTCGGTTAATTTGACGGCCCCGAACACTCCCGGTCATTACGAGGGTTATTGGCAGCTGCAAAGCCCGGACGGTAAGGCTTTTCCTGTCGGCCCGTCTGTCAATGAACCCATTTGGGTGAAGATCAGGGTGATCGCGCCGGCCTTCAATACTCCTACATTGACTCCCGTTGCGACGTTCGTATCGCCTACCGGAGGAACTCAGGTCGCGCCATCTCCGTCAACATTGGATGTAACCTATGATTTCGTTGGAAATGCCTGTTTAGCTCAATGGGAAAGCCCGAATGGAACATTACCCTGCCCGGGTTTGGACGGGGACGTCTATGGGTTTGTAGAGACAAGCAACCAGGCCAAGCTCGAAGATGGGACGACTGCGGCACTTCCAACACTCCTGACATTCCCATCCTCAGGATCGAATGGAACCATTCAGGGAACCTACCCGGCAATTCCAATCCAGGCGGGAGACCATATCCAGGCGACGGTAAGCTGTGAGCAAGGTGCAACTTCCTGTTCGGTGCTTTATACCATTCGTTATTTGGATTCTTCCGGTACGTCCCATGACCTGTGGACTCTCGGCGAGTTTTACGATGGTCAATATTTCAACCTGGACCTCGACCTGAGCGCGTTGGCAGGCCAAAATATAAAGTTCATTCTAAACGTCTCTTCTCTCGGTTCGTCCGCGGGTGATCGCGCACTGTGGGTGGCGCCGCGTATCGTCCATTTCCCGGTGGCTGCTCCCACGGTGTTGGATACTTCCACGCCTACTGTGACATTGCCTGCTCCTTCATCTTCACCTACACCGACTCAGACTTCCACGCCTGTCCCCACTGCAACCATAATAATGTCGCCCACTCCGACTCCCACACCGGCTCTGGTGAATCCGAATCCGTCATCTATTCAACAAATCATAAACAATATCATTTCATTCTTCCAGCAGTTGATGGGAGGGAAGTGATCATTTCGGGTGCTTTAAATTGAAAACCAAAAAGCGGACGAAAATAAGTTGTCCGCTTTTTGGCCTAAGCTTCACCCCCGCTTTTTATCTTGTGTAATCCGAGACCAGTTGCTTAAAACGCGGGTCCTGCCGGATAAAGTCGAGGTCGGGGTCGCGCAGGATCCAATCGACATACGTTTGTTTGTTCCTGAGGGCAACTCCGAGCAGTTCGATGGCATGGTCCGTATTGCCGCAGATCGCTTCCAGGCAAGCCCGGTTGTATTCGTTTTCGCTGTCATAAATATTTTTCATCGCTTTGCCTATGTGTTTTTGGGCTAGTTCTTCCAATCCTAGTTTCCGGTAGTATCCGCCGAGTGTGGCATGCGCCAGACTGTAATCCGGATCTATTTCGACCACTCTTTGGAAAGCGCCAATGGCATCTTCATCGCGTCCCTCGCAGGCATAAACCAAACCCAAATTATGGAAATACAAAGCCTTTGGAGGATTGATGGAAGTAGCCTGCTGATATGCAAGGATCGCATCCTTATATAGACCGGCAGATTTGTAGAGGGTGCCCAACGCGTCCCATGCATACGCGTTGTGAGGGTTGACCTGGACAGCTCTTTTGAACTTTGCGATGCCTGCCTCGATTTCTTGCATCTCCTCCGGATCGCGCACCAGGGTCTGGCCTTCAGGCTCGGCTTTAATCTCATCTGTCTGAGTTTCCCGGGCCGGGTCTCCGGGTTCTTCGACCACGACGAAGTCAACCATCTTTGGGGATGGGTTGTCCGCAGACGGCCGCTCTTCCACGTCCAGTTCTATGTGATGGAATTTTGATTGTGGCCGATCGTTGCTCCTGGCCGGCAATGCCAGGGGACGGACCGTTGAACTCTGTTCCGCAAATTCCGGTAATCTTTGCTGCCTTTGGTCCGGCGGGTTTTGCGTCACATCTTCTTGTGAACTTTGCTGATAGGTAGCAGATTCGGTGTCTCTATTAATGAGAGAATGATTCACATCAGGTTCGAGCATTTCTTTTCTTAAATCATTGAACAGCTCAAGCGCTTCCAGCTCTTTACGAGAATCTTCTTCCGGGTTGGGTATCCACTTGGTCAGGTCGTCTCCGTCGGCATCGGGTTGGTAAACGTCCGAGTCCGGCTCGAGGGGTGGGTAGAGATCCCAATCATCATCCTCGGAAGGCTCGGGTCCACCCCAGGTGGTCAGGGAGCCGGTTTCCGGGGACTTTGAGATGTCTTCCTGGTAGCGGGTCAAATTGGCTAGAGCCCAGGAGGCCGTTGAATCGTCCAGAGAGTCAGGTTCCGGTTCAGGATCCGTGCCCGGCCATCGTTCTCCGGCGGAAGGGAATGTGATCGCCACAGGGGCGGGTGAACTGGGTGACGATTCCGCCAAACCCTGTGGGGTCGATCCGCTGACGAGAGTATCCGAAATGGAAGGCATTGTGCCTGTCTCGTCTTCCATTTTTGGCGAAGTCAACTCGATGCTCTCGATGGGCTGCACTTCAGGGTCCGGAGGCGCAGACTGGTCACGGTCCTCGTCATCGTGGCCCCGCGAGTCTGCCGCTGGCTGCGGCTGCATCTCTATCGAAGATTGCGGCGAAGTATCAGCCACACTTTGAGGCATATCCGTAGTACTACGAAGTGAATTGTCTGCCATGTTTTTCGGCTGATCGTCCGCCGACCCCTGCGGGTCGAGCTCGTCTGCCTGCTGATAGGCAACCACGGCCTTTTTATAATCTTTCAGGTGTCTGTAGACATTGCCCAACCGGCTCCATGATATGGCTTTTTCTTTATTATCGGCCAGCAGTTCAATGCTGCTCCGGTACAGCTCGATGGCTTCTTCGTACTTTCCCTGCTGCACGTAGGTAAGCGCCAGGTTGCTGTATGGCCGCCCGAAACTGCCGTCCAATTGAATGGAGCGGTGATAGGCATAAACGGCCTGGTTGTACGCGCCGGACATGAAATATAGATTGCCCAGCTCATTCCATAGTTCGTGTTCGCTCATGTTATCCTCCGCTTATGAAACATAAGTGGCTTTTTGTTCCATCACGTAGTTTCCCAATAGACTGAACCGGGACTGCAGGGAGAGCGTTGTGTTGTCGGGGTCCAACTCATCGGCCCGTTGATACGAAGCAATCGCATTCTCGTAATCGTTGATCCGGCGATAAACATTACCCAGTCGGTTCCAGGAAACGGCCTTGTCTTTATCGCTCTTGAACAGTTCGATGCTGCGCTGATAGAGCAGGATCGCTTCCACAAAGCGGCCCTTCTGGACGTAGGTCAGGGCCAGGTTGCTGTACGGCCAGGCGAACCAGCGATCCAGTTCAATGGCTTTGCTGTAGGCGATGACCGCATCGTCGAATGCACCCGTGTTGAAGTAGACATTCCCCAGCTCGTTCCAGACGTGGGCATTTTTGGTATCCATTTCGATCTGAAGCTCGCCCTGGCTGTTGATTTTTGCAACAGGTTGCTGCGAGGCTTGTGAATTATCGGTCTCGAGCGCCGGGTCACCGGTTTCGGTTTGGTAAATGTGGATCGGGTCGTTGCTGTCCTTCAAATATTCTTCGTAGGCAGGCTGGTCAACGGCAGGGGGTTCTGTCATCTCGACGGTGCTCTCCGTCGCTTGATCCAATGCTGCTTCCACGATAGCCTCGGCTACTTGTCCGACCGGGCTGCTTTCTACGGCAACAACCTCTACGGCTGCTACTTGGTCGCTTTCTGCGGCAACGGCATCTACGGCTTCCACCTGGCCCTCAGAGGCATCCTGTGTGAGCGGGACTGCTTCCTCGCTGACGGGTTCTGCAAGGCTTGTCTCTCCTGCGGTCGTCGCACTTCCATCAACTGGTTCGGGTTCGGGTGCCTGGTCGCTGACACTGTTCTCAGCATTTTCGACCATAACCTCTTCAACCACCACATTTTCGATCACGGTTTCAGGTGCATCGACGACTTCTTCCGTCGTCTCCACCGTCAATGTCGCATCAGTGGTTCCGGTGGATGTATCGGATACGGTCACGGTTTCGGTGAACGTCTCGATGGTGCTTTGTACGACGACTGTGACGGTCTCGTCGCTCTTGTCCGCAGCGCCGGTATCGGCGACAGCTTCAGGGGCATCATCCAAAACGGGATCCGCACTAGCTGATTCCACATCCGTTGAAGCGACCGCTGCATCCACAGTTGATCCGTCAGTTACTTCCACGACATTTTCCGAGACTGGCTGCTCTGCCTCAGATTGGGCGGAGGGTTCGCTGAACTGCATCATCCGTTGTTTGATCTGCCTGTGCTTCTACTTCTGCAGGCTGGTCATCGGAAGCAGTATTTTCTACTTCGACTGCAGCTTCAGGAGAAGAATCACCTGCACTTTCCGCGTTATCTGCGTCGGCCTGGTCAGGCTGAGTTGAAGCTTCAGCCGAGACATCCTGCGCCGCGGGAGTTTCAACCGAATTATCCGAGATGACCTGGTCTGGCTGGGTTGGTGCTTCAGCCGAGGCATCCTGCACCGGGGTGGTATCATCCGTATTATCGGAAACATCATCTGTTGCCCCGCCGTCTGCCGGCACCAGGTCGCTCAGGCTTGGCGCAACCGGAATGGCCGGTTCCTCTCCGTCGCCACCTGCCACAACCACCATCGGCCCATCGGTAATGTCATCCAGGTTATCCCGGAAGCCCGCATTTTCCTGATCGAGCTCGTCCGCCTTTTGGAAGGACTCAACAGCCAGCTCATACTCATTGAGTTTGCGATAGAGATTGCCGAGGCGATTCCAGGCCACCGCTATATCCTTATCCTCATCGAGCAATTCGATGCTCTTGCGGTAGAGGGGGATGGCCTGAACGTATTTGCCCTGTGTGGTCAGGGTGAGCGCCAGGTTGCTGTACGGCGAGCCAAACCCGGGATCCAGGTCGATGGCGTGGTTGAAGTCATCCACGGCTTCATCATACTTTTCCATCCGGAAATGGATATTGCCAAGCTCATACCAGTTCTGCGCATTATTTGGATCGATTTCGATGGCCTTCTGGTAGGCGCAGATGGCCTCATCGTTCCGATCCTGCTTATCGAATACGTTGCCCAATCGGATCCAGGGGTTAATAAAGCGTTTGTTGAATTCGATTGTCTTTTCCTGATAAGCCACAACTGCATTGAAGATCTTACCTAATTCGTCCCAAAACTCATAGTTACTCATATCAACCTCCGTTTGGATAAGGATGAGTGAATTTACTGATTGACCGTCAGATTGCTCAACAGACTGAAGCGTGTGCGGGTGAGCAGGTCCACGCCTTCGTCGGCCAGCACGACCGCTTTTTGATATGCCTTAATGGCGTTGTCATAATCGTTGAGTTTGCGATACACATTGCCAAGGCGGTTCCAGGCAGCGGCTTTATCCTTGTTATCTTCGAGCAGGTCGATGCTTTTTTGATAGAGAGGAACAGCCTCTTTATATTTGCCCAGGGAAACAAGAGTGTATGCCAGGTTGCCATACGACCGACCGGCTTCCGGTTCCAGTTCGATCGCTTTTTGGAAGGCGTTCATCGCTTCGTCGAAGGATCCCATCTTCAGGAATAATTCTCCAAGGTCATCCCAGTCTTCGGCGCCCCGGGGGCTGGCTCCGGACTGGAAGTCGTCCGTCCTATCGCGCATGCCGGCAGTTTCGGGATCCAATTCCGCCGCTTTTTGATACGCTGCAACCGCATTGGCGTAATCGTTGATGCATCGATAGGCATTCCCTAACCCGTTCCACGAGAGCGCCCGGTCTTCATCGGTGCTTAGAAGCTCGATGCTGCGTTGATAGAGCAGAATGGCTTCGGCCGTACTGTCCCTGGGTGAGATAAGTCAACGCCAGGTTGCTGTAAGGCATGCCGAATGACGGATCGAGCTGGCTGGCCTTGTTGTATGCCTGGATCGCTTCGTCGAATGCACCCTGGTTGAAAAAGATATTCCCTTTTTCGTTCCACTGGAGGGCCTCCAACCTTTTGCTTTTATTTTCCACCTCCTCATGGATGCTGGTCGGGTCCTGCTTGGCAGCTTCACTTTGGACCTGTGACGCATCTGAAGACGTTGCTTCTGTCATCTCTGCTCCTTTCATCGCTTGCGGGTCTTTACCGATAAGATCCAACTTGGGGGCCTTCTCGTCCGGATTTACAGCTTTCTGGTTTTTCTCTCGATTGAAAATCCAGGCAGGCGCCTCCAGGATTATTTGATCCGTTCTTTTCTCATCAGGCCTGGATTCCAGACCTGTGGTCTCATCTTCGACTGCGTTTTGTAACGCATACACGGTCGTGTCCTGCGATGCCGTATCTGAGGTAATTTCCGTCGCACCTTCGTCGGGTGCAGGCGCCTGTTCCTGCAGGGCGGTCAGGTCCTCAATTTCTGAAGCGACCCCGGCCGGTGCAAGGCTGTCTGCCATTTGATAAGCGGCAATGGCATTATCGTAATCATTCAGATAGCGATATACACTTGCCAGGCGGTTCCACGAAACGGCCTTTTCTTTGTCCTCTTTTAGAAGCTCGATACTTCTGAGGAGCAGTGAGACGGTCTTTTTGTATTTTCCCAACTGCATGTATGCAAATGCCAGGTTGCTGTAAGCCCAGCCGTAACCGCGGTCGAGCTCGATGGCTTTCGAAAATGCTTCGACTGCCTCTTCAAAAGCCTCCGACTTGATGTAAATCGTTCCCATCTCGTTCCACAGCCCGCTGTTTTTATGGTCCAGAGCCAGGGCCCTTTGATAGGCCTTCAGCGCATCGCGATATCTTTCCTGTTTTGTGAACAAGACGCCCAATTGGATCCAGGGGGTGATGTATTGCTTGTTCAGCTCGATCGCCTGGTGATAAGCTTTCATGGCTTCGTCGGTCCTGCCGATGCTGGCATAAACATCCCCGAGGCCGTTCCAGGGCTGGGCGAACGTTGGCAGGTATTGGATCGCCTTGCGATAGGCCTCGATGGCATCGTCCACATATCCGATTTTGAAGTGGAGCAGCGCCAGTCCGTTCCAGGCGATGGGGTCGTTGGGGTTGCACTCAACCGCCTTTCGGAAGGCGATCATGGCCTCGTCGTTCCGGTTGATTTTTGCGCACAGGTTCCCAAGGTTGTTCCAGGCAAATATCTGATCGGGAGCGAGGTGGATGGCCTGTTTATAGGCATCGATGGCTTCGTCGATCCTGTCCGTGCTGGTTTTTACCAGTGCGATGGCGTTGTAGCATTCCGCTTCGAACCAGTTGTCCTCGATCCTGGCGGCGATCTTAAGCGCATCCCGTAACTGCTCGTCCGCCTTTTCGAAGTCGCCTTTACGCCAGTTCAAGACTCCCATGGTCAAAAGCAGGTTTGCTCTTGTGGAGCTGGCCTCTTCGCCCTCGGGCAGTTCTATCAGCAGGGACTCACGCAGCGAGATTTTTGCGTCTGTGTCTTCATATTGATCTTCATATTCACCGGTCCCCTGCCAGGCAAATTCCAGAGCCTGCTGGAGCACCTGCTCTGCTTTCGGTGAATCTACGAATTCGATCACAAGATGCCGGTATGCCCAAAAATCCGGAGCGGAATGAGCCAGGTTTACGATCTCGTTCTGGGTAAGCCAGAATACCGCCCGGATCTGCCTTTCAACGAAGAATTCCTTTTGAAGGTTAAGTGTCGAATATACATTGGCATCTTCCTCTTTTCCCCAGCGCAGTCCGTCGATGAGGAAAACCGCCTTGGCCGGTTCTGTGAACTCCTTGAGGAACGGGATAATGTCGTTGGTCTCCCGGTTTTTGATCTTGAGATGGACGGTTTTTTGGCCCAGGTCGATCAGCATGTTTTCGAGTGCGGCTTCCACGTCGGCGCGCACGAATTCCGAGCTGTAGACGACAAACAGCACACAGGGCCGCTGCCATTTGACTGCCAGTTCCAGTTCCTTGGCGAGGATCTCTACCCTCTCGTCGAAGGAGATCGTTTCCTGAGTAGCTTCGAGGGTTGGATTAGTCATTGATCAATTTCCTCAAAACCGGATGGACGTCGCACCAGTTCTCACCATCCCGGTATTCAAGCAGGGCCAAGAGCTGCAAAAGCGGTGTAAGACGGTCGTTGTATTCGAGGCGATTGTTCTCGGCCACTTTCCGGATCAGCTTGATGTCTTCCTTGTCCAGGATACGCCGGTATTCATTCCGTATTTCGGTGGCCGCCCATTCGATGTCGGAACATTCCAGCCTGGCGGCTCTCCTTCTCCTGGCGCGGCCGATCGCAGTTCGCATGATGCGGGCCATCTCACGGAATACGCCCCCGCTATATGTGATGGCTGATTCCAATGCAGACGCTTCGATCAAATCGGGGGCCATCCTGACATGCACAAAATCGCGCAGGGTCTTGTATCCTTCTTCATGATGGGTATCCATGTCCATCGGCGGATGTAAATATATATTTTGCAGGAAGATGGCCTGGTCGCGGATTGAATCGAATTCCTTGCTGTAAAATAATGCGCTCGAAACGGTATAAACGATGGCGCAGTTCGGCTGCATCATGATCTCCCTGCGGTTATGGAAGATCGCCCGGGCCTTTTCCAGGTCCGGTTTGTCCATGTCGTCGATCAGGATCAGGGGAATGCGGTGTTCCTTGCTGTAAATGGCGGTTGCGATATGGTTGATGATCTGGATCAGACCCGTGATATCGGTATCGACGACCTGCCGTAACTCCACGCGTGTGGATGGCTCCAGTTTCATTTTCATCCCCGCGCTCACAAAGAAGGCGTCCAGCGAACCGCTCAATTCGACTTCCGACATCTGGCCATCCAGGATCGTGGAAATTTCCTTCTCGACCTTTCCCTTCCAGCTGTTAAGTTCCCTGAGCAGCTGCTCGGGCAGCTCGCCGCCCTTGCGGCGGTACTCCCTGAACAACCGCCCGCCGATGGCCAGCAATACGTCACGGAAATCGATATCGACGATATCGGCCTCTTCACGGATGCTGAAATTGATCGGCCAGTATTTTTTTTGAATTTCGGCGTTGCCCAATAAATGCAGCAGTTCCGTTGATTTGCCGCAGCCCCTGTGCCCGGAAAAAAAGAACTTGGGCGGTCGATAGAACGGAGCCAGCAGCGCATCTGTGAGCTCGGCGATCGGGTTGCCGGGGCGGTCGATATAGAATTGATTCGGTTTACCGTTCTTTCCCGGCTTGAGCGGCAGGTCCAGCTCGAAGTTCAGCCAGGCTCTGTCAAAATCATTTGCGACAATATAGTCGAAGTTGGTCATTGTTTCCTCTACAGATGCTCTTGATCGTGAAAATATGGAATACGAAAAATCCTTGCTGCGAATAATAACGGTTTCACTTAGTCGGCTCCCGAGGCAGTGAGACCTTCCCGGATAGCATAGAGAGCGGCTTGCGTCCGATTGGAGACATGCAGTTTGTTCAATATGCTGCTGACATATTTTGCGATGGTCCGTTCATGGACCACCAGCGTTGTCGCAATCTCCTGGTTACTAAGGCCGCGTGCGATCAACCGCAGGGCTTCCAACTCCCGCCGGGTTAATGATTCATTGGTGAGAGGGGCGTCGGAAGGATGGTCGAATTCATGGATGACTTTCATGGCGATGGACGGGTGGATCGATGCCTGTCCGGAAGCCACGTCGCGGATGGACTGCAGCAGCTGTACCCGGGTGGTATCCTTCAACATGTAGCCCAGCGCCCCGGCTTTGATCGCCTGGTAGACCCGGTCGCTCTCCGCGAAGCTGGATAAGACCAGGATGCGCGCGTTCGGGTTGCTCACTCTTAATTTTGGGATGGTCGTCAGGCCGTCCTGTCTCGGCATGACCATATCCAGCAGGATCACATCCGGCTTTGACTTGCGGGCTATCTCCACGGCCTGGATGCCGTCTTCCGCCTGGCCGACCACTTCCATATCGTTCTGGTAGGATAAGATTGCCACAATGCCTTCCCGTACAACGTTCTGATCTTCTACAACAAGAATGCGGATTTTTTTCATTTCGACACCCTGTCCTGATAATGGAGGTTTTGTTGAGAATGATGCGAAGTCATGATCTGTATCGTCCTGATCGGGATATTCATTAGCGGGTCGCAACGGTGAGCAGGGAGAACCTGGCCGAGTTCGTCTCTGCATCCCGCAGTTGGGTTTCCTGCCTGGCCCACAGATCGGGAGTCCAGATTTCAAAGTAATCACCCTGGCCGACCAATAGAATATTTTGTTGCAGATTGGCATATTCCTTTAAATTTTCTGGTATCATCAAATGGTTGCTTTTATCCACTCCCATTTCAGTTGCCGTGCCCAGGATCAAACGGAGCAACAGCCGGGCCACGGGATCTGCTATGTTGAGGGACGTCACTCTTCGATAGATCTCCTGAAAGGCGCTGGCCGTGAGGACCTGCAAATTGCGATCAAAACCCTGCGTCATAAATGCTCCGCCCGCGAGCTGCATCCTGAATGCAGCCGGAACCGAAAACCGGTTTTTTGGATCTATCGTGGTGGAGAATTTTCCTAAGAACAATTTTGGCTCCAGGTTTCGAAGTGATGGTCTCAATAATTAGCACCATTATATAAACACCCCTTGTCTTAGAAAATCCACATAAGTGCCATTTCGCATCATTCTTTGCCTCTGTTTGCATGCAGATTTGGATGCATTAACGGTCATAAATGACCATGCAAAAGTCGCCCCCTAAATCATTCACTTGATGGTGAGGTCGTTGGTCCACAAGCAATATTCAAAAGGGTCGATCGGTCGGTTAATGCCTGTCTTATTCGTGAATCAAAAAACGCCCGCTTGCGTGTCCTGCGCTGCAAGCGGGCGTTTTTTGGCGGGGTATTTTATGCCGGGGTTGTGAGGAATTATTATCTTTTTTCCCTTGGTTCTGTCAGGCCTTCATGGATGGCGTATAGCGCGGCTTGTGTCCGGTTGGCAAGTTGCAGTTTCTCCAAAATGCTGCTGACGTATTTGGCAACCGTCCTTTCATGGACATGCAGCTCGTTTGATATTTCCTGATTGCTCAAGCCCCTGGCGATGAGGCGCAGGGTTTCAAGTTCGCGCGGAGTGAGAGGGTCTGCCGTGTAAAGAAGCTGGGAGGGGTGATCGATATCCTGGATGACTTTTACGGCAATCGAAGGTTGAATGGAAGCCTGCCCGTTTGCCACATCGCGGATGGCCTGTAATAATTGCACGCGGGTTGCATCCTTGAGCAGGAAACCCAACGCCCCCGATTTGACCGCCTGGTACACCTGATCGCTTTCTGCGAAACTGCTTAATACCAATATCTTGCCGTCCGGCAGGATTTCTTTCAGCTTTGGGATGGTTGTCAACCCGTCCTGTTTGGGCATGACCAGGTCGAGGAGGACAACATCGGGTTTGGCTTTGCTCGCCAACTGTACGGCTTGGATTCCATCCATTGCTTCTCCCACTACCTCGATATCCTGCTGAAGCCTGAGGATCGCTACAAAACCTTCGCGGACGACGTTTTCGTCGTCTACGACAATAATCCGTATTTTTTTCATTCTCACCGCCTGCGTTTAATTGGTTTCACTAAAGGATCCTTGCGGACCGTTACCACGATGGTTGTCCCCTGGTCGGGTTTCGAGCTTATTTTCAAAACCCCGTTGACTTGAGACGTCCGTTCGCGTATGTTCCGCAGCCCGAGACCGCCGCGGTCCACCTTTTTTGATCAAACCCGCACCCATCGTCCCGGATTTCCAGTATAACATTTTTGCGTCCCTGTTTCAGGGTGACTGTTATCGATTTTGCCTTCGCATGTCGCAAGATGTTGTTTAATGCTTCCTGGGCTATGTAATAAAGCGCGATCTCCTTGTCTTTTGAAATGGCGATCTCATCGTCTGCCAGGAGCCTGGCCTTTATATCGGCCCTGCCCTCCACGGCAGCCAGGCGGTGATGCAGGACGGAGATCAACCCGTCTTTATCCACGTCGATGGGCTGCATTTGATATAAGAAGAGGCGCATTTCTTTTACTGCCTGCCGCGCGCTCTCCCCGATTTTGGCAAGTACCTCCGATGGAACGACCGTTTCCCCGGCTTCCAGGGCAGCCTGGGCGGCTTCCGTGGTCGTTACCAGGCCGTATAACTTCTGGCTGACCGAGTCATGCAGGTCGCGCATCAACCTCTGGCGTTCCGACAAGGTGATCGCCACTTTGCGACGGCGGTCGCTGTCGATGAGTGTCGCAATTTGATCCGAGATCGTGGTTAAACGAACGATCTCGTCCTGGCTGAATGCCGGTTTTTCTTTCCTCCCCAGACCCATGAAGCCGATGATCTTGCTCTCGTCGCCCGCCTGGGTGATGAGCGGAATGATTACAAAACAGGCCAGAGTCATGTCCCTGATCGTCGCAGGCAGGCGATCATCATCCGCTTCTTCGACCTGGATGGGCTGCCGGTTCTTATAGGCCCATTCAAACATGGGAGAATCGGAGGAGATCAGGGATAAGTCGTTAATTACATCCGTGGGAAACCCGAAATGGGATGCCAGGAATAATTTTGGCTGTTCGCCCTTTTTAGTCCTTTCATCCAATAGGAAAATCCCAACCACCTGGCTGCGGAATGGATAAATAATGTGATATATGGATTCGAGCAAAAAGTCATCGAGGTTCAAAGTGGAGCTTGCGGCACTCGAGATCTCGGTAGTAAGGACGAACATCTCGTCACGGGCCCGCTGGCGCGCATCGGTCGCCAGCTTGCCGTCCGTAATGTCGCGCCAGACAACCAGCCGCCCAAACTGCCGGTGGTGACGATCCGTAAGGGCCGAACTGCGGATGTTTAGATACCTCCAACCCTCTTCCGATTTAACGCTTCTTTTTACGTCCAGGTCCTGGCTGCCATTGAATGATTGTCCAAGGTTGGGCAGGTCGCCTAATACCGAGGCGATCGAGTGACCGATCACTTTTTCGCCCGCGAGGCCGGTGATCCGTTCCGCCGCCGGGTTGATATCGACGATATTGTTTTCAGGGTCCAGCACCATCCAGCCATCGTCCATCCCTTCCACGACCATCTCACGATTAAATTCAACGGATGGGCCTCTCCCGGTGCGTCGGTCGAAGAGCGCGTAGGTCATACCCAGTGCGGCGGCTGTAAATCCGAGAGGGGAGTATATGAGATCGGGTAAAGGGTTGATCCCCAACGAAACAAGAATGAGGACGATGAATGGAAGGATGGAACTTACAAGGATGATCCCTGATCCGCCCCGCTGTGCAGGGAGCCTTTGAAGAAAATGGTCGAGGGAAAATAAGACACTGATACCAACCAGGAAAAGCAAATAGAGGGTATTGACCTTCCCCCACAAGGTTGCAGTAAAAATAAAATGGATTATCTGTTCACCGAAGAAAATACTGCGCCAGGGTGTCGTCCAAAACAAGACCTGGGTAAGGATGGGTATGACTCCCAATAAAGCCAGCGAGGTTGCCCAATCCAATTGCCCCTGTTCGTCCTGGATAAAGTGAAAGTGAGCAGGGCCGTGGCGGCGAGCATGGAAAAGAGAAAAATTCCCGCCAGCAGACCGGAATACAGGGTCTCCTGATCTCCCCCCTGGAATTTAAGATTTTCATAAAGAAGAATGCAAATGGACCATGCAGAGATTGAAAAATAAAGGATGCTTAAGCTTACGGCCCCGCTTCTTTTTGATCTCCAAACGACAGCGAGGCCGGCCGCCAGGGCCACCAGAAAATCAATCGCTAAGGCATACGCTTGAATGTTCATAATACCCTTTTGCTTTCATGTCCTGGTCATCCCGGGACAGGCCGGTCTTGAACCTCCGGCGCGCGGATCATCCAACCAATGCTTCGATCTGGCGCTCATCGAAAAGTATGTTTATGTTTGGATCGCGCCGGACATCCTCACGTGATATCCGGTTTGTATCCAGGGCGCTTTTTAATAATTCCAATGATCTTACCGTATTTCCCGAAATGGCTTCGCCGTAAACATCCAGAAGAAGTGAAGCCCCATTCCCTGCCAGCTTTCGAGCAGCCCCGAGCAGCCGTTTTGATTCGTCCAGTCGTTCGATGATGCTGTAGGAGACCGCCAGCGATTCCCAGTAGGTGCCAACCTGGGGGGTAAGTTCCGTTGCTTTTATGAAACAGGAAATGGCTTCATCGAATTTTCCCATGGCGCAGTAGATATAGCCCAACCGATTCCATAATTTTGCGTCTGTTGGATCCATTTTGACGGCCTTCTTGCCGATGGTGATGGCTTCCTGGTTTCGTCCCAGCGCGCAGCACGCGGCACTTAAATTGATCAGAAGACTGCCATCTTTAGGGCTGTTCGTTATGGCCTGCTTGTAAAACTCAACGGCCCGGTCGTATTGATCCGCCTCGTAATAAATTACAGCCGTCCCATTCAAGAGACTGGATCGGACCTGGGGAAGTTGGAAATCTTTCACCTGTTCGATGCCGGCGGAAAATGCCTCCAGCGCTTTTGTGGAATTTCCCAATACCCAATATAGATAACCGATGTTGTAAAGCAGGTCCACGCGCGTGGACAATGCCTCGGTATTGTGAGGCAGCTTTGCGAGTATTTCCTGGCGGGCCGCGATGCGTTGCTCGGGCTTATCGAAAGAGTCTATCGAATTCTGCACCTGCCAGATCAATACCCCCGCCGGTACATTGACGTTTCCATGTGTGCGCTGGGCTGCGAATTCAATCACGCGGTGCCGGAAAGCCCAGAAGTCCGGGGCATGGCGCGGCAGGTTAGCCGCCTCACCGGAGGTCAGCCAAAAAACAACTCTCACCCGTTCCTCGACAAAAAGCTCGCGGTATACATTGAGCGCTTTATAGGCCTCTTTACCGTCCGGTCCGCCGCCCCACTCGATATTCGAAACGAAGAAGACGGTCCGCTCCCTCCCCGGCGCGGACTGGATGAGGTGGGGGACATCGGGGCGTTCGTTATTTACGACGATGGGAACGATATTCTGGCCGAGTTTATTTAGTTTCTGTTCCAGGGCACGAGCGGCTTTTTCCTGTCCAAACCTCGATTTATGGATTGCGAGTAAAATGCTCGGTCTCCCCCATTTTATCGCCAGCTCGAGTTCTTCAAACAAAAGTTCGATGTTTTCATCGAACGACTTTATGTTTTGCGAGATCGTGTTTGCCATGTCATTCTGTGGGGAGCCACCTGCGGGCCGGGCGCAGCGATGCCCCTGTTATTAATGGCCGGATCGCAGGTTTGGGCGGTGCCAGGTTCATTCCAACCCGTAAAGAAAAAATATCTTCTTGAGCGGAAAGCGGTTCCTGGCTTCCTGGCTTAATTCGTCGTAATACCTGATCCACAGGTCGAAGAAATTCTCCAGGTCCAGTAATGTTGTTTTTTGAAGGGCGTCGGACCTGATCTCTTCCACTACCTCGTTCGTAAACCCGCCCGATGAGACCAGCACGCCGTAGTCATTTGCATTTAAAACGGATAAAAAGGCCTTTAAGCCCTCCATGGTAATGGCCTGGCCTTTATGTTTGATCTGGACAAGGATGCGCGGTCCCTTCGCTCCAAGGGGGTCGGCGTAGGCCACCAGGTCGATTTGCCCGTGATCTTTTTCGGGAGGTGCGACCCAACCCACGTAATATCCCATGCCGCCCAAAAGGTCTGCGATCAAAGTCCGGAACTCGATGCGCCTTGTCTCGAGCAGGTATTTTTGAATTTGGTCCCAGGCTTTTTCTTCCGCTTCCTCGACAACCATCGTGTAGGCCGGGGCGTTCTGTTTTACTTCCTCGAAGCGGCGCAGGGCCTCCTTGTAAAGTTCCTGCGCGTTCGGTGTGCGGCGGCAGACCTGGCGTCCTTCCTCGGTGATATACCAGCGCCCCTTATTGTTTTTAATCAGCCAGCCGGCTTTGACCAGGGGGATGGTGGCCAGGCGGACGATCCGTTCATATCTTGGGATGTTGGTGGGGGCGGAATAGCCTCGCTCGTATTCCGATAAGGGGGTTATTTCCGGTAGGAAAGCGATGATCTCTTTGGCAGGCATCCCTTCAGGCTTATTCCATAACAACTCAAGGACGCTACGCAGGAGCTCACCGACTCTGTTAAGGGTAACGTCTGCCATTCGAGGTTTCCTTGCGTTCAGTATAGTATTAACGGTTGGATGTTGCAAGGATGTGAGGATTGGTTCCAATGATTGGCTCTTCCCAGGCCGGTTGTAGGTCTGCGGTGCGCGCGTTTACGATCTATACTAGAATGTCGAACCCGATGGAGTGTCCCAGGGGATGTTGCATGACTCGTTGTCGTGGAAAACTCCGCCTTATTATGGTCTTTTTCCCCCGGGAGATTGTGAATAAATAATAGCCTGATGACCGCCTCAAAAATCTCTAGAAGAACCATTAAAAGGACCCGGGATCATTTACTGTGACGAGGCTGGATCCCCTGCTGCTGCCGCGTGATCGTTATAAAATCGTCGATCATATCCTGCGGGTGAGGTAGATTTCCTAATAAGATCATAGCGCGGGGAGCCCAGAACTCGTTGGAAAGATTCTCGTGTTTGAATTGAGGAAAATCCTCGAAAATTTGCCTGGAAGTATGTTCCTGGACCGTGCGGATGCAGCGTGAAGGAGGCGTGGCCGGTGGCACGCTCAGGAACCATTGCATGTATTCGGGATGGATGTTCAGGTCGTCGAGCCGCCAGGCGAAGGAAACGCATATCTGCTGCATCCAAAGGCGGAGGGATTCGGCGATATCTCCTATGAGACGGTGGGAGCTGAAACGCGGGATCATCAGACAGGCATACGACAGGTCGTAAGGATGTGTCGGCAGCGGTTCAAGGTATACCCTATGATCCGAATCGGAAGTAAGGACAACCCTGTCTTTAAGTTTAACGTGAGGGGGAGGGAGATCCGGGGCTTTTCGCGCTCGGAAAGAGTGATCTTCTTTTTATCGTCGGTGCGCGTTTCAACCAGCGTTGATGTTTCCCGATCGGTCGCGGCCGGTGAATGTTCCTGCATGGAAGATTTCGGTTTTGGAGTCGGCAATTTATCTATTCTTTTCTTTGCTGCATCTCATTTCATTCTTCCATAATTATTGAGGAAGCATGATCAGGATGAACGTACAAAAATGTTAATAGATGTTCCGGATCGTCACTGGAATTTTGGCGTTGTTATCTATGGGTACAGCCAAAAATCTATGGTGACTTTGCAAGAAGATACGCCTTCGAACCTTACATTAAGATTTGCTGCTTTGATCTGGACTGGCCTGTCGTTAAATTCCTACCTTCAAAACCAGGATTAGAAAACCTACAAAATATTATAATACAAAATTCATTTTTCCCCCATATTTACCGACCCTGATTTTTGCCGCCCACATATGGGCATTTTTTCAAAAAGAGGGCAATTTAATCCCATGTGAACTCACCGGGATTTAATAAAATAGGATGAGTCATTAATTTAATATTTGAGCCAGAATTCAATAACGACAAACCAGACCTGCAATCGTGTATTTCAAGGTGGATTTTTTTCATTTGTGTTTAAATTCTTTTCTCCTCCTTTTTCCTCTTGACATTCATCACAGATGCGTAGCGGTAAATCTTTAAGCCTGTCCGCCCTCAAACCTAAAGGGCACGGAAAGGATCTGAATTTTTATTGAAAGATTACTTTGGTATTTGTGTCAGCAGGTCACGATATTGTTCAGCATTAGGCGGATTCATCAGGAGGATTTGTGAGATGACCTCCGCCGCTTCCTTGTTTTTCCCGGCTTGTAGCAGCGCATCACCCAGCGCATCCAGTTTGCTGACGGCCTCATCAGTCCGGCCCATCCGGTGTAGTTGTTCGGCCAGGGTGCGGCCAAAGAGAGGCTGGTCATCATATTCTTTAGCCAAATCTTCGAGGAAGGGCAGGGCGTCCTCGGCCCGGCTATTGCTATCGAGATAGGTGAGGAAGCTTTCAAGCTCCGCCGTGGCTTGCTGCTGCTGTCCCATGCGCGCGTATAGCTCGACCAATTGTTTGCGTATCGCCGGGTCATCGGGGCGCAGGGTGCGGATCTGTTCGTAGACGCGTAGGGCTTGTTTCCAATCGAGGCGCTGCATATCGATATCTGCCATGCGCTGCAGGATGTGGATGTTCCATGAATGGTCGGCGTTCGTCTGCTGCACAACCCGCAGGGCGTTGGTATAGGTCTTGCGCGCCATATCCAGCTCGGCCAGGCGGTAATAAAGCTCTGCCAGTTCGAGATATTCGTTGATGGCTTCGTCCACCTGGCCGTGCGACACAAGCTGGTCGATCAAACGTGTGCGGGCCGACAGGTCCATCGGCGACAACTGGATCACGCGCCGCAGTAGTTTGCTGGCCTGCACCACTTCGCCGCGTACCCCATAGGCGTGCGCTATCACCGAGAACTTGGCTATCGCATCCTGGCTGCGGCCCTCCTGCATCAGCAAATCGCCGATCAGCGTGTGGAGCGGCAAGTAAGTCGGCGCATCCTGGACGGCGTCGAAGGCCTCGTCCATGGCTGTACGCAGGCTGCCCTTGCGGGCCAGTTGATGGATGCGGTTGATCGAATCGATCACGCTGGAGCTTTGCGCTTCCAGCAGCACCTCGGCCAGCGGGGAAGGCGTGGAGCCTTCGTCGCCTTTGCGCGTCTGTTCGCGCGTCTTATAGATCCGGTCGCGCCAATCGGAACGCAGGAGCAGGCTGCGGATATTATTGCAAATATTAAGATTTACTTCTTCGTCTTTTTGATCGTGCTGGGCTTCGATCAACGGCTCATAGAGCTGGCGGATATCGTCCGATTGTTCGGGCGGCACCGTCATCGAATTGGCTAGTTTCAGCGCTTCCATATATTCCAGCGCGGCGTCCCTGATCTGTCCCTTTTTAAATAGAATGTCTCCCAATACCAGCCGGGACCCAAGCCCGTAATCAACGTGTTTTACGGCATGCGCCAGATTGCGGATGGCGCTTTCAAGTCGGTCACCTGTGGAGCGTAGATATCCGAGGTCGAAATAAAGGGCCGGGTGGGTGAAGCCCGCTTCGAGCGCGCGTTCGAGTTCATCCGCTGCGGCTGAATCCTGGTTCTTCGTTTGCGCATCGATGGCCTGTCCAAGATGCAAAACGACTTTTGTCTGTTCGGCCTGCTGGAGCGATAAATGCCCGGTGCCTTTCACGATGGCAGACAAGCCGCGCCGTTCCTGTGCGGAGGGGCTTTCGTCGCTGTAATCGAAGAGCATCTCTGCCAGCTTGGTCAATGCTTTCTGGCGCGCCTCAGCGATCGGGTCCAGACCCGAATTGGTTTGTACCGCCGGTTCCTGCAGTTGTTTTATCTTGGCCATGCTGATCGGCCCGGTGCCTCCCTTGGGCCGGATCGGCTTGGGCAGTAATTGTCCTGTTTTTAATAAGGATTGGGCCTGTCTGGCCTCCGCGCTTTGCGGCAAGAGCTGCAGGGCCTTGGTCACAATTTCCTGCGCCTTATCGGCTTTGCTGCCCCGCTGCAGGATGCTGGCAATCGCGAGGTATTCGGTAACCGCAGCCTGGTTTTGACCGAGGCGCTCATGCACCACGGCCAGGCGCGAATGGGCCAGTACATTTTCCGGGTCGAGCACCGTAACACGGCTCCAGTTTTCCAGCGCCTTTTCAACGTCGCGCTGGCTAAAGAATGTCTCGGCGGCTTTCATGGCGGCTTCGACCGCTATATCCAACCTGCCCACGCGTTCCGATATCTGGCCTATTTTTTCCCAGGTGACCGGGTCGGAAGGAGAAAACTGGGCCACGTGTTGGTAGAGCCGCAGTGCTTCATCGAACTCGCCCAATTGATACAAGGCCAGCCCCAGGCTGTTGAGCGCCTTGGGTTGGTCGGGTATTTCCTGAAGCGCCTTGCGATACGCCGCAGCAGCCTTTTTCCAATCCTGGTCCCAGGCCGCCGAGTGGCCTTCGTTCATTGCCTTCTGGAAAACGTCTTCTCGTCCGGGCATGGGTCTATTTTACCGCATTAGGAATGTGGGGATGGGGAGTAGGGAATCTGTAAGGGCATGACATAGCGAAGCGTATCCCGTGGATAGCGAAGCGTATCCTGCGGGTGTCGTGCCATGACATTAGCTTTATGCTTGTATAATATAAATTGTTATCAGGGAATGGGAATATGCCTGTAGGGGCGACCCATTGGGTCGCCCTCCATTAGATCGCCCCTACGCCCGGCCCCATCGAGGAAAAATGAGGTATGACCCCGAAAAACAACGGCGCCGTTCCATCCGCCTGAAAGGCAATGATTATGCTTCGCCGGGCGGATATTTCATCATCCTTGCTGCGCAGGGACGCGTATGTTTATTCGGCGAGATTATCGAGGGCGAAATGCAATATTCGGACAAGGGCCGGATCGCATACGAATGCTGGCACGCCATCCCGGACCATTTTCCAAACGCCGAATTGGGGGCGTTCATAATCATGCCGAACCACATGCATGGGATCATTATTTTGCATGAACGTACGGACGCGGTTTGGTCGGCGATATCATCGCCGACCGTAGGGGCGCATCATGATGCGCCCTCCATGTGCAACCAGGATCGTTGGGATCGATCATCCGTCAATATAAATCATCCGTAACGCGCGAAATCGTCAAACAATTTGGGGGCGTACCCGACATTTGGAATACAAAAGAATATCCTATATTGCAAGCCAGGCAAGCATTTGGACTTGTAAACATCATCTACCACTAACTCCATAATATAATAAGATCAGCTATTTGAGGCGTTAAATGTTTACCATACCGCGAGTTAATGTGATTCAATGTAGTGAAGGCTTTTCAGTGGAAGTTCTTGGTCGCACGGGGCTTCTATATGTTGAAGGAGGGAAAAGTATTCATATTGGCTCTGAGATGCTAGCTAGTATTAGTCAAGAACCGTTGGTACTCTATACCAGCTCTATTAAGACATGGGATTCCCCTAATGAGGATGAAACAATTAGTGATATCAAACGAAACGAGATAGTTGAGAACATACGCCGCGCTTTTCGTTTTCGGGGTTTTGAGATCGTGGTCCACTAACTTTTCTTGATGCAAGACTTTTGAATCGTACTTATTCAGTAGTTCACAAAAGGGCTGGAACAGTTTTAATTTGGCTGCGACAAATTAAGTGGATAAGACTTTTTAAACTTGAAACAGGGCTGGCGTAAGGTATAGTGATTTGTTAAGGTGGGTATCGACACACGACCCGGATACGCAGAATATTACGGGTATGGCTGTGATGGCATACTTTATGAATTGCGGAAACAAAATAACGAAGTATTATTCCATTGCGGGATTGACGGTGGTGTATTATGCCTCGATCACTTTCATTTCGCCCCAGTTCAACCCTGAGCGCGCTTCCGTCGAGAGAGGGATATCGAGCGGATAGGCCGACCCCATCACTTCCTGTACGACCCCGGCTGTTTTCGCCAACTCTTCCTTGGGCACTTCCAATACCAACTCATCATGGACTTGCAGCAGCATTTGCGCATGCAGATTGGCCGCTTTTAGAGCGGGCGGGATGTGCAGCATGGCGAGCTTCATAATGTCAGCGGCGGTACCCTGAATGGGAGCATTGATCGCTTCGCGTTCTTCTCGGTTCCTGATGACTGCGTTTTGTTTGCCCTGCAGCGCCGGGAAATAACGTCGGCGTCCCAACAATGTTTCCACGTAACCATCTATGGCGGCCTGTTTGCGGATGCCGTCCAGATATTCTTTGACGCCGGGGAATTGTTTGAAATAAGCTTTGACAAATTCCTCGGCTTCCGCCAGGGTAAGCTCGGTTGAACGCGTCAACCCGAACGCGGACATGCCATAGATCAGGCCAAAGTTGATGGCTTTGGCATGCCGGCGCATCTCCTTGGTCACTTGGTCTAGCTCCACGTTGTAAATCGCGGCGGCCGTTGTGGCATGGATATCCTGTCCCGCGCGGAAGGCGGCCAGCATCCCTTCGTCTTTCGCCATGTGCGCCACGATGCGAAGCTCGATCTGCGAATAATCCACCGAGAGCAGCACGTTGCCCCTGGCGGCGATAAAGCCGTTGCGAACACGGCGGCCCTCTTCGGTGCGGATCGGAATATTTTGAAGGTTCGGGTTCGAGGAAGACAAGCGCCCGGTCACCGCGCCGATCTGGCTGTAGGAGGTATGTACACGACCTGTTTTTGAATCCACAGCTGCGGGCAGTGCATCTACGTACGTCGACTTGAGTTTGGACAGCTCGCGGTTCTCGATTACCCAATCTACAACCGGGTGTTTTCCGCTCAACGCATCCAGTACATCGGCCGAGGTGGAAAAGTGACCGCTGGCGGTCTTGCGGCCGCGGTCGGGTGGTTCGAGCCGCAGGCGTGTGAAAAGCACGTCCGAGAGCTGTTGGGTGGAGTTAAGGTTGAAAGGCTTGCCGACCGCATCGAAGACCTGCTTTTCGATCTCCGCCATGCGCAGCGTGAGTTCTTCGGATAATTTCTTGAAGAAGGGCAGGTCGAGCAGTACGCCGGTCATTTCCATGTCGGCCAGTACGGAGATCAACGGCATCTCGATGTCTCGCATCAGTTTCTCGCCCTGCACACGTTTGAGCTCCTGCTGCAGGACCGGCATAAGGCGCAGGGTCGTCTCTGCATCCGCGGCTGCATAAGTTGCCACCGATTCGATGGCGACCTCGGCCATGCTGAGCTGGTGTTTGCCGGTGCCGATGAGCTGTTCGATGTGGGTCATCTCTTCGCCCAACTTCGTAAAGGCCAGGGTCTTGAGACCGAAATTGTGCGAAGCGGGGTCCACCAGGAACTCGGCGATCATGGTGTCGAACGCGATCGGTGAGACCACCAACCCAACTCTGGCCAGCACAATGGCATCATATTTGGCGTTGTGCGCGATCTTGGGGATCTTGGGATTTGTCATCGACGCTTGCAAGGCGGAGATGGTTTGTTCGAGAGGTAAGTTGTTCCCGGCCAGATGACCGACCGGGATGTAATAACCTTCGCCCGGCTTTGTGGCGAGCGAAATGCCGACGATGTTGGCCTGCATTTCTTCGGTCGAAGTGGTCTCGGTGTCGAACGAAATGACCTTGGCTTTGGCAAGTTCTTTTACAAGACCGTTCAGTTTTTCGGTCGTATCGATGATCTTGACCTGGATGGTTGACGCAGGTTGCGTAACGTTGACCGCCTGCGGTTCGTTGACAAACATCGAGAGCTGCCCGGCACGTCCTTTGCGGGTTGGGCTTTCTGCCGCTGGTGAAGACTCTTTGCCGGTCAACCTATCCAGGGTCCTGATGAGCGTCCTGAATTCCAGATCCTGGAAGAATGCCTCTATTTTTTCAGCATCAAAATCATGAGCCTTGGCCTTTTCCAGGTCCAGCTTAACTGGGAGATCGGTACGGATCCTTGCCAGGTCATAACTCATGTAGGCCGAGTCTTTACCCTGTTCCAGTTTGGTCTTCCAGCGATTTTCAACTTTGTCGATGTTCTTATAAATGTTGTCGAGCGTTCCAAATTTTTCGAGCAGTGAAACGGCGGTCTTTTCGCCCACGCCCGGCACACCCGGGATGTTATCCGATTTATCGCCGACGATGGCCTTGTAGTCCACCACCTGGTCGGGGCGCACACCGAGTTTTCGGATCACGTCTTCATCGGTGATGTAATTTTGGTCGTCACCGGCCAGATAAACGGCAATCCGCTTGTTGACGAGCTGCAGCAGGTCGCGGTCGCCGGTAATGATCTTTATGCCCATCCCTTGCTCTGCAGCGATGTTCGCGATGGAGCCGAGCACATCGTCCGCTTCATAACCGTCCATCTCGAGGCGCGGGATATTGAATGCGTCCACCATTTGACGGATGCGCTCGATCTGAGGCCGTAGATCGTCGGGCATTTTGGCGCGCGTACCTTTATAGCTGGGGAAGATTTCATCCCGGAAGGTTTTGCCCGTGTCGAATGCCACCGCGAGGTATTCGGGTTGTTCCTGCTCGAGGATGCGGAGCAGTTCCCGGGCGAACCCGTAGATCCCGGCGGTCGGCTCGCCTTTGGACGTCTGCCAACGCTGCGTATTCGAGCCGGCGGTCAGCGCAAAATACATGCGGTAGGCGAGGGCGTGACCATCGATGAGATAGAAAGTAGGGGGCATGGTCTTTATATAACAGACATCATCCGGTAATAACGAAAACAGAAAAATTTTATCAGCTGATTTTTTCTTTAAATCTGTGTTGCAAGCTCTGTAAGCTGCGATGCAAGTCTTGGATGAAGAATATGGTTAGTCGAACGGCGGACTATTTTTGCGGTTTATCGAGTCCCTGCCGCTGGCGGACCTGTTTAAGGTAATCCTTCACCATTTGCGGAGGGTGAGGCTGGGTGCCGCCCATAATGAGATAACCCGGCGCCCAAAAATCGTCGGAGGGGTTTTCCCTTTTCAGGCGGGGGAATGCCGTAAATATTTTCTCCGATATCTGCTGGCGCATGACACGCATGAGATACCCCGGCGATGTGGCCGGAGGAACGTTCGCAACCCACTGCAGGTATTCGGGCCGTACGGCAAGATATTCGAGCCGCCAGCCGAAGGCCACACAGATAATGGGAAGCCATTCCGAGAGCCGGTCGGCAACGTCGCCGGTCAAATAATGGGACGTAAAGCGCGGTACCAATAAACACGCGTAGGTCAGGTGATAAACGCCTGCCGAAGAGGGTTCGAGGACGATGTGGCTGAGATCGTTGCTGCTCACGTGCGGGCGTGTCTCATCCAGTTCACCGGGCTGCGGTAGTCGGATGGGTGTTTCGGGCCGCGCCTGCGGTTCGTCCGCCAGCCGGTCTTTGATTAAAACGGACGGGGTGGATGATGGACGACTGAAAATTGAAGGACGGGTTTCACCCGGGTCCGTTACAGGCAGCCTTGTATTCACGGATGGAGCCGGGGATGGTGTTTCCTTCCTGGGTGGCTCCGGCATTGACTTTGGATTGGGTGAGGGAATATCTTTCAGGATGTCGGTGATGGGGGGGATATTAAACTCTTCCCCGTCGTCATCTATTTCGCTCATGGGAGGCGCATCGGCCTCCACGTCCATATCATCCAGGTCTTCAGGCCCATTAACCTGCTTGACCTGGCTATCCTTGTTTTCATTTTCATCGAGCGCGCTTGCCAACTGGCTGGCCTGTGAGCGGATGGTGCTGAAAGGCGTCTCGGCATCGAAGACCATTGCCAGCAGCATGCCTTCCGCTCAGCGGTGTGGCATACAGCATATGCTCGGCTTTCGTGCTTTCCAGCCTCACAAAGCGCAGGAGATCGCCGCCTTTTTCGCTGTCCCAGTTACGGGACAGGGTCTTCGCTATTTCCTGTGCGGCCGCTTGTGAGAGTTGGCCTGCATAGGCCCACACCTCATTATCGCGTGTGATCAAAGCCGCCTGCGATGAACTTTCGAGCGTGAGCCTGGTTAAATGCTGGGCGGCTTTGTTGACGTCGCTCAACCAGGGCAGGTTGCCGGCCGGCTTGTTATCATCGCCTTCGGTTTCTGCTTTCGACGCGGAACCGAAGTTGTTTTCAGTCGTTCCTGAAAGGGTTTGCAGCAATTCAGGCACCTGGAAAGGTTTACGCACCAGCGTCCAGGGTCGTATCGAGTCGAACGCGGGAGGTGTCTCATCCTGCGCCAGGACGAAAAGTTTTATGTTCGGGATGATCGTGCGCAGGGATTGCCCGACCTCTTCCACCCAGGTTTCTCCCATATCGAGATCCAGGAAGGCCAGCTTGCAGGACTCTTCATCCGCACGGACGATGGCCGTGGCTTTACTGTTGACTACGAAGACGCGGTAATTTTTCGTTTCTTCCAGCGAGCGGCGAATCGATTCCCCAAAACTTGGACTGGGTGTCACGATCAGTAAATTTGCTGACATCTCAATTCAGAGTTTATCACGGCTGGCTTTCGCGGACAAGTGGATGAACGTTCCGACTCCATTATAGTTTGTTGATGTTTGTATCGAACTATGAAACTTATAAACATCGGTGTATCATCGATCCTATGAAGATGTCAAACCAGGATTTCCAAGTTGGATTTACTAATGGATTTTTTCGATGCCTTGTTTGACTTTGTAGTTAATGTCATCCAATGCTGGAGAGATAAACATAATAGCAACCAAAATTTTGTCTATACAACTTGACTTTACTCATTCATTGTGCTATTTATAAAGAAAATTCATTGAGGTTGGTAAATGCATCGCGAGCGAGTTTCTGAAAATGTGTTTTGGTTCCAGAGTGAGGTCTATGCTCAGGTGACCGCCGGGGTGGTAGCGGGGCCGCAATGGGCGGTTGTGATCGATACGCTGGCTCTCCCCGATGAGACGCTTGGGCATGCGTGAGTTCATCGAACATGAGCTGAGCGTGCCTGTCCGTTATGTGATCAATACTCATTATCATGCCGACCACGCCTGGGGCAATTGTTTCTTCCCGGGCGCCACGGTGGTGGCGCACGCCCGCTGCCGTTCCTTACTGGATGAATATGGGAACCCGTCGCTCGAGGCGGCGCGCAAGCAGAACCCCGCTCTCCGCCAGGTCAAGATCGTTTTGCCCCAGCTTACCTTCGACAGCGGTGAAATGTACTTGCGTGTTGGAAAGAAGAACCTGACCTTATTGCCCGCGCCCGGTCATAGCGAAGATGGGATCGCGGTGCTGGTGGAAGAGGACCGCGTCTTGTTTGCCGGCGATGCGTTCATGCCGATCCCCTACATTGTAGACGGTGACGTGGATGACATTGCGGCATCCATTAAGAAAATTGGCCGTATGGGTCTTGAGAATATAGTCCAGGGGCACGGCGATATCATCCTGCGCGGCGAGATCGATGCGGCGGTCAAGGAAAACCTGACGTACATCACCAACCTGAAGAAATTTGCCAAATCCGCCGCACGCCGCAAGGCGACGGAGGATGTCATGGAAGGCGGTGGCCTCGAAGCGACCGGTAAGAGCCGCGTGTATCTGGGCGGCCTGGCCGAATCTCTGCATCGCAGGAATGTCGAAGCGCTTGTGAGGGAAGCTCACAAGAAATAACCTATGTGAATTCATCAAAGCGGCGACCTGTAGTCAGGTCGCCGCTTTTGTTTATACCCTGCTTATCGCTGTTTCGATTTTATCAAGTTTTGAAGAACCACGTTTTTTGCCATGGTTGTATTGGTTTCGGTTCGGCCGCCTCCACTTTGGGCGGCTCTCTCTTTCTTCCGCCACGGACGCCAGCCATGGAAGCGCTCACGGCCTTCGATTAATGCCGTGATGTTGGGGCGCAAGGCCCAGATCAGCAATAAGGCTGCGATGACCCCGTATAGAACGTTTTGCCCGGCGGATAGACCGTGCGAATAGCGGATCGAGAATATCACGATCGCGATCAAGGCAATCCCGATCGTGGTGATCGAAGCGTACCCGATGCCCCAGAATATCACCACGCCGATCGGGAGGATGATAAAGATCGAAGGCCACCATAATCCCACCGCTCCGCCCACGGTGGGACCGCCGCCTGCACCGCCGCGCAGCCTGATATTTCCCTTTTCATTGCGTTCGGCGAGAAAGATCGAATAGTTATGACCGATGATCGTTGCGATCGGCGCCAGGATGTGCAGCCATGGATTTTGCGGAGCAACCGCTTCGCGCCACCCAGACAGAAGAAGCGCCTTTCAATACATCCAAGGTGGCCGTGAGTAGGCCGACGCCCAGTCCGGCGGCGCGCATCGCATTTGTCCCGCCGGTACGACCGCTCGCTACCTGGCGGATGTCTTTTCCGGTGGTCAGTTTTACGATCAAGAGGCCGAATGGAATGGAGCCGAAAATATAAGCCAGCAGGATCACGCTGGCTCCGATTAGGAATTGCATGGATGCTCCTTAGACGGTTCTCTTTAATTGGTAACACAGGAATTTTACGAGGGTTACTCACCGTCGGTGATCTGTAATTCTACATTACATAAGCTGACCGTTTTCGATCCAAAAGCCGCGTGCCTGCCAGGCTGTCTCCTGGATGAGTCCGAGCGTGACCAGATTATCTGGACAACCTCATAAGCTGCTTCGGCGATGTCTGTGGCGGACAAGCGTCTCAGGGCCGGTCGGATGTGAGTGAAAGATGCGCGAGCAGATCCAGGCCGTTGGCCTCCATCCAATCGTAACGCCCGCAATTGTTCGACCGGCTCCATCCTGAACCTTATCGGGACTTTGGGCCTGGTTTGCGATCAAAAAAACCCTGCTTACCGTGCCGTCTTTCCCGGCCAGCAGCCCGCACGATTCCAGCGGCGCGCATGACTCTACGTGAGCGCGCATGGTTTCATACTGGCTTCTGGTAAGCATGAGGTGATTCAATGGAGGAAGATCGCCGCAACCCACAGCGCACCGAGGATCACGCCGGGTTCGGTCAGCGCCTTTGGCAATGGGTACGTCTTCGTTGAGGTTGGTTGCCAGGGTCGTCAGCGCATACAACGGACCGAGCAGCATCAACCCAAACTGCAGAGAGGCATCAGCGGCCAGTAGTGCAAGCCTGCCGACAGCTGTGCGCAGATCAGGCCGATGCCGAACGACCATACAAATTCCCACGGCCGCTCAGGCGCAAATGCAGTGTGCGTAACGTCACCAACCCGGCGGCCAGGAAAACCGCCGGGGCGATCACGAACAAGCGCGCCCCGCCGATCCGCAAGGCGATGACGAATATGAGGAAGAGCGCATAGGAAAGGGCGGTCAAACCGGCAGAAGCCAGCGGATAGGGTGGCGCAGCCGGGTCGACTGCAATATATTCGGCGACGAACACGGCGATAAGCAGCGCCGCGCCAACGATAAATCCCACCCACCACAGCTGCCCGGAGGGCAGGATATCGAGCAGCACGCCGATGATGAAAGCGGTCAGGGCCGGCAGCAGCCAATGCTCGAGTGTACGTTGGGACAACAGTAATCTTGGATGAAGGGAGCGAATCCATGGAAGGATGGTTGCGCAATAACCAGTCCATGCCGGAGGCCGTCAGGCCGGCAGCCATGAGGGTCATGGCCGTGCCCAGGGTGAGCGGATAGGCAAAATAGAAACCTGGCAGCTGAATGCTTACGGTAATCCCCGGTGCATTGATCAGGCGGGTCAACGCATAAGTGAGCAGCACGGTTGCGGTCAACACACCCACCCGGTTGGAATCGGGCAAATAGCGTTCTCGGGCCTGCATAGGCATGAATTCTACTACATAGAGTAGTTGCGCCTATTAATAAGACCTTCTAAAAGGAAGGAAGAAAAATAACTACTCAAAGCCTTGGCATGAAGTACCCGAAAAAAACGATATCGCAGGGCATTCGCTCTGCGCATATCGTTTTTTCGGAATTTTTTAGTCCCAGGCTGAAAGCGTGGGACGGCGGTAGGAGTAAATACGAGCAATAAAATTTAGAACATATTTGCGGCGATTTGACGGGTATGGTAAAATCAAGCAGTTATGCAAGCTCCCAGAGTAGAAACCCAAACTTTACCCCCACCGCCCGGCATTATCGGCTCGACTCAGAGCCGGTTTTGATGTCACGGCGGCTCACATCACAGCCATCCTGATGCCGGTGGCGCTCGACCTGTTCCTTTGGCTCGGGCCTCGCTTGAGCCTGAATACGCTCGTCCAGCCGGTCCTCGACTATATCCGGCAGGGAATGCTCGCCAACGGCGGGTTGAAGCCGGATGACGTCACTTCCATGATGACGTTGTACCAGCAGTCTTTCAAAGCCTTCAACCTGCTTGCGCTGGCTGCGTACTTTTCCCATCGGCATTTCCAGCTTGATAAGTGGCAAGCTGCCGGGCCTGACCCCTCTGGGAATGCCCACTACCGTGCAGGTTGATTCCTCTTTAAACCTGGCTCGGGTTTATTTTCCTGCTGACGTTGATTGGCTGGCTGTTTGGCGGATTATATTTCCGCTGGGTATCGGCGCTCGTCAACCCCGAAAACCCGCCCTCCACTGTGCGCGCAGTATTACAGACCCTGTTCTACTCCGTGATCTGGGTGGCGGTCGCCTGGATATTAGGCCTGCCGGTAATTTTCACCGTCTCGCTGATCTTTATGTTCAATTCGGTCGTCGGCGAGGTCATTCTGGTGATCCTGGCATTCATCTCCATGTGGCTGATCGTACCGGTCTTCTTCTCGCCGCACGGGATATTTGTCAAAAAGCAGAACGCATTTGCGTCCATCCTCAGCAGCTTCCAGATGGCGCGCTTTACACTGCCCACCAGCAGCCTGTTTGTATTGACGATTTTCCTGCTGGCCTACAGCTCGAATTTCCTGTGGGCGATCCCCGCCAGCGATTCGTGGCTGACGCTGGTCGGTATTCTCGGGCATGGCTTCGTTACCACTGCTCTGCTGGCATCTTCCTTTAAATATTATCAGGATATGACCACCTGGCTTCAGACCGTGCTGGCACGCCTGCGGGGTGGGGTGCCAGCCCAACCGGCATAAAATATTAGTAACTGCTTATGCCTATGAGGAGAAAGCCGTGATCGAAGATGGCGGGCGCTTTTCTCGCCAAAAGGGCCTGAGCAGTTACAACCATTTACATAAACAGCTCGGAGGAAATCGTGGCTGTAGCTCAGAAAAAAGATAACGGTAGTTATGAAGCAAAAGATATCCAGGTGCTCGAAGGCCTGGAGGCCGTCCGGCGCCGCCCCGGTATGTACGTGGGCGGCACGGATATCAAGGCCTTGCATCACCTCGTCTACGAAGTAGTCGATAACGCCATTGACGAGGCCCTGGCGGGAGTGTGCGACCGCATCGAGATCACCATCCATCCCGACAGCAGCGTCACCGTATGGGATAACGGGCGCGGTATCCCGGTGGGCATGCATCCGACGATGAAGAAGTCGGCGCTCGAGGTGGTCATGACCACGCTGCACGCCGGCGGCAAGTTCGGCGGCGGCGGATACAAGGTATCCGGCGGTCTGCACGGCGTGGGCGTCAGCGCCGTGAATGCGCTTGTCCGAATGGTGCGAAGTCGAAGTGCGGCGCGATGGTCAGGTCCATTTCCAGCGCTATGAACGCGGCTATCCCAAGGCGCCGGTCAAAGGCCATCGGCAAGGTCAAGGACGAGTGACACCGGCACCAAGGTCACCTTTAAATTCGACAAGACAGATCTTCAAGGAAGAGATCGATTATCGCTTCGACACGCTGGCGCAGCGGTTCCGCGAGATGGCGTTTGTCACGCGCGGCGTCACGATCCACTTTGTGGATGAACGTACCGGCCATGAAGTGATGTTCTATTTCGAAGGCGGCATCACCTCCTTCGTCCGCTATCTGAACCGCAACCGCGAAATGCTGCATCCGGTGGTATACGTCGAGAAAGAGCATGGAAGGCATCGGCATCGAAGCCGCCATCCAATACACCGATGCCTACACCGAGTCGGTCTACTCCTTCGCGAACACCATCAACACCGTGGACGGCGGCACGCACCTCACCGGCCTTCGGTCGGCGCTGACGCGCGTGGTCAACGATTATGCGCGCAAGAACGGACTGCTCAAGGATGCCGACCCGAACTTCTCCGGCGACGACACGCGCGAGGGCCTGACGGCCATCGTCTCGATCAAGCATCCCGATCCGCAGTTTGAGTCGCAGACCAAAGTCAAGCTGATGAACCCCGAAGTGCAGACCTACGTCCAGAGCATCGTGGGCGAGGCCTTCGCCACGTTCCTCGAAGAGAATCCGCAGGCGGCCAAGGCCATCATCGCCAAATGTCTGACCTCGGCACGTGCACGCGATGCGGCCAAGAAGGCGCGTGACCTCGTCATCCGCAAGTCGGCGCTCGAATCGCTGACCCTGCCCGGCAAGCTGGCCGATTGTTCCGAACGCGATTCGACCAAGACCGAGCTGTACATCGTGGAAGGTGACTCGGCAGGCGGCTCGGCCAAGCAGGGACGCGACCGTCACTTCCAGGCCATCCTGCCTCTGCGCGGCAAGATCATGAACACCGAGCGCGCCCGCCTCGACAAGATCCTGGGCAGCAACGAGATCCGGGCGCTTGATCTCCGCCCTCGGCACGGGCGTCGGCGATAACTTCGACGTGGAAGGCCTGCGCTACGGACGCATCATCATCATGACCGATGCCGACGTGGACGGCAGCCATATCCGCACGCTGCTGCTCACTTTCTTCTTCCGCTACATGCCGAAGCTGATCGAAGACGGGCATCTCTATATTGCCCAGCCGCCGCTGTATCGCATGGCGTATAAGAACCAGATCAAGTATGTATACAGCGACAAGGAAAAGGACAAGGCCATCAAGGACCTGGGCGGCGGCGAGAAGATCACCATCTCGCGCTACAAAGGTCTTGGTGAAATGAACCCCGAGCAGTTGTGGGAGACCACCATGAACCCCGACAACCGCACGCTGCTGCTTGTCACCGTGGACGATGCCGCCGAAGCCGACCGCACCTTCGACATGCTGATGGGCGATGCCGTTGATCCGCGCAAGCGCTTCATCCAGACGCACGCCAAGTATGTACGAAATTTGGATGTTTAAGAAGAAAAAAGATAATTAAGTAATCCGTCATAAGTTTTTAGAGACATGGAAGCACAAAGTCGATTTCGGGTTGTTCTGTTCATTCAAAATATGGTCGGTTGCTTGAACCACATCTTGAATACTATCTTGAAGTTTGTTGGCGCATGCGAGGTCTTTCAAATGACGCCAGAAGCGTTCGATCGGATTGAGGTCCGAACAGTAGGGTGGCAGCCAAATTACCATCACTCGATGTTCGAACAAACTCAAAGCGGCCAAGGCAGAAGCGCTCTTGTGATAGGCGGCATTGTCCATCACCAGCACTACCCGTCCGGTCGGGTAAACGTCGACCAACAGATGCTCGAGAAAAGCGATGAAGTAGGCACTGTTCTTCGTCCTGGCGGTTGTCCAACTGATCCGATCCGAACGCCAGTTATAAGCTCCAAAGATATGTTGATGTTGCTTGCTCCCTACTCGGATCGCCGGAATGCGTTTCTGCTCACCGATCTTCATCCAGCAGGCTCGCACAGGCGGCTCCAAACTCAGGGTCGTTTCGTCCACAAAGAGGAGCTCGAAATCGTCTCCGAGGACCTTTTTTTCAACTCTTCCAGAAGTTTTCCGGCTTGGGCTTTGGCTTTCTTATCCTGCAAATGGCCCAGATCCTGTTTGGGACGCCGATATCGATACCCTTTCCGCTTCAATAATTCCCGGAAGCTGCTCTCGCTCAGACCAATCCCGGTCTGCTTCTCTAAATGGGCTCGCAGGCGATCCACGGTCCAGATCCGAAACCCATACCCCAATTCGCCGGGTTCCTTCGCCAGCGTCTCTTCTACGGCGAGAGCGTAGCTCTCGTCCGCTAAGGGCGGACGACCGCTTCTCGGCTGGGTCGCTAAACCTTCGATCCCGCCCTTGCGCCAACGCTTGATCCAGTTGTAAATACTGGGAACACTGACGCTCTGCATTTCGGCGATTTCTTCGGGCTTATGTCCGAGATGCAATAAATGAATGGTCGTACATCTTTGACGTACTTCAGGACGCGGATCATGTCGAATGGCAGTTACAATGGCTTCCAGTTCACGTTTCTTGAGATGGTAATCTCTCGGCTTTGGCATCCTGGGAGTCTATCACTCCCGCTCCGTTTATATAAAGACTTCCTACGGACTACTTAGATAAATAGATGAAGATAATAAGAAGAGGCCCGAAATTTTCGGGCCTCTTATTATTTTGTTATTGGGAAGGTATTGTCATTGTGAAAACAACGGCTCGTTCGGCATGGAGATATTCAAGCAGAGGTATGTTGTGAAAGTTTACTCGCCTTTAGGAGCAGACGCAGGGCTTCATTCACTGCTTCATCGCTGGGAAATGCTTTTGCGATATCCGGTTCGAGGAGCACGACATTGTTCCCAATTCTGCGTTTGGGGTCAAACCGTCCCTTTGGAAGAACGGTCATTTTCGAGAGGTCATATTCTTTTTGAAGTTCGTAATCATCCTGCTTCTTTGTAGAATTTTTCTTCTTTCTTTTCCCGCGGTGGCTTGGGATGGTGTTGTGGTTTTTTTTCATAATCTTTGATCTCAGATTATTGCGGTGGGACGATCTGAGTAAGTTTTTCAATCAGCGGCGGGAGTTTATTTTGCGCCGTATCCCAAACCTGTTTAATATCCACGATGTCGTATTCATGGATGACAAAATTCCTCATGCCAGTCATTTCACGCCATTCGATTTCCGGATATTTGGCGCGTGTCTCATCCGAAACCCGCCTGGCAGCCTCCCCAATGATTTCTATACGGCGGACAACGGCGTCCTGACATTGAATATCTGTGTAAAATTGATCCCAGGTTTTGTCAAAGACATAATCCAATGCGATCTTTGCAGATTCAAGAATATCCAGCAAATAGGCATCATCGCCGGCATGGATCACCTGCGCCAATTCAAGGATGGATTTTCGTCTGAGATAGTTGCGGCTGTTCTCCACACCGTCCTTGCTGATCAAATCAACCTCGCGCCCAAAAATGTCTCTTAGTTCATCCTGCATATTAACCATGTCGAACAGGGAGATTTTGGCATCGGGTGCAAAGGTGACCAGCACATCCACATCGCTGTCGGGCCGAAAATCAGGACGCAATGATGAACCGAAGATGGCAAGCTCTGAAATATTCCAACGTCTACAGAAAGCGTCTATTTTTTTCTGAGGGATAGTAAGTAGATTTTTTTGCATAATCTATTCGCCTTAAGAATTATAGCATGGCTGTGTCGACCTCCCATTATTCATACCAATTAGAAGTAGACCAACTCAGGCATTTTGAAGTTTGAATTGATACGGCGACAAGCCCTGCAGGGCTTCGTGCGGACGAACCCCATTGTAGTTTTCAATCCAAGGCTCAACGATCTGACGCACCTCCTCCAGCGAGCTGAACAAATAAGCATCTAACACATCTTCACGAAAAGTACGATTGAATTGCACAATCTGGTCATCGTCGCTTTTCTTGACCGGATAGCGATACGTACAACAATTCAAATTCACTGTATTGCAGGCCCAGCGTTCACTGAATCTGTGTTCCACCATGGCGTATTTGGCCAACTCCCGCCGCTCTCCTACTTCGAGAGTTTTTTTTCGATAATATCCTTAAGCACGGCATGCTCCAAACTCAAATTCGCATACATGTGCTTCAACCGCCGGTTTTCCTCTTCCAGTTCTTTCAGTCGTTTCAGATCACTCACCGACATGCCACTGTATTTCGCTTTCCATTTGTAGAATGACGCTCGGCTGAACCCATGCTGCCGGATCAGGTCATCCAAGGCCACTCCCGCTTCGGCCTCTTTCAGGATATTCACGATCTGGCTTTCCGAATACTTTGATTTCTTCATGCGGATCATCTCCTGGCTCTATTTTGCCACAAGTCGTCCACTTCTCACTGGTATGATTTTACGGGAGGGTTACCGCTGCGTTAACACTACTTTTAGCTATCAACTCCAGTTGCTCGCTGGGTTCGCCTTAGGTGCGGTCACAAATACATAAAATCGGTGTAGTAACACTTGCACCAGGATTTCTAACCCCCTGCCGTTCTTGCGCATAGCCATTTTCTTCCCCCGTAATAGATACCCACCAATTACGTCTTAACCACTTGAAACTAAAGGAGAACTCTGATGAGTGATAAATACATTGATCCCGTCTGTGACATGGAAATAACCGCCGAAGAAGCGGCCGGCAAATCCGAATATAAAGGCCAGACCTACTACTTCTGCTCGAACGGCTGCAAGAAGTCCTTCGACAAAGAGCCTGAGAAATACATCGGCAAAGCCAAACAGCCGATGCAGAGCTAAGTATCACCTCTCAGTTCCAACACAAGGCCCGATCCATTTGGGCCTTGTGGTTCATATTTGAGGTGACCAGGAGCAAACCCATTCTGATCACCTGGACCACCGCTATTATAAGAAACCTGTAAACATACACCGTGGGGCAGTTGTAGAAGCCGGCCGTTTGGATTAGACTATCTCGATTGGATTAGAAAGTGTTTGAAAATCTAGAATCAACCGGAGCCATCGAAGAGCTGCTGAGCGTTGAACAAAGACCAGTGGTAGCAAAAGGGTTCTTTGAAAATCTCTGTTCATCTCCGTTTATCCCCGGTTTAAGGAGTATTCCATATGAATTCCATGAATAGTAATCGTAATTTATCGTACTACCCATCAGCCGTGGGCGGAGTCGACATCCAGTCCATCATCCGCGCCGTCTATACCTGGATGGTCCTGGGTATGCTCATCACCGCCGGCTTTGCGTACGTCACCGTCAGCACCTCGCTCATCAATTTCGCCACCAACCCCATCATATTGATCGTGGCTATGCTCGCCGAATTGGGCCTCGTGATGGGCATCAGCTTCGGCTTCAATAAGATCTCCGCCGGCACGGCCGCCATGCTCTTCTTCGTCTATGCCGCGCTGAACGGATTCACACTTTCCATCATTCTTCTAGCCTTCAGCCTCGGATCGGTTTTCCTGGCGTTCGTCTCTACCGCCGCCCTGTTCGGAGCCATGTCCATCATCGGCTACACCACCAAAATTGACCTCTCCAGGATGGGCACGTTCCTCATGATGGGCGTGATTGGATTGTTGATCGCCATGGTCATCAACATCTTCGTCGCCAGCGGACCGCTTGATTTCATCATCAGTATTTTGGGTGTGCTGATCTTCACCGGCCTCACCGCCTTCGACACGCAGCGGATCGCCCGCATGGCCGGACAGATGAACGCACAGGGCGATGGCGCTGCCAAGTATGGCATCTTCGGCGCACTCAGGCTCTACCTCGATTTCATCAATATGTTCCTCTTCATGCTGCGTCTGTTTGGCCGCCGCCGGTAAGATATAACCAAAATTACGGTATTACGCAAAGGTCATAAATCCTTAGGAAGGATCATCCACTCAGCCCCGCGTCCTGTATCCGCCAGTTTTGTAAAATACGAAGATGAGTAAAACAATTTCATCCGGTGTCGTACATAAACTGCCCGCGGACTTGCGAAAAGCTCTCACTTCCGATGGAGCGGCGCTGGAAATATGGGAGGATCTTACGCCCCTTGCACGCAATGAGTGGATATGCTGGGTTACCTTCGTCAAGAAAGACGAGACGAGAAATGAGCATGTTAAAAGGACGATCAGTGAACTCAAGGAAGGGATGCGCCGGCCGTGTTGCTGGTTGGGCTGTATTCATCGCAATGAGAAGCCGATAAGCCCTTCGGTACAATATGTGCTCGATAGACGATCTAAAACATCAAAATAGGGCATATCGTGTGCGACCTATCAGACAAGAGTAAACGCAAAACTCCTTCGACACGCAGCGGATCGCACGCGTGGCCGGACAGATGAACGCCCAGGGCGATAGCGAAGCGTATCCTGTGGATAGCATATCGCGGACCGATTTCCGTATTCCGACGCACCCTGTAGGGGCGACCCATGGGTCGCCCTTGTGGTCGGCGATATCTTCGCCGACCGATTTTCGTATGCAGGCGCATCCTGTTTGGCCGCCGCAGGTAGGACATAACCTAAATTAGCTCCATATGCAAAGGTCACAAATTCAAGGATTTGTGACCTTTTTTTGTACAGAATCTGTCATTGCGAGGAACTTGCGAAGCAGGTGACGAAGCAATCCCGACTTATTTGATTGTTTATACGTCTTGCCGAGATGGGGGTTTGGCTGTATGCTTACTCTAGCTTTATTTTGGGAGAAATTAACTAAATGCCCACGCTCAACTGGATTGGTAAAGACGCCGTTATAAACCTTCACAAAGAAGTACCTTTTCGACTTCTAAAATGCCGTGCTGATTTATCCGTAGGCAACTCTTATAGCGGAAATTTGTTAGTTCAAGGCGACAATCTTGAAGCTTTGAAAGCCTTGCTTCCATATTATGCGGGACAGGTAAAGTGTATTTACATTGACCCACCATATAACACAGGCAATGAAAATTGGGTTTATAACGACAATGTAAACAGCCCTGAAATGCGCGAATGGTTAGGCAAAGTAGTGGGCACCGAGGCCGAAGATCTTTCACGTCACGATAAGTGGTTATGTATGATGTATCCACGATTGGTTTTATTACACCAGATGCTACAAGAAGACGGCAGTTTTTGGATGAGTATTGATGATAATGAAATACATTTTGCTCGTGCTATCCTAGACGAAATCTTCGGTATACAGAATTTTGTAACCACTATCATTTGGGAAAAGATATATTCTCCCAAGAGTTCAGCGAGACATTTTTCTGCTAATCATGATTATGTGATTGTGTATGCTAAGAACGCCAAAGGATGGGAAAGAAACCTACTATCAAGAACCGAAGAACAAGATAAGAGGTATAAAAATCCTGATAATGATCCACGAGGACTCTGGAAACCTGGGGGCTTGGACGCGAGAAATTATTATAGCCAAGGCACTTATTCAATTACAACTCCTTCAGGCCGGGTTATTTCAGGTCCACCAAATGGAGCATATTGGCGCGTGTCAAGAGAAAAATTAGAAGAAATGGATAAAGATAGGCGCATTTGGTGGGGTGAAAGTGGAAACAATGTGCCTTCCATAAAAAGGTTTTTATCTGAAGTTAGGCAAGGATTAGTCCCTGAAACTATATGGACATATTCGGAAGTTGGACATACTCAAGAAGCTAAACAAGAGATTGTTAAAATATTACAGGAAGCTTTTCAAGTGTTTACTACTCCAAAGCCTACACGGTTATTACAACGAATTATTCAATTGTCCACAAATGAAAACGATCTAATTCTTGACTCTTTTACAGGAAGTGGCACAACTGGCCATGCCGTTTTGCAAATGAACAAAAAAGATGATGGGAATCGGCAATTCATTCTTGTTGAAATGGATAAAAATATTGCTCAAAATATAGCTGCAGAACGATTGAAGCGCGTAATACAAGGATATGCGTATAAAGATCAAAATGGCAATAAAAAAGAAGAACCGGGATTAGGTGGCGGTTTCCGATATTGTGAGTTAGGCCTAACCTTATTTGATTCCAATCGCCAAATTCGGGAAGACGTGAAATACAACGATCTGGCACAACATATTTATTTCATCGAAACAGGTCAACCCTTGCCCCAAAATGCTAAAAAGTACTTTCCATTATTGGGCACAACCAATGATCTGGCTGTTTATTTGCTTTATAACGGTATCTTGAAAGATAAGTCCGTGAATGGCGGAAATGTGCTTACCTATGAAGTGTTGGAAGGTTTATCAAAGCACATTGGAACGAAAGTGATTTATGGAAATGGTTGCCGTATCAGTGTCGCACGCCTGCGTGAACTTGGTATTGTGTTTAAGCAAATCCCTTATGAGATCAGGGAGATGTGATTAATGCAACTCAAAACATATCAACAACGCTCCCTCGATGCTCTCGGTAAATATTTCAAGAACTGTAAGCAAATGGGCAATGCCAATATTGCATTTTATGCAACTACACTAGAACTTAGTAATTATCTCAAAAGGTATTTTGGGCAAGTCTGCGATACCAAAGCATAGTGCAAGCGAATTGAAAGAGTGCCAGATAGTTTTTCGCTTTCTTCTCGTAACGGATCAACAGACCACGACATTTCGATAACCATGCTAACGTTCTTTCCACGACCCATCGCCGAGCAGGATACTTTTTTTACCCTTGCTCAATTTCTCTTCCCCAATCCGGCGGATGTGCCCGGTGTAATGGTATTTCTCCACTGCGGCCTTACCCGTTGGATTATCGTAGCCTTTGTCCAGGCAAAGATTCTGGGGCTTCTTCTTCGTCGGTGTGGGTCGCTGGACAATAATGGCTTCGAGGGTCTTCTCCAGCAATTTCATGTCTGGCACATTGGCCCCGGCCATGATGATCGAAAGCGGACCCCCATGGCGATCGGTCAGGATGCTCTTTTTTGTGCCTTTTTTGGCTCGATCCGTAGGATTCGGTCCCACTTCATCGCCGCCCAAGCGCGCCTTGCCCATCATGCCATCAGCAGCCTGCCACTCCCAATCCACCAAACCCAAGTTGTCACATTCTTCCACCAGCAGCGCCCAGATTTTCGGAAACAATCCTACTTCAACCCAATGTTGAAAGGTACGATGCAGAGTGGCATCGTCCCCATACACCCGCGGAATATGATTCCATTGACAACTGGTACGGTTCCGGAAGATGATCGCATCCACCACATTGCGCGGGTGGATGCGCGGTCTGCCGGTTTCTTTGGGTGGATCCATTTCAAGAATGAGAGGTTCCATGCGCTTCCATAACTCATCAGGTACTTCCCAAATGGTTGGCAAAGCCTTCTTTTTCTTCATCGGTTTGTCCTTTGTCGAGACCCAAATTATAGGCTTTCAAAGGGTTTTGAGATAGTTACTTATTGGTGAGGGTATTAATTATCATGAAGTTGAAGAACTACCTGGTTTGCCTTATGTTTGCCTGCGCGTGCCAACCGGCGGTGGTAAAACGCTCATGGCTTGTCATTCTGTCAGTATAGCAACCAGAGAGTTTCTTGGGGTTGATAATTCATTTGTGCTTTGGCTTACCCCATCCACAACCATTCGTGACCAAACGCTTAAAGCCTTGAAAGACCGCAAGCACCCCTATCGCGCCGCGCTTGAAACCACGCTTGGTAGTGTCAATGTATTGGAACTGGCCGAAGCTTCGTATCTTCAACCATCCACTCTAAATACCGATACTGTTATTTTGGTATCCACCACGCAGGCCTTCCGCGTTGGTGACCCCGAACTACGCAAGGTCTATGAAGCCTCTGGTGCCTTAATGAGTCATTTTGATAATATCCTTGCTTCTGCCGATGTGGATCGTTATGAAAATGGAAAACCCATACCTTCTCTCGCCAATCTCCTACGCCTACACCGTCCCATTCTAATTGTGGATGAAGCCCAAAATGCACGGTCGCCTCTTTCGTTTGAAACACTGGCGCGCTTCAACCCGTCTTGCATTTTGGAATTTACTGCCACACCGCACCGCGAAGACCATCCAAGTAATGTCTTGTACAGTATTTCAGCGCGTGAACTTAAGGCCGAGTCCATGATTAAGCTACCGCTTCGGCTTGAAACGCGTCCTGAATGGAAAGAACTTATTGGTGATGCTATTCGTAGACTCAAAGAATTGGAAGGACTTGCGGAGGCTGAGCGCGCTAATACTGGAAATTATCTTCGCCCGATCATGTTGCTGCAAGCGCAACCAAATCGTGCAGGACAAAAAACAGTTAGTGTTAAAGTGGTCGAATCTTGTTTAAAGGATGATTACAACATCCCCGCCGATCAAATCGCCCGTGCCACCGGTGTTGATGATGATATTGCCGATATTGATTTGACTGCAGTGAATTGTCCCATTCGGTATATCATCACAATCCAAAAATTGCGAGAAGGCTGGGATTGTTCCTTTGCTTATGTGCTTTGCTCGGTGGCAGAACAACATAGCGCGACAGCAGTTGAACAAATTGTTGGGCGCGTCTTGCGAATGCCTAATGCAACACGCAAGCAAACGCCAGAGTTGAATATGGCTTATGCTTATGTTGCGTCGCAAAACTTCTTCGAAACTCTTAATACACTTGCAGACGCATTAGTTGAAAATGGTTTTGAAAAGCAGGAAGCCGCACAGTTAATTACACAACAAACCTTCAACGACTTTTCTGGTTTGCCTTTTGGTAACTATCAGGCGTCTGATGAACAGATAATCACTTTCAAGGTTTCGGAAGCGCCTGTTCTTGAAAAGATTTCAAAAGAGTTGGCTCAGAAGGTCAAATATCACGCAAAAACCCATACTATTGAACTTCCCGCAAATATTACAACAAAAGATATTGAGGCTATAAAATCTGCCTTTAAAAATAAAGAATCCCGTTCTGCTTTTGAGAAAAGCGTGCGAGATACTCAGACTCGATATGCCGCTACTAAAATATCACCTTCAGAACGAGGTGTACCGTTCTCTATACCCGTGCTGGCCTATCGCCAGGGTAAGCTCCTTGAGCAATTAGAAGAAACCCATTTTCTTGATTTCCATTGGGAATTACCCAAACAAAATGTTATCTTGAATGAAGCAGAATATTCGACCGAGCGTCCTGCTACTAAACAAGGAGAAGTAGATATCTCCGAAGAGGGCAAGATCGAAGGGAAATTTCTTGAAAATCTACAAGATCAGTTAACTTCTCTCAAAATTGAGCTTGGCTGGAATGTATCCGACCTTGTTCATTGGCTAGACCGAAATTTCATTCATCATGATTTAACAGCAAACGAAACCGGCATTTACCTCACATCGCTTGTAAATAATCTGGTTGAAAAGCGCAAGCTTCCGCTTAATTTACTTGTCCGTGAAAAATATCGACTTCGTGATGCGGTTGCTTTAAAAATTGATGAATATAGAAGATTCGCACATGAACAGGCTTTCAAGGCCTTCTTCCAAGAAGGCAGCGCTGTCGAAGTAACACCAGAATTAGTGTTTTCATTTGACACTCAGGAATACCCATGCCCTGTCAATTCGTTATATCGAGGTCAACATAACTTTAAGAAACATTATTATCCTGATGTCGGAAAATTCGATAGCGGCGAAGAGAAGCAATGCGCGGAATTTATCGACTCAATGGATGAAGTCGAATATTGGGTAAGAAATATAAGCAACCAACCGACACGGTCTTTCTGGTTTCAAACAGCTACTGATCGTTTCTATCCCGATTTTGTATGCAAACTAAAGGACGGACGCTACTTAGTGGTTGAATATAAAGGTAAAGATCGATATGACAATCCCGAAGAAAAGGAAAAACGCGACATCGGCGAACTCTGGGAAAAGAGAAGTAAAAAATCTTGTAAGTTTATAATGCCTACAGATAAGAAGTATGAATTAATTCGAGCGAAGGTATTGTAAGATGTAGTAAAGAAGTAGATTGATCGGTTAGGTTATCAGTTGTATGGGTAGGCGGAAGAAGAGATAAAGATAGTGGAAGGGAAAGGATAATATTATGCCAAATAAAGAAACCACTGTGTGGGGTATACATGCTGGCAGAACAGGCGATGCTGACACACTATTTTTGAAAAAGAATGTTATTGCTCTAGGGTGGGACAAATTGGGCGACCTTTCTCAAATAGAACCTAATAGGGAAGCCTTCAAAGAAAAGATCGTAGAGGTATATCCTGAAATAAAAGCCGGCGCTGTTCCCCTTGCGGGAGGTCAACCCTTCCGCTTTGTATATGAACCGAAAGTCGGTGATGTCGTTGTTTATCCATCGAAGCATGACCGGATAATTCATATAGGGATTATCGAAGGTGATTATAAATATAATCCTTCTCTTGAAGCTGGATATCCAAATACCCGTCCAGTGAAATGGATGAAATCTTTTCCAAGAACCGCGTTCACACAAGGTGCGCTTTACGAAATTGGCTCGGCGATGAGTTTTTTTCAGGTCAAAACATATGCGGACGAGTATCTTGAAGCATTGGAAGGTGAAATCAAGCCAATTGAAAAAGATACCGAAGATGAAACAGTAGCTTACGTAGTTGCAGATATAGAACAGAATACTCGCGACTATATTGTAAAACGCCTTGCCCAACAATTAAAAGGACATCCATTTGCGCATTTTGTTGCTCACTTGCTTGAGAAGATGGGCTATCAAACACGCATATCACCTGAAGGTCCCGATCATGGTATTGATATTATCGCCCATAAGGATGAATTAGGATTCGAACCACCAATCATCAAAGTACAAGTAAAAAGTATTGAAGTTGGTAGCATAGGTGATCCTGAAGTTTCAGCTCTTTATGGAAAAATTGGTACGGGAGAATTTGGCTTGTTTGTCACCCTGGGGCCATTCACTAAGCAAGCAATAAATTTTGCTTCCAGTAAAAGCAATTTACGGTTGATTGACGGTGAAGAATTAGTCGATTTAATCTTAGAACATTATGAAGAATTTGATTCAAGATATAAAGGTCTACTTCCTCTTCAGAAAGTGTATATTCCTGAAACTTTAGAGGAAAAAACGGGACGCTTGGGAGAATAGTTTTTTGAAAATCCAAACGCAATGAGCGTTTAAGGTGGGGTCGGGATTGGAGGCAAGATGAACACCGAAGAAGCTCGAAAGGTTTTATGGTTGAAAAGTAATCCTCGTCCATTGGGGGAATTACTGGATGAAGGCTACCTCAACAAAGATAGACTCGAATGGGCGGCAAAATGGGCCTATAACCCTAAACTACAGGAAGCTGCAAAGGTACTTCTGGAGGCAAGTAAACCATCTGAAAAAAAGATAGAGAAGCAAACCACCTTGACCAAATCTCGCCCGGTTCCATTTGACATCGGGATAAGTTTAGATAAAGCTCGCACAACTATTTGGCCCCTTCCACCATATAGAGGGCAGCAAATGGGAGCGCTTGTCGAGTCTAAACAATTAACATTAAAAGATTCTGGGTTTTGCAGCGGAAAAAGCATGGGACGAGAAAGTTCGTCAGGCAGCAATCGCGCTTTCTCTTTTGCGCCTGGAACAAGTAGTTAAAGAACCAACACCTTCTGCTGGTTTTACCCATTTAATTTCAGGTGGGAGAAGCTACGCAGAAAGGAAACAGTTGTTTCTTATGTTGTTCCAGGGATTAGTACTCGGATTCCTTTTCGGAGCTATGCTCCTTATTGCTGTAATCGGATGGGTTATCGGAACAAGGCCTAACCCGAATGCCAAACCACTTAGCTATTTCATGGCAACCCCCATAGGAATCATCGCACTTGTTATATGTTTTTGCATATTAATCCTTCTGGTTTTATTGTTCTATATCATTCCCGATATACTCACAAAAAGGCTTGACAAGCAAATTGACGAATATCGCCGCGGTCAAGAGGGAGAAGATCGGGTTGTAGAACTAATAATCCAAGCCTTAGACGGGAACTGGCATTTGTTTCGAAATATATACATTCCTGGGCGATATAAAGGTGATTTGGATCTTGTACTAGTGGGTCCGCCAGGAGTCTGGGTTCTTGAGGTTAAAAATTTCCGAGGGAAATATCGAAACATCGGAGAAAACTGGGAATACCTGCGCGGTAAAAAGTGGAAAACTGCGTCTGTTAATCCGAGCCGACAGGCTTTTAAGAATGTACTCCGGCTTGCTAATTTTTTGAAGGCAGACGGATTGAACGTGTTTGTAACCCCTGCGGTTGTTTGGGCAAATGAAGGAAGTCCTTTATTTGTAGAAAATCCTTCGGTAGCAGTCTGGACTTATACTCGCTTGGCTGATGAGCTGGGAAATATATGGCAAGGAGAAAAAGTTACTGCATCAGAAAGAAAAAAGATAACTGATAAATTGTCCAAGCTGTGTGAAAGGGCTGAGAAAGCATATCGATTGAGCTTAGAAGAACAGCGAGAGATCAGATAAGGCAATTACGGGAGGTCTGTGTTGCCAAGCATTTCAACAGATACAAGAGTTATTTTGTGGATCGTTGCTGCGATTGCCGGAGGTCTATCAGGTATTATCGGGGATGTCTTGGCAATAAATATTGTTCATATATTTTCCAAACGGGGAAGACCACCTACCAAACGTCCTCTTTATATTTGGATAATGTTTTATGCCGGTTTGGTCGTTTCGATTGGCTTTGGGGCTTTTGCAGCTTTTGCTCCGACCTTACCTGCTGAAATTGGCAATTCATTAAGTGTAACGTCAACACCATCATACTCATCAGATGACATAAGATTGGTCCCCACAGGCGATCAAATTATTGTGGCGAAATTAGGAAGTCAGCCAATATTATCCGGCGATGTGATACCCTTGAATCGAACAGTCACGGTGATATTTAATCTTCTTAATAACGGAACTTCTCCGATAACAATAAAGGCGGTTGTTATTGGTTCTAGAGGCCCAGGGGTTAATTGCGACAACAAAAATGTCGATAAGTGGTCAGCTCCGGATAATCCTTTTCCTACAGCCACGAATATAGCAATCCAACCGGGGAAGCAGTATGAATATCAGGGCACCCGGGCTTACTATCTGCCCGGAAAGTATTTCCTTGAACCGATTATCCAGGGCCCAAATGGTGACTGGGGAGGAATTCAGCCATTCTCATGCATTAGCATAAATGTCAAATAATAGAGAGGTTTTGAAACCAAGATACTAACAACTGTCATCATTGACGGTTTCTGGAAGGCCTCCGATATCTGCACTGCCAATTTTGCGACTGCCTTTAACGCTGTAGGGGTTAAGTAATATCGGCAAACTGGATTTTCGATGACCCTTAACGGTGTTTGGCGTGAATGTGTTGTCCGTCGAGTAAGGAAATTTAGCGATGAGTTAGGAATGGCTTTGAAAAAGACCTTTAGTTACGGTCAGTATTTAGACTAATGTGGTAATTTTGTCATTACCCAAACAATAAAGGTTTGCGCAGCAAGCATAATAACCAAAAAGCTAAACCAGGTTACTATTCGATTGACAACCTTACGCTTCAATTTCTTCTTGATCACTTTACGAAAAGTGGTCAAAATATCAATAACGATCTCGAGGAGATTTTTGAAATTTGGCAGCATTTCGCACCTCCAGGGCGGGCCATGCTTACCAGCTTGACTTAGAAAATAAGCACGTTCTGCACAACGTCCAAATTTTCTATTCAACTTTTAAAGTTCTGATATGGAGGTTATCAGGTGGCTTTTAATATCAAAGGAAGAATATGTTAACGTCTTGTTAAATTTAGGAATTTAGCATTAGAATGTGGCGGGCGGCACTCCCAGGGTAAGGCCGTGTTGCCTGGATTTCAGTCACCGACCTGCACAGTCGGTGACTTTTATTTAAGAATATTCCCAATATCTTGAGAATTAATAATATTATTGGTTATAGGTAGGGGGTACTGATATGGGCGGGAATATGTGAATTCGCGCTGGGGGAATTGATATTACTCTAATCCTCGTATAAGTAAATGTCCCCATATTAAATTTGCAGTCGTACATGAGTAGGCTTCTGTACGATAAACAACTGCTTCTTGACATTAGAACATTTGTTCTGTGTAATCAGGCGTGTGAGCATTGCGGTGAGGCGGTATCCAGCCGCCATCACCCGCTCCTGCGATACGAATCGCAGGAGCAGGCAGGCTCCCACATACCGTGCCGTTTACCTCCAGCAGTCGACGGGTCAGAATCACATCGCCGTCTTCGGCAAAATAAAAGCTCTTGCTGAACTGTGGGTACCTGGGCACATCGTCATCCACGCCACCGGCGTTCACGTAGCATAAGCGAAGCGAATCCCGTGGATAGCGCAGCGAATCCTGTGGTCCCCGTAGCGAAGCGGAAGGGCCAGCCGCCATCGCGTTCCCCAGCATAGCGAAGCGTATCCTGTGGATAGCGAAGCGTACCCGAAGGGTGTGGACCCTGCGGGTTGCCCACTTTCGGGCAAGGTGGCCCCAAGCCACCATTGCCCACTTCGACGATATGAATCGTCGAAGTGTAAGAAGCCAATCGTCGAAGCGTAAGAGGCCAATCGTCGAAGGATATATCATGTCTCAAAAGTATGAATTGATCCATTCTGCCTCCTCTACCAGTTCCCTTTTCATTTATTGTAGGGATATTCGTTCCTCTTCGTTATGCGGAACGAATATTGCTTCATCCCCCACATCTGCTTCCCTGATCCCTGAATACCCGATCCCTGTTCCCTATTCTCGTATTCGATCCTCCAAAAACTCAGCTATTTTCTACTCAAAATTATTTGGGTCTGAGGGAGGATTTGCTGATAAGTGCCCTAAGGGTGCTGAGTACTCGAAGAGTTCGAAGCACCCAGAGGGTAAACCGGATTTGAATTATTTTTTCCAGCTGAAGCCAGCGCACCCCATTGCGCGCTCCCCCTTCCATTTAGGGAAGGGGGCCGGGGGGTTAGGTCCGGATGGACCATTCGTTCTTGATTCGTTCCGGTTGTGCGCTGCCCTAAATCCGCGCTTTCTACAGGCTATCCACAGCCCCAAGAAATGCCTTACACCTTTCGCAGTTTAAATGAGTTTTTGCGTCTTTGCGTTAAATCTTATGTTTTTTTTGAGAAGACTTTCGAAAACCCAAAATCACCTGGAGCCATCGAAAAGTCGCCAGGTGTTGAACAAATGCCAATGTTAATTTACCATGACCAACGCCAACAAAACGATTCTTTGAAAAAGAACCCTCTAGAAATCTCCGTTTATCTCTGTTTATCTCCGGTTATCTCCGTTCACATCTTGCCCGTAATGTATCTCCGTTTACATCGACTCGTAGAGTATCTCCGTTCATCTCCGGTTATCTCTGGTTATCTCCGGTATTACGCCGACACCCTCTCGATGATCTTCTCGGCTATCTCTTCATCCGCTCCCGCTTCGATGAGCTGCACCTTCACCTCGTCCACAGGTGTCCCGCGCTGGATCGAATACTTTGATATGGCTTCCATTTTCAGCATCTGCTGTGAACCCGGCTCCAGTATTTTCGTCACATAGTAACTCTTGCAAACCTGGCATTCTACAAATTCTGCAAGTGTCTTAATTTTGATCAGGGGAATATAGAAGAAGGTGAAATAACTCGAAGCACGCTGCCGTTTATAAGGCCTGATGTTATTGCATCTCTGGCAGAAGAATTGTCCCTCTGATATTTGCTGCTGTTTTTCTATTGAACCCAAAATTACCATTGCGCTCCTCCTCACGAACATCAGCATTTTATCATCCCGATTGTTGCAATAGCCTTACATCCACTTTACATCAGGGTTTATTCCATTAATCTTTAAGCGAGATCAATGTCATACCTAAAAAGGATGAAGGTCACTACGGAGGATCGAAATGGGAATTTGGAGGAGGCGAAAAGCAATATAATCCTTGTGAAACGATAAGGAGCAGCGATGGACCTTGTTCAATGGATCGAAACGAACCGGAAAACCTTTACCGACCTCAGCGATTCAGTCTGGGGCTTCGCAGAAATAGGATACAAGGAAGTGCAGTCCTCTGCGCTTCTAATCAAGGCCCTCGAAGGCGAAGGCTTCACAGTTGAGAAAGGCGTGGCGGAGATACCCACGGCCTTTGTCGCAAGCTATACAAAAGGCGCGGGGCCGGTCATCGGCATTCTCGGCGAGTTCGATGCTCTGCCCGGTCTGAGCCAGGATTGTGTGCCGTACAGGAAACCGCTTGTCAGTGGTGCGCCGGGTCATGGCTGCGGACACAACTTGTTGGGTGTGGCAGGCATCGCGGCCGTTTTCGCGCTCAAGCAGGCGCTGGACGCCAGCGTGGTGCAGGGCACCCTCCGCTATTATGGATGTCCCGCCGAAGAGGGCGGTGCCGGGAAAGCCTTCATGGTGAAAGCCGGTCTGTTCGACGACGTGGACGTGTGCCTGGGGTGGCATCCCGAATTCTGTCAACAGCACCCTCTGGGCGAACTTTCTGGCTAACTATCGCGTCGGGTTTAAATTCCATGGCAAACCCGCGCATGCCGCCGCCGATCCGTATAACGGGCGCAGCGCCCTGGATGCGGTGGAGTTGATGAACGTGGGCGTCAACTACCTGCGCGAGCACATGATTCCCGGCGCGCGCATCCATTACGTGATCACGAACGGCGGCGGCACCGCGCCGAACGTTGTCCCTGCCGAAGCGGCTTCGTTATACAGCGTGCGCGCCCCGCGCACCGACCAGCTCGATCCGTTGTTCGAACGCGTCAAGGCCATTGCCCACGGCGCGGCGCTGATGACTGGCACCGAGACTCGACATCGAATTGTATTCCGGCATGTCGAACTTGCTTCTCAATGAGACGGTCAATAATGTCTTGCAGAAGAAGATGGAAGAGACCGGCGCACCCAGGTTCAGTGAAGAGGACCGGAACTTTGCGAAGGAGATCTCTAAGACGATCCCCTCCGACAGTTTCGAAGAGGCCGCGGTTACGTATGGCCTGGATGCCGGTGCGATCGGCGCGATGAAAGATAGCTTGCTGCACGAGGGCGTGCTGCCGCCCTATAAATCGGAGATCGTGCAGCCCGGCTCCACCGACGTTGGCGATGTGTCCTGGGTGGTCCCCACCGGTCAGGTCGGCACCGCCTGTATGGCGATCGGTACACCTGGTCATTCATGGCAGACTGTTGCGCAAGGCAGAATGGGCATCGGTCATAAAGGGATGTTGTTCGCCGCCAAGGTCCTGGCGCTCGGCGCAGCCGAGTTCATGCAGAAGCCCGAACTGGTCCGCAAAGCGCAGGATGAATTCAAGCAACGCCGCGCCTCTTCGAACTATGTCTCACCCATCCCAGACGGCTTGAAGCCGCCCTTGAATATTTGAGGAGTGAGGTAACTCCCTCTGCCTATTTTGCATAAATTTCGTGTGAATTGGCCTGCGATATAATCAATATACATTTACTTGTGATCGCTTGGCAATCGCCCTTCGAGCGCTCGGTGTGAATTTCATCACCCTGCAAGGAAAACACTTGCCGTCTCCGGCAATGACACCTGAAATCTGTGATCTATTGAATTTACAAAAGGACGGATGACATGAACTATAGCACGAAGAAACCCGTTGTTTTGGACGTCTCGAGGTACCAGGGGCAGGTCGATTGGACAAAGGTCGCACCGCAGCCGGTGCTTGTGATTTGCCGGGCCAGCGAGGGAGTGGATTATCTCGATCCCTTCTTCCAGGCTAATTGGAACGGGTTGAAGGCGCAAAATATCCGGCGCGGCGCCTATCATTTTTTCCACGCCGACATGGACGCCGGTAAGCAGTTCGCGAATTACCAGAAAGCGCTCACCCAGGCCGGCGGATTCCTCTCCACTGACATTTCGCCTGTGCTAGACGTCGAAGGCTTGGAAACCGCCGCGCCTGCCGTCCAGAAGGCTGCCTCGGCTTCGATCAAGGCCTGGCTCGATGCAGCCCAGGCTTTCTCGGGCAAGACGCCCATGATTTACACCAGCAAATATCAGTGGGGTTTTGTCACCGACGCAAATGGAAAGACCCCGGCTTGGTCGGGAAATTATCCGTTATGGGTGGCATGGTACCCTGATAAACCTGACCAGTTCAGCGGTCCGGCGGACACCATGATCCCCGCCGGCTGGAACCAGTGGGCAGTCTGGCAGTACGCGAATACCGGGCAGATCACCGGCGTGAATGTCCAGGTTGACCTCGACATATTATCCGACTGGTTTGCCAAACAACTCGGCCAGCTTGCACCCGCTCCCGGCCAGCTAACCTACACGGGAAAGGTCATTGCGCCAAACGGATTGAATGTGCGTGCCCAACCGAACATCGGTGCCAAACTGCTCGGTGCCTTGGCCGTCGGCACAACCGTGAAGGGTACCAGCATCAAGATAGTCTCGGCAAAGGAGTCCTGGCTGGAGCTTACTGATCCAAAGGTGGGGTGGTGCGCCGTCGTTTATAACGGCACGGAGCTCATCTCCATCAACCCAAGTTAGCCATTGTCTGAAAACTCAATCTACAGTGTCATTGTCGAAGATGCCGAGTGTTTTTCTCGGCGCGAAGATGCCGAACGTTCTTCTCAGCGCGGCGCGAAGATACTCGCTAGTAATCACACAATTAGTTTTCAAACCGTCTTTAAGAAGGTGTTTGAAAAGCCAAAATTAATGATAGTCGCAGGGTGTTGAACAAAGGCCAATTTCGATTTGCCGGGATCAAAGGTAGCAAAAGGGTTCTTTGAAACAAAAAGTCCAAAAAAATCTCCGTGCATCTCCGGTGAATTGTCACTTAACAAACATTTTCGTAGGGTATGCTCAGATCGAAGATGTGTTTGATGTAGCGGCCAAGTTGATTTTGGCTTCCTGCCTTTGTCATGAAAGTACCACGCTTTTCCTCTATAATGTAAGTACAATTTTTGCATCGGCGGTCAAAATGAGGATAAAAGTTGAGTAATCCTACAGATACCCTGCGCCCGGCTCTCGCCAGGAGCTTAAGCACCGAACGCTCCGGTGTGTTAGTGGACCGCGTCCTTCAGGCGGTCGTCTCCCTCTACCAACTGGTGGCTGTTGGGGCTTTTGTCGCCGCACTGGTCCTGGCCAACTCATGGTTGAAGACCCCCTTCATGGGCGCGTTCTTCGAGCAAACGCTGGTGTTCAACGGCTCCGCTCCCAGCGGAGAGAGCAGTACCTGGGATCTATACAGCCAGGGTGTCAAGTTGGGAGACCGGCTGACGTCCGTCAACGGTGTTCAAGTCAGCACTTCGGCGGAAGTCGAAAAGATTCTTGGCGGGTTCTTTCCCGGTGAGACGATCCCGGTCGGGATCAACTCGGGTGGTGTGGAAAAAACTCTTCAAGTCAAATTGAATTCAATCCCAACCGATGATGTAACGTCGTATTTTACCCTGCCCGTCATAATCAGTTTCCTGTTCCTTGCGATCAGCATTGCGATCTTCGGTATGCGCCGCCAGGAGAAAGCGGGGCGTTCCTTTGCTATCCTGTCCGCTTCGCTGAGTTTAGCCACCGGCTGCTTCTTCGACTTATATACTACCCACAACCTGACGCCGCTCTGGACGCTCGGCCTGGCCTTGACCGGCGGCGCGCTGGTTGACCTTGCTCTCTCCTTCCCGCAAGAAGCCCGCGCCGTGATTGGCCGCCCCTATCTGCGCTGGCTCGGCTACCTGGTAGCCATTGGGTTGAGTGTTTACGCTTTCACAACGCTCTACAACCTGACGCGCCCGCTCGATTATCTGCTAGCCTGGCGTTTGATCTATGTGTTCGTCGGGCTTGTGCAGCCTCGTTTATCTGCTGGTGAATGTTTATTACGGTTTTACGGCTCAATCGCCGGTGGTCAAGACTCAGGCGCGCATGATCCTCACCGGAACATTGGTGGCCTTCGGGCCGATAACGATCTGGCTGCTGACCACGCCCCTGCACCTGTTCGATTTCAGCACTTATCTTTTCCTGCCCATCGTGCTCTTTCCCGCTCACGCTCGGTTATACGATTTTGCGGTTCCGTTTACTGCGCGCCGACGATTGGGTGCGCCAGGGTGTCATTTATCTTTTGCTCTGCATCTTTATCGTGGGCGGATACGCCCTGCTTGTCACGGGCCTGAGTGATGATCTTCAAAACAGCCATGCCGGCCAGCAATCCCTTCTGGATCGGCGGACTGGTCTTTGTGCTGGCGATCCTGCTCGATCCGATCCGCGTGCGCCTGCAAACTTTTGTAGACAATTCATTTTTCCGTGGGCCAGCGCGCCTATGCGGAAAGCGTCCAGAACTTTACGCACGATCTCACCGGTGCGCTCGATCTCGCGACCATTGGGCATGTGCTGCGCCACCAGATCATCTCCACGCTGACACCGGAATCGATACACATCTTTACGTATGATATGCCGAACGACCAGTATGTCTCTCTGCCGGATGAAGATAACCGCGCCAGCACCGACATTCATTTCTCGTCCGAAAGCCCGTTAGCCCGATATTTCATCAATGAACGCCTGCCGTTATACCTGGATGGGACTACCCTGCCCGACAGCCTTAAACAGGAAAAAGCCCGGCTGGCTTTGTTGGGTGCGCACCTGTTTATTTCCATGCCCGGCCGTGACCGTCCCGTGGGCTGGCTGGCGTTTGGCCCGCGCCTTTCGGGGCAGCCCTACACGCCGCGCGATCTGATGTTCCTCGAAAACCTGGCCGATACGGCCTCCGTGGCCATCCAGCGTGTGCAGACGGTTGCAAACCTGGAGCGGCGCGTACAGGAAATGAATGCCCTGACGCGCGTTTCGCAGGGCGTGAACGTCACACTGACATTCGACGATGTGCTCGAGCTCATCTACGCACAGACCGCACAGATCATTCCAACTTCGCATTTTTATATAACGCTGTATAACAAGGATAACGATTATTACTACTATGGTTTTGTGGTGGAACATAACGAACGCCTGACCCAGCGCGAGAATACCCCCTTTCCAGCCAATCAGGGAATTTCACCCGAGATCATCCGCCGCGGTCGTCCGATATTGACACAGGATTACACCCGTGAGATCCAGGCACATGGATACACACCCGCCTCGGAAGGCATCTACGCCTGGATGGGTGTCCCGCTCAATGCCGGCGCCGAATCGATCGGCGCGTTGAGCGTGGGCAGCCACGATCCCGGCACGGTTTATACGCGCAGCCAATTGGAGCTGCTGCAGGCCATCGCCGACCAGACCGCCGGTGCGATCGTCAAGGCCCGCCTGCTGCAGGTGACCCAGCAGCGTGCCCGCCAGCTAAGCACATTGAACGACGTGACCCGCCAGCTCACGTCCACGCTCGAGCTTGAACCTTTGCTTCAAAACATCCTCGAGAGCGCGGTCGGTATTTTGAATTGTGAAGCAGGCACGTTCTTCCTGGTAGACCCGCAAACCAGTGAACTCATCTTCCGTGTGACCGTCGGACCGGTGGCGAAAGACTTGGTGGGCGAGAGGATACAACCCGGTAGCGGCATCGTCGGGCGCGCAGTGACCACGGGCGGCCCGGTTATCGAGAACGATGTGCAGCACTCCGAGGGCTGGAACCCGGAATCCGATAATAAGACGGGGTTCACGACGCGCGCTTTGATGGCGGTGCCTCTGCACGCCAAGGGTAACCTGATTGGTGTGATCGAAGTAATCAACCGCCGCGACGGCCTGCCCTTTGTGGAAGAAGACCAGACCTTATTGACCGCTTTTGCCGGACAGGCTGCGGTGGCCATGGAGAATGCACGCCTGTATACTCTCACCGACCAGGAGCTTGCAGCCCGCGTGGAGGAGCTTTCGGTCATGCAGCGCATCGACCGCGAGCTGAATGCCAGCCTTGAAATGGATCGGGCCATGCGCATCACGCTCGAATGGGCGCTGCGCCAGAGCGAGGCCGAAGCAGGGTTGATCGGTATGTTGGAAGAAGGTAAATTACGCGTTGTGGCACAGGAAGGCTATGAAGGAGTTGTCGGTGCTGCCGCGGCTGACCAGCCCATGTTGTTGTCCCTGCCCGCCTTGGAAGAAGCCGTGGCGACCGGCCTGCCACAGAGGAACCGGATCATCCCCGGTGCGGGTGGCAGCTTACTGCGCTCTGCACATACTCAAATTGTGATCCCCATCCGCCGCGAAGCCACGGTCATCGGCCTGTTGATGTTGGAAAGCACGAGCGATTCTCAGGAGGATCTGACGTTCCTTAACCGCTTAAGCGATCATGCCGCCATTGCGATCTCCAACGCGCAGCTGTATGGCGAAGTCCAGCGGGCAAATGTGGCGAAGAGTGATTTCGTGTCATTCGTGGCCCATGAGCTCAAGAACCCGATGACTTCCATTAAGGGTTATTCCGAGTTACTGGCAGCCGGTGCCGTGGGTGCCATCAATACCCAGCAGGCCAATTTCCTCAATACCATTCGTTCCAACGTGGAACGTATGTCCACCCTGGTCTCGGACTTGAACGATAATTCCAAGATCGAGGCGGGGCGGCTGCGCATTGAATTCAAGGCAGTGGAAGTGAACGAACTCTTGGAAGAAGTGGTGAAATCGACGAAACGCCAGATCGATGATAAAAAGCAGACCATCCAAACGGAAGTGCCGCCGCAGCTCCCGATGATATGGGGCGACCGCATACGCCTTGGTCAGGTGATGATCAACCTGGTAAGCAATGCCACCAAGTACACTCCCGAAGAAGGTATGCTGGTGGTGGGTGCCGAGGCTTCCGCCAACAAATGGGATCCTGAAGGTTCCGGCAATGTCGTGCATTTCTGGGTAAAAGATAACGGCATCGGGATCAGCCCGGAAGACCAGTCGAAGATTTTCCAGAAGTTCTTCCGCTCGGAAGATCAGAAGGCGCGCGAAGCGCCCGGCACGGGCTTAGGCTTGAACATCACCAAGAGCCTGATCGAAATGCAGGGTGGTCGCATCTGGTTTGAGAGCAAATACCGTGAAGGGACAACTTTCCACTTTACTGTCCCGGTGGCGGAGGGCTAGTCATGACGCTCCAGGCTGCCATAGGATTTGCCCAGGCGCTAGACGGCCGTGAAGCCGGTTTGCAAGCCGCGCATCAGGCGCTTAATCGCCTGGGTGTGGGTACACCGGGTCTGGCCATTCTCATTTCATCGAACGAATACCAACCGCGCGAAGTGATCAGCGGCGCTGCCGGTTTGTTGGGCGATGTGCCGTTGATAGGTTTTAGCACACCTACCAGCCTGACCAACTTGGGCCAGCACTCTCATTCGGTAACCCTGGCGCTCTTGAGCGGTGATTTTCAAGCAGAGTCGTACTGGTATTCAGGATATGCCCAATCAGGACGGGAGACGGCCAGTAGTATAGCTCGTCTCATCTCCGGTAATCAGGCAAACCAGGCGGCGGTGTTTTTTGCAGACGGCTTCAACGGCGATGCGGAACAATTGTGCGCCGCTCTGCCGGTGGGGCAATTCCCAATCGTCGGCGGCCTTTCGAGCGGTGACCTGCATACCGGTAACACCTATCAAATGGCAGGTAATCAGACCGGTACAGGCAGCCTGGCTGCCGCAATGCTGCGCGGAAACATCCACATCGGGATTGGTTACGCTCATGGCTGGGATCCAGTCGGCAGTCATTTCCGTGTAACGCGCTCACGCGGCTTTTGGCTGCGTACACTTGATGGGCGGCCGGCTTCAGAGGCTTATGCCGAACTCTTCGGGCATCCTGCCCGCGATTGGGCCTTTCCTCCCTTGAGTTATCTGGCCCGCTTGTATCCGCTGGGCGTTGAGCATGGCGAAGAGCTGACCGTGCGTGCGCCTTTGCGTGTCGAAGCCGACGGAAGTTTCCGGATGAACGCCAACATTCGCGACGGGTCCGATGCCTATTTGCTGGTAGGCAGTCGGGCTGCATGTGAAAAAGCTGCTGCCCAGGCCGCGCAGCAGGCATTACACGCGCTTGGCGACGTGAAACCAACTTTTGCCTTGATACTTGTGGATGTCGCATGGATGATGTTATTAAGATCGAACCCGGGTGCGGAAGTGGCCGCCATCCAGGACATCCTCGGCCTTGATGTGCCGATCATGGGCGGCTATACACTGGGACAGATCGTCCCGGGCAAAGAAAGCGGTACTCCGGGTGTCAGCGGCGCGACGCCATATTTCTTGAACCAGCATATTGTGGTCGTTTTATTTGGTGAGGAAAAGTAAATCCGAATGAAAAAGAAAATGCACAGGGTTTGCGCTCTGTGCATTTTCTTTTTAAGGGGTCTTTATTACGCAGGTATATTAACTTTTGGTAATTCCTGCATTGCATCTTTCACGGCCTGGGCCGGATATTCGTAATCTTCAAGCTTGCCTCCAAGATAGGCTTCGTACGCACCCATGTCGAAGTTACCGTGGCCCGACAGGTTGAAGAGTATGACGCGCTTCTCGCCTTTAGCTTTGGCGTCCAGCGCCTCGTCGATGGCGGCGCGGATGGCGTGAGCTGATTCCGGTGCAGGGATGATGCCCTCCGTGCGCGCGAATTGGATCGCGGCTTCGAAAGTCGGGATTTGCTGAACCGCAACCGCATCGATCAGGCCGGCATCATGGAAGGCGGATAGCGACGGAGCCATGCCGTGATAGCGGAGTCCACCGGCGTGGATGGAAGGCGGTACAAAGCTGTGCCCCAGGGTGTACATTTTAACGACCGGGGCCATCTTGGCGCTATCCCCGTAATCGAAGGCGTAGACGCCCTTCGTCAACGATGGGGCGGCAGTGGGTTCCACGGCCAGCAGGCGGGTGCGTTTGCCGTTCTTTAAATTCTCGCGCAGGAACGGATAGGCGATCCCGCCAAAATTCGAGCCGCCTCCGGCGCACCCGATGACGACGTCGGGATACTCATTGGCGAGGTCCATTTGCTTTAATGCCTCCTCACCGATCACGCTCTGGTGCATAAGCACGTGGTTGAGCACCGAGCCGAGGCTGTATTTCTTTTTGCCGCCCGAAGTTGCTGCAACCTCCACAGCTTCGGAGATGGCAATGCCCAGCGAGCCGGGGCTGTTCGGGTCTTTGGCAAGCACGGAGCGGCCAAAATTTGTACGGTCGGTTGGACTGGCAAATACCTTGCCCCCATAAGTTTCCATCATCACCCGCCGATAGGGTTTTTGCTGGTATGAGATTTTGACCATGTAAACTTCGACCTCGAGGCCGAAGAAGTTACAAGCCAGGGAAAGCGCCGAGCCCCATTGCCCGGCACCTGTTTCGGTGGTGAGCGCCTTTGTCCCGGCGACCTTATTGTAGAAAGCCTGGGGGATGGCCGTATTCGGTTTATGGCTGCCTGCCGGTGAAACGCCTTCATATTTGTAGTAAATATGCGCCGTGGTATCAAGGGCTTTTTCAAGGCGACGGGCGCGCAGGAGAGGAGTGGGGCGGTACAGTTTGTAAATCTCGCGTACTTCATCGGGAATTTGGATGTATCGCTCGGACGAGACTTCCTGCATGATTATTTCCATGGGGAACAGGACCGAGAGAAAGTCCGGTGTGACCGGTTCAAGCGTGTCGGGCCGCAGCACCGGCGTGGGCGGGAGGGGGCTGTCGGCATTGATGTTGTACCAAAAACGCGGCAGGTCGGTTTCGTTCAGTAAGAATTTGGTTTGGTCAGACATGGTTTTCTCCTTATAAAGTTAAGCTTCCAATAAGCATCAGTAAAGAACGCCAGCCAATCACGTATTTGTGGAAAATAAAGACCTTCAGGGTGGACGAAATGGATGAACGAATAACATGGAGCACCTCTATGGCACGAAAAGAGGGGCGGAATCATCGGGTGCATGCTCCTCTTTTTGCAGACTGTTATTCTGCTGGGTCAACACCTGTTGCGCCGGCAGGGAATCGTCCTTGACCTGTTTAATGAATTGTTCCTGCAGGTGAATTTGCGATTTTTCAGAAGTATCATCGCTTGTGCTTTGGGTATTCATTAACTCTATTTGTGTTTTCATATTATTGTCCTTTTCTATGATCGGTTTCGTTGATAAACAATAAAGCGTTCATCCCAATTGGGACGAACGCTTTGGTCCGTGGTGCCACCCAGCTTAGGCTGACTTGCAGCTATTAAACAAAAATTCCCTGATGAAGCAACAGGGAGATAAGCCAGCCTCACTTTTTGGATACGCCATATATTCGTGGGTATATCCTAGCCCGGTAACGGGGGCAACCGTTTCGGATACTCAGGCTTGCGCCATTTCGCCTTACAGCTCGGAGGTCCATTCAGCGCTGTCGTCCCGGGCAGGACTTTCACCGTTCGCCTGCTCTCTAAACCGTCGTCCAGCGCGTACTCGTCCTCGTCACGGCCTTTTTAGTATTGGCCGAATTATATGCGCGATCCATTGATTGTCAAGAGCATTCCGGAAAAAATATGATACCGAGCAGAGTAAAGTGAAATAGGACACAAGAGTATAAATTTTAAGGTAAAAATCCTGACTCTCTTGTATACTACATACAGAACATTATTGTAAAAAATTGCAATAAGGAAATCCATGACTTGTTCTTCGCAGTACGTTCCACAACTCCACTCACGCGGATTTCGTGTAACTTCGCAACGTTTGGCCATCCTGCACGTTTTATTTCACTCAAGGATCCATCTTTCGCCGACCGAGGTGTATGAACTAGCCCGGCAAGACCTTCCCGGCTTGACGGAGCCGACCGTATATCGCACACTTGAATTCCTTGCGCAGAATGACCTGGTAAGATCCATACAGACGGGTAACGGGCACTTAATGTATGAAATAGCAGGCAGTGACCATCATCACCTGGTATGCAGAGAATGCGGCAGCGAAGTTGAAATAGAAGATACTTTGTTCAAGACTGTTAATGCGAAGCTTGAATCTTTTACCGGCTATATGCTCAAGAATAACCACGTTACCCTCTTCGGTCTTTGCCCGAAGTGCCAAAAAACCGATTTGAAGAAAGGAGGCTGACCAATGTACCCAAAATCTCGAAGAAGCAAGTTTTTGGCAATCTACTATGCCGCCCTGTTGCTGTGGTTGAGCACCACGGCCATGCACATCCCCGACGGTTACCTCAGCCCGGTCACATGCCTGATCATGTTCCTGATCGTCCTTCCGTTCTGGGCGATCGGAGTACGCAAGATACCGCGAGAGAATGAATGCACAAAGCGTACCGCTCATTGCCCTGCTGGCGGCGTTTTCGTTCGTGATCATGATGTTCAACTTTCCCATCCCCGGCGGGACAACTGCGCACGCGATCGGTGCTACCATCGCGGCGATCATCCTGGGCCCGGAATCCGCAACAATCGTCGTATCCATTGCCTTGATCATCCAGGCTTTTTTCTTCGGTGACGGAGGCATTACGGCGCTGGGCGCCAATTGTTTCAACATGGCGGTAGCCGTGCCTTATATTGCTTATGCCATTTATCGTGCCTTTTCGAAAAACCAGCCTCTGACTTCCCGGCGGCGCTTGATCGGAGCCTTTGTCGGCGGATGGACCGGCGTAACCGTGGCGGCTTTCTTTGCAGGAGTGGAGTTTGGCATTCAGCCTCTTTTGTTCAAAGCCGCAGATGGAACACCTCTATACGCGCCATATCCACTGTCGGTTTCCATCCCGGCCATGGTGATCCCTCATGCGTTGATCGCTTCCGTGGCGGAAGGTCTTTTTGCCGCGCTGGTGGTGGCTTATTTGCAGCGTTCGAATATCTCCATATTAGAAACTGCCGAAAAACCTGCTATCGCAGCCGAAGCAGGAACATTACAGAAGCTCCGCTGGCTGTGGGTTGGCATTGTAGTTCTCATCGTCGCTTCTCCGATCGGGCTCTTAGCTCCGGGCACGGCATGGGGTGAATGGGGGGCTGCTCAACTGACAGGCTTAGGCCTAAAATCTGTCCCGACCGGCATGCAGAAGTTATCTAATTTATGGGGCGCTCCCCTGGCTGGTTATAATCTGCATGCTTTAGGAAATACCAACCTTGGATATCTACTATCTGCGGTCGTGGGAATTCTGGTGATCGTCATTGTGGTCTGGTTGTTTACAATGTTGGTAACTTCTCGTTCAGACGCGGGAAAAAGGAGAACTCCTGAATAAGGATAAGAGCAGTTCCAGATAAATATTATTGGGAATCTCCAAAAACGCGATGAGTAACGATTTCTCTCCCTCACAATCTCATAAAAGGACCGGTGTCCTGGAACATACGATCGGTGAAATTACCGGGACACTTGAGCGAGCCTTCTTTGCTGAAGAGATCAGCACGCGAAAGGGCTTATTCCAGTCGCTGGATGCGCGCGTCAAAGTGATTTCCATATTGGCTTTATTGATAAGCGTCAGCTTGTCGCGCAGCCTGGTGGTAATCTCATTTATTTACGTCCTGGTTTTTATCTTCGCCTGGGCTTCTGCCATCCCTGCCAGCGTCCTGATCAAAGCGCGTCTGGCTGGCGCTACCATTCTTTACCGGACTGATTATTTTACCGGCTTTATTCATTACTCCCGGGCCTGCCCTTATACATCTGCCTCTTGGCCTGGTGATCACGCGGACAGGCGTAACCACGGTACTTTTCCTTCTATTACGCGTCAGCACATCAGTGTCTTTGACTTTACTGCTGATCCTTACCACACCCTGGAATACCGTATTAAGCGCCTTGGGCGTCCTGCGCGTTCCGGACGTATTTATTTTGATCCTGGGTATGACCTATCGTTACATATACCTATTACTTCACATTGCGAACGATATGTTCTTATCACGGAAAAGCCGTGTGGTCGGGCGCTTGAACACAGCCGATAACCAAAAAATGCTGGCGGCAGTCAGCGGGACCTTGTTAAGTAAATCCCTTAGCATGAGCAGCGAAGTTTACCTGGCGATGCAGTCGCGCGGTTTTCGTGGAAGTGTCGTAACGTTGAAGCCCTTCCGTATGCAGTCGAAGGATTGGTTTTGGGCTTCTGGTTTTTGTACTGATCGCGGCGTCTGCTATTTATCTTGGGCGATAATTTTTGAAAGGGAATTGATCATTGACTTCTGAAACAGTATTTGAAATCATTAATATGTCCTTTGCCTATGAAGGAAAACAGATGGCTTTGGATAACATTAATTTAACCATCCAGGCTGGCGAAGCCCTGGCCATACTTGGAGCGAACGGCTGCGGTAAAAGTACCCTGCTCAAGCTTCTGGATGGCCTTTATTTTCCCGAGGGTGGCACGATCTCTGCATTCGGAAAACCTCTTACAGAGGAGGCACTATACGACGACGAATATAACTTTGCCTTTCGGCGGCGCGTGGGCCTGGCGTTTCAGGACCCGGACGTTCAACTGTTTTCCCCATCTGTCCTGGAGGAAGTGGCTTTTGCACCTCTCCAACTTGGTCTTTCGCGAATGGAGGTCAACCGTCGGGTAGATTCGGCCCTCGCAGCCTTGCGCATTGAAAAATTGCGAGACCGAGCGCCGCACCTCCTTTCAGGAGGAGAAAAACGCCGCGTGACTCTGGCCTCGCTGTTGACCTTACAGCCAGATGTGTGGCTGTTGGATGAACCTACCACGGGACTCGACCCGCGCAGTCAATCGTGGCTGGTTGAATTTATTTTAGAGCAACGAAGACTGGGAAAGACAATCATTATTGCGACCCACGACCTGGTCATCGCGGAGGAAATCGCCAGCAGGATATGCGTTTTTTCGGAAGAGCACAAAATCGTTGCATCCGGTCCTCCCGAAGATATTTTAAGCGATCACGATTTGCTACATCGTAGTAACCTTTCCCATTTTCATACACATTCGAAATAGAAGAGAAAAAAATGCTCCTGATCCATCAGGAGCATTTTTATGTTTTAAAAGTGGAATGTTTTTTGTGTTTACAATCCTGCGGCTTTCTTGAGTGCGGCGGCCTTGTCCGTTTTTTCCCATGGGAATTCAATGTCGTCACGGCCGAAATGACCATAGGCCGCGGTCTTGCGGTAGAAAGGCTGTCGAAGTTTTAAGTCACGGATAATGGCACCCGGGCGAAGGTCAAAATATTCGGAGACCAGAGCCGCTATTTTTTCATCGGAGATCATTCCGGTGCCGAACGTCTCGACGTTGATGGAGAGTGGGTGAGCTACGCCGATGGCATATGCCACCTGGATTTCCACTCGGTCGGCGAGGCCGGCAGCAACCACATTCTTGGCCGCATGGCGCGCAGCGTATGCGGCGGAGCGGTCCACCTTTGTCGGGTCTTTGCCACTAAAGGCACCGCCGCCATGACGTCCCATGCCGCCATAGGTGTCTACAATGATCTTGCGCCCGGTCACACCGGCATCACCCATTGGGCCTCCGATGACGAAACGGCCGGTAGGGTTCACGAAGACCTTCAAATCCTTGTCCACCATGTTTGCGGGCAGGGTAGGGTTGATAATATGTTCCATGACCTGCTCGGTGATCTCCGCGTGTGAAACTTCCGGGGCATGCTGGGTGGAGATCAACACGGTATCGATGCGGCGCGGTTTGCCGTGGGAATATTCCACGGTAACCTGGCTTTTGCCATCCGGGCGCAGCCAGGGCATGGTACCGTTCTTGCGCATCTCGGAGAGCTGACGGGAAAGTTTGTGGGCCATATAGATCGGCATAGGCATAAGAGTGGGAGTTTCATTACAAGCAAACCCGAACATCATACCCTGATCGCCTGCGCCAACATGTTCGATGTCGGAATCCTTCATCTCTCCGCTTTTGTCTTCCATGGCATGGTCAACGCCCAGGGCGATGTCTGCGCTCTGGCTGGCGATGGCCGAGAGGACACCGCATGTTTTGCCATCAAAACCCTTATCGCTGCTATCGTAACCGATCTCCAATACGACTTTGCGAACCAGGTCGTCGAAATTGACGAAAGCATTTGTGGTGATCTCGCCAAGCAAGACCACAAAGCCGGTCTTGGTGGCTGTTTCGCAGGCAACGCGGGACATGGGATCCTGCTCAAGGCAGGCGTCCAGTACTGCATCGGAGATCTGATCGCAAATCTTATCGGGATGGCCCTCGGTCACAGATTCTGACGTAAACATCAGCTTGGGTGAGGTCATAAAAGTAGTGCTCATTACTTGTTGCATCCTTTCTGAAAATAAAATTGCCCTTCAGGACTTGAAAGGGCAATTTGCACAAAGGCACGGCTGCCCTCTCATCTTCCAGAACATCTTTCTGCCGGAATTGGCACCGTATTCGGCTTACGCCGATCGGTTGTCGAGGCATCAAAGGGCCGGTCCCTCCGCCTCTCTGGATAAGAGTGCCGATCAGGGCTATTTAATTATTCGGGATAATACCACATGTTAATTTATGCGTCAATTAATAAATGCGGTAATATCGCCTTAAATATAAAAACGATGCAACGTTGGCTGCATCGTTTTTATATTTTCTTTCGAGATCAGTTATTTGCTGCGCAGCGAAAACCAATGCGGGGAGAGAAATCTCCGAGGTAGGCCGCCGACCCAACATCCGCGTTGAGGTCCGACCCGGTAACCTGGGATCGCTTGGATACTCTTATCAGGATTTTTGAATCGCCAAAACTGCCGCCACGCACCACCCGGGCAAAAAAGTTCGAGCGGGCATTCGGGCCGGTCGGATTGGAGTTGATATTTTGAGAATAGTAGGTCCCCGAATAATAATCGTTCACCCATTCCGCGACGTTACCGGCCATATCCAAAGCGCCGAACGGACTTGCACCTGCAGGATAGGAACCCACGCGATTTGTGTCGCCGAACTGATAATTGAAGTTTGCGAGAGTCGAATCAGGGTTGTTACTGCCCCATGGATATATGCGGACATCATCGCCGCGGGCGGCGCGTTCCCATTCTGCTTCGCTGGGAAGACGGCGGCCAGCCCACTTGCAATAAGCTGCGGCATCCCCCCAAGTAACATAGACAACAGGATAATCGCTAAAGTCGGGGTTATCGAAATAGGAAGGGCGCGTTTCTGACTTAACAGCCTGGGGAGGCTGGCAACCGCCGCCTGTGATGCACCCCAAATACATGGCATTCGTAACTTCAAGTTTATCGATCCAGAACGCCGAAAGAGAGACTTTGTGAACCGGTTTCTCGTCAGCATGAAGCTGCGGAATCGATACCGCCCATTTGGACACTACCCTGGGGGACAAATACTTCGGTCATGCCGTCTGCGGAGGTCCGTTCGGATCCGGCAGCTTGATTATTGTCTGCAGGTGCAGCTGTAGGGATCGATGCCACTGACGTATTCGTGGGTATGGCAGTAGAAATGGGGATGGGAGTGGGTTGTTCCTGTCCGCCACCCAACTGACAGGCAGCGCTGAGCAATGCCATTGCCGCCAGGATTGGGAAAAGTTTTTTCATCGAAAGCCTCCTTTGCTTCGAGTGCTGAACCGAGTATATAGGAATGGTACAAATTTCCTATCCCCCATAAGTCATAATATTATAATTATTTGTGACTTTATGTTACCAACACTTCAATACTATCGTATAATCTTCAAACCGGAGACTTCAAATGGAATTATCCAAGCACCCTTTTAGCTCAGTTGTGCCGAATCGGGTTTTCGTGGTGTGTGACCAGGATGCGACCGCGCCAATCTGGGGATATATTATTCGCGAGAAAGGACTGGTGGCGATCTTGGAGACATCGGTCCAACGGGCGATGGAGCGTTCAATGGAGGAACTTCCAGACCTGATCGTGATTGACGTCAATGCGCCGCATGCTCAACGGATAGAGCTTTGCCGGAAGTTTCGCACGCTCACATCCAGTCCGATTTTGCTTTTCCTGCCCACGAATAATGAGGCTGAAATTTTGGAGGCTTACCAGATGGGCGTGGACGAATGTGTGGTCAAGCCCATCAGCCCCGCCATCTTTTTAGCAAAGATTATGGCGTGGGCCAAACGGAGCTGGGCCGTGCCCATGAGCCCGGTACGAGCAGGTAAATTAAAGCTGGAACCGGCTCGCCGATCCGCTGTGGAGCCGGGCGGAGATGAGATCAAATTGACGAACCTTGAATTCCGTCTGCTGCACTTGTTGATGAGTCGCCCTGGTTACGTATTTAAAAATGAAGAGATCATGCAAACCGTGTGGGGCGTACAGGGCGACCTGGCCGTCTTGAAAAATGTGGTCTATCGGCTCCGCAAGAAATTGGACCTCGAATCTGACAAGCCCCCGTACCTGATCCAGACCTGGCCGGGCGGATACAGTTTTCAGGAAGAATAGTTCCGGGTACTTCAGTCAGAACTGTAAAATGCTGTTATATTCACGGACTGCAATTCGTCAGTTGATATGTTGGTTGAATATAGTTGTTGACTGCCTTCTCTGCATCACAAAAGTCGGGGTGGACCTTTAGCGCTTTATTCCAATCTGCCAGGGCGCCTGCGTTATCCCCATTGCGTAAAAGCGCATATCCATGCCAGAGCAAGGCCTCCTCTGAGTAATTACCGGGGATCGGCTTATAGGTGTTTTCAGTCAATGTAAGTAAATAATCGATCCGGTCGGCATTGTAATAGGCGAAAAATGGAAAGAATTGATAGCGCGTCATGCGTTGAGGCAGGCCGATGGTGAATGCCTTATCGAAGGCTCCGGCGGCCTCGTTATAACGCTCGAAATAGACGAGGCTGCTGCCAAGGTTAAACCAGGCAAAGGCATCATTCGGATTCGTCGAGACGTCTGCCTGGGCAATCGCTATGGCGTTTTGCCTGTTCTGGTCGGGGTCCCAATTTGTTCCCAGAATGGATTTAACTTCACCTTCATCCTGAGGCAGGTAAATGACCATATATAAATAATTAAAGGGTTTCCAATCGGTCATCAACTTATCGTAGGGTATCTTTAGATTCGCACCGTGATAGGAATCCTGAGCAGTGACTGTGCCGCTTTGGTCGTCATACCCTGTAATGAGCAAATAGTGCGCGTCCCATAGATCGTCGGCGGGTCCATTCGCATCCTGGGGGTCAAGTTTTGATTGTTCTTCGATGATCACAGGATAATTGGCGGCTATAAGACTTTTGATCATTTTTAAATCCCCGGCTACACGGTATTCTGCACGCAGCCAGCCGGCCTCATTTAACACAAAATAACGCAGCTCATCCGGGTTTACATTGCGATCCTGGGGAACGGGCTTGATGATTTTGGCAATATCATATTGATCACCCGACCAACCATATATGCGCAAGGCCATCGTCAAAGTGGCCGGACCGCAATTATTTATTCCCTGCAATTCGTATTTAGGCGCAGGTAATGCGGCCTGGGGAGGAGGCGGTGGTGGAGTAGGGGTAGAAGCTTGGGTCGCCAAAGTGGTCGGCGTAGGAGACTCGGGTGTAAAAGTTGCAAAGGGAGTGGAAGGTAAGGGTGTAGGCATTTTGCCAACCGGATTCACGGCATTTTGAAAATATGTGCTCCATACTTCAAACCGCCAGGCAAGGCGCGACTGTACGGCCGGGACCTGATAAACCAATACACCTACAACCAGAAGCCCTGCGAGACCCAGAAGAATCGCCCGGGCATGTTTTTTAAGCATGGCAGAAAGTGTACCAGAGTTGAATTAGTGGTTTCTTAAATAAGGAATTTTGTTCCAGATACCTGACACTTTAAAAGATAGAACATGATTTTCGCGGATTGCACGGATATTTATTGAAAAAGGAAGCTTATTTGTATAGAATTATTTCTCTGATTCCCATTCGCGCACACGTTCCAACAAGTCAGATAACGGTTTTAAATCTGAGATCGATATCGCCAGGTTTTTTATCCGGGTGCGGTCGTATTGGAAAACGCGACTGCCTTCTGGGACCAGGCTGGCTCGTTGACGAAATTCTGCGCGTGAGATCCAACCGGTAAGATAAATGTCCAAACCATAAATCCAGATATTGCTCCATTGGCCAGGATTGACCAGGTACGTTTCATTACGTGAGGGGGAATAGATACCAAGCCGTGCATCTGGTCTGGAATTGACGTGGACGAAAACTAACGAATAAAAATCTCCGTCCACTTCGCGGCGTGTGTGCGGCGGGAGTTCCAGTGTGCGCGTCAAAAACTCCCGGTCCGCGTCCTGACCACCGATCACAAGACTGAGCGTTTCATCCGATTCGGATTTCAGTACCAGCGGACCGAGTGGAATCCAGGCCTGTGGACGAATCCAGGTCTTTGGCATAGTGTGGATTAGGTAGACAGGCTGTGCCGCGCTCATGGCCTTTTTTACATCGTCCGGTGAGGCAGCAATGAGGCCGGTGAGAAATGCAAAGAGGTAGATATCATTTTCGGCCTGGCCGTCCGCAGAATATTGATCGAGCGGAACTAGGGCTGGGGCTTTGAGTGCCAAGTTGAGGTCCGCTCGCAGGGCTGAGATCTGTGTCCTGTGAGAGATCAGGAACGACTTGAGGTCACAGCGATGCCCGCCCAGCGATACATCATATCGGTCGGGGTCTGTGAATGGCTCCGCAACTTTCACATCGAAAGGGACGTTTTGTTGTGTCAGATAGCGACGAAAAGCGAGTTCAACGGCCACGCTTGCGGCTGTGCGGCGCAGGCGGTCGAAGGAAGAGCCGTCTAGGTGGTTATAGGTGTGAGGAAGTGAACGACAGGCATATGTGATACCGCCTTCTGTAAGGTCAGGCGTGTATGGAATATGCACCAGATGGTCAACATTAATCATAGTACTTGGAGCAGCGAGAATAACTTATTCATTCCTGAACTGCAAACAATAATGATGAAAGGTATTGCTAACCCAGGCTGAACCTAATCCAAAGGGAGCCAGGGGCTGGTTATCCTGACACCAGATCTTTTCATCCTTCAATGTGTAGAATTTGCCGAGTTCCCTGGCCAGGTCCCAGGCCAGGGGATAAATCCGTCCACCCTTCTTGACATTCTTGACGATGATGGTGAGATAGGCCTTCTCGGAGAGCAGGGGTTTTAGACCTGCATAGATCAAAACCAACTGCTCCAAAAAATTTTCGTAATCATCTATGTTGCCCACATCGTCCGGATCATCGGAATAAAAAACATCCAATTCCGACGAGGCGCGGCGCTTCTTTTGAGTTGCAGCGCCTTTGGCGTGCAGCATATCCCAGTACGGCGGAGAGGTCAAAACATAATCGATGAGCGGCAGCTGATAGTTGCCGGCTTTGGCTGCATCGCCGTGGATGAATATCGGACTTTAGGTTTTCAGCGGTTTGCCAAGTTCGGTGCGTTCTTCGGCGATGATCTGCTGTGCGATCTCGGCATACTTTGGATTTAATTCAATGCCATAAGAATTGCGACCGGAGCGTAAAGCTGCCACCAATCGTAGAACCTGTTCCGGCCATTGGGTCGAGAACGTTTCCGCCTTTTTTGGTGAAGAACTCGATGAATTCCTGAGCCATCGTCTCAGGGAATTTGGCCGGATGAACCAGCACACCCTTCTTACGCGGCGGCGGGTTGTGGATAAACCAGGATTTCTGGAACTTAAGCCAGGTCTTGGAGTCTAATTCGTTCAGCTTATTCTTCGGCATTTTGTGAGAGGTCATGGATCGTGGTCACGGTTATGGGATGCGGGGTGGCTGGCGGCGGATGCATAGGTAACGTCGTAAATTTCCAAATCGGAGAATGTAACGGTGACTGGTGTATCCCCGGTTGAGTGGGCAAAAACGCCGATCGCACCGGCAGAATAATTCCTATCACTCACGCTGAATTGATAATGATCATTAAGAAAGAAATGAAATTCAGAGCCAACGGCCCACACACCCAGCCGGACTTCTCCAGGAGCACCTGGCGGTACATCGGCGCTTGGGATGGCAGGAAGAAGCAGGTGCGGCGTCTTTACGCTCAAGCGATCGACCCCGGTGCGTGCCGTTGCAGAAAACCACATAGCGATAATAAGCGACATTGTTAGGTGCGCGGAAAAGTAACCCATATTCATCGGCACCGCGACAGAGACTGGGGCGAGCAGTGATCTCCGCGTAGAAGTCGTTTAGGTCAAGGTTTTGCCGCAGGCTGATGGCAGAAATACCTGGTTGGACGGCAATGGTCAGCTGATTATTACTTACATCCACACTGGCTTGATCGGAGACGGCGGTGTTCCAATCGGTAGCGGATGAAAAGTTATCTGTCAGGATAATACCTCCCACGCCGGGTTTCTGATCGGGCTTGGTAGGTTCTGGTCGGCAGAGGCTGAGGAGAGGGCGTAGGTGATAATGGGAACCAGATAATGGTTGGGGAGGGAGGCGGAGGCGTTTAAGTCGCAAGTACGATATTCTGAGCCGGTGATCCTGCAAGCGGTACACAGGCTGCAAGAGCAGTAATCAGTGTAATCGCACGAAGCAGCCTTAGAAGAATAACAAACCGACGACAATTTATGTGGAAAATCATAAGGTGTTGTAAAATAAACCAGCTTTCCCATTCTAGCATATAAGGAGCTGACGATGGCGGATAAAACCGTGCTGGTGACCGGCGCGTGCGGGGAAATAGGTCAGGCTCTGGTGCAGGAGCTATCGAAGCGGGGAGGGTACCAGAATCGTAACGGCCGATATCGCGCCTTTGCCCGAGACGATCAAAAATTTAGTGAGCGGAGCACGTACAGGGGGATCTGGTCTATAAGATCAAGACTTTTTACGATTATGATTTCGATACCATCTTTCACCTGGCCGCCTCGCTTTCGTCGAAAGCTGAAATAGCGACGGAGGAGGCGCACCGCATCAACGTAGAAGGGACGATGCAACTTCTGATGCTGGCAGCTTATCGTTCGGAGAAATACAAGAAGGCTGTAAAGTTTTTATATCCCGAGCTCGATTGCGGCCTACGGAATGTACGGCCTCGACGTCAAGAGGTCGGCAGGTGCCATTCAAGAAGATGAATATAATGTGCCGCATACAATGTACGGGTGTAATAAACTTTACTGTGAAAAACTGGGGATGTATTACAGTCACTATAACGGACAGCGCCATCTGGATGCACAGCCGCCGGTGATGCTCGATTTCCGCGCACTGCGCTTCCCCGGGCTGATCTCCGCACACACCCTTCCAAGCGGCGGGACAAGCGATTACGGCCCGGAAATGCTGCACGCCGCGGCGCAGGGCAAGCCGTATGTCTGCTTTGTCCGTGCGGATACGAAAATCTCGTTCATGGCGATGCCGGATGCGATCAAATCTTTGTTGATGCTGGCTGACGTGCCGCGTGAGAAGCTCAACCATGTCGTTTACAATGTTGCAGCTTTTGCACTGACAGCCGGCGAGTTCCATGACCGTGCGCTGAAAGCTTTTCCAGGTGCACAGATCAGCTTTGAACCCGAACCCGCGCCGCCAGGGTATCGTCGATTCATGGCCCGAAGATGTGGACGATTCCCTGGCCCGCGCCGAATGGGGCTGGCAGCCCGATTACGATATCGATGCATTCTTCGATCAATATTTTCTGCCGGAAATCAGAAAGAGATATGAGCGGTAAACGGCAATCAATAATCGATAAACTGCGATAGACAAACCGCTCGTCGGAGAGGGCCGATTTTAATTCCTGATATAATTTTGAGAATGAAGATTCGTCCAGTTGTAATCCTGAGCATTTTCGTCGCGGCGATGGTTATCTTTGGGATTTCGTTCCCTGCACAGGCTGCGCCTTCGCCTCAACAAAGTGTTACCAATACGCCTGATGCCAGTAGGGGTAATAATACTTATTATATAATTAAGAGTGGGGATAGTTGTACGAGCATCACTGACCTATACAAAATAATGCCTTATCAACTGCGTCAATGGAATCAAGATATCAATCCTGATTGTTCAAACCTTATCCCTGGACATGAATTACTGGTTGGAGTTGGCCTGCCGGTTGTAGCCTCTGCTACGCCAGGTCCTTTGCCTACGTCTTTGCCTCCAACCATCACGCCCACACCCGAAGCTGGGACAACCGAAATCTGCGTGCTACTCTTTAATGATATTAACGGTGATGCCCTTCACCAAACCGACGAACCCATTATCGAAGGCGGGGCGATCAGCGTAACCGAGACAAACGGAAAATATTCAAAGACTCTGAATACCGCGATCAACCCGGACCCGACGGCGTATCAAGGCACCTGTTTTGTTGATGTGCCTGAAGGCACCTATAATATCGGTGCGGCAATCCCCGATAATTACAACCCAACGATGAGCCTGACTACTGCGATCAACATAGCAGCCGGCGATACTGCCATGGTGGATTTTGGCGCGCAAGAACGCGATTCATCAGCCTCCCAGGCCGGAAACACAGGCGGCGGCGGAGGACCCTCTCCGATCCTTGGATTCCTGGGCGGCCTTTTATTGTTAGGCGGTCTTGGCCTGGGATGGTATGCGCTGCGTATGCGGGAGCCGCAAAGCAAACTTAAACGAAGTGGCCTGTTGAAAAGGTAACACTGTTTCCGGGTCGATCCTGTTGGGATTACTTAGATCCCTTAAGGGAGGAAGAGAATTAAGGGGCAGGAAGAAAAATCCACCCACACCTTCGCAAAAACGGTATTTGCAGGGCGTTTTCGCCCTGCAAATACCATTTTTGCGGTTGCTTGTGGATACTGATTCTCTAACCTAAAAGGTGCCTCATGCGCTGGCCGCCAATTAAGTGCAAATGGAGATGGAATACGGTCTGGCCCCCGTCGGGACCGGTATTTACGATGATGCGATACCCACCTTTGTGAATCCCTTCATGCGCCGCGACTTGGCGGGCAATTACGAACATATGCCCGATCAATCCCTGGTCTTCATCCACTAATTCATTTAGAGATTCAATATGTTTGTTCGGAATGATCAGGATATGTGTGGGTGCGACAGGATGAGTATCGCGGAATGCGGTCACTTGATCATCCTGATAGAGAACCGTTGACTTAACTTCTTTGTTGACGATTTTACAGAAGATACAGGATTCGACCATTTTGGACTTAAACCTTGAGAAACGTGAATATAGGTATGTTGGCAGGGTTGAGTCCATGAAATTGAAGAATGGATTTACGGAATAGGTCCATCTGTAGATGCGCAAACGATGTCATAATATTCCATTTCGGCGGCCTTGTTTTGATTGGCATAGGCGGCGGCATCCTTCCCGACCGTGCGGACCGTGTCCAAGGCAGCATGCACCTGAAAAGGAGTATAACGAGGTAATGTCATTAGGGGATCATCGACCGATCCTTCCGGAGGATAGGATGGTCGCATGTTATCCGTTTTTTCGGCCAAAGGCACCCAGTTGAACATCACGGGCCCGCGCGCGTTCTCAGTGAAACCCAAGCGATAACCCAACTGCCGGGCGATCTGAACCGGACGAATGTCAAACCCGTTTGGCCAGATGATGGCAATCGGAAGCTTGTTGAAATGCGCTTGAAAAGTCGTGATCTGCTTTTGAAGCTCAACCGTAAAATAATTGTCGGAGAGATTATCGACCGTGTTTGGATCGACCGGTGGACCATCGACTTGGTGATCCACCCAGCCTTCCTGCTCCAGTGCAATATTTTCATTCCAAAGGGCATCGGTTGAGGCGGCTTCATTATCCCAGGCATTAACGACCGGCCAGCCCCATGTGTCCCAGTAAGGGCGAAAATGCTTGTTAAAATTATCTGCATAACGCCGGTTATCCTGGATGAGAACCACCGAACGCGATGGAATTTTTGCGTTGTTCTCCAGGAAATTCGCAAGTTGTGCGGTGTTGATCGCCTGGAACTGCTGGCTGTGGATTTCATCCATCATTTTTGTAAAGGAGGTGACGTTCAACACATCACCACCCTGGGGTATACCTTTATTGATGGAGTTCAGCCTGACGACCATCACGACGGTGCCCGGAGGGGAATTGTGTAAATCCCATTTATCGCGCAAGTAAGTGCAGGTGTCTTTTATATAAGGATGCGGTGTGTCTAAAGGATTGAGAAGCGATGATTGATAGACCTCCGGCAACGTTGGAGGCGTACGCTGAATTGTCGGCGATGGGACCGGCGTCTTGGTATGGCTCTGCGTATTATGGGGAACGACCCCGGTTTTTTCGACCGGCAAAGAAGTTGCCGGTCCACAGGCCGATATCAATAGTGGAATCGTCGATATAAACGATGTCAGAACGAAGAGCGAGGAAAAACGGCTGCGAGCAGATGCCATATGAACATCTTTTGGCCGTTAGGGGATTGGGCCGAGTTTTGGCGCACATACGATGTTGTAATAGTCCAATTCGGTAGCCTTGTTTTGCTGGGCATACGCAGCTGCATCATTGCCAATCTGACGAACCTCGTCCAAATGAGTACGCGCATCCACATCCCAGATAACGAGGAAGTATCATGAGTGGATCATTGGACGAGCCCCTTCAGAAAGATATAAGGGACGTTGGGGTCATTTGATCGCTTTGATGGAACCCAATTAACATAACCGGTCCGCGAGGATTGGTTGTGAAACCAAGTTTATAGCCCGCCTGTCGCGCGACCTGGACGGCCTGTGGGAGTGAAGCCTCCGCCTGGCCATATATAAGCAATAGGCGTTTTATTGAAATTCTGTTGAATAGCCTGCATCGATCCATATAATTCGCTAGAATGTAGGCATCGCTGGAACTGGTATCAATTGGGAATGTTGTGAACTACCCATGTGCCTGATAATCGACCCAGCCTTGGTTTGAAAGAGCGACTGTTGCCTGCCAAGATCAGCAGTGTTGATAAGTCGTCCAAACTGATCCATCCATTGATCACCGGCCAGCCCCATTGTTGAAAGTAAGGAAGAAAATGATCGGTAAAATTTTGGGCAGCATGACGGTCATCCTGGATCAGGATAACGGATCGTTGGGGTATCTTGGCATTCGAGTACAGAAAATCCTCCAACTGCTGCATATAAATTGCCTGGAATCCCATGTCATGTATGTCATTCATCAGCTTCTGAAAATCCTGCTGATTGATTTCGTTTGGCGCAGTGGCGGGATCCTTGCTGATGGTGTGGAACATCACCACCATGACGACCGTTCCAGGTGCAGAATTGGTGGAAGTCCATTTATCCTTCAAGTACTGGCAGCTATCCTGAATATAAGTATGGGGTGTATCCAGTGGATTGAGTGATTTTGTCGAGAATGTAAGCGGCAAGGCAGGCGGTGTACGCAGCTACAGTCGGCGTGGGAACAGGGGTCTCCGTGGGAGAGGGTGTTGCAGCGGCTTTGGTCTGTTGAATGGATGCCAGAGCTGTTTGCACGGCAACGGTTATTTGGGCGTTGACATCTACAGAAGGGGATCCAGGCTGGCAGCCAGCGAAGATAATGGCCGCTAGCGAAAGGATACAGAGGCGGGATAGTATTTGTCGAGACATGGGATAAATTCTACCTTAAGGTATAGGGACGTTTGCGCCAGGCAAACGTCCCCAAGACCGAACTCTACTAACTGATCACTGGCTGAAGGTTAATCGTTACATTCACCTTTGATGAAGGCTTCCACCATATCGCGGCAGACATTATCGCGGAACTGCTTGGGAGGAGTCTTGAAGAAATACGACGATGGGCCAATGATCGGGCCGGAGAGGCCGCGGTCAAGGGCGATCTTGGCACAGCGCACGGCATCGATAACCACACCGGCGGAATTGGGGCTATCCCATACTTCAAGCTTGGTCTCGACATTGAGGGGCACATCGCCGAAGGTGGTGCCTTCCATACGAATGTAGCACCACTTCCGATCGGACAGCCACGGCACATAATCGGATGGGCCGACATGGACGTTATTTGCGCCAATATCGTAGGGGATCATGCTGGTCACAGCGCCGGTCTTCGAAATCTTTTTCGATTCAAGGCGTTCGCGTTCCAGCATGTTCAAAAAGTCGGTATTGCCGCCAAAGTTAAGCTGATAGGTTCGGTCAATCCGTACGCCGCGGTCGACGAACAGGCTGGTCGAGAGCCCGATGCAGGATGGTCGCCCCGACCTGCGATTTGATATCATCACCGAGCAAAGGCAGTTTGGCTTCGCGGAATCGCTTGGCCCAATATTCCTGTGAGGCGATGAAAACCGGTATGCAATTGACGAAGGCACAGCCGGCTTCGAGAATCTGTTCGACGTACCACTTGGTGGCCATCTCCGAACCAACCGGCAGATACGAAACAACGACATCTGTTTTGGTCTCCTTGAGCAGCTTCACGATGTCGGCGGTGGGGCCGGGGGCCTTCTCGATGACCTCTGAAAGGTATTTGCCCAGGCCGTCATGCGTCATGCCGCGCACAACAGGGACATTTAAGTTCGGCACATCGCTGAATTTGTAGGTATTGTTGGGCGCCGCAAAAATAGCTTCGGAAAGATCTTTTCCAACCTTGGTCACATTGATATCAATCCCGACTGTAAATTCAATATCATGGATATGATAACCACCCAGATTGACGTGCATCAGTCCAGGGACGGTCTCATCATCAGGTGTATCCTTGTAAAATTGCACGCCCTGCACCAGGGAAGAGGCGCAGTTACCCACGCCGATGATCGCGACACGAACTTTCTTATTTGCCATTCCTTTGTCTCCTTCTAACCGAGTATAATTTTGTTACTTATGACTGACGACAGACTGCTTCGTTTCGAACGACTTTCTGAAGTGATGCGCGACTTAATCCACGTGGTCGAGCTTGAACCTTTTTTGCAAAAAGTGGTCTCTGCAGCGAGCGAATTCACCGACAGCGAAGCAGCCTCCATTTTGGAGCTCGACGAGCAAGGCGAGTCACTCCGCTTTTTAGCTGCGCCAAAAGTTCACAAGGATGCGCTGCGAGCAGTGCGAGTTCCGGTAAACGCGAGCATGGCCGGCTGGGTGATCCGAGAGCAGAAACCGCTCGTCAGTCCGGACGTCACAACGGATGAACGGCATTTCAACGGGGTCGATTTCACTCTAGCCTATAAAACGCATACCTTGCTCGCTGTACCGCTGACCGTCAGGGGAAAAGCGCTCGGCGTGCTGGAAGCAGTCAATAAGAACAAGGCTCATTATACCGAGGATGATGTCTTAATCCTAGAGACGCTGGCGGCGCCCATCGCGCTCCTTTTACAGAATAATGATCTTCAACAGCCGGATCGAAGCCAGTTCCAGCCAACTCTCGGAACTCGATCACCTAAAGACCGATTTCATTGCGATCACGTCTCATGAATTGCGCACCCCATTGGGCGTGATCCTGGGTCATGCTACATTCCTGCGTGAATTGCTCGATGAGGAATATGGCGAACAGATGGACGTGATCATCAAGAATGCCTCCCGGCTCAAGGAGATCATCGAAAGCCTGGCGAGCATGGATAATTATAAGACAGGTTCAGCCCGGATTCGCCCGCAAATGGTTTCGATGAAGCACGTCATTGATGAGGTTGTTGCTTCGTTCTCAGATATGGCTTCAGAGCAAAATATTACATTGACGACTGAATCTGGCGGAGATGACCTGTTCGTGGAAGCCGATGGAACCAAGATTTCCATCGCAGTGAGCAACCTGGTTAAAAATGCCTTACTTTTACGGATGCCGGAGGTCATGTTTTGGTCAAGAGTGAGTCTCTTACCGGGTTACGTCAAGGTCTCGGTGATCGACGATGGCATCGGCATTCCCATGAAGGATCTACCCCACATTTTCGAGCGTTTCTTCCAGGTTGAATCACACCTGACACGCCGGCACAATGGAATGGGCTTGGGCCTTTCAGTTGCAAAAGTAATGATCGAAATGCATGGCGGCCGCATCTGGGTCGAGAGTTTGGAGGGCAAGGGCAGCAACTTCACTTTCCTTCTGCCCGTCAAGACCCTGGAATTCGAAGCCACTCCGCAAGTTTTATTGCCCTGACCACATCAGCAGGATATTCACAGATCAGCTCCATCTTATGGAACCCTCCTTTGTAATTGCCGGGGCCATAACACGCGAATATATTTTGCCCCCTTACGGCAAACCGTTGCTGGATGTCGCCAGGTGGCAGCGCGCTCTATGCTGCAGGCGGTCTGATCGTCTGGGAAAGTGACGTTGGTTTGCTGGCACGTGTCGGTGAAGATTATCCGCGTCCGTGGCTGAAGCAGATCGAAGCACACGGCATCGATATTAGCGGGATCGAAATCCTGCAACAAAGTCTCGATCTCCGTGCATTTTACGCTTATAACGAAAAGTTTGAGATCACGCATGGCACACCAGTATCGCAGTTTGCGCGCCGCGAGCTCACTTTTCCAAAATCCCTGCTAGGGTATCAGGTTCCACCTGAAAGGCGGAAAGATACCAGATAAGCCAAACCCTGCCCCGCTAATCATCATGGAAATACCCGCGGAGTATCGTCAGGCGCGTGCCGTCCATCTGTGTCCGATGGACTTTGGCAAACACAATCAACTCCTTACTGCTTTCAAATCGGGGTCGGTTACAACGCTTACCCTCGACCCGTCTCCGGCCAGCATGACCCGCTCTAATTACAAAAACCTGCGGCTTCTTCTGGCTGGTTTAACAGCTTTTCTTCCATCGGAGGAAGAGTTGCGTGGTCTCTTCTGGGGTGAAACGCATGACTTGTGGGAGATGGCTGCGGCAGTCGGTGAATATGGCTGCGAGGTCGATAGTCGTGAAACGCGGCGGCCAGGGACAGTCGGTCTTCGATGTAAAAGGCAAACACAAATGGGAAGTACCCGCCTATCCCGCTCGTCCGGCAGACACAACCGGCGCGGGCGATGCATTTTGCGGCGGATACTTGGCGGGCTTCAAAAAGACCTATGACCCGTTGCAGGCTGCGCTTTACGGAAACGTTTCGGCTTCGCTCAAGGTGGAAGGAAGCGGAGCATTTTATCCGCTCGAGGTATTGCCGGGCCTGGCAGAGGCACGTCTGAGCGCGTTAAAAGATTTAGTGAGAAAGGTTTGAAGAGGGGCCGTCAATAAACAAAATGAATAAACCTTATGTAAACCGGCTGCTTGACCTTGCCATTCAAATTCAACAAGTCCCCGCACCGACCCTGGACGAGAAACAACGCGCCGAGTACGTACACAGTTTATTCCTCTCGGAAGGTTTGCAGGAAGTTTCGATCGACGCTGTCAATAATGTCTTCGGCCGACTGGCAGGGAGAGGGAAAAAACAACCGTTGATCGTGTCGGCACATCTCGATACGGTATTCCCAAGGAATACGAGCCTGTACTTCACGCGGGAAGAAGATCGCATCTACGGGCCGGGTATTGGAGATAACTCGCTGGGTGTGGCAGCCCTGTTCGGATTGCTCTGGCTGCTGCGTGAACGTAAAATAATCTTACCAGGCGATATTTGGTTTGCAGCGAATGTGAGCGAAGAGGGGTTGGGCGACCTGCGCGGCATGAAAGCAGTCGTGGAGCGTTTCGACTCGAATATTCAGGCCTATCTTGTACTCGAAGGGACTGCATTTGGGCACGTTTATCATCGGGCTATTGGCGTGCGGCGTTTCCGGATCACTGTGCAAACGGCAGGCGGACATTCGTGGTCGGATTATGGACAGCCTTCTGCAGTCCACGAATTGGCGCAGATCGTGACCCAGATCACGGCGCTGCCTTTGCCAACAGATCCCCGTACGACGTTAAACGTAGGTCTAATAAATGGTGGCACGGGCGTCAATGTGCTGGCTTCGGGAGCGGCTCTCGAATTGGACCTGCGGTCTGAAACCCCGGAAGCATTGAACGAATTGGTTCAGAGGGTGGAAGAAAAAATCAACTTGGCCAACCGGGATGGTGTAACTGTTGAAATGGAAGTTACCGGCCAGAGGCCGGCAGGGGAGATCGGCGTAGATCATCCGTTTGTAAGACTGGCCGAAGAATGTCTATCCAGGCAGGGGGTGAGGGCCGTATTTACTTCTGGTTCGACCGATGCCAATATACCTCTCAGCCTGGGTTACCCCGCTCTTGTTTTAGGGATAACGTCAGGCGGGGGGATGCATACCGTGCACGAATACATCGATACGGCGCTGGTTGAAAAAGGGATGGAGCAGTTGGTGAGTTTTGTTAGTAGGGTTTGGGATGCCCGGTGATCGCTGGCTTACTTTAACCCTTGTACTTCATAAACGTCCAGTGGATGGGTCTTGCCTTTAACCGTCAGGGGGGTAAAGGGCCTGGCATCTACTTGTTTCTTTACACGCTCGTACGCTTCACGGCTAAGCAGGATTTGATTCTTGGCCGAGTTCTCCTGGATCCTTTTTGTGGTATTGATGCTGTCGCCAATAGCCGTGTACTCTAGACGTTTCTCGGTGCCGATCAATCCCAGTACGGCTTCGCCATAGTGGATGCCAATGCCAAAATCGAGATGAGCTTCGGCAGGTAATTCCTTGTGTAATTTTGCGATAGAGTTCGCGGATGGCAAGGGCGGTCTTCACAGCACGAAGTGTATGATCGGGCTGAGGCAGTGGCGCGTTATACCAGGCCATAATGGCATCGCCGAGGAACTTATCTACCGTGCCTTCCTGTTCAAGCACCGCATCGGCCGCGGCGGCCAGGTAACGATTTAATACGGCTACCAGATTTTCAGGCGAATGTTTTTCGCTATAACTGGTAAAACCGCGGATATCGGCGAAAAGGATCGTGATGTCTACTTTTTTGCCGCCGATCTGAAGGCTGTTCGGGTCGAGCTGATCGAGCACGGCAGGGGATACCATTCTTTCAAGCAGTCTGCGCTGCGCTTCAAGTTTCTTGCGTTCGGTCAGGTCGTCGAGCACGATGGCAATGCCCTGAGTTTTTTGACCGGCGTCTTTCAAGGGAGACAAATTCAAACGCCAGTCCATGTTACCGCGCTTCGGGTCGATATGGCTGATCTCAAGATCGATGACGGGCTTGTCCGTTGAAAGGACGCCTGCCAAATGGGGTTCGATGTCTTTCGAGATGGAAGCCAGTACTTCATCGAGATGGTGACCGAGAATGTTAGGCATCGTCAGCCCCAGGATCGCTTCCCCGGCACGGTTGCACAACATGACCTGGTTCTGGATATCTGCCGTTATCACACCGCTGGCAATGGACGCAAAGACATTGTCCATCAGATTTTTGAGCGCAGTCACTTCTGCAAGGGTTTGTCGGAGCGAAGCAAACAAGCGGGCGTTGTCTATGGCAACCGCGGCCTGGTTTGAAAAATCGACCAAAAGATCCCGTTCTGTCTCAGCAAAGATGCCGCTGCGGATGCGGTTATCGGCATAGATGGCACCGATCAGATCGTTCTTTACTTTTAGTGGAACGCACAAGATCGAGCGTAAATTAAGAGCGACAATGCTCTCCTGTCCGACGAAACGCTGGTCTTCCTGTGCGTTGGTGGTGATGACCGGTTCGCCCGAATCGATCACTTGTTGGATGATCGTGCGGCTGGTGGCGGCTTCGCTGGATTTGATGGATTCCTGTTCCCAGTTGCGTGCGACCCGTGTGACCATTTCGCCTTTTTCGTTGCGCAGCATCAGGAAACCACGCTCGGCGCGCGTCAGGCGCACAATGTTGTCCATTACGATGCGTAATACTTCATCGAGTTCAAGCGAGGAGTTGACCACTCCCCCAATTTTGGCCAGTGCCATTGAATTGCTTTTTTCAGCCTCGAACTCCTGGATCTTATCGCCGATGCGGTTCAACGTGTCTGCGAGGTTGTTTAAGTCCTCGATGGTGTTGGCGGGCAGGTCGCGGGGCTTTTTCTTTAATAAAAGCATCGCGCAGTTTTCCGGCCTGCATGGCAAGCGTATTGATCTGTCCGTGGAGTGTGGCAGGGTTGGACTTGTCTGAAGCCATTTTCACTGGTTACCTTATATCCTGGCGAAATTTTGTAAACTTTTGCAATTTAAGTAATGCCTTTACCTAGAGTATACATCACCCCGGCGTCCCTCCGCTATGCTCCGCGATGTCTTAAGAGGGGGGCAGAGGATTCCGGGTACTACGTGTCAGGGCTGTGAGCAGATATGAAATCCTGTACCCGTGTGCGCAGGGTATGCAACACTATGAAAACACTGGAACTGCGGGCACGCGCCAGGTTGGCAGGTTGCCGCGTAAACAGACCTGATTCAAACTCATGAGTCAACGTATCAATCGCATTTGCCGCTGAGGGCAGCAGCTTCTTTAATAACCGGCTCCTTTCCGCGGGAGTAGCGTCCACCGGCTGCGGTTTACCGAGTTGGTTCAGGCTCCAATTAATGACAGCGAATGAACGCTCGACCGGGTCGGATTGATTCCAGCGCGACCAGGTTTCGATCCAATCCGGTGGAGTGATGCCGCCTTTTTCAAGAGTCTCCGATAAATATACCGGTGCATAAGTTAATACGTGGTACCGTCGTAAAAGGAATAGGACCAGGACCATCCCAAGGAATATTGAAGCGATGGTCAGGGCGCGGCCGGGAAGGGTCTGGGAAAAAGGGGAAACTTTAACATTTTCAGAATTTCCATTCTGCAGTCCACCGGGCTCTCCGATCGGTTTTCGAGGTGGTGCAACAACACCGGAACCCGGTCCATTTGGCAGGAGAGATGCATCCGGCCGGATGAGCGTATCCTGGCTGACGGTTGGCTCAAATTCCACCCAACCAATTTCGGGAAAATAAACTTCGGGCCATGCGTGAGCATCGCGCTGGCGGACGATATACTCGCCGGCCTGGTATTGCCCCTGTGCAAACCCCACCGCCAGGCGTGCCGGAATACCCAACGAGCGCAGCATCAACACTTCTGCCGAGGCATAATAATTGCAAAACCCCTTTTTGTAATCAAACAACATCCACAGAATCGGATCCCGGCCTGCGGGCGGTTCCGGCAGACTGGCAGCATATTGAATATTTGCACGCAGATAGTTTGTAATCGCTTGCGCTTTATCGTAAGGATCAACCTGTGAACTGGATACTTTATCAGCTAGGTCTTTAATATCGGGCTTGACGTTATCGGGGACCTCGAGATAACGATCTTTGACCCATTGGGGATATTGCGTACCGGCGCTGCGTAGCTGTTTGACGTTCGGATCGGCGACCTCTGCTCGAACCTGATATTGTCCTCCAGCCTGGACAGCGGAAGTCGTTTCCCAAGTCAAAACGTCGTCGAGTTTCGTGTTCGTGACTGCGGCGATAATGTTCCCCGGCCTATCGATCCACACAGGCTGGGAGGGGGCATAAACCAGGTTTTGATAAGGGAATTGGATCGTGAACCGCAGCGATGCCTCTGAGCGACCTCCCGGGTTCGGTATTTTCAAGTCGCCGCCTTCCGGTTGAAAACCCAGCCTGGAGGCGGGCGAATTGGACCACTGTCCATTTTTATATGAGTCGTAAACACGTCCGCGCCAGTAATAGCGCAAATTGGCTTCTGGCGGAGTCAATACATCGACAGTAAACACTGGTGAATCGCCCTGCCCGGCATCACGCCCCAGGTTGAGCGTAGCACCGTAATAATTACCTGCAGCGTTCCCATAGGGTCTATAAAGGGAACTGACCGCATTGGATAGCGGGTCGGTAAGGGGTTTCGTGAACTTATCCCACGAATCGGCTGCCGATTGCAAGCTCGAAAACGAAGTTGGTATGAACCAGGCGATAACCACTGCCGCGGCCACGATGAGAATAAGGCCACTGAAGATATTAGACCAGGATTCATCATTGAGAAGTACGCGGCGCTTCGTCCAGATTTTTTGGTTCTGCAGATAATATTCACGGCCAAGCAGAAGCAGAATTAGTACCATGAATACTGCCAGCCACCAGGTGGCACTCGCCCGGTTATTGTCATAGATTTGGACGAGTAGAATGACAATAAAGGAAGGGAGAATGGCAACTAAAACATTGTTATGCCGTACCAGCCAATAGCCAGCTGCGAGCGAAATGAACCAAAATACAACGCAGGTAAAAGCGACAAAGAATAACGAATTATAGACAGGCTCCCTCCGCATGAACAGATCGAGAGATGCGCCCAGCATCCCGCCGATGTGGGTGAGACGACCAGAGAGAAGATCATCTGTTACCGCACCGGTCATTTGCCAGGGGACGAAGATTACAGTGTAGGCAAGCGCCAGTCCCATGACCGTTCTACTTCTAAACGTGCTGGCGCCTAGTGCAAGACCAAGGATCGTACCCAGAGCGGCGAGGGTTTCTGAAAAGTAAAGGAAAGCCGTCCAATTTGTGGTCACCAGGCGAGCGCTTGCCACCTGGATCAGCAGGAAAAGCAGGAACGCTGATAGCCAATCACCATTACGGGCGGGAAACCTTTCCATCATTCGAGTTTACATTAGTAAGGTTCAGAACGTCAAATCCACCGACTTGTTGTTTTTTCATGTCAAATTGGTATGTTAAATTATTAAGAAGTCCTATCTGATATAATCATTAGGTTTACGATAAAAACTTGAATATGGGATTTGTATGACGCTCGAAAGAGGAACACTTCTTCATAAACGCTATCGCATTGTGGAAATTCTGGGCCAGGGTGGGATGGGTTCTGTGTACCGGGCCGTGGATGAAAACCTCGGTACAGACGTAGCCGTCAAGGAAAATCTTTTTACTACAGATGAATATGCACGGCAGTTCCGTCTGGAAGCCGTAATCCTGGCAAATCTGCGGCACCCCAACTTGCCTCGCGTCTCCGATCATTTTGCAGTGGGCGACCAGGGCCAGTATCTCGTCATGGACTTTATCGAAGGCGAGGATTTGCGCCAGCGCATGGAGCGCATGGGTACCATTACGGAAGATGACGCCGTAATGGTTGGCGCGGCAATGTGCGATGCGCTGCTGTATTTGCACACGCGTAAACCATCCATCCTTCATCGCGATATCAAGCCGGGAAACGTAAAGATTACGCCTGATGGGCACATCTACCTGGTGGACTTTGGCCTGGCCAAGCTGATGCAGGGGACACAGGCCACGACAACCGGCGCACGGGCGATGACGCCAGGTTATTCTCCTCCCGAACAATATGGCACGGCGCGCACCGACCTGCGCACGGACATTTATTCATTAGGCGCAACTCTGTACGCCGCATTATGCGGAATAATTCCTGAAGACGGCCTGGCGCGTGCAATGGATAATGCCCAACTGACGCCGCTGCGCAAGCGTAACCCGAAGATCTCCCGCCGGCTGGCGGCGGCCATCGAAAAAGCGATGGCGGTCGATCCTGCGGACCGGTTCCAAGACGCCGAGGAATTCAAGAAGGCTCTTCTTAGCTCGAAATCTAGGACGGAGCGACCAACAGGCGAATTTACCGTTGTACCTCCACCAGGTATCCCGAATCTTCCGGCAATTGATACCAGGGAAAGAAAAATCGATCTTAACCCTAATGGTCCAAATGGGCCTCTAATGCCTTCCATGGCTGAAGAAGGCAAGCCCTTTGTCCCGCCGAATAAACGCCGTCGCAGCTCGGGTCTCGCATGGTTTTTGTTCTTTTTAATATTGATCGCGGTAGGCGGCGTTATAGGGTTATACCGGCTCTATCCCGAATCTGTCACAGACAAATTACGGGGCGCGTATCCCTTCTTAAATCTTCTCTCGACCTCCACTCTGACACCAACGGCGGTCGCGACTATACACCTGTCTCCGGCTGGAAGTTCGCAAACCGCAACGGTTCAACCAGCTGTTACTTTTACCCTGACACCAACAAGTATTGTATCAACAAGTATTGTCGTTGGCACGGCAACCAAGAGCACTGCTGAAACACAAAATGCCTTACCAACCTTGGTGGGCGGTGGAAACGGGCAGATCGCATTTGCTTCTGATCGCTCGGGTATTCCACAAATCTACTTAAGCGACCTGGCTGGGGATCAGGTTACTCCGATTACGAACATGACAAATGGGGCCTGCCAACCTTCCTGGTCCCCGGATGGGTTACAGCTTGTCTTTGTCTCACCCTGTCAGAAGCGGCAGGATTTATCAGAGGTCCCGCCTAGTGATACCGCACTTTACATTATCGACGCGGATGGCACAAATTTAACTCCACTGCCGACCGCTCCAGGCGGGGATCTGGAACCAGCTTGGTCGCCTGATGGAAAACGCATTGCTTTTACATCCATGCGGGACGGCCACATGGAGATCTATTTGATGAGTTTGGATGATAGATCGGTGATTCGATTGACTAATACTGGTGCGGATGAACTGGCCCGTGAGCCCTCCTGGTCGCCGTTCAACAACCAGATCGCTTACGCTTACAAACGTTTTGGGGCGTATCAAATCTGGGCAATGACGGATGCCGGGCAGGGTCCACAACGTATTGTTCAGAGTGGCCCGCAATATTGGGATTATTTTCCTGTCTGGTCGCCAGACGGCAAGATGGTATTGTTCACCGAACGCAATTCCGAAGGACCGGTCCTGCCGTGGGAAATGGGTATAAATTATGAGGATCGGAATAAAACCTCGGCCAACCTTGTGAAACTCAATCCGCGGCCGGTCGAAAACGTCCATTACTCGCCTGATGGGCAGTGGTTGGCCTTTGAAAACATTAATACGGATAACAATCGTGAAATCTACTATTCTTTGGTCAACGGAGATCAGCGCACCCAGTTGACCCAGGACCCGGGTGTGGATTTTGACCCCGCCTGGCGTCCTGCCCTACAGCCGTAGTTTCTCCATGAAAATAACCGGAATCAATTCTTACAAGCCCTAATTTCTGGTTTTTCCTGAAAATATTCGTTCCAAACCGGGGTATTAACCGAAAAAATAAAACTTCAAATCAGGCGGTGGTCAACGCCGCCTATTTAATTTCTTACACTCCTCTTATTGACGCCCTTCTTGCCCGCATGATATGATTCAATTTGTAACAATGGCACTCTCGATGAGGGAGTGCCTACTTGTGAAAAGCCATGGTTGAACTTTCGGAACGCCAAAAAAACCTGCTTCTTATAATTATTCGCGCTTATATCGACGCGGCCCAGCCGGTTGGATCAAAGCGGCTGGTGGAGCATTATCATCTCGATCTTTCCTCCGCCACCATCCGAAACGAGATGAGCGCTCTCACCGATATGGGTTACCTGCGCCAGCCGCATACTTCGGCCGGGCGTGTACCCACTGAGGAAGGGTACCGCTATTTCGTGAGCCAGATGATCAACCAGGCAGAACTGCCGATGGCGGTCCAACACACCATTTCGCATCAGTTCCGTCAGGCCAGCCCGGATGTCGAACAATGGATGCACCTGGCAGCCTCGGTGCTTGCTCATCAATCACAGGGAGCCTCGGTAATCTCGGCTCCGCGGGCGGAGAAGGCGCGCTTTCAGCACGTCGAGTTGATCGCGACACAAGGTCGGCAGATCTTAATGGTGCTGGTGATGGTGGGAGGCGAAGTTTCACAGCAGCTCCTGAACCTGACTGAACCCGTCGCACAGGATCGACTCAGCCAGACGGCGACGCACATCAATGGCAGGTTGGCCGGCTATTTTATGGATGAGATCGAGGCTGTCTTGAACCAGGCCGATTCCCTCGAACAGGATATCTTGAAGCTTATCAGCCAGGATGTCCGCCGTTCAGCGGAAAGCATCTCAACCACGATCTATATGGATGGGCTGACAAATGTCTTGGCTGAACCTGAATTTGCCGAGTCCGATGAAGCCCGCCGCGCTTTGCGGCTTTTCGAAGAACGTTCCACTTTGCAGGACTTGCTGGCCCGTACCAGTGTCAACAGCACGGTCGGCGGATTGCAAGTACTGATCGGTGATGACAGCGGCTGGGAGGACCTCCGTCAATATTCGGTGGTACTGGCGCGTTATGGGGTGCCCGGCTTTGCCACCGGCACGCTTGGGGTGCTGGGTCCAATGCGTATGTCGTATGCCAGGACGATACCCACCGTACGATTTGTGGCAGGTCTATTGAGCGATCTAGTGAACGATAGAATCACCGGTGAACAATAAAACGATATCCGATAATCATTTGTCGGTTATCGATCAAACAGCAAGGAATAGTGAGAGTGCATGAATGTCTGAAAAAAAACGCCACAACCACAAAGATGATGAAGTTGATGCTTTGAAGGCGGAGGAACCGGAAACTTCTGAAAACAGCGATACAGTCAATATCGGGAACGAACTTGACAAACTTGAGTCGTTGAGGCAAAAGCTGGATGAAGCCGAGACCAAGTCGGCAGAGAACCTGGATGGCTGGCAGCGCGCTGTCGCCGAATTTCAAAACTACAAGAAGCGCGTGGAGCGCGACCGCGAATCAGAAAAAGCATATATGAAGGGTGACCTGATAAAAAAGGTCTTGCCTGTTTTGGACGACCTGGAGCGTGCAATGTTAAACCGTCCCGAGCAGGATGCTTGGGCGAACGGGATCGAGCTGGTTACTCGCAAGTTGCACTCCATCTTGGAAGCGGAAGGTCTTGAGCGCATCGAAGCGAAAGGTGTGGCATTCGACCCCAATTTTCATGAAGCGATCTCTTACGAATCTGTGGAGGGTGTCGAGAGCGGGCATATCATCGCCATCGTCCAGAATGGATATATGTTGGGCGACCGCGTTATACGGCCGGCACTGGTGAGAGTGGCGAAATAACAATAAGACGGTTGAACATCAGACCGTTTATTTTTCAAAGGAGAACTTATTCACATGGGTAAAATCATCGGTATAGACTTGGGAACGACAAATTCCGTTGCAGCAGTGATGCAGGGCGGCGAACCAGTGGTAATCCCCTCGGCAGAGGGTGAGCGGCTCGTGCCGTCCGTGGTGGCCGTCAACAAGAATCATGAGCGCCTGGTGGGACGTGTGGCGCGCAACCAGGCCATCATCAACGCACAAAACACCATCTTCTCTATCAAACGCTTCATGGGCCGTAAGGCGGACGACCCGGAAGTGGAACGGACGAGGAAACGTGTGCCGTATGAAGTGGATGGCGCCGCGAACGGAGACGTCCGCGTAAAGATGGACGGCAAAGACTACAGCCCACCTGAGGTTTCAGCCATGATCCTCTCCAAAATGAAGACCGACGCCGAAGCCTATCTGGGTGAAACGATCACACAGGCGGTGATCACCGTACCGGCGTACTTTAACGATGCACAGCGGAACGCCACGAAGGATGCAGGCAAGATCGCGGGATTGGAAGTACTGCGCATCATCAATGAACCGACAGCTTCTTCGCTGGCCTACGGACTCGATAAAAAGAAGAACGAAGTCATCGCGGTTTACGACCTGGGTGGCGGCACATTCGATATTTCCGTCTTGGACGTGGGCGAAGGCGTTTTTCAAGTACGTTCGACCAGCGGCGATACGTTTCTGGGCGGTGATGATTTCGACCAGCGCATTATGGATTATCTCGCCGATCAATTCCAGAAAGACAACGGCATTGACCTGCGCGCGGATCGCCAGTCCCTACAGCGTTTGAAGGAGGCGGCCGAAAAAGCCAAGATCGAACTTTCAACCACCATGCAGACTGAACTCAACCTGCCATATATCACGGCCGACGCCAGTGGACCGAAACACCTCGTCACCACACTTACACGCGCCAAGTTCGAACAACTTACTGCCGACCTGGTGGACCGCACCATCGCACCGCTCAAGCAGGCTTTGAGCGACGCCAATCTTACTGCAGGCGATATCAGCGAAGTTGTCATGGTAGGCGGCATGACGCGTATGCCGGCCGTCCAGGACCGGGTGCGCGCTTTCTTTGGCAAGGAGCCGCATAAAGGTGTCAACCCGGACGAGGTCGTGGCGGTAGGAGCCGCGATCCAGGCTGGCGTGCTGGGCGGAGAGGTGAAGGATATCCTTCTGCTTGATGTAACGCCGCTGACGCTCTCGATCGAGACCATGGGATCTATAGCCACGCCCCAGATTGAACGCAATACAACCATACCCACCCGGCGGAGCCAGACCTTTTCGACTGCTTCAGACAGCCAAACCCAGGTGGAGATCCATATCTTGCAAGGGGAACGACCCATGGCGGCTGATAATAAGACGCTGGGAAAATTCATCCTTGACGGTATCCCACCTGCGCCGCGCGGCGTGCCGCAGATCGAAGTAACGTTCGATATCGATGCGAACGGCATCCTCAAAGTGACTGCCAAGGATAAGGCAACGGGACGCACTCAACACATCACAATCACCGCCTCCTCGGGTCTTTCGGATGCCGAAGTGGAAAAAATGCGCCAGGATGCAGAGACCCATGCCGATGAGGACCGCAAACGCAAAGAGATGATCGAAGTGCGTAATAACGCCGATAATACTGCGTATGCTGCCGACAAGGCATTGAAAGAATTTGGAGATAAAATCCCGGCCGAGGTCAAATCTGAGGTCGAAACGAAAACCGCCGACCTGCGTAGCAAAGCCCAGGGAGAAGACATGGAGGCCATCAAGGCCGCGACCGAGGTGCTTGGGCAGGCGATCCAGAAGATCGGCGCTAGTGTATACCAGGAGCCAAATTCTACAGCCGGTGGTGATTCAGGCCAAACCGGCCAGCAAGGTCAATCGGGCCAGTCGGGTGCTTCCGATGCAGGTCCGGATGTAGTGGATGGGGAAGTGAAGGAATAAGTAAGAGAGAGTTGAGAGTAGATGATATGGTCGAAACGAATGGTTAGACTCCTATTATCTATTTTCTAATAACCTGGAGATTATGAGTAATCGCGATTTTTACGAAATTCTGAGTGTCGGGCGGAACGCGAGCGATGACGAGATTAAAGCTGCCTTCCGTAAATTGGCCCGCCAATATCACCCCGATGTAAATAAAGAGTCGGACGCCGAGGAGAGATTCAAGGAAATTAACGAGGCCTACGGTGTGCTGTCGGATGCCGATAAGCGCGCCCGTTATGACCGCTTCGGACGCGAAGGTCTTGGCAATACCGGTGGCTTCCCCGATTACACGACGGATTTCTCGGATATATTCGATGGACTCTTCAGCCAGTTCGGATTCTCCACCGGCCGCTCGAGAAGATCACCGCGCCGGGGACAGGACCTGCAATACCAGATTAGCCTGAAATTTGAGGAAGCTGTTTTCGGTGTCGAAAAAGAGATCCAATTCGAACGCGAAGAAGCCTGTTCGCACTGTAAAGGTTCCGGCGCAGAGCCGGGGACTTCGCCCACGCGTTGTCCGACCTGTGGCGGTCAGGGGCAGGTGCGCCAGGTGCGGCAGACGATCCTGGGACAGATGATGCAGACTATAACCTGTCCGAACTGCGAAGGCCGCGGTGAGGTGATTTCCTCGCCGTGCAAAACTTGCCACGGCAGCGGGCTGGAGCGAAAGGTCGTCCATAAGAAGGTTCAAATTCCACCAGGCGTGGATTCGGGAACGCAGATCCGTTTGGCCGGTGAAGGCGGCCCGGGAGCTTTGGGCGGGCCGAATGGCAGCCTGTACCTGCTTTTGGATGTGCAGCCGCACAAGTTCTTTAAACGCCGTGAAAATGATATTCTTTTAAACCTGGATATCAATGTGGCCCAGGCAGTGCTCGGCGCAGAGATCGAAGTGCCAACACTGGATGGCGATGCGAAGCTGAAGATCCCCAGCGGGACCCAACCAGGAAAAGTCTTTCATATTAAAGGGAAGGGCGTGCCGCATTTGCACCGTAAGGAACACCGCGGTGATGAGTTGGTGCTTGTCAATGTGGAGATCCCTGCGAAGTTGACGAAGGAACAACGCGAGTTATTCGAGCAGTTGGCTGCTACATTAAGTACCGCGGTCAAGCCAACCGAAAAGGGATTTTTGGATTGGCTGAACGAAGCGCTGGGAGGTTAAGAAGAGACCCCAGGAAATTGTTTCCTGGGGTCTCTTGTTGCTAAAAGTAAAAAGTAATGAAAAAAACTATATTTCAAACAGGGTTGTTAGTAGCTGTTATCAGCGACCGGTAGCTTCACGACGCTGGCGCGAAATGGCTTCGATCGTCACGGCCACCAGTAGCACACCCCCGGTGATCATATATTTGATGGGCGATGGCAAGGCCAGCAGGTCCATGCCGTTGGAGATCGAGCCAATAACCAGCGCCCCGAGCAAGGCCGACCAGGCGGTGCCGCGTCCACCAAACAAGCTGGTTCCACCAATCACCGCCGCCGCGATGACATTTAGGAGCAAGTCACTGGCACCGGAAGATTGGTTGACTGCCAACAAACGGGATGCCGCCAGGATGCCCCCAAAGGCTGCTAATGTCGATGCCAGCCCAAAGACCACAATGCGTACAAAGCTCACATTAATACTGGCACGTCGCGAGGCTTCGGGATTTCCACCCACTGCATAAATATGCCTCCCAAAGATCGTGCGCTTGGTGATGAAATCGAAAATAACCAAGACCGCGATAAAGAAAACCATCGCCGAAGGCAGACCGCGATCAGCATTTGTTATCAGCAACATACCACTTACCAGAACGACTACGACAGCGATCTGCAAAATTACGGCACCGATGGACCTGAATTGTAAACCTGCCGCTTTACGGCGCTGCCGTTCCCAGATAAATCCGCCGGCGTAAATGAGAATGAAAAGTACTCCGACCACCCAGGAAAATAGTTCCCCGTTAGGCACATCCCTTTTGAGGAAAGTGCCGGCGAGGCCAACAATAAATTTGTCACGCAGGTTCACGGTGCCTGTCTCGCCTAAAACAAAAAGCAAAGCACCCACCCAGCCTATCTGGCCCGCCAGCGTGACGATAAAAGATGGAATTTTAAAGCGAGTGACCCAAAATCCCTGGAATAAGCCAATAGCCAGGCCGGTCAACAAACCCACCAGCACGGCAAGCGGGCCAGGTACCCCGCTCTTGACGTTCAAAACGGCCATTACCGCTGCGCACAAGCCACTGACGGCACCAGCCGATAAGTCCACCTCGCCCAATAACAATATCATTACAGCTCCGACGGAGATGGTACCTAGGGCGGAAATCTGGGCCATCAAATTTGTCAAATTAAGGGGTGAAAGAAATTTGTCGTTGGCGCGCTGGAAAACGAGCCAGATGACGAGCAATCCAAAAATGGTCGGAAGCGCACCTAGGTCAGCACGCATGAAGCGCTGCCACAAACTATTGGATTGATCCGGTTCAAGCCGCGGGTCTTTTGTTTCGGTGCTCATCGCGTTGATCCTGCCTTAATTTTCTGTCTAGTTGCAGCTTCTGGATTACCGTTTCCGAATTCCGCGCCGGTGATAGCTCCCACAATTTGCTCCTGGCTGGTGCCATGGGTATTGAATACGCCGTTATTACGGCCAAGATATAGAACGCTTATTCGATCGACGACTTCGAAAATATCCGCCAGGTTATGGCTGATCACGACCACAGCCAATCCCTGTTGGCGTAAATTCTTGATCAATTGCAACACCTGATGAGTCTGCGCTACACCCAGCGCCGCGGTGGGCTCGTCTAGAATTACAAGCTTGGAATTCCACATTACGGTACGCGAGATGGCGACCGATTGACGCTGACCCCCCGAAAGCGAGGCAATAATTGTCCGTACACTCGGTATCGAAACGGAAAGATTCCGGAGAATTTCAAGAGAGCGCTTCTCCATCTTGACTTCGTCGAGCGGGAGGTTGTTCGTTTGCTCACGCCCCAGATAAAGGTTGGCTACCACGTCCAAATTGTCACAGAGAGCCAGATCTTGGTAAACAGTCTGAATCCCCAGGTCCGTCGCATCCTTTGGATTTTGAATGTTGACTTTTTTTCCTTCGAACCATATCTCACCTTCGTCAAAAGGATGTATGCCTGCCACGCACTTGATCAACGTGGATTTTCCTGCGCCATTGTCGCCAACCAATCCGACGACTTCACCGGAATACGCATCAAAATTTACGTTGGCAAGCGCTTGTACTGCGCCGAAGCGCTTGCTTATGCCGCGCATTTCAAGGATGGGAGTCTTGGATGATGTTTCCGCCATTACGCCTCGCTAGCTCAACGGCAGGAAGCGTATGCTTCCTGCCGTTGCATTATTGATGATATGTTTCTATTTTACTTCAGTTTTACTTCACGCCGGCAGCTGTGCAAGCAGCTGCGAAATCGGCAGTGCAGATATCGGATACTTTCCAGAAACCATCTGCAATGACGGTCGTTTCGACGTTATCCTTGGTGACTGCGATCGGGGTCAGTAAAATGGATGGGACATCCATATTGCCGTTGTTCGTCGTACCGGTCACCATGTCCGCCGGCACTGTCATGCCCGCATCGAGGTCGTAAGCCAGTTCGGCAGCAGATTCAGCTTCCGGCTTAATGGCTTTGTAGACGGTCATATATTGCTGACCGCTTAGTATGCGTTGGATGCCATCGACCTGCGCATCCTGGCCGGTCATGGGCGGGAAGGTTGTCAGTCCTGCAGCCTTCATGGCTGCGAAGGCGCCACCTGCCGTACCATCATTGGCGGCATAAACCCCATCTACCTTGTTGTTAAGGGCAGTCAAGGCCTGCGTCATTTCGGTCTGGGCCTGATCGGGACTCCAATCGGGTGTATCGTATTCCTTGGCAATCGTCAGTGAACCGGCTGTTACCAGGGGATCGAATACACTGTGTGCGCCCTGCTTGAACAACGTGGCATTGTGATCAGTCGGCGAACCGTTGATCATGACAATGGTCGGCTTGGTTACGCCACTTAACGCGGTCATCAATGCCTGGGCCTGAAGTTTGCCTACCTGAACGTTATCGAACGAGATGTAATAATTGACGTTTGCCGATCCGGTAATCAAACGATCATACGAGATGACCGGCACGTTCTGTGTTTTGGCCGCATCAGCGATAGCTGCGGCAGCGGCAGAGTCAACCGGATCAAGGACCAGGACTTTGGCGCCGTTGGTCAATGCAGCTTCAGCCTGCTGCTGTTGGGCGGAGGCGTCCTGATTGGCGTTGCTATAGATCAGGTTGTTGGTTACATCGAAGCCCAAGGCTGTCAACTTTGCCTTGAAATCGGGAAGGTCCTGAGTCTCATAGCGGGCAGTCTTAGTCTCAGGCAAAAGGAAGGCAATCTTCCCGGTTGGAGCAGCAGCGGCAGGTGCAGCAGCAGTATCGGTAGCGGCTGGCATGGCTGTTGCAGCTGGCATGGCTGTTGCGGCTGGCGCCTGAGTTGATACAGGTGCAGGAGCCGATGTTGCCGTCGCGGTAGGTCCGCAGGCGGATAGAGCGGTTGCTGAAACGATGAGTATAGCTACAAGGCTATACCAAACTTTCTTTGACATGGATTTCTCTCCTTTTGATTTAATATTATCGGATTGCGAAGTTCAGAGAAGCAATGGGTCTGATATTCTGCTCAGCACCACCTCCTTTTTAACATGAGTCGGATTGGTGAGGATGTCGTCCGCAACAACAGCAACGGCACCGATCACACTGGCATCCGGACCAAAAGCCGAAATATTGATTTCGGTCTGGTTCACTGTTTCACGCATGGCATGTTTGTTCACACTTTGCCGGATGGACGGCAACAGGTATTTCCCTGCCACGCTGATCGGTCCGCCCAGGATGATCTTTTCAGGATTAAAAATATTCACCAGGCCCGCCAGACCGATCCCCATCGCCATTCCGGCCTCCGCCAGACTTTCGAGCGCATAGCTGTCGCCCTCGTCGGCTGCCTGCTTGATGATCGAAATGGAAAGCGGAGCGTTCTGCGTTTCCATTAATGAAGAAATCAGATCGCTCCGCTTGGCTGTCATTCGTTCTTGTACGCGTTCCACGATGGAAAGTTGATTGGCGTATGTTTCCCAGCAGCCCAGGTTGCCGCAGCGACATGGCTTTTGAAAGGGTTCGGCGATGATGGGGGTATGTCCGATTTCACCGGCGTATCCGCCTATCCCACGATACAAGTGTCCGTCCAAGAACAGGCCGCCGCCCAATCCGACCCCGGCAAAAACAAAGAGGAAATCTCTCAGGTGTTGGGCCACACCGAATAAATGCTCGGCGATGGCTGCCGCATTGGCGTCATTTTCAATGAATACTTTAAGTCCGGTACTGCCTGAAAATACCTGGCGGAATGCCACATTGTGCCATTGGAGATTGGGCGCAAAGATTAAAATCCCTTTTTCCAGATCGATGGTTCCTGGTATCGAAAAGGAAAGACCCAGCACTTTTAGTCCCATACCATCGGATTTGTGCATTATCTCATCTATTAGTGCCTGGGTTAGCCCCAAAGTCTTTTCCTGTGAGGCAGCCGGGTCAGCATTGACCTGCTTTCGCCCCAGGATCCTGCCTTTAAAATCTGCCAAAACCACGGCCACAAAATCCACACCTAATTCAATGCCCACCACTGCCCCCACATTTGAGTTGATCTCCAATTGGGTGGCAGGCCGGCCGGTTCCTATGGAGTTGATCCCTGTTTCGTGAATAAGTTTACGATCAAGCAAATCTTCGACCAGGCTCGATATTGTAGACTTATTCAATCCGGTTTTAGATGCCAATTGAGCGCGTGAAAGCGGTGCTGCGCTGTAAATCAAACGCAGCACCGATGATAAATTAATCTCACGAACAAAAGCATGATCAGCTGTGTTCCTGTTGTTCATTGGGAAGTTAGTATGTTGTGACAACCAACTAATCTCATTATATACAAATTATCCATTTTGTCAATTATTAATGTACACAATTTGATTAAAATAAACTAAATGTTCATGTCACAATATGCTTCTCGAAAAACCGGCCAAGAAATCGGCAACAAGCCCATGGTCTCGTGAAACGCGGTTTTTGCAACGTCCATAGAGTTGACTTCCAATAAATTCGCTAGTCGACCCTTGTCGATCAAATCTAACAGGATTTCTTTAAAAAAATTACGGTGATGTTGTACCATTCTGCGGGATGTGAGATTCAAAATTTGATTAAATCGGTTCCGCTGGTTATAAGGGTAGTGAAAGTAAAATGTCGGCGTGGATAATACTTATCAGATATGCTAATTTCTTGTAGATTAATAACCGATAGACAATTATTTATATCTGTATTGAGATTTAGTATATGGAGACAACTAAATGATTATAGGGGGCCTATAGACATATTGTCAATTGTAGACAAGTATTGTCTAATTATTTGCTAATCAAGACTACACGATTATCATACAATTTATAATCAAGGTGGATGTTCAAGAAAAGTTTTAATTATTCAGGGTGGCCAAAGGGAATTCACCGATAAAAATAGATTTCCTTCAGGTTTAATAACGAAATCACCATTTGAAATATTCTGAATATTCGTAAAGAAGTCATACTTATGCGCGTAGTTAATTAAATAGGTCAAGAAATAAACTGAGAAGCCTGATTTTTTTGGATCCAATGTGGACTTTACCTGAATCTAAGGTTTTATAGTACTTTCTTCCTAGTTGACATTCCAAGTTGTAGCTCATATACTGTATTCGTATTGGTCTGACCAGCATACCACAGGAAACATATGAAAATTCAACCGATCGCTCATACGTCCCTAACAGAAACCGCCGCTGGCAAGCTCTCGGCCTCCATACTGGACGGCACTCTTTCTCCGGGAACACAACTCCCGCCCGAGCGTGAGCTCATGAGCCAGCTAGGGATTAGCCGTTCTACTCTGCGTGAGGCTCTTAAGCGGCTTGAAGAGAACAAACTCATTGAATCGCGCCCACATGTTGGCTGGTTTGCGCGAAAGATCAATGAATCGAACATGGCGCAGGCCAGGGAATTGGCGCGGGGCGCGGATGGCGCGGCCCAATCAGGTCTGCGCTCGGCCGTCAATGAACCGCCGACCGGTCCGCTGCGCGTGCCGATCGCTTTCGATAAACCGATCCATATCCCCAACCTGAAAAAGGACCGCTTTGGCACGTTTGAGTTCATTTCCTGGTGGGAGCGCGACAAGGTAAAGAACGCCAAGGTAATGGTGATCGGGGCCGGTGCACTGGGCAACGAAGTCATCAAGAACCTGGCTTTGATGGGCATCGGGAACCTGTTCATCGTGGATTTCGACAAAATCGAAGCGGCTAACTTGAGCCGTTCCGTGCTTTTCCGTGAATCTGATAACAACCGCAGCAAGGCTGAGATTGCGGCGGCCCGCGCCAAATCCATAAACCCGGACATTCATGTGCAGTATATGAACGGGGATGTGACCACCCAATTGGGCCTCGGGATCATCCGCCGCATGGACGTTGTGATCGGATGCCTCGATAACCGGGAAGCCCGCCTGGCGGTCAACCGTTTCTGTTATTGGGTCAATAAACCCTGGGTGGACGGCGCCATCCAGGAACTATTGGGACTAATGCGCGTCTTCGTACCCGGGCAGGGCGCCTGTTATGAATGCACTCTTACCGAACAATCACTGCGCGATCTTTCGGCGCGATATTCCTGTCCGCTGCTCGCACGCCAGAATATCCTGCTTGGCAAGGTGCCGACCACTCCCACTATTGCTTCCATTATCGGCGGCATGCAGTCACAGGAAGCCTTGAAGTTGATCAATGATCTGCCGGTTGAAGCTGGCAAGGTTGTCCACTATAACGGGCTGGTCAATGAGATGCATACCACGGCCTATTCTGCGCGCGATGACTGCGAAAGCCATTGGACGTACGGCGATATTACAGAACTGCCGGCGCGTTCCGAGCGCACCACCTTGGCCGACCTGCTGCGCATTGCGCGTGCGGACCTCGGGCCGGACGCCATGATCGAGCTCGACCAGGAATTGATCACGCAGCTCGAATGCCCCAGCTGCCATACGGTCGAACAGGTGCTTAAACCGCTGAGCGAGGTCACCTTTGAAGCCGGTCATTGTCCCACTTGCGGCGAACTGCGCGAATCCACGCTCACCCACATCATTTCGGGCGAAGAGAATTTCCTGCACCGGACGCTTTTCAGCGTAGGGATCCCTTCCCTGCATATCGTGCGCGCCCATAATGGCGTGCAATATCGTTTTTATGAATTGACAGGCGACCTGCAGGATGCCTTGCACTTCCACGACTTCGAGCAGGCCCATGTCAAAGTCGCACCGGCAGCGGCTCCTTCCAGAAAAAGCCATGTGCGCCTCAAGGCTGAAGTGAAGTTGAAGGGTGCATCAGTTAGTCCTGCTGGCCGGCGTGTCAAACTGCGCGGTTGAAATCGTTAATAATGGCAACGCGAAACCCGACCATGAGTCTTTATAACACCGATGAGGATTCCAAGCGATGGCACCTGGTACGCAGAGTGACCCTGCTGTTTTTATTGGTCCTTGCGCTTTCACTTGGTTTGGTCATCCTGTTTCGACAAAAAGGCAATACACCGCTTTTATTATTCAACATCCTGGCAGATGCCAGCCTGGGGCTTTTCATCGGACTTGGTACACGGGTTGTGTTGCGTCACAGGCATTGGCTTATTCAAGGTGTGGCATCTGCGGCCATGGTGGTGATCGGCCTGGCCGTCTTGGGTTATTTTACCGATTGGAAGAGCGGCATCGGCCCATTTCAAGCGGGACTTGTCAAAGTGAACTGGCTCGACTGGGCACACATTCCCCTCAAGCTGCCTTTGGAATTTGGAAGCGGCAGCATGAACATGCTCGACCTGGCCCATATGCTGATTGGCGTTGATACATCTTGGATTGCATTGCGAGCGTGGAGACAGTCGGTGAGTTTTTCGGCCCAGGCAAACCCGTCTGCGCCGCGCATACAGAGCCGCGCAAGAGCTTATGCGCCGCGCACAGTGGTTACTCCGAATGTCTCAGTTGTCAATGTCCGTGCTCGAGCAGCATCAAGTACCGGCCCGAAAGTAAAAAAGAAGAAGTCTACCATGCGTCCGGTGATCTCCATGCGAACTGCCGATCCACGACCGTCTCGCTCCCGAACACGGGCCTGGAATCCCCTGGGTCGCAAGCCGGCAGTGCAGCTTGCCGTTTATGAAGAGCATCGTTGTCCATACTGTCTTGAAATCGTTACGCGTGATGACCCGCGCGGCACTGTGGAATGCCAGGTCTGTCATGCGCTGCACCACAAAGATTGCTGGGATATCACCGGCACCTGCCAGGTGCCGCATCTAAATACTTAATATTTGGAGGGTTCACCATGCCTGATTTGAATGTAACCATTGTTTTGCCGAGCGGAGGCGCACGTACCGCCGAAGTTCCGGATGACGTAGCTATCAAGGAATTGATGCCGGAGTTCACTTCCCTTCTGGAGTTGCCGACCGTCGGTCCTGATGGACGGGCGATGACTTATCGCCTCGATAGCAAAGCGCTTGGCCGCGAGCTGAAAGAGGAAGAAACTCTCAGTGCGGCAGGTGTCCCTGAAAACGATCGATTGATGCTGACTGCTGACATTACTGCCGGTGCAGGCCCCGCTGAAGAGGAGGTTCAGGAGAAGGGTTTCGGTGATGTCATCCATGTGGTGGCCCAGGGCTATTTTGGAGCAGCCCAGCTCCTTCGCCATCGCGAAGAATCTCTTGCGCCTGCTCCAGCTGCACCAGAAACAGCCAAAGGGTTCGCCCTCTTGTACAAAGCATCAGACGGCTGAGTCACGACATCTAACGCCCTCTTTCTCCAAAGTGCTCGACGAGTAGATCTTTTCTAACCCATTCGAAGCCCATATCCACATGGCAGGCGATTATTTCGTACTTGATGGGTACGAACTTCATCCGCTCCTTCATGATTCTGAGAAGTCACTTTTGCGGGAAAATCCATTTTTGTCTGTGAAAATTCAATAATTCTGTACAATTCTTTTACTCCTCCGCCTTTGTGCCTTGTCTGTTATTCTGCCTGAACTTGACTCTGCCAACATTTCTTTTTACGTATTTCAAAAGACTTTTCTCTGGCCTCTTTTTTGTAAGCTGAGAGAAATCTATTCCTGTCATTCCCCTTCTTGCTGGTGTTGTTGGTTTATATATTTTCATATTATATAAATTCTCTATTTATCTTTTGACCTTCTTTTATTTTAACTACTGCTTTTTTATAAGCTTTTCTAAAACCCTTCTGTCCTGCCCAATCTTCTCTTTTTTGCCGGAATTTTTATCATATTTACCGATAAAACATCCACTCCATAAATTCCTTCTACTGCATTTTTTAATTTCTTTTTTATTATAATTTGGCGAAACTTCAAATATATACTGGTCTTTTTCAGCTAAATAACTGGCTTTTTCAGATATGTGCGGCTGTTTTATGGCTTCGTATGAAAACTTTGCATTTTTTACTTTGCCTTGCCTGAGCCTTAACCGCGGTAGGTTCTTTTTTTACTGGTCTGTTTTTTTAGCAACCAAAACTTTTCAGCCTTTTTTACCGGTTTTTTTGATTTCTCCACTGACTTTTTGTTTTTTAAAAAATCTAATAATGCCATAAAACTACTAAATTACGAATTATTACTAATATACTAATCTGTGTTCGTATATTCGGACAGATTAGTAAATTAGTAGTTTATTATGCTTTCGCAAATGTATCTTGTATTGTCTTAATTGTTTCCTTCGTGATTAATAAATACTTGCTATTAAGCAAATCCAATACGTTCAGATTTCTTGCATCATCAATGGATGTTTTTAATATTTCTAGCTGCTAAAAATATCTTTTTATCGGGATGTCCATCAGCTACGGGTCCTGG
>CAVWHR010000039.1:0-73453 GCA_963754835.1 uncultured Chloroflexia bacterium | reverse complement strand
ATATCAGAGAAAAGATTAATTTAATGAATGGCCTGCACGTTATCGCGCGGGCCATTCGCGTACATGCAGCGCCTTGTTTATGTGGCTTTGGATATTATTGATGTTCGGAAAATTTAATTAATGTCCCTGGCAGACCCGAAAGGTCTGCTTTGCAATTAATGACACTGTTCAGGCAGATATATTACGGCTGAATTTGTATTGAATCGGTGTAAAGACCTTTTGCGTCTTAAGGTGTCTGAATTTCCACGACATCCACACTCATCTTGGCGACATCATTTATCATAAAGATAAACAGTTCTTTAATGCTCATACGGTCGAGCAGGGTATGTGAGATTTGGCCCTCTAAAAGCAGCATGATGAACCCGTGGACCAGGCTCCATAATCTGACGGCAACCAGATCCGCAGGCTCCGGAGCAAGCAAACCGGTTTCCTGGTAAGTTTTAACAAGACCGACTAACAACTGGAAATTCTTTTGCGATATTTCCCTGAAATCGGGGTAATCTTTTTCCTGTTCGATCACGCCTGAGAACATGACCTTGAAAAGCTCAGGGTCTTTGAGGGCGAATCGGACGTATGCCCAACCAACTTCGACCAGCATATTTTGTGGGTTACCGTGATTGGTTTCCACCGCGGAGGTAAGCTGTTCGTATAGCAGGTGGTATCCCTGCGTCGAGATGGCCGCGATCAAAGCCTGCTTATCAGCAAAATGAGCATAAGGCGCGGTGTGGCTGACACCTGCTTTCTTTGCCACTCTCCTCAAACTCAGCCCCCCCAGGCCTTCCTTCGAGAGGATTTGTATTCCCGCCTTGATGAGGGCGTTTTTCAAGTCACCGTGATGATAGTTTTTACGCGGCATAATGAAATCTTAGACCTTAAACTTGACGACGTCAAGATATTGCCATATAATCTTTACAACGTTAAGATCATATGGAGAGAGTGTATGGGACAATACGACGACATTAAAAAACAAATTGTTACCACTGCGCAAATGTTAACCCAAAAAGGTTATCTCATCGCCACAGGGGGTAACTTGTCGATACGGATACCAAGACAGGATGCATTTGCCATTACCCCCACAAACTATGATTACATGAAAATGGTCCCCGATGACGTTTGCGTCCTGGACTTTGATATCCATGCGTTGGAAGGCAAGCTCAAGCCATCGGTGGAAAGCGCCATGCACTGCGCCATTTATCAGACCCGCCCGGACGTAAACGCGGTCGTCCACACGCACCAGGTTTACGCCAGCGCGCTATCCCTTATCAATGCGCCGATCCCGGCGTTATTCGATGAGCAGGCGCGGTTCCTGGGCCGGACGGTGGAGATCATCCCTTACGCGCCATCGGGTACGGGCTTTCTAAAAAACACCATCGCCAGACACGTCAAAAACCATAATAATGCCTTCATCATGCAGAACCACGGCGCACTGTGTTTTGGCCATGACGTTGAGCGTGCGGCACACAACGTCGAGATCCTGGAAAAGTGTTCACTTGCTTATTTGCTGGCATTATGCACCGACCGGAATGTGAGCAAGATCCCACTGCCGATCCGCGAGATCGCCTTCTCAAAATTACGTTCCGACCAAAAGAAGGTCGAAAAAGGCGTCCTTGAGATGCAAGGGGAATAGAAACCTGGAGAAACCATGACAACACAACAATACGGCATATCTGAATATCCCAAGGTGGATGAAGTTTACGCCAAGCTTAATGCACTGATCAGCCAGCCGATCCGCCCTATTAAACGCGAAAAAATGCAGGAGTACCTGAACTACTATGATACTAAATGCAAGCGTTCGAAAGAATTAACGGACGAAGCCAAAGAGATCATCCCCGGCGGTGTCCAGCATAACCTGGCTTTTAATTACCCGTTTCCACTCGCCATGGAAAAAGCCGATGGCGCTTATCTTTGGGATGCGGACGACAACCGCTATATTGACTTCCTCCAAGCGGGCGGCCCGACCATGTTGGGAAGCAACTACGCTCCGCTGCGTGAAAAAGTCTTTGAGTTACTCAGGTCGTGCGGCCCAGTGACTGGGCTTTTTCACGAATACGAATTAAAGCTGGCGCAACTCGTCCAGCGATTTATGCCTTCCATCGAAATGTTCCGGATGGTAGGTTCAGGAACCGAAGCGGTGATGGCTGCCATCCGTGCGGCGCGCACCTTTACAAAGAAAAAATATGTCATCAAGGTCGGCGGGGCTTATCATGGCTGGAGCGACCAGATGATCTATGGTTTGCACGTTCCCGGTACGGGCCGACTGGAAGCGAAGGGCATCCCCCGTGGCGCCAGCGGTGCCACGGAAGAGTTCTATCCGAACAGTTTGAGCGCCCTCAAGCGGCATTTGATGTTTAACCTTATACGCGGTGGAACAGCGGCGGTGATCGTCGAACCGGTCGGACCCGAAAGTGGCACAAGACCGGTGCCGTTCGACTTCAACCAGAAAGTCCGAGAGCTGTGCGACGAGTTCGGTGCTCTTTTGATCTTCGATGAGGTTGTGACGGGCTTTCGTATAGGCATGGGCGGCGCGCAGGGGTACTTCAATGTCAAACCTGACCTGACCATCTTTGGTAAGTGCATCACTGGTGGTTACCCGATGGCAGGCGGAATCGGCGGACGACGGGATGTGATCATGTGTTTCGCGGCGGGAATCGGCGGAGCGGGTGAGCGCGCCTATGTCGGTGGGACACTTTCGGCTAATCCGCTTTCCTGTGTGGCGGGTTATCACGCCCTGCTCGAAATGGAACGCACGAATGCACCCGTGATCGCTGGCCAAGCCGGTGACCGGTTGACCAAGGGTCTGCAAAAAATCATCGATAAGTATGGCTTGCCTTTCGTGACTTATAATCAAGGCTCGATCGTACATCTTGAGACGTCCGGTGTCATGCTGCTGGACCTCAAGCACCCGATAAGGCTGCTCAGGGAACTTAAGCCGCGCAGGAATATGATGGAAGAGATGGGGGCTGCATATATGGCAGAAGGATTGGTCACACTGGCGGGTTCGCGCATGTATACTTCCATGGCTGATACGGACGAAGTGATAGACGACGCGTTGGCGAGGTTCGATGAGGTCTTATCAAAGTGTTAGGGGGTGTTTCTTATAAATTCACCGGGGATGATCGGAGATACCCTACGGGTACGATGTGAATAGAGATTTTTAACCTTGCAATCCGTTATGTCCATTTTGTCCGGTTGACCACGGTAAATTGATGCTGACCTCCGATCTACGCCGGCACCTTTTCGGTGGCTCCACTGGTTTTTTTTGTTGTACTATGTTATTGTTTCATGGTAAGGCACGAACTTATTGCACTTTATAAATCTCAACTATTTATTACAACCGTAAGAGCAAGATGATAAGCAATATTTAGAGTCTATACGTAAAATAGGGTCCTAATCAATATTATTCCATAACCTGCTTCGCAGTACTTTGTAAAATCCTTTTTTGGAGCCTTCCATGACAGAATCCACAATTCTTGCCGTTGACCTGGGTACGTCCAGCATGAAGGTAGCGTTCATCACTGTAAGCGGCAAAGTACTAGGCTGGGAATCCGAACCGATAAAACTCTATATCACACCCGACGGCGGCACGGAGCAATCGCCCGATGAGTGGTGGAAAGCATTCATGACCGCCGCGCGGCGGTTGACGAAGCGGAAACTGGTAAAGGCAAGTGCTGTCAGGGCGGTATGTTGCTCCACACAGGGCGAAGGCACCATCCCGGTTGATAAGGATGGCAAGGCGCTCATGAACTGCATCCTGTGGATGGACATGCGCGGCGCACCGTACCTGCGAAAACAGTTTGGCGGATTGATCAACCTGGATGGGATCGACCTTTTTAAAATATTGCGCTGGGTGCGCCTGACTGGTGGAATGCCATCACCTACCGGTAAAGACCCCGCTGCGCACATGCTGCTGGTGCGCGATCATTTCCCGGATGTGTATGCGCGGACCTATAAATTTCTAAATGTATTGGACTTTCTCAACCTGCGCCTTACAGGACGTTTCGCCGCGACGTTCGACTCGATCCTGACTTCCTGGGTGACGGACCAGAGAGACCCTGATGCCGTCCATTATGACTCCAGCCTTGTAAGGGACTGCGGCGTCGACCCCGCCAAACTGCCTGAGATCGTGCCGTGTACTACGGTGTTGGGGACTTTGAAAAAGAGGTGGCCGAGGCGCTCGGACTTTCATCCGACGTCCAGGTTGTGGCAGGCGCAATCGATAACACAGCCGCAGCCATCGGGGCCGGCGCGGTGGAGGATTACACCGCACACCTCTATATTGGAACGTCTTCGTGGATGGCTGCACACGTACCGTATAAAAAGACCGATATCGGAGCCTCGCTCGCCTCGGTACCCTGCGCCATCCCCGGCCGCTATTTACTGACAGCCCTGCAGGCCACCGCAGGCGGCAACCTGACTTTTCTGCGCGATAATATTCTCTATCACAAGGATGAATTGCTGCAAGAAGCGGCCGTCCCCGATATTTTCAAAGTGCTGGACCGCATGGCCGAACGCGTCCCTGCTGGCAGCCATGGTGTGATCTATACGCCATGGATCTGGGGCGAGCGCGCACCTGTGGACGACCATCACTTACGGGCCGGGCTTAATAACATTTCGCTAAACAACACGCGCGAAGACATCCTACGCGCCTTTCTCGAAGGCGTTGCTTATAATACACGCTGGTTGTTGCTGCCCGTGGAAAAATTTCTCGATCGTAAAGTGGAATCCATGAACATCGTAGGGGGTGGGGCGCAATCGGATGTGTGGTGCCAGATCTTTGCCGATGTAATGAAGGTCGAGATCAAGCAGGTGAAGGATCCGATTTATGCCAATGCGCGCGGCGCAGCGTGGATTGGAGCAGTGGGACTCGGTGAAATCTCATTTCATGACGTGCCGAAGCTGGTGAAAATCAAAAAGGGCTTTAAACCACAGGCCGAAAACCGGACTTTATACGATGAACGCTTCGAAGTTTTTACGCAGATCTACAAGCAAATGAAGGGTATATATCACCGCCTGAACAAATAGGAGTCTATCCGTAATTCCAGAAGGAACCGTTTTAAGGATAGGATCCGGGTCGAACGTACAATAATCTTAAGGGCAACACGGAGAAGCGTAATGGACTATATACTGGCTCACGATGTAGGCACAAGCGGAAATAAGGCGGTGTTGGTGGATACCGGTGGAAATGTACTTGCCACCGCTTTTGCTCCTTATGAAGTCCATTATCCGCGTCCTGGCTGGGCGGAACAGGAACCTGAAGATTGGTGGCATGCCATCGTCTCAAGTATCCGCCAGGTGCTTCAATCCAGCGGGATTGCGCCGGCGAATGTTGTTGGGATGGTGCACGCTACACAGCTCCTGGGTATCGTCCCCATGGCGTCCACCGGCCAGCCCCTGCGTCCGGCTATTATCTGGCTGGATGCACGGGCCCCCGAACAAGCCACGCGTATCATGAACAAATTTCTTGGCCGGAGCGTCTTTGCAGTCATCGCGGGAGCGGAACTTTCCGGTAAGGATGGCCTGCCTAAATTGCTGTGGCTCAAGGAGAATGAACCCGATATTTACCGGGAAATGACCTGCTTTCTGGACGTAAACGGTTATCTCCTTTACCGGGCGACAGGCAGACAGGTATTCGAATGGTCGTGTGCTTCGGCATTCGGTTTCGACCTGGGTAAAAAAGATTGGCTGCGCTCGATCATCGGTTACATGGGCTTGGATATTCGCAAGTTTCCGCCCCTAGTACGCTCCATCGACCGGGTTGGGGGTTTAACCGCTGAAGCGGCGCGTGAGTGCGGGTTGCTGGAAGGTACACCTGTGTTTGGCGGCGGTGGAGATGCCCAGGCAGCGGCTACCGGCTCAGGAGCGGTTGCGGAAGGTGACGGACATATTTATTTGGGTACATCCGGCTGGGTAGGGGTCACAACACGCAAAAACCCCACCGGTCACGATGGGGTTGCCAGTTTGCAGGCGTCCGACCCGAAAAAATCGCTGCTGTTCGCCGAAATGGAGACCGCAGGGGCTTGCCTCAAATGGATCGCAGATGAGTTTTACAAGGCCGAAAAAGCCGACCCGAAGGTACCCAATGTTTATGCGTTGATGGACGAAAAGGTGCTGACGATACCCCCCGGCTCCGGTTCCTTGATCTATACGCCCTGGATGTACGGAGAGCGCAGTCCCATCACAGACACCTGGGTGCGATCCACTTTCTTTAATTTAAGCGCCGACCATACCCGCGAGCATTTACTGCGGGCCGTTTACGAGGGTATCGCTTATAACCTGCGGTGGATAATCGAGATCGTCGAAAAGAAATTTAATTATCCCCTGCCGGTATTACGATTAATTGGCGGGGGAGTGCGAGGCTGGCCATGGATGCAGATCATTTCGGACGTGACCGGAAGAAGGGTTGAGACTGTAGCCGACCCGTTGGAAGCCGGCGCGGTGGGTATTGCCCTCACGGCAGCCGTGGGGCTCGGTGTGTATCCCGATTTTGAATCCTTGAAGAAAATCGTCCTGGTAGGTCGCGAATTCGAACCGCAAGCATCCAATGCTGAATGTTACGACGACCTCTACCGGGCTTACAAACGACTTTACAGCTCCCTGCGGGGTTTGTATCGGGAGGTGAATGAAGAGAGGTTAAGCAAATCGAAAGAATAGGGAGTAGAGAAAAGAAAAGATTAACGCGAGGGAATTCTTTAGGTTTACTGCGAACTCTGAGACTTTCATATAGGACGGTTTAAAGAATCCTGGCGTATTAAGCAAACTTAGCGATTGATACACCTCTTTGCGGTGGCCTCATGGATTTACGCGGATTTTTGTTTAATAGATGAATTATTGTATTTCGTTTTATGTATGTCTCAACCTGATCTAGGATTTTCCAGCGTCTTTTTATGAAACGGAGGGACCATGCGGAAACCTAATTTCAATAAATATCTTCGCTATGACGAACTTACCCGCCTTCTTAAACAATACGCTAAAGAATATCCCAACCTTCTCAAACTGGAAAGCATAGGCAAAAGCTATGAGGGTCGTACAGTCTGGTTGGTGACTGTCACCAATTTTAAATCCGGCCCCGATGCAGAAAAACCTGCTTTATGGGTTGACGGTAATATCCATGCTTCGGAAGTTGCCGCGTCCGCGGCAGCACTGTATCATATTTATACGCTTGTCACGAAATATGGCAAGGATAAACAAATCACACAGGCCCTAGATACGCGGGCCTTTTATATCGTACCGCGTGTTAATCCCGATGGGGCCGAGTGGGCACTGGCAGACAAGCCAAAGGTCGTCCGTTCGAGCACCAGGCCTTATCCCTATGATGAAGAACCGGTAGACGGGTTGTTCGAAGAAGATATCGATGGCGACGGGCGAATCCTGTCCATGCGTATCCCCGATACAAACGGAAGCTGGAAAAAGCATCCGAAAGAACCGCGTTTACTCATCCGGCGCGATCCCGCCGAAACCGGCGGTAAGTATTATCGGGTGCTGCCGGAAGGGTTATTGAAGAATTATGACGGTGCCACGATCGAAATCCGAAGTCCCAAAGAGGGTCTCGATCTTAATCGCAACTTTCCTGTGGTATGGAAACAGGAAGCCGAACAATCCGGTGCCGGGCCTTATCCCGTCAGTGAACCCGAATCGCGTAATCTGGTGGACTTTATTGTCAAACATCCAAACATCACAGGCGTCGTGACTTTTCATACGTTTCAGCGCGGTTCTCCTGCGGCCATATGATGACCGCCCGGACGAAGCATTCCCTTCCGAAGATCTGTGGACGTACCAAAAGATCGGGGACCAGGGCACAAAGATGACAGGCTACGCAAATGTTTCGGTTTATCATGATTTTCTTTATCACCCCAAGAAAGTGACAACCGGCGCTTTCGATACGTGGACCTACGACCATCTGGGAGTCTTCGGTTGGACAGTTGAACTGTGGAGTCCGTTAAAAGAAGCCGGGTTGAAGGGTTATAAATATATGGATTGGTTCCGCGAACATCCCGTGGAGGATGAGCTTAAGGTGCTCAAATGGAGCGACAAGAATTTGGGCGATGCAGGATATGTGGATTGGTTTGAGTTCGATCACCCTCAGTTAGGAAAAGTCGAACTGGGAGGCTGGGACTGGCTGCATACATGGACAAATCCACCCGGCAGTTTTCTTGAAAGCGAGATCAAATCATTCCCGGATTGGTTGATATGGCAGGCGTTAATTTCGCCGAAATTAGAGCTTCGGCAGGCGACTGCCACATCCCTGGGCGGTGGAACATATCGCGTACGGCTGGTGGTCGAGAATACGGGCTGGCTGCCAACGTACGTTACAAAGAAGGCCCTGGAGAAGAAGCTGCGCGGCGTGATCTGTGAGATCACATTGCCCAAAGGGGCAAAACTTGAAACCGGGAAACCGCGTGAGGAACCCGGTCAGTTGGAAGGCCGCGCATACAAAGAGGCAATGCTTAACTTCTCCACGGAAAGCACACAAGAGCGTTTGAAAGTTGAGTGGGTGCTTTATGCGCCAAATGGCGGTCAGGTGAAATTGATCGCCCGCCATGAACGGGCGGGTACGGTAAGGACGGAATTGGAATTGAAATGAATAAAAATACGGATGGTGTTTCCGTATTTTTATGAAAATTGAGCACCCAGTTGTTAACTTCGTGTTAAAGAATAGTTGCCCGCCTGGCTTATAATCCAGAAGGATTAAATTAGTCATGCCTGAAACTATCATCGTTGTTGAAGACGAACCGTCCTTGCAGGAAACCCTGGCCTATAACTTGAAAAAGGAGGGTTACATCGTTGAAGCAGTGGGCGATGGTCGCTCTGCCGTCGAGATCGCGCGCCGTTTAAGACCCGACCTGATCGTGCTCGACTTAATGCTCCCCGAATTGGACGGTTTTGAAGTTGCCCGAATACTTCGCAAAGAGATGACCACCGCGATCCTGATGCTGACGGCTCGGGATGACGAGATCGACCGCGTGGTGGGTCTGGAAGTTGGGGCGGACGATTACCTTACCAAGCCTTTCTCGATGCGGGAGCTGATGGCACGCGTCAAGGCGCAACTGCGCCGGACACGCATGCTGCGAGAAGAGCAGGCCGAGGCAGCCTCCATACCGCATGAGAAACTTACTTTCGACAACCTGTTGATCGACGTAACGCGACGGGAAGTAACGCTTGATGGAAAGCCACTCCAGCTCAAACCAAAAGAATATGAACTTTTTCTGTTTCTGGCCGAACATAAGGGTCAAATGCTCTCACGCGAGTTTATTCTCGAACGCGTATGGGGCTGGGATTATATCGGCGACAGCCGTACGGTAGACGTGCATGTGAGATGGCTCCGGCAAAAGATCGAAGCAGAAGCCGGCAGCCCAACCCGGATCATCACGGTTAGAGGCGGCGGGTACAGGTTCGAAGGCTGAAAGCGGCCAGTCATTATGCCATTAATTTATTTGATAATCATTATCTTCCTGACGCTGATCGCTTTAGTGGTTGGCCTGGCAATATTATGGGCTGCAGCGCCATTTGGATGAATATTCAAACAGCATTAGACGACAACCGACACATCTCCCCGTCGAAGTGAATGGGGCTGGAAACCTTATCCAACACCGTCAATTGGCTGGTCGATAACCTCAACCTGCAACTTTCCACAATCAACTCAGAACGCAACCGTCTGGCCACTGTGCTTGACCAAATGACCGATGGCGTGCTCATCGCCGAATTCGGACGGACAAATCCAATTTGCCAACCCGGCCGTTCACCGGTTGTTTGAAACACCGGAGCCAGTTGGCCGGAGTGTTACCGAAGTCCTCCGCAACCATCAACTCGTCGAAGCCTGGCGCCGCTGCCAAAAAACGAATGAATTGCAAAGCGAGTCGGTTGAGATCCCCACCCGGCACCAGTTCTTGCAACTCATTGTGATCCCCGATCAACATGCCGGTGGAAGCCTGCTGCTTGGCCCAGGATTTGACGCGCGTCCGCCGGCTTGAAACCGTCCGCCGTGACTTTATTTCCAATATCTCGCACGAGCTCCGAACGCCGCTCGCTTCCTTAAAAGCGCTGACAGAGACTTTGCAAACCGGCGCGCTATCGGACCCGGAAGTGGCGCCGCGTTTCCTGGACCGGATGGTCACCGAAGTCGATGCGCTGACACAGATGGCACAGGAACTGCTCGATCTCTCGCGAATCGAGTCGGGACAGGTGGAGTTGAACCTTCAAAAGCGTGTCCCCGCATGAATTATTGCAGTCCGCGGCCGAGCGAATGAAGATGCAAGCCGAACGGGTTGGGCTGGACTTGCAGGTCGAATGCAGAGATGAAATACCGAGTCTCCGAGCCGATCCACTCCCGACTGGAGCAAGTATTGGTCAATTTGATCCATAACGCGGTCAAATTTACACGCCCGGGTGGTGAAGTGGTCCTGTTTGCTGAACCCGCAGAAGGGGCAGTACAATTTGCTGTCAAGGACACCGGTATTGGCATACCTGCCGACGATTTGCCGCGGATCTTCGAGCGCTTTTATCGGGTTGATAAGTCGCGGGCAGGCAGCGGGACAGGACTGGGCTTATCCATTGCCCGTCACATTGTCGAAGCGCATGGCGGAAAAATATGGGCGGACAGTGTGGAAGGACAGGGAAGCACATTCTTCTTTACCATCCCGCAAGGTCTTGTGAAATTTTCTTATAGAGTGGCTTTCTTTGTAAATTTATTCACAAAGTTTCGGTGCAGAAGCCTGGACATCCTCCAGGCTTTTGTAGTTTTAAGGGATCAAAGCTTAACAATATTGTTTACCAAATGTTAACCGGTTCTTAGGTCGCTTTTAAAGCTACTGGACTAAGATATGGGTGGAAATAAAGGAGTACTATGAACATGGATATCATATTTCTACTGGTTGTAACGTTATTAACCCTGACGGTCTTTGGGATAGATGTTTCTCAAAAGCGACGCCAGTAATTGATAGGTCGAGAAGGATATTTAAAAATTCTATATGAATAAGCATATTCTCGTCACAAACGATGACGGCGTACTTGCGCCGGGATTATTGGCACTTGCCCAGGAAATGCGTAAACTTGGAAAAGTCAGCATCCTGGCGCCGGATCGAAATTGGTCGGCAGGCGGACATGTTAAAACACTGGACCGCGCGCTGCGCGTGCGTGAGTTTATCCTGGCAGATGGCTCGAAGGCCTTTGCCAGTGACGGTGCCCCGTCGGATTGTGTGGCGCTTGCCACACTTGGGTATTTCAAAGAACCGATCGACCTGGTCGTTTCCGGAATAAACGTGGGAGCAAACCTTGGCCATGACGTAACTTATTCCGGGACCGTAACCGCTGCGATGGAGGCCGTGATCGCCAATGTGCCGGGCATCGCAGTCTCACTGGAAACCATCGAGGGTCACCTTGCTGACATTGATTTCGGCCCCGCCGCGCGGGCTGCAAGTAAAGTCATCCAACATGTCATCGAAAATGGCCTGCCGTCGGAGATCCTTTTGAATGTAAACGTACCTCTTCTGAAAGACGAAGAGATACGCGGCTTCCGTTTAACACGCCAGGGGTTGCGCGTATATCACAGCCGCTTGGATGAAGGTGTTGACCCGCGCGGCCGTCCTTATTATTGGATCGCGGGTGATGCACCGACCGGCGTCCCTGAGCGCGGTACCGATATCGGTGCGTTGGCAGAGGGCTGCGTATCGGTCACGCCTCTTGCACCTGGACCTGACCGCTTATCGGGCTGTGACCGACCTGAGCACCTGGTCGTGGGACGAAGAGAATCCGATCCCGTTTTTTGAATTGCATGTACAGGAAAGAAAAGAAAAAGTCTAACAGCGTTTTTTCTCCTCCTTTTGTTTTCCTTACGACGACACTGCCTGCCCAGGGTGAGGGCAGGCAGTGTCGTTTAAAATTTTTATTACTTTCAACTTGATCAAAATATATGAAATTTAACCAGATGTTAACATGTTATTCCATTGGTATTAAAAGCCGGCTGATAACATGTTTAGAGAAATAAATACCCTAAAAGGAGAAGAAAAGAAATGTTGAAATTTCTACGTTCGTTCGTTTTCATTGCAGTAGCAGTAAGCTTTGTTTTAACAGCTTGTGGAACTGCCGCGACACCGACAGCGTCTCAGGCCCCTGTTGTTCAAGCAACGCAGGCACCCGCTGTGACCCCGTCTCCGACGCCCCTTGCTCCAGGCTCAGTCACACTCAACGGTTCAGGGAGCACTTTCCAGGCGCCGGCTGAGAGTGAATATGCCTACGCTTTTCCCCTTGTTGATCCCGCGGTGGCTATCAACTATCAGCCGACAGGTTCAGGCGCGGGCAAGAAAGCCATTATTGATGGCACTGTTGATTTTGCTGGCTCAGACGCAGTCCTATCCGACCAGGAAACCGCCGACGGCAAGGACCTGCAGATGTATCCTTTCCTGGCTGGTGCAACAGTAATGAGCTATAACATTCCTGAATTGGATCCCAAAGGCCCCGCCCTCATTTTGGACGGAAATACTTTGGTTGGCATCTACAATGCCACCATTACCAAGTGGAATGACCCTGCCATTGCCGCCTTAAACCCGGATATTGCCTCCAAGCTGCCGGCGAAACAGATCACTGTTGTGCATCGCTCGGACGGATCGGGCACTACAGAAATCTTTACCAATGCACTGACATCATTCAGCAGTGCCTGGACTGTCGGTCATGGCACGACGATCAACTGGCCTGCTGACAAGGCCGGGAGCGGTGTCGGTGGCAACGGAAACCAAGGTGTGGCTGCCGCGGTTCAGAACACACCTGATTCCATAGGTTATGTTGAATATGCCTATGCGGTCTCCAATAAATTGGCTTTTGCACAAATGGTCAATAAGGCCGGCAAGACGGTTTCAGCCACTCCGGATAGCACCAAGGCTGCCATGACAGACTTTGCCACTGCCTTCACTCCGCAGTTGACCGCCGTCATCGTAAACGCACCAGGAGATGGCTCCTGGCCGATCGCTGGCTATACCTACATCATCATTCACCAGACCAGCATGACCGACTGCGTCAAGGCTTCGAAACTTGTGGAATACATCCACTGGGTTTTGACAGACCCGATTGCCACCAAGCGGGCCACAGACCTTGGTTTCGTTCCGCTGCCCGATGCAGTTTTGCAGCAAGTGCTTACCACACTCGGCCAGGTGACCTGCAACGGCCAACCCGTCATGACTCACTAGAACCTGACGTTTTTCAATAGTCCAAGGAGGGCCTCTCTATGTTATAAATGGGAGGCCCTCCGTTGACTTTATACATAAGGTAAGCCTGGAATTTTTATTCATCGTGACGAGACTTATGGATTACGATATTATCTGTGTTTATCAGAAACTCTAACAGGACTGGTATGAAAGCGATTTCTATTCCACAAAAAAACCACTGGACGACGCGGCTGAAGCTGATAACACATCATGGTGATATTCCGTGGTCCGGGGTGATAAACCTGGCATCTCTTCTCGTTCTTGCACTCGTTTTAGCCATCGGTTGGATGTTATGGCAGCAGTCAGCCGAGGCGCATGCAAAACTTGGCTGGGCTTTCATCCTGCCTACATCCAATGCCACTTGGGATCCGATAACAAACGTCTTTCAATCGTGGGCTTTTATCTACGGGACTTTGATCACCTCGATATTTGCGATCATCCTGGCGGTTCCAATCAGTTTGGGCATTGCTATTTTTCTTGCTGAGTTATGTCCTGAGCAATTGCGTCTGCCACTCAATTGGATGATCGAGTTATTAGCCGCCATCCCGAGCGTCGTCTACGGCTTGTGGGGAATATTCATCTTCCTACCCCAGGTGGTTGTACCGTTCGGACAGGGTTTGTTCACTGCCTTCGGACAAGTGCCATTGTTAAATTCTTTTTTTACCGGGCCGATACCCTTAAGCGGCTCCTCCCGGTTAGCGGCCGCGATGATCCTGACAATTATGATCATCCCAACCATCACTGCAGTCAGCCGCGACGTATTTCTTGCCATTCCCAATAGTCAACGCGAGGCCGCCATGGGAATCGGAGCGACGCGCTGGGAAATGATCTCGCAGGTTTTGGTTCCCTATGGCCTGTCCGGTATCCTTGGTGCGATCATTCTCGGTCTAGGGCGAGCCCTTGGAGAGACGATGGCTGTGACCATGGTCATTGGAAACTCGCTCGAGGCCACCAACTCGCTGCTCAAACCAGGCTCCACCATGGCCAGCCTGCTTGCCAACCAATTCAAAGAGGCAGTCTCGCAACTCCACACGGAAGCGATGATCGAAATCGGCCTCACCCTGTTTATCATCACACTCATCCTGAACCTGATCGCGCGTTTTCTGGTATGGCAGGTTGCGCGGCGGACGCCTCAGGAGACACGTGCATGACACGCTTTCAGGAGCTCATTGCCGAGAATCAGACTTCCCAATTACGACGACGCAGAATCGTAAACGCCGTCATGCTTTCCATTACCGGTATTCTGACCTTGATAGCCTTGGTGCCGTTGTTCTGGATCATCGGTTACGTAATCTATCGTGGTGGAAAAACCATCAACCTGAACTTTTTCACGCAATTATCGCGGCCGCTCGGCATGGCGGGCGGTGGTGTCTTGTTTTCGATCGAAGGCACGATTGTACTTACAATTTTGGCATGCCTGTTTGCCATACCGCCAGGTGTATTAGCGGCTTTTTATGCTGCACGCAACCCGAATACGCCGCTCGGAATTGCATTACGATTTAGTACAGACGTACTTTCCGGAGTACCCTCCATCGTCATGGGCCTTTTCGTGTACGTGATAATAGTTGTTCCTTCAAAACATTATTCCGCCCTGGCAGGCGGCCTGGCTTTAGCCATCCTTATGCTACCCATCATTATCCGTACCACGGAAGAGATGCTCAAACTGGTGCCGCATACCTTGCGTGAAGGCTCACTCGGATTGGGTGCACCGGAATGGAAAACTTCGATAAACGTTGTTTTCCCGGCAGCGCTCAATGGAATTATCACAGGCTTTTTACTGGCGATCTCCCGGGCGGCCGGCGAAACAGCCCCGCTTCTATTTACTGCTTTGGGCAATGACCAGTATGATGTTGGACAAATCGTCCGTGGCGGAATACAGTCTCACGAGAGTTTATTCGCCATTATGGGACGCATCATCAACCAACCGGTTGACTCGCTTCCGCTGACATTGTGGAAGTACGCCCAACAGCCCTACCCTGAACGGATCGACCAATCGTGGGGGGTGGCACTGGTGTTAATGTCCTTTGTGCTCTTGATCGAAATCGTAGCGCGTTTGTGGGTCGAATCCCGCAAGCGCGCACTTCAGGGATAATTAAATGGAAACTAAAATCACTCTTGCAAAAAACACGGCGCAGGATGCCAGTTCGATCAGTAAAGTGGATGTTAAGAATCTATCGGTCTTTTACGGGAAATTTCGGGCGCTGGCCGAGATCAATGTTTCTGTGCATGCAAATAGAATCACCGCCATTATCGGTCCATCCGGTTGTGGAAAATCAACCTTACTCCGGTCTTTTAATCGAATGAACGACCTTACTCCCAGCGCGCGAATGGAAGGTGAAATCCTTCTGGATGGTGAGAATATCAATACCAAAGGCATAGACGTCGTGGACGTTCGCCGTCGTGTAGGTATGGTCTTCCAGCGGCCCAATCCCTTCCCGAAAAGTATTTATGACAATGTGGCTTATGGTCCGCGTTTATATGGGATCCGACGCAAGGCCGATCTGGACGAGCTTGTTGAGAAGTCCATCCGTCAGGCTGCATTATGGGATGAAGTGAAGGATAAGCTGCACCAGAGCGGCTTCTCGCTCTCGGGCGGCCAACAACAGCGTATGTGCATTGCAAGGGCTCTGGCCGTCGAACCCGAAATCATCTTAATGGACGAACCCGCTTCTGCCCTCGACCCGATCTCCACGCTGCGCATCGAAGAGTTGATGCATGATATTGCCAAGGAATACACGATCATCATCGTTACCCATAACATGCAGCAAGCTGCGCGTGTCTCCGACTATACAGCCATGATGATGATCGACGATCAACGCGCTGGACGGATGATCGAATTTAATGAGACAAACCTTATTTTTACCAACCCCAAGGACAAACGTACTGAAGATTATGTCACCGGACGGTTTGGATAAGGATACCGTCCCCATTGCACAATCCAGTATATTACTTATAATGGATTGAATTGGATCTTAGTACCATTTAGACACTCTGGTCGCAATAGGAAATAAGAGGTTTTATGCTTAGAAAAACATTTGAGACCGAGATCAAGCAAGTTAAAGACGATATTCTAATGCTTGGCTCAATGGTGGAGCAGGCTATTATTGAATCTGTGGCAGCGCTCAAGAAACGCGATATAAAGGCGTCTGAAAAAATCCTGGATAACGATAGAGAGATAAACAAGAAGCGTTTCGAGATCGAAGACAAGTTGATGGTGCTGATCGCTACACAGCAGCCCATGGCACACGACCTGCGTTTGCTGGCTTCGATCATGGAGATCAACTCCGAGCTGGAACGCATGGGTGATTACGCCAAGGGCATAGCGAATATTAACATCCGTATGGGAGACCTCCCCTCCTTAAACCGTTGATCGATGTGCCGCGGATGGCGGAAAAGGGCGCGGATATGCTGCACCGGGCGTTGACCGCTTTCGTCAACGAAGATATTGAGACGTCGCGCAGGATACCTGTGGAAGACGATGAAGTGGACGCACTCTATAACCAGGTTTATCGTGAGCTGATGACGATCGTCATCGGCGACCCGAAAACCATCGAGCGCGCCAACTGGCTGCTGTGGACGGCTCACAACCTGGAACGCTTTGCAGACCGGGTGACGAATATCTGTGAACGTACGGTTTTCATTGTTACCGGTGAACTGACCGAGATCAACGATACGAACAGCGAGTTTTGGAAGAACTGACTTATGACACGCAAAGTGCTTTTCCTCTGCACGGGAAATTCCTGCCGCTCGCAGATGGCCGAAGCAATTGTCAACGCCCGCTACTCGGAGTGGCAGGCGTTTTCAGCGGGCATTCACCCTACCGGCTCTGTCCACCCAATGGCAATCCGTGTATTGCATGAAATCGGCATTGAACATACCGGTGCATCTAAAAATGTAGAGCAATTTCGGAATGACGAATTTGACCTTGTGGTCACCGTTTGCGATGAGGCCAATGAAGAATGTCCGGTCTGGCTGGGGAAGGGCAGGCGTGTCCATGAGGGTTTCAAAGACCCGGCCAAGGCCGAAGGGACCGATGAGGAACGGCTGGCAGTATTTCGTGAGGTACGAGATCAGCTGTCCGAAAAAATCCCCACGCTTTTGAAGTAAGTCTTGCATAGGCTGTTTTCGTTACGCACATTTAGGCTGCGACGAGGAATGCTGGAAAAAAGGACAGGTACAAGACATTTGCCTTGCGCCTGTCTTTTTTTTCGGCTTTTACATATAAGCTGTGAGCACCTATGTTACTCGAAGCCTCTGCATTATCTAGCATTATCTATCCTTGCACAATTCCCATATTCTTTATGTTCGTGTAATCCGGAAAAACCTGGGTGGTTTGCGGATTCTTGAGCCTTTTTTCGACGATTTCCGCCAGCACATCGCGATAATCGGAAGTCACGGCCAGATCGCCGGGACCATATAACTTATCTGCGGCCAAGCTGGGCCATTGACCATATACCTTGCCGCCGTTCACATTTCCACCGATGACGAACATGCAATTGCCGTGGCCGTGATCGGTTCCGCTCGAAGCATTCTCCTGTACGCGGCGTCCGAACTCGGACATGGTTACGATGGTAACCCGTTCGGCGAGGTCGCCGAGATCGAAATAAAGCGAGGCTAAACCGGTTGAGAATTCATTTAACAGGTTTGGCATTTCGCCATCCAATTGACCCTCGGCATTGTGAGTGTCCCAGCCGCCGATGTCTACACAAGCCACCTCAAGGCCGATGTCGGCTTTCATGATCTGTGCCACTTGTTTCATCGCCATCCCGAATTCGGTATTCGGGTATTGGGCATTGGCCGCGGGTACGTAATTGGATACATCTACATGAGAAAGCAGGTCCACAGCATTGAATGTATCAGCGGCGGTCGGGTCAAGGGACGATCCGAGAGAATACAATGCAGCCAGACGTTGACGGATTTCCGCCAAACGCGTTGTGTCACCTTGTAGGTGAAAATCTGCGATGGACTGCAGCGTGGTGACTGGGACGGGTCCGCGCAGGGAGGCTTGCATGATACCGCCCATGCCAATGGCGCGGAAAGGTGAATCATTTTGCCAGGGTGCCGTCTGCAAATGGCGGCCAACCCAGCCGGTCGCTATTGATGTTTCACCGGGTGTGCCGCGCTCCATATAATCCATGGCCTCAAAGTGGGAATGAGTTGGGTCGGGTGAGCCTACAGCATGGACGATGGCTAGCGCTTTCTGGTCCCATAGATCCTTGAGCGGATGCAGCGAAGGATGAAGGCCAAAAAAACCATCCAGGTCTATGCCGGTTTTGGTGCTGCCATCTGCCGGTTCAGGGATGGCCAGCGCTGAACGGTGATGATAGTAATCAGGGTCGCCATGCGGGACGACAGCGTTCAACCCGTCCATGCCGCCGCGTTGGAATACGACCACCAGAACATCTCCGGGCGGTTCCACGCCTTCAGGGGCAAAGGCCATACGGGGCATCCAGGATGGCAGTGCCGGCGCAGCTGCAAAGCTGCCGGCGAGTTTCAGGAAATCTCTACGACTAAGTTTGTTATCCATTTTCATCTCCATTAAGGTTCAGTAGATCACGGAATAAGTAAGGAATTTCGAATTTCAAGGATCGAGCAGAAGGTGTGAGAAAGCAATACATAGATTATCTACTTTATCTCACTTGAAAATGCGGTGAGCCTAATATGAGGCCGGCAACAGGAGCGAGATTACTTCCGAGGTCGCCGGAGGAGGCAAAGTCAACCAGGATCGAACGGGCATTATCAGGCAGCTTTGTACCGAGGAAACGGATGCTCAGCACGTCAACAACATCCTGTGGAGAAGCTGCATCGTTCGTAAGCGACTTCATATCGAGTTGTGCACTGTCAATCTGGCCGGAGACAAGCTGCATGCCAAAATTCCAACGTTCGAGCAGGCCGCTGGTAGTGGCCCAAAACCCGGCACTATCCGGGAAACCATTCGGTTGTTCCCAGGTAAAAGGGACCTGTCCGAGCAGGCGCAAGTACTCCTGAAGTTTTTGCGAACGCTGTGTAATGGTCGCACCTGAAAGCCGCAAAGCGGACAAGAAGAACTCAGTGGGGTGTTTAAACTTCTGTCCCACGGAATTCTTGAAGGCATCCGATGCGAGGATGGCGCGGATCATCTCGCGCGTATCCCCATCGGTTTGAGTAAAGACCTGCGCTAAATCATTCACGAGCGTCGGATCCGGCTTGTCTGTTATGAACCTGCGCGCTAATTTTTGGCTGATGATCTGTGCGGTACTGGGGTGATGCGCGAGCAGGTCAAGGAGCGAGTTGCCTTCCTCTTCACCGCCCGGTGCTATCGCGGTACCCATCACCGTCTTTTGGCTGTCATCGTGGAAGTTAGGCCTGAAGACGAACTGTCCAGGTTCCTGTAATAGACTATTCGGTCCGGTGATCGACCAGCCGGTAAGGACGCGTGCCACTTGTGTGACATCATTCTGGGTATAGCCACCATTCACCCCCACGGTGTGCAGTTCCATCAGTTCCCGGGCATAGTTTTCATTCGGCGCTTCTTTTTGACTTTCGGCATTGTCGAGGAAAATCAACATGGCCGGGCTGTGGGCCGAAGCGTGCAAAAGGTCGTTGAATTTTCCCAAGGCGTTCGGGCGGATCGTCTTCAGGTCGTCGTCCGTTTTCAGGACCCGACATAGACTCTTGCCGATATAAATGTAGAAGTGGTTGCCCCAGAAATCCACCATCATCTCGTAGACCTGGCGCTGGCTGCGCCACTGGCGCATTATGGTAGCTGCCACCAGTTCCTGCGCGGGTAACTTCTTTTGATCTAGTTGAAATCGTTGGCCGGGGGTCATTTTGAGTGTGGTAAATCTCTCAAGCACGGAATCCGTTTCGGGATCCGCTATCGAATCGGGAGCGAGTTGCTCTTCCATGTACGCCGTTAGGCCTTTCTGCCTGGCTTCATCGATCATTTCAGGAGTGGGGCCAAAAGTAAAGCGACGCAGGGTGTGGATGATCAGTCCAACATCATCCAGGGCCGGGACCTGGGAAGGATAAGAGGCAGTTCCCGTCGAACCGGCGGCAGTCGCTTTGATCGGAGTGCAAGCCGCCAGTGCCGCCCAGGCCGAAAAAAGAGTTGATGCCTTTATAAAATCGCGACGTGATATGTTCATCTCAGCTCCTCTACACCATTCTAGGAGGAAGCCTTAATGACAACGTTAACCCACTGTAAAATCCGTGTAAAACCCAAGGATTGGTCTTGAAATCGCCCTTGTCTTAACAAAAATTAACCGGAGATAATCTTTGGGTACGAAGTGAACAAAGATTCTTTTAATCTTCCCATTCGATATATCTTATTTTGCGTAATCTGTAAGAGAAATCAGGAAAAAAGATATGCGCAGGGCATACTGAAGTGCACCCAATAAAGTAGACAGAAAAAGAAGGACCCAAAGTGATCTAGTGGAACTGGCACCTACGTTCGAAAGGTGTCAGTTTTGTTGCCAACTGGATCCTTTCATAGTTATAGAAATAGATGTAATCTTCAATCACCTCCTGGGCTTGTTGAAAGGTTTGCAGCTTGGTTCGGTAGATGGCCTCTTCCTTTAAGTGTCCGAAGAAATTCTCCATGGCAGCATTGTCGAGGCAATTGCCAGCCCGAGACATGGATGGAGTAATCCGGCTATCCTGGGTGAGCAGGAAATAGGCCTGGGAACAGTATTGGTGTCCCTGATCGCTATGGAGTGCCAGTCCAGCAGCCATCGGCTGGCTTTGAAGGGCCTGCTTAAGAGTAGCTGTCACGAGTGCAACCGAGTTTTCTCGGCTAACCTGATGCGAAACAATAAAGCCATCATACAAGTCTTTGATGACCGAGAGGTATAGAGTGCCTTGCTGGGTTTGGATGTAGGTGATGTCAGTCACCCATTTCTGGTTGGGCCGACTGGCCGAGAAGTCCCGCTGCAACCAATTGGGATAGCGATGAAAATGGGTCTTCTGCTCCGAGCGTTTGTACACCTTGCGTTGCCGAGCTATGGAGCGTAGCCCCAGCTTGCGCATCAGCCGCAAAACCGCCTTGGGATTGATTTTCAAACCATATTTCCGTCTCAGCGCCTGGCTCACCCGTCGATACCCATATACACACCGATTTTGCTGGTAGATAGCTCTTACTAGCTCCATTTTTTCTGCATCCCGATCGGCCTGCCCCATACGCTTGACCCAGGCATAGTACCCCGAACGCGAAACTTCGAAAAAACGGCTCATTTCCTGCACGGCATATTCCTCTCGATAGTGATAGATTACTCGGTAGCGGGCTTCGATTTTGAGAGCGTGCGTAACTCCTCGTGGAATTTTTTTAGCAGTTCATTCTCCATTTCCAAGCGGGCAATATAGGCGGCCTGATCCTGTTTCTTGCGCGGCCTGCCTTTGGGTTTGTGGAAGCCCAATTCGCCTTCTTGGCGATAGACACGGACCCAGTTCGCAATCCGACGCACTTTACTGATCCCCAATCGCTCGGCTATTGCAGTATAGGTCATATGTCCGTCCAAATACAGACGTATCGCCTCGCGTTTGATTTCTAAACTATCTTGTTCCGAAACCTTGATTCCAGTCATAAGAAAAACACCTCCTATTCTATTTTCTCACAAGAGGTGCCTTCTTTTCCTGTCCATTTTTAGGGGTTCAGTTCAGCACGCCCTGCGCATATCGTTTTTCCCGGGTGGTTCATGCGAGAGCGTGAGTTACCAAGCTCTTACAAGGTCCGGATTATCATTTGGGGCGCGGCCTTTCTTTGCCATATCCACCCATTGGCCGTGTACCTTCACGCGCACTACATCCGCGGTGAAGTCAGTAACGGTTGACCCATTATTATTGAATAAGTAGGAGCCGACGGCATACGTATCCACCGGGACCCCCAGGTTTTCGAATTTACGGATTCTTTCCGGATTGAACCCACCGGAGACCACTATCTTTACACTGCGGCAAAATTCCTGCGCGGCCTGCTGCTGCGGGGCTGGCAGGTTCCAGTGCTGCCAGGCCGAATCTAATCCCTGGCGGACGTTGAAAACCAGCCGCGGCGTGACGCCCAGGTCGAGACTGGGTTCACCGAGAGGCGGCACCGATACATCACGGATACTTCCACTCGTATCCACGCGCACTCCATAGAGCCTGTATTTTTCGGCCTCAGTGTTTTTACCCGCTTCTTTCAACTCACGATATTTTGCATACATTGCGTCCAGCACTCGCACGGAATCAAGGACAGAATTGTTATTGAAATCAACCAGCGCTATGCGCGGAATAGAGGGGGGCAAGACCCGTGCGAACTGCATCATGGCCTCGGCCGTATCGCCGAGGAATGAAGCGATGGCGGCATGCGCCACCGTCCCACCGCCTGCGCCACCCCACCAATCGCCCTGGGCATCAGTGGAGATGAAAGTCCCAATATCCTTTTCATGGTCGAGATTGAAACGCTGCACCGCGATGTTATAGGCATACCCATCAGCGGCCTGGACTTCATGCAAGTCGAAGCGGGCGGGGAAGAAGAGTACGGGTTTGCCGCGCGCGGCCACAAAGGTTTCATAAACATTCGTGGCAACGCGGCTGGAGCGAGTCAGGATGCCAAGGGTGGGAGTCTCGAGAACGGCGAAGTCACGATACCTGCCGTGCACCCGGAGCACAGGTTGAATGTTTTCCGGATCACCATCGTACTTTACCTTACAGCCGTCATGCACCGCCCAAACTTCCAGTTTATCTGAAGTATTCAGGAACTTATCCCCTGCAAAATAGCCGGTGGCATGTTTGAGCATGACCAGCGCTTTATCGACGCCCACGACGATGGTCGTGCCGGGACGGCGTGTGAACCACTGCATTTCCACTTCGATATCCCCGACCGGGATCCCTTCAACTGAGATCCATTTAGGTAGATTTGGATATTGACCTGAGTAGGTATACCCTTCCGCCGAGAGTGCAACCAGCATTTGATTGATATTCTCGAAGTACTTGTCGGAATACCAGCCGCGCCGCATACGGTCGATGTCGAGTTTGAAGGTTTCGTTGGTGAGGCGTTTGCCGTCGAAGATGCTCATTGGGGGGTCCTTTAACAAATGTAATAAGTATCCACTTACGCTCTCGCCCATGCTTCTTTCAGCCTGGGGCGAAGGATTCCTAAAGAGGAAAGCGTTCTACGCAGGGTCGTGGGTAACTATGAAATTCAAAAAATCGTCGGTGGATTTAACAAGATGCATCCCGGCTTTCGAGAACTTCTCGAAGGCTTCATTTCCGGCATCGGTGAAGTCAGCGCCGGGTACGACCACAGGGGACGTACAGTCTTCGAGAAGATAGACCTTATCCACCAACGACTTGTCTGTGGCGTTGATATCATCGAGCAAGTCTGATATCGTCCAGGCTACACAATGCGATTTGGCCTGGCCGGCGATGACCACTGCCGCAACCTGTTGAAGCGTTTCGATAAACCTGGCATTGTGTTCACCGAGCGATTCGCCTTTTGGACCAAGTGTTACTTCGGGTCCGATCACAGAATAGTGTTCCGTAAAAGGCCGGTCGCCTTTAATTTCAAAAGCGGGCTGGGACAGGCGGGCCATGGAGTGAAAAAAAACCGCTTCTTCCACAGCCGACACAAGCGCGTGACCAATTCCACCCAACATTGCATGGTAAGGCCAAATGGTCAGCGCATATTTTCCCTTTTTCTCCAACTCGCCGGCATAATGGATCATCATTTTTTGCCCATAATCAGGCGTGATGCCAAAGCGCAGCGCGAGCGCCGGATTGAAACTCCATATACCCGATTTCAATTCGCCAGCTTGGATACTTGTATAGGGCGCGGGGTGGTTCCCGTTTTTGTCCACAAAAAAGATGGCGTGGAAAACCTGCTGGGATAAATGCGTATCCATCGTTGCGGATATGTCGGTTATCTCAGCGAGGTTCCGATATATGAATTTGCAAAGACGGATATTATCATCCACTGCGCCAACCCCACTGCGGCCCGCTACAAATAATTCATGGCCCGGGATGCAGAACGTGTTTTGCACGTCCACAAGCAGCAGCCAGATGCGCTTTTTATCAGCCGCAGCAGGTTGAAGCTTGTTTTGTAAGGCCCAATCGGCTGCTTGTACGGCGCGTTCTTCATACGGCACGCGCCAAACCTTATCGACCCGGTTTGAGTCAAAAAAAGATGGAATGGATAATGACATGTTTTTATTCTACCGCGTTGGCAGAAAGTCGGGACAATTTTGTCCTGACTGGAATTACAAACAATCTAACGCTTTGTTAAGAATGTAATCTGAGATTGGCCTATTGTTTGTCAAACCCCTGCGATGGTGAGTATCAAATCAGTGATGTAGCCAAATGTAAAGCCGACAAGGATACCCCAACCTGCCTGGAACTTTGTGCCGGGTCTGCGGTTGATGTGAAACAATTCGCCGATGATATAAACCAGGGCGCCTGCTGCAAGTGACAGGAATAGGACGAACATCGCGCTGGAAAGAAAATAATAGCCGACAATAGTACCCACGAAAGTCGGACCGCCGCCGATCAGTCCTGCGAGGCCAAGGAAAGCCCACGAAGGCCTGTTCCCTCCTCCAACAAGCGGACCTACAATGCCAAATCCCTCGGTGGCATTATGCAAGCCAAAACCAACGATCAGAAGGGCAGCGAAGGCGATCTCCCCACGCCCGGCCGATTGTCCGATTGCCAGTCCTTCAGAGAAGTTGTGTAACCCTATCCCCGTAGCGATCATCAATGCCAGGCGCCTCGGTGAAAGTGCCTGACCTGCCGCCGCACGAAATTTAATAAATTGATGCTCAAAGGCGATCAGTCCCAGCAATCCCACACCAAACCCGATAATAAAGATGGAAAGTAGAACGCAAGAACTCACCATAATTTTTATTATCAACAATGGCGGCTTTTATTGGTTCTGAAAGTTTTGTAAATATATCTATCAGGAGGAAAAGCAGGATGCCTGCGGAGGTCATGGAGAGAAACGACCGTGCTCCATCCGACATGCCTTTAATCCGGCCGAGCGGCAAGCCGAGATAGATGGTAAAACCGGCGACGGCGCCGAGAAATACAGTTTGAATAAAATCCAAGTTTTCTTCTCCGTGTTGAAATGAAAATCAGCCTTATTAAGGCTGATTTATCAGGATTGTATCATATAAGGTATTTTTTTCGGGTGCTTTACAAAAGCTGTGGGCAGTTACTTATTTATTTTGAAGAGATTTATTTTTTAGGTTTCCTGGTGATCTTGCCGCGATACGCTGGTGCGGTTATACCAATAATCTTACAAAGCCGGACGTCGAGCAAACGCGAACGGATGCGTGCATCCAATTCATCCAACGAGTCAGCCGCAATGGTGATCACGGTAGGTAGTTCCGCATTATAGCGATAATTGAATAATTGATAGAGTTTTTCGCGGACCCAGGGAGTCATGGACTGCGTCCCAAGATCATCCAGCACTAGCAGGGGCGCGGTCCGGATTTCATCGAAGCGCCGGTCGAAGGTGGTTTGGCTGTTCGGGCTGAATGTGGCGCGCAGGTGATCGAGCAGATCAGGCACCATCACAAACAATGGCGGATCGCCTAATTGTGCGCGATGATTGGCAATCGCAGCAGCAAGATGGGTTTTTCCAACGGCGTAATCACCGGTAAGTACGAGCCAGCCGCGCGGTTTTTCTGAAAAACTTTGTGAGGCTTCATAAGCCTCCTTCAAAGATTTGAGCGCTGGAGCCTCAAGGTCTTCATCTTTTCGTGGAGAAAATGCTTCGAATGTACGATTAGAGAGCATATCAAGCGATGAGAGTTCGGGATGACCGGCGTCTTCCATGGGCCGGCGGAAATCAGGCGCCATGATCCGGCTCTGCGTGACCAGGTCCGGGTCGGATAATCGCGAGCGGATTCTGGCCTCGATTTCATCAAATAACAGATTAGTTGTCACCACAGTCGGTAGTTTGTTGATGTAACGATAGTTGACGATCTGAAATAATTTTTCCTGCGCCCAGCCGGTTGCGTTCTGAGTTCCAAAGTCATCCAGCACCAGGAGTTTTGCATTGCGGATTTCATCGAAACGGACCTCGAAGGTTGTATCCTCGTCGTTATAGGCAAAGCGCAAGGTATCGAGCAGGTCCGGGACGGTAAGAAATAGAGTTGGCACACCCATTCCCACCGCGAAATTAGCGACGGCGGCTGCCAAGTGGGTCTTCCCGCACCCATAACCGCCCTGGAGCAGCAGCCAGCCATTCAAGGATTGCGCGTAATGCCGCGCCTGGTTGAAGGCCATCTCAAGTGAATTTGCCTGGAGTTCACCCAGGCCTTTACGGCCGCGCACATTGAACGAATCAAAGGTCAGGTCCTTAAGCTCATCGAGATGGCTGAGCGCGAACAAGCGTTCGCGCACGGTATCCGTCACATCAGCGTGGCGGCATACGCATATCTGTAATTTGCCAAAATCAGGATGTCCTACCGGTACATCTGCGCGCAAATAGCCCACACCATGACAGATCGGGCAGTTTGGATCCCCAGGCAGGTCACGCGTTTCGAAGGGCGCGGCCGTGGAACCCCCGCTTGAGGATTGTTCAACCACCGACGAATTTTTTGATCTTGTCTTCGACGTCGTGCTGGCGAGATTCTTTATCGTCTCGTCTATTTTGCTTTTCGGCACGGCCCTTTTCCTTCCAGCGTTTTAAAATCGCTTCCGCGTACTTCCAATTGCGCTTATTATTTTTGACCGCCAGTTCCATTGCTTCGGCAATCCATTCAGGAGAAAATGTAGTCTCCGCATCTTTCAAGGCATCTGCGATCATAGGTGTCAGTGGACCGATATTCTCCTCGTATAACTTGAATATATTCGGTCGTTCCAGCGGCATGGAATAGACCTTACCAACCTCACGCCAATCCCCTTTCGCAAAAGCAACTGCCGCGGCGCGCCCGCGTGGCGAATTAAGAAAGTAGAACACATCATTTTCATGCGCCGATCTCAAGAGACTACCGTGTCCTACAGCTTTATCCAGGCTTGAGCGGACTTCGTGTTCTGATATACCCAAGCCTTTGGCATCGAAATCCGTTTCGCATAGTACGCGGAACGGACCGTCCATATGCTCCATTCGCCAGAGCGCATAGAGGGTCACCTTCAACTCGTCCGCATCGCCAATCTCGTTCAGCAATTGACGAAAGAAAGAGTCGGGTATTTGAGTAAAAGTTTCAGAATCGGAAAAGCCAGTAAATTTAGTCATTTGACCTTGTCATGCTCATTGTGAGTAATCGCCTGTCATTATGAATTTGGATTAAACACCCTGGTTGCAGCGTTCTCGAACTTGGCCAGCGCGTTGCGGAAGATCAATTCCACGCTTCCGACCGGGCCGTTGCGATGTTTGGCGATGATGATCTCCGCCACGTTTTGTTTGTTAGTATCCTTTTCATACTGGTCGGGACGATAAATAAACATCACAATGTCAGAATCTTGCTCGAGCGAACCGGATTCGCGTAGATCCGATAAGACAGGGCGTTTATCGGAGCGTTGTTCCACGGCGCGGCTCAGCTGTGCTGCTGCAAGCACCGGTACATTCAGCTCGCGCGCCAATACCTTGAGATTGCGTGAAATATAGGAAACTTCCTGTACGCGGTTCTCGTTGCGAGTTTCACCGCCCATCAGTTGGAGATAGTCCACTATGATCAGGTCGAGGTGATGTTCAAGGTGTAGTCTGCGGCATTTTGTCCGAAGCTGGAGCGGCGTGATGGCCGGTGTGTCGTCGAGGAATATGTGGGTATCCGACATTACCTCCACGGCGTGTGCGAACAACGGCCATTCGTTTTCCTGTAATTTGCCCGTCCGCAGACGCTGCGAATCGATCCCGGTCTCCTGTGCAATCAAGCGCTGGACAACCTGCTCGTTCGACATTTCCAGGGAAAAGATTGCCACGTGTTTTTTGTGAGTCAACGCGGCATTTTTTGCAACCGAAAGGAGGAAACCGGTTTTCCCCTGCCCAGGCCGCCCTGCGATGATCAACAGGTCGGAAGGCTGTAGACCACCGAGCATCTTATCGAGATCTATGAAACCGGTGGGCACGCCATAGATGTCTTCGTCTCGTTTAGCTAAATCATCGATCCGGTCGTAATATTCGCTTAATACTGCGGAAATTGGTTGAAGGTCGTGCCGGAGCCGGCGCTCACTAACGTTGAATACGGCCTTCTCAGCTTCATCCATCACGTTGTCAACCGTCGAATCTTCGTTATAAGCCATGGAAGCGATGGAATTGGCGGCGTTGATCATCTTGCGGCGGATCGAATGGCTCTCGACGATATGTCCGTACGATTCAGCATTCAAGGAGGTCGGAACCTGGTTAACCAGCGTCGTTAAATATGCCGGTCCGCCAATCTCGGATAGCTGGCCTTTGCGGTCCAACTCTTCATTGATCGTCAGCAGGTCGATCGGGATGCGTTGTTCATGGAGGCTTGTAAACGCCTCCCAGATCCATTTGTGCCGGTGGATGTAAAAATCGTCAGCCTGCAGGAATTGGGCTACATCGTAATAGACTTCCGGGTTAATAAGAACCGCCCCTACGACGGCTTCTTCGGCTTCCCGGTTATGCGGAATGCTTGGCGCGGCGGGGGCGGTTGCTTCTTCAGGGGGTGAAAAATCGGTCATTTCTTTTTAGGTTTTTTGGGTTTATCAGGCTTGTCGGTTTGAGGCTTGTCCGCTTGAGATTTGTCGGAACCGTCTTCTTCGTCGGGTTTGTTTTTGTCGTCAAGTTTGTCGAGATCAAGCTTGCCGAGAAAATCTTCAAACACGGACAAACGCTCCGTATTGACTTCCCCTACCGGGGGAGTGGGACGCCCCAGGTTTTGATTTTTTCCGGCGTTGCCCGAGGCTGCTTCTACATCCGTGTCCGGCGTGATGCCTGCACCTTGCATGACACTCTCGTCTACCAGGATCGATACATGAGCTCGCACGGCGAGCGCGATCGCGTCCGATGGCCGGGAATCGACGTTCGTCTCCTGCCCATTGACTTCGGCTACGATATTACCGTAGAAAATGTCTTCCTTAAGAGAAACGATCTCTATGCGTTTGATCCTGGCGTTGAATGTCGTAAAAACATTTTTCAGGAGGTCGTGAGTGAGGGGCCTGATTATCTCCACTTCCTGCAAGGCAACCGTAATTGCTTCCGCTTCATAGGGTCCAACCCAGATGGGTAGATAACGATCTGCACCCACTTCGCGCAGAATCACCAATCTTTGCGGGGACATTAAGTTCACGCGCACGCTATCAATCGTTACTTCAATCATTCTTAACTCCAAGGGTGTCTTATTTTATCATAACACCGCCGAAGGATTCGCGAAGGGGTTTGACTTAGAATTGTTTAATGATAGAGAGTAGGGAAAAGAGAATAGAAAAAGATTAAACAAAAGGGAGATAAAGGAATTACTTAAGATTTATTCTTAAATTTTTAAACTTCCGCCTTTAAGACTTTAAAGAATCTTTATGTTTTTAGCAAACTTGTGTGATAAGAGTACGTTTTTGCACTACACCCTCGGATATTTAGTAAAAAAAACAAAAGGTTAATCCTTCTTCCTTGTTTTTATCTAGGCGTCCAGATGATAGGTATGATAGGCGTTCTGGCAGGGGTTGCCCCAGCAGATGTGCATTTCACGCGTGGTCAAGTCAATGACCATGGCGTTGATGGTCTTCTCGCGGTCGAGCGGATCGGACCACTCGGTGGCGTGATTGCAAATCGAATTCGGCAAATTTACATGATCCTTCTGAATGGCCTGCATGGTCTTGATTGTATGGCTGGAATTCTCGCGCAGCAAGCGGTTGGCGCGGAAATAACGTACACGCGAAGAGATCAATTCCTCCGGTTCACTCTCGATCTCCTTCATGTAAGGAGATAGATAATGATTGGTATGTACGATATATCCATCTGTACCGTGAAGGAGTTCAAAGCGCCGGGCCGAGACTTCAATGGAATACATCTCACCACTTTCGTGAAGAAGAAGATGGTTATAACCGGCGGCACGGTGGGGAAGGAGTGCAGCGCCCGATGGCGCCTGAAATACGGCGGGCGGCCAGAACGGCGCGGGCAACCACCAGGCGCGGAATCCCAATGCGTGAATCAGTCGGATAAACAGAGTCAATAAGCTGGGCCAGACCGTATGCGTTGAATCCCACATTAGGCAGCAGCGCACCGTATGTCATTGCAAGGAAAGGCGGTTCATCCCGGGGCTTGGCCAGGATCACGTATACGTCATCTTCGTCCTCCGGCACCCAGTCTTCAGTGTGCGCCGCCAGTACGTGCCCATCTGCCGTGCGCTGTTCGTTCACCGCAAAACTCGTGCACCGTGTGAGATGTAAGGCGTCCATTGTTACGGCTTCCATGGCGTTAAGCGCCATCACATCGTCGAAGGCCACATTGGCACCGTCGGATACGCCGCGCATTTCGTCCACGTATTGGGGGTACCGTTCTTCAGCAAACGGTAAATATTTACGTGCCTGGATTTGTGCGCCCTCCCAGGTAAGTTCGAGTTGATCGTACGATTGTTCGATCAATTTATGGCCGTTGGCTATGCTGTGTTGTATCTGTTCGCGGCGCGCTTCGCCAATCTGGCATCCCATCTCGTGATGGGTACCCGATACCTGGATCAATGGAGGCGGGGCGTTGTGGACAGGTGTGTTCGGTACTTCAATCTTAGGCAGCATGGTTTCCTCTAATAATCAAACCTGCCCCGGTAAATCACACCGAGGCAGATTTATTATATCATGTGGATATTTTTCCGCTTTTTATTATCGGTAAATAACGAAACACGCGAGGAAGCCCGATTTTAGGGAATAAAGGGTGCGCACGCACCCTTCATTCCCTAAAATCGGATATTCTTTCATGAAATACTGACCATAAACGATTCACGAAGCGGGCGGAATTGAAGTACCCGTACTATTTCCAGGGTTTTCAGATGCGACAATCACCGCCGGATGATAAACAGGCCGCGTGCCAAACATTGTGGTTACAGCCGCTCCCAAACCGATCAGTCCGACCAGCACGCCTGCCAGCCATCCGATACAAGGGACGAGGTTGACCGTGCCTAAGCGCGATCGCCAACAGGAAGGTTCCAAACCCGGCAGACAGCACCGGTTCCCAGGTTTGATGGATGGCTTTTGTAAAGCGATCGCCGACTTCCATGCCGAAAGCAACCACACCGAACAGCAAAGCGAGGCCAAGCAGAAACGTTACCGCTAAAGCAACAGGTATCAAGATCAACGTAACAGTCAGGATGATCAGCGTGATCGGAGCTAGGAAAATGGTCAAAAAACCAATGCTGCCGGCCATGAAGGGTTGGGTTAGCACAGCCTGCGCGACGCGGTCGAGTTGTGGATGAAGGAAAATGGTCAATAACATGGCCAGAATGGCAAGGCCGAGCGCCCGGAAGAATATCCCTGCAACCATACCTAAAGGACCAAAATTGATTTCAAATTTTGGTGCGGGCGGCACCGGCGGTTTTTGAGTATTCGGTATATTGGGCAGTTGAATATTGGGCGGAGGCAGGTTGGAGACGATGTTCCCGCCTATGACTGCGCCTACTGCGCGCTGCATTGAGCCACCCACGGTTACCACATTACCTGCCAATGAAGCCATCTCACCCATGGATACCAGCCCACCGATTACCACGGCATCGCCGGTCGCCTTTACCATCAAGATTCAAGCTTCCACCAATAACCACGATATCGCCATTCACGGTCGCGTTTTGTTCTATGTCCGCCTCGCCTCCGATGACAACCAGGTCGCCTTCCAATGTGTCTCCGCTTTTTAGTGTAAAGTTTTGACCGACGACCACACGACCATCCTTTGGATTAGTGGCATTCAGGGCAAAAGCCGAGTGAACGGGCAGAAGCAAAAGGGCCAGTAAAGCCAGTATGTATACGAATTTTTTCATCCTTCAAACTCCTTGCTGTATGCGATTGACCCGCCAAATCGAGACTATGCACAAATAACTGAACCCGGAGACCACCATTAATATGACGAACAATCCGGCAGGCGAAACAAAGCTTGGCACCACACGTACAAGGATGGCGCCAGCCTCACCCAGGGCCTGAAGGGAGGTTAAGACAAAAAGGAAATAACTGACGGCGGTCGTGATCCATTCAGCAGGAGAACTTAATGCTTCCTGGATAACCGGACCCGCCAGCCAATAAAGAAGTCCCAACCCGCCCAATACCAGCACCAAGGTTCCGACGATCTGGCGCCACTTTTGTTCACTACGGCGATGCACAAGCCTTGTCTTGAACCGGTCCGTGAAACCGGGCGCAGGTGAAACTATTTGTGTAGTATGTAAAGCCAGATTGGATTCAGCAATGGCTGAGCACGAGGTGCATAACCTTAAATGCGATTGCAGGTCGCGCTTTTGTTCTGGTGTAAGCGGCTGATCATCCAACAGCCAATCTTCAAAATGCCGGTGATTCATGGGGCCTCCTTTCAGTTTTGGATCGAGGTGTTTCCGCTTGCCACAGGCCGGCAAGCTCACGCCGTGCCCGGTGAAGCCTCGATTTTACGGCGCTTACCGTAAGATTTAGCGCCTCGGCGATCTCCGCCTCGGAACAATCGTTCCAATAGCGCAAGACGATCGCAGCCCGGTCCACCGAGTCGAGGCGCTTAAGTAAACCCTGCATTTGTTCGCGCTGTTCGTTATGTACAATTTCTGATTCAGGATTGGGCGCATCGGCGTCCGGCAGCTCGAATCCGCCTTCTTCTTCGTCCTGATCGATGGATGCCATCGAAAATTTACGGCGGCGCAGGCGGTCTATACAATAATGTGCTGCGATCGATAGGAGCCAGGTTGCAAAAGGCCGTTTACGGTCGTAGCGATGGATGTGCTGAAAAGCCCGCAGAAAGGTCTCCTGCGCCGCGTCTTCAGCGGACTCAGGCTCACCCAGCATGCGATAGCACAAGTTATAGACGTGTTTCTGGTAGGTTTCCACCAAATTGGTGAAGGCTTCGTCGCTACCTTGCTGGGCTTGAAGCACCCAGGTCATCTCTTCGCTCACACCTTCTCCTTTGCCGTTCTACTTACTTTTACGCAGGAAACGCTGGAAAGTTGCATACCTTATGGGAGGTTTCCGTAGCAGTCCATCAGCCGTAATAACGAAATCAAAATAATCCATCCACATATCGGGCAGCCCTTAGAGGATGCTTCGCGAATTTTGCCGATATTATTTGTCACACCTAAAATTCTGCAGGGCCTCGATCAGTAGGTTCTTGGCAAGATCAGGCTGAGGAGTGTAGGCTTTCCAGGCAAAGGCGCGCTCTCCGCAAATCCAGGCTGCCGCGCCGCCGTTGGGAAGGATCGGGGTCGCAGCAGTGGTGATTGGGACATAGATTGCATTCAAGGCACCAATCAATAATGGGTCAACAGCGCCATTGCGTGTATCCACTTTTGTGTCCAGAATGAGGTCGAGCATGAACTGCGGATCGGTACTTCCGGGTGCATCCTGCCAAACGAATTGAATGAACAGCTTGGCGTTGTATGCGGCCAGGAGACCCTGAGATGCCGTGCTGGGTGCCGTTGGATCACGCTGTGCAGTGACGTCAAAAAATGCCATATCAGGAGGATGACCGATGCAAAATTGATATTCACAAAAAAGGCCGGCCAGACTTGCAGGTGTAGAAGTGGGTAGAGGTACCGGTGAAGGATAAGGCGTTAAAGTTGGGATAGCCTCAACAGTTTGTTGGACTGCAATGCTTATCTGTTCGTTCACATCCGGCGTTGTGGGACCACAAGCTGTGAGAAAGAACGAACAGGCCAACAACAAAACAAGGAGTCGTTTCAAGGGCAGGCTTCCTGGATCGCAGGCGCGATGGTTTTTGCGAGCAGCTTTTCGCCATCCGGATTGATGTGCAAGGGTGAGTCGGTGAAATAATTAGATGGAATCGTGCTCCAAAGATCGAGATAATCCCAGCCTTTTTGAGCAGCGTCATCCCCAAGATATTGGCGATATTGATCGTACGCCCAACGCGGATAGTAGCTGTTGTAGCGCAGGTTGCTGTTGGGAATCATATTAAGAATTAACATCGGTTCATTGATCAGAAGCACAGGTGTCTTCCCGGCAAGTTCATAGAAATCCTGAATCTGATCCAACGAGAGCTGCGATTTGGGATAGATTGGAGGTTTTTGCTTCTCAAAGATTGTATCGTTAGTTAGACCTGCTGGCATAACCTCGGGTGGTCCTGGAATCTGGTCAACATCAGTCGCAAGCTGAACAAATGAATAGAGCTGATATTGGGCTACCTTGGATAATGTCTGCTGTTGATTAAAAAATTCATCCAGGAGGGTTGGGGCTTGATAACCTTTAGGGAGAAAACCGAATTGTCTGCCCAATTCATAAAATTCGCCGGGATTTTGGGTTATCAACCAATCGTCAACACGTGTTGTTGGAATTAGCGTATAAAGGGTAATTAACCAGATGATCATATCGGGCTGATATTGTCTGACCTTATCTAGAATCATAAGGTCCTTTGTGGCGGACGGCCGGGGAAAGCTCACATTATATGTGACCACTTTTTTATTCTCACAAGTCAATGCCAGATTGTTGATCTGGCCTGGAAGGGTTTGGTTGGGAGTGAGATCAAGGCCCCACACCGCTGAGTCACCAAAAACCAGCACGCGAAATTCGTCCGGTGCTTTTGGCCGTGAAACGATATGTGAAGCTACCATCTCGTCCAGGTTACCTACCATCAACACTTCGTCCAGCGGCCCCAAAGTAGTACTGATCGGAAAACGCTGGCGCTCCAATCCCAGCGGTGCATAGACATTTATGAATCCTAGATTGGGTGCCAATGAAAACAGCGCCAATTCGAAGATCAGGAATAGAAGAATTCCTTTCACCAAAATACGCCAGGGATTCAAACCGGTCCGCATGTCGATAATTATACACTTCACATTTTCAATTTAATTTACCGTGGGGCAATTTTTATAACATGCTGTTTCCCGACTACCCACACCTTCGCCATTACGGAGAAATCTTTCACCTTCGGAGAATTATGTGATAGATACGATATTTCTTTTGTTATTTTTCCCCATGCCTCTCCGGCTTTGATTCATCCCAAGGGAAACCTTTCAAGGGCAGACCTTCTGGATCGCAGGCGCAATAGCTTCTGCAAGTTTATGCTCGCCAGCCGGATTAAGATGCAAGGGAGTATCGGTGAAATAGCTGGAGGGGAACATATTCCAAAGATCGAGGTAATCCCAGCCATTTTGAGCGGCGTCTTCCCCAAGATACTGGCGATATTGATCGTATACCCAACGTGGATAATAGCTGTTGTAGCGCAGGTCGCTGTTGGGAATCCCATTAAGAATTAACATCGGTTCGTTGATCAGTAGCACGGGTGTCTTCCCGGCAAGTTCATAGAAATCATGGACCTGGTCCAGTGAAACCTGTGATTTACGCAGGGTTGGGGGTTTCAGCCCCTCGAAAGTCGTGTCGCTCGAGAGGCCGGCCGGTAAAATCTCGGGTGGACCTGGTATCTGGTCAATATCAGTCGCAAGCTGGATGGGTGGATATAGTTGATAGCGGGCTACCCTGAACAGCGCGCGCTGCTGATCATAAACCTTATCCAACAGGGTTGGAGGCTGGTAACCCTTGGGAAGAAAATCGAATCGCTCGCCCAATTTATAAAATTCTGCCGGATTTTGGGCAATAAGGACATGATCGTCGCGTGTCTTTGGCTCCAGGGTATATAAAGTGACAAGCCAGATAACCATATCGGGTTGATATGGCATGACTTTGTCGAGAATCATGAGATCTTTTGTGGAAGAGGAACGCGGGAAGCTTAAATTATATGTGGTAATTTTTTTATTCCCACAGGTCAATGCCAGGTCGTTGATTTGGCTTGGAAGTGTCTGGTCGGGCATAAGATTGAGACCCCAAACAGCCGAGTCGCCCAATACCATGACGCGAAACTCATCCGGTGCCTTAGGTCGTGAGACAATATGCGAAGCTACCATTGCGTCCAGGTTGTCGACATCGAGGGGTGTGTCTGTTGCATCAAGAGTATTGATCGGGAAACGCTGGCGCTCCAACCCCAGCAGTGCGTAGACATTTATGAATCCTAAATTGGGTGCCAATGAAAACAGCGCCAATTCAAAGACCAGAAATAACAGAATTCCTTTTACCAACACGCGCCAGGGATTTATGCTGCCCTTCATATCGTTAATTATACACGCACCGATTTTTAGGCCGTCTCTTCGGTTTGACATTGTCAAGGTGGTTACCGATTTTGTATATTTGTACCCTTTTCTTTCATAACTGTTTTATTTCAATCTGCTCCACCTCGAGCCACTCACTTTTCTGGTTTTTTTCCAACCCCCATTTCAACTTTCCATCCGGCATAAAAGCGGCATATTGATTATCGATCCAGATAACGGTTCCGAGCGGGGCCCGCGAACTCAAGGGCGACTGGAAAACGAGGTTGTCATCCACCCAAAAAGTCGATCGCGATGGACTCCACTCAAGACGGTAAACATGCCATTGAGTTATATCCAGGCTCAGGTTGGCTGCATCATCGTTGATCACCCTGCTTAGCATCCTGCCGCGTCGTTTTGCGTGAGAACGGGAAGGCGAGGCCTGCAAGCAAGATGGCGGGATGAAAACTCGGACTTTGAAAGACCTGCGCCATAAATCCCTGCGCCGGTCTCGCATCCTGGAAAGAAAGATAATTTCTGGGAGAGGCATGAAAAAACCAGATTGAGTTGGGAAGGGTGGGCGGGCGAAAAAAACTTTCACCCGGGAAGAACGAAAACCCGAACGGGTCGTTCCAGAGGCCGAAACCCCATGTACCCGGTGCTGATTTGGACGAAAGACGGGCGCGCAAACTGAACGTAAGGGGTGGGCGCGATCCGTATGCAGCGCGTGAAAGGTCTAAATAATCGTCAAGTTGGGATAAGCGATAGCGGCCTGCTGGCCCGTCGGGAATTTCCAGCCGCCAACCACGCTCTGTCGGGGTAATGGTTCCATTGCTGGATAAACGAGGCTTTAGTTCCATAAAAATTGCCTTAGCCTGGATTTATTGTTCATATAACTGCTTCCTGTCTAAATTTCTGCTGGTGGCTGGTTTCTCTATTATAATTGGCGCTCGGAGGCTTCTTCATGGAAATCACCTGGTACGGACATTCCTGTTTCCGCCTTACAGAACGTAATATGGCAACGGTGGTTGCAGATCCGTTCGAAAGCAAATCGATCGGTTATTTCCCGCTTAAACTCAAAGCGGATATCGTTACCGTCAGCCATGATGCGCCCGGGCACAATAATACCGATTCGGTAAAAGGCACGTCGCACGTCATATCGAGCCCCGGCGAATTTGAAATAGGCGGCGTGTTCATCACCGGCGTTCAGGCTGATAGCGGCGGGCGCGGGAAGAAAGCCAAGGATGAAGTCCGGAATACGGTTTACGTTTTTGATTACGATGGTTTGACGGTCGCACATCTCGGTGACTTGCAGCAAGTCCCTACTCAAACCGAGATCGAAGCCCTCGGAACTGTTAATGTAGCTCTCGTCCCGGTGGGCGGTGGCGGAGGTCTCAATGCTGCCAAGGCTGCGGAGGTGGTCAGCCTGCTCGAACCGAACATTGTCATACCCATGCACTATTCCACGCCTGATGCGAAGATCACACTCGATTCGCTGAATAAGTTCATGAAGGAAATGGGCTTGAGCAAACAAGAATCACAACCCTCTCTCAAAGTGACCCGCAGCAGTCTGCCCGAAGAGACGCATGTTGTCGTCCTGGATTACCAACGCGAGTGAATAACGTGCCAGTCAAAGTCATCATGACCTGGGATATTGCCGCCGAACACGAACAGGAATATTTCGAGTTCGTGATCGGCGAATGGGTGCCAGGTGTGCAGCGACTGGGGTTTCAACCGGTGGACGCCTGGGCCACCGTCTTTGGAGCGTATCCTCAGATCCAGGTTGGGTTGCTGGCCGATAATGAGCCAAAAGCGCGCGAAATGCTCGGCTCTACAGACTGGAGGGCGCTCGAAGACCGACTGCTCACCTTCGTGAGCAATTTTTCATATAAGATCGTTCAAGCACGAGTTGGCTTCCAGTTTTGACCGTGATCCTCGATAGATCCAAATGGCGCTGGTTCTTTGCATTGGCGGCTCTCGAAGCGGGAGCCGCTTTCTTCGCATTGGCCTGGGTACCTCGCACCGGCAGCGGGTTTTCGGTATCACGTCTGGCTCTGCTGGCCCTGCTTTTTGTGTTTTTTATTGGTGGAATTTATTTTGCTGCACGTTTGCCCCGCAAACTCGCCAAACCGCCGCAACCTGGATATGCACTGGCCTCTGCCTTTCTTGCCTTAACGCTGGCTATCGTCCTTTTCCTTCTCCGTTATTTCGATCCTGGCCGCTTCCTCGTTTATTATCAACGCGTCAGCCCTCTTCTATTTTATCTATTTATTTTGGCGGCTCAGTTTTCACTCTTTGTTCTGGCATTCAATTATGGCTTTCATTTTGATGACAATTCATCACGCCAGGCCATTTATTTACCCACAATCGTTACCTTTGCACTTTTACTTCTGGTATTCCTCTTTATAGCCCTGACTCGCATCGGCCTCACCCCGGATAAAGCTTACTGGGGTGAACCTGGAGTCCCTTTGATGGGGTGGCAGTTCGGGCTCACTATCCTGGTCGGAATATGCATCCTGCTGGTTGGTCTCCGCGAACGGTCCCCATCCCGGTTCGATGTAATCGTGCCTTTGGCTTTGTGGCTCCTGGCGGTAGTGATCTGGCTCAGTGTGCCGGTATCGGTGATGCAAAATAGCTTCTATGCGCCGATGAACCCACCAACCAATCAACCGTTTCCAAATTCTGACGCCGGTTATTACGACTCGATGGCGCAAAGTTTGTTGATCGGATATCCATATCTGGGCGACATCCCCACCCGTCCCCTCTACGTAGTTTTTCTGGCTTTCCTGCACTGGCTGGCAGGAGACCGTTACAACCTGATCATTGCCGGCCAAACCCTGCTCCTGGCACTTTTTCCCGTTATCCTGTATTTTCTTGGAAAGAAATTGCACAGCCGGACGGCCGGAGTGATCATTGCCTTGTTTGCCATTTTTCGCGAATGGACGTCGCTGCTCATATCCTCGCAAACAAGGGTATCGAATACGAAGACCCTCCTTGTTGACCTGCCGACACTCCTGCTCCTGTTGGTGGCCTGTCTGTTCGCGTTGCGCTGGCTGGAGCGCAAAGACTGGAGGAGCGGGCTTGTAGCGGGGGGGATGTTCGGCCTCCTGCTTCTACTGCGCACCCAGTCCATGCTTATCCTGCCGCTACTTTTCATACTGGTGATCCTGGCTTTTGGCCTGCGCAGCCGAGGTTGGATGCTTGCCCTGGTTTTCTTCCTGGTAGGTTTTGCGGTAACGATCACTCCCTGGCTATTGCATAATTATCTCAAAAGCGGCCAGCTTACTTTCGATGCACCGTTTGAATATCAAGTGATCGCCAGCCAATACCAATACACCGGTAACCTCAATCTTCAAGGCGTTGATTTGCAGGGCAAGAGTCTCATCGGTATTTTGCTGACTTTTGCCATCAAAGACCCAAAATTCGTGCTTGGCTTTATAGCGACTCATTTCTTCGCTACCCAAATCAATGGCTTGCTGGCTTTACCGCTGATTGAGCCTTATAACGGTCTGTTTGCTCCTCTTAACCTTTATTGGATTTCATGGGATGGAAATCTGAGTTGGTACAACTTCGCGCTCGTTATAATTTATCTGGCTGTTATAGCGGTTGGCCTTGGTGCAGTTTGGAAGCGGTTCCGCTGGGTTGGGCTGGTGCCGCTGGCTTTCTCGCTGGGCTATTCCATGGCGAATGGATTGGCACGTTTCTCCGGTTGGCGCTACGATTTACCGGCTGATTGGATCTCATATTTCTATTTCGGGATCGGTGTCGCGGAAATACTTGGCGCTGTAGCCTTGATTTTTGGCGCGAAAAGCGAAAAGATTTTCACGTCGATTTCAAATTACTGGCTGCCTGATACGAAATGGAATCACGGACTTCTTGCTTACCGGTGTCATTACAGGTGTGTTTGTCCTGGTAGGCGCGTTGCCCTGGTTGGTGGAGGGACTGGCCGCACCCCGTTATTCAGGCCAGCCCCTTAAGCAGCTTGTGACCACCCTTTCTAATTCCTCTTCTGTCCAGGAACTGGGAGTGGATCGGGCTCAAATCGAAATGTTCAATGCAGCGCCGCAGACAACTTTGCAAATCGGGCGAGTGCTTTATCCTCGATTTTTCACGCGCAACCAGGGATTGGCTTCCAGCCATCCGTGGCCGGCATACGCCCCTCGAGATTTTCCCCGCCTGGGTTTTGAGCTCCTCAACCAATCGCGAAAAGATGTCCTTTTTCCTTCCCGCACGATTCCGGACCCCTTTCCGTCAGCATCGGATGCAATCATTTTGGGATGCCAACGCACAGATTACATTGAAGTGCGACTTATCCTGTTCCCTGATACAGATACCGCATATTTGAGCGCGCCGCTCTCCACTCCCTGCAACTGAATACCTTTAGAAGATAACAGGCATGTCCCGCTTTACTTCACGACTATTAATCTGGTACCGTCAACACGGCCGGACCCTCCCATGGCGGCGACACCCCGATCCTTATGCGGTGTGGATCTCTGAGATTATGCTCCAGCAAACAAGGGTGGAGACAGTCATCCCGTATTTCGAAAGATGGATGAAGCTATTTCCGACCATCGAGAAGTTGGCCAGAGCCAGTGAGCAAGATGTCTTGAACGCCTGGGAGGGACTGGGCTACTACAGCCGTGCCCGCAATTTACACAGGACCGCAAAAATCGTTTTAGAAAAACATAACGGTGAATTGCCAAAAAATTTAGAGGAGCTGCGGGCTTTGCCGGGGATCGGGCGCTACACTGTTGGAGCGATTGCATCCATGGCGTTTGGGTTGGACGAGCCCACACTTGATGGGAACCTGCGCCGCGTCTATTCACGTTTATTCGATGTGACCGAATCTGTCGATTCTTCCGCGGGCGAAAAAATATTATGGGGCCTCGCTGCAAAGTATTTACCCAAAGGTGAGGCCAGTGATTATAACCAGGCATTGATGGATTTGGGTGCGACGATTTGTTTACCAAAGAATCCTCGCTGCCTGATATGCCCACTCACGAATATCTGTAAAGCTCGTCAAGCCGGAACCCAGGAACAGCGCCCTGTTATGAAGCCAAAGAAGGCGACGCCACACTATGTCTCTGCAGCGGGGGTGATCATCAGAAGGGGGTGTGTATTATTGGCCCAACGTCCGTCAAAGGGGTTGCTTGGCGGGATGTGGGAATTCCCAAACGGCAGGGTAAAGGGTGATCCGGCTAAGAGATTGGCCAACGCCTTGAAAATCGGGTATGGAATAAAAGTCAAAAAAATGGAAACGCTGGGCATTATCAATCATGCGTACAGCCACTTTAGTGTAGCAGTACACCCTTTTATCTGTGAATTGATCACGATGCCCAAAAATAAAAACCTACATTGGATAAAAGTAACTGAATTGGATGATTATCCGATGGGGCGAATCGATCGTCAAATTGCGCTGCAAGTTTGGAAGAAAGACATTTCCTAATTCCAAGTTTGCCGTGGAGTGAAATCTGTTGAAAGTGCGTAGTATGTGTTAATTAAAATTCCCGCCATTTTAAAATGGCGGGAATTTTTTTTCTTAAGGCTTGCTCAGAGTTACGAAGACCATTGGCCTGCGTTTCACCATTTCATGCAGGTAACTTTTAACCGCGCTAACGATCTCTTTCTCGTTATCCAGCCCGCCGCCGTTGACAACTTCCATAACCCGTTTGCGCACTTCGGGGATCAGCTTTTCCGCGTCTTGCGGCGAAACATAGCCGCGCGTGATGATCTCGGGTTCATGCAGTAACCTGCCGGTAAGTTTATCCAGGCTGATGTCAACTAGCAGAATACCATTGCGTGCCAGCATTTCGCGTTCGCGCATCACACCGTGGTCAATATCGCCGATGGATTCGCCGTCCACGAAAATATAGTCACCAGGAATGCGCTCACCGAGTCTAATCTTGCCGCCGACGAGCTCAACGATCTGTCCATTCTCCACGACGATAATGTTCTCTTTCGGAATTCCGACCTGTTCGGCAAGCACTGCATGACGTGTAAGCTGCCGCAGCTCACCGTGAATGGGCAGGAAGTGTTTCGGTTTCACCAGGTTGATGAGAAACTTCAGTTCTTCCTGGCTGGCGTGTCCCGAAACATGGATCGGCAGGACGCCGTCATAAATGACATGTCGCGCCGCGGCGGATCAGGCGGTTGATGGTCTTGCTGATCGTCTCCTCGTTGCCGGGGATGGGGTGCGAAGAGAGCACGATCGTATCGCCGGGCTTGAGATCGAACTGACGGTTTGTGCCGGTGGATAAGCGCCCGACAATGGACGACGGTTCGCCTTGTGAACCGGTGCACATGATGACCACTTTGTGATCCTGCATGTTCAGCGCCTGGTCGATCGGGACCAGGAGTTCATCGGCGATGTTGAGATAACCGAGTTTGCGGGCGATCTTGACGTTGTCGATCATGCTGGGGCCGGCCAGTGCCATCTTGCGTCCGTGTTTGGCGGCCGCATCGGCCACCTGTTGGATGCGTGAGATCAGCGATGCAAAAGTCGCGATGATCACACGCCCTTCTGCCTCGGCAAAGACCTTATCGAACGCCGGGCCGATCACCATTTCGGATGGGGTCCAACCTGGTCGTTCGGCGTTGGTCGAATCGGACAGCAAAAGATCCACACCGCGTTGAGCAAACTCTGCCAGCTTGGCATAATCGGTCGGCCAGCCGTCCACCGGTGTGAGATCGAATTTGAAATCGCTCATGTGAACGACGAGACCGGCCGGTGTGGTGATACCCAGCCCGACCGCATCAGGAATGGAATGGGAGATGTGATAGAACTCGATCTTGAACGGACCAAGCTCGATGGTCTGCCCGGCTTCAACCGTGTGGAGCAGGGCATTGCCCGAATGACACCATTGCGTGTCAGCTTGACCTCGATCAGGCCACGCGTCAGGGCAGTGGCATACACCGGGGCCGGGATGTCATTCAGGACGTGGTGGATCGCGCCGATATGGTCTTCATGTCCATGCGTGATGACGAATGCCGATCACCTGATCGGCTCTGCTGCGCACATATTCATAATCGGGAATGATATAGTCGATCCCGAGCATGTCGTTTTCGGGGAACATGATGCCGGCGTCGACGATGATGATCTTGCGATCGAATTCGTAGGCGGTCATGTTCTTTCCAACTTCCCCAAGTCCACCCAGGGGAATGATCTTCAATTTTCCGTGCTTAGTCATACTAATTTGTTTTTTCCTCACTTATTTAATAAGATATATTTATCCGCCATTGGCGGTTAAAGTCACTTTCATGTTATACAAAAAATGCCCGGCGGGATGAAGACTCCAGCGGGGCCGTTCGTGCCACACATGCAATTACTTGTACTTGGTTCCAAGGGTCTTGCAAAACTGCCAAAAGGCAGTGAAAGTCAATTTCCAACTTCATTTAGTATAGCAGGTGAAAGGCGATTTGTCAAAGCTTGGAACGTAAATGTTTTGTTAATAACTTCCGCTGTAAAGGAGAACCACGAACCCTTTTAGGGTGCAGCGTTATTCCACTTGTGAGGTTTGTTGTACCTCCGGGGTGATAGAATTTCCTTAATTCACGGAGGCATTATTATGCAAGCATCACGTTTACGCGCCCGTTATCGTTATATCATGTGGTTTTTTACCAGGGCGACTGTCAGCCTGGTTATTTGGGAAATCATAATGCCGCGGATTGGCCTGCGAAGGCCTGACCCGCCGGACACGGCCCGCACGTTCAAGGCAGATCGCGATCCAATTTCGGGCCATGGCTCTGCGAATGGGCGGCGTAATGATCAAGGTTGGGCAGTTTCTTTCGGCCCGCCTCGATGTTTTACCAGCGGAGGTCACCGATGAACTTTCCGGCTTGCAGGACGAGGTGCCGGCGGAGGATTTTGACGCGATCCGTAAACTTGCCGAGGCTGAGCTGGGCACCAGGCTGGAAGATAAATACGAGAGCTTCGAAACACAGCCGTTAGCGGCTGCCTCCCTGGGGCAGGTCCACCGCGCCTGTTTGCGGGCCGATGCTCCGGAAGCCGGCATTTTCCGCGATGTTGTAGTAAAGATCCAGCGGCCATTCATCGATCAATTGATCGATGTGGATTTTTCAGCGCTCCGTCGTGTTGCCGGATGGCTGCAACACTATAAACCCATCCGCAAGCGCGTGGACGTGCCTGCACTGATCGAAGAATTGTCTGACACCGTCCATCACGAGGTCGATTATTTAGCCGAAGGGAAAAACGCCGAAAGGTTCGCTGCCAGCTTTACAAAGCGCAAACGTGTTCACGTGCCGCGTATCGCCTGGAGCCACACCACACAGCGGGTGCTCACACTTGAGAATGTATATGCCATCAAAATCACCGATTACGATGCCATTACTACGGCGGGTATCGACCGGTCGGAGGTCGCCCAAGTCCTATTCGAAACATATCTAAAGCAGATCTTCGAAGATCAGTTCTTCCATGCGGACCCGCATCCGGGGAATTTGTTTGTAACCCCAATACCGGCCGGGAAAAATAGAAAAGCAAGTTGGAAGCTGACCTTTGTGGATTTTGGAATGGTGGGAACTGTCCCGGAGAATTTACGTGACGGGCTGCGTGACTTGCTGATCGGCGTGGGTACCCGCGATGCCGGGAAGGTGGTGAAGTCTTATCAAACGCTTGGCGTCCTGCTCCCCAGCGCCGACGTTAAGTTGTTGGAGCAGGCCGAGGCCCAATTGTTTGAACGTTTCTGGGGACTTTCCATGGGCGAACTCCGCAGTATCAATCATTCGAGAGATGCGTCAATTTGCCATGCAATTCCGCGAGCTGATGTATGAAATGCCCTTCCAGCTCCCGCATAACCTGTTATTACTTGGGCGGACGCTTGCGATCCTCTCCGGAATGTGCTCGGGTCTCGACCCGGATTTCAATCTGTGGACACAACTTGCACCATACGCCCAAAAACTGGTTGTCGATGAAGGAACTTCCAACTGGGAAGTCTGGCTCGACCAGATCGGTGACCTGGTCAAAGAATTGATCGCGCTTCCAGCGCAGACCGATCGTGTTTTATCAAGGTTGGAGCGCGGGGAGTTGAATGTCAATGTACCGCAGGTCAACCGGCAGATTTATCATCTGGAAGGTGCAGTTAATCGCCTGGTGGGAGGTGTGGTGTTCGCGGCTTTTTTGTTCGGAGGCGTGATACTCCGTCAAGGCGGGGACATCGTAATGGGTTATGTCTTTTGGGGATTTTCCGCCCTTGCCTTATTGTGGACAGCCTTCTTTGCCCACGGCCATTCTCCGTGGCGTAATTAATATATCTTATATACCCGGTTACTTTATATCAGGGCAATGTCATGCTCCATAAAACGAACGGCTCCGCGGATCGCGGAGCCGTTCGTTTTATGCTTCTTTATCCTTTTGATCTATCCGTTCCAGCGCCGAGTCGATCACGCTGCGCCAGGCTAGCAGCATTTCTTTGCGTGCCTTCCGGCGGTGCTCAACAAATTCGGGAGGTAAGAAAGATTTGATGCTTTCACGCATTTCTTCGCGGGCGGCCCGTACATGCTGGCGTACTTCTTCGGGAACCTTCTCTTCGAATATTTTACGTTTTGTCGTTTTTTCAGCCATGGATACCTCACTTTCTGTTCCTTGTTATATTATAGCTCAAAGGATATGATATTTTTGAAATCTGTTATTGGGGAGTATCTTGCCTCACTTTGTCAATGAAACGTCTTCCCTACGCCCATCTTAAAATACTTGATATTTTAAGGTGAATACCCCCTTTGGCTCTTGAAGAGGGCAGGCAAATATGCTAAAATGGTCTCAATTCGCCATATGTACGGGTTAGGGCGGCGGCAACCCCTACATGTGGCTATTACATCTGTTCTGGAAATCATCGTAGATGCGTTGCCCATATTGTCAATATCATGATTCAAAAGTATTGGATACATCCCATGACAGTCACGGTGGTATTCGCCGCCGGCGAGAGTGTTTCAAGTGTAAACAGCGTTTTAGCACATATGAAAGACCCATACTTGCCATACCTCTCATCATCAAACAGGACGGTACACGCGAAGAATTCGACCGTGAAAAGCTGGTGCGCGGCATTCGGATTTCATGCGCCAAGCGTCCCGTCTCGGCGGCGGATATCGAGCGGCTGGTGGGCCACGTCGAATCTGAACTGCAAAAGGTCGGTAAGTCGGAAGTATCCTCACGCATGATCGGTGATATGGTCATCAGCGGTTTGAAAGAGTTGGATCAGATAGCATACATCCGTTATGCGATCGTATACCTGCGCCTGGATGACCTGGGTTCGCTGCGCAAGGAAATAGACAAGTTACTTCAGAGCTGATCAACTACTGCGACCTCCTCCGTTAACGACGGAGAAGTGTCGTTTTTTATTTGTAAGTATTTCATAGCGAGATTGGAGGAGAATTTTATGGTCACCAAGAGTGCAACGGTACCCAAACCAGGTTTGACCGACACGCCGCCTATGCCTAAAGGGCTGCCGAAAATCCAATTGACTGAGAATGCCCGCCAGGTATTGGAGCGCCGCTATGTGCGCCGCGGGAAGGACGGCAAGCCTGCAGAAACCGTGGATGAAATGTTCTGGCGCGTGGCTTATAACGTCGCGAAGGTCGAAGAGGCGTGGAAAGACGACGTGATCGGGCGCGCCAAAGAGTATTATCTTTTATTGACCAGCAAGAAGTTCTTCCCCAACTCCCCGACGTTTACCGGCGCAGGTACACCCCTTGGACAATTGGCAGCCTGCTTCGTGCTGCCTATCACCGATGACATGGGTCGTGACAGCGCGGGGATTTTCCAGACCCTGCGGGATGCCGCCCTGATCCAACAAACCGGGGGCGGCAACGGTTTCTCCTTCTCGCGTCTGCGGCCCAAAGGTTCGTTGGTTAATTCGTCTGCCGGCCAGGCCACGGGTCCGGTGGGATTCCTGCGAGTCTATGACCATGCCTTCGGCGAGATTGCACAGGGTGGCACCCGCCGCGGCGCTAATATGGGCGTGTTGCGCGTAGACCATCCCGATGTGGAAGAGTTCATTACCTGCAAGAGCGATGAGAATCAGATAACCAACTTCAACATATCGGTGGGCATCACCGATGCATTTATGCGCGCCGTTCGCGACGACGCCGACTGGGAATTGCGTTTCCCCGATGTGCACGACCCCAAATATCGCGACGTGCGTGGTACGCTGGAACAAATGGAAAAAGGAGGTGTGCGTATCCAGACTCACCGGAAGGTGCGCGCCCGGGAATTGTTCAATAAGATAGTCAAACAGGCCCATCATAACGGCGAACCGGGTGTCTTGTTCCTGGATGCGTCCAATCGCTCCAACCCCGTACCGCATTTGTATCCATTGGAAGCGACGAACCCCTGTGGTGAACAATGGCTTGGCCCTTACGAGAACTGCTGCCTCGGTTCGGTGAATCTCAATGAGCACTGTGGGCCGGATGGAACGCGTGGATTGGGAAGGATTGCGACAGAGCGTAGTCTCCGCCACGCGCTTCCTGGACGATGTGGTGGAAGCCAATGCCTATGTACCGGCTGTCCCACAATTGACCGAAGCCGCCCACAAGGCGCGTCGCATCGGTCTCGGCATCATGGGCCTGGCCGACCTGATGTACCATGTCGGCGTGCGCTACGGTTCGGTGGAAGGGCAGGAGTTCGCCGCACAGGTGATGGAGTTCGTCCGTTATCACGCCATGCAGACCAGTATCGAGCTAGCCGAAGAGCGCGGCCCGTTCCCTGCCATCGAAGGCTCGATCTACGATATGGATAATATGACCTGGACCCCGCCTCAGTCGTTGGTCAAGTTCGAGCATGATTGGAATCGTCCAGACGTCAAATGGGATGCGGTTGTCGAGGGCATCAAGGCACACGGCATCCGTAATGCGGCGCAGACCACAGTCGCTCCGACCGGGACCATTGCGACCGTCGCAGGCTGTGAAGGCTATGGCTGCGAACCGGTCTTCGCGCTGGCTTATATCCGGCACGTCAACGATCATGGCAAGGACCTGCAGCTTACCTATGCCAGCCCGCGCTTCGACGAAGCTTTGAAGAAACTCGGCCTGGGCGAAGAAAAGCGTCAGGAGATCGTCGAACAGGTGATGAGCGATGGCACCTGCCAGCACGTCAGCGAGATCCCGCAAGCCGTGCGCGAGGTCTTCGTCGTCTCGGCCGATATCACTGCAGAAGAGCATGTCCGCATGCAGGCCGCCCTGCAGGCCTTTGTCGATAACTCGCTCTCGAAGACTGTCAACTTCTCAGAGATTGCCACGGAAGAAGATGTGGCGCGCGCTTACATGCTGGCTTGGGAACTGGGCTGCAAAGGGCATCACCGTATACGTTACCGGTTCGCGCGATAAAGTTGTATTGGAGACCAAGGCTACTGCTGATAAGAAAGAACCGGCAGCGACTCCCGGTAAAACTGAAGCAGGCGCCTTTGCAGCAGTTTCCTCATGGGCCGACGGAAAGAAGCCGCGACCTCGTGCTTTGCACGGTGAGACCTATAACATCGAGACTCCTGTGGGTAAGGCTTTCATCACCATCAACGAGAACGGCGGCTCCCAACCTTTCGAGGCTTTCATCAACACGGCCAAGGCCGGCTCTGAGACCGCTGCAGTCTCAGAAGCGATTGGCCGTTTGATCTCTTATATCTTACGGCTTTCATCGCCCATCCTGCCGACCGAACGCCTGCGGGAAGTGGTTCGCCAGTTGGTCGGCATCGGCGGCGGGCGCTCGCTGGGCTTTGGGCCGAATCGGGTGCGCTCCCTGCCCGATGGCATCGGACAGGTGCTCGACCAGTATCTGCGCGAGAGAGAGGGCTCGGTCAATGACGCCGTAGCTCTGACCGATCTAGCCAACATGGGTCACGCCATCGAAGCCGAAGCAGAAATCGCGCAGCCCAGCTTGAAAATCGGCGACCTGTGCCCTGAGTGCGGTGAGGCTGCCGTAGTCAATGAAGAAGGCTGCCGCAAGTGCTATGCCTGCGGCTACAGCGAGTGCTAGGATTCTAGTGCCATCCCGGAACTTATAAGTTTTGGGATGGCACGGACGAGTAAGAATAATTTTATGAAGGTATTTGCAATCTCTTTCCTCGTCCTGGGCGCCGGTTTCTTAGCTGCCGCGATCGTTATTTTCCTGACCAAGGGCCTCGGCGACGTGACTACGACGATGATCGTCACCTTTAGTTGCATTGGAGTGCCGTTTTTCCTGTTCGGTGCGTGGGGCACATATTTGGAATTACAGAGTACTGCATAATTATCTAAACTAATTTTTTGTTTTTTACCCTATAAATTATAAAAGCCAATTTAGAGATTTATGCAAGAAGCAGTAGAACCATATGATCCCAATGCATCCAGGTCTCCAAAAAAGTAAAAGCTGTGCGGATCTCCGATGTTTTCCCGCAGCATAGCGAAGCGTATCCTGTGGACCTCGGAGGTCTGAAAAGGTTGTAGAATAAAGAGGGAGACCAGGTATAAAAATGGACGATAAGAAATTACGCAAACTTCTCGAACAATTGCGCGACGAAATTGATAATGCCGGGAAAGTGGATGAAAAAGGCCGTACCCTGCTCCTTGATGTGGACAAAGATATCCGTGACCTGCTGGCCCGCTCCGAAAATACTGCATTAGCGCCTAAACCGGCCCTGCGGCGTGGACTGGAAAATGCCCTCCGACATTTTGAGGTTACACACCCGGAACTGACGGCAGCTCTCTCCAGGTTACTTGAAGCCTTGAGTAATTCAGGGATTTAATAGCCTGCCTGTAAATCCACGGTTTGCTCTACTTAGCAAGGCGTTTACTTTTTTTCTTTTTACGAGAGTTTTTCTCGCTCCTCAACTCAAGCACGCCGGTATCGCCTCTTCTCTTGCGTAATTCCATCCGGGCGAACTCGGCTAATTCAACATAATCGGCACGGATGTGGTCGAGGTCGTTTTCTTCCAATTCTTCCAGATCGAGAAGTGCATTATGGGCGCCTTTCATGGCCCTGATCAGTTCATCCAGTTTGATCTGGATGGCCTCAGAATCACGGTTTTGAGTGTTCTGGATTAAAAAGACCATCAGGAATGTCACGATCGTGGTGCTGGTGTTGATCACTAATTGCCAGGTATCACTGAAATGAAACAATGGGCCTGTGAATGCCCAGATCAGGATGACAGCAACAGCCAGCGAGAAGGTAAGGGGCCGGCCCGTTATCCGTGATGTCGCTTTCGCAAAATGTGTGAACCTGGAGTTTGTTTTGAGTGCTTGCATCTCTTCCTCCTTTGGTTGTGTGGACATCCATTCAAAGCTTGGATTATACCGTCCGAAGAAAGAGTTGTGAGTCAATCGGGGCGGTGTTTATATATATTTACATCTAAGTAATCAGTCGAAAAAAATTAGACACAACTAAGTTGCTCTTTCGGAGGCTTAGCCACCGAAAGACACAGGGCAAGTATAAAAACTTACCAACGACTACGTAAGTTCAATCCAGAGAAATTTCGATTACAATCTTCGTATAGCCAACAAACTCAAGGAGTAAGCATGCCACGTCTCATACTAGCCGCTGACCGAATTATCCGTGCACACAAGCTCATTCAACAAGCGCGTGAACTACCAATTCCCACGGAGGGAGGCCGCACTGATTTTTCTTATATCGCTCAGGTGAAGGATCTGTTGCGACAAGCGCGTGACCTGGTCAAATTCATCCCACTGACCCCCAGCGCCACAGACGAGATGAAAGAGGAAGTCAAAATAATTTACAAAGAAGCCGATCGGGCCAACCAGGAAATATTGCATTAATGCCTTATCGCATGGCAGAAAGGTGACCATCGAATAGCAGGCTGATCTATAACTTTCTAAGGATATATCAAATGGACAGCCTCAGGCTGCCATTCCATAATTACCCCTGGCCTTTCTTAGAATACCTGAACGAAGACATGCACACGGCCAAGCCGCGTGCATGTCTTCGTTCAGGCTTTAATTTAACGGAATGTTGTTGGTAACTCAAATCACAGGTGTTGGGCAATTCATGCGCCAGATCGTCCAGGTGAGGAGCGCCGCGAATAGAACCCAGGCCGCGTACGGAAGCAGGAGCGCACCGGCCAGTGGATCGAATACCCAGAAAATTGACAACATTGCCAGGATCACCATCAATAAAACGAGAATATCGGCGAGTGCCATACCGGGTCTGTGGAGCTTGAAAAATGTCCAGGTCCAGGCGGCATTTAATAACAGTTGGACGATAAACAGCACGAGTGGAAAGACAGCCATGCTGAAATCATAGTTTTTCCAAATAAGCCAGGCTGCGGCGGCCATTAGTAAATAAAGCAGGGTCCACACCGGAGCGAAAATTTTGTTGGGTGGATTCCAGCGAGGCTTTTTAAGATTCTGATACCACTCGTCCGGCAAAAAACGAGAGCCAGCCCAGGCTGCGCCAAAGGTAAGCAATAACCAGCCGATTGCACCAAGTATTGATTGAAAAATTGTCATAAGAGTTAACTCCTTTCCCTGTCGCTTATTATAAAAATATTCCCGGTCCTCCCAGGAAGATAAAGGGTACCAGTAATAATGATGGTGGTTCACAGGATCGCTGTCAAAAGTGGTTCCTGGAACCCCCCATTCCCTGACCTTATAAGATGTCTCCGCGATATTTTAATGTCTTTCTGCAGGAGCCCTCTTTGCAAGAACATTACACTTTTGATCGATTTGGAAATCGTCCTTTTTACATTAAACAGGAAAAGCAGGTTATTTTTCAGTAATAGTGACGCTCTCCATGGCATCACCCTGAAACGTCGGATTTTGGTCTGGATTGCGGCGTGTTATGCCGTTTACCACGTCCATACCACTTATCACCTGCCCAAAGATGGTATAGCCACCATTGAGCTGCGGTTGCGGTCCAAAGGTGATAAAGAACTGGCTGCCATTCGTATTTGGCCCGGAATTGGCCATCGCAACTACACCGGCCTTATCGAAAGTCAGGTCACTGGTTTCATTGACGAATTGATAACCAGGTCCTCCCTGGCCAGTGCCGGTTGGGTCTCCGCCTTGCGCCATAAAACCTTCCAGCACACGGTGAAAGGTCACACTATTGTAGAATCCCTGGCGGGCAAGAAAAACAAAGCTGTTTACCGTTATCGGTGCTTTGTCCGGATATAACTGGATAACGAAATCCCCGCCCTTTGCCATTTTTACATCGGCAAAATACTGTTTATTGACGTCAATGGTCATTTTTGGTGCAGAAGCCCATTGCTTTACGTCTGTATTTGCAGTGGGTTTGTTCGTTAGAATGAAAAGCCAGATCGCTGAAGCAAGGATGACGATAACGACCGCAATCCCAGCTAACTGGATACCGTCCAGTTTCAACCCGGGATCATTCCTATTATTATTTCTTCTCGCCGCAGAATTTCTTGGTGACATGGTTTTATCTCCTCGATAGGTTTGATTAATTTTAAGCTCAAATAACATTTTATTATAAGGCCTGAAGCCCATGCTGTTCGTTATTAAAGGTGAATATTTGCTTTTTGTCCGGTAATAAGATATACTGAAAAAAGCCATATAAGAGTGGCTTTTTGAAATTTCTCACTACTCCACAGAAAAATATTTCAAATTTATCTTTCTGGTTGAGGCAGAGGCGGCAGCCCGGCGTCGCCTCCTTATGTTGTTTAACCGGGCCTATGCCAAATAGCAGGGATATTTGGAAGGAGAGTAAATACAAATGGACCAGATCATCCAGACTATCGATCGCGTTGCCTTTATCGGTAATTACCTGCCGCGACAATGCGGTATAGCGACATTTACCACCGATCTTTGCGAAGCCATGGCGATTGAGTATAAGGACATATCGTGCATCGCTTTGCCTGTCAACGATACTGAAGCCGGCTATCAGTATCCACCCCGCGTTCGTTTCGAGCTTATCGAGAAAGATATTGAATCGTATCGCCGCGCGGCGGATTTCCTGAATATAAACAACGTGGATATGGTTTGTTTGCAGCATGAATACGGCATCTTCGGCGGGCGTGCGGGCAGCCATATCCTTGCCCTGCTGCGGGAATTACGCATGCCGATTGTCACTACCTTGCACACCATCCTGCGTGAACCTGATCCCGACCAACGCCGTGTGCTCGAAGAGATTGCATCCTTATCCGACCGTGTAGTTGTCATGAGCGCGCGCGGGAAGGAATTTCTGCGTGACGTGTATCATATACCGGTTGAAAAGATCGACTTTATACCTCACGGCATTCCTGATGTCCCCTTTGAAGACCCGAGTTTCCACAAGGACCTTTTTGGTGTTGAAGGTAAGACCGTCCTCTTGAGCTTTGGCCTGCTTTCGGCCAACAAAGGCATCGAGAATGTCATCTCAGCTTTACCGGCAATTTTGGATCGATATCCGAAAGTTGTGTATATCGTCCTTGGCGCAACCCATCCACATGTGCTGAGGAATGAAGGGGAAACGTACAGGCTCTCCCTGCAATGGCTGGCGCATGAGAAGGGCGTGGAAGGGAATGTGATCTTCTATAACCGTTTTGTCGGCCTGGAGGAGCTTATCCAGTTCATCAGCGCGGCGGATATCTATATCACACCTTATCTGGACGAGGCCCAGATTACCTCCGGCACACTTGCATACACTCTTGGCGCCGGGAAGGCAGTCGTTTCAACCCCTTATTGGTATGCAGAAGAAATGCTGGCCGATGAAAGAGGAAAACTTTTCCCATTCCACGATCCCAAGGCGTTGGCTGATCAGATCATTGACTTATTAGACAATGAGGCTGACCGACACGCCATGCGCAAGCGCGCTTATCTTTTCGGGCGGGACATGATCTGGCCGCGGGTGGCCGGCCTTTATATGCAGAGCTTTGAACGGGCCCGCACCGAGCACCGTCACTTTGCGCAGGCCGATTTTGCGGTCAAGCCGCTGGATAAACGACCACGGGAATTGCCGCCCCTGAAACTCGATCATTTGCATCACCTCACGGATCAGACCGGTATGTTGCAACATGCCATATTCACAATACCGAACTATTACGAAGGATATACCACAGACGACAATGCACGTGCACTAATGGTGAGCGTGCTGCTTGAGGAAGCGGGTAATGAAGGTGCAACCGATCTGGCAACCCGCTATCTCGCCTTCATCTGGTACGCTTTTAATAAGGAGACCGGTAGGTTTCGTAACTTTATGAGTTATCAGCGCCAATGGCTGGAAGACATCGGGTCAGACGACAGTCATGGTCGCGTGTTATGGGCTCTGGGCACCGTTCTGAGCCGGTCGAACACACCGACCCTTTACAATATGGCCGGCCTGGTGTTCCAAAAGACCCTGCTGGAAATCCTTAAGACTACCAGCCCGCGCGCCTGGGCATTTGCGCTTCTTGGTATTTACGAATATCTGCAACGCTTTGCCGGCGACCGGCGCGCCAACCAGGTGCAGGAGGAACTTGCGATCCGGCTGTTAACTCTTTATCAAAAAAGCCGTTCGGAAAACTGGTACTGGTTTGAAAATGGATTGACCTATTGCAATGCCGCATTGTCGCACGCCATGCTCTTATGCGGCCAATCGTTACAAAATAACTCGATGACCCAGGCCGGGTTAGAGTCCCTCCAATGGTTGGCCGACTTGCAGCGCGCGGATACGGAGGCCGGGTATTTTGTTCCCATCGGTTCCAATGGTTTTTATAAACAGGGCGGTGAACGGGCCCGCTTTGACCAGCAGCCTGTAGAAGCTCAAGCGATGGTTTCAGCATGTTTGGAAGCCTACCGCATCAGCAAAGACGACTTTTGGCTAAAAGAAGCACGGCGCGCGTTTGAATGGTTCCTCGGTCGGAACGACTTACACCTCCCCGTATACGACCCGACAACAGGCGGTTGTCGGGATGGTTTGCATCCTGATCGCCCGAATGAGAATCAAGGCGCAGAGTCTACGCTGGCTTTTCTTCAAGCTTTATTGGAATTACGGCTGGCAGAAAATATAATAAGGTCTGATGAGAAAACCTACATTGAAAATTCAACCCTCGGAACTCTTTCTTCGCCACAAATTCAATCCCATCCTCACGGCCGCAAAATGGCCGTATCAGATAAATAGTGTATTTAACCCAGGCGCTACATTACTTGCGGATGGAACAACATTGCTATTATGCCGTGTGGAGGACCGACGCGGACTTTCTCACTTGTGCGCGGCACGTTCCGTCAATGGCGTCGATGGTTGGCAGATCGATTCGCAGCCTACCTTTTTAGCCGATCCGGATCGTTATCCTGATGAGTTATGGGGTATTGAAGACCCACGAATTACTTACGTTCCGGAATTAAACCAGTATGCTGTCATTTATACAGCCTATTCACGCAGCGGTCCTGGTGTAGCTTTGGCGTTAACTCAGGATTTCCATGATTTTGAGCGCTATGGTGTCATTATGCAGCCTGAAGATAAGGATGCGGCCCTGCTGCCGCGCCGGATCGACGGCCGTTGGGCCTTGATCCACCGCCCGGCTAACGCGACTGCCGCACACATGTGGATATCTTATTCAACAGATTTGCGGCATTGGGGCAGTCACAAGCAGATCCTTGAGGCCCGGATGGGAGGATGGTGGGATGCAAATAAGATCGGACTTTCTGCACCCCCCATTGAAACATCGCAAGGCTGGCTGACAATCTACCACGGAGTGAAGCAAAACGCCGCCGGTTCGATATACCGGTTAGGCCTGGCATTGTTTGAGCTGGACAATCCCGAGCATTGCCTGAAACGAGGCGACGAGTGGGTGCTGGCCCCGCAAGAAGTATACGAGATAAATGGGGACGTAGACAATGTCATTTTTCCCTGTGGCTATACCCTGGCGGCTGATGGAGATACTATTCGCCTTTATTATGGCGCGGCAGACACAAGTATAGCCATGGCCACGGGCAGCGTTAAGTTGATGCTTGATTGGCTACGTGGCCAGAGCCTTTCAGATAGATAAATAAATTCCATCTACTATTCTTCACCCAGCGCTGTGAGCAGATACGATAAATTGAAGTTTTCCATAAAATCTAAATTAATAGTCCCTCCTCACAAAATGAGGAGGGACCTTCTTTCTGGGTTTACCACCTGTGGATATTATTGTTTCCAACGACTTGCTGAAGGTTCGCTTTTGTAAGTTCCAATTCTGCACTCTTCACTTCGCGGTGCGGTACTTCTTCGAACCAGGGTAGTTTGTCAAACGGGTGGATCTTTGCGATTTCATCGGGGGTTGCTTCGCGGTCAGCCCAATGCGCCATGTCGCTTTTTCTGCAGACCTGCATTGCAACAGGGATCAAACTTCCATCTTTCAAATCGAAAGCATTGTATTTGATCTTGCGCTGGTCGACCTCTTCAACCACCTCCCGGGCAATTTTTACACCTTCATTGACGTACGATCTGCCGACGGCAATATTTTGCATTTTCAACACGAACAAGCTCCTTTCTAACGCAAGAGATAAAGGTTCGCGCAGGGCAAATCCACGAGCCGATACCCCGGATCCGTGGGCTGCTCGTTGGAACAGTGGTTTTTGAATAACCAGGGGAATTGCCTTGCGCTGCCGGACCTTTAAACTCCAGCACTGAGCCATTAGTGTACATGATGACCAGTAAGAAGTGTCAAGGGTTAAGACCCACGAAACACCTACAAATTGTTTTAGAAGTTCCTTAGAAACAACGCAAACTATAAAGCAGGGAACAATTCTCTTGAATAAAGTCTTTTTTGCTTATAAAAGACGAAATCCAGTTAATAGTTGAATAAGTAGTAATGAAACCCATTTCATTAATTAATTAAATGATCAGTCGTTAGTATCCTTAGCAGACATTGAAGGCCTTTCTTACCGGACAACATACAAATTCATCAGGATATGTTTGCCTGAAAAGTGCTGTTGATGCAAAGCAGACCTTCAGGGTCTTAACGAAATTATGCAAGTGTCAATAATGGAAGCCGAATTAATGGATAATAATTACGGAGCCGTCGTTGCAGCGAGTGTGGGAGATGTACTCGTGCCTGAACCGCCGATGGTTATCACAACCGTTAACGTATCGCCGAAGAATGTGCCATTGTCATCTGTCATTCGCCAGGCCCCCGTGATGACCCCGGTCTGATCCGTTGGTGCTGCCATTTTGACCGAAACCTCTGTCCGTTCGCCGGGGTTGACGGTCTGGGCCAGGGTCAATGGTGAACCACCCATCGCGTTCCCGCCGACAAGCACAAGTTTGAAGCCGGGGCGCCAGGCGCATAGCCCATTGTTCTCCACCCTCCAGGTCTTGGTAAATACGTCTGCAGGGTTCATCGGCGTATTATCCGGGATTGTTATGTCTGTGATAAATTTCATGCGATAACATGAAGGAGTGGGGGATATCGCTTCTGTTTCAATAAAAGTTGAAGTTGGGAACGGGGTATCGGTTGCAGAACTCGTTGGCATTGCTGCGGCCGTGCTTGTCAAGCCGGATGCAAAAGTTGCCACCGCTTCGGTCTGGACCCGGCTTATACTAATGGTCGGGATTGGGGTAGTTTGTTTGACGGCCCGGATGCTGAAGAGGATGGTTATCAAAACAGCCAATAGCAACACTGCCACAATAGCCAGTCTTGTTTTATTCTGTAACATGAAAACTCCTTTCTTCAACAGGACGAAGCCGTTATTGTACCCCAGGGTTACAGGTTAATAGTTGGTTTTAACTATATTCTTCTTTTACGGATCAGGGGATATAGAATTTATTGTTTCTTCTAAAAGGGAAAATCCATATCGAAAATCAACCCCGCTTCGTTTTTAAATTTGTGGGCCATCTTGAATGTCTGTCGATGTTGAAAAAAGTTAAACCTTTCTGCTATACTCAGTAGGTCACGGAACAAGCTAGGAAACCTGATTTTTTTGGAATGAAGGAAGGATACACTCCCTTTCATTTCCTAAAAAATTGAGAGATTCTTTTGTGTAGTACTGATGCTTGAGATAACGAGGCGCTATGGCAAAACATCTGGTGCTGGTGGCGGGAAATATCGGTGCAGGCAAGACGTCATTGACAGAGCGTATTGGGGCGCGGCTGGATTGGAAGACCAGCTATGAGTCGGTGACAGATAACCCGTATCTATCCGATTTTTATGGGGATATGCATGCCTGGGCATTCCACCTGCAAGTATTCTTTCTTGGTCATCGCGCCCAACAGTATTTGGAATCAGTCAGGGATCCACGTTCCGCGATCCTCGACCGAAGTATCTATGAGGATTTTTACATTTTTACACGTGCCCTCCATCAAATGGGGGACATGGCGGAGCGCGATTATCTCTCTTATCATAGGTTGTTTGAGCTGGTGGTCGAAAGCCTGCCCCGGCCCGACCTGCTGATCTATCTTAAAGCTTCCCCCACGGTGTTGGCGAACCGCATCCGTAAACGGGCCAGAAATATGGAAACCGGCATAACACCCGAGTATCTGTCCCTGCTCGATTCATTCTATGACGAATGGCTGAACGCTTTTGATATGTGTCCGGTCCTGACCATCCGTAGCGACGATCTCGATTATGTACATCAGCCAAAACATTTGGAGACGGTAGTGCGGAGGATCCAGGACAAGCTGGCCGGCAAGGAAATAATGGACCTTAGCAGCTGATATCTTTTATAACTTTAGCCTGAAGGGTATGGCATGACTTTATGGATGAGACTGCATTCTTAAAAATTCCCTTATTTCAAAATATTCCCAAACCTGACCTAGTTAAGATGGTCGATGAATTGCCCATCGAGATGTATAAGCGCGGAGCTTATTTATTTCGGGATGGTGACCCGGGCGAAAATTTATACGTTGTGATAGACGGTGCCCTGGAAATCGTGCTTGCCGCAGATACTCCCGATGAGATGCTGCTCAAAACGTGCGGGCCGGGTGAATATGTCGGAGAGATGGGGCTTATCCTGGCAGACGGTAAACGGACGGCGACGGTCCGCGCCAAAAGCGAGACACGGACATGGGTGATGAGCCGCGCAAAATTCGTGCAGGTGCTGCAGCGTTGGCCGGTGATCGCGTATGCCATGGTGGGCATCCTCAGCGAACGCCTGGATGCAACCAATGACGCCTCGTTTCGAGACCTGACGGAAAAGAACCACGCCTTGCAAAAAGCCTATGACGAGTTGAAGGAAGCGCAAACGCAATTGATTGAGAAAGAGCGTCTGGAGCGGGAGCTTAAAGTGGCTGCCGATATCCAGTTGAGCATCCTGCCGGACGTCCTGCCATCCATAACCGGCTTCGATTTTGGTGCGCGGATATTACCGGCCCGGCAGGTGGGCGGCGACTTTTACGATGCTTTTCCGATCGATGGATCACATACCGGTGTCGTGATCGGTGACGTGGCCGATAAAGGCGTACCATCTGCCTTGTTTATGGCACGCTCGCATGCCCTCATCATGGCGGAAGCCGATAAGGGCGTTACGCCCGGTGAAGTCTTTCAATTAGTAAACCGTCACATTACACACCTGGATAAGTCGGCGCAGTTTGTTACGGCCCTATACGGCATCCTTGATTCGACGACAGGCGAATTCGTTTGCGCCCGTGCCGGCCATGAGCCGCCGTTGATTTTGAAATCCGATGGGACTGTTGAACGCATACCTCATGCGCCAGGGATGGCGCTTGGATTGTGGGATGTGATCACGCTGGACGAGCGAAATATCTTATTGGAACCGGGGAGCACGCTGCTCCTTTTTACCGACGGGATGACGGATTGTCGCGATCCCAACGGAGTTGCTTTTGGATTGGACAATATCAAAACTGCATTGAAGGATATGACCGGACTCCCCGCCCAGGAAGTGTGCGACAGGTTGTTCAATTCATTGATGGATTATCAAAATGGGTCACCGCAGGACGACGACGTTACCCTGGTGGCAATTCACAGGGCCTGACTAAAAAGAGTGGGTCGCATAACCGGCGACCCACTCTTTGATTTTAAGCCTTATCCAGGGCTTGTTGGATATCTGCAAATAAGTCCTCTTTATTCTCGATGCCGACGGAAAGGCGTACGAGACCGGGATCAACGGCAAGTTGTGAACCGGCTGTAGAAAGATGAGTCATGGAAGCGGGGACTTCGATCAGGGATTCTACACCTCCGAGTGATTCGGCCAGGGAGATCAACCTGGTTGATTCAGCGACTTTCACCGCCGCCGCATGACCGCCTCGCATGATGAATGAAATCATACCGCCTCCATTCCGCATCTGTTTTTTTGCGATCTTCACCTGGGGATGACTGTTATGGAAGGGATACATGACTCTGCTTATCTTGGGATGACCCGATAAAAAGTCGACGAGAAAGGCAGCGTTTTCGGCGTGTCGTTCCATCCGTACCGGCAGGGTTTTTATGCCGCGTAGGACAAGGAAGCAATCCATAGGCCCGGGGACGGCTCCGACTGCATTTTGCAGGAAAGCTAATTTTTCATAGATGGTCTGGTCCTTGACGATCACCGCCCCACCGACGGCATCGGAATGTCCACCGAGATACTTGGTTGTGGAATGGATTACAATGTCGGCCCCCAATTCGAGCGGATGCTGCAAATATGGCGTGGCAAACGTGTTGTCCACAACCAGGAGCGGATGATTCGAATGCAAGTGCACGATCTCGGCTACGGCCTGGATATCGCTAAGAGATAGAAGCGGGTTGGTGGGTGTCTCGAGCCAGACGAGCTGAGTCTGGTGTGTAAGCGATTCAGCCACGTTCTCGGGATCGGTTGTGTTTATGAAATTAAAACTCAAGCCATAGTGCTTTAAAATTTTATCGAACAGACGGAATGTACCGCCGTAAACATCGTTACCAGCAAGTACGTGCGCGCCGCTATCGACGAGCCGCAGAACCGTATCGGTGGCCGCCATGCCCGAAGCGAAAGCGAGACCGTAAGACCCGCCTTCCAGTGCAGCCAGACATTTTTCAAGAGCCAGGCGTGTTGGATTCTTGGTGCGCGAATATTCATAACCATCACGGGCTTTACCTACACCGTCCTGCACATAGGTCGAGGTTTGGTATATTGGCGTCATAACGGCGCCGGTATTCGGGTCGGGGTCCTGTCCTGCATGAATCGCCAAAGTTTCAAATTCCATTTATGCTCCTGCTTATGGATGAATTAATGGGTAGGGTGATCGAGCGATGTCAGTATAGCTTTATGAATCTGATTGCGCAATCCACATCAGCTATCTTTTACGATTCGATTTTTGCCCTGATTTTTTGCCTGGTAGAGCAGGCGATCGACGCGTTCGAGGGCCTCATCCGGCACATCACCGTGAAACCAGCAGGTTAGCCCAGCGCTGACCGAAATATGGTCTTGGATTACCAGGGGTAATTCAGACTGTACCGAAGCTCGGATACGTTCAATGACAGGCCAGGCTTCATCCACACCGGTATCCGGCATGACCATCAGGAATTCATCTCCTCCCATGCGAGCAGCCAGATCCATGGTCCGGATATTTTTACGTAATATGTTCGCTACGGAACGAATGACTTCATCGCCGGCAGGATGCCCAAAACCATCGTTTATTCGTTTGAAGTAATCGATATCGAGAAGAACTATGGATAGTGGGCGGCCATATCGTTCACAAATTAGAAATTCGTGCATCAGGAACTTATTAGCCTCACGGCGGTTGTATAAACCGGTTAAGTCGTCTGTGACAGAGAGTCGTTCCAGTTCCCGATTCTTGGCTTCAATAATGGCTTCCGCCCGCTTGCGATCCGTGATATCGCGCATCACAGCCAGATAGCCGTCGTTTTTATTGTTGTGTACATCTGTAATTGCCGAGATGCGAATTTCCAAATAACGTGGAAGGCTTCCAGGTAAAAAAATCTCCACCGGAAGTCTTGGTTTCCTGGAAAGGACTGATGCCAGCTCGGGCCATTGCTTGAAGGTTTTAAGGACTTCATCGCCGTGCGGTAACGCCAGTTTATCCAGGAGATAAGCTGCGGAAGGATTCGTTTCTACAACCCGGTTATTGGGGTCGATTACTATAACCCCGTCTTGCATATTTTGCAGGAGCAGGTTATGGGCAATAGGGAGGAGATCGAAGAGACGGGATTGTGTTATGGCTATTGTGATCAATATACTGGTTATGGAAAAGGAGATGATGGTTGTATCGAGGCCGGGAACCGGATCAAGGCCGAATAAATAAATAATATTTCCCACAATTGGGAAAATAGTACTGGCTACGATGGCCGAGATACTGGTTTTTGTATAAACCGGTGGCTTGCCGGTATTCCCTGACCAGTACAATGTCTGCCAGAGCCACACACACATAGGCATATATTGCATTAACCCAGAAAGCGGGTCCGTACTGAAAGATTAGCAGGTTCAAATTTTCATTGATGATGACCTTTTCCCAGATCAACTTTTGAAATACATTGGTGGTGGCTAGAAGGACAGTAATGACCGGGATTGCCCATAAAATCATGAGTTTGCGAGGTGTTATCCAATTTCTGTTACGGGTAAAAACCAGGCTGAATATCAGCAGCAAAGGCCCGCCTGAGGTAATACCGAAAATCGAAAGTTTTGCTAAAAACAGTTTTTGATCGAATCCAATACTGGCTGCCTCGAGCGCGCCGGCAATCGTTAAAATTAATGTGGAGATCATTAGCCAGAAAATTGCCATTCCTCCCAGTGCGTTCCGGCGACGCCAGATAAGGAAGGTGGTCACTGCCACAAGCACTGCAGTGAACGTCAATATTAAAGCGGGGGAAGTAATTTGCCAGTGCATATAAACAGGGTTCTCGCAATTGATTATAAAATATATCACAAGCTTTTCGAGTATCATTGTTACGTTAATCGATTAGGAGGATCAAATGGATAATCCAACCCCCACAATACTCTCCGTACTAGCTCATCCTGATGACGAATCATTTGGCATGGGCGGCACCCTGGCTCTTTATGCCCGTAAGGGATATGACGTATATTTGGTTTGTGCGACGCGCGGTGAGGTTGGCACGGTGGATGCCGAATACATGCAAGGCTTTAGTTCCATTGCGGACCTGCGCGAAGTCGGAACTCCGCTGTGCGGCCCAGCATCTTGGTTTGAAGAATGTTTTCTTCCTTGACTACAGGGATTCGGGAATGCCGGGATCACTGGATAACCAGCATCCGAATGCACAAGTTGCTCATCCGGTGGATGAAGTGGCAGGTCGTGTTGTGAAATATATCCGTGAATTAAAGCCCGATGTCGTACTGACCTTCGACCCAATTGGTGGATATCGGCATCCGGACCATATCCATATACATCAGGCAACGGTGCTTGCCTTCGACAAAGCCGACGACGCCTCGTTCCACCCTGAAGCCGGTTTGCCTTTTAAACCCAAAGCGATGTACTTTCATGTTTTTCCCCACAAGATGCTTCGCTTGGTAACACGCATCATGCCGATCATTGGAATAGACCCTCACAAATTTGGCCGCAACAAGGATGTTGATCTCAAAGCGTTGGTCGAGTTCGATTTTCCAGTGCATGCCAGGATCAACGTGGCCTCTGTCTCTGAGGTCAAAGCGGAAGCGGGTGCGTGTCACGCCTCACAGGGAGGCATTCAGATGAGACGCGGCTTGATGGGGTTCGTTACCCGGTTGTTTGGCGAACACGAAGAATATATGCGCGCTTTTCCTGCGGTCGACGGAAATCAACGCGTGTCCAATGACCTTTTTGAGTTGGACTAAAATCTTGACAAATTAGAATATATGTTCTATTATTGATCAGTATCTACTCCCACCTTCTGTATGATCCCCGAATTTTTGGATATGGGCGGTGTTCTCCAACCCATATCCAAAAATTCGGAATTCTCTTCCTCCCATTTATGAGATCGCGGAGCATAACATCCCCGTTTTTGTTCTAGTATGATCCAAGACGGGCGTGGTAGGCCGTTCTTAGGGGACATCGTTCCTGTTCTTGCTTTAAGGGGATCTCGTAGGGTGGCTGAGGTGGGGTCCTTGTGACGCGAAGCGGTAGCACCATCAGTAGATACATTGATTAGTAATTGTTCACGGCCCGGTTGATGGTTTCACCGAAAAATGAACATATTCGAACCTCATTCGAACCTCCTACTTATTGAACCCATATTACCCGTAATTTACGGGAAAGGCGGTACATTCGAACCATTTTTTTTCGGAATTCTTTGCCCCAGTTCCGGGCCGCCACTATTTTTTCTTTTTAGTAAATTTCAACTCAAACGGAGGACGATGATTAAGCCATATTACCTGTGCGCCGGATTCGCCGACTGCCAGCATCGTCGCGGAGGCCGTATCACAGGCCAGACGTTGAAAATTATCGAGCGGCAAACCCATGTAGTGGGCTACCGCCAGCTTGATCGGATCGGCGTGAAAGACGCAGGCAATGATATCTTGGGGCTTATATTTTTTACAAATTTCATCCAATGCGGAAACAATCCGTGTTTGGGTTTGCAGAAAAGTCTCACCGCCAGGATGCCCGGCCCGGGAAGGAGCGCGTTGAATAACCCTCCAATATTTTGTAATGGCCAATCTTCGGATGGATTGTCCCTGCCAGTTTCCCACATTCGATTCGAGTAACCCCGGTTCCCGGATTATTTTCAATCCATGAGCTTGTGCGATGGGTTCGGCGGTTTCCATGGCCCGTTCGAGCGGACTGGAATAAATAGCCTTGAGAGGGGTATCCGCTAATGCTTTCCCCAATTCGGCGGCTTGCTCTTTACCACGATCGTTGAGATGGATGCCGGGCAGCCGGCCTGCTAGTCGGCCCTTCTTGCTGTAATCATTTTCGCCATGACGGATGAGAAGTAGAAATGGCATGTTATTTAATTTTCCGTTTCATCTCTTTGATCTTTTCTTCGGTTAAATCAGGCATCGTCTCGATATCTGTGATGCCCAATGCCTTTCGCTGGGCTTCACGCCATTGCTCTAGCCGGGAAACAACCTGCGCTTCATAACCTGCGCGACCCGGTTGATAAAAATATGTGCCGAGCAGCCGCTTGGGAAGATATTGCTGAGGCACAAAATGTCCATCATGGTCGTGAGGATAGATATATCCCTTTCCATGTCCCATTGCCTCGGCATCCCGGTTATCGTCCATCAAATGCCGCGGAACCGAGACCTGGCCTTCCTCTTCGAGTTTCTGCATGGCCTTGAAGTAGGCACCGGCGCTGTTAGACTTGGGCGCGGTGGCGAGATATAAGGTTGCCTCGACGATGGGATAGACGCCTTCCGGCAAGCCGATGTAGTCGAAGCCTGGGCGGCTGAGGCTGCCACTACGAGTCCCATGGGATCACCGAGCCCGATATCTTCGCCTGCCAGGATAATCAACCGGCGTAGAATGAAACGGGGGTCTTCCCCGGCATACAACATTTTGGCGAGCCAGTATAAGGCTGCATCAGGGTCGGAACCGCGCACCGATTTTATGAACGCGCTGATCGTATCGTAATGTGCATCGCCATCTTTGTCATACAGCACGGCACGGCGCTGGATCGATTCCTGTGCCACGTCCAGTGTGATGTGGATCACACCTTCTTTGTCCATTGGTGTGGATTCAACCGAGAGTTCGAGCGCGTTGAGGGCATTACGCGCATCGCCGCTCGCTACTTCAATTAAATGGTTGCGCGCATCGGGGTCGAGAATTGTCTGTTTGTTTCCATAGCCACGTTCCCTGTCCGTCAAGGCGCGGTCGATCAGTATCCCTGTTTCTTCGTGGTTTAGATTTCGCAGTTGAAATACGCGTGAGCGTGAAATAAGCGCCTTGATGACCTCGAAGTAGGGATTTTCCGTGGTTGCACCGATCAGAGTAACGGTTCCGTTTTCGACGTGCGGTAGGAGCGCGTCCTGCTGGGCCTTGTTCCAGCGATGGACTTCGTCCACGAAAAGGATGGTGCGCTCGTTATGCAGGCGCCGGCGTTCAAGCGCGACTTCAATGATGTCGCGCAGCTCCGACTTACCTGCCAGGATGGCCGAAATGGTTTCAAAGTGGCTTTTGGTGGTATTGGCGATGACCTGCGCTAACGTGGTCTTTCCTGTTCCGGGCGGTCCCCACAGAATAATGGATGAGAAGAGCCGGTCCGCTTCAATGGCGCGGCGTAATAGTTTGCCTTCTCCAACAATATGCTCCTGCCCGATATATTCACCCAGGTCGCGTGGACGCATGCGCGCCGCGAGAGGTGCTTCACTCTTCATGCGTTCCTGCAGGGCATGATCAAACAGGTCGGTCACTTTTTTATTCTACCATGCAGGCGAATTGATCCATTCAGGGCATCTCAAAGCGTAGCTGCCCACGCTTTACCAAATACATGAACTTATTGAGTTGAAAGCAAAGCAGGGATTTCACTTAAATTGGAAACAACTTTCTCTTCTTGGATCCGTGGATCGCTCGATGGAAAGAGAAGGCGTCGAGTGACCCAGATCGTATTTATACCAAGTTGGCGGGCGCCTAATATATCCGCTTCGTAGTTATCGCCGACCATGACTGTTAGCTCCGGCGGTATTTGAAAATGATCAAGGGCGGTACGAAAAATGCCTGGATGCGGTTTCCGTTTCCCGAACGCAGCCGAGGATAAGATAAATTCAAAAAAGGACCGAAGCCTTGCTTTTTCCAATAATTCGTAGGTATTCAAGTCATCGGAACCATTGGATATGATCCCCAGTCGAGTAGCTGCTTTTCAATAAAACTTGGAGCGTAGGGATGGCGTCGTCTTCTAGAAACCAGTTCGTTTGGGTAACCGCATACATTGAACGCAAAGCCGATTGCAATTTTTCATCAGAGAGCTGTATTTTGTGCTCGTTCAACAAATCTCTTAGAACCGTCCCGATACCCGGTTCATCCAGATCCCCATCGCGCAAATTCGTAATAATAATCGAGTAGAGTCTTGTGATCTCCGAACAACTCACGCGGTTGAAGTGTTAACACCAAATTTGTGCAGAGAACTCCATAACGAGCGGTCTGCACGGACATAGACTTCTGCCCAGGAGTCAGGTTCGTCATGGATGAGTGTATTCCCCAGATCAAAGAGAACTACTTTAAAATCATTCTTCATGAAGATTTATTAAGGCGGGTATATAAATATACCAAACCTGCGCCAAGTGCAATCGTTGGAAGTATTATCAACCCCGCTTCGGGACCAAAGTTTCCGCCGGTCCAGAGGTCTGGGCCAGAAACGTTTAAATGGGTAATGTGGTAAATATCGAGCCCTGAAACGGGAAAACCGAACACCACGCCTTCAAAAAAATTCCAGCCGATGTGCAACCCAATGGAAAGCCAGAGCTTTTTCGTTTGAATGTAGGCATATCCGAGAAAAAGACCGGCGAAGAAAATACCCAGGGCGCCGACCCAAGTTGCATTTGGATTGGCAAGATGTAGGGCGCCAAAGATTACCGATGAAATGACTAGCCCCCAAAACAGATTCAACCCACTGGCGATGGTCTGCAAATGATAACCGCGGCTCATCAATTCCTCGTTCCAGGCTACAAGTATAAAAACGAGGAAATACAATACGACTTGAGCCATTACATTTTGGAAGGGATCGACGTTCCATACAAATGAGACAATGGAAATCCAGCCAAGTCGCCATTCGGAAAAGAAAATCAACCCCATCATTACAAAAGTGATCCCAATGCCGGTAAGGATGTCAATGGCCGTTTTTTTGTCGATTTGCAGGCCCAGGCTGACAAATGAGCGCTTATCTATGTAGCGACGTACAATAATGATCGAAAGCAAGATTGTAAGGAATTCAGTTCCTTCGCTGATCGTTAAGAACGGAAGACCGGTTAGGGCCGTTCTTCCGGAAAGCAGGCTATATGGCAGGAAAATAACCAGGCCGGCAACGGCACTAAAAACAATCTGTAATAGTACCTGTATTAACAATCTCCAACCTGCACGGAAACGTGGCTCAGATGGCGAGAAGAAGATGTTGGAGAGGAGAGAGCGATTTGCTGAATTTTGAGTTTGAGTCATAATTGATCGTGCTTTTATTTTGAGCTTATCCGTAAATTCCAGGAGGGATGGCTATTTATCACTCCTGATAATTTTCATCAGCTTTTCAGGTAAATATTCGTTGGATCAAGTTCTTCGCGCAAAATCCTTAATTCGTTTTCAGTAACCGGCTCCGTTCTTTTCAGATTCGCTGCAATTTTCAAATCCCAGCCGGTATTCTCTTTTGCTTGATCCGCTGTTTTACCGGGATGTAAAGCGGTCAGGATCAATTCACCATTTTCATCCGGTTCCAAAAAACCAAGATCAGTGACAACACCCACCATCCCATCGCCACGCACTCCGGTCGCTGTGCGTTGCTGGCGGCCATTCAGGAAACCGGCCGAAGTCATGAAATCCACTTTTTCGGGGAAGCGGCGTTTTTGATGCGGTGTCATGATGTAACAGCGATTTGCCCAGGCTGCGATCTCCTGTGAGCCGCCGGAGCCGGGCAGGCGGGTTTTGGGATGTGCGTAATCGCTGCCGATCACGGTGGCATTGATGTTGCCATATTTATCAATTTGTGCGCCGCCCATAAAGCCCACATCCACGTTGCCGCGCTGGAGATAGAGCGTGAAAATATCGTACATGCTGACCACCGACAGCGACCCGCTGACCAGCGTTGGGTCGCCGATGGAAAGCGGCAGGCGCGCCGGCTCTGCGCCGATCACGCCGGCTTCGTAGATCATGACCAGGTTTGGGGCGTGAGTCCGTTTGGCCAGGTTGCAGGCCAGGTTGGGCTGTCCCACGCCGACAAAGACCACGTCACTATCACGCAGCAAACGTGCGGCATTGATGATCATCAGTTCAGCGCTTGAATATTGCTTATCGGTCATTCTGCTCCTTCAAAATAATACCAAGCTTACTGCTTCTTGTATAATTCTCTAAGCTTTTTATCACTATTTATAAGGTAAAGAACAAAAGGTTGGTTTCGATATTGAAAGTACGCGGTACCCTGTAACGCAATGATCTACTTCAAGACATCCTCCAGGAAGGATTGTGTGATGTTGAAAACTTCCTGCGGTTTTTCAAGCGGGAGGAGATGAGTAGATATTGTCCACTGTAACGATCTTGATTTTAGGATTCCTCTTCCCAACCGATCGGGCAGTTGATTCCCAAAATGTATCAGTCTCCGAGCCGCGAAGGATTAACGTTGGAATATCCAGCCGAGGAAGGCCCATCCATAGATCCCAATCATTCCAGAGGCCAGTATAGTAAATTTGGGCTTCCCATTCCGGGGCTGTAAGACCAGTTCAAAACCTCTTTGCGTAGATGCTGCCTGATTGGTTAAGTTTTTGGGCCGTGTCATACCTTGTATGAATATCCGCAGATGCTCGTCGGACAAATACCGGAATATAGGGCGCCGCCGATAGCCGGCGAAAACCTGGTCCAGGTCGTCGAAATCCCGACGACGTTTGAAGGCAGCCTGAATTTTGGGATGAAGGCGATGACCCAGGCCAAGCGCCCGGACCATATTCCATTCCAACATGAAATACAATGGAAACAGCACTGGCTCGATCAGAACGAGCGCCCGGAAGCGATGCGGCTCCTTGAGCGCGGCGCGCATTGAAACTGTGGCACCGATGGAATGACCCATTGCGATTGGACTGGTCAATTTTTTGTTCATCAAGAAATTTGAGAAGGTCATCGCTGAATGGATGTCCAATCTCTGATCTCTGCGGGATTTGAGTTCGGCCACAACGGACGCAAGAACATCCCAAAGGCGTGATAGTGAGATGATAATAGCTTGAAGAGCGGCTCTATAACAGGCAGGCGGATAACCATTGGCGTGCAGGAAGTGTAGAGGAGAGCCTGTGCCGCCAAAATCAAGGAATGGAATATTCATTGAATATATTCGACCTGGCTTTTTATGTCTAATAATTACCGTAATTGATAGGCTCGCTCATGCGCGGTGTGATCTTTAAACGTTTGTGACATTCCTCTCCAAGTTTTTGCCAGTACTCATTTCGGTCTTTTACACCCCATACCCATTCATCAAGCCAGTTCCTGACGCTTTCCGGCGAATCGCTGATCTTGTCCCATTGTAAATAAAATTCATTATCCCGGTCGTAATAGCCCTGCGCATAGGATGGATGACAGGCATACGGGACATGGCAGACGGCATCCACGACGATTTGAGGAATTAGAGTCCGGTTCGGGTCAGACCGGATCACGGATTCGTCAACGATTTCTTCGGCAGTCAGGATGACTTTTTTCGCAGCAAAAGCCGCTTCCTTTTGTTCGCCGATAATGCCCCATAAATGCGCGTTGCCATTTACATCCGCACGCTGGACGTGGACAATGGCTACATCCGGATTCAGTGCAGGTACAACGATCACATCCTTGCCGCCATACGGATCAACGATCCGCTTAATATTCGGATTCACTCTTTCAAGGTCGGATGCAGCTGTTTGATTCATAGGCAGGAATGGCAGGCCCGAAGCGCCCGCCTGTAAGCGTGTGATCATTCCAAAATGAGAATATTCTTCCCATTCAAGCCTGCCCTGTTCGATCGCGGTGCGTACAATGCGCAGCGAACCAACGCCGGGATTACCCATATATGAGAAAATGACTTTGCTCGCGCAGCCCGCCGCGACCATCTGGTCATAGATCAAGTCCGGTGTTGCGCGCGCCAGCACGAGGTTGTGTTTTTTTTGGCGTATGATCTCGTGTCCTGCTGCAAACGGGATCAAGTGCGTAAACCCGGCTGCATAGATAACATCGCCATCGTTTACGTATTTTGCAATTGCATCTGAAAGCGTGGAAAGTTTCGACATCAATGCTCCTTGCCTTAGTGACCTTATCCGTAAATGGAAGGAACTGGTTTTTGAGGGTGCACAGCGAAACTGAACACCTTCAAAAAGCAGTCCCTCCTAGAATTTGTGAATAAACAGGTTAAAGCTTGTGTTGAAATTCACTTCTTTTCTTCTTTATGATCATTTCGGTCTCCCCGCATTTTGTGGAGATAAGAAAAGCGCCCGCTCGGAGGAGGCGATGGTTTTCGGCTGCGCAGCATAATGCCGATGGTAACCGAGAGTACTGCCCAGAAAAGGTAATCGAAATTCGTCTGGTTGGCATAATCCGAAGCTACAAACAAAATAAATATGCCAACTCCGATGAGTATAAAAAACGTTCCAATACGAATGATAAATTCTTCAACCATGGCGGCAAAAAACCCTTCCCCTCAGCGGGGAAGGGCGTGGATATGAGAACCTCATTTGCGGCGAGCGATCTTCCTTATTGGCTTTTTTGCCGTCTTCTTGGCGGCCTTTTTAGGCGCGGCCTTCTTTGCTTTCGACGAGGAAGCTGTAACCTTTTTTTTCAGGGCCGATTTGCCATTCTTCGCGGGTTTGATAAGCGTGCGAATCTGCTCGTGCATATAGAGTTGGACGTAATAAAGACCGCCGCCGTTCTTGCCGCTAGCCCCCGAACCTTTCCAGCCGCCGAACGGCTGGAAGCCCGGCCAGGCACCGGTGGTTGCTCCCTGCGGCCGATTGGCATAGGTCGTGCCGGCTTCGATCTTATCGAAGAACCAATCCGTTTCGGCAAGCGAGCCGTAGAAGCCGGCCGTCAAGCCATAATTTACATTATTGGCGATCTTCATGGCCTCATCAAGGTTATTGACCTTGCCGATCGTTGTGATGGGCAGGAACATTTCATATTGCCATAAACGATGTCCAAAGGGCAGGTCGGTGACAAAGGTCGGTTCGCAGTAGTAACCCTTGTCGAACATGCCGCCGGTCTTGACATGTCCACCGGTCAGGAACTTTCCGCCGGCTTGATTGATCTCTTCGGTGAAGTTCTTGAAGTCGTTGTAGGCGCTATTGTTGATCACCGGGCCGATGGTGGTCGCCCGTTCGGTAGGATCGCCGATGACGAGTTTGTCCGTCATTTCTTTTAGACGTCCGACCAGTTCGTCGTAAACCGGTTCTTCCACGATGACACGCGAAGCTGCCGAGCATTTCTGTCCCTGCAAGCCAAACGCAGAGCGGACGATGCCGGTCGCGGCGTCGGATAAGTTGGCGTGGCGAGAGACGATGGCTGGATTCTTGCCGCCCAGTTCCAAAACGACGGGTCGGACGTAGTTGCGCTGGGCAAAGTCGCGGTACATTTTCATGCCGACATCGAAAGAGCCGGTGAAGGTCGCGCCATCCACTTCCTTGCTGTCAACGAGCGCCTGGCCGAGCGTCGAGCCGGGACCGGTAACGAAGTTGACAACGCCATCCGGGAAGCCTGCATCGCGCAAGCATTCGGCATACAAGCGGACGATCCAGGCCGTATCGGTCGCGGGTTTGATCACAACCGTATTGCCGGCAACCAAAGCCGCCCCGGTCGGGCCGCCGGTCAATGCAAATGGGAAGTTGAATGGGCTGACGACGAGCCACACGCCGTAAGGTCGAAGGACGGAAACGTTTGTGGCATCATACCCAACGAGCGGGTCCTTGCCCATCGGTTTGACGAAGCCATTGTTCTGCTCCATCATCAGCGCGGAGAAATACATCAGATCGGCGGTCTCCTGGACGTCGCCGAGCGATTCCATCCGGTTCTTGCCAACCTCCAGAGCCATCGCGGCGCCGAGGTCAAAGATGCGCTGTTCAATCAATGAAGCCGCCTTCCGGACAAGTTTTACGCGTTCCTGCCAGGGTGTATGACTCCATTTTGGGAAGGCATTGCGGGCTGCTGCGATCGCCTGTTGGGCGTGGGCAGCGGAGCCTTTCTGCATACGCGCCAACACCCAGTCCGTATTGACGGGTGAACGGTCGTCCCACTTTTCGTCGGCAAAAACATCCTTGCCATTGATGATCATGCCATATTCTTTACCGAGATTCTGCTTAAGCTTTGCAACAGCGCCATCGAAGCCGATATGCAGTTCTTCGGGTGGGTTGAACATGGTTGCGTACGTGAGCTTGAAAGCCATAACAAAACCTCCTTGATTAGTGTTTGGCCAGATAGTTTATGATCCAATCGGCAGACCAATGTGACCGATGGAATCGGGAAGACATAGTCGACTAATATAGTATAGCGTAGGATTTCACAGGCGTCAAAAGCACACGTCTGTGTTTCGATGTGAATATCTTCCTGAAGCGGTTTACCCACTGGTCTATTTACCTGCTCAAATACCAAAACAACAAAGGAGATTAGTGAGAAATAATTACCGCTTTATTATCAAAAAAAGCACGCATTACTGCCCCCTGACGCTTTAACCGAACTCTTTGACTAACCGTTCTGCGGCGATTTGCGCCCCATGTAGATCGATATGGCTTGCCAGCGACTGGGCACGCGCT
>CAVWHR010000038.1:0-4925 GCA_963754835.1 uncultured Chloroflexia bacterium | reverse complement strand
CAATTTCACACCATGCTGCTGGCTGATAATTTCCAGGTGGATATGCCCGATGGCAAGGCGTTCTTCCACGATCATACCAATCAGGTTGCCCGTGGCAAACCCTGCCGCATAGCCAAGCACCGTAAGAGGGTTACTTATATCGGTCAACACTTTTGTGATCGCAATGACATACACAGCTGCTTCACAAAATCCCAATGTCCAGACCAGGGCCTTGCGTCCGCGCATGACGAAAAGCATCCGCAGCGTATCGAGCGACATGTCGGTGATGCGCAGGCAGAAGATCGTCAAAGCGCCCAACCAGGCGGATGAAGAAAAGAGAAAATTAAACATGCTTATTTCAGCGCCGGGTCATACAGCCTCTCCACATATTCCTTTACCATTCGCCGTGTGCTGAATTGCGGAATAATGGTTTTAAGCGATCCTTTCATGCGGGCGATCCAGGAGTGAGAGATTTCTTTGGGATCACGGTTGTAATAGAGCGGGATGATCTCATCTTCTAAAATATCATAAAGGTCTTCGGCGTCCTTTTTATCCTGCGCCGGAGAACCATCGCCATCGATATCCTCTCCAATGGCCCAACCATTCTCTCCGTTATACGCTTCACGCCACCAGCCGTCCAGCACGGAGAAATTCAGCGCCCCATTGACCGCCGCCTTCATACCCGATGTACCGCTGGCTTCCATCGGACGGCGTGGGGTATTCATCCAGACATCCACACCCTGGACCAGATAACGGGCCAGATTAATATCGTAATCTTCCAAAAAGACCAGGCGCCCACCCATTTCCGCCACGCTTAACCTGACGATAAACCTCCTGAATGATTTGCTTTCCAGGTTGATCGGCAGGATGTGCCTTACCCGCAAATATGATCTGCACAGGCATATTGGGGCGGTTAAGAATGCCGAGCAAACGTTCAACGTCAGAAATGATCAAGTTGGCCCGTTTATAGGTGGCAAAGCGTCGAGCAAATCCTATTGTTAGTGCATAAGGATTAATGAGTATGCCGGATGAAACCACCTGAACAGGATGATAACCGCCCTCCGTCCAGCGGTCGCGTACCCGCTCGCGCATATAGAAGGCAAGTTTACGCTTCAAGTGTGTGCGGACCGCCCATAATTTCTCGTCCGGGATGTCGTCCAATTTAGTCCAAAGTTCCGGCTCGTCAAGATGATCGAGCCAGTCAGCGCCAAGGTAACCATCGAACAAAATACGCAAACGGCGAGCCATCCAATTTGTCGTATGGACACCGTTGGTCACATGCGTGATGGGCACATCTTTTTCTTCCCGATCCGGCCACAGGAAATGCCACATTTTGCGTGCGACCTGACCGTGCAGTTCGGAAACACCGTTGCGCCCATTCGAGTTGCGCAAGGCGAGTATTCCCATACTGAAGGTTTCGCCGGACGGCATTTGATGGCGGGCAATATCGAAGAATTGTTCACGTTCCAATTTGAGCTGAGGCCAAATGGTGGATAGATATTTTTCAACCAGCCACAGCGGAAACTCATCATTACCAGCAGCAACCGGTGTATGTGTAGTGAAGATATTCTGGCCCCGTGTTTTTTCAATGGCCTGATTGTAGGTATGACCGGCTTCCACCAGTTCGCGTGCCCTTTCGAGGGTAAGGAACGCCGCATGACCCTCATTCATATGCCAGACGGAAGGGTTGTATCCCAGCGCACGCAAAGCGCGCACTCCGCCTATCCCGAGCAGCACTTCCTGCATGATCCGCTGATCGAGGTCAGACAAATAAAGACGAGCCGTCAAATTTTTATCCGCATCCGAATTCGGATCTACGTTTGAATCGAGCAAATAGAGCGGCACATGGCCGACGCGCACTTCCCAAATTTGAAGCGACACGACGCGGTCGGGAAATTCAACTTCAACCGTCATGCGTTTACCATCTTCCATGGTCACCGGCAGTACCGGCAGGTTGTCGTATTTCAACAAATTATTAATCGATTCCTGCCAACCATCTTCACTGATACGTTGGCTAAAATAACCTTCTGCATACATAAAGCCCACACCCACCAAGGGCAAACCAAGGTCACTAGCCTCTTTTAAATGATCGCCCGCAAGTACGCCGAGCCCACCCGAATATATCGGAAGCGTTTCGTGCAAACCATATTCCATCGAAAAATATGCGATCGGGCGATTGGTCAATTCAGGATGCGTACGGACTGCCCAGGGTTCGTTGGGCGAGAAATACGAGTCAAAATTTGCAATGATGCCGTCATAAATTGCAAGGTAATCCTTATCCTTGGCCGCCTGGTTAAGTCGCGCTCGTTCAATCTCACGGAAGAAACGGATGGGATTATGACCGAGTCTTTCCCAAAGATCGTAATCGAGCCGACCGATGGCGCGGGTCGCTTCGGGATGCCAGGTCCACCACAAGTTATAAACAAGTTCACCCAAGCGACTGAGTCGTTTGGGTAAATTAAATGGAGCCGGTAATTTCGTGCGGAAGATTTCCATAGGCGCAGAATCATACCACAGCCTTTTGTACTACAATGGGGAGATGCAAAGGGTTCAACTTTTTATCACCTGCCTTGTCGATACATTCTTTCCTGAAATCGGCGAGGCGATGGTTGATCTTTTCCGCCGTACAGGCGTTGCAGTGGACTTTCCACTCGACCAAACCTGCTGCGGCCAACCCACATTCAATGCGGGATTGCGTGCGGAGGCGCGCCAGATTGCCGAACACATGATACGAGTCTTTGAATCTGCGCCGGGCGACGTAGTGATGCCTTCCGGCTCCTGCGCACACATGATCCGAAAGAATTACCCCGAGTTGTTCGAAGACGATCCTCAGTGGTTGTTACGTTCAAAGGCTCTGGCTGCCCGGACATACGAATTTACCGAATATCTGGTTGATATCCTGCAAATAACAGATTTTGGGGCATCCTGGGCGGGGCCATTGACTTATCACCCAACATGCCATCTTCATCGAGGGCTGGGTATCGACCGGCAGCCCCGCGCTTTGCTGGCAAATGTGAGCGGGGCCGACATCCGCGAATTACCGGAAGCCCAGGATTGCTGCGGTTTTGGCGGTATATTTTCAATCGAACACCCAGAGCTTGCAACTGAGATGCTCAAGCGCAAGATAAAGAATCTCGAAACTACTCAATCGCCCACACTTGTGGTTTGTGATGCCGGATGCCTGATGCACATCCAGGGCGGATTGCATCGTCAAAAGAAACCGCAGAACGTCGTACACATCGCCCAAGTCTTAAACCACAGGTCTCCAGGGGCATGAAGTGAGCACCAACATTTTCCATCAAAGGATTCGTGCCTCCATTACCAACGTATCCCTCCAAGCCGCATTGGATGCAAACGCCGAAAGGCGGGTCAAAGGCCGTATTGCGGCATTAGCCACCCTCCCTGATTGGCGCGAGCGGCGCCAGCGTGCACACGCAGTCCGCGCAGATGTTATTGCACATCTGGATGAGTATTTAAAAATATTCACCGGGAAGCTTGCTAAGAACGGGTTCATTGTTCATCGCGCGGCCGACAAAGCGGAAGCTCTGAAAATCATATTAGATATTACGGGGGAAGCGGCCCGAAAGCCTCTTCTATTCGCGAAATCCAAATCCATGATCTCGGAAGAGATCGAACTCAATCACTCGCTCGAAGCGCTGGGTCATCGTGTCGTCGAGACCGATCTGGGAGAATATATCGTCCAACTGCGCGGAGAAAAACCGGCACATATCATTACTCCCGCCGTCCATCTACGTCGCCAAGATGTGGGAAAGCTGTTTCATGAGAAACTCGGCATTCCATATACGGAAGACGTTTCGATACTTACAACTACAGCTCGTAAGATTCTGCATGAAGTGTTTTTGACTGCCGATGTCGGCATTAGCGGCGTCAATTTCGGTGTGGCCGAGACGGGCACCTTATGTATGGTTACGAATGAAGGCAATGGACGGATGGTCACGACGATCCCTCCGGTTACATATTGCCCTGATGGGCATGGAACGTCTCGTACCAACACTTGGCGACCTTGCTCTGATGCTCTCGCTTTTAGCGCGCTCCGCCACCGGACAAAAACTGAGTGTCTACACGCAGCTTATAAATTCACCTCGCCGCCCTCGAAGAAATCGACGGTGCACAAACACGTCACCTGATCATCCTGGACAATGGACGTTCGAGAATGCAAAACTCTCCCTTGCTGGAGGCCTTATATTGTATACGTTGTGGCGCTTGCCTCAATGCATGTCCGGTTTTTCGTGAGCTGGGTGGACATGCATACGTCGGTTCAGATGGCTCTATGGCTCCTTATCCCGGGCCGATTGGCTCCATTGTTTCTCCGGGTCTAATAGGGCCGGAACAATTTGGGCATCTGGCCCAAGCCTCGTCATTATGCGGTGCTTGCAGAGATGCCTGTCCAGTAGATATTGATCTGCCCAAGTTATTGACCAGGGTAAGGGCAGGTGATACGAAAGAAGGAAATAAGAAACAAGGCATCGGCCTTTCCATTCAAAGTAAGATAGGGCTGCAAATTTATGGTGTGATAGGGTCATCACCTAGATTATTTTCATTGGCGCAAAGATTAGCCGGGCTGGGAGCCAGGGTCGTCTCACCCTTCTCGGAATGGATGTGGCTGCCGGCCATTACAAGCTGGGGAACCAGCAAGGATTTTCCGCGCCCGGCCATTAAACCATTCCGATACAGATTCCATCAGGAAGATATAGACTCTACACCCAGCAGGTCAGCCCGCTCCGCGGCGGGGACTGGCCCCGGCCGTGGCAGAACGCACAGCGGACCACCGGCGGGCGGACCCGGATCACTCCCCGGCCACTACACACCGGGCAGGGCTGCCCCTCGGGCAGGTGGCCGGGGCCACGCAGAAGGCGCAGGGCTGGTCGGGGGCCTGGAGCAATTTGACGGCCGCATCCTGGGCGACGGACAAGGCCTCGCGTCGG
>CAVWHR010000037.1:0-66569 GCA_963754835.1 uncultured Chloroflexia bacterium | reverse complement strand
TATACATCAAATCGATTTTGATACAAATCTGGAGGAGGCAAGGAAAAAGAATATGCACATGCATATCCGTTTCATGCAGAAAAGGCGCGAGTAGTGATACGAGTTAAGTATTTACACTTCAATTGCCGAATCCACTTAGCATGAAGGGGACAATAGCTCGGTCAGGAACAAATTAGACAGCTTGACTTGTCGTCTTCGATCGGTGTTTATTCAGGCAGGCGGGGTTTAGGTTTCACCAGTTGAGCGACGAAGTTTACCGAGACTATCAGAATGGTCATCAGACCCAGCCCGACGGAAAGCTCGACGACCCACAGGGCACGTCTTCGGCATAGTCAAAGGTGTCAGTCTGGCCATTCAGGACGGAGCTGACCGCGTCCATCTGCTTCTCGACCGGGCCTTCATCAGTGTTAACATAAGTCAACAAGGTACACTCTGGCCGTTCGAGGTGACCAGCAGGGCGCGATACGAGCAGCCGAACTCGGCATCACAACTCTCATCGCTTTTCACATCCACGATACCGGTAATGGAGTGTGAGGTGAGTGGGTACTTCCCTAACAATCCCTTTGCTCATCGTACGAGTCAAAGTCCCATCCGACAAGCGGGCACAGTCCACAGGCCAGGCTGTTGCCGAAGAGGACGACGAACAATGCGGAAAAAGCGAGCGCTCCCCACAACTATTACAAGATAGATAATAATTTTGGTGAACATAGGCATATTTTAGCCGGCGTGAGGCGCATGCCGATCGCCAATGGTCATAGAGAAGACTAATGATGTTTTATCAATCAGGCTGCGGCGATTTTAAGCAGGGCATCCTTCAGGCGCTGCACTTCATCCAGGGTGTTGTAATGCACCGGGCCGACGCGCAGCATGCCGACCGAGGCTTCCAACCCCAGCCGTTCGCTGACCTGCAGGGCGTAGTAGTTGCCGCTCCAGGCGTAGATTTTTCCTCCGCCAGCAGTTCGGCCAGTTGGCGCGGCGCAGCTTCAACCTGAATGAAAAGGTTGGCACGCGCTCATCCAAACGGCGCAGGTCGCTCAGGCCGTAAAGCTGAACACCGGGCAGGATTGCACGGCAGATAACAGCGCCCGGCTGAGCTCAATTCATAGGCGCGGATGGCCGACATGGCCTGCTTGAGCAGCACACGCCTGCCCGCTGAAATCCGCAGCGTAGTTCTCCGCGTTCTGCGCCATAGGTTTGCCCGACCCAGGCCAGATATTCGATAGCCCCCAAAACTCCTGCCAGGCCTTCGTGGTTTTGCGTGCCGGTTTCAAATTTTCCCGGAAGCTGTTTGGCGCAGGGCGCACTTTATAAGCAAAAATTTCTCCAACAAGTCGTGCTTGCCGTAAAGAATCCCGGCGTGCGGGCCGAAAAATTTGTAAGAAGAAGAACCAGAAAATCGCAGTCGATGTGCTGCACGTCAATCGGGCCGTGGGCAGCATATTGCACTGCATCGACATAACCAGCGCCCCGGCGTGCGCCAGGTGGGTGAGCTTTTCTACCGGGTTAATGGTCCCCAGCGATTGGAAGCATAGCCAAAGGCAGCCAGCGGCTTGCGTGAGCGCTTTTTCAAAATCTTCCAGATCAAGCGTGCCATCTTCCAGGTGAAAGTCGACCCAGCGCACGGTGCACCCGGTCTTGGCAGCCAGCACCCAGGGGGTCGTGTTGGCGTCGTGATCCAGGCGGGTAACCAGAATGGTGTCGCCGGGCTGCCAGGCGCGGCTGAGCGAACGGCTGATGTGCAGCGTCAGACTGGTCATGTTATTGCCGAAGACGATCTCTTCTGGACGGGCGGCATTGTAAAGATCAGCCATTGCGGCGTGGGCTTCGTCCAGAACCGCGTCCGAAGCCAGCTGGTGCGAAAGGCGCCGTCGTGATTCGCATTACGTTCCAACAGGTACTGATTGACCGGCACGAGAGATTGCCTGGCAACCTGCGTACCGCCGGGATTATCGAAGAAAACTGCCGGGCGATCAAGGGAAGGAAATTGACTACGGATGGCTGACAAGTCAAGGTCATTTAGTGGCCTCCAGGAAATAGTTGGTGAGCAGAATCAATTATAGCTTATCGCTCACACCGTTATTTCCAGCAGGCTTTATCTGAAATTATATTGGGACGCGAACGAACACGGAAAAAGCAGAACAGTTTTTCGGAAAAAGAAAATCAGAAAAATGATATGGCAAAGGGAGTGCGCCTTGTGCCATATCATTTTTGCGGGTACTTGATGCCGGGACTGTGTGTAGAACCATTTATTTTACCCATCCACTGCACATAGCGGTGATGATGTGCTGCATAAATAGAAAATAAGGCCGGGACACTGCTGATCACTTTTTGTGCTTTCTGGAGGGTCTGGGCTTCCAGTTTACGATGTGAGATAGCCTAACTGAGATTTGGTTCTCCCAAATAAGGGAGGATCGGTTCGTAGGCCACTACGATCTGCAGGTCTTTGCGGCATGCTGCCCGTGTTCGGAACCGTCTACGGCCAGCAGGATTATCTCAAACATACGATTCTCCTTTCCGTAGAGATCAATCCTTAGTATACATTCAAATTGATAATGAGTTAAATCGGGATGAGAAGAAACCTGCCAGGTTCCATTAAATAATTTACGACGGGCTGCGGCGTGCTTTGAAACCATTAAGAAGTTGTTACTGCCTGTGTATGGGACTTCGGTGACAAAAGACACATGACTCGCCGAGGGTGGATTCGCTATACTGACCACAGTCATCAGAGGTCTGACATCTGATGTCTGGCAAATGAGGTTGTATGGCTACCGGGCTCAAGCGGATCAAGACCACCAATGTTTCCCTTCATGATCAGGCACAGCTTTATCTGAGCGACCTGATCAAGAATGGCACCTACGAGCCTGGACAAAAATTCCCGTCCGAAGGGGTGTTTGCCGAGCAGTTGGGAATTTCACGGCCCACCTTGCGCGAAGCCCTTCACAACTTGCAGGCGGAAGGCATGATCGTCCGCAAACACGGGGTGGGCACGTTTGTTTCCCTCTCCCATGCCAACCGCCTTGAAAGCGGTCTCGAAGTGCTTGAAAGCATCGAACATATCGCCAATCGCAGGGGATTAAAAACAGAAATGGGCAAGGCTGAGATCGAGGAGCGTCCGCCCAAGCCCGATGAAATAGCCGGATTGGAGTGCGATCCAAAGGAACAGGTCCTGTCGGTGGCCCGCACCATCCTGATCGGCAATAAACCTGTCGCCCACTTGTGGGATGTGGTCCTTACGAAATACCTGCGCAAGGACGACCTCGGAGATATGTTCCGCGGTTCCGTTCTCGACATTTTCCTGAAGCGCGGCCGCCCGATGCTGACCTACTCGGTAACCCGGCTGGCAGCAGTCGCTGTGAACCGCATGCTGGCCCGTGAGTTGGAAGTTCCGGTTAAAACCCCTCTGCTGAAGCTCGAAGCCAAACTGTTCACGCAGGATGACATTGTCGTGGATTATTCGATCAGTTATTTCGTACCCGACTATTTTGATTTTCATGTAATTCGCCGGATAGGCAGTTAATTTATGAGAACATCATTCCTCTGCCCGATCCTAAGGAAGGCCGATCATCATCTTCTCGACCGATCAAATCGTGGCATGACTATTGTTCGACCTTCTGCAACCATACTCATCCGGAGAATGGGATATGACAGCCAAGAACGCTGCCACGCGAAAAGCTGATAAGGATCTTTTATCCCTCCAACGACCCGGGTTTGACTGGGCGAATATAGTCTTGAATATCTTCCTGCCGGTGGCTGGGGTGCTGGTGGCTTTGCTGATCGGCGCCATTATGCTGGTCGTCCTGAAGGCGGATCCCATTGCTGCTTATGCCGCGATGGTCGATGGCGCGGTGGGCAGTGTTTCCGGAATTACCCAATCCCTGGTGAAAGCCACTCCGCTGCTGCTGGTGGGTCTGGGGATCTGTATCGCCTTCCGTGCCAATGTCATCAATATCGGCGGCGAAGGTCAGATCATTATCGGCGCACTGATGGCCACCTGGTTTCCGCTTACTTTTCACACCTGGCCCGGCGCATTGTTGATCCCCGCCACCCTGATCATGGGCTTTCTCGCCGGGGCCGCCTGGGGTTTCGTCCCCGGAATTTTGAAAGCCCGCCTGAATGTCAACGAGATCCTGAGCACCATCATGATGAACTCCATCGCCCAGCAGTTGATGAATATGCTTCTGCGCGGTCCGCTGATGGATCCGGCCGGGATCGCGGCCGGGACCTTTCTGGCCCAATCTGCCCGCCTGCCTCAACAGGCCTGGCTGCCGCGACTGGTGCCGCAAACCCTCCTGCATGCCGGCGCGATCCTGGCGGTCGTACTGGCCGTAGCGGTGTATATCTTTCTGTGGCGCACGACCATCGGTTATCGCATCCGGGCCGTGGGATTAAACCCGAATGCCTCGCGTTATTCCGGCATCAACGTCCCCTTCTATCAGGCGCTGGCGATGACCCTGGCCGGCGGATTTGCCGGATTGGCCGGCAGCATCGAAGTCATGGGTGTTCAACACCGCCTGCTGGACGGCATCACCAGCGGGTACGGTTTCACGGGCATTGTCGCCGCCTTGCTCGGCAGTCTGCATCCGCTCGGCCTGATCCCGGCCGCGATCCTGTTCGGCGGACTGCTGGTGGGCGCGGCCCAGATGCAGCGCACCGTACAGGTACCATCCTCCCTGATCACATGCCATCCTTGGCCTGGTCGTGCTATTTGTATCCGGATCGGCATTGTGGTCGCGCCGCTGGGCTGCCAACCGCAAGCTTGGGTCAGCAGAAAGACGAAGAGGACAAAGTCATGAAAGACTTCCTTTCGCTCGGAGTGTGATGGTGGGTATCCTGACGTCGATGATCCGCCTGGCGACTCCCTTCCTGTATGCTGCCATCGGTGAAACTTTTTCGCAGACCGCCGGGGTGGTCAACCTGGGAGTGGAAGGCATCATGCTGCTGAGCGGGTATGCCGCCTTTTACGTGGCTCTGACCACCGGCAACCTGTGGCTGGGCCTGCTGGCCGCCGTGCTGGTTGGGCTGTTGATGGGCCTGTTAATGTCGTTCATCAGCGTCACGCTCAAAGCCGAGCAGGGCATCAGCGGCATCGGTTTGTATATGTTCGGGCTGGGCTTATCGAGCCTGCTCTTCAAGATCATGATCGGAACCGTGAAAACGATCATCGGTTTTCAGCCGGTCAACATCCCCGTCCTGGCGAATATTCCGGTCATCGGTCCCATTCTTTTCCAGAACAGCCTGCCGGTCTATGGAGCCTTCCTGCTGGTGCCGATTGCCTGGTGGGTACTGGAAAAGACGACCCTGGGACTCAAGATCAAATCGGTCGGGCAAAACCCGGCAGCCGCCGATTCGCTCGGGATCAATGTGGACCGCATACGTTATTTCAGTGTCTGCCTTGGGTCCGTGCTGGCAGGCCTGGCGGGCGCTTCCTTGTCGATCGCGCTGGTCAATCTCTTTCAGGATAACCTGACCGCCGGCCAGGGCTTTATCGCAGTCGCCCTGGTTTATTTTGGCGGCTGGAACCCGTGGGGTGTCATGGGCGGCGCTCTATTATTCAGCGTCGTCAACTCGTTACAGTTATGGATGCAGGTATTGGGCGTGAAGATCTCCTCCGACGTGGCCGTCATGCTTCCCTATCTATTGACGATAGCCGCCCTGATGGTCACCGTCAACCGGGCGCGCCAGCCGGCCGCGCTGAACAAACCCTTCGAAAGAGGCGAGAGTTAACTCCGTCAAAGTATGTCCAATAAAGGAGGTGAGTTACCGACAGGTATTTAATTAACGTCACCGTGCTCGAAAACGGCAACCTGCCGTTTCGAATCAATATCGTGAACAAGATGAAAGATACAACCTGTTCCATTAGGAGATAGAAGATGAAAAACAAAAGTTTATTGATCGTGGGGATATTAATGGCCATGCTGGTAGCGGCCTGCGGGACAGCGGCCACCCCAACCACTGTGGCACCCGTTCCTCCGACTGCGGCGGCCGTATCGGCGACGGAAGCCCCGACCGCCGCGCCAGCCCCCACCACCGCAGCCAAACCGATCCGCATCGCGGTGATCATGCCGAGCGCCACGACCGACGCGGCCTTTAGCCAGTCCATGTATGGCGCCCTGCTGCAGGTCCAGAAGGACATGGGCGGAGAATCTGCCATGCAGATCGCCTACACCGACAATATGTTCCAGGTGCCGGATGCTGCGGCGGCCATTCGAGATTATGCCAGCAAGGGTTTTGACATCGTCATTGCGCATGGCTCACAGTACGGCTCGTCGGTCCAGGATATCGCCCCCGACTTCCCGACCGTCACGTTTGCCTGGGGGACGGATGTCAACACCTTCGGCATGCCCAACGTGTACGCCTACACGGCCGCCGCGGAACAGGGCGGTTACGTTAATGGTGTGCTGGCTGCCAAGCTGACCAAGAGCAAGAAGATCGGCGTAACCGGACCGGTCGAAGTCGGCGACGGCAAGACCTATGTCGACGGCTTCGTCCAGGGCGTTACTGCAACCGACCCAACCATCAACGGTCACCAAGACCTTCACCGGCTCCTTCTCGGATGTAGCCCTGATGACAGCCGCCGCCAAGACCCATATTGCCAATGGCGCCGATATCCTGACCGGCTCCTCCCAATCGGTGGTCGGCGCGATCGGTGCCGCCAAGGATGCAGGCAACGTGCTGTGGTTTGGCACCCAGGCGGATCAGTCCTCCCTGGCGCCCTCCCTGGTCGTTGCCAGCCAGGCCTATGACTGGACCGCCATGATCAAAGACATGATCGCCAAGCATCAGGCCGGCACGCTGGGTGGCAGTGTTTATACACTGACGCTTAAGAATGAGGGCTTGAAGATCGCCTACAACCCCGGTTACAGCCTGTCTGCCGATGTCAAAGCCGCCGGCGATGCAGCCGTCACAGGGCATTGTAAACGGCACCATTACGGTCAATCCATAATTTTGAACAATTTACGAAGATCCCCTTTCCCTTAAAACAGGGAAAGGGGACAAGCTTACATGAGTTGAAGATAGAAAATTGAAATTTCGCACTTCGTCGCTTGTCCGAAAAGGACAAACACTATTTCAGGTGAATCATGGCCGTTCCATCGCAACCCATTCAGCACCAACTCATCCAGCACGTCGAGATGCGCAATATCGTCAAGCGCTTCCCGGGAGTGCTGGCCAATTCAAATGTATCCTTCGATGTGAACGCCGGTGAAGTGCATGCCCTGCTCGGCGAGAACGGCGCCGGAAAAAGCACATTGATGCGGCAGTTATACGGGTTGTACCAGCCGGACGAAGGTGAAATCATCATCGACGGCCAACAGTGCAGCTTTCATTCGCCGGCCGATGCGATCCAGGCCGGTATTGGAATGATCCACCAGCATTTTATGGTCGTGCCGACCCTGACCGTGGCACAGAATGTGGCTCTCGGACTGCGCTCCTCGCGCGAGCCGCTGCTGGACCTCAAAAAGGTCACCCAGCGGATCAGGGAGCTGTCCGAGGCCTACGGGCTCAAGGTGGAACCGCAAGCCTACGTCTGGCAGCTCTCGGTGGGAGAGCAGCAGCGTGTGGAGATCATCAAGGCGCTCTACCGGGGCGCCGGTCTGATCATCCTGGACGAGCCGACGGCCGTGCTCACCCCGCAGGAGGTCAACGATCTGTTCGTGACCCTGAAGCGCATCGTCCGTGAAGGCCATTCACTGATCTTCATATCACACAAGCTGCATGAGGTCATGGCAGTCAGCGACCGGGTGACGGTCCTGCGCGATGGGAAGGTGATCGACACACGTTTGACCCGCGAGGTCACACGGTCCGAATTGGTGAAGATGATGGTCGGGCGGGAGCTGAAAGAGCTCGAGCCGCGGCCGTTGAAGGCGGGACCGCTCAGACTCCAATATCGAAGGATTGCACGCCATGGGCGACCGGGGCACCGAAGCCTTGCGCGGGGTCGATCTGCAAATCAATGCCGGTGAGATCGTGGGGCTGGCAGGCGTATCCGGCAACGGTCAACGCGAACTGGCTGAATGTCTGGCCGGTATGCGCAAAGCGACGGCCGGAAAGGTATCCATCGGCCGGAAGGACGTCACCGGCGCCTCGCTCAACCAGAGAGTGGAGGCGGGCATGGCTTTCATTCCCGAAGAGCGGATGCGGGACGGGGCCATCCGTGAATTCTCGGTGGAGGAGAACATCTATTTGCACGACCACTACCTGCCGCAATACACGAAGGGCATTTTCCTGGATTTTTCCAAAATGGAGTCGCATGCCATCGACCTGGTGAACGAGTTCAATGTAAAAACGCCCAGCCTGGATACACCGCTGAAAAACCTGTCGGGCGGCAATATTCAAAAGCTGATCATGGCGCGCGAGCTATCGCGCCGCCCTGAAGTCTTGATCGCCGCCCAGCCCACGCGCGGCGTGGATATCGGCGCGACCGAATATATCCACCAGCGGCTGCTCACACAGCGCGAAGCCGGCACGGCCATCCTGCTCATCTCGGAGGACCTGGACGAAACCCGAACGCTCTCCGACCGGATCGCGGTAATCTATGAGGGAAGATCATCGGCGTGGTCACACGCGGCCAGGCCAGCGTGGAACAGATCGGCCTGATGATGGCCGGCATTTCGATGAAGGATGCGATGAAGTAACCAGTCGATAAGGCAAGCATCACTCAAGGGGTGGAGAATGCAAGGGCTGACAGGTGTCCGCCCTTTTTTGTTTGTAATAATTTCCGGCCTCCAATAAACGATCGGCTTCCTCTAAAGCGACAACCCCCCATACTCATACAGGACAGCCAGGATCTCCAACAGGATTTCACGGGCATACACCGGGATATGAGTTTTGTTCGTTTCCCAATTCGCACCCTGTTACGGGTCATAGTGAAGCCTGTTTTCTGGAAGAGTCTTTTGGCAAATTGAGCCTGCGACAGGTGTATTCCGGCCCGCTTGTCCACGTACCGTATTCGAAAGGAACGCAATATTCCCCCAAAGGAAGAAGCTTCTAGATCATCCATCGTTGCTCATCATCCCCTGCATCGAAACTTGCGCATTCCTACTTCGGTGCCGGCGCATTTCGACGCAGCTTTCCAGTTTACATTAACGACACGAAGTTGGACCTTAACAACTGAAAAGTTTAGCATCCATCCCCAGTCACATTTCGTTTCTTTCTCAAAGACAAATCGCACGCGATCAGATGGCGACGGAGATCGATTACACCCTGCCCTGTTTACAATAAATTTGAAGACATGTGCCTTTGCCTGGTTCCGATTCGATCTTGATATCCGCCCCGATCAATTCAGCGCGTTCGAAAATACCGGACATCCCGAAATGATTACCGGCCTGCAGGGCACCCAGGTCCAGTTTTTCATGAGAATCGAAACCGGAGCCGTCGTCCCGGACATCAATCTCAATCAGTTCTTTTTCGAGCCGCCCCGAGATGGTAACCTGTGTGGGCTTCGCATGGCGCAGGGCATTCATGGAGGCTTCCTGCACAATACGGAATATATGCTGTTCCACGTCCGGTGAATACCGGGCGCCGTCCGAGTTGATATCCACGACGACCCGCACCCTGCCATTGGAACGCTCTCTTAAAGTGTCGGCGTATCCCTCGAGAGCCAGTTGAAGACCGTAATTAAGCATGGTGGGTCGCAGGTCTTTGACCATCTCGCGCAGCTGGGTGGTCAACTCAGTATACGAATTCTGGAATTCAGGCGTCATGCTTTGGTCGTCAAGTCTCATCATGAGCGCCGCCATCTTGTTCAGGACCCCATCGTGCAATTCAAGCGCCATATTTTTGCGTGCTTCCTCGGTGCGTTTGATCTCATCCTGATAAGCGGCGTGCAGGCGCTCGGTCTGGACGACGTTACTGAGGGCAATGGCAGTCTGATTGGCCAATGATTGCAGCATTGGAAGCTCACGCTGCGCGTAGAAATCATCGGGATCACGTTTGCCCAACAACCACACGCCGAGAACATCTTTTCCCACCTTCAGCAGCAGCACAAGCCGCACCCACGGATAGGGCCTGGCCTTATTGGTATCGCCAGGAACATCATCCCTTAAAGTGGTAAGTCGAATAAGATCGCGACCGCCGGGAAGCTGCTTCTCATCCAAACCAACAGCGAGCAGCACCTTAATTAAATCGCGGTCAAACTGTACAAAAAGGAACTGCCGCACCAGGAGGCTGGGCAGCATGACATCCTTGAGAAGATCAACGAGTGCGTTAATGGAAGTCCTGGCCGATGTCTGGGTCGAGTATGCCTGCTGGATCTGTTCCGTTGCAACAGGAATGCCCAACAAGCGATGTTCCACAAAATGCTGAAAACGAGGAAAGAACCATAGGGAAAGCACGATTGCAACCAGGGTCGACAGGCTCCCCACGATCAAAGTATCGTGCTCTCGCGGTAACCAACCATCGGCAAGTACGAACAGCGGAATCCCCACAGTGCCAAGGACGATCATAAAAGCATAGACGGAGGCCAGGCGATTGACGCGCACTTCCAATCCACCCAATTGACGGCGATAAGTAACATACAAATAGGCAAAGGGAACCAACGGAAAACTCAATAACCCCAGGGTGCCGGCCCGGGAGGATGTACCTGCCAGCACGTCAACCCCGCTGAGGATGATCACGGGAGCCAGCGCCAAAAATACGGCAACCAATAACAGGCGTAAATCTGCCCTTGTATCAGGCTGGCGGACAGCATGTACGACCAGCAGGACAACACTGCCGAGAAGAGCGATAAAGAAACCAAGAAAGTAGAGGCTCTGCGGCAACACCTGGAACCCTTGTGCAATGATGAGAGCGAGCGCCCCCGTATAACCAGCGCCGACAACAAACGGCGGCAATTTTCCCAGTGGCCGTGGAAAGAGCCAATGTAAATGCAGGTAGACGGGGAGACTGAGCCAGATGGCCATCCGCAGAACAAGGGCGCTATACAAAAGGTGATAGTTGGAAGTGCCGCCGCCGCTGCCCAACCAGATGGCTGTCAGGAAATTGAACGCGACCAGCATCACCCAGCGTTCATCCTTCGGGCGAAGGAAAAGCACGGTCACTACACCGGCCAGCCAAAAGATATAGGCCAGGAACCATTCACTGAACAGCTGCTCATAAAATTCGCCCTGGTTGAATCCCGGTAATGTCCACTGCACCGTAACGAGCTGCCCGCCGCGCTGCACAGTGACAGACACAACCTGCCCCGGTTGCACGCCGTCGAAGAAGGTCTTTCGCAAATCGTTGTTGTACTCATCCCAAGTCAGCGGACCAACCTTCACCAGTTGGTCGCCAACTTTGATACCCGGTGCAGGCTGGTTGACAAACACATCATACACATGTCCATTTGATTCCCAGCTAAAGCCGTAGGGATGCTCGAAAAATTTGACATACGTGTAAGTCAACAGGATCGCCAGGACAAACCAGGGCAATGCGAACTCAACGATCATCCTAAAACGTCCTTCGGGTTTGTTCATGGCGTTTTCTTCATACATTCACCCAATAAAGGAGGTGGTATCGATAAACCGATCCATAAAATGAACGCAAATCTTCCGTCACGCGGGTTTTACCAGACTAAAAAAGGAGAGAGCTAAAATGTCAAACAGGAAGAAATTTCACGAACTGCTTTCCGCTTCCAGCGAAAGCCAGGATTCCTACCTGCAGACGCTGAAAACAATTACCAAAATCTGCCCTTCCCAACTGGTGGCGATGACCAGCGGTCTGGCCTGGCAGTCCTGGTAGAGATCGCAGGAGCATAGCGATTACAACATGGACTGGCCGGAAACATTTCCGGCCAGTCTCAGGAGATGCAATGGATATTTATCAACCTACCCTGGATTATATTTCAAATATGCCAATTCTGAAGATTTGGGGTGGAAGCCAAATCACTTCTCGAACACGCTGCCTCTTTGCGACCGCGTGATTGGAGATTACCCGCCCTGGCGTGCGAGGCTGTTAATGTCCTGCTCCTGGATGTGAGCGTCCCACTGCTACCTCTGCTGACAATTCACCGGGGATACCCTACGGGCACGATGTAAACGGAGATGAACGAAGATATCATACGGGTACAATGTGAACAGGGACTTTTTTGGACTTTCTGATTCAAATAATCCTTTTGCTGCCATTGGTCATGAAAAATTGACACCGGCATTCGTTCAACGCCCGGCGACTATTCGATGGCTACCATTGATTTTGGCTTCTCAAGCACTTGCTAAGTTGGAAAAAGCGGGAGAGGAGGAGATATGATTCCAAGTTGTTGTGCTTTTGAGACGGCCGCAGACCGCGTTTGCACATCCAGCTTAAAGTAGGCCCCGGAGAGCAGGTTACGGATCGTAGAATGAGAGATGCTCATCCTCCGGGCAAGCTGAGCGCTTGATTCATTGGGATAGGAGGCGCAAAGCGATAAGGCTTCCAATTGGCGGGGTGACAGTATGGAATCTTCCTGTTCATCCCCGCCCTTCATCAAAATCTCATTGGCCTTCCGGCTGTAGTAGATACCCCCGTTGGCGACCGTCATAATAATATTGGGCAGGTCGCGGATGGCAACCTGATCGTCTTTGAGGATATAACCATTCGCTCCCGATTCCATGACCGCGCTGATGAGCCTGCGCTCCTCGTGCATCGAGATCGCCAGGATATTGAGATCCGAATGGATTTCGAGCAGTCTTGGAATTATATGCAGGATCGGATAAGGGTTGGAATTTTCAGCAGAGGTCGGGACGCTCACATCCAGAAGCAGGACATCCACGGGCGTCGTCGCCATGATCGATTCGAGCTCCTCGCCATAGGAGGCCGTCCCTACTATATCGATCCGGGAGTGATTGCCAAGGCGATAAAGATACCCGTCTATGATCCCCTGGTGATCATCGAGGATTGCAACGCGAATTTTTGCGGAGACAGAATTTACACCCATCCTAAACCTTGTCCTTGGACTATCAAAAGAAGCGCTGCGTTGGGAGGATATCAATAAAAGATACTACAAATGTCCATCTACCATATCCCGCCTTATTCTAATCCAAATCAATTGGATAAGACGATATAGCATTGAAACTTTTATTGATCAAATTATTAATAAACCCCAAAGGTCTGCTGTGCGTCAAGGGCGCTGTAAGGTTAGGCAGACCTTTGGGGTCTTAAAGAAACTTCTTAAATTAAATGACGGACGCCAGGGTGAGGGGGGCACCCTGGCGTCCGTCATTGTTGATATTACTATAACCTGCGGCACAATGCAATACTTTTTTGTTAGAAATTCATTAATTCTTTTATGAGATGTACATACTATCTACATTTATGTAAGGTGCCCTCGGGGGGAATCGAACCCTCATCTCGGCCTTAGGAGTGCCTTGCTCTGTCCATTGAGCTACGGGGGCAACAATAAGATTATATCAAACTGTGAACAGCGACTGTAAAGACAGCTTTTCGTAAAGGATCAATGGGGCAACCCGAATGTTTTATCCAGGAGGGTAAAAAAAACTGTAAAGCGATCATTCCAATAAGAAGCAAGCTGGCCGTATAAAACAGGGTTGAATGAGCGGAAGAGCTGCGGGGGAACACCGAAGCCGCCAAAAACGCCCACCCCCGCCGTCCAGAGGATCAACCCGGCTGCAACCAACCAAAATATTATGCGGATCCTGACTCTCGACTTAAGGATTTCATCCATTCTCCAAACGAGCATGGCCGTCCCAACGACCATCGGGATATAGAAATCGGGTATATAGCGCTCAGCCCCAAAGAAGAACACCATAAGGAATAGAAATTGTCCGAGACCGGCGATGGCAACCATGGCAAATAGATAAAACCGTTTCGAGAATGGAGGCTGGAATACCCGGCGCTCCCCCAGAATAAAAAGTGGAACCACCAATCCCATGAGCCACAACCCCGGGGCAGAAGGGAAGACACCAAAAATATTATGGTCAAAGGACATTGCCGGGGGAACGCCTAACCAGCCTGGCAGCATAGAGATCTCAAAGAGGGCAGATTTGACAAAAGGAAACTTCGCGACGAGATCAATCGGATAGAAGAGATATATAAACAGATTCGTAGGAATATAGGAGATCGAAAAATAGCTGCTGTGCGCCACGGGGATGGTTAATTGATACAACTGGCCGGTCTCAAATGGATTGCCAAAACGGGCAAAATTATAGGCCCCCAGGCCGAACCCACACAGCACCAATGGAACAAGAAGGGAGCCATCCCTCTTCCAGGACGGTCTCCATCCTGACTCGCGGCCCATCCAGGCCAGTGCGAAAACGACGTAGATGGCCACCGAAACTGCAAGGTTGACCCGCGATCCGACAGCCAGTCCCCAACCCAGACCCGCAATAATCAACCAAGCCGGATTCCCGTTAATGAAATATATCAGCCAGCCCAGGAGACCCAGGATTAGAAAAAACTGTCCAAAGATAATGGAAGTATGGTAAATCTGCGGGTTTCCAAGCAGGAAAAGAAAGGGCAGGTTAACGAGAGCCATCAAAGCGAATAACCCTGGCGACAGGTTGGAAGCATCAGGGAAGAAACGCCTCGAGGCCAGTAAAAATATCGCCAGAAGGACCAGGCCCAGTCCGATATAAGAAAGGTCAACCATTAAGGAGGCGGAAGGCTGTGTGCGGGCCAAGCCCTCTGCCGCGGCAAAGACCAGCGCCGGGACCGGGCCCCAATATAAATAATATCTCCCTTCATAATATGAGGCGTCCCAGTGATAAGGTATATTTTCCCGCTGCCGGTAATCGTACGGGTTTTGCAGTGCTTTCAACTCAGGGCTTGGCTGTTCAAGCAGGGATAACCGGCCGTGCAAAAAAGATTCGCCGAGCTGTATGTAATCGTTACTAAATTCCGGGAAAGCAGGGAACCGGCCCGCGGAGGAATACCACAGCGCATAGATGGCGATGCCGAGGCACACAAGAATTCCGAAGACCAGCCCCGTCAAAGGGGAGACGATAATTCGTCGTATGCGATCAAGGATTGCCTGGACCTTTGCCGCGAATGTTTTCTCCACGTTCTGTATGGATCAAAAACCCCGGGGCAAAATGGCCCAGGGCCGATATGCCATAAGCCACCAGCCCGATAATAAGCAGAGACAGACGGCCCTTCCCCCAACCGGGTAAACCATCAAGTCCCAGGCGGTTGGCGAAAACCGCACTGAAGATCGCAATGCTGCCGGCCACAAGAAAAAATATGGGCATTTGAAATTTTAATAAAGCAGGGCGACCATAAAGATCGCCCCTACGGATTAATCATCCCTGGGGGGCGCAGTAGGGCCATAATTGAGGATCTGTCTCACCTGGGTATTCCCCTCCGGCGCACTGACAATGCCTCTCTCTTCCATCACATCCACCAGGCGCGCGGCGCGCGTGTAGCCGATCCTCATCCGCCGCTGCAGCATTGACACAGAGGCGCGGCCTTCACGACGGACGAAGTCTATCGCATCGTTAAGAAGCGGGTCACCCTCCGGTTTTTCCTCTTCCTCCTCCCACAGGGGCTTTTGTTTGAGCGGGACATTTTCAGGGAGGGCGTCGACCGGAGCGCCGGGGGCGGCATACAGGCTGGATTGACCGGCCTGGGTGCGCCAGTATTCGACCAGCCTTTGGATCTCATGGTCGGAAACAAACACGCCCTGCAAACGCGCGGGAGCCGGCGCATCGGGAGCCTGGAATAACATATCGCCGCGGCCGAGCAATCTTTCCGCGCCGGGTTGGTCGAGGATCACGCGGCTGTCGACACCGGAGGCCACCGCAAAAGCGATGCGCGCCGGGAAGTTGGCTTTGATCAGACCGGTCACCACATCCACGGAAGGACGCTGTGTGGCCAGGATCATGTGAATGCCAGTGGCGCGCGCCAACTGGGCCAGGCGGGTGATGGTCTTTTCGGTTTCGTCGGGCGCGATCATCATCAGGTCGGCCAATTCGTCGATCACGATCACGAGGAACGGGAATTTCTTGCCGCCCTGGGTTTTCATGCGGGCGTTGTAATCGATGATATTGCGCGCGCCGACTTTGGCAAACTCATGATAACGCTTGTCCATTTCGCGCGTCATCCATTGCAGCGCGCCGATCACGCGTTCCATTTCGACCACCACCGGCGCGAGCAGGTGCGGGATGCCGTTGTAGCCGGTCAACTCCACGCGCTTGGGGTCGACCAACACCAGCCGCAAATCATCGGGCGTGTTGTTGAGCAGGAACGAGGTCAGGATGGAATTCACGCACACCGATTTACCAGAACCCGTGGTGCCTGCGATCAACATATGCGGCATGGCTTCGAGGTTGGCGGTGATCGGATGCCCGGCCACATCCTGCGCCGAGAGCAAAGCGCAGGGAGGTCTTATTGTGCTGGAAGGTGTCGCTTTCCAGAATATCGCGCAAGGCCACCAGCGCCATTTCGTCGTTTGGTACTTCGATGCCGACATAACTATGTCCCGGCACGGGCGCCTGAATGCGGATGCGCGGCGCGGCCAGCGCCAGCGCAAGGTCATCCGCAAGCGAGGCGATCTTGCTGACGCGCACACGCGTCCTCCCGCTGCGCGTCTCGACGAAAAGCGGCTCCACGCCAAACTGCGTGATCGTCGGCCCGCGGCTGATCTCCACGACCTGCGCGGGTGCGCCAAAAGATGCCAGCGTTTCCTCGATCAAATGTGCGCGCTGTTTGATGAAGTCTTCGTTGTCCGCCGGTGCGCTGCCTGCATCCAGGATGTCCGTGACTCTCCGGCAGCACCCATTGAATGGCAGGTACACTGGGGGTGACCGTGACGGTTGGCATGCCGGTGTCTGTCACCGGGAGCAGCGGCTCGGGCGCAGGAATTTCGTGTTCGAGAGGAGTATAGCCATTGGTCTGTGCGTTGGCTTCGGTCCCGCCGGGGAGCGTAATGGGATGGCGGCTTATCTTCGCAAGCAGGACTTGAACGAAACCTCCTGGCGCGTAGACTCATGTCAATGGGCCGACCCAACGGAACAGGTCTTCAATGGTCACGTCCAGGATCATGGTAAGCGCGATCAGGATCCAGGCGATCAGGACGATCACAAGGCCCCATGCCCCGAGGCCGAACCACAGGACGCGTTCGAAGAGACTGCCCATGTAACCGCCGCCCACCCCGTCCTGTGCGGCGATCAGAGCCATTTCGGGCGCGGCAATGAGGGAATGCAAAACAGTTAGAAGCCAGAGGAAAAGCAGGATGCTGCCGACCGCGCGTTCGAGCGAGAGCGGCGGGATGCGTTCGATCTTGCGCAGGATCAACCATAGGCCAAAGACGATCAGACCAACCGGCAGGACATATACGCCCCAGCCCACCAATTGGCCAAGAAGACGAATGATACCGCCAGTGATCGCAGAACGTGATGAGGCAAAGAGCGTAAGAAGGATGAGGATGCCCAGGATGGCCAGGATAATACCGATCACATCGAGCTTGCGCTCAGGCGAGAGGCTTTCCCAGAAGGATGGCGCAGGGTTGGGACTGCTTGCGGGCAGGAAGCGCTGGTATGCTCCCGGCTTTTGGGATGACCCTTAGAAGCCAGCGTTCTTCCCTGGGGTTTATTACGTTTTCCTGGAAGGGGAAGATGGTTTAAAGAAGGGCATGGAGTGATCAGAGAATAGGGAGAAGAGAATGATTGAGAATAGAAAGAAGAAAGTAGAACAATGCAAAAAGATTATAGCACAAATGGTCTGTTTTCTTTAAGGTACAATTGATCGACATTCTTGAGTAACTATGTGGCAATGACGGCTGCCCTGCGGGGTTAGAAACCGCAGCTTTCACAAATCGCCGCCGCGGTGATGAAGGATCCAATTTGTTTGAAATTCTTTTTCTTGGCACTTCTGCTTCTGCGCCTTCCGCCAAGCGTGGACTTTCAGCCCTGATCGTCAAACACGGCGAATATCGTTTTCTTATCGATTGCGGCGAAGGCACGCAGCGCCAGATCCTGCAATCCGGCACAGGCTTCAAACACCTGACGCGGGTGCTGTTGACGCACGGGCATCTCGACCATATCCTGGGTCTGGGCGGATTGCTGAGCACATTCCTGCGTTGGGAAGCGATTGACGAACTTGAGATCTTCGGCGGACGCACCACGCTCGACCGCGTCCACGACCTGTTGTACGGCGTTGTGCTGCGCGGCAACCAGCCGCCCATGCCGCATCGAATTCCGCGAACTCAAAGGCGGCACTTTTTTCGAATGCGAATGATTTCACCGTTTCGGCCTTTCCCGTGACCCACCGCGGACCCGATTGCCTGGGTTACGTCTTCGAGGAAAAAGCGCGGCGGCCATTTCTCCCGGAGAAAGCGGATGAACTTGGCGTCCCATTCGGGCCCGAACGCCGCGACCTGGTGGCCGGCAAGACGATAAACCTGCCGAATGGCAACCAGTCACGCCGGACGAGGTGCTGGGCCCGGTCCAAAAAGGGTTGAAGCTGGTGGTGGTCGGCGACACGGGCAGGACGGACAACCTGCTGGAAGTATGCAAGGATGCGGATGCCCTGGTTATTGAGTCTACGTATCTCAACGAAGAAGCGGAGATGGCGCGTGAGTTCTCCCACCTCACCGCACAGCAGGCAGCAGAGCTGGCTGTTAAAGCAAATATCAAACAGTTGATCCTGACACATATCTCACGCCGCTATCGCGAGAAGGATGTATTAAAGGAAGCGCAGGCTGTGTATCCGAATGCGGCCGTAGCGCGTGATTTTGATATATTCCAAATTAAAAGAGATGGTGAAGCGGAAGAGAAAGTGAACGATGATGGAGAATAGATATTAGAGAATAGAGAGTAGAGAATAGAGAGATAGAAAATAGAAAACCGGAGGTACAGCTTGTGTGCCTAGAGGCTTGGAGGCTTGAATATGCGCCCGTTTCAATTTTCTGATAAACTCATAACATGAACCTTCGTTTTTTACGACTGACCGTAATTGGGCTTACTTCGGTCCTTATAGCGACGGCCTGTCAAGCGCAGGCCACTACGCCGCCGGTGGATACAATGGCTACGGCAGTAGCCCAGGTCGCATACAGCCTGCTGACCCAAACAGCTGTCGCCGCCGCGGCTACTGCTGCCGCCGCCACACCCACATCACCACCACCGACCATTACCATTACACCCAGCCCCACCGAAACCGTGGTCGTCCCCTTGAATCAGAGCGGTCAACCCAAACTACCTCAAACCATAACTGAACTTGCGGGTTGTTATTTCGGACCGGGGCCCAGCTATACACTTGAAACTCATCTCCATAAGGGAAAAGGGGTCCAATTGCTCGGTGTTGGAAGTGTCCCCGGCTGGTATATCATCCGTGACCCCTACTTCCACCGGCCTTGCTGGATATCGGTAAACGACCTGAAGATCTTTCCCGGCACGGACCCGTCCACTTATCCGGTCATGACCCCTGGGACGCCGCTCATGGGGCAATAAGCCTTTCGTATGCCCTGGGCATATCTTTTTTTTCGGGTACTTCATGTCAGGGCTGAGTAACCACGAATTAAGTTTACAAAAAGCAACCCTTATTTGCGGCGACGGATAACCGCATCGACTACGGTCAAACCACCTGCCTGGTTGAACGTATGCGTCGCCAGCATCCGCCCACCGGCCGGTTTAAAGGTTGACTCGTTTTCTTCCGCGTATTCGTTTTCGTCGAGCTTTGTGATGCGATTGAACTTCAACGCGTATCCATAACGGCGGGACGAATCCTGGGAGGGGCGGATCAACTTCCCGTCCTGCATAAAGATGCGGCCGGCAGGCCGCGCAGAACGGATGTCTTTGACAATGGGGTTGCACGGATGCGGAGTCCATTGATTTGTAAGCGGACCCTGAGGCGCGTAATAGAGATGCAAAGCATCCAGGCTGGAGCCACCCTGCTCCTTGACATTTGCAAAAAGCCAAACCTTATTTTCATAGTAGAACAGCGTGGCATCCACGGCGTAAATATCGGTCATCAACGTTTGGACAAATTCCCATCGACCGGGGAACTGCACGCAGCGATATAGTTCGATGCTGCGATGCCCGGCCGTTTCGGGGATCATGAATGTTTCGCCGTCCTGCTCGAAGATAAACGGATATGAAAGATGATATGGACGTTCCAGGACGACTTGACTGGAAAGAAGCCGGCCTTCCCGATCGAGCGTGAGACAGGCAATGCGACCCAGCCCGGCTGCATAGATCTTTTCTTCGATGAAAACGTAAAAGCGATCGTCTTTTGCGACGACAAACGGATCACCCCAATACCGGTCTTTATCCGGGATGAGCGGCTGGAACATGGACCATTGGAGAGAATTGAATCCAGTATTCCGGGCTGTCATGATTACCCACTGGTCGATAAAGAAGAAAGAAGAAAGTGTCTTATCGAACCGGCGCGCGGCGCGCCGGAAAAATGAGGATGGCATCATGCCGGCCTAGCCTGCATCGAGCGTACTTTCACCGTCCACGAGGATATAAAAACTACGTGGAGTGTTTCCGCCGGGGTCAAAGATGAAATCGGTAACGATATAGCCTTTCGCGAAGGCCGTCTCAAAGAATTCGCGGGAAAAGAACCGCCAGTCGCGCGCCAGGGAAAAATCTGCAGCCTTCAATGCCAGGAAATCCGACGGGACTTCCGCGGCAAGGAGCTGCACTTCAAGCGCAGGGACATGTTCGGGAGGGCGCACTAAATTTCCCGGCCCGGTCTCAAGCGTATAAAACGGACGGACCCCGACCCGCGTCAGATGGCTCAGTTTCAATGTGGGGCGCGCGTGTTTGCCCAGGCGGCGCTCGACACGCTTCGTGTTGATCCACCAATCCACCTGGAAACGGTCGGATGGAAGACCTGCGTTCACTTCGTCGCGCATCTCACCATATTCGGAGCGCCGGTAGGTGGAACAGACCGCGCCCAGCCGCGCGATGTTGAGATAGGCATTCCGGCTGAGGAGCGGGTCGTACGTCCAGGTGACATGGTCGAGGCTCTGATGACGGACCATCTGCCACTGGGCGCGTTTCAGGGCGAACCCGATACCGCTGTCGCGATGTTCAGGTAGAACCCCTGCCATATGCGAACAATGCTTGGGACGCGGGCCATCGGGGGTGAACTCAAGTCCCGGAAAGCCGAAGACAAATCCCACCAATTGATCGTCCACAAATGCACCCAGCACTACACCTCCGTTATGGACGACCGTGATAAGCAAATGCGCAGGGACAACATCCGTCTCACTACCAGGCCACACTTCGCGCTGCAAGGCCTCGACCGCAGACATTTCCTCCAGCGTTTCGAGAAGGCGAATCTTCCAGGCTGTCATGGTTTATCGTCAGCGACGCAGCAGCCAAACCGCAGGACCATTAAATCTAATTGCGAAAAGTCCGTATTGCCTCCAATACTTTTTTGGTCGTTTCCGAGGTGCGCGTCACTACAGAATTCCAAAGTGCACTGGTCCAGGGCTTGCGTTTCAAGTAATCGAGGCGATACGTAAAGCGCGCCGGCATGAGACCAAAGGTGCGCGGCAGGTTATCCACCGGGCAGGTACGGTTGATGGAGATGTAATCCAGCCAGAAGGAAGAGGCCGGATAATAGGGGATAAAAGATTCAAACAGCACGATCAAAGCGCGCAAAATCACAAGCGGCAGTTCAAAAAGCCAATGCGGTCTTTGGGTGGCTTGCATGATGATCTCAACGGTCTGCCGCACCGTGAAATATTCGCTGCCGCCGATCTGATAAGTATGATTGATCGTCGCTTCATTATCCAGGGACCACAGCAAAACCGTGACCAGGTCTTCCACCCACAGCGGTTGGATGACCGTCCGCATACTGCCCGGCAATGGAAAGAAGAAGGGTGTTATTTGCAGCAGCCGGGCCAGGCTGGTGGTGAAATGGTCCTCCGGGCCGAAGATAAGCGAAGTCTCGAAGATCGTGTATGGAACACCCGAACGCCGGATATGTTCCTCGGCGATGCCTTTGGCCTTGAAGACCGGATAGGCCGATGAACGGTTGGCGCCGATGTGGCTGAGGTAAACCATGCGCTTGACTCCCGCATCGGCTGCAACGCGCGCCAAATTCTCGGTGCCGCGCACGTCCACGGCCATCAGGTTCGCGTCACGACCCTGTGACTCGGCGCCGGCCAGATGAAAGATCACATCGACATCCTTGAGAGCAGCGCGAATGGCACGCTCGTCCGCCAGGCTGACGACGGCTACTTCTACAGGGAGTCCCCGGGGGAGACGCGGCGAACGCCGTGAGGGCCGGATGAGCACTCGAAGTTCCTGGCCATTTTCGAACAGGTGATGAACCAGCGCCCGGCCGATAAAGCCAGTTGCGCCTGTGACTAAGATCATAAATCAAATTATAGCAGAGGTGTATTTACACACACTTTGTCCCAGGCTTTCAGCCTGGGACAAAGAATTCCGGAAAAAAGGATATGCACAGGGCGTATGCCCTGTGCATATCCTTTTTTCCGGGTACTTTATGTCAGGGCTGAGTAGTAGTTACGCAGAGGTGGAAAACGAGTCTTTTGGTATGAAATTGAAACCCGGCATCAAAGGGTGGCTTAACCCAGGCAGGGTAAAATTAATTTCTTTGACTGCACAATTCCGGCGAAATGTCGAGAAACCTAATTTCAAGATACTACGCAGTTCTTGAACCTGCAACAACACGATGGTGATTCTCTCATGGATGTTCCGGAGGGTTTACTGAATTGTGCAGCAACCGTTGAATGAGAATGAAGCCGTCCTCAAAACCTGCACCCACTTCACGTTCGCCCGGAAATAAAACCCGCGGACAATTCAACCTGCTTTTTCATAATAACCCGCTCCCCATGTGGGTATATGACGTAAAGTCCCTGCGTTTCCTGGATGTCAACCCGGCGGCGGTAAAACAGTATGGATTTACGCGGGCCGAGTTTCTCGCCATGCGGGTGCCGGACATCACCGACAGAAAGAATCATGCACATCAAAAAACAAAGCTGCCGGGGAAGAGAAGCGCAGGGCAACAGGCGGAAAAGGTTAGACACTGCAGGAAAGACGGCTCCATCATTCACGTCCAGATCACCTCGCACAAAATAACATATGAGGGCCATAAAGCCGCGTTGGCAGCGATCAACGATATCACCGAGAAAAAACAGGTCGAGGAGGCCCTGCGCAAAACCGAGAACAGCTACCGCTACCTTATCGAACATACCCAGCTATTGATCTGCACGCATGACTTGCAGGGGAACCTGCTTTCTATCAACCCCTGGGCCACAAAAGCGATGGGATATGAATCGAAAAATTTGGTGGGAAAGAATATCCAGACCCTGCTTGTGCCTGGAAGAAAGAACGATTTTAAAAGGTACCTGCTAAAAATCCGCAAACATGGGGCCGCGCAGGGCCTTATGCAAGTCCTCACCGCTTCAGGAGAGAGGCGAATCTGGGAATACCACTGCACCCTGCGCATCGAAGGCGACGCGGCGCCGATCGTGAGCGGCCTGGCGTACGACATCACCGAACGCAAGCTCGCAGAGGAAGCCCTAGGCCGGTCGGAAGCCATGTACCGGGGATTATTCGACAATGTGTTAGACGGCATCTTCCGCAGCGCTCCGGATGGACGCCTTATCTCTGCCAATCCTTCCCTTGTCCGCATGCTAGGCTACGAATCCGAGGAAGAACTGCTTTCGGTGAATGTCAAAGAGTTCTATCCCGATCCCCAAGTGCGGAGCCGAAATATACGAATATCGAACAAGACCGGTGAATTACGCAACATCGAGATCGAAATAAAACGGCGCGACGGCAAGCTGATCACCGTACTGGAAAACTCGCATACGGTCAGGGATTCAAAAGGCAGGATCATTCTCTATGAAGGCACGCTGACGGACATCAGCGACCGCAAACACGCCGAAGAGGCCCTGCGTACTTCAGAGGGGGAGCTACGCGCCCTGTTTGAAGCCATACCAGACCTGGTGCTGGTGATCGATAAAGATGGACGCTATTTGAAAATAGCATCTACGAATCCCATTTTGGCCTACTTCCGCACGGAAGATATGGTCGGCAGGCGCATGCATGAAATATTTTCCCGTCAAAAGGCGGATGAATTGGTTGGGCATATCCGCGAGGCACTGCGAACACAAAAGCTGGTACAGTTCGAATATGCCCAACTGATCGGCGACCAGATCCTGTGGTTTTCGGGTGCAGCCATACCGCTTACGAAGAATACCGTCGTATGGGTAGCGCGCGATATTACACCCCAGAAATCGGCGGAAGAGCAGATACAACGCCGCCTCGTCGAACTGGAAGCTTTATATGAAAGCGGATTGGTCCTCAGTCAGACATTGGACCCGAGGCAGATCGGACAAAATGTAATCAGGCTCCTTTCAGACCGTCTCGACTTGCACCACGCGGCAGTACGCGTGCGGCGCGGAGAGAGTGACGATGTGGAGCTGCTGGCTTTCAGCGAGATCCAGGACAAGGATGGACAAACAGAGGTCTCACAATCACTGGCCCGCAATGCAATCACGAAGGTCGGACAAGGCATGGCGGGCTGGGTAATGAAACATGGACGGCTGATCAACAGCGGCCACTTGCGAGATGACCCGCGCTATCATCAAACCTTCCCGAATATGCTGTCCGGTCTATATGTACCGATCTGGGCCGGCGGACGGGTGCTGGGCTGCATCAGTGTGGAGATCGATCAACACGATGCGTTTACCGTGGCAGACGAGCTTCTACTAACCACCCTGGCGTCGCAGGCAGCGGCCGCTTTGGAAAATGCCCGTTTGTTCGCAGAAACACAGCAGCAGGCGGCCGAGTCGAACGCGCTCTATGAAGCGACGCGCAACCTGACGACTCAGACCGATTTTTCGACTCTACTGAAAACGCTAGGCGAGAGAGCAGCAACTTTGTTAAACACTCCCGGCGGCGGAGTGTATCTCTACAACCCGGAAACGAATGAGCTGGAAATTGTATCGGCTACCCTGCCTAACCTGCCCATGGGTACGCGCCTGAAAATCGGAGAAGGCATGGCGGGCCGCGTTGCGGAAAAGCGTGAAGCGCTCATCGTGGATGACTATCAGAATTGGGAAGGGCGTTCGTCTCAATATGCAGACCAATCATTCAGGGCCGTCCTGGAAGTACCCATGCTTTATCGAGGCGAACTCATCGGCGTGATCGCGGCATTCGATATGCACTCCCCTGCAGATGAAGGACTGTCTGCTGCAAAGGAAAACCGAAAGTTTACCAAGGACGATGAGCGGCTGCTTTCCCTTTTTGCCGCCAGCGCGGCCGGTGCGATCTACAGCGCCCGCTTGTTCGATGCGGAGCGTTTGAGACGCAAGGATGCAGAGGAACTGCGCCTGATAGCCGTGCGTTCCGCGGAGCGCCTATCGGTCCTGCATACCGCCACACAGGAGATTGCCGGTATCAGCCCGGAACCGGAACAAGTCTATGCTTCGATCCACCTGGCAGCCTCCCGTTTGATGTCCACCGAGGCTTTCACGATCGTGCTGGTAGACGAAGAACATTACGAACTTAATGGAGTTTATTTATTCGACCGGGATGGCAGAAGTCCGTCCATGAGCATCCCGTTTGGCCAGGGATTTTCGAGCAGGGTGATCTTAAGCGGGGAGACGATGTTGGTTAACGACGTTGAGACAAATGACAAGAAGATCGTCCATTTCGGTTCACCGGAGCGCACCCGCTCCGTGCTGGCCGTGCCGCTGCGGGTTGGCGGACATGTGATCGGGGCCATATCAGCCCAGAGTTACCAAGCCAACACATATAAAGAGGAAGACCGAGTTCTGCTCGAGATGCTGGCGGCCCAGGCCGCGATCGCCATTCAAAATGCACGTCTGTACCACGACGCTTTGCGCTCCGCAGAACGAAGATCGGTGCTGCACCAGGTAAGCCAGGAAATGGCCCGCCTCAACCAAAAGCCTGAACAGTTATATGCTGCGATCCAGGGCGCAGCGGCCCAATTAGTGCCGACCGACCTGTTTTTCATTGCACTGAAAAACGATGCGAAAAACCGGGTAGACGTGGTTTATACATCCGACCGCGGCAAACGCTCTCCTGACGTTCGATTCCCGATCGGTCCAGGCTATACCGGCTGGGTGATCGAAAACGGTAAAACGCTTCTCATCCGGGATTCCCGCGGAACGAATCCGGTACAGCCTGTGAATTTTTCGGATGGCGAAGATACCCGGTCCGTCCTGGTCGTCCCATTACAGTTAGGTCAAAAAGTGATCGGCGCCATGTCGGCCCAGTGTTACAACAAAGATCAATATGGCAAGGAGGACCGCGCCATATTCGAAATGCTGGCCTCCCAGGTGGCAATCGCCATTGAAAACGCCCGTTTGTTCGACCAGACGCGCCGCCGCCTCAATGAACTCGAGTCGTTAACATCGGTTAGCAAGGCCCTCACCGGTACATTGGAATTCCGTCCCCTGCTCGAAAATATCCTGAAGGCAGCCCGCCAGGCGATACCCGCTGCCGAGAAAGGGACGATCCTGATGCGCGAGGAGAACGAGCAGGACCATTTGCATGTGCGCGCGCAGGTAGGCTACGCGGACCCCCGCATGATGGAACTTCCATTCGACATAAATAAAGCCTATGCCGGCCACGCTTTCCATGAGAAGCGCCCAATCCTGATCCATGATTCCCAGGCCGAATACGGGACTCTTTTCGACCGAAAACTGGAGGAAGTCAACACGGTGCGAAGCGCGATCGTAGCGCCCCTGCTCGTAAAAGACGAAGCCATTGGGGCGATCTCATTGGATAATGCTTCACGCACGTCCGCTTTCGACAAGGAAGACCTGGACTTATTGGTGCTCTTTGCCTCGTCTGCAGCAGTGGTGATCGAAAACGCACGTCTGTTCGAAAAGGCGCGCAAGACCGCCGATGAATTTGCCAACCTGTACGAGACTGCCCACGATCTCTCCGGTCAGCACAACCTGGATGACTTACTCAACCTGATCGTGGAGCGCGCGGGTCTACTGCTGCATGCGCCGATCAGTGGGATCTATCTATATGATGAAGTTAAAAACGACCTGTTTGTAGCGGTCAATCGAGGACTCACGACCTCACTGGGCATCCGCCTGGCAATGGGAGAAGGGGTTGCCGGCCGGGTTGCACAGTCGCGCCAACCAATGATCATTGAAGACCACCAGCATTGGGAAGGACGTTCCGCACACTATACAGAGGTCCCCTTGCGTTCCGTTTTGGAAGTGCCAATGTTATACGGCGGCCAATTGATCGGAGTTTTAACGGTGGATGAGATCGGCGATTCCGAACGCAAGTTCACGCAGGAAGATGCCGCTCTTCTATCGCTCTTTGCTTCCCAGGCAGCCGCCGCAGTTTACAGCGCCCGCCTGTTCGAAAAGGCCAGCCAGCGCGCTGGAGAATTCGAAGCGCTCTATCAAACGGCCGCCGACCTGTCGTCCCAGAGCGACCTGCCGACCTTATTGAATACCATCATCCAACGCGCCTGGGTGCTGACACGGGCGGCAGGCGCCGGCCTATATCTGTTCGACAGCGAACGCGGCGACCTGGAATTGGTGGCCATTCATGACCCGGATATACGTCCCGGTATCCGCCTTGATCTTGGCGAGGGCGTTTCCGGGAGGGTAGCCCAGACCCAGGAGCCTCTGCTCGTCAATAATTACCGCAACTGGAACGGTCGTTCTCCTAAATATGAAGGGATACCCCATACTTCTGTCATCGCCGTTCCCATGCTTTACAGCGGCGAATTGATCGGCGTCCTGGATGTCTTCAACCGCGCCGATAAAAACATTTCCGGCCAGCCGCGTGAGTTTACTGAACAGGACACCAACCTTATATCTCTATTCGCAAATGCAGCGGCCGGTGCGGTGTACGGGGCGCGCCTGCTGGACGAGACCCGCCGGCGCGTGGAAGAGTTGGATGCGATCGCCAGAGTCTCTTCTGCTTTACGTACGGCTTCCACGCGCGCAGACATGGCGCCCATCATCCTTGCTCAATTACGGGAAATTTTGCATGCAGACGGCGCGTTGTTCTGTACCTTGGAGCCCGCTAGTCAGGAAATCGTCGTTGAATTGGCACAAGGCAATCTTGAATCACTGACCGGTTTTAGAATCCCGGCCAATGAAGGTCTGACCGCGCGGGTGATTCATTCCCGCCAGGTATATACCACGCTTAATTTGCAGGATGAGCCGGATGTTTTCTTACCTGACCGGTTGAAAAACGCCCGCACCGCAGCCATCATACCCTTTGTTTCCCAGGATAATGCCCTAGGAGCGCTGTGGGTCACACGCACCGAAAAAAACGGCACCCAGCCGCCCGTATTCGATAAACGCCAACTCCGCATCCTGTCCGCCATCAGCGATATAACTGCGAACGCCATCCAGCGTGTTTCCCTGTTCGAGAAGACCACACATTACGCGGAACAAATGGAAACAGTCAATGCCATGGGTCATGCTCTTTCAGAGACGCTCGACCTGCCGGGCATTTACGAGAAGACGGCGCGTTCAGCCCTCGAGCTTTTACCGGATACCGCAAAGGTCACAATTTCGCTCTTCGAACCCCAGACAAAGTTGATAACCACTGTATATGGGCTGAGGGACGGAGAACTACTTTACGTGGCGGCTTTGCCCTCCACCCCACTCGATGAGTCGGGGAAAGAGTATCCGAGTAAAGTCATTTCAAGTGCCAGGTCCGTCATTGTTTCTGACCTGAATGAATCTCACGAAGACATACAGGCCGTCGACGTAAAAGAAAGGTCAGTAGAGGCAGACAGCAATTCGCCGCTGCGGTCCGCTTTATATATCCCGATGCAAGCCGAAGGCCGGGTGATCGGCATTCTCCAGCTGCAAAGTTATTCCAGGAACCGTTATAGTCCAGGAGACGCCGAATTGATGGAACTGGCCGCTAATACCGCTGCCAGCTCGATCCAAAACACCCGCCTGTTTTCCCAGCTCAAACGCCGCGTCGACCAGCTATCCGCTTTGCACGCCGTCGATACGGCCATCGGTTCCACCACCGACCTGCGAGTCAGCCTGCAGTCCGTGCTGGAAAACATCACCCGCCAGCTGAGGGTGGATGCAGCGGCCGTCCTATTACTGAACTCCTCCACGCTGATCTTGCAATATGCTGCCGGGGCCGGCTTTCTGACCTCGGAGATCATGCGGTCATCCTTTTCCATTGGAAGAGGTCCGGCTGGCAAAGCGGCCCTGGACCGTGAGATGGTGTATATCCCTGATGTAAACAAATTAGCGGAGGGATATCTTAATACAAGTTTGATCAATTCCGAGAGATTCGTGACCTTCCTGGCCATGCCACTGATGGCCAAAGGCGAGGTCAAAGGCGTCCTCGAGATCTTCAACCGTTCGCCATTGGAGATGAACGAAGAGTGGAAGTCTTTCCTTGAGATGTTAGCCGGCCAGGCTGCCCTGGCGATAGACAATGCCCTATTGTTCGAAGGCCTCGAAAAAGCCAACGTTGAATTAGTGATGGCCTACGATGCCACCATCGAAGGCTGGTCGCAGGCCCTGGAGCTGCGCGACCAGGAGACACAGGGACATTCCGCCCGTGTCCTTGACCAGACCCTGCGTCTGGCCTCCATCATGAACCTCTCGGATAAGGAAATGCAGGACATCCGCCGGGGCGTGCTGCTGCACGACATCGGTAAAATGGGCATCCCGGATGCCATCCTTCATAAACCAGGCCCACTGACGGAAGAGGAATGGGAGACCATGCGCAAGCATCCGAAGTACGCGTATGACATGCTGGCGCCGATCGTTTACCTGCGCAATTCCCTGGATATCCCATATTGTCATCACGAAAAATGGGACGGCACGGGCTATCCCCGCCACTTAAAAGGTGAGACCATACCGCTGGCTGCACGCATCTTCTCGGTGGTGGACGTATATGACGCCTTGACTTCCGATCGTCCCTATCGAAAGGCATGGTCGAAAGAAAAGACGATCGAGCACATTGTTGGGCAGTCGGGGAAACATTTTGATCCTCACGTTGTAGACATCTTCGTTAAGCAGATCACAGCGCAAGAGAGCGTTTCTTAGGTGAAAATTCACCGGAGATAATGTGAACGTGGATTTTTTCGAACTTTCTCCCAAGCCGGTCTATTCTAGGCAGTCTTTCCCTGCTTGTAATGCACCTCGGGCAGCGAGCGGAGGCGTTCGGCGGCGCTTTCAGGCGTGATATCGCGCTGCGGCATGGCCAGCATCTCGTAGCCCACCATGAACTTGCGTACGGTGGCCGAGCGCAGCAAGGGCGGATAGAAATGTGCGTGAAGCAACCACTCCGGATGCGCCCGTCCATCGAAAGGCGCCTGATGGAATCCCATTGAATAGGGAAACGATACTTCGAACAAATTATCGTAAAGGGTCGTGACCCGTTTAATAACCTCTGCCAGGGCTGTGACTTCATTCGAGGCCAGGTCGGTAAGATAAGCGACTGGGCGGTGGGGGATAAGCAGCACCTCGAAGGGCCAGACTGCCCAAAACGGCACCAACGCAGTAAAGTGTGTGTTTTGAAAGACAATCCGTGTATCCTGCCGGTGTTCTTCAGCCAGGTAATCGAGCAGCAGGAGCCGCCGATGTTCGTCAGAGTAGGCCGTTTGAGTCATAAGCTCTTTGGAGATTTCATTGGGCAATTCCGACTGCGCCCAGATCTGGCTGTGCGGATGAGGATTGGAACAACCCATCAATGCGCCTTTGTTCTCGAAGACCTGTACATTCCGAATAAAATCCTTCGAGCCAAGTTCTGCGGTTTGTTCCGCCCAGGTGGTGAGGACATTTTCGATGGCGGGCAGTCCCAGCTCAGGCAGCGTCAGGTCATGGCGCGGCGAGAAGCATACCACCCGGCAAAGGCCACGCTCCGATGCAAAGCGCAGCAGTGGATGACCCGGTGCACCGGCCTCGACCTCTACATCAGGCAAGAGAGAGGCAAAGTCATTATCAAAGACAAAGGTACCTGCATAGGTTGGGTTCTTCACCCCCCCGGCGCGCTCGTTTGCGGGACACAGATAACAAGTGGGGTCATATTCCGGCAGATTTTCAGAAGGTGTCTTTTCCACCTGTCCCAGCCAGGGACGCCGGCCGCGGTGAGGCGAAACAAGCACCCAATCAGCGGTGAGCGGATTGAAACGACGATGCGGAGTATCAAACATAAGTCAGGGTTCCTGTTTGGACGAACCGGAATGATCAGGACTTATCGATCCTGGACGATTGATTATACAGCGGAGGAACGTATCCACGTCTTAGCGTATTTTTCGTTTCTACTCACCCCTACGTCCCATGCTTTCAGCCTGGGACTAAGAATTCCGCGCAGGAAATTCACCCGCACCTTCGGAAAAAGGATACTTTATGCAAAGGCTGTATGAATAGTAGATACGATTTTTCACGAACTGATGAGGGCTTTAGTCGACCCAATCTTTGATTAAAAGTGCAATTTATACCTGCTTTCAGTATAGTAAGGTCAAAAAAGATGTTGAATTTGTCATTTTAATTGTTACGAAAAAGAGTAAAATTATTTTCTATATTCTTTTATTTATATAGAGAATGGGGCTCACCATGAAAGATGCTCCCCCAAAAAAGAAATCGGTGACCCGCCGACAAAGCAAGTTAAGGCCAGGTGTGAAGGCCGCGGCCAAACCCAAAAAACAAAGGGCGGAATCGGATAGGCACATTAAGCAACAAACAGCGAAACCAATAAAAATGAACGGACGCACCATCAACACTCTCGATAACATGCTGGAAGGCTGCCAGATCATTGGCTTCGATTGGCGCTATCTTTACCTAAACGATGCAGCCGATAAACACAACCGCCGGCCCAAGGAAGAACTATTGGGACAGAAATACATGGATATGTGGCCGGGGATCGAAGCCACGGAAGTCTTTACGGTGATCAAGCGCTGCATGGAAAAACGGAGTGCCCGCCAAATGGAAAATGAATTCATCTTCCCCGATGGAACAAAGGGATGCTTCAGCCTCAGCATTCAGCCCATACCCGAAGGGGTGTTCATCCTCTCCTTCGATATCAGCGAGCGCAAGCAGGCAGAAGATATCCTTCAAAAGGCGCGTGATGAACTAGAACTCCAGGTGCAACAGAGGACTGCAGCACTTTCCCAGTCGAATATGCTGCTCCAGACTTTGCTGGACAATATGCCCGACCAGATATACTTTAAGGACATCCAGAGTCGCTTTATCAAAAACAGCAAATCACAGGCTATCGCGCTGGGGTTGAGCGATCCATCGGAGACGATCGGCAAGAGCGACTTCGACTTTTTTCCACATGCCAGGCGTGCCTATGCGGAAGAACAGGAAATAATCCGGTCCGGCAAACCTATGGTGGATTTCGAGGAGCGGGTGGTCTGGCCGGACGGTCACGAGACCTGGGTTTCAACCACGAAGGTCCCGCTGCGGGACAAGGAGGGGTCGATCATGGGCACGCTGGGAATATCGAGGGACATCACTGACCGGAAGCGGAATGAGGAGACGCTACAGAAAACCCGGGATGAACTGGAAGCCTTCTCCTATTCGGTGTCCCACGACCTGCGCGCACCCCTGCGCGGCATTGATGGTTGGAGCCTAGCCCTGGTTGAAGATTACGGGAATTTGCTTGATGAACGCGGACAGGAATATATCAGGCGTGTGCGATCTGAAACCCAGCGCATGGGCGAACTCATCGATGATTTGCTGCAGCTTTCGCGCATCACGCGCGCCGAGATGCGTACAGAACCGGTGGACCTGAGCGCCATCGCACGGTCGATTGCAACCCGACTCCAGGAAAGCGAACCGCAGAGACAGGTGGATTTCATAATTCAAAATGACCTGCATGCCAAAGGGGACGCGCACCTGATGGATGTTGCGCTCACCAACCTATTGAACAATGCCTTCAAGTTCACAGGGAAGATCCCGAATGCACACATCGAATTTGGCTCGTTGGATAAGGATGGCCAGCGTATCTTTTTTGTGCGCGACAACGGCGCGGGCTTCGACATGGCGTACGCCAAAAAGATGTTTGCAGCTTTTCAACGGATGCATAAAGCTTCCGAATTCCCCGGTACGGGCGTAGGGCTTGCCACCGTCCAGCGCATTATTCACCGCCATGGCGGGCGTATATGGGCGGAATCCACCGTCAACCAGGGCGCAACATTCTTCTTTACCCTTTAATGAGGAACCCATGAAACTCAGAATCATTCTATTGGTGGAAGATAATCCCAGCGATATCGGGCTGACCCAACGGGCGCTCGTGAAGAGTCACATAGCCAATGAAATGGTCGTGGCGGAAGACGGCCAGGAGGCCCTGGATTATTTATTTGCGGGCGGCAAATACGCGGGACGGGATGTGAGCGAGATACCGGCACTCGTGCTGCTCGATCTTAAACTGCCGCGCGTCGATGGCCTGGAGGTGCTGCGCCAGATCCGCGCCGATGAGCGCACCCGGCGAATGCCGGTGGTCATCCTGACCACCTCCAAGGAAGAACAAGACGTTGCTCAAAGCTACGACCTGGGCGCCAACAGCTACATCCGCAAACCGGTGGATTTCAAGCAGTTCGTAGAGTTCTGTAGAACGCCTGGGGCTGTACTGGCTCGTGATGAACGAGCCACCTCCGCCAAAATAGGAGTGAAATGGCCAAGCCGCTTGCCGTTTTAATTGTCGAGGATTCGGATAGCGATGCGCAGTTGATCCTCCGCCTTCTTGACAAGGCGGGCTATTCGGTAACGTACGAGCAGGTCGATACCTCCGACGGGATGCGCGCGGCCTTGGAGAAGCAAACCTGGGATATTGTGATCTCCGATTACAGCCTGCCACAGTTCAATGCCCCGGCGGCGCTCAAACTTCTCCATGACCGTGGGCCGGATATTCCATTCCTGGTCGTATCCGGCACAATTGGTGAAGAGACCGCGGTGGCCATGATGAAGTCCGGGGCCCACGATTACCTGGTGAAGGGGAACCTAATACGCCTCGTACCGGCCATCGAACGAGAACTCGACCAGGCCCGGGTGCGGCGCGAAAACAAGCAGATACAGGAAGATATGCAGGCAATCGATAAACGCTTCCGGGCGCTCATCGAAAACAGCACAGACGCGATCACATTACTGGATGCCAAAGGAAAAGCGGTATATGACAGCCCGGCAGCCCCCGGAATGCTCGGTTATGGCCCAGAGGACTGGATCGGCAAGGATGCCTTCAAGCTCATGCATCCCGATGATTTGCAAAAAAATCAGGAGATGTACCAGGAACTGCTGAAAACGCCGGGCGCGCATCAAGATACCATATTTCGCGTCAGGCACAAAAACGGATCGTGGTTGTGGATCGAAGCCACCGCGACCAACCTACTCGAAGAACCCAGTGTGAATGCGGTCGTATTGAATTACCGCGATATCAGCGGGAGAATAAAGGCGGAAGAAGCGCTGCGCGAAAGCGAGAGCATTTTCCGCGGTTTCCTCGAGCAATCGGAAGATGCCATCATGCTGGCCGACGAACAAGGCCTGCTCATCCAATGGAGCAACGGCGCGGAAAAACTTACCGGTTATTCGCGCGATGAATCGGTCGGTAGACCCATATGGGATGTCCAGTTCCGCTCGACGCCGGAAGAAACCAAGTCCCCGGAAACCTATGAGCTCATTAAAACCAGTTTGCAGGCGGTGCTGCATACCGGCCACGGAAAAGCAGTGAACCATTTAATCGAAGCCACGATCCAGCGCCCGAATGGGAGCCGCGCAATCACTCAAACACTGGCATTCTCCGTCCGTACCGAGAAAGGCTTTTTACTGGGAAGCATCCTGCGGGATGTCACCGAGCGTAAACAGGCGGAAGAGACCATCAGGGCGAGCGAAGAACGTTTCCGTACTTTATATGAAAATAACACGCTCGGCATTTATCGAACGACACCGGGGGGCCGCATCCTTCTAGCCAACCCGTCGCTGGTTAAAATGCTTGGCTTTACTTCTTTCGACGAGTTATATTCCCGGAACCTTTTGCGGGAAGGATACGAACCTTCGCATGAACGTGTTCAATTCCTTGAACTGATCGAGAGACAGGGTCATGTACAGGGATTGGAATCTGCATGGGAACGTAAAGATGGAAGTTTTATATTCGTCAGGGAAAGCGCGCGTGCGATCCGTGACCGTGAGGGAAAAACCCTCTATTATGACGGGACGGTCGAAGACATCACTGAACGCAAGAATGCGTTGGACGCATTGCGGGCGAGCGAGGCCCGGTACAAGGGACTGTTCGAAGATTTGCCCATTGCGATCTGGGAAGAGGATTTCTCGGCCGTCAAACTGCGGCTGGATTCTTTGCGGAGTGAGGGCATAACAGACTTACGGAAATATCTTGGACAGCACCCGGAAGCGTTGGCCGAATTTGCAACTCTCATTAAACCCGTGGATGTCAACAAGGCAGCCATCAAACTATTGGGGGCGCACGAAAAGAAAGATCTTTTCGAAGCCTTACCGGGCATACTCATCAACGAGCCCAAGCAGGAGTTACAGAAAGAGCTTATCAACATCTGGGAAGGCAAAACCAGCTTCGATTGGGAAGCGGCCAACAAGACGCTGGACGGCGGGCTGATCACCGTCGAATTCAGATGGTCAGTGGCCCCCGGTTATGAGACTTCCTTATCCAAGGTGATCCTTTCGATGGTCGATATCACCCAGCGCAAGCAGGCAGAAGAGGCGCGGCATGATAGTGAAGTCCGGTATAAAAGTTTGTTCGAAGATTCACCCATCGCACTTTGGGAAGAGGATTTCTCAGCCGTCAAAAAGCGGTTGGACGCTTTGCGTGGAGAAGGCATCACAAATTTCCAGGAGTACTTTACATCGCACCCGGAAGTGGCAGACGACTGTGCAGTTCTCGTTAAAGTTTTGGATGTCAACAAAGCCACTGTCAAACTATTGGGGGCCAATAATAAAGAAGATTTATTCAAAGGCCTGGCAAACCTGTTAAAAGACGAGCCACAACAAGAGTTTCAGAAAGAACTGATCAATATTGCAGCAGGCAAAACCAGTTTTGGATGGGAAGGGAAGAATAGAACACTGGATGGCAGGCAGATCGATATCGATTTGAGGTGGTCAGCCACTCCGGGCTATGAGAATTCTTTATCCAAAGTGATCATTTCGATGTCCGATATCACCGAGCGCAAGCAGGCAGAGGAAAAGTTGACAGCAGAGCGTGACTTGTTGAACACCCTGGTCAACACCCTGCCGGACAGTATTTTTATCAAAGATGCTCAGGGCCGTATCATCATGGATAACGATGCACACCGGCGTACGCTGGGAGCAAATACGCTGGAGCAGGTGGTGGGAAAGACGGATTTCGATTTCCACCCCAGGGAACGAGCTGCCCAATACGATGCCGATGAAAAGCAGGTTATTCAATCAGGTAAACCGCTGATCGATAAGATGGAACCGCATATCGACAAGGAAAATAATCAAAGATGGCTGCTAACGACCAAGGTGCCGTTCCGAGATCGCCAGGGGACCATTACGGGGATCGTGGGATTTAATCACGATATCACCGAGATCAAGAAGATGGAAGAGGAACTGATGATTGAGCGTAACCTTCTACGCACACTGATCGATAATCTTCCGGATGTCGTCTATGTAAAAGATATAGAGGGCCGCTTTATCATCAAAAACCTACTCGATGCCCGACAGATGGGAGCCTCTTCACCAGAGGAGACAATCGGCAAGACCGATTTTGATTATTATTCCCCTGAATTGGCCGCCCAATATTTTGCTGACGATCAGGTCGTCTTCCACTCCGGTCAGCCGATCGTTAACCGTGAGGAACCCATCGTTGATGCGACGGGTCGTTCAGGTTGGGTCTTAACGACAAAGGTGCCTTTGCGGGACCTTCAAGGTAAAGTGACCGGCCTAGTGGGCATCGGCCATGATATCACCGAGCGCAAGCAGGCAGAGGAAAGGATCCAACGACAACTTCAGCACCTTGCGGCCCTGCGCGCCATAGACCAGGTGATCACATCCAGCTTCGACCTGCACAACAGCCTGACCGTGATCCTTAAACATGTTACAAAGGAACTGGGTGTGGATGCCGCCGACGTGTTAATGCTGACACGCCGGATCTCAATCCCTGGAATTCAGCGCCGGGGATCGGTTTCCGCAGCAAAGCCGCAGAGAAAACCAGCGTGCGCCTGGGTCACAGCTATGCCGGGCGTGTGATAGTGGAACGCCAGCTTATTCAGATCTCAAACCTGAAGAATCAAGCAGATAATTTGCAGTTGAGACCTCAACTGGCGGATGAGGATTTTGTAAGCTACTTCGGGGTGCCATTGATCGCCAAGGGAATTGTCAAGGGCGTGCTGGAGATCTTCCACCGCACACAACTCCAACCGGACCAGGAATGGCTCGACTTCCTCAACACCCTGGCCGGCCAGGCCGCACTGGCCATCGACAATGCAAATCTCTTCGACAGCCTGCAGCGATCCAACATCGACCTCACCCTGGCTTATGACGCCACCATCGAAGGCTGGTCGCGCGCCATGGACCTGCGCGATAAAGAGACCGAAGGTCACACGCAGCGAGTGACTTCCCTGGCCCTGGAACTGGCGAGCCTGTTCGGGATCAAGGATGAAGACCTGGTGGGCATCCGCCGGGGAGCATTGCTACACGATATTGGCAAGATGGGCATCCCGGATGCGATCCTGCTCAAACCGGCCAAGTTGACGGAAGAAGAATGGGACATCATGAAAAAACATCCGACCCTGGCTTTCGAGATGCTTTCTCCGATCCATTACCTGCAATCTGCCATGGATATCCCATACTGCCACCATGAGAAATGGGACGGCACCGGTTATCCGCGCGGTTTGAAAGGCGAACAAATCCCGCTTGCAGCTCGCATCTTTTCCATTGTGGACGTGTGGGATGCGCTCACCTCCGACCGGCCCTATCGGAAAGCCTGGTCGAATGAAAAAACGCTTGAATACTTGAAGTCCGAGTCCGGTACATCCTTCGATCCGCAGGTATTGGAGACCTGCCTTGAGTCGGGAGTATTCAACCGAAAAAAACAGTGGTAGCCGGAAATCATTTACTCACTATACGCAAAACGTCCCGCGGGTTTAGCTCTCGTCGTGAGCTTGAGAATATGAAACCTGCGGGACGGTGTATAACATTAGTCCTTTAAATAGCATATTCCCAAAAATAAAGGTAGAGGTTTGAATGAGACCCGACAACCCCATACGCAACTTCGATCCACGCAAAATTGCGCATTACGAGAAAGAAAATTACGTCGCCTATTACCGGAAGGATTGGCTGAAACTCCTGCGCGTTTCGGTAGGCCTGGTCAAAGAGTCCTTTGGCCTTTCATGGCCGCAAGCCGCCTACGGTGCGACCCTGTTGGCGCTCGCCGAGATCGCTTTTGCACCTTTCCCCAACAACGACATACCCAAAGCTGAAGCCTATATGACCCACTTTTACCAGTTCATTAAAAATGTCCACCGGGAAGATTTCGATGTGGGGCGCGCCGCTCAACTGGAGGTCAACTGGTGGAGCATACACCGCAAGTTGTTCGGAAATGCCGAGAACCAGGAGCTGGTGGAGGCATTGACCGACCTGTATGCCGAGGCGTATGGCATAAACCCGGCGAAAGTACAGGTTTCCGCCCGCCAACGCGCACAGGGAATGCTGTATTCCGACCTGTGGGTGAACGCCGGCAAACCGGCGAATAGTCCGCTGCTCACTCAGGAAGAGGAAGCGCTGCTCCAATCTTACGAGAAATTGAAGGAGGCTATACGAAGTTGATTTGACCGAACTTGTCCGACAATTTAAAACTGCCTTTTATTGCAGAATTGGTTCAGCGCCATGTGCGTTCTACCAATTCTGTTTATTTTCCGATACAATGTGCGCCTACCCAACCCTTTGAAAAGTGGACGGAGGCCACCGAAATAGCTCCTGTCAAAGCCCGAAGCCCTTATACGCAGAAGACGGAGCTACTTGAAATTAGAACAAATGTTCTTTATAATAACCTGCATTTTTAGGTAACCCGCCTCCCTTGTGTAAATTACCCGACTTATTCCTGAACCCTTAACCAAAAGAGAGATACTGTACGTGTACACCAGACCAACCCCCGGTTTGCCGCCTTTTCAGCAAGGCGGTCTTGATTCACTATGCGGCCTGTACAGCATCGTGAATGCAGAAAGATTCATAAACCATTCCTCCAATGATCAGGCCCAGCAATTATTCAACGACGTAGTACATTTCCTTTCCCGCAAGAGGCTTTTATCAAAGTTACTGATCGGTGGGGTCATCCACAGGCAGATGTTGCTGATCCTGGAAAAAGTGGTGGGGGACCGGATTTCGAGTGTATGGATACCCTGGCGCGGCGTCCCCACTCCCGACCTGGATACTTTCTGGAAATCCATACAAAATTTCCTGGATGGTACATCCGGTCGCGCTGTGATTCTCGGCCTGAATGGCTTCCATGACCATTGGACGGTCATCGAGACCATCACGGACAGGTCCATCTTATTGTACGATTCGGCATCCATCAAGCGCCTGCCGCGTTCGTCCTGTACAACGTTCTACACCAACGGGCGGCGCAGACATTTGCTGCTACCCGCGCAGACATATTTTCTGTCGAGCGCAACCAGCGAATAGAACCAGTAACTGCATCTTTTTTTCGGGGAGGAATTTCGATGCACGCTATACGTCAAATCGATCCGCGTTCTTTTCACTCAACATGCCGATCCCCAAAAGGCCGCGCCCATGAAGCGCTACATGCGCGACCAGTTCGAATACCTGGGCATCAAAGTGCCTGAAATGGGAAAATTGCTCAAACAGCATATCCGCGAGCATGGGCTGCCGCCCCTGGCTGAGCTTGATCCGATCCTGCGCGACCTGTGGGCGCTGCCCCAGCGCGAATTCCAATATGCCGCCAACGGACTGCTGGAAAAGTTCGAAGGGCAGCTCCCGCCGGAGTTCATCGAAACACTCGAATATCTGCTCGTCACCAAGTCATGGTGGGACACCGTGGATACGATCGCCACCGGCACGCTGGGCGTGCATTTCAAGCGTTATCCAAAAGTGCGGAAGAAATACCTGGCAAAGTGGCGCAAGTCCGATAACTTCTGGCTGCGGCGTGCGACCATTCTTTTCCAACTTGGCTACAAAAAGGATACCGATTTCGAGCTGCTGTGTGACATCATCCGCGAAAACCTCGGCTCACAGGAATTTTTCATCAACAAAGCGATTGGATGGGCGCTGCGTCAATACACACGCGTCGATCCGCAGGGCGTACGTGATTTCGTGGCGGCCACCCCGCTGAACCCACTTAGCGCGCGTGAGGCGTTGAAGTGGCTGGAGAAGAGAAGCCGGCGATAAATTTGAGTATTTGTCACAGAACAGATATATGCCAGGTAAGTGTTGCCCAAACCGACCAACAAAAAAGCGCACTTTCATAAAAAGAGCGCTTTTTTGATCGAGTAAGCGGAATCGATTTGGTTACAGACGTTTAACAACCGGTGTTACCCGGTATCGGCCAAGATGCGAATAACCCTGGCACTCAGCCCCGGTCAAGTTTCTGATTCATCTCTGCCAATACAGACTTCAAAATATCCGCCAGAAGGCGTTCCCTTTCGGGACGGCTCAGGACAATATCGTCGACCTCAAGCGCCTTCTGAAAGGCCATGCGTACGACTACAAAGACTTGGTCGTTAATATTTGCCGATCGGAGACGGTTAAGGATATGACTCTCAAGATCAGCATAATAAGAACCCGAAATTGGAAGGCCATCCATGTTAAGCATACTTACCTGCCTTGTCTGGGTTAATGACAAACTCCTCAAAAAATAATCCGGCACAGAAAGGCATCCTGAAAGTGGCCCGGATGCATCTTTAATTAATTATAGCAAAAAATTCAGGTATAACGCTTAGCCAAAATTTGCTTTCAAGCAAATCAGCAACGAGGCTGTGATCCGATCCCCGCACTTTCTCGTAGGGGACGCGCCGCGGCAACACCAGCAGTAGACCCAAATAAATTAAAGACCTGTGTCCTGGTTTTTTTATCGGCTACAATTGCGCCATATTAAATAGGAGAGAGTTATGGGCGTCATGCTGCAAGCATTCTATTGGGATTGTCCGCGTGAAGCGGGAAAAGAATTCCAGTGGTGGAACACGATCCGGCAGGAGGTCCCGGCACTGGCCAAGAACGGCTTCAGCGCGTTATGGCTGCCACCGGTCCACAAAGCCGCGAATTTAATGGGGCCTTCGATGGGCTATGACCCCTACGATTATTACGATCTTGGCGAGTTCGACCAGAAAGGGCAGCGTGCCGACCTGGTTCGGCAGCAAGGCAGACCTGTTGGCGCTCATCAAGGATGCGCACCAGAACAGCATGGCCATCATTGCCGATATTGTCCTCAACCACAACTCCGGTGCAGACGCGCAGGAAGTCAACCCGATCACCGGCCAGTCGCGCTGGACGCTCTTCCATCCCAAAAGCGGGAAGTTTCCGCGCAACTGGGAATGTTTTCATCCCAATATGTACGAGTCGTGGGACGAGATGGCCTTCGGCGATATGCCCGATCTCTCCCACCGCAACCCCTACGTCTATACCGAATTACTGAGCCTGGCACGCTGGCTCATCGAGCAGGTGGGCTTCGACGGTTTCCGTTATGACTTTGTCAAAGGATACGGCGCCAACACCATCACGGCCATCCAGGAATATCGTTACCAGCGCGAAGGCAAGCTCATCACTCCCTACGGAGTGGCCGAGTTCTGGGATAATGCCCGGGCCATCGAAAATTGGGTGGACCTGGCCAACTTCTCCAACAGCAACCCGGTGAACGCCTTCGACTTCCCGCTGCGCGAAATGCTCAAAGCGCTCTGCGACCAATACGGGTTCAGCCTCACCGGTCTGGCCGGCTGGGAGACGGTCCTGCAGAAACAACCACAGTCCGTGGTCACTTTCGTAGAGAACCACGACTTGCGCGACGAAGGCCGTCCCATTGTGAACGACAAACTACTGGCGTACAGCTACATCCTCTCGCACGAGGGTTATCCCTGCGTATTCTGGCAGGACTACTTCAATTACAACCTGGCCCTGGCCGATACACCCAACGGTATCTCGGCGCTGGTGCGGGCCCATGAGAAATATGCAGGCGGTGCAGCCGAAACACTTTACCTTGACGACGACCTTTACATCATGCAGCGTTCCGGATATGCCGAAAAGCCCGGACTGATCTACGTACTTAATAACCGCGGTGAAGCCTGGCACGGGGCGTGGGTAACCACCCGGTGGCAAAATACCACATTCGAACCCGTGGCATGGTGGGGCCGGAGCGACCGCTCACGGCCGCTCGACCAATCCACCGGCCCCGATGGACGCGGCCAGTTCTTCGCGCCTGCGCGCGGGTATGCCGTCTACGCGCCAAAATAATTCAAGGAGAAGCGACAAATGATAAAGTTGAAATACGATCCGGTTTTGTTGTGGTAGATGAATCCGGTGCAGCAAAAGTGAAAGAGTTGATGGCCGAAGCACAAAAAGCGGCGGACGCTTTCCAATTATGAGCAGCGAACCCCTGGACATTCACGAACGACTGTGCGCCTTGCTGGATAGCAAAGGCGCGGTCTACCGGGTCATCGAACACGAGCCGGAAGGTCATACCGAGGTCATCAGCAAGATACGCGGTAACCGCCTGGAACAGGCCATCAAGTCCATTGTGGTGCAGGTCCGATTGAATAAAAAAGAGAATAGGTATTGCCTCGCCAACGTCCCCGGTGACTGCCGAGTCGACCTGGATGGCATCAAGGCTCATTACAATGCGATCAGCATTGCCATTGCTCCCGCGAGAAAGCTCAGGAATTGACAGGTTGCGTGATCGGGTCGATCCCGCCCTTCTCATTTAATGAGCAACTGCTGCTCCTGGCAGACCCATTGATCCGGGAGAGCCAGGAAGTGGTGTTCAATGCGGGCCGCCTGGACCGCTCCATCTTTATGAACGAGGACGATTACTTTCGGATTGCCGAGCCGCAGGTGATGAAGATTGCAATCCGTTCATGAAAAGTATCTACCCACAGCTTCGAGCAGAGAAAAGCACTCTGCATCTTCGACCATGTCCCGCTGCGCGGGATCTGCGTCTTTCAGGAATCCGAGCAGGCAAACGAGAAAACCTGCATCCGGTCAAACTTGCAACGAGACCCAAATAAATACCATGAATACGCTGCTGCTCAAAATCTTCATAACCCCCACGCTGATCGGAACAGCCAGCCTGGCAGGCCGCCGCTGGGGACATTCCATCAGCGGCTGGCTCGTAGCTCTTCCGCTGACAACCGGACCTATCACCTTTTTCCTCGCCCTGACCCATGGCACATCCTTCGCGGCGACCGCTGCGGCGGGAACGCTGGCAGGCGGTTTTTCGCAGGCCGCTTTTGTATTATGTTACGCGCGCCTGGCATCACGTTTGAAATGGCTGCCCACATTAGCGGTTTCCACTCTTGCCTTTGCAGTCGTTACAGCCGCACTCCAACACTTGACCTTTCCACTTATCCCGCTTTGCGTGCTGGTATTCCTGGGTTTCGTACTTGCGCTCCGGCTACTGCCGCATACAACCAATGCGGTCCCGACCGAAAGCCTGCCGGCGCGCTGGGACATTCCACTGCGAATGACGATCGCGACTATCTTCGTGCTGCTCATCACCGGCCTGGCGCCTGCCTTTGGTGCGCGCCTGACCGGATTATTGGCCCCTTTTCCGATATTCACCGCAACCCTGGCAGCCTTTGCGCACTATCAATACGGGTTGGATGCAGCTGTTAATGTCCTACGCGGCCTGTTAATGGGGTTGTTCTCTTTTGCAAGCTTCTTTTTTGTTTTAGCCATGCTGCTTGAACCGGCAGGCATACTGACCGCTTTCACTGTCGCTGTCCTGGTCTTGATCGGCCTTCAAAGCATTTCGCTTTGGCTGCTGCGGCGCAGGAACGACTAAAATGACCCGGATAAAACGGTTCGCCTTATCTCTGCTGGGCATGCTGATTTTTCTAGCGGGGATACTTTTGGAGCTGACCCTTTCAGGGGCAGTACTGGAAGGTGAAATCGAGGCCAGGGCATACACACCGCAGCTCGGCGATTCAGGCCTGACGGTGAAATGCCCTCACATGCTGTCACCCACGGAATCAGGCACGGTTAGCGCAGCCATTACCAATACTTTAGATGAAGAGACGAAGCCTGTAGTCACGGCAGAAATCAGCCGCCATGACGGTCCACAGCAACTCAGCCAGACCCTGGACCTTGCCCCTCACGAAACCCAGACCCTCGAGTGGACTGTAAATTCTTCAGACATGATATTCGGCAGGTTGATCCTGGTGAACATCATCCAATCACGTTACGCCGATTTACCCCCGCGCCAGGGAGCCTGCGGTATCCCCGTTTTAAATTTATTCAACCTGAATGGGAACATTTCGTTTTTCCTGCTCTTCTTTACGGCCCTGGTATGTGCGGCGCTTGGTGCCGGAGTATGGCTGCGAGCACACTGGCCACTTAACGACTTCCGGCGCAGCACAGCCCAGGCCTGTGGGGTCATGGCCGGTATGGCCACAGCCGGCCTGCTGGCTGCAATACCGCGTTGGTGGGGGTTGATCCTATTCTTCGACGCCTTCACACTGATCGTCATGGCAGTCGTCCTTACCGAATTCGTACTCTTCCCCGGACGCATAAGGAACTAAAGTCATCGTAACAAGCCACAGCCCTGCTGAAATATCCTTTTGGGGTATTTCACGCAACGGCGTGAGTAAGCCACGCTACGTTTATATTTTGTCCGGCAGGCAAGACCTTTCGGGTCTTAACGTAATTATATGGAGGTCAATAAGGTTCTATTTCAAAGGGCGCACATTTGTGCTAATATTGGCGGGAAACGGAAAAGCCAGGCATGAATATCAGCTTACCTGCCCGCCGACCCTTCAACTTTTTATCCGTGGTCAATTCGCACGGATGGGTTCAGCTGGCTCCCTTCCGTTATGACGAAGCCAGCCAGGCTTTATCCTATACGGACCGTCTTTCGAACGGACGCCTGATCGACCAACGCATCACAGGAACACCCCAAGGCATACAGGTTGACATAAAAGGCAGACTGAACAAGGCAGAGCAAAATGAGGTCGCTGAAAAAGCCACCTGGATGTTCGGTCTTGACCAGGACTTCAAGACCTTCTACAAAGCCGCAAGCAAAGAACCGAAGCTGAAGGGCGCCCAAAAACTGGCGCGCGGCCGCGTGCTGCGCTCGCCGACTTTCTTCGAAGACGTCTTGAAAACCATTCTGACCACCAATACCTTATGGGCGGCGACCAAACGCATGAACCTCAATTTGATCGCTGCCTATGGAGACCCGTTGACTGGCTCCGAGTTCAAAACCTTTCCTTCACCAGCCCGGATCGCGGCCTCCAGTCCCGAGGCCTTGCGCGCAGAAATCCGTGTCGGTTATCGAGCGCCATACATCCACGAACTGGCCGTGCGGGTCTCATCCGGTGAACTGGACCTGGAGTCCTATAAAACGTCCAGCCTGCCGACGCTCGAGCTGCGCAAAGAGTTGATGAAGATCGCAGGCGTCGGGCCGTATGCAGCAGCCAACCTGCTGATGATCCTGGGCCGCTCTGATTTCATCCCGATCGATTCGTATGCGATGAAGATGGTTTCCCTTGAATGGTATAAGGGAAAGCCCGTCACTGCCAAACAGGTGGAAAAACGGTTCGAGAAGTGGGGCGAGTTCAAAGGACTGGCTTTCTGGTTCTGGGATTGGAAGTAAACAGAGGTACTGATGCTGAACAATTTCGAACACCGCAAAGAGCCGCTGGCAAGCACCGGCGAATTCATAAGGCGTATGATCCGGTTCTCAGCGCTGGCTGCCGGCATCATCCTGGTTTCGCTGGGGATCGGGATCGTAGGCTATCACTATCTTGAAGGCCTGTCATGGGTCGATTCCCTATTGAATGCCTCCATGATCCTGGGCGGCATGGGACCGGTAAACCCCTTGCGAACCACAGCCGGCAAGCTGTTCGCCTCCTTCTATGCTTTATTTTCCGGCATGGTCTTTCTGGTGGCAGTCGGTGTATTGATCGCGCCGGTCTTCCACCGCTTCTTGCATCATTTCCACCTTGAGATCGAAGAGAGCGGCGATAATTGATACACAAATATTCACCTCAGGTAGACTTTATCCATTTTTAGCCACGAAGGAACACGAAGGCTCACAAAGGAAAAAACTTGGATAAGCCTGACCTCCAGCCTCTTCGTTTTCTCGACCAGCCTATTGAAGTCTTCTTCAACTCGCCACCGACATACGAAAAATCGCCGCCCTGCCCCGATAGCTTTGTGTGGGAAAAACAAACCTATCTTGTCGTCGAAAAACTTTCCGAATGGACCGACTTCACCCGCCGCGGACGGACCGCACGCAACATGCAACCCAGTCACGCCGAGGCCGCCTCAGGCCACGGCTCGCTGAATGTAGGCCGCTTTTACTTCCGTGTCCGGGTGGATACCGGCCAGGTCTTCGACCTGACCTATGACCGCGCCATGAAAAATGTGGATGACCGCAAAGGTCAGTGGCTTGTCTATCGCGAAATGTCGGGCATATTCAAAAATGGACACACCTTACACTCTTAATGAGAACGGTCACTCCAACTTGAGCTGCTCGATTATTTTTCTCAAGACGTGCGCTGATTCGCAAAGCGCGTCTGCCTCCTCGGGCTGCAAGTTCATCGGCAGGATCCACTCGACGCCGCCCTGCCCGAGAGCGGCAGGCAGGCTCAAGTAAACATTGCTGATGCCGCAATAGTCCCTGACCAGGCTGGATACCGAAAGAACGGTGCTCTGGTCGCGCAGGATGGCCTCGACGATTTCTGCCAGTCCGGCCCCGATGGCGTAGTACGTGGAACCTTTGAGTTCCATGATGGCATAAGCCGCATCCCGTGTCTGCCGGAAGATGTCATCCATAGCGGCCTGATCGTAGACCATACCCCGGGCAACGCAGAAATCCTGCAGGTGCATGCCTGCAATGTTGGCAAGGGACCAAACAGGCACCTCGCTGTCGCCGTGCTCGCCGATGATGAAGGCATGAACGCTGCGCGAATCCACACCAAAGTGTTGACTTAAGAGATAACGGAATCGGGCTGTATCCAGGATCGTGCCGGAGCCGATCACGCGCTGCGAAGGCAAGCCTGAGAGCTTCCATGCGGCAAAGGTCATCGCATCCACGGGATTACCGGCAACAAGCAAAATACCTTCCGGGTTGTGGCGAGCCACCTCAGGCACGATCTCGCGATAAATCGCCGCATTCGTCTGCGCCAGATCAAGCCGTGTCTGACCCGGTTTTATAGTTGCGGCACCCGCGGTGATGATGGTAACAGCCGCCCCGGCGCAATCGGCATAATCGCCTGCCCAGATACGGGTCGGATGCGCAAAAGGAACGGTATGATTCAGATCCATCACTTCACCTTCCGCCTTGGCCTTGTTTACGTCTATCAACACGATCTCTGTCGCGAGACCGCGGAGCAGCAAGGCGTAGGCGCAGGTGGCGCCCACGTTGCCAACGCCAACGATGGCAATTCGAGTTGAATGGAAATTTGCGCTCATCGGATTCTGAATCTCGTTCATCGTGGGGTTTCCTCTATTCCATAATGATAAATGATAATTTGACTTGCAGGTCAACGCTTCCCAACTTCTTCCCCTGAAAAAGGCTCACTCGCATATAGTTAAGGTAAACTTATCGGAGAAAAACGGCAATCTCCCTGATTTATACAGCGAACGTGGAACTCATGGTTAACCCTGCACCGGACTCTTAATCAAGAACCCATTCACCTCCTGCCATACCAAGCGTGTTAAGATTACTATCTGCATTCTCAGTATATGAATAATCCAGATTTAACCAATCCATTGCCCATACAGGACGATAAAGGCCCTACACTGCCCTGGTCTCTCAAGGATACCTGGATCGGTCTGGGTATGTTTGCGGTGATCCAGGTCATATTAGTGGGCGTGGTTTTGAAATTAAAGCCATCGATAATTTACGGGTCTTATATCGTGGTGGTCATTGAGCTTATCTATATACTCCCCGTCTTGATCTTTCTGGCTGTGAGACGCGCCGACTTTAAACTCCTTGGCTACCGGAGGTTCAAAGCGAGTGTCATGGGCATCGGCTGCGGCCTGGTGGTCGGGAGTTACCTTATCACGATCATTAATAATGCAATTTTCGTGATGCTGGGCGTAACCACCCAGGCTGAAGAATTAAGCCGGATCATGGCGGCGATATCCTCACCGGGTTGGTTCATATTCACAGGTGTGATCGTTGCCCCGATCGTGGAGGAGAGTCTTTTTCGCGGTTTCCTCTTTGCAGGGTTCCGCCAGCGTTACGGCTTTCAAACGGCAGCCTTGTTAAGTTCCGCGCTGTTCGGAATTGCTCACCACCAACTGGCGGCACTCATCCCGACCTTTTTACTTGGCTATATTTTTTCCCACCTTTACCAGAGATCCAATTCAATATTCCCCGGCATGCTCCTGCATTTCCTGGTGAACGCATTTGGGATCATTACCCTTTTTGTACTGGCCCGATATGGTTATCTTACTCCCCGGTGATCAACCGCACCTGGCTGTCATAGAAAACATAATCCCAGGCCCAGTTGATCAGCACCACCAGCCGGTTGCGGAACCCGATAATGCGGAAGATGTGCAGCACTACCCAGATCACCCAGGCAACAAAGCCGCTAAAGGATAGGCCTCCGATGTGCGCGACCGCCGCATTGCGTCCGATCGTAGCCAGCAGGCCGGGGTCTTTGTAACGAAATACCCGGGGCTTCTGCCCTTTTAACATTCTTTGCAGGCTGCCAGCCGCGGCTTTCGCCTGCTGCTGTGCGACCGTTGCCAGCATGGGCAGCGGCTGGCCATCTCCATGGACAGAATTCGCAGCATCGCCAATTACGAAGACGTCAGGATGGCCCGGCAGCTGCAAGGTCTCTTCGGTGAGAACCTGGCCCGAAGCAGCTTGCTTAACTCCCAGCTTACCCGCCAACTCGGCTGCGCGCACGCCTGCCGTCCATAAGAGCGTCTGCGTCTCGATCTGCCTGCCATCGCCCAGCGTGACACGTGCACCGTCATAATCGGTCAATTTTGTGTTAAGCAATATTTCCACATTCTTTCGAGATAGAAGGTCAAAGGTAGCTTTGCGCAATTCACTCGGATAGCTCCCCATTAAATGGTCGGCTGCTTCGAGCAGCAACACGCGTACGTCCTGCAGGTCCATGTGCGGGATAATCTTTTGTCAACACGTGCCTGATCAACTCCGCCAGCGCGCCGGCAGTTTCCACACCGGTCGGCCCGCCGCCGACGATCACAAAGGTCAACAAGGCGCGGCGTTTCGCTGCGTCCGCTTCACGGCTGGCCTTCTCGAACATGCTCAAGAGATGGTTGCGTGTGGCTACGGCGCTCTGGATGTCCTTCAATTGGAAACCGTTCTGCTCGACAGATCCCATGCCGAAGAAGTTGGTCTGTCCGCCGACCGCCAGGATCAAATAATCGTAGGCAATGACCGAACCATTCATTTTGATGTAATGGGAGTCAAGATCGACAGCCGTCACTTCTCCCATTTGGAAAGTAAGATTCTTCTGATGCCGGAAGATCGTCCTGCACCGGATAGGCGATCTGGGAAGGGACAAGGCCGGCGATGGCAACCTGGTAGAGCAAAGGTTGGAAGAGATGATAGTTTTGCCTGTCAATCAGCGTAATGCGGACGGGGGCTTTCGCCAGCTTTTGAGCTGCTTCCAGGCCTCCAAAGCCTGCACCAACGATGACGACATGGGGAAGTTTTTGTATGTTCATATTTACCTCTCAGGTAGATCAAAAGCAAATATCAATATGTGAAATTATTCACTATTATTATAACAAAAGTTGTCGGATTTGTAAAGATTGTCACAAACCTTCCCCCACCTAAAGATATCTCTCTATTAAAGGAGTTTCATCGGATCCAAAATTGAAAGCCGGTTAAACCCAACTGGGCGAGCTGTAGCGGCACACCCACCACATAGGCCAGAGTGAAGATCAGGTTCCAGAAGGCATTATTGACGAAAGGCACATACCAGAGCAAAATGAAAACGGCAATTGACAGGTACCCGCGCGTCTGCGACAAGTTGGCGCGCAGGTTCATCGGCAGGTAAGGCTCGATCGCGCCGAAACCGTCGAACGGCGGAAGCGGGATTAAGTTGAGTACCAACGCACAGACCTGTAATAATGCCAGGAAGGCCAACCCGGGCCAGATCCCGCCCGATGTCACCGGTGCGAATCGCAGGAATGTGCCGAGTACGATGGCCAGCAGCAGGTTCGCGCTCGGGCCGGCCAGTGAAACCGCGGTGATCCATCCGCGGCTGCGCAAACGCCACGTCTCGATATAGACCGCGCCGCCCGGCAGGCCGATGCCGCCAAGCACGAGAAATAACAAAGGCAGCAGCAGCGAATAGACCGGATGCGTGTACTTAAGCGGATTGAAGGTGAGATAACCTTTTTCACGGACGGTGGTATCACCGCCAAAATAGGCGACGAGCGCGTGAGAGAACTCATGCAGGCAAAGCGAGAAGATCCAACCGACCAGAACCACAATAAATGTCATTTGCTTTCATATCCTTTAGGGTGTGATCTTGTGCCATTCCCAGGCGCTGGAAATGATATCTTGTAGATCGGTATGCTTGAGGTTTCCAGCCTAACTCGCGGCGGATCTTATCGGACGAGGCAACCAGCCGCGACGGATCGCCTGCGCGGCGCGCCAGCTCGACGACCGGTATCGGATGGCCGGTTACCTTCCTTGACATATCGATCACCTCGCGCACCGAGAAGCCCTTCCCGCTCCCCAGGTTGTAGATCAATTTGTCGGCCTCGCCGAGCGCGTCCAGGGCCAGCAAATGCGCCGATACCAGGTCCGCAATATGAATGTAATCGCGGATGCAGGTGCCGTCGGGCGTCGGATAATCGGTGCCGAAGATGGAAGCCGACTCGCGCTGGCCCAATGCAACGCGCAGCACCAACGGGATGAGATGCGATTCAGGCTGGTGCGCCTCTCCGCGACCGGGCAGCGCACCGCTGGCATTGAAGTAGCGCAGGGCCGCGTAATGCAAGCCGTGGATCTGGCGGTACCAATCCAGGGTTTGCTCCACCATAAGCTTGGTATGCCCGTATACGTTCGTCGGGCCGAGAGGTGATTCCTCCGTCAAGGGCTCATCGCTGGAGCGATAAACGGCAGCAGTGGATGAAAAGCACGAACCGTTTTACACCGGCCAGTACGGCAGTCTCCATCAGCGACAACGAATTGGCATAGTTATTGAAATAAAAGCGACCTGGGTCTTTCATCGATTCGCCGGCTTCAATAAAAGCCGCGAAGTGCATCACCGCGTCGAACTGCTGGGTGGTCAATGCCTTTGACAGTGAGCGGTGGTCTTCCAAGGCGGCCTCGATGAAGCGTGCGCCCTTTGGCACCGCGGCCTGATGACCCGTGACGAGTGAGTCGTAGACTGTGACAGAATGTCCCGCAGCGAGCAGGGCTTCAGCGGTGGCAGAACCGATGTAGCCCGCTCCGCCTGTGATCAAGATATTCACTGGTTGCCTCCCAGATTTATTAGATAATCAACTTTACCAGAAATTATATCTGGACGCGGACACCTGTACTTGCGCCATGTGCAAGTGCGAGCGCGGAAAAACGCGGATTAATTTTTCGGAACGAGAAAAATCAGCACTCATCTAAAGTCTAATGATTGTAACTGATCAGGACCTCACCCCGACCAACCTCCGCTGACCTACAGGATCCCCTTAAAGCAAGAGCGGGGACTTGTGGTTCGCGATCCCCTAAAGGGAGGAAGAAAATTCCAAAGCCAGAGGCTCTATTTTTAGGGAGTGAAGCTGATCCTGTCTGATACGCATGAACCGCTCTGTCCCGTATCCGAGCAAAGTGTGATGGTGGCATTCAGTTTGTGACCGGTGGGATCATAGGTAAATCCCGGCGCGCTGACGGTAACAGACTTGCCGGGTAATAATGTTTTCCTGCTGCTCGAAGTGAGGCAATCGGGGTTATCGTTAAAACCATCGGACGAATTGTAAACGGATGTGGAAGTAGCCGTGTCCCTCAGGCTGATGCCGACGGACCTGAAAGTAACCAGGCCTGTATTCTTTATCCTGATCTCAGGCCACCAACCGGTACAAACCACCAGCCCGGAATAAGAAGAAGCGAAACTTGGGAGCGGCGTGGCCGTCGCAGTGGGAGTGGGTGGAGGAGTATACATGGGCAATACGGAAGTGAGACCCGATAAAGTGGCATATTCACCCCACACCCAGCAATATTCATTGGTCGAGTTCGGGTTGCGGATATACCAGTACATGCCGGAAGGGTCGCGCGCGATAGACCTGGACGGTCTTTCCCACCAACAACGCGCCGACCTGGTCGTATATTTTTCCCGGACCGGTCCGACAATTAGTGGGTACCGAAACGCTGATCATCGGCACCAACGAGGTGGATGTAAAGGCCGGTGTGGCCGTGATGGTTCCCGTCGCGGTCTGGCTCGGGTACACAGGCGTAAATGTTTCGGTAGAGGTTGTCACCTCGGAGGTGGGAGTAAGCGGCGTGAATGCCGCTTCTTGTGTCGCCTGGATGATGGCGGCCAATGTTTGCGCGAGGGTCGTGCTTTGGGCATTGGTATCCACCAGGGGCAGGCCGGGCAAGGCACAGGCAGCAACAGCCAACAATAGAACACTAACCAGCAAGGAAGTCCTATAGATGGCACGCATACCGCCTCCTTACATTACCTTCTGTAGACCTTATTCGAAATAATCCGCTGATTACACAGATGTAAAGAATAACCGGCGAAACCTGCCTACTCTGTGAATAGATCTTTCTGTTTTTGTTAATACGGTTTACAGCTGCGGCTTGCTGGTATGCCAGTCCGTCACCTGCTGATAGGCATACGCAACCCGCAGTAACAAGTCTTCCCGGAAATAGGGGCCGATCAACTGCAAGCCGACCGGTAAATGATCAGAGTCAAAACCGGCGTTGAACGAGATGCCCGGCACGCCTGCCAGGTTGGCCGGCAGCGTGAACACGTCTTCCAGATACATCGCAAGCGGATCGTCCACGTGCTCGCCGATCTTGAAGGCCGTGGTCGGGGCGGTGGGCGCGGCGATCACGTCCACGTCGCTGGAAGGCCGTCTCAAAGTCACGTTTGATGAGCGTGCGCACCTTCTGCGCCTGCCCATAGTAGGCGTCGTAATAACCCGCCGAAAGCGCATAGGTCCCGATCATGATGCGGCGTGTCACCTCCGGCCCAAAGCGCCGGCCGCGGGTATGTGAGTAAACATCCCAGCAGATTGTTCGCATCTTCGCGCGGGCCGTAGCGGACGCCGTCGAAGCGCGCCAGGTTGGCAGAGGCTTCAGCGGGCGCCAGAATGTAATAGACCGGCAGGGCATATTCGGTGTGCGGCAGGCTGATCTCACGGATCTCTGCGCCGAGGCTTTGCAGTACAGCGATGGCCGCACGCGTCTTTTCCTCGACCTCGGGCTGGATGCCCGCAATGAAATATTCCTTCGGCACGCCGACCTTCAAGCCGCGCACCGCGTCTTTGTCGAATTTTATATGTGGGACGGGCGTATCCACCGAGGTGGCATCGAGCGGATCGAGGCCGGCCATGATGGAAAAGATCTCAGCCACATCTTCCGCGGTGCGGCCAAACGCGCCGATGGTATCGAGCGACGAGCCAAAGGCCACCAATCCATAGCGCGAGACGCGGCCATAGGTTGTCTTGAGTCCGGTAACGCCGCACAGGGAGGCGGGCTGGCGAACACTGCCGCCGGTATCGGTGCCGAGCGCGGCGGGGACATAACGCGCCGCCACCGAGGCCGCGCTGCCACCAGACGAGCCGCCGGGCACACGGTCCAGGTCCCAGGGATTATGGGTTACACCATACGCCGAATTTTCCGTGGATGAGCCCATTGCGAATTCATCGGTGTTGGTCTTGCCGACGATAACGATGCCCGGCTTCCATCAAGCGTTTCACGGCGGTGCCGGTGAAGGGCGGCATGAAGCCCTCCAGAATCTTCGAGCCGCAGGTGCAGGGCAGGCCGGCAACCGTCAGCACGTCCTTGATGGCGACGGGAATGCCAAGCAAAGGCATGGAGCCTTTCTCCGTCATGGTCCTTCGTTCCTTATCGGCCTCGTCCGCCTGCTTCAAAGCGGACGCGCCTGCGACGTGCAGGAAGGCATGCAGCGAGGGTTCGAGTTTCGACATGCGGTCGAGAGCGGCCTGCACAAGCTCGCGGCTCGAAAACCGGCCTTTGATCAGGCCAGCCTGCATTTCGGTGAGAGTGAGATCGGTGAGTTCAGTCATGATCCAGGCTGCCAGCGTATCATTCGAACACTGGCGGGATTTTAAATTGGTCTTCGTCAGATTCCGGTGCGTTCTTGAGCAGTTCCTCCGGCGATAGACTGTGATGGACCTCGTCTGCACGAAGCGGCATTTGAGGCTTGCCACCGCCGGCAGTCGGCGGGACGTCGGTGGTATCAAGCTCGCGCAGCTTGGTCATGTAATCGAGGATGGCGGAAAGCTGGTCGCGGTAAAGGGTCTTCTGGTCGTCGGTCAATTCGAGGCGGGCCAGTTTGGCGATGTGCTCAACTTCTTTTTGCGATAGAGGCATAGCGAAATTATAATCCTTGAACTTCGAGGTCCTTCGGCGATTTATATCGCCGAAGTGGGCGACGGTGGCTTGTAGCCACCTCGCCCGAAGGTTCAAAGTCTAAAGTCTAAGGTTTAAGAGCCACGCCCTTCAGGGTCGAAGATTTTCCTAGAGGGAGGTTTATGGCACAGGGGTTGAGTCTTCACTCTTCCAGCCATCCGCGTACCACTGTAAATACTCAGGTGCGTGCGCACGCCAGTAAGCTTCGCTGTGATCGCCGGCGAACAAATGCCAATCGTGAGGGATGTTATCGGTGCGGAGCAGGCTTTCAAAACTCGTGATCGAACCGAGGTCCTTATCCGCATCCCCGGCGTCGATCCAAAGCCTCGGCCAGGAGTCTGGCGGGATGGCTTTTATCCAATGCTCAATATAAGGCTCGTCCGCGGGCTGGATGGCGGGGGAATGCAACCCAATGGACCCGAACAAGTCATAGCGCGTGAGACCAAGATGGACCGCCCAGCCGCCGCCCGACGACAAGCCACCGATGGCGCGATGGTCGCGATCGGCGAGAGTACGATACTTCTGGTCGATGTACGGGATGACGGTGTTGATCACGCGGTCGCCAAAACCAGACTCGGCAGGCTGATTCCAATAGCGGTCGTCCGGATAGACGATGATGAAAGGCTGCGCGGCGCCGGAATGGATCAGCTCATCGGCGATGGCTGGCGTGCCGAGATGCACGGCCCAAAAATCGTCGGTCTGAAGCTGGCCGTGCAGAAGATATAGAACGGGGTATCGCTCGGCGGTCTGCATATCGTAGCAGGGTGGAAGATAGACCAAATATTGCTGCGGAGGTTTGGTGGTATCGATGGAACCGCCGTCCATGCGGCCGGGCTGGGTGAGGCAGGAGAGAGGCGTAGCCGTTGGAACCACGGTCGGCGTGGGTGTAAGCGAAGGAATGGGCGTGACGGTCGAGGGAATCTCAGTCGACGCGGGCTGGACGGCAGGGGAGCAGGCCGAGGCTGCGAGAAGGAGGGATAGGAGAAGAATAATGCGGAAAGGGTGTATATTTATCATGTGCTTGACGGGTGACAATCCTTCGCATTATACTCGTCCAGTTACTGGGTTAATATCGGGGTGTAGCGCAGTTGGAGCCCGTACCGCTTTCAGCGGTAAGGTCCTGGGGAAATTTTTCTGGTATAAGTAAACACTTCGGGGTGTAGCGCAGTTGGTAGCGCGCTTGCTTTGGGAGCAAGAGGTCCCGGGTTCAAATCCCGGCACCCCGACACTTAAGTTAAGCACCGTCATATCAAAAGATATGGCGGTGTTTTCTAAAATGTAGCGCAGTTGGCAGTCCTCTTGCTTTGGGAGCAAGAGGTCCCGGGTTTCCTTCACAGGATGCTCCGCGACAAATCCCGGCACCCCGACCAATTTGTAGAGCACCGTCATATCTACCGGTTATTCGGCATAAATGGCGGCGTCTTTATTTCTACTCAAACAGCAATCAAGCAAGAAGGGTCACTTACCTCGGTGGTTCTCCAAGAAGCCTATGCAGACTTTATCCCAAGCCGGCAGGCAATATGTAGTTTTTTTGTGCCTTTATCCAGATATTTTGGTGTGACAACCAGGACAAGTGCCATCCGCTTTTGGAAGGACCCGTACATCGCAATGTGGGCAATAAACCATTGGAAACAACTTGCGATTAAAGTGATTGCGCGACTTCGTCAGGTTTGATTCAATGGAAAATCCTGAAATTGCAGAGGATGTCCCTGAACGTCTGGAGAATCTGGTTGGCGTGCGTTCGTTATGTCTTAAATAGGATTGTCGAACGGCAGGATTGAAAATTAATGTGATAAAGAATACGAGGAATGATGAATAGAACAGGCAAATTGAAAACGCCATAGCCCATGAAAGATGAAATGCGTAATTGGTGATAGCAAATACAACCAGCAAAGCTGTGGAATGGCTTGACACTTCCAACAAAGATACGTTGTCGTCAGTTACTTCGAATTTTCTCAGACGGATTTGGAAAATCAATGCTATTCCAATCAAGATATTCCAAAGAGGAAAAAATATCAGGGTGTATGAGCCCGAATTAATCTCATCTATACCTACTGTGATAGCCGCCGCCGCATTTGCGCCAATAGTAAAAACTCCCATGCAATATTTCTCGAACGAAGATTTTTCGCGTGCTGTAAAGACGTGATAAAGCGAGAGAATAAAGCCTGAAATGACGATAAAGCCCACGACAAAAAAACCGATGATGTCCGTTATCTTTTGATCCGTGGTAATGCCTTGAACCAACAGGCCAAGAGATTGACGGAATTCGGGATGAGTGATGAAAACGACTACAGAAGCCAGGGCCGTCAAATATGTTGACAGCTCGTTGTATTTGGTATTCGGCCAGCCAAAAAAGCCTTTTATAAGTTCGCTCACATCATTTCCTTTGCCGCTCAACGTCAAGTATCTGCGGCAGCCACGATTCCCAACCTATTATTTATAAAGCTATTATCACGCTGGAGCGCCAAACAGTTTACGTTTACCGCTATTGGTAAGACGTACAAATGAAAGGAGGATAGCCGTTGGCGCAATACCCTATAACGATGCTCGGATATCCTCCTATGGGGCTGAGGTCGCTGTCGGCTCGGGCGCTGCTGTGGGTTCCGGCAGGTTTATATGCTGAACCGTCGTTCCTGAACTCGCCGAGTGAGTTGAATCACCCGCATGCATTATTTGTTCTCGAGGGTTTGACCTAACGTCAGTTACTTCTTTCATTCTGCCTCTTCCACTTTAGCCTTCTTCTGATGCCAGGGAAAATTGCTCGAATATTGCCAGCACCCATTCCTGTAGCCTTGTCTATCTCTTCGGAGGTCGCTCCGTCTCTCAACTAGTTGAAGTATTAGCAGATTTCTTATTGATTGCATTTCCTTTGAATCGCTCTTATTTCGTTTGACCTTATTCTCACTCATTTGTCTTTGTAACCTCCTCTGTTTCGTTGGTTTTTCGGCTCCTTCACTTTATCGCTTTTTGTCTTTTTTGCTCTTGAGAGCGCTACGCTGACAGTGTTGAGAATCCTTGATATATGCGGGACTATATCCGAAGTTTGAAAGTAACACTATTTTTTCATTTTGTTTTTGGCAATCCTTAACCAAGTTTAGTGCAAGCTAGTCTAGAACATTCTTTTCGAGAGTGTCAAGCAATTGCTGGAACTGTTTGCTATCAATCATAATGGTGTCCATCTTATACCTAAGTTTTCGATGTTAAGGTATTTTTTATTTCGTCCTTTCCCTATGCTTAAAATCAAACCTTTACGCTCCCATTCTGGAAGAAGCTCCTCTAAGGAGCTTGTGCTCGCATATGACGCAGCTTGAGCCACCTCTTTTATCGTTTTCTCCCCATCCAAAGCATCATATGCTTGTTCTTGTTGAGAGGTTTTAAGAAGTTGAACCTTCAACTCCTCGAAGTTTCTAGGTCGTGCTTGAACGTACATCAATTTTGCTACAATTCCGACCTTTTTCAATAACTCATCATTCTGGCTCATTCTTATTTCATCTTTTATGTGGTGCCACTCTCAATGAGGGGTTTGGACTCAGTTTTTGTGGGCGTTTTTTGGTCTTTCTTTTTTCTAATTGAACCAAGTACAACGCTAACGTTTTCAGGGCTTTTATTAAGCATTTTAGCGATTTCCGACGGTTTAAACCCAATAGAATCCAAAAGCTCGATTTTTTGCTGTTCTTTCTCAAAGCCTTTGACTGCGTCGATAGCAAGCAGTTTAAGCACTTTGTCTAACTTTTCAGATATTTCTTCGAGTAAATCATTGGTTTGTGGTTTTGACATCGTTAATTACCTCTTGTTTCTTATCTTCGTCGTTTAATTGTAAGAGAGTCACCCATGTTGCAGGTACAAATTCGAGTTTTTTTCTTGGTGCCTGTCCATATGGAGTTTCAACCAAGTCAGCGTTTGAGAGAATTTTGAGGAAGTCATAAACTGCTCTCTGTTTCATGCCAGGGCTCTTGATTTACAGAATCATCAGGCATCCGTTCTCCATTAATCAGAACCCAGACTTTCTTTCTCTCATTTGTAGTCGCATACTTTGAAAGTTCATTTTCCAATGCTTGGGCGTTAGCCAAAGCCAAGATTTTTGAAATTTTTCTTAATTCACCAAGTTCCTCAGCCATTGTTCCGCACCTAACCATAAAGTCCCGAATTATCGTAGTAAATCTCCTTTCCTTTTCTGATTGCGATAAGAGCACCTTTTTCCATTAACGTGGCGATACGTCTGGAGATTGTTCTTTCCGATTCTCCTGTTTGTTCCTTTACTTTTTGTTTAATGTTAGCTGAACTAAGTATTCCATCGGCTAACTTCAAAATAGTCTGCAAGATAGGGTCATTGTCAATTTCTTCCTTAAAGTCAGCGATTGCCTTTGAGTTTTCTAATCTCGTCAGTATTAGAAGTTGAGTCAACTTATCCGAAATGTCTTTCAATAACTCTAATTCGGCTGACATAATATGCTGATATATATGTTTTAGCTAATAAGCCTTCGTGTACACATCGAATGCAATTAAGCATTACAATAAACTATTTAGGTATATTCAATTTAGCATTTTATTTGTAGATTTTTACTATAATCTTCAAAATATATTCAAAATATTTAATGCGATAACGCAAAAATGCATGATTAGCTTAATCCAATGCTACAGAACCCAAAATGTCAGTACATACATAGATAAATGTGAATTCGAAACTTTACGACGATTTTAATGTAAAAAATAAGGTAATCGAAAAATATCGAAGCAATGAGTTTATTATTATAATGTTGGCGTTTAGGAAAATACAAAACTGATTAAGGCATGGGGTAAGCTATAACAAATGAGGACACAATTCTTTTTTGCCTATAAGCAACAAGCGTTTAAGTAAGCATCGCAAGATGATTCACAGGTCTGGGTGGTTGTGGTTTGTCGGATGAGATTCGTAAGAATCATGGAATACTTTTCAAATCTGATACCGCATTAAAGTTAGGTAAAGCGCACCACATTATTTTGAAGGCTGACACTATTCTTGATGACCTAACAATCATTCGATTGGACGTTAAAGCACCCTTCAGTCAAACAAAATGCACGCCACTAGGTAGTGAAATCCATGGGAACTTCGTTAAATGGTTTTTAAGAAAGCACATTGAATCCATAGGCATTTTGAAAACAAGATTTGAAGCAATCTTGCCCACTCTGATTAGAGCTAAAACATCTATCAGATAAAGCAATTACCGAAAGCAAAGCAAAAGATTACGAGGAATTCATAAATGAATTGCTGAATTTCATCGAAAAGAAAAAGGATGCAATCAACAACTTCTACGCGTTCGTGGCTTGGCTTAAGCAAATGGATGAATTAGCTCCAAACATCATATTCTCACATCCTGTCTGGAGCCGTTCTGAACTTTCAAGTCGCTCCTTTGGTATCAGGAAAGAAGAAGATGCGCAGGCGCTTCACCTCTGCATAGAACTTGTCTTAGGGCTATCTAAAATAAATCACCTCGTAGGTCCTATCCCCATTCTGGCAAGCGAATATAGTGACCAAGCATCCGAGTGGGCTGACTCAGTTGATCCTGAGGAATGGGGTAATCGTCCATGCCCAATCTCGTTTCAAACCGTTTTTCCACAAGCATCCAAACGTATACTGAAAGAGTTTGCTACCTATTTTCAAAAAATAAGAAATTCAGCTGAATCGGTCCTCGAAGAGATTTCTGCTCTTAACAGAGAAGAGCTTCTGACCAACGATGTCTTTCTCAATCTTTTCTTGACCAAAGCGTTACCAACCCATGTGCAAGAGAACAAACTTTGGGATTTTAAAGAAACGTATGCCGCTTGGCATAATAGCAAACCCGAGGAGCTTAAAGTCACCTTGGCTAACGACGTAGCGGCCTTTGCAAACAAGAGAGGGGGGCTTATATTAGTCGGTTTTTCAAATCAGCGCGAAATTGTAGGATTGAGCGATATAGAGGCTAAAATACTTCAAACACAGGGAATATTAAAATCCTACTGTACTACAGGATACGAATCAATTTCGTTTTATCCCTTGAAACTGACACGCAAAGATGGAAAACCTGTCGTATGTTTAGTCATAATAATTCCTCAAACAAAAGACGTTATAGATGTCAAAAAGTCGCTTGGAGGAATAGAATTCGCCTGTCCTATCAGACTTTCAGCGGGAACTGGTTTCACAAATCATGCTGAAGTTGGAAAAACAAAAACTGGACTTACTGAAAACAACCTTAACTTCGCAAAAGACTTGGCAGATTTCGTATATTTCGGAACGGGTGTTACCTAAAAGAAGGTAGGAGCGAGAGCTACTTTCTTAGGATTATTTTTTCGGAGAGATAACTCAAGATGTCTTCAGCGAGTCAGTAAACAAATTCGGCATCAATAGCGCTTAATCTCTCTCGACCGTGGACTGGCTTAGCTGAAAGATAGCGATAAATCCAATCATTGAGGTTCTTGTCAATTAAGTCATGGGACCAATGGTCTACATAACCTAATTCTTCAAGAAGTGCCAATCTTGAGACGCTACCCGCAGATTTCTTACCTGCTCGCCTAACAAGTTCTGCCACAAAAAGGGCTATCGCTTCTCGCAAATCAGTTAAGCCATCTTCAGTATTGCCTTTCTGGATTTTTAATTGTCCCTCTTTCATCAAGTTGGTAACTGCCACAAAACCATGCTTATCCAGTTTCTCAAGGGTTGGAGTAAAAACAATTTTTGCTAAAGTTTCGGGTTCTTCTATTACCATCGCTCCAAAACTTGCCATCACTTCATGGATAAATTGCTTACCAGTATCTACTATTGCACTGTAATCAAAATCATCAATTTTTGGTTTCCAGCCGAGACTCTCATTTTAATCAAAATCGCTGGTTCTGAGCGAACATGAATAACTATGCCTTTTTGTTCGTTGTACTGTTGGAGGTGGAGATTAAAAGTAACCACAAGTGAAACATCGTCTCGGGCTGATTTTAGCGATTGCATATACTTTTTCCAAAATAACGCATTTTCATTAATGAGACCGATTCCCTTCTGAAACCTATCTTTATAATGGGAACTAATCTGTGGCAATTCACGGTCGAATGTAATCGACAAATACTTTGGTGGATTAAATGGGTTGAAATCACCTTTAGGATAATACACATGACAACTCATTACTTGGGTGATTAATTTCGTGATTTGATTGGCAAATTCAATAGTCATATCACCAGATACGAAATATTTAGCTTCCAACACCAAGTTCTCTGCTTTAACCATGAGTTGTCATTCTCAATAACAACCGATTTTGATTAAAACCTTTTGTGCTTTTGGTTTTTGGGATATAGAAAGCATGATAGGTTCTAATCAAAAACATCATTATCCAGAATTTTTGCACTTTTAACATTGCCAGTTGCTTGGAAACGAGCAAAATTTCTCCGTAAACGGTGAAAAGCGCTCGAAATGGCGCTTCAATGCTGAAACCCCTATGGCACATGCAATGTTTTATTCATGCGTCAACTGCGTTAGATACACGGAGTACACAATTAGTAAAAAAATGGGTGGTCAAATATGTTAGCTTTTTTTTCTATTCTGTTGCGAAGGGCTTGCTTAGGCTCTGGACAAACTGAAGGAAAAAAAGAATGGAGAAATGCAAAAACCATTCTCAGCCGCGAACAGATAAGTATTATCAAAGGCCTGCTCAGCCCATATTTATCGCCATTATTTCTTAAACCCAAAAAAAGGGAAGGGAAATTTTTTTGTCAGTTGTTTATGCACGTTTTCTTTGCATCACTATTATCAGAACGCCAATTATTACTATTACAATAATTATGGCGATTGCTGACGCAACGATATATGTCATTAAGTCGCCGGTGGTTGCTATGTTTGTTTGAGCTGTCGCGACTGGAGCAGTTGCTGCTGGACTACCGACGTTGAAGTGTGTTTCAGCAGATGATGGCCAATATCCATTTGTGCCCGCGAAATTGGCGTAGACAGTGAAGTTGCCTATAATGTCAGGAGTCCATGTTAAACTGTAAGAACCACTTTCATCGGTTGTTGCACTTCCTATTTGCCGATAGTTCCCGTTAGAGTCTAGCACGTAAAACTGCACCGGAACACCAGTAAAGTTAGTTGGCATCGATTGTTGCTGATAAACATAGCTCATCCATTGACCCATGCTTGCGTCTGATGCGACAGGAACGCCGTTGGGAAAGTCTGCCATTTGCTGATCTTGCTTTGTGCCAGTAGATATGTCTGTAACTGTTCCTTCTATAACCACGCTATTTCCGATTGTTGAAAACTTCGGTCCAGCCGTAACTGTGGTTGCGCTTGGTCCTCTGCCTACAGTGTAGATTTGATTGTCGTAACCGTTAAACCATGTGTTGAAGCCATCTGCCATAGCGTAGCTTGTCATACCGAAATTCATGGTGACTGATGAAATGGTCCAGAGTTCTTGCCCTGTAGTAGCGTTAATAGCGCGTGCTAATCCGCCTTTGTAAATCGGTGTTGTCCAAGTGTGCTCAGTTGTCCAAAGGTATACCACATCATTTCCAACAGCGGCTACGCATGTTGGAATATTACCGTAGGGCCAATTGAAGTCAGAGTTGGTGCTGTTGCCTTCGCCGCCGTTGCCATAAGTCCACAATATTTTTCCAGTTGTATCATCGTAGCAATATATTATTCCGCCGAGAGATCCGCTGTAGATGTGGCCATAAGCAACCTGGCCAGCGATAACGCCTTGGCTTGGACTTCCGTAGTAGTTGAGAGGTACTTCGGACGCACTTGTCCATAGGTACGCACCAGTATCTAAGTTGTATCCAACCCATTGGACGCTTTCCTTATTTGTTTGAAGGAAGATACGAGTGCCCCAATCCACTCCCTGAGGAACGACTGTGTAATTGTTTGCTGGCGCATTAAATGTACTCCACCACTGAACCGAACCGACTGCGCCTCTACTAGCATCTGAGGTTGACAAAGAAGTACGTGTAGGGTGCAGAGCTTACATATGGGAAACCATTGTTTTCGCCGTTGCAAGGCATTGTACCATTGTAGCAAAGTATTCCATCGCCGTACTTAGCCGACACAATCGTTACTGGAGTGTTCTTCGCTGCATAAAACGTGGCATAAGGATATGTGTTGTTTGCTGCTGGATTTGTTTGCAAGGGAGTTTGCGGCGGGGTTGATGCAGGCATTGTGTTGAGCCATGGTACTGAAACATTAAAATCATAACGGTTGTTCGCACCTGTTGAAATGCTTCCATCGACAATGTAGGGGGTCGGGTTGGCGCCAACATAAGTTAGGTTTTGGAAGGTTGGTCTACCTTGGCCATACGCAAGAAACACCAAGGATGAGTTCCACTCTCCTAGACGCCAGTCAGGATTCGTAGCATTGCCTGCATTAGCAAAGACATAGTTCAAGTATTCACCGTCCGGACCCATAGCTTTGCCAGGGCCAAGAGATCCCATTGTTCCGTATGCTGGTACATTAGTTACGTTGAAGATTGGGTCTCCTGTGTCTCCATCATAACCTATCCAAGTTGTATTTCCTAAAACAGTGGGAAAGCCAGGGGTAGTCGAACCGACAGTCTGTTCTGAAATTAGAATTGGCTCACAAACTCCATGCTCATTTACAGTCTGAACGTCTGGCATATAGCCCATTAATAGCGGTAGCACATCACTTCGAGACCAAACAACTTTTCCTGATTGCAGATTAACGCAGACAGTAGGGCCACTAGGATTGGTAGGTCCGTAACCCGTGTTTGTAAATGATATGGGTTCAGTGTAGAATAGCAAGCCACCAAGTATTATCGGATTGACGTATCTTACTAAGTAAGCAGAGCCGTCGAAGAATGTTTGTCCTTGTGGATTGTAAACGCTTCCTCCAACAACTCCTCCACTTTGCATAGGTGAAGTCCACATAACGTGGCTGGTTAGAGAGCCTATAGCGTCCCCTGGAAACACTGCCATGCCATTGAGTTCGAAGCTTTGTGCTTGGACTACATTGGTCCAGCCGCCGTAGTTAGGTGCACCTTCGCCTAACCAATTTGACGAAATCGAGTACCAGTTAGTGTTCAAACCATATATCGGTCGTGTCCAGTAACAGGTCGGCATGGGTTCCGAAGTTGTAGCCCCAGGAAGCGGTTCTTGCTGCACAGTAAGGGTTCCTGATGCAGAAGATGGCATAAAAGTATCATTTATGTAATTCACACAGTTAGCTGGCACAACGTTGGTTAGCCCTGCTGGGGGGTATGTTTCTCCTGGATAAGTGAAGGTCAAATTGTACGTGCCGACTTGATCAGGATTATATAAGAAATCCTGGGCTGACGTTGGGTTAATATTGGCAAAAGTCTGTGTTGTTACGGCACCATTAGGCGCTGTGATAGTTAGCTTAAAGTTGTGGAAATTGAGACCGTTAGTTACCGAATTACCGTAAAAATAGTTGGTAAGCCACAAGAAAATGTTTACCTGCTGACCGACGCCCACTGGGTTAGGCATAGCCTGTATGTAGGCATATGTTGGTATTTGCCATGCGGGCGTGTGTGCGTCAGTTGTTGGCAATAGCATCATTGAAGCGGTCATTGAAAGCATTAAGAATATAGCAATAGCAAAAGTTGCAATTTTGTTTTTTGTAATTTTCATGTTTTTTTCTTACTCCTTTTATTTCGGTAATTCCTTAGTCTATATATTCTATATTTAACACTTAGCATGAATTGGTCTTAATTTGAAAAAAAATAAACATTATAGTAAGATAAGTGTTTAAAAAATTCAAGATTTCATAAAATCCAACAAAGGTTTTTACACATAACCAACAGCCATATTAGGAAAAATATCGTGTTGGGTGATTAAAAAACAAAATCCAAAGTCTGAATAGACACGAGAAAGATTGATGAAATAAATTTTCTGATAAATTCCCCTGAGATGTGTAACAATCCGGTATCGGCCTGTGGCATCAAGTAAAGCATCTTTTCAACAGCTTATGGTGCTCGAAGGGTTTGCTGAGGCTCTGGAAGAGATTGAAGGAAGAAAAGAATGGGGAAATGCAAAAACCATTCTTAACCACGACAAATTTTAATTTATCCAAAGCCCACTCAGCCCACGTATCTTTCAAAGCGTTTCTTTACAAAAAAGAAAAGGAAATTAGTTTTGATTGTCTTTGTTTTCGCGTTCTTATGATCGTTTTCTTAGCATCTGTAGCGCTACTAAAGCGAGGACTATAATTATCAGAATAAATAGTCCAGCGGTTGCAGGGATAAAGTATGTATCAGCGACAGATGTGGTGGCTGTTCTAGTTGGTGTTAATGTAGTAGCTGGAATACTTGCGTAGATATGGGTTTCAGTGCTAGATGGATAGTATGAGTCTGAGCCTGCAAAGTTTGCGATGACAGTGTAATTGCCTGTATGTCGGGAGCACTATTGACCTTTTTTGGTTGCCACCTCAAGAGGGCGCTGTTTTTCCACCGACAGGTTGGAGTAATCTCATAAAACAAAATCCATAACGGTCAACTTGGACATTTTCTTTTGGAGTTCATTACGAATTGGGTCTCTAGGGTCGGCGTTGTCAATTATCACTACATTCAGATGCAATTGAGGAATAAGTAAAAGTTGAATTGCTCTTGTGTTATGCGGGTTCAAGTGTGACCTCTAAAGCAAAGCCTTCAAGATTGGGTTCATCGCGTCTGAGTAAGGCTAACTGCAACTTCGGAATAACTATTCGCCCGTCTTTGCGCATTTTACCCAGAAAACATTCCTTTACACCCATTGCACCAACTACACTTGCGGTAACTTTTAAGATCTCTAACGGTTCTAACTTGTATTGCCATCTTACGATTCTGGGAACTGCGATACGATTCTCCTTTTTCAACATTGTTTTGAAGGTGACTCTTTGAGATAAAGGCATTTTAAATCTCAACTTCTTTTTTGGGACAAAAACAGACAGAAAGCGACAAATAACGACAAATCAAGGCTAATACACGACAAATCTAGACGCAACCTGCAAAGAATTTAAGCTTTGCTTCAAGAAAGCAACTCAAAACAATAAGAACAAAACTCACACAAAAA
>CAVWHR010000036.1:0-44331 GCA_963754835.1 uncultured Chloroflexia bacterium | reverse complement strand
ACAGGTGTGCCCATGATCAGCCCCGTTGGTCCACGGCGACGAAGTCGCGGGTCGAGGTCTGCAGGTAGCGATCGGCGGGGCGCACCTGGTCGGCGGTGAGCTTGACCGGGGCGAAGGCGGGCGTGTGCCGGTAGTAGATGTAGCTGGTCCAGTCGCGGTTGATGTCGAGTTGCATGGCCCGCACAGCACCGGCGTCGAGCAGGAGCTGCGGCGAGGGTCTGGACGGAGAGCGCGTTGCCGTGCACGGTGACGATGCTGCCGTCGGCCCGGATCCCGACGCCGGAGCGCCACACGAAGGTGGTGTCGCCGAGCGTCTTCCCGAACGCACCGCTGTCGGCGTCCTGACGGCGTCGGTGATCTGGCCGTTGTCGACCAGCAGGGTGAGGTTCTGACGGACCGCCGCAACCCCTGCCGGGACGGGCCCGCCTTCCCAGGAGCGGATGTCGAGGCGACCGTCGCGGAGAACACCATCGAGGCCCGGCCGGCCGTCAGGTGGCCCACGGCTTTCCCGTCCTGCCAGAAGCCGCCCATCGAGTCGGCCATGAGGAAGCCCGAGTTGAACGTGGCGAGAAGGCGCCGCGTCCGGCCTGCGGAACGGTGGCGGGTTGGGACCAGCCGGTGCCGCCGGGAACCTGGGTGCCTGGGTGCAATGCGAAGCTGGCCAGGTCCTGATTGATGCAGGTGATCCCGGCAAGGAACCTGCGTGTGTTCCCGTCGGGTCGGACGAAGGTGGCCAGGATGGCGGGCTGCTTGTCGCACCGTCTCGATCGTCTGCCAGGCTCCCTCGTTCGCCAGAGGGGTCGTTGCCGAGGCTCGGCATCGGTCGGCGACCGCACGCAGTGACCCGACTCGCTCGGTCGGCGCGCTGCTGGACCGGGCTCCGGCCTGGGGGATGCCTGACTCCGGCGTCCCGCCGGTCGGCGGTGGATTCAGTTGGTAGTCGATCTTCTCGAGTTCTGTGACGAGGCCACCAAGGCCGCGCATCCGGGCCCATTCGGCGGTTCTCGCCACGAGGGAGTCCTGCGAGGGCGCGACCAGGACCGGGCCGAGGTCGACCGCCAGCCATATGGTCATGGCGAGGGCAGTCGCCGCCATCCCTGCGAGGATGTGGCGCCACGCGCGCCGGGTCCGGGGGCGTCCTACGGGGGGCGTATCCATCAGGCCTGCGCTCCACAGTCGACTGTCCCGCGGTCACAACGGGTCGCAGCGGCTAACGGGACCGATGAATGAGGGCTCACTCGAGTAGGTATACGGGTCATGCGTGGTGGTACTCCGTTCTGTGCAGGCTCGAACTGGTTGGTGGTCCCAGCGAACCAGCGTTCCCTAGGGCATCGTTAGGAAGAACGCGACTGTGGTCGGAAGAGCCTGTCGAGACCCCTGGAACCCAAGTTGACGAGGGGTTTCGACAAGCTCAACCAGCGAGCGGCGCTAGTATCGTTGGTCGAGCTTGTCGAGACCCTGGAGGCCCGGTGACGAGGGGTTTCGACAAGCTCAACCAGCGGCGAGGTGATCCCGGTGGTCGAGCTTGTCGAGAAGACGCTGGGCGGTCCGTACTTGCGAGGGGTTCGGACAGAGCTTCAACCAGCGACGAGGTGATTTCGGTGGTCGAGTTTGTCGAGACCCTTGACCGCTACTCCCGGCGTCCCGGGGGCGGCGTTCCAGGATGATCCTGGCCTCCGTGCCGTGCGCGAATCGCGCGGTAGGTAGCAGCATCAGCTGACCATGGAGGTGGCGGACCTGTTCGGCGACCACAGCCAGGCCGAGACCGCTGCCGGGTGTCTCCTGCCCGGCTTCCCGAGCGAACGGACGTAGCATCTCCGCCGGCGACGCGATGCCGGGGCCGTCGTCGTCGACACTGATCGTGAGCGTCCCGCGCGCGTCACGCGTGTGCTGAGGTGGACGTGCCCGCCACGGGAGTTGTGGCGGATCGCGTTGTCGACGAGGTTGCGCAGGATCGAGGTAGCCGCAACGACGGGGAGGACCTGATCGCCGGCGTCCGCGAGGTCGACTTCGAGATCCACGTTCGCGGCGTCGGCGAGGGGTAGGAGTTCGCCGATCACCTGCCGGACCGTGGTCTCGAGCGACTGGGAGGGTAGGTGCTCACTGCTTCCGGCCTGGGCGTGAGCAAGATCCAGCAGTTGGCTGATGAGGTGCCGGGAGCGATCCACCCCGTTTCTGAGTTCCGCGAGCCGCAATCGCAACTGTGCACTGTCGGGAGCAATGACGGCGCGCTCGTTGCAGCGACATGGCTGTCAGAGGCGTGCGGAGTTCGTGTGCCGCCTTCGCGATGAAGAGCCGTTCCCGGTCGAGCGCGCCCTGGACCCGTTGGAACTGGGCGTTGAGGGCAACCAGGAAGCCGCGGAGTTCGGCGGGAGCATGCTCGGTTTCGAGCGGGCTGAGGTCGGTGGCCTCCCTGGCATTCACCTGATGGGCGAGCCGGTTGACCGGTCGCCATGACGCCGCGCACCACCAGATAGATGGCGAGGAGGAGCGCCGGTAAGAGGAGGAGCAAGTGGCGTGACGGTGGCGCGGCCGTGGTCGCGGGCGATCTGGTCGCGGACATCGATGGATTGCGAAACGACCAGCTCGGAGCCGCCGAGCTTCGGATGACAAAGATTCGACGGGATTCGCCACCGATTTCGCGGTCCCGAGCCCGCTGGGGGTGGTGCGTGGGAAGCCCCGCCGTCTTGAGGCTGGTCACGTCGATGTCGGACGGCGTTGTCGCTGAGTGGGATCTCGTCGACCGGCACGGCCCCCTTGATCGTCGCCGCCGACGCGAGGACGCCACCTGGGCGAGCACGTCGTCCTGCAGGTCGCGCGCGGCCTGCAGCGCCCGGATGTGCGACCAGGCGCCCGCCCCGCCGGCCATCACGACGGTGATGAGCGCAACCAGCACGCTGAGCCGCCGGGTCAGCGAGTGCCCGCCCATGTTGCACTGCTCCGCTCGGGGGACGGTCCAGCCGACGCCGCGGACGTTGCGAACGACGTCGGCGCCGAGTTCGTTGATCGCGGACCCGGTGGATCAGATACTCGATGGCGTTGCTCTCGACTTCGTTGCCCCACCCGTAGACGCGGTGTTCGAGGTCTTCGCGGGACAGGATGATCCCGGGCCGGTTGCCATCAGGGCCCGGATGACGGCGAACTCGCGGCGTGACAGGGCCACTGGTCTGGCCGTCGGCGAGCCAGGCCCGATGCGCGGCCACGTCGAGGCTGACGTGGCCGTTGCTGAGGACCGCGTCCGCGTGGTCGCCGCCCTGGCGGCGCAGCACGGCCCGGATCCGGGCCATCAGTTCACCCGGGCGAAGGGCTTGACCAGGTAGTCGTCGGCCCCGAGGTCGAGCCCTGCGATGCGGGACTCCACCTCCGACCGGGCGGTGACAACGATGACGGCGGTGTGTCGTCCCCGCGGCCCCGCAGCTGCGGAAAGGAACCCGGCTCCGTCCAGTTCAGGCAGGCCGAGATCGAGCAGCACCACGTCGTAGGTGTGGGTGAGCAGGCTGTCCAGGCCGGGCTGGGCCCGCTGCACCCAGTCCACCGCGTAGGCGTCGTCCTCCAGCCGCCCGACGAGGGCGGCACCGACCATCGGGTCGTCCTCGACGAGAAGGACCCTCATGGCCGGTGCCGCATCGCTTGCTCCATCAGTTGGTCGGCTACTGCTTCTGCTCGAGGTGCCAATGACAGTCCGCAGGTCGGTGGTACCCGTGAACATATCGACATGGGTGCTCCCCTCTGGGGTCACGGTCGGGCGATAGGTCGTCCGGGAGCGCCACTCAAGAGCACTCCCGAAAGGCACGACCATGCAATTCACCTCCGAACAGCGCCTCGACGACGGCGTCCTCGAACGCGAGTTCACCCTCGGCGAGATCCCCGGCATCCTGTGGACGCCCGCATCCGCCTCCGCACCGGCCCCGCTGATCCTGCTCGGCCACCCCGGCGGACTGCGACAGATGTACCCCCGGCTGGTGGCCCGGGCCCGGCGCGCCGCGGCGGACGGCTTCGCCGCGGCCACCATCGAGCTCCCCGGGCAGCGGTGACCGGCCCCGCTCGGCCGCCGCCGAGCAGGCCCGCGCCGACCTGCGCCGGGCGCTGGAGGCCGGCGAGCCGGTCGGCGACGAGATCGTCGACCGGCTCGTCCTCCCGCTGGTCGAGCAGGCGGTCCCGGAATGGCAGGCCACCCTCGACGCCCTCCTCTCGCTGCCCGAGATCGGCGGCCCGGTCGGGTACTCGGGAGGGGTGATCGCCATCGGCGTCCGGCTGGCGGTGGTCGAGCCGCGCATCGCGGCCGCCGGCCTGTTCGCCGGGCAGTTTCGTGCCCCGCACCATGTTCGAGGAGGCCCGGCAGGTCACCATTCCGCTGCACGTCCTGCTGCAGTGGGACGACGAAGGAAACGACCGGCAGACGGCCCTGGACCTGTTCGACGCCTTCGGCTCCACGGAGAAGACGCTGCACGCCAACATGGGCGGGCACACCGGCGTCCCGCAGCACGCAGGGGACGACGCGACCCGGTTCTTCGCGCGGCACCTGGGCACGACTGCGGGGGAACCGACGCAGCCCGAATTAGTGACGCATGCCTTGGAAGCGCTCATCAACGTTTCCATCGCTGGTTGAGCTTGTCGAAACCCCTTGCCAGTTCGGGTCTTCCGGGCCTCGACCAGTTCGACCAACGATAATCAGGGCCCCTTCTGAAAGTCAGCCCATGAGTGCGTCGAGCGCCTCCGCGATGGGCGTCGAACCGCCGTTCACTTCGATGACCGCCTTGGTGAGTGACGGCCGCTCGATGACACCATGAGGGCCGCCACGTCGGCCCGCGAGATCTTCCCAGATCGGACCGCTGCGTCGAGCTGGCGAACCTCAACGGCACCGACGGGCGGATCGAGTGTCAGGATCGAGGGTCGCAGGATCACCCAGTCGAGGCTGGACGCCTCAAGGGCGGCGTCCGCGTCCGACTTCGCGTCGGCGTACGCGCGAAACGACGAACCGGCGGGTACGCCGTGTTCGGGTCCAGCGCCGAAGTACGAAACCATCACATACCGGTGAGCTCCCGAGGTCTGTGCTGCCTCGATCGTGCGGATCGCAGCGTCCCGGTCCACGGCCTTCGTGCGGGCGGGATCGCCGCCACCCGCGCCCGCCGACCACACGACCGCATCAGAGCCCTCGAACAGGGCGGTGAGCGCCGCGACGTCGAGTGCAGCGACGTCGGCGACAACCGGAGTCGCGCCCGCCGCGGCAACGTCGGGCTGGTGCGCAGGGTTGCGGATGACCGAGTAGACCTCGTGCCCGTCCTGAACGAGCAGCGGCGTCGCGAGCAGCCCGACCTTTCCGTGTCCTCCGACAAGGGTGATCTTCATGATGCTTCTCCTCTGATGATGTCGGCCGGCGCCGACTTCTCGATCAATTTGACGCTGCCCCGTGGCTCCTCTTGATGATGCCAGGGTGGACGTGCCAGCGGCGCGCTCGCAGACCATCGGTCGGTTGATTCCCGCCGGTCACAGAACCCGTCCACCAACCATCATTCACGCGAACCGTGAACGATCCGCTGACCCGGTCGGCGATCCACCCGATCACGATCGGTGTGGACAACGATCGGTGGCGTACGGCCGTCCGGGCCGTGACCGCGAGGATCTCCGCGACCGGATCGACGGCGAGCAGGGGACGTTGATTTTCGCTGGTTGAGCTTGCCGAAACCCCCTTGCCAGCGTGTCGTCCTCCAGGTCTCGACAAGCTCGACCGACGAAAGGCAGTCATTCCGTCAGATCGTCTCCGAGCAACGACAACATCGGCGCCGTCCTTCTACGAATACGAGGATGGTGGTGCGTTCGCGGAACGAGCCCGGGAGCCCTCCCTCCGGGGGTGGCTGAGGTCGGAGGTGAACCGGAATTGGGGACGGTTCCCATTCCGGTTCGGTGTCGATGGGACGGACCGGGAGCCCTCCCTCCGGGGGTGGCTGAGGTCGGAGGTGAACCGGAATGGGAACCGTCCCCATTCCGGTTCGGTGTCGATGGGACGGACCGGGAGCCCTCCCTCCGGGGGTGGCTGAGGTCGGAGGTGAACCGGAATGGGAACCGTCCCCATTCCGGTTCGGTGTCGAAATGGGTGGTAGTCGGACTGCATCGAAAGCGGATCCGGTGCCTCTGTAGGGCGAATCCCTACCGAGGAGACCACCATGCAGGACACCCGCAGATCACTCCTGGCGAACCACTGGCACGGCGCCGACGCGAACAGGGGACTGTGATGAGCAACTTCACGAGTCCAACCGTTGCGCAGTCCAGGGGTGCCACCAACACCACGCCGCCGGGAACGTCCGGAACCACCGAACTGAGCAGGGCGCTGTTCTCTCCGCCCAACCGGTGGGGATGGTCGGCCGCGCCGCCACCCCCGCCGGCGCCCGACCCGCAGACCCGTCCGGAGCAGCCAGCCCCGTGGACGGAGCCGCCCAGGCCGGTCGACCGCAACCTGACCCGAGATCGGTCGAAGGCGAAGTCGCGAGCCGCGCGCTGGGTGGTCGTCGCTCTCGTGCTGGCCGTCGGCTGGGCGGTTAACCACGTCGTCATCGCCCGAACGGTCCAGGGCGGATTCTGAGACTTCTCCGCTCGCTGGACCTTCCGGACAGCATCGGCGACCCGCTGTCCGACGCCCTGTGGGCGGCGAGGCCGTTGCTGCCCCTCGTCCCGGTGATCGTCGCAGCGCTCCTGGCGCTTGGTGTGGTGCGCAGCCTGCTGAGGGTTCGCAACGCGTCACGGGCGATCGCCGCGTTCGAGCAGCCTTACCGTCAGGCTCGCAGTGATGCCCAGCGGCGTCACGAGCAGGCGATGAAGCAATGGCAGGCGGCCCAGGGCCGCTTCGACGCGGCCGGGGCAGCGCACCGGACCGCTCTCCAAGACCGAGGCGGGGCCGCGTGGTATCCGTCGCTCCGGGGGCGAACCCGTCGCGGGTGGACATTCTCGGGGGTGACCGTTTCCGGCGGGGATGGTCGAGTCTGCTCGCCACCATGGGCAGCGCGGAACTGGCGCAGGGCAGCCGGATCACGGTGCTCGACTTCACCGGCGACAACGTGGGCCGGACGCTGGCCGAGCTCGCCCCGGAGGCCGGCCCACAACGCCATGGACGTGGTGGCGATGGCCGCCTTGCTGAGTCATACGGCCGCGCTGCTGGCCGACCCGTTCCAGGAGGCGATCGAACACGGCCTGGACGTGATCGCGCTGGCCAAACTATATGAGGACCTCGGTCAATGGGAGACCGCCGCCCGTCTCTTCGAGCGGGGACTGGAGATGAGCCTCAACGAGGACGATTTCTGGAAAGCCGTCAGCCGCCTTTCGGTCCTGCAAAAGAGGCGCGGGGATTTCGAAGAGGCCGTCCGCCTGTGGGAGAAGGCTGCCTCCGAAGGTCACATCTATGCTTTTGTCGAGCTGGCCAAATATTACGAGCATAAGCAGCGCGATCGTAAAATCCGCTCTTCAATGGACGAAGTCCGCGCTGAAAGAAGTCGAAGGGGCGGAATTGCCCATTTACATCCGCAGGCACTGGCAGGAAGAGTTGAAGCATCGCCTTGCGCGATTGGAAGCAAAACGGGAATGATATAATCGCGCCAACTCAAGGAGGAGCCATGGAGATTACTGTTATCAACCCAGCAGGGAAAAGTGCCGGTGACGGTCGTGCAGCCGCACGGCGATGTGGACGCGTCCAATTACGCCGAATTGGTCAAGAAAGTGGAAGCGCTGCATAAGGACGGCGCACAGGATTTCCTGATCGATCTCAGCGATGTGCCGTATATGTCCAGCGCGGGGCTCGTGGCGCTCCACAGCATCGCGATCATCGCTGCGCGGCGAGAAGCCCGCCGACCCGCAATCCGGCTGGGCGGCGCTCAAGTCCATCGACCGTTCACGCGAACGCGGCATGCAAAAGCACGCCAAGCTGCTCAACCCCCAGCAATATGTGGCAGATACGTTCGAGAAGGCGGGTTTCACGCAGTTCTTTGAAGTCTTTACCGATCTAAAAAAAGCAGTTGCCTCTCTTTAACTGACCCGGTGCCGGTACCCTGGCAAGATTCCTAGATGTATGTTTCCCATTATTATCGCCAAGAAGACCTGAAGAAGGTCGCGGACTTCGTTCGCGAGCACGATTTTGCCACGCTGGTGCTTTCACAGGACGGCCTTCCGGTCGCTTCGCATCTGCTCATGGAATTTGAAACGAGCTCCGGACGGAACCTGGCTGGTCAGCGGTCACATGGCGCGCGCCAATAAACTCTGGCGCGCATTTGATCCTGCGAAGGAAGTGCTGTTGATCTTCGGCGGTCCGAACACCTATATCTCCCCCACCTGGTACAACCACCTCAACGTGCCCACCTGGAACTACATCGCCGTGCATCTTTACGGCACGCCGCGCGTCATCGATGGCGGGCCCGAGCTGGAAGGTATCCTTTCCCGCCTTATCAAACGTTATGAAACCGAATCCGACTACCGCATGGAAACCCTGCCGCCCGACTTCCGTGAAAAAGAAATGCGCGGCACGGTTGGGTTTCAGGTCAAAGTGACGCGCGTCGAAGCAAATTTCAAGCTCAGCCAGAATCGCAACGATGAAGACCATGCCAACGTCATCCGGCAACTGGAAGCGCGCGGCGATGAACAATCCGTTGCAATCGCGAATGAGATGAAGAAAAACAGATAACCTGTAGAAGGAAGGGTGAGCATGAAACGCAACCTGGGTATCTATTTTATAGCAGGCCTGGTTGCTGCTTAATGTCCTGCTCTGGATTTTCTTTGGACCCACCACGGGGCAATCAAAGAACTTTCCTCAGCAGGTGGTGGCCGAAACATTTTCATCGAGCGCCATGATCCTGTGGGCCAGCGGCATCTTCCTTTCCAACAAGCCGCGCTTTCTCGAGCCGTACTTTGGGGGCCTGGATCGCATGTATATCGTCCATAAGAACATCAACATCCTGGCCCTGCTGCTCATCGTGGTCCATCTCATCATCGTCCCCACCACCGATAAGGGCGGCCCGGGAGTATGGATCGCATGGGTGACCTTCCCGGCCATCCTGATCCTGGTGCTCCTGACGGTTTCGCCGCGCGTCCCGCTGCTCAGCAGCTTTGCCCGCCTCACCTACGACAAGTGGCACAATCTGCATAAGTACATGGGAGTGTTATTCATCCTCGGCGCGACGCATATGCTGATGGTCCAGCCGCTGATCATGAACGCGCCGGTGGTATTCACGTATGTCGAGACGATCATCGCCCTCGGCGTGGCTTCCTATCTTTATAAGGAATTCCTATGGGAGCGGTTGAAGAAGCGTACTCCCTATGTCGTGCAGGACGTGAAGAAGTTGAACGGGACGGTGGCGGAAGTGACGCTTCATCCGCGCGAGGCCAAGGTGGCCCACCGCGCCGGGCAGTTCCTGTATGTTCATTTTGATTCCGATAAAACGCTTGAAGAGCCTCATCCTTTTACCATCAGTTCCGCGCCGCATGAAGACGACCTGCGCCTGTCCATCAAAGCCAGCGGCGACTGGACCCAGCACATGCACGAACATCTCCAGGCAGGGGCGAACGCTTTTGTGGATGGCCCCTACGGCGAGTTCAACTTTAAAACCGGAAGCCAGAAACAGGTCTGGATCGCGGGCGGCATAGGCATCACGCCTTTCATGAGCTGGATGCGCGACTTCGAGGCGAACTCGCACGACCGCGAAATTGATTTCTTTTACACGACGACGGTCCCCGAAGAAGCCTTGTTCATGGATGAAATCGAGAAGGCCAAAAAACACAAAGGCTTTCAGGCGTATATATCCCACTCCGTGCGCGACGGGCGATTGAGCGCCGATAAGCTCATCGCTGCCAGCGGCGACCTGGCGGGCAAGGATATTTATATGTGCGGTCCGGCGCCCATGGTGGAAGCCTTCCGCCTGGCTTTCATCGCAAAGGGTGTCCCGGCGGGCAAAATCCATTATGAGGAATTCAATTTCCGGTAATAATTCAACGAATTGAATGTTAGATCAGGGCAGGAAGGCCGGGACATCGCCTCCAGGCACAAGCGTCGTGACTTGCCGGTCTGGATGTCGATTGCGCAAACATCGAAATGCCCGACATTTTGGGTGGAAAATTGCAGTATATAGCGGGAATAAAGCAGGTATCTTCCCATCGGACGACCAGCTCAGGTTTGAATAAGAGGCGTTCTCTTCATCCAGCAAAACGTGAGCCTGCGTCCCATCCGGTTTGACCAGCCAGACTTGATTGCTGCTCTGAGAACCATCGGCGGTCAGGACATTCCGGTCGATGGCGATCCATGCCCCATCCGGCGACCACGCCGCGGAATAATCGGTTTGGTCGCTTGATCCACCCAGGTCGATCGTTTGACCGGAATTCAGGACGTATCTTTTGATGTGCAGTGACGACGCATCCTGTGAATTCGCCTGATTGCCAAAGAGGAGGGAATTCTCCGGTGGGACTCCAACTCTCCGGGATAATGGCCTGGTTTCCAAGAGGCAGGGAAATACTACTCCCATCTTTCAAAGGATAGACCACCAGCGTATTGTTGGCTGCAGAAATATAACTCAACCACTGACCGTCGGGCGAGAATTCAGGCGAAGAGCTTGCAAAAGTTTGATCTTGAAAGACAGGCTGTGTTTTACCCGTCTGCATATCCAGCCACCAGATGCTAAACCTCGGTATGGAAGAAATCAACGAATCGTCCAGGCGCTCATAGGCTATCTTTTGACCGTCGGGATACCAATCCGGTGAATTGCATTCCGCTTGTGGACAGTCCAAAATCAGGTGACCCTGGGTGCCATCTGCGTTAATGGCCCAGATCGAGGTGCCGCCCTCATTTTTGAATACGGTATAGAGGATTGTTTTCTGATCCGGCGATATGGAATAGCCTGTCACCCCGGATGGATCATTCGTATATTGGATGGAATTTCCCCCGGCGAGCGGCTGTGCAAACAATTGATCCCAACCGGCCGCGTCTGAAGCGATATAAAGCACCCTTGCCGCGTTTGATATCAAAATTCGAGGCGCCGGATTTGCGTTTGCGAATTTGAGTTTGAAGATAGATTTTGAGTTGAAGGAGATTGCAGGACGACGGAAGAAAATTTCAAGGAATTGAGCGCACTGACCGTCAGGGCAACTCCAAGGCCTGATACAATCACAGCGCTGATCACCGGGGCATAAACGCTAAACCGCGAAACCAGATCGCTGCGCGAAATTAACCGTACTCCATGCACCATCGCAAGGCCGATCGCGATCAGGACCAGGGCCAGGCCAATGCTAAAAGCCACGATCAAGAGCATACCAAAGGGAATACGGTTCAGCGCCACCGCAACCAATAAAATCGCGATCGCATCCGGACAGGGAATTAACCCACCACTGACCCCCAGGGTAAGCAGGGATTTCCAGGTCACCTGGCCGGCAGGCAGCGCGTGCGAATGCTCGGCATGGGAATGATCGCCATGTTCGTGTTCATGGGGAGCAGATTCATGCGTATGAAACACGCCTGACCCATGGATGTGCGGTAGAGGCGCGGTCGCAACGGAGCCTGGATCGAGACTACTTTATACCGATTTTTGCTTTGCCCGGCGTGAAACCAGTTGGAAAGGTCGCGTCTTCTCTGGATCAACAAGTTAATGCCAAACCCGATCACAAGCAGGCCTGAGATCACCTCCAGCCAGGGAACAATTAACGAAGGGAGAATATAGTGCGAGGCAAGCAGTGTGACCAGCCCCAGCACTAAAACAGAACCGGTGTGAGTGACTGTAACGATCAGGCCAAGAAAGACCGCATCCCGCGTCCTTCCCTGCGAGCCGACCAGATAAGCGCCGACCAATGCCTTCCCATGGCCGGGGGTCATGGCATGCAGGCTTCCCAGAGCCAGCGATAAAAGAAAGGCGCTTACCAGGAATAACGGGGAAAACGTTTCTGTTTTGACAAGCCCGGTCAAAGCGGATGTGACCGCGCTTGAGCCGCCGGTTGAGGCTTGAGGCTGTGCAGGGTTGACGAGATTAACAGCTGCCCTGGAAATTGTGTCTGTAAAACCGGGGAGATTCGGTGTGCCGCTATTCCAGGACGTCAATGCGGATGCTGCGTTCCCCGGAATGGAACCAGAGGCATCCGGAAAATGGATGGTTGCATCGAGGACGCCGTTGTTTTGGGCCGGTTGATCGAACGACAGGCCCTGTTCACCCGAGAGACCAAACCAGTTAAGACTGTTGGCTTCAAGGTGAGAATTGTGGATCTCGAGCGAATGTCCGCCAGTGAGGTTCGCAGGCCATTTGAAGAGCAGAATAATTTCAATGGAATCTTCGCCGGCGCGCAAGGCATCCACCGTCGCAGGCCAGTGGATGCTTTGCACCTGGTATCCATGCGATACCTGACCATCCAACGAAATGGACCACCCTGAAATAAAAGGTGAAACCCAGGCTTGTGCTTCCGATGGGCTGATGGAACCGTTCTTGTCCTGGTCGGTCGTTTGCCAGACTGCATCGGCCAGAACCGGCCCGGGGGCTATTTTCCAATCGACTTCAACGCCATTCCCATTGAGCAAGATGGATTCGCTCTGTGCATACATATCGGCGGGATCGAGCGCGCGCTGTACGGGAAGGCAAAAAGAGCCACAAGAGCAAAAATAATAAAGCTGCCCATCTAAACAAATGGTGCAGGCTCTTTGTATTCATCTTTTCCATCATAGGGTCATTATCTTGTGCCGGTTATAAAAGAGCGAAGATAAATTAGGATGCCGGATTGAATCAATGTCCGTGTTCCGTAATATCACCGGTCTCCGGGCCAAGCAGCGGACGCCATTCCCCCAACTGCTCCTGATAGACGATCAACGCGGTAGCGATCAAGGTTGAGATTGGCACGGCGGCGATCAAACCCAATGAACCGACCAGGGTGCGCACGATCTCCTCCGCTAAAAATTCGGAGTTAACAAAATAAGCTGTAACTCCCGTTGCCGAGCGTAAAGATCAACAATAAAGGCAGCGAGGCGCCGGTGTATGCCAGCACCAGCGTATTAACGGTCGCCGCCACATGATCCTGCCCGATGCGCATGGCCTTTCTGGAAAGTGGTCCGGAATCCAAGCGCGGGGTTGGCATCGTGGATCTCGACGACGGCCGCTGACTGCGATGTCACCAGGTCATCGAGCACACCCAGGGCGCCAATGATCATGCCGCCCAACAACAAACCGCGCGGATCGATCTGGATGGATGACATCTGCATGAGATACGTTGCGTTCTCGTCCCCATAACCCGTCAAGCGCGTCAGGGAAACAAACAAAAGCGAGAGCGCGCCGGTCAACAAAAGAGAGAACATGATGCTCAACACGGAGGCGTGTGTCTTCAGGTTCCAACCATACGTGAGATAGAGGGTGACCGTCAGAAGTATGACGGACCCGATCAGGCTGACCTTGACCGGATCCTCGCCCGAAAGAATATGCGGGATGACATAATTGATGATCACCACCATGCTGAAGCACAGCGCCACGAGACTGCCCAGACCCTTCCAACGCCCCATGACAAGCAGCGACAGAACGAAGGCGGTCAATAGGATGATCAGCTGTTTCGATCGAACATAATCCACATAATATGCATCCAGTTGATTGTTGGGGGTCTTATCCACCAGGATATAAACCTGATCGCCCGGCGTAAAACGGAAACTATCATTCCGTATTTGACGCTTGCCATAATCAATCTGGAATGTCATGCCCCTTATAGTCCCCATCCAGGACTTCCACATGCATTACTTGATACAACTGGTCCCTGCCGCCGAGGTTTATTTGTCCTTCTTCCACAATGTCCGTCACACGCGCCAATACCGTTTGGGAGCCGAGAGTGGCCGTTGGGCCTCCGTTCTGGATTTGCGGCGGCTGGAAAAAATAGGGGACACCCCAAATTACCGCAAGCACAAACAAAAAAAAGACGAAGGCCCCTGCGAGTATAAAGGAAGGCGGGATCTTGTTCATTTTTCATTCTCCATATCGGCCTGATTATAGCCATGCATTGCATGGAGAAAATGGTCTCTTAGAAAGTCTTAATGACGGTGGATGTTGTTTACCTTATAATCCTTCCGATGGAAATTCCGCTCTCCCGCCAGAGCCTATCACGTCTTTTGATCCAAATCATTCTGCTTGCCGTCATCGCAGGTATTTTATACAGCAGCATGCCTCCATCGGCATGGCCGTGGTTGGGGGAAAGGCTGTCCACTTTTGCAACTGTCTTTCTCGGGATTTTCATTGAAGCTCTTCCATTTTTGTTGATGGGGACTCTGGCCTCCGGGCTGGTCGAAGTTTTTGTTTCCGACGATTGGCTTACACGCGTAACGCCGCGACGCGCTTTGCCGGCCGCGTTCAGTGGAGCATTGCTCGGACTTATATTCCCCATCTGCGAATGCGGCACCGTCCCACTCGACGCGCCGACTCTTTCGCAAAGGACTGCCGCTTTCCGCAGGAGTTGCCTTCCTTCTGGCCGCGCCGGTTTTAAATCCAATCGTGATCTTCAGCACTGTCACGGCATTCGGCTGGGGACGTATGTTGTTTTGGAGGCTGGGTCTCAGTTTGTTGATCGCAGTTTCAGTCGGGCTGGCATTTTCGGTGTCGAAGGATGCGAACGATATCATGCGATCATCCAAATTCGCAGTTGAATTGCCGGTGATTGACGTTCCCCCAGCCGATCAACCTTTCTTCCAAAAACTTCGGCGCGCGATGATCGTCAGCGCGGATGATTTTTTTGATATGGGTAGATATTTGGTCCTGGGTGCGTCCATCGCGGCGCTCCTGCAGACATTTATCCCGCAAAAAACCCTGCTGGCGGTTGGGAACGGGCCCATTCTCTCGGTGCTGGTGATGATGGGACTGGCGGTTCTGCTTTCGATCTGTTCCACGGTTGACGCGTTTATCGCGCTGGGGTTCGTGGGAACATTCAGTTTTGGTTCCGTGCTTTCGTTTCTGGTCTTCGGCCCGATGGTGGATATCAAAAGCATCCTCATGTTTCTGCAGGTCTTTCGCCGCAAACCCGTCCTGTATCTTGTGCTCCTGCCGTTCCTGATGAGTTTACTGGCCGGTCTGGCCTTCAATTATTTCTTCTAGGAAAAAACCATGTCGCTTCGACTCTATCGCTTCTTACAAGCTTTCCTCCTCCTCGCTTTGTGCCTGTTTCTCCTCGATCAAACTGCTCAGTGGAAAGTTATCCCTGTACATCAATATTCGTTATGCGCCATTGACTGTTTTTGGCATCGTCGTGCTGGCAACGATGGCCCTGTCGCTTTTTCGCGAACCAAAGACCGGTCAGGATCACGAAGATTCAAATCATGAACACCCGCACAGCGGTTCAGCCCAGGCACTGATTATTTTGTTCGTGCCTTTGCTGATCGCGGTCCTGATCCCCTCCCACCCATTGGATGCCAATGCGGCTTCCACGCGCGGCATGAACGTCTCCACGCCCTTGATCGGATCTTCCTCGCAAACACGTCAATTCGAGGCCGCAGCCGATACGCGCAATATCCTCGACTGGATTCGCATCTTTAATTCAGGCACCGCCCCAACACCCTACCTCGGTCAGACCGCCAAAGTAACCGGTTTTGTCTATCATGATCCGCGCCTTCCAGCAAATCAATTTATCGTAAGCCGGTTCGTCATAACCTGCTGCACCGCGGATGCTTCCGCCATCGGCATGATCGTAACCTGGGGCCAAAGCAGCACTTTGAAGGAGAATGCCTGGATCGAAGTCAAGGGACCTGTTCAATCTGCACAGCTCGGCGGACAGCCCATTCCGCTGATCGAAGCGGTTCTGGTCCAGCCGGTTCAACAGCCGCAGCAACCTTATCTCTATCCATGAGCCAGCGCAGGTTCCAACCGCTTGATCTTACCGCCGGAGGTCTGAGTGCAGCGCTGATCCTTTTGATCTCATTGACCATTCTGGCAGGCGTATGGGAGGGTGTGCGTGTCAATCTCACCGGCCTCGATGGACACGGAGAGATCGGCCCCTATGCCCCGATTGTCCTTTCCTTTTCCGACCCGGTCGATCAAAAGGCTGTTCAATCCCTTTTTTCCATCCAACCCAATATACCTGGCAGCATCGATTGGCCCAACTCGAAGACACTGCGCTTTATTCCACTAAAGCCGCTGCAACCCGGTGTCGATTACCGCGTCACACTCCAAGCCGGGTCATTGGGAAGCAATGGGTTACTCCTTCGCAAGGCAATATTCCGCAATCATCCACGTTCGAAAACCACAAATCGTATACATCGCTACCATAAATAAAAAGACCCAGCTATGGATTGTGGACACGGCCGGAAAATCCGCGCGGCAGTTGGGGAATTTCGACAAGACCATCATCGATTTTGACGTTGCCCCCGATGGAGAATATATAGTCTTCTCCGCGATCAACAACAAGCAGGGAATCGATCTATGGTATCTGGATCGAAGCGGCACTTCCCTGCGCCTGCTCCTGGATTGCGGAGCGGATAGCTGCTCGATCGCCTGCCATTTCGCCTGACAGCCGCCAGGTGGCATACACGCGCGAATGACCGCACCGCTGACGCCATCCATGCCCATCGGCGCACCGCGCATCAGGGTTGTTAATGTCGAAACCGGCGAGGACCATCCACTCTACGCCGATCCTCAGATCATCGGTTTCGAGCCGGGCTGGTCGCCGGATGGAAAATACATTACATCCTATGACAGCGTCCAGGAACTGATTCAAGTCGTTGCCGTCCAATCAGGCGAACAATTTAATTTACCAAGCGCAACGGGCGACATGTCTTCCTGGTCGCCGGACAGCAAAACCATATTGTTTACGGATGTTTCACAAGATCCCGGCGGGGCAAGGACACAGATCAAAATGGCGAATGTGGATACCGGCGAAATCTCCATCTGGATCGGGAAGAACGATGATCGCGATTATCAATACGGTGACCTGGCGTGGTCGCCCAACTCGCAGGATATTGTCCTGAGCATGCGTCAACCGCCGGATTATACAGCGCGCGGCCTATGGATGGCTCAACCCGATGTATTGGGAGGCCCGATGATCGCGCAAGATCCAAATTACGTGTATGACGCACTAAAATGGGACACATGGGGAAACGAACTCGTTTTCCAACAGGAAAGAATAAAAGGAGGATATACCTCGCAGATCGATCTATGGTCGAAGGGAATGACACAACCGCTTGTATTGGCGCAAGGTATGTCTCCACACTGGCTTCCATAAAAGATAATCCGTTCTTATATTCGGGTATTAATCCAAAGGGATAAAATGCGGTAAGAAACGGCTTCGACCATTAACACCCTTATACCGGTCATAAATGGAAAGATATTCTCTAAGAATAAGTTAATGTTCAGCGCAGGCGGCGCAACCATACTGAGATGTCTCATTTGCTATGATGGTAAAATTAAGCTGCTTATAGGAGGCACATATGGGGTCACAGATCAATGACCTGGTTGCCATGGGTGACATCGATACACTTTATGAATTGATGGCGGACGAGGACGATTGGATAGACCAACTCGATGCCGCAGAAGGACTCGTCAGACTTGGCGATATGCGCGGCCTGGAATTTCTGATCAGCGCAGAACAAAGTGAAGACAAGAAAATCCGGGAATCCGCAAAAGAGATCCTCGATTCGCCCGAGATCACCCGGAAGCGTGAAGAAATGGAAGCGGAGGAGAGGCGCACGCTCCAGGAGAAAATAGAAACTGCCAGGCAGCGCCTGCAGAAAGGCCGTAAGGTCTTTCAATATAAAATGGTCTATTTACCTGCAGGTGAGCTTCTTGGACCAGGACCCGTCGAGCGAAGGCTTTACGGTTCCCGCACTGACAGAGCACGGACTGGAAGGCTGGGAGGTGGTAAACATCATCCCACGCCGCAAACAAACGCTCGTCAGCGTTGTAGATGACAACTTCTCGGGCGCGTATTTTTTAATGAAAAAAGAAATGTCTCCAGACGAGAGCGCCGAATTGGATGAAATTTAGGAGGTAGATATGTGTATGTTTTGTGCAGCCATTCCCGTAGCGGCCACGACCGGGGTTACTCTTAATAGCAAACAGTTGAAAGCGAAAAGACAAGCCGAGTCGGCCGGCGTGGAAAAACCTGAAACCAAACCCATTATGCAGGTCACAGCCGGAGTTTTGGTACTGCTCTTTATCTGCTCCGCGACCTATCACACACTGACAGGTCTCCCTTATTGACAAAGAAATCTGCGCATCTGGCGATAAATCTCCAATTTTAATTTCGCCAGGTGTGAATTAAATAAAGAAGTTAACGGCGGCTTCGCTTTGGGATCAGGCCTTCCGCTTCCGGCAATCTGCGCAAATGCCGAAGACCGTAAGCGAATGTCCTTCGATCACAAAATCCGTCTGGCGGCCTATCGAGGCAAGCTGCTCCAGCGGCGGGCATATGTCAATATCCACCACCCGGTGGCACTTCACACAAGTAATGTGATGATGATGTCCATCCCCGCAAACCCGGTAGTTATGGCTTCCATCGGGAAAATCAATGCGGTTCAACAATCCCTGGTTGACCAACATCTCGACAGCCCGAAATACCGTGGCCCGTCCAAGACGCGGGTTGGTGCGACGGAGTTCATGCCAGAGTTTTTCCACCGTAAAATCGGCATCGTTGGCTCCTATTTTCGCAAGCCGTTCGGCAATTTGATTTTTCGCGATCGTTTGCCGTTGACCCTGCGCCCCGAACGCCGCCCGGATCTTATCGCCCATTAAGTTGGATTTAGAATTCATAATCAAGTCTTTTCGTCAATATTCCAGGCACTTGTTCCTGCCTGTTAATTATACTCTGCAGAAACAATGAACTGAATGATCAGATTAAGCATCATTCGAAGAAATTCAAATTTCCCGGCTGGGATGCAAGGGTTCCTGATACCTGCGCGGAAAGTAGAAACGCCGGACGATACGCGAAAAAACATAAAATAAGCGAGGTGATCGCCACGATATAGAAGCTGGCAGGTTGGTGGCCTATCAGTGAAAGCACCAGCCCGCCCCAGGTGGAAAACAAACTGATCGCTACAGCCAGGATCAACGCTAAAAACGGCCGCGACGTTAAATGCTCCGCAGAGGCGGCCGGCACGATCAGAAGAGCAAAGACCAGCAAGGTCCCAACCACCTCCACCGCTTGCGAGACGGTCAAGGCCAGAACAAGCAGGAACATGATCGAAAGGAATTGAACAGGAACACCACGCGCTTCCGCCACAACCGGGTCAAGCGATGCAAAGAGCAACGGGCGAAATAAAACGATCAGCACGATCAGGACAACGGCGCTTGATCCAAGCGTAAGCATCACATCTTCGCGGGTTACGCTCAAGATCGAACCAAAGAGCAGGTTCACGGCGTGGCTCGCGTTTTGCGTATACAGGCTTAGAAACAAAACACCCAGGCCAAGCATGAACGAAAGCACCATGCCCACCTCGACGTCACGCCCTTTCAACCGTTTCCCCAAAGCCCCCATTCCCGTGGCGGTGATGACGGTTAGAAAGAACATCCCTACCAGCGAGTTGATACCGATCAGAGCCGCCCCTGCCGCTCCTGCGAATCCGACATGCGACAAAGTTTCGGTTGCAAAAGCCTGCCCGCGCAGAATAATGAAATAGCCGACGATCCCGGAGACCACCGCAATGATCGTCCCAGCCAAAAAAGCATTCTGCACAAATTCCTGACGTAACAAGATCAAACAGTGTCATTCGGCATCTCGCGAACTGCTCCCCCACCAGCGCGGGGAAAGCAGACGTACCGGTAAATAAACTCCGAAAGAGAGTGCGGCAATAAAGAAGCTGACCGGCCAAACACTATTTGCTGCCAACAGGATTCCCAACCAGGTATAAGCCAACGCCAGAAATATCGCCAACATCATTGCCCTGGCGGGTCGCGAAGTCAAACGATTGGCTGTAGCGGCGGGGCCGACCAGCAGTGTAAATATGAGCAGGATTCCAACCACCTGTACCGCTACCGAAACCGTCAGAGCCACCAGGATCAGAAAGACGACACCCAACGCACGCACCGGAACCCCGCGCGCTTCTGCAACATCAGAGTCAAACGAACTGAACATCAACGGCCTTGCCAGTATTCCAAGACCAACAATGATCAGCGAACTGAAGACGGCGGTTACGATCACATCACCCCGGCTAATGCCCAGGATCGTACCGAACAGGATGCTATAGGCCCTCTCTGCGAATCCGCTATAAAGGGAAAGAAAGAGGATGCCCAAGCCAAGCGCGAAAGTCATGACCACCCCGACAGCCACATCGCGTTCACGGATCTGTTTCCCTATCACGGAAATAATCACGCTCGCTCCGACTGTAAAAATAAGCAGGCCGTAAACAGGAGGGATGCCAACCAGGACTGCCCCGGCTGCCCCGGCAAAGCCAACATTGGACAAGGCATGGCCCGCAAACGTCAGGCCGCGAATGACCAGGAAATATCCGAGCAGCGCCGCGGCAATGGCCACAATCGAGCCTGCCATAAAAGCATTTTGAATGAAGCTGTATTGGAAAACGGAGAACATAAGTGAAATCAATCTTTCGGTTGCAAGCGAATATCAACCATACCGCGCTTATAGCTCCGCGCCTACCACGAAGAAACGATCCATCACCTGCGCCACCTCGACCGGCAGATCATATAACCGGCTTAACGTTTCGCTGTTGATCACTTCGGCCGGCGCACCGATGGCGCTGTGGCCGCGCGCCAGAAAGATCACCCGGTCCGTGACCTGCAGCAGCGGATTGATATCATGGGATACCAGCAAGGTAGTGACGCCGCGCGTCCGGCAAATCCTGGAAATCAAGCTGACCGCCTCCTGTTGGTGAGCGAGATCCAGGTTTGCCAAAGGCTCATCCAACAGCAAGATCTGCGGATCGGTCAACAGCGCCTGTGCGATCATCAAACGTTGTTGTTCGCCGCCCGAGAGCAACCCAACCGGGGAATCGGCCAGTGACAAGGCATCCACTTCCTTCAAAGCACGGTCGATCCGGTCACGGCGACTGCGGGTCGGCCAGCCGATACCCCAGCGGTGTCCATCCAGGCCGAAACCGACCAGGTCGCGGGCCCGGATGGGGGTTTCCGGTTCGATGACGCGATGCTGCGGCACATAGCCGATGGCCTGATTACCGCGCTCGAGGCGTCCGGCCCAGCACTTGAAGCAATCCCGCGCTGGGCCGGATCAAACCCAACAGAAGTTTTAGCAAAGTAGTCTTACCGGCGCCGTTTGGTCCCAATACTACGATAAACTCTCCCGCTCCGATGGACAGGTTCACCTCGTTCAGGATGGACAACCCTCCCAAACGGACGTCGACATTTTCGAGAACGATCGCCGGGTTGTGAATTTTTAAATCCTGCATAGCCTGTCAACCACCCAATGCCTGTTGAAGATTCGTAAGCTGGTCCAACATCCATTGCTGGTAGGTTTTACCCGACGGCATGGTCTCCGACACGGGGACAATGGGGATATTCATCTGCTTTGCTTCGTTTTCAAGGTTGGTTGTAACCGGGGTGACTGTCTGGACGTTGTAGATCAAAACCTTAACCTGCTTCTGGCTGAGTTGGTTATTAAAGGTAGCCACCGTATCCGCCGGAGGATCGTTCCCTTCCGCCACAGCCTTCTGAAAATCGAAGGGTGTCATCATATTGAGGCCCATCAATTCCGTTTGGTAAAGAAAAATCGTTTCGGTCAAGGCCACCGGCGTTCCTTTATATTTGGCGCCTATGGCGCTGAGGCTCTGACGAATGGCATCCAACGACTGCTTGAATGTCGCAAGATTTGCATCAAAGTCCGCCTGATCGGCAGGATCGAGCTTTTTCAACGAGTTGGTGATCGCCTGTGCGACATCCTGCATATTATCGGGACTATACCAATAATGCGGATTGTCGGTGAGCTTGTGGCCGACGATGCTGTCCGCAGTCAGGACAATCCGGCCGGAATTTGGGGATGCCGAGAGGAGTTTATCCATCCATGTGTCGTATCCATCTCCGTTTTCGATGACCAGTTGGGCATTGGTCACTGCAACGGCATTTTGAACGTTCGATTCATATTCGTGCGGATCAACATTCGGGTCGGAAAGAATGCTGGTCACGGATACGTGTTTGCCTCCGAGCTGCTGCGCCACGTCACCGTAGAAATTTTCCGCTGCGACAACCTGGATGGTTCCAGGCGCTGTTGTTGCCATACTCGCAGGAGCCGTGGCTGCCGCATTCGATGGATTCGTGCCGGAAGTTGCGGCAGGGGCACATCCACTGAGGATCAGGGAAATTAACAATAAAGCAGGAAGCCATAACCTTTGAACGGATTTACCAGATTGAAACATGATTCAGCTCCTTTTTAAAACAGCTATTGATACCACATATCAATTATTTATAACACAGCGCCGGGGCGTTGTCAATGAGATATAGTCTCAATAGTGTAAAAGAAATTCATCCGTCGACGATCGATTTTATGTAGGAAGGTGCACACTTATATCCTCCATCTTCGCTTTATCGTCTCGTCAGTTCGACAGACCTCTACCTTCAGGACGAATAAATAGCCATCTATGAGTCCTTGCTCATGCCTGATTAAGATTCGCTGATTACAATTTTTGTCTGTTTTATCGGCTGTTTAGCCGCAAAGACCTCCTTAAAAGATAACCGGTTTTGAATATTCTCTTTAATCGTATGGACCAAATAAACCTCCCCGACCGATAACCATTCATCCCAAAATCAAATTCGGATTCACCTGGCTGGCAGTCATTCCCGTCAGCGCGTGGGCCATCTCGACCATCTATATACCGTTGTTCAGCGAGCACTTGAGTCAAGTCGAAAATTGGGCGGTGACTTTAACGATCCTGCTTCTGATGGGCGTATCCGTGTTTTGCCATACTCTGGCGCATCTGTACGCCGCACGGATCACACACGACAAAACCCCAATGAGATGGCAATTTTTATTTTTGGAGACGCGGCACAAAGCTGGCCTATGGCCGCCTCCGCCTGGAATGAGATCCTGATTGCAAGCGCCGGGCCTTTCACCAACATCCTGTTGAGCGGATTGGCCTATCTTTTATGGAACGCACAGATCAACGTCTTTCTCAATCTCATTGCACTTTTTATATGTGTTTTCAATGTCTGGTTATTTATCATCAACCTTTTGCCTGCCTTCCCGATGGACGGCGGACGTATCATTCGGGCCGGCCTGCAAGGTGTGATCACTCCGCCCTCCTCGGTGACGATACTGATCCGACGTTTCGGATTCATCATCGCTCTGGCCCTGACCGGCTGGGGGATCATCTTATATCTTCAGAACTCACGCTTCAGTCCGCAGACTGCGCTGATCACTCTTGCGCTGGTAATCATATTGCTGGATGGTCTGAGGATAAGACCGGCTATCGATGATGGAACAACAACCCACATCAAATCGAACCTGAAATTTCGGGGACTGCGTCTTTCGGGAGTCGTCCTGCTGGTTTTGATCATGCTGGGCGCTTTCTCTTCCACCCTGATGACGAACAACGGTATCGATGCCCCCGGAGTGGCGCTCTCCGTCGAACCGATGGTGAATGTCCCTGCGCAATATCGCCACATTCACAAAGGCACTTTTATCCTGACCACCGTTTTTTCCAACGCACCAATCACTGGCCGGCGAATGGATGCAGGCCCAGGTTGACCCGGCAATAAAGATCGTTGCGCCTGAGGCCGTCGTGCCGAAAAACACAACGGTACAGGAACAGGCGCAGACAGGACTATCAAATGCTGGATGACAGCGAAGCAACCGCCATCACAGTCGGTCTGCGTCTGGCGGGTTATCAAACCCAAATGATCGGCAAAGGCGTGAGGGTGGTAAGCATACTACCGGAGAGTCATGCGAACGGCATTTTGCAGACCGGGGATGTGATCACAGCCTTGAACGGCCAGCCGATCCAAACAACACAGGATTTGATTGGAAAGGTCAGCGCACAATCCGGTAAAAGCCCGGTCCAATTGGAAGTGGAACGGAATCAAACCAAAATGGAATTGACCGTGCCGTTGATCCCTCCAGCCTCATCCACCGATACGCCCAAGATCGGAATCACAATCGATTCGGCCGGTTTTGATTTCAAGCCGCCCTTCCCGGTCTCGATCGTGACCCAAAAGATCAGCGGCGGCCCATCGGCCGGATTAATGTTCACCCTGACGGTTTATAACGCGCTCTCCGCGCAAGACTTAACCGGCGGGAGGAAAATCGCGGGCACCGGCACGATCAACCTGGACGGAACGGTAGGGCCCATCGGGGGCGTGAAGCAAAAAGTCCCTGCGGCGGAAGCAACCGGCGCCCGCTACTTTTTATGTCCCGTTGATAATTACGCCGATGCAGTTTCTGTGGCAAGGACCATTAAAGTGATCAAGATCGCGACCGTACAGGATGCGCTGGACTTTCTGCACAGCCTGCCATCGCAATGATCTTCAACCATTGCGGCGATATAGATTCACGCCTTAATCGAAATCTAAGATAGAAGTGATAAACTCTTGCAGCTCTGATATACATATCAGGAAGGGCATTTTATAAAATCCATCATTTGCCAAGGAGGTAGATTTCAATGAGCAGAAAAGTATTTTCCATCGCGTCCATCGTTGCAACAATCGCCATTATTTTCAGTTACCAAATCGCTTCCGCGCACACTACCATCCACGTCGGAAATTATGACGTGGAAATCGGCTGGGTGGATGAGCCCCCCATCGTCGGCCAGCGCAACGCGGTCGTGGTAAACGTATCGAACACAACAGCAGCCGACTCGGTCGTCGATATCTCGAAGCTGACCGTAGACGTGAACTACGGCGGCCAGACAAAGACCCTCACACTGCAACCGTTAAGCGAAGATACCACCAACCAATATATCGGTCCCATCCTGCCCCTGGTGGCCGGTCAATATACCGTTCAGTTAAGAGGCCAGTTGGACAGCACGAATATCAGCTCCGATGTCCAGCCTGAAGAAGTGGTGCCGGCCGATACGCTAGCGTTTCCAAGCGCAGCCTCCTCTCAATCCAAAAGCGGCGGCATCAGCTTGAGCGGGTGGGTGGCGGTCGATCGGTTTGATAATAGGATTAGCGGCGTTGATCCTGGCATTCCTGGCTTATCGCAAAGCAGGTTAGTGCAAGCGGCAAAAGCCCCGTCAACTTAATACTTCAAGATGCATATCCGTAAACGGCATTTTTTGCTGCTGGCAGTCCTCCTTTACTGTGCATGGGCGGTAACTCCTGCCCATGCACATGCGCTTTTACTGCGCTCCAACCCGGCTCCGAATGCCGTGCTTGCAGAAGCCCCGGCCCAGGTCGAGCTGTTTTTCAGCGAAACCGTTGAACCCAGCCTGAGCACCATCTCGGTTTTCGATTCCAGCGGCAAAGCTGTCGACCTGGGAGACGTGCGCGTCGATCCAAATGATCCCACGCGCATGACCGTTTCGGTGGGCTCCTTACCCAATGGAGTCTATACCGTCGCCTGGAAGGCCATATCGGCGACCGACGGTCACCTCACCAGCGGATCGTTCCCCTTCGCGATCGGGAACGGCAACGCGGCTGCGCTGGCGGCTCAAACCACGACGACCAATGCACAACTTCCGGCAAGCGCCTTGGTCTCGAAATGGTTGATGCTGGCTTCGCTGGCCCTGCTGGTCGGTCAGTTTTCGTTTATCGCACTTGTATGGAAACCCACCCTCAAAGCAACCGATGAAAAGTTACCGGCAGATATGCATGAGCCTCCGGTCTGGGGGACGTTTTTCAAAATTGCCCTGGTTGGACTTTTAATCGGACTGGCCCTGAATATTCTCTCGGAGGCCGGCCAGGCAACCGGGAACGAACTGGCCTGGCCCTGGTCGGCGGAGTCGAGCCGCGTGGTGATCGATACGCGCCTGGGTGTGATCTGGCTCGCCCGGCTGGGTTTGACGATGATCAGCATATGGCTGGCGAAGAGCCGGCCAGCCGGTTGGAAGCCCTGGGCCGGTTTTATCACCGGTCTCGCCTTACTCTTAAGCATCAGCCTGACGGCGCATGCGGCAACCGAGGCGCACCCAACCATCCCGGTCCTGAGCGATTGGATCCATCTGATCGGCATGTGCTTCTGGCTCGGCGGCCTGCCATATCTTATTCACCGGCTTGAGCAAAATCCGAAATTTGGAAGGAGTGCTTCGGACACGTCTTACTTCCGTCTGTATCAGAACGATTCTCGCTCATGGCACTGGTCAGCGTGGCCGCCATCGGCGTCACCGGTCTCTACGCGGCTTATCTGCGAGTCGGTTCCTTCCAGGCGCTATACACTTCCATCTACGGCGAGGCGCTTCTGCTCAAACAGGTGTTTGTGGGTTCTGCTCCTGCTGCTGGCTGCTTTCAACCTGCTGGTGATCTCCCCCCGGTTGAAAAAAGCGACGGCTGGCAGGTGCAGGCGAAACAGCCCTTGTGGCGCGTTTCGGAAAAATGGTGCTGGCAGAGATCGTCCTGGGCAGCCTGCTTTTGGTAAGCGTCAGCCTGCTTACCTACCTGCCGCCGGCCAAGATCACACCGCCTTCGTTTGACCTGAACAACTCCACCGATGCAGACGACCTGCATGTCAGTATTAATATTTCGCCTGGCCTGGTCGGTCAGAATACGTTTACCGTCAAACTGACATCGAACGGGCAGCCGGTTGATAACGTCAAAGAGGCGCTCCTGCGCTTCACACCCGGCCAGCAAAACGTTTCTCCTTCCGAAGCGCAGCTGTTGGCGCAGGGCGGCGGGGTTTATTCAACCAAGGGGAGTTATCTCAGCCTGCCGGGCAACTGGCAGGTGCAGGTGGTTGTGAGGCGCGAGAATAAGTTCGATACATTTGCCAACTTCAACTTTTCAGTGATCCCACCCGGCGCCAACCGGGAAAGTGCCCTGACGCCGAACTTTGCGGGCGGAATTATCCTGCTGGACGGGTTATTGTTTGCACTGGCCATGCTTCCGCTTGGCGGAAACCGGGCTTTCCGGTTTGGGACACTCGGCTTACTTACAATGGTCATGGTCGGGGCCGGTCTCTATTATGCGACCCGACCCGTGACCGACCTGAACGGCCAGGCGAACCCCATCGCGCCGAACCCCCAATCCATTGCGGCCGGAAAGGCATTATATGAAGCTCATTGTGTTGTGTGTCATGGGGAATCGGGAAAAGGAGACGGGCCGCTCGGCCTGACGTTGATCCCGCGTCCGGCTGATTTCACCATTCATGCCGTACCCGGCGTTCATACCGACGCCCAGCTCTTCGATTGGATCACGAATGGCTTCCCAGGCTCGGCGATGCCGGCCTGGCGCTCCAACCTATCCGATACCGATCGTTGGAACCTGGTTAACTTCCTTCGCACGTTTGCACCAAAGACCAACCCCTAAAATCATGACTCGGGCATGTTTGTTTCAATGGGGAATCATCATGGCGATAGCATTGAGCGGGTGTTCCATCGATATTTCCCAACCGGTTATAAACGGCGGGGCATCACAGACAAGCCAGGCGGGGAGTCAGAATCAATCATCAAAGAACATCCCTGTAGTTTGGAAAAATTTAAATATAAAAGGAAAACTGGTTTATATCACATCCAGGTTTGGTAATGAACAGAACTCTCTTGTCACGCTCATCGCTATACAAATGCTGGACCTTGCGGACGGAAACGTTAAAACAATCTTCGAAGCTCCGCCCGGAGCATGGATCGATTTTTTGAGCGTCTCACCCGATGGCAAACAATTGGTCATGGAATATGTACCCGGCGGGAACGATTCTTCCGGCGGCACAAAACAATCGCTTCTTTATACAATGCCTTTAGATGGGTCACAGGCCCCCTCGCTTCTTCTGTCTCCGCCCACCGACGGCGACCTTTATTATCAACCCACCTGGTCGCCGGATGGCAGGTATATTTACTACTCTCATGTAAATTTGCAGGCTCCCAACGCACTCCCGGGACAGAAATTTCCGGATTATGAATTATCCAGAATAACCTATCCTGCAAGGCCAACCTGAAAAATTGCTCGACCAGGCTTTTTGGCCGCGGTTATCTTCGGACGGTACATATCTCAGTTATGTTTCCGTTGATCCGGTAAACGGATCGAACCGGCTGTTTACGGCAGACGCCAATGGAGCGGACCCGCACCAGGTGGCATTATCCGGTCCGTATATTCCAACCATCATCGATGCGCCATTTTTTTCTCCAGATGGCAAAACGATCTACTTTAGCGCCGCAACGCAGGTACAATCTTCCACGCCCGGTTGGGTCGATAAATTCTTTGGGATCACCGTCGCCTCCGCTCATGTGGTCCCGTCTGACTTATGGTCTGTTCCAATTACCGGTGGGACACCTGCACAATTAACCCACATCGCATCATTTGGGTTGTTTGCCAGCCTCTCCCCGGATAACGAACATGTAGCTCTTTATACAGGCGGGGAGATTTCGGCAATGAATTCCGATGGCAGCGACCTGACAACACTGGTCAAGGATATCGGTGGAATACCCGGCTCCGTGAGCTGGATACCCTAAGGCTTCACGGATACCCATTTCTTAAATAAATGTACCGAAGATGATTAAACGTTGCTTTTCCCCTGGGTGTGTAATATTAATCCTGTTATTATGCGGATGCTCCGTTAATGTATCCCAGATTACTGCGCCCTCCCCGGCCACTCCGATTAACACCGTCGTCACGGCGCCCACGGCGTCTTACCCTCAATCAACGGGTTCTTCGCCTACGCAAATTGCAACAGGAGATAACGGAACCGGGACAAAAATACCATTAACCTGGGGAAATTTAAATTTGGCAGGGAAACTCGTCTATATAGCTGGAATTGTGAAAGACAACGATCTATTGATCGACGTCCAATCTCTCGACCTGGCAACAGGCGAAATTACGACGATCTTTCAGACCCCCGCCGATGGCTGGATCGATGCGGCAGCTATTTCGCCGGATGGCAAACAACTGGTCGTTTCCTATTCACCTCCCACAAAAGATGCTCATGGGGGGCAGGAGACTTTATATAGCATCCTCCCGGATGGATCCGGACAGCCCCAGCTTCTTTTCACACCCGGCTCCCCAAAAGATCACAATTTTCAACCGGTATGGTCGCCGGACGGGAAATATGTTTACTTTGCGCAAATCAATTATCAAACAACATCCACAACATTCGAAGTAATGCGGGTGACATATCCCAACGGCAAACCGGAGAAGCTGGTGGATGGCTCTTATTGGCCAAGGGTCTCGGAAGATGGCACTCATCTCGTATATGTTTCCGTGGACCCTCAAACCGCGGTGAATTGCCTCTTTATTGCCCGCGCCGACGGCAGCGATGCCCATCAAGTACCTCTAACAGGCCCTTCAATCCCTGTCATTATCGATGCCCCCATGTTTTCGGCCGATGGCCAGTCAATCATATTCAGCGCACCCGATACAGTACAGTCGTCAGCGCCAGGTTGGGTGGATATGCCGATGGACGTCACAACAGCCTGGGTGGCAGACGGCTCCATCCCTTCAGATTGGTGGTCGGTTCCAATAACCGGGGGCAGTCCTGAACAATTAACTCATACCCATTCATTGGCGCTCTTTGGGAGTTATTCACCCGATAAAAAATATATCGCCAGTTACACTTCTGATGCGATCTTCGTTATGAAACCGGATGGAACAGGAATAACTGCAATGGTCAACGATATCGGCGGCATACCCGGTACTGTAAACTGGATACCCTAATGAGATCAATATAACCCGCCGAATGGTATGATTTTACAAAGGTATGATTCCGCCCATGGCAAGAAAATACATTATTCCCTGTTATTTTCTCGTTATCCTGGCATTATGGGGATGCTCGATCAATATTTCCCAACCATCCACCACTCCCACTGAGACTCCGCATACCCCAGGCAAAACGATCCCGGTTACATGGGGCGGATTAAATATCGCGGGAAAGCTGGTTTACAACGCAGCCTTCATTCAAAATGACCATTTATTGGTGAATATTCAAGTCCTCGATCTTACAACCGGTGACATCACAACGGTTTTTCAAACCCCTGTCGGAGGCTGGATCGATGCGGTAGCCGTCTCGCCGGACAATAAACAGGTGATATTGTCCTACACAGCCCCAGACGATGGAGCGCAGAATACTCTTTATATCATGCCTCTGGACGGATCCCAACCTCCGCAGCTGCTATTCACGCCACCCTCCGTTGACGACCGGTATTTTCAACCCGAGTGGTCGCCTGATGGAAAATATATTTATTGTGCGCAATACAATTACAAGACCACGACGATCTACAGCCTTATGCGGATGGCCTATCCGAGTGGGAAGCTTGAAAAACTGGCGGACAATGCTTATTGGCCGAGAACTTCGGAAGATGGGTCCTCGCTGGTTTATGTTTCCCCGGCCTTCGGTGTAAACACACTTTTTGTTTCCAATCCGGACGGGTCAGGGGCGCATCAAATTCCTCTAACCGGTCCCTATATTCCGAACATCATTGACTCACCGATGTTTCTGGCGGACAACCAAACCATCCTGTTCAGCGCTCCCGTTGCCGGTCAATCCACTACACCAGACTGGGCAGACAACCTGTTTGGCATTACAGTTGCCTACGCCGATGGTTCGATCCCATCCGATTGGTGGTCCATCCCGTTGGCTGGAGGTGTTCCCAAACGATTGACCCATCTCCAATCCATGGCATTATTTGCCCGCTTTTCACCCGATAAAAAACATATCGTCAGTTACAGCGCGAGTGGGATTTTCATAATGAATCCCGACGGAACCGGTGTTACGCAGGTTTTAAATTTCACCGGCGGTACACCCGGCACGGTAAACTGGATACCGTGAACCGGCCGATATAAGACCTTTATACTACTCGCTTTTTCTAGGAAAGGGTGCTTGCGCGCCGTATAATCGGGCAAATTCAAAGAGAGGAGATTTTCTTATGGCAAACGTTGAAACAAGCATCAGCATCAATAAACCGGTCGAAAAGGTCTTTGATTTTCTAACCAACCTGCAAAACCAGAAGGCAATGAATTCGAGCATCACCGACGTTGATTATAGCGGCAAGGTGGCTGTCGGAACAAGATACAAGATCAAAGGCACCGTTATGGGGCGTACCTTTGAGTCTGAAAATGAAATTGTAGCCATCGAGCCGAACGCGAAATTCAGCGTCAAGACTCTCGCCGCCCCGCCCGCCTCGGATGTAACCAACGTTTACACGCTGGAGAAAGATGGCAGCGGCACAAAATTACACTTATCCATGGATGCAGTAGTATTCCCCGGGACAGAGAACCTGGTGATACCCCAACTTAGAGCAGGCTTGGATACGGCACTTGGCTCCATAAAAAAAGCTGTAGAAGGCTAAGAACAAACCCTCCCGTTCGTATGCGGGAGGGTTTGTGATTTACAAGAATACTACAACCAGAGAAATCAGGTCTAATAAATTAATCAGGAGATTAATCGAAAGTGGCAAGCTCTCGCCTTACCAAGAAGCAGTAAAATACATCGCATGACTCATTACCGCAATGTACTTTGGATCTTACTGATAGCCCTGCTTGCCTCCTGCTCAACCCCCACCCCGGTTTCCACTCCCACCAGCCTGCCCACTGAAACAGTCAGTTCCGCCCACATCCACACCGGAGCCGACCGCGACGGCAACCCCCGTCCCTGCACCGGCGCGCGCACAATACACGATGAACGTGGTGCTTGATTACGCGGCCAAATCGGTCGCGGTGGATGAGACCATCGTTTATCCAAACCACACAGGCCATGTCTTGAACGACCTTATGCTGGCGGTCGAGCCGGATCTCTGGCCAAACTGCTTCACACTTAATAGCCTCGACCTCGACGGCACAGCCGTCACCAATTACACACTGGATGGGCAAAAATTATCGTTTGCTTTACCTGTTGTTTTCCAACCCGAGACGATGGCAACGATCAAGATCCAATACAACCTGCTTCTTCCCGAGAATCAACCCACCAATCCAAATCTCACCCGTCCACGCATCTTTGGATTCAGCCCAAATCAGATCAATCTTACGAACTGGTATCCGTTTGTTGTCCCGAATATTGGGGGCCAATGGGTGCTGCATGATCCCTGGTACTACGGCGAACATCTTGTGTATGATGCTGCCGATTACATTGTCAACGTCAAGCCTGCCGACCCGGCGGTGAGTCCCTGTCATCGCATCCAGCGGTGCGCCGAGTCCAGAACGGCGAGTGGACAAAATACACACTCACCTCCGGACGGACATTTGCGATTTCGGCCAGCACCGAGTTTTTGACTTCGAGTACGCAGGTTGGGAATGTGACTGTCACCAGTTACTATTTCAATCTGTATCAGGGCTCCGGCAAGGCGGTCCATGAACGCTGCCGCAGAAGCCTTGCAAATCTATAGCCAGCGTTATGGCCCATATTCGCACCAAACTCTGGCTCGTCGTTATGGGCGACTTCAACGATGGCATGGAATTCTCTGCCTTTGTCTTATTCCTCATAGACTTACTATAATCTTTATGACGGTACATTAAATAATTATCTGATCGATGTGGCAGCTCACGAGACTGCGCATCAATGGTGGTTTGAACAGGTCGCGGACGATCAAGCGGAACAGCCCTGGCTCGATGAAGCGCTGGCCACTTATAGTGAACACGTCTTCTATGAGACTGCATCGCCTTCCTCCTGTGAAATTCGTGGTGGTGGCCGGTACGTATCGATTTCTATCAGCCGCAGGGCTGGGTGGACATTCCAATCTATGCCGGTGGCGGATTCCGTACGTACACGAATGCAGTCTATTTTCGCGGGGCGCATTTCCTCGACGACCTGCGGACGCGCATCGGCGACGCAGCCTTCTTTGGTTTTCTCCAGGATTACCTGGTCAAGGAGAACGGTAAGATCGCTACAAGCGCCGATTTCTTCCACATCCTCAGTCAGCACACGACGACCGATTATTCCGACCTCGTTCGCAAGTATTTCCAGAACTCCTATTAATGCAAAAAAACATTTCACGACGAAATGCACCAAAGATGCATATCCGCGAAGAGCGCCCATCTCGGAGGGCGGAACGGCGGAGCTTATTCAAACTCTGCATCACATTTATTCTTTGTGGAATGAGTATCTCCGGCTGCGCGCCTGCTGCATCCCCGCCACCCGGCCCGGGTTTTGTGCTGGTGACCCTTAATCCGAACTCAACCATCACCCCAACCCCTTTTCAACCCGCGCCTGCGACCCACACCGCCATCCCAAGCGCCACCGAGAATGCGACGCCAACTAACATCCCGACGGATACTCCCCTTCCAACGGCAACAGATACTTTTACGCCTATTGCTCCAACACATACCGCCGTGCCCGCGACGACCATTCCACAGGTCACGCCCGCGCCCCCGGCCAGCACACGGACGTTATATACGTTCTACCTTTCGATCAATTATGCCGGTAAAGCAGCGGCTGTAAACGAAACGATCCGTTACGCAAATACGACGGGTCAGAGCTCTCTCGAGCGTGGTTACTGGCCGTCGAACCGAATCTGTGGGCGAATTGTTTTTCGCTCGGTACGCTTAACCAGGATGGAACAGCGGTTACGAACTACACCCTAGACGGCCAGCGGCTGACCCTTTATCCGGCGCAACCGATCCGCCCGGGTGCAATCACCACTTTTTCATTGGGCTACAGTCTCGCGCTGCCCCCGAAACCTTCCACCAAAACGTTTGGTTATCTCAGCAACCAGCTTGACTTGAGCGATTGGTATCCTTTTATTGTCCCTTATGAAGGGGGGTGGGTGCTTCATGATCCGTGGGCCTTCGGTGAACACCTTGTCTATGATTCGGCGAATTACGATGTAAACGTTAAGGTGAATAAACCAGATGTCGTCATTGCAGCCTCTGCGCCCGACGACTCGAACGGCAATTCAATGCATTATCACCTCGAAGGGGCGCGCACCTTTGTGTTGTCGGCCAGCGATCAGTTCAAAGTGGACGAGTCGGCAGTCGGGCCCATCAAGATCAGCTCGTACTATTTCAGCGGCGACGAAAATGCCAGCAAAGGAGTCGTATGGATGGCAACGCAGTCGCTTGCGCTGTATCAAGCCAAGTTTGCGCCCTATCCGCACCAGAGCCTGAGCATCGTGGAGACCGACGTCCCCGACGGACAGGAGTACGACGGGCTGGTCTTTCTGGGGACCAATTTCTATTCCGAGTTACAACGGCACCGCCAAAAGCGACCTGATCACGATCGGGACTCATGAGATCGCGCACCAATGGTGGTTTGGCCTGGTAGGCAGCGACCAGGCGATGGAGCCCTGGCTGGATGAAGCCATGGCGGTCTACAGTGAGAATATTTTTTACCAGTACAACTATCCAAACTTCGGTGATTGGTGGTGGAATTTCCGCGTGAATTATTTTGGCCCGCAAGGATACGTGGATTCGAGCATTTACAGACTTCGGTACATTCCGTGCCTACGTCAATGCCGTTTACCTGAACGGCGCCGATTTTTTGGATGACCTGCGGACCCGCATTGGCGACGAGGCTTTCTTTGCCTTCTTAAAAGACTATGCCTCGCAATATTCATACGGCCATGCCACCGGCTCCGGTTTTTTCGCGGTCCTGCGCCAGCACACGCATAAGGATTTTTCGGATATTGTCCAGCAATATTTCCAGAAAAGTTATTGATGCAAACCAAAAATTCAATAACCGTCTGCCTGCCCCTTCGGGATAAACTATTTGCCACCTGCGTCCTTGGTGTTTTAGTGGTCTCTGCCTGTGGGCTTTCGTTACCGGCCGCAAGCACGCCCACTCCTTCGCCTTTTCCGCCACAGGCTACGCTGGTGTCTCTAACTTTTGATGATGGAAATGCCGATAATTTCCCCGTGGCTGCCGTACTCAAACAATATGGATTGCATGCAACCTTCTATATCCCCAGCGGACTGGTGGGCAGCAAGGGATATATGACATGGGAACAATTGCAAACCCTGCAAAATGATGGGAATGAAATTGGCGGCCATACGCTCGACCATATTAAGCTCGGAGGACTCGACCCCGCTACCCTGAGACATGAGATCTGCGATGACCGCCAGAACCTGGTGGAGCACGGATTCAATCCAATCTCTTTTGCCTATCCTTTTGGAAATTTTGACGATCAGGTCATCCAAATCGTCAAGGAATGTGGATATACCAACGCACGTACGATCCTGGGCGGGCCGCAAAGACTGCCTTTTTCCAACCCGTATGCACTGCTGGCCTTTCCCTACATCGTTAATGATACCCGCCTTAGTAAGTTGGAGGCGTACGTAGGCGGAACCCGCAGGGAAGGAGGAGGCTGGATCATCTTCATCTTTCATCACGTGTGCGACTCATGTGATTTTTATTCAGTCAAACCAGAGGTGATGAACGATTACATTCCCTGGCTCGCCGAACAACAGAGCGCGGGACACATTAAAGTGTTAACCATGGGCGAAGAGATCCCGAGAACGACTTCTCCTTAATTCCACGCCAGAGGCATAAAAATGGACCGCCCCTTTGTGCACATGAACGTGGCCGCGACCGCCGACGGAAAGATCGACACGTTTGAACGGCGCGGCGCGTCGATTTCATCCGCCCGGGATAAAGAACGTGTGGACAAGCTGCGCGCCGAGTCAGATGCAGTACTGATCGGCGGGCGAACACTGCATGGGGATGACCCTACACTGACAATAAAATCAGCGGCGCTGCGCGCTGAACGCGAAGCACTGGGGCTACCCACGAACCCCGTCAAAGTGGCCGTCGCCTCACGGTTGGAACTTAAGATCAATTCCAATTTTTTGACAGCCGGACCGTCCCGCACGATGCTATTCACTACATCCCAAACGCCGGAGTCGCAACTCGCAATGCTCCGCTCCAGCAGGGCGGAAGTGTATGTACTCGGCGACAAGCATGTGGATCTGGTTACCGTCCTGCATATATTGAAAGAGAATGGAATCAAGAACCTGATGGTCGAGGGCGGGGCAACCTTAAATTTTGAGTTGATCAACCTGGGTCTTGTGGACGAGCTAACCATCTACATCGCCCCGATGATCTTTGGCGGAGAGACAGCCCCTACACTGGCAGCGGGTTCAGGCCGGGTACGAAGCGCGGCGATCCCCATGAAGTTGATCAAAGCTGATGAGTGGGAAGATGGCGGCATCCTGCTTTACTACCGCTTGTCGCTATAAGTTTACATGAGCCTGTTGTAAGAATCAATCAGGCGTATTGTTATAAAAAGAAGTAATTAATCACACTTTATGCCAGAGACGCCCGTAGAACTATGCAAATAATACTCCGCTTTGGAAAAGAGGAACACAATGCCGCTGGGCGCGATTGGACTTCTCTTCGGCTCTGCCATCGTGCATACGATATGGAATTTGCTCTTAAAGCAGTCAGGGGAAAAATATGTGGCTGTCTGGTGGGCAGCAGTGATAGGCGCTGGATTGTTCACACCCGTTTTGTTCTTCACAGGTTTACCTGCCCGAAGTATCTGGGGTCTCCTGCTCTTAAGCGTGTTCCTCGAAGGCGCCTATTATGTAGTTTTATCCGCTGCCTATAACGACTCTGACTTTTCCCTTGTTTACCCAATGGGTCGCGGCACGGCACCTGCATTTATTGCGCTGTGGTCCGTGCTGTTCCTGCGTGAAATCTTCACGGTTGGCGGGATAATCGGCCTGATCGTAATAATCTTCGGGCTGCTAGTTGTAGGGAGCAGCGACTTGTTTCATACAAGTGACAAGCCGCATGTACGTGGCATTTTACTCGCCCTCCTGTTAGCCTTCGTGATCTCGATTTATACGGTGGTTGACGGCACGGCAGTCCAGCAAACCCCTGCCCTTCCATACACGATCATGATATTTTTACTACTGCCCATTTTCTCAGCGCCGCTCGTTATTCGCCATTATGGATGGCCCATGCTCAAAACCGAACTTGGCAGCCATTATTTACGGCTGCTGGTGATCGGTGTGCTGACTGTCGCTGCCTATTCCCTTGCTCTCTGGGCTTACAGCTTCGCGCTCCTGGGATATGCGGGCGCAATCCGCGAGGTGAGCGTTGTAATGGGAGCCTTCGCGGGCTGGCAGTTTTTAGGCGAGAAAATGGGCAAACGCCGAGTGGCCGGTGCGATCGTGATCTTTGCCGGGATTGTAGTGATCGCGTTATTCGGCTAACGCTTGGAGCGCCGGACCAGGGCCGCCTCCTGGGAAGTGACAGATGCTTCCGCTCGATCTATTTCGAACTCACCTGAACGGGTTACCACCGGGGCTGTCTCCAGCGATTTTTTATATAACTCCTCATAACGTTGAACCGTGTTTTCAAGGCTGTGAACCTGCGCCTTTTCATGGCTGGCCCGGCCCATTTCTTTCCATCGTTCAGGCTGACTGGCCAGCAGTTCCATGTAATGAGCCGCGTCCTCTGCGCTGCCTGGCTTGAAAAGGTATCCGTTGACGCCCGGTGTGACCAATTCCGGAAGTGCGACTGCGTCGGCCAGCAGCATGGGACGGCCACACGCCATCGCCTCCAGCGAGGCGATGCTCAGCAGCTCCGCATCGCTCGGCATGGTAAAAACATCGACACTGTTCAACAAGACGTGCAGGTCTTCATTCGGGATGAAACCCGTAAAACGGACTCGCTGGCCAAGGTTCAACGACCTGGAGAGCGCTTCGAAATATTCCGAGGCACCGCCGTGCCCGGCGATCACCAATTGGATATCATCACGCTGGAGGCGCGCTGCTGCATGCAGCAGCACGTCGATCCGCTTATCTTTTTCCACGCGACCGACGAAGAGAAAAATCGTCCGCTTTGGATCCAGCCCGTAACGCTCGCGGCAGGCAATCTGGTCAATAGAGGCGTCCAGCCGAAAACGTCCCAGGTCGATGCCGCAGGATACAAGAGAGACCGGGGGCTTCAAACCCTGGGCCCGGATCAATTCTGCAGCTGCGCGTGACTGCGCAACCACCAGATCCATGCGGTTATATACGGCAAGCATCCATTTCCACAGAATCCAGTTGTAAAGCGGTTTTATCTTTGAAAGAAGGGGGACATGTTGAGCCAGGTTTTCAGGCATGAAATGATTGGTGCCCATGATGTGGATACCTTGCCTTTCGGCCTCCCGCATCGTTAGACGGCTCAGAGGGTAATGGTCCTGAATGTGTACGATTTCCGGTCGAGCGGCATTAATTATGTCCCGGACTTCCCTGGCAGAAGGAATGGGAACAGCAAAATCGGGGTATTTTGGAGCTATTGCAATTGCACGCACCCCTTCGAGGTGGACCCCATTACGCTCCCTGCTGTAGACATGTCCCTCGACAGACGGGAACATGACCGTAACCTGGTGACCGCGCTTTGCAAGCCCTTCCGCCAGGTTGACCGTGAAAATCGACTGCCCATCCAGGCGAGGATAATATGTGATGCCTGAAATTAAAATCTGCATAATACCGCTTCCTTATTGTCCTTTCCTTTTTCAACTATTCGGGACATTTGCTTCAGAAGTGTCTTTATCAAACTGCCTGACCAAACGGCGGCCCGCCAGAATGGCAAATATAACAAAGGCCAGGGAAGCAGCCAGGACGGCATATTCCACACCCCGTTCGACGCGTTTGATCGCCTCCGTGGTGTAATAACCGATAAGGATCAGCGATCCCGTCCAGAGGGTCTCTGCGACGACCAAGGCCGGGAACCAGCGTCTCCATGGAATCCGCAGCAAGCCGGCGGCGATGAGCGAAGGGATTACAAAGCTCACCGTCAATTTGGCAAGGAAAAGAACCTTGGTGGCATGAGCAAGCATGTTTTGTTTTAGATGGTCGATCAGGCTTTCCCGTAATCCCAGCCGGCGCCCAAAATGAAGTATCCACTCCGTTTTCCCCATATATCCAAGCGTATACCAGAGCGAATCGGCGGTCAAATTTCCTACGGCAGCGGCAAAGAAGACCGGCATCGGACGCATCAAACCAGCGGACGCGGCGGCGGCCCCCAACAAGGTTGCGATAGGGCCCTCCACCGCCACCAACAATGCCAGGATGATATAGGTCCAAAAACCGAGCTGCGGCAACTGGCCGCTCTTCAGGGTAACAACGACATCACGTAATAGAATCAGCAAGTTATGCATGAGATAAGGATCCCCGCCTCATTTTTGTACCATCTCCCTGGCCTGTTCTACATACGCCAGGCTTTGATGCCTGAAGTACGTGTTGTAAAGCATGGCGTAATGCCCTCCCTGCTGCAGCAGGGATCCGTGGCTGCCCTCCTGAATGATACGCCCTTTTTCCATAACGAGTATACGATCGGCGGCCTTGACGGTCGATAGCCGGTGAGCGATCAGGATGCTGGTGGAATTTTCCAGGATCAGATTCAAAGCCTGCTGGATCTGCCATTCTGTGAACGGGTCGATGCTGGCGGTCGCTTCGTCCAGGATAAAGATGGCCGGCTGCTGGACGAGAACCCGCATCAAGGCCACAAGCTGGCGCTGTCCCATCGAAAGCCGGTTCCCGCGCTCGCCGACTTCCGTATCCAGGCCATCGGGCAGGGTCTCCAGCCATTCGCCGTCACCGATGCGTTTTGCCATCACCAGCATCTCGCCTTCCGTCACGGTCGGCAGGGCATAACGGATGTTATCGGCGACCGTTCCCGAAAACAGGAACGGGACCTGGGAGACGATCCCTAACTGTCTGCGATATTGCTGCAAGTCGAGCGTACGGATGTCCATACCGTCAATGAGCAAACGGCCTTCCTGGAATTCATAGAAGCGCGCGATCAGCTTGGCGATGGACGACTTGCCTGCACCGGTATGCCCGACCAGGGCCAAATTCTCTCCAGCCTGGACGCAAATGTTGAAGTCAGTCAAGATCGGCTCCTTGTCCGTATAACGGAAGCCAAGATGTTCAAAACAGACCTCGCCCTTTAAACGCGGGACATCACGCTGTCTCCGTCTGCACCACATTCGGGTCTGCGTCGATTAAAGCGAAGACGCGTTCCGCGGCGGACAGGCCCTGCTGGATCTGCGCCCAGAACGCGGATACATTCGAAATGGGCATTACAAAACTATCGAGGCTCAGGATAAAGAGATACCATGCGCCGATGGTGACGATGCCCTGCGTAATGTTCAAACCGCCTGCATAAACCAGGATGGCTACAAAGAAACCGGTGACCGCGTTCAGGGTGGGGAAAACAAGCGATAACACGAGGCCGCGCTGGACGTTGACGCGATACGATTGCTGGTTGGCCGCATCGAAGATGCCAAAGATACTGGCCTCCTGGCGGAAGTTCTTCGCAATGGCGATCCCGCTGACCGTCTCCTTAATGGCCTGGTTGACCTCGGCCATGGCCCGCATGCCATTGCGGGTCGCGCGGCGCGCCAGGTTACGATATACAGTTGTGAGCAAAAACATAAACGGCGCAAAAGCATACATGATAAGCGCCATATGCCACTCGGTTTGGAACATGACCACGCCGAGGATGATGGCAGTTATCAACTGCGAGGCAACATCGGTGACAATGACGACCAATTGACCAAAGTCATTCGTGTCCGATGTAATACGCGAGACGATGCGGCCCGAAGAGAACTGGTCGTAGAAGGAAAGGTCATGTTCCGCCGCCGCATCGAAGGCTTCCGTGCGCATGGCAAGCACCACGTCACCCACGGCGCGGATCACCTGACTGCGACGGGCCCAGTTGAATCCCCACGTGCAAACGCCGATGACCGTCAACACCAGGCCGGACAGGACGATCAGCCTGGAGCATCGGCTGGTTTTTTAGTATGTCCACGATATGGCTGACGATGATCGGCAGGGCGGCGCCGATCGAGGCGATGAGGACGGTCAATATCGAAACCCAGACAAAACGTTTGGCCTGGGGTTTGAAATAATCGATCATCCGGCCGATCAATTGGCGGTCGGAATATTGACGGTCATATTTTTCAGCATTAAGTCCGGCAAAAAAGCCCATAATTCAGTCCCGGTTATCGGTATTCCATCTATTCTTTAAATATACGGCTGTAGGCTTCAGAAGTTTTCATCAATTCTTCGTGCGTGCCCATTTCCGCAATGCGGCCCATGCGCATGACGATGATCAGGTCGGCCCAACGGATCTGGGACAGGCGGTGGGTGATGAGGATGGTTGTGCGTCCCCTGGCGGCATTGGCAATCGCGCGCTGGATCTTATCTTCGGTGGCCGAGTCAATGGCAGAGGTCGAATCATCCAGGACGAGTATGCGGGGATCCGTCAGGAAGGCGCGGGCCAGCGCCAGGCGTTGGCGCTGCCCGCCGGAAAGCGTAACACCGCGCTCACCGATGACAGTATCGTAACTTTGATCGAGGGTCTCGATAAACTCATGCGCTTGTGCGGCGTTCGCAGCGTACAAAACCTCATCCCGTGTGGCACCCGGCTTGCCAAAAGCAATGTTGTCGCTAATAGAACGAGAAAAAAGGAAGATATCCTGCTCGATCATCGAGATTTGAGACCGCAAGGCGGCAAGGTTCCAGTCGCGGACCTCCACACCATCCACCAGGACCTGGCCGCGAGTGACATCGTAGGTGCGATTGATGAGTTTAACGAGCGAGGTCTTGCCCGCGCCGGTCTGCCCGACGATGGCGACCGTTTGTCCGGGTTTGACATGGAAGGAAATGTTTTGCAATACAGCTTCGCCGGCGGGGTAAGCGAACGAAACATCACGGAATTCGATTTCACCCCGCATATCCGGGGTGAGACCGGCAGTGTTCTGGTCGAGATTGGTCTCCTGGTTCATCAATTCCAGAATGCGCCGTGCGCCTGAAACTCCCAGCGAGATTTGTGTGTAAGCAAAAGAGGAGGTGAAAGTTGGAAACTCCAACATACGGAGCAGGCCAAAGTAGGCAACGACAGCGCCAGTATTGATAACGCCAGCGCGGAAAAGCAGCAGGGCATGGAACAGCCCACCCGCATAGACGAGGCCGATCAAGAGGTTGGGAATGAAGCGGGCCTCGATATCGCCCTGGCGTACAAAGGCGTCACGCACGCGGCGCGCATTGGTGACGAAGGTATCCACCTCGGCGCCTTCCTGGGCAGCGCCCTTCATGATCTCCACGCCGTCCAGCACTTCGGAGAGGTGTGTATTCATCTCGCCAAAAGTCTGGCGGACTTCATCGGTGATCGGGGACATCGTCTTGAGATAACGCCAGAGGGATAGGAAGAAACCGACGGCGAACAAGGCGGGTGTGAGCAGCAGCGCGGGGCTGTACTGGGGAACGATAAAGAACGGGATGATCAGGAACAGTATCGAACCGACCACCAGGTTGACGCCCGGGCTGAACATGAAGTTAACTTCGCGCACATCGTTGGTGGCGCGCGCCATCGTATCGCCGACCGGCTGCAGGTTGTGGAACGTCATGCTTTTGCCGAGCAGGGAAACGTAGAGCTCGTCGCGAATATCGCGCTCGATGCGCTGGGCCATGAGTTCCGCGCCGAAGTTGCGTCCAAACTGGAGCACGCCGCGCACGATCTGAGAGGCGCCCATGATCAACGCCAGCGGGATCAGGATGCGCACGTCCGGATGGGCCTAAGACTTGCCAAATGTCTGAAAATAAGATACATTCGGCTCACTTTTAAGAACATGTGCCGTGCCCGGCACACACCAAGCGCTAAACGACAGACGGCTGGCAGCAGTGCTTTTTTGAACGTCGGTGCAATAAACTTTTTCCGGGCTTTCCGGATGGCAGTGCTAATCAACCCGCCGCTGGTTAGCTTCGTCGTTGGCAAGTAAAAGGGGGAAGAATGAGTGTGTTCAAGTAGATGGAGAACTTATTATTAGGTTATTTTTTTGGCTGTTTTTGGATTCGCTATTGTAAGACCACTAATACCTATCCATAATGAGCGCAAGTTTTATTTTCTTATTATATTTGAATTTATAGCAGCTAAATGGTTTATAATTTTAGCATCAAATCCATCTGATGTAGAAATGAAGAATTTCTTCCTTGGTGCTGGCATTTTTGGAAACATTGTTGGTTATTTTTCCTTAATTATATTTTTACAATCCATTTTTAGTATTAAGAAACATTTTAAAAAGAATCTTTTGCCAACTAATTAGTCCAGTAGATTGCCAGGGCGGGGTGGCCTTGGTAGAGTGAAAGTTTGCATTGCCCTGTCAACTGCTGATTATGGTGTTCGGCAGTAGAGAAATAAATTCGAACCCGTAAGGAGGTTTTCACTATGGACATTCCAAGGATCTTCACCATCACCGAAAGTGCGCATCGCATCCACAACCCGTTCACGCCCGAGAAACTGGCTACTCTCGGCGCGGCGTTGCGCATAGAACCGGGAACCATGTCCATCCTCGGTAGCGGCTCAGGCGAGATGCTGTGTACTTGGGCACGCGATCATGGGATAGTCGGCACCGGCGTAGATATGAGCCAATTGTTCACCGAACAGGCGACACTCCGCGCTGAAGAGCTCGGTGTCGCTGATCGAGTCAAGTTCATCCACGGCGATGCCGCCGGCTATGTTTCTGACGAGAAGGTCGAGGTCGCGGCCTGTGTCGGGGCCACATGGATCGGCGGAGGTGTAGCCGGAACAATGAGCTTTTGAAGCGGAGCTTACTTGACGGAGGAACCATCCTCATCGGCGAGCCCTTCTGGCGTCAGATGCCACCGACAGAAGATGTCGCTATGGAGTGCCATGCACACTCGATCTCCGATTATCTCCTGCTTCCTGAACTTCTCGCATCCATCGGCCACCTTGGCTACGATGTCGTGGAAATGGTCCTGGCCGATCAGAACGGCTGGGACAGAATAGAAGCGGCCAAGTGGCTCACCATGCGCCGATGGCTTGAAGCCAATCCCGGCGACGAGATGGCCAAAGAGGTTCGCTCCCAACTGACCTCGGAACCCGAGCGCTACTCCGCCTACACGCGTGAATACCAGGGCTGGGGGGTGTTCGCGCTGATGCTGCGATGATAAGGGGATGATCGGGCGACTCAGAAAGTGGAGAAAATCCAATCATGCCAACAACGGTTTGCAGCCGACGCCGCTCCGCGGCGCTGCGAACCCTGTCGGAACCTATTGTTGGGGAAAATCGTCATCCTTTATTGTTATAATATGTAATTTTAGCGGTTGACAAAATGTTATAAAATGTTATGTATCATTCCATGAATGAAATCATTTGGCATAACCGAGCAGTAAGCAAATGAAAAAGATTCCTGTTCATTACCGGGGGGCTATCCATGACAGCGTGGACCAGTTGGCGGATTTTCCAAAATGTAAAAAGCTTGATATTTCTGAGCCGAAGGATCATCGCTATGATTACCGCCTGAGAGTGGGCCGCTATCGAGTGCTCTTCAATTATGTCAATGTCGTCAAAATTATAGAAATACAAGAGGTTAAAAAAAGAGATGAGCGTACGTACTGATCCACAAATCATTTCACAAAACGGCAAACCCGCTTTTGCCGT
>CAVWHR010000035.1:0-23458 GCA_963754835.1 uncultured Chloroflexia bacterium | reverse complement strand
GTTCGGTAAAGGCATTACATAATTCAAAGCCGGCCACATAGCCTTCAAAACGTTCGACCGTCAGCGGGTCGCCCGGCTTGGATTTGGCAAGCGGTGAAATATCCCTGGGATAATCATAAAGAAAAGTCGGCTGGATCAGTGTTGGCTCGAGAAACTCAGACAAGAGGAAATCGATCAATTTACCGCGCGTAGCTTTCGGATCGGGTAGCTTGCCGGTTTTGGCGATCGCCTTGAATAAGGTGCCGGCAGTCGGATGCTCAGCAATGTCAATTCCGCTGACATCCTTCAATCCGGCGCGCAGTTCCAATCGTTTCCAGGGGGGCGTGAAATCGATCTCACGGCCCTGGTAAGTCACTTTCTGGACACCCCGCACATTCCGGATGGCAAACGCCACCATTTCCTCGGTTAATTCCATGACCTTTAGATAATCTGCATACGCCCAATAAAACTCAAGCTGGGTAAATTCAGGATTGTGTTTAAATGAAATACCTTCATTGCGGAAATCGCGGCCGATCTCATAAACTTTCTCCAGGTTTCCAACCAGCAGTCGCTTGAGATACAACTCGAAGGAGATCCGCAAATACATATCCTGGTCCAACTCGTTGTGATGGGTAACAAACGGACGTGCCGCTGCACCGCCGTACAAAGGCTGCAGGATCGGCGTCTCGACTTCCAGGAAGCCTTTGCCATCCAAAAACTCGCGCAAGGCTTTGACCGTCGCGGCCCGTTGACGGAAGACTTCACGTACGTCTGGATTGACGGCCAGGTCCGCATAACGTTGCCGGGCGCGCAGTTCAGGGTCTTCCAGTGCAGCATGTCGAAGGATGGTACCGTCCGCCAGGGTTTCGTCCTTCGCAGCCGGCAAAGGACTCACAGCTTTCGAAAGCAGTTTGAAATCAAGCACATGCAGGGTGATTTCCCCGGTCTTGGTGCGGAACATTACTCCAGAGGCCTGGATAAAGTCACCGATGTCGAACATTTTGTTGAAAAAATCCACCCGCTCTTGACCGAGCTCGTTCATCCGGAAGAATAACTGCACCTTGCCCGTGCCATCTTCTATGTGAGCAAATGAAATCTTGCCCATTGCGCGTGTCGCACGGATGCGTCCCGTCAATATTACCCTGACTTCAACCCCCTCTTTCTCGCCCTTTTCGAAAGCCGCGACGGCTTCCACGCTGGTATGCGTCCTTTCCGCGCGGGTGGGATATGTTTCCACGCCTGCAGCATGCAGTTCCTCGATTTTCTGTAAACGAATTTTTTCAAGCGGTGTGTATTCTGGCATTTTTCATCTATTTCCCCCTCTCCTTACGAAGGATCCTGGAAGGGAACCGGGAGAGGGATAGGGGTGACGGTTGCAACAAAAAACCCCGCGCCGCCCGCCTTACGGCGACGATGCGCGGGGCAGCTAAAGGAAAAACCTTTTACTTAACCTTAATGATCTTTACTTTGTAGGTTCCGTTCGGGGTTTCAACCGGCACACTTTCGCCGACCTGATGATTCAGGATTGCCTTGCCAATCGGCGACTCGTTCGAAATCTTGCCCTCACGAGGGTTGGCCTCTGCCGCACCGACTATTGTATATGTCTCGGCTTCAAACCCTTGTTCCTGAATGGTCACCGTGGAACCCACTGCCACCATGCCGTTTGGGTGGTTTTTCTCGTCTTCTTCGATCACACGGGCAGTCGCAAGGAGCATTTCCAATTCCTGAATGCGGCCTTCAACAAAGGCCTGCTCATTCTTGGCAGCCTCATATTCGGCATTTTCAATCAACTCACCGCCTTCCATTGCCTCATGCAGTCGCTCGGCCACTTCCTGCCGCTTGATGGTACGCAAGTGGTCTAGTTCATCCTGAAGCTTTTGGAAGCCTTCCCTGGTCAGGAACTTGGTTGGCATAATACTTTCCTTATGAAAGAATATGCATCCCGTACAGGATGCAATGATGTGCCTTTATAAATCCCAAGGCGGGCTTAATATATCATGGATTCAAAGCGCGAATCAAGACCCGCCCAATTGTCTGCTCAAATATTCCAAAATCGGATGCCCCGTTCTTCCAACCAGTAGGCCCGCATCCTCTCCCGCATTGAATCAATACTTTCGAACAATGACCCCAGTTGGGAGGCGTAAGCCTCGATAGCCTCTAACCAGGTCTCCAGGCCGGCCTCGGAAACCGGCTGAAGTAAATCCTTCATCCCAGCCGTTTTAGGGCCCAACTCCTCCGGATGGTACAGTAGATAGGGAATATCAAGATCGAAAAACAAGCTGGCGCTTAAGCATCTCGGCCGCTTTCCGCACCAGGATATGGTCCACATGCCCGCCGATTGCTAGCTGCGAAACAACCACGTCGTCTGGTTTGAGCCAGGCCACCATCGTCTGGGCGATCTGGGCAGGCAAGTCTGCATCTTCCGCACAAGGCGGCATATATACCGCCGCATCATATAACACCTCCCCATTTTTTCCGCGTCGATAAATACAGTCAAGAAAATCAAAGTGGATAGCCTTCGCGCCCACCCGTGAGGCTGCCCGCCTGTCTTCCTCACGCCTTATTTGTATCGTCTCCTTTGCACTGGTTGTACCCCACATCGTATGCATGGATTGGGCAAAGTCGGTCAACTGCTCCTCATCGGGAACACCGGACATGAATGTCCAAATCTCAACCGGGATCCCCGATTTTGTCTGGTCCGAGATCAGACCGCCGGCGGAAAGGACAGCATCATCAAGATGAGGAGAAAAATAAATATAACGCATACCTGCAATTTAACCACAAATAATGGAAAAGTAGGATCGGATCTGAGGACTATCAGATTATGAATAAAATGTGTACGGAAAAGGATAAAGTATGGCAATTGTATACGTAACGTATAGGTGGAATAGGGTCGATAATACTTTTGCAATTATTATTCACGCAATGCTTTTAATACTCACAGTATATACTTTAGTCATTCGGAACAGAAACACCTTAAGAAGAATGGGCGAAATATTGTACGTCCAGCGATCTTTGGTGGCCAATTGAACTTTGAATAACTATCCTGCTGGAGAATAACTGCTTATGAAAAAATTTCGCCCAATTTTCGCAGCGCTCATCGCGATATTCTTTTACACTGTAACGGACATCCTGGTCTGGCAGCGCGTTTTTGAAACCAATGAACTGGTGAAATATGCCAACATGTACCATACGGGTTGGTTCGTATCGCTGGCCGGATATGCAACCATTGGCGTTATTCTGATGTGGGATGCGTGGAAGGAATGTCTCTATTTCCTCCTGGCCTTGTTCGTTGGCGCATTTAGCGGGTTGGAAGATGTACTTTACTATGTTCTCGACAAAAGACCCATGCCCGAATCGCTGCCCTGGTTGAAATATAACCCGATGATCTACACGAGTTCCCGTACCGGTGTTATATCGTCTGTAGTGTTTTGGCTGGGCGCTCTCGTAATCCTATATATTGTGCTTTTCATCTGGCAGAAAAGACCCATGCAAGGATCGATTAATTAAGACTGCCCCATCCTACAAGCCTCTACTCCTGCCTCACCCGCGGCCACTTGGATCCCTGATCGAGTGGCCGCAATTATTTAACCGCATCTACTTTGACAATGTCACATCATTCAACAGACGACCGATTTTTAGGGTCTGGGGCTGGGTGAACCACCCGACCCATATCCTAAAAATCAGGTATTTCTTCGAATGTGACATTGTCAAGCTACATAGAGCGAGACGATACCGCGTCATGCAAGTGTAGAGAAAAAAGTAAGCGCGCAGCGAATCCCATGGACGCGAAGCGGTGCCGCATCCACGCGTAGAGGTTTCTTTTCCAACGACATTACCAGCAGGAACTTTAGCCTGCCTCACGAGACCGTAACCTTGTCATGGTCTTGAAGTCATTTCCAGACATTAATAAGCTCTTAATAAAACTTAATAAACCCTTCACTGAAATGAGTAATATTCACTCCTGTTATTTCGTTCTGATTTATACAACGCCGAAAATAATTTATGAGACGAAAGGAGAGAATAAATGATCAGCTATCCTTACCTGTTATTTAATAATGGTATTTTATTACAACTCCTCAGCGATCTGCTTGCGGTTGTTTATCTAATCATCATAGCATGGCTGGCTCTTTACGGGATTAACAATATGGTTAATGCCATTCTTTATCTACGCATAAAGAAAACCCTTAAAAATAAACAGGACGTATTTCCTTCAGGGAATTGGCCACCGGTAACCATCCAGCTCCCGATCTTCAATGAAAAATATACTGTGGAGCGCCTGTTAAGCGCCGTAACACAATTGGATTATCCGGCTAACCGCCTACAAATACAGGTGTTGGACGACTCGACTGATGAGACCGCCGAGCTTGTACGCCAGTTGGTGGATAAATACAAGAAGGGTGGAGTCAACATTGAATGGCTCCATCGCACGAACCGCAAAGGATATAAGGCCGGCGCTTTAGATGATGGCTTATCCCATGCGACCGGTGATTTTATAGCCATCTTTGATGCCGATTTTGTCCCCAAACCGGATTTTCTAAAGAAGACGGTTCCACTTTTCCAAAACAGTGCGCTTGGGTGCCTGCAGACCCGCTGGGGACACACCAACAGGACATATAATTCACTTACAAACGCCCAGGCAATGGCCATTGACGGTCATTTCATTGTTGAGCAAACGGTCCGTTCGAGCAACGATTTATTCCTTAACTTCAACGGAACGGCTGGCTTGTGGCGCCGGGCCTGCATTAAAGATGCCGGCGGATGGGCGTGGGATACCCTCACGGAGGATCTCGACTTGAGCTACCGCGCTCAAATGCGCGGCTGGAAGATCGGTTATAGATCCGATGTGGTTGTCCCTGCCGAGCTGCCCACCCAGGTTGAAGCTTTCAAAAAACAACAGTTCCGCTGGGCCAAGGGAAGTTTTCAAGTCGTACGAAAAATTCTACCCAAGGTCCTCGAGCGTGACGATATTCCATGGACTGTCCGCTTGATGGCGTTCCTGCATCTAACCGGCTATATGGTACATCCGCTGATGCTTTGCCTGCTTTTGCTTACCCTGCCAGTCGGTCTTCTTCAACCGTTTGCGTTCAAAATATTTCCGTTCTCTTTCCTGGCGGGCTTTGGACCTCCGTTGTTATACCTGGTCGCAGCCTCCCGCCAGACACCGCCTTTCCTTGAACGTCTTAAACTAATTCCGCTTATGACCATTACCGGTTTCGGCATTTCACTGAGCACAAGTATCGCGGTGTTTCAAGGGCTGCTGGGTAAAGGCGGCAAATTCGTCCGAACCCCCAAGCTTAATCTGAGTAATGTGCACGGCAAGCAGAAGAGGATCGACCGTACTTATTTACAACCGGTCAGCCCGCTCGTTTGGGGCGAGATCGCCCTGGGGTTATATGCCCTGCTCACCGGATATCTTTTGGCCGGTTACATCGGCTGGGGAATCATCCCATGGATGATGCTTTATACGGCAGGCTACTTCTACATTGCCGGTTTGAATTTGATCCAGCACGTCCCCAATTGGAGCACAGGAATATCAAAATCATATGCAGGATAGATAACAGATAACGTAAGCCCTCGAGTTCTTAAGAACTCGAGGGCTTTTTTATTGCTTACCCGGCTTTTTTTTGACCGGCGGAACCGCTTTTCGCTTCAAAGGCTTCTTGGGGACAACTTCGTGCCGGTGTTTTTTTTACCGGCGGTTTTATTCTTGCCCGGTTTTATTACAGCGCTTTTCTTTATAGTTTTTGTCTGCGCTTTTATGGTTGCTTTTTTTACAGCTTTCACCGGTTTCCCGGAGCCGGGTTTTGCTTTTTTACTTATCGGTTCTTTCTTCCTTTTTTCCTTCTTGATCCCACCCGCGGCTTTCTTCCTTGTCACAGGCTTCCTGGCCGATTCTTTCTTCTCTTCATCTTTCTTTCTTTCCCCTGCCTTCACGGTAAACATTTCCTCTCGCCTCGCTTGTATTGATTCGACCCCTGCCCCATTCAGTGAGTCGTTGATGGCTTTCCATTCATCGCCCTCTACAAATCTCCAGTCCAAGAAGGCATGGCATTGATAAGCGCTTAATTCCAAATACATCCCCTTTTCAATCAACTCGCGATTGGGACGGATATATTCCAAGTGCGTGACATAATCTTTGAAGATTGCATATCCATCCTCTGGCAAGCCCAATCCTTGACCGAGTGATTTTCGGTCCAACCTACCGGAACCCTTATCGATCACTGCAGTAGAGATTTTGATCCAGCCGCGCACATCGGCATACTTGTTATGATAAATAACGAGACCGCGCTCGCCAAGCCCCCCTTGAAGATCCCCCTGGCAGTTTGAATAAGCGAAGACATTCTCATTCACCGAGCCGCCAGCATCGAAAAAGTCATAGAGCTCGAAATGCTCGACATCGGCGAAAAGGGGACGGCGATGTAAAAGCGGGAAGATCTTCCATTCATGGCCGCGCACCAATCCTTCATCCGGGGTCTCATCCCATTTGGCGTGGCGATACTCCATCCCATATTTTTCCCGGTAGCCCTCGATCTGTCCATGCCCGAACATGGGCAGGCCCGGTAATGTGGAAAGCAAAATGCAAACGCCGAAATATTTATCGCCGCTGCCGAACTGTTCCACGGCGGTCTTTTCGTCTGGGTTGTTCATGAAGTTCACATAACGCTTCAGGATCTGCGGGTCGAATTCGAGCGTGCTTTTGATCGCCTGGCGATATTTGGCATTATCCTCATCGCGGAGCATATGCATGAAGGCCGAGTTATAGACGCGGTGCATACCGAGCGTGCGGACGAAATAACCTTCCATCATCCAGAACGCCTCGGCCAGCAGGAGCGTTTCGGGAACTTCGGCGGCAACTCGGTCCACAACTTCCCGCCAGAACTCGTAGGGAATTTTCGCATCCAACTCTGGCCTACTGAGTCCATGCTCGGCCCGCGAAGGGATCGCGCCACCTGCGCCCGGTTCCGGGAACCACAACCGCTGGATGTGTTTTTTGGCGAGGGTCATGGCTGCGTCGAAACGGATTATGGGAAAGTTGCGGGCTACGTGCAGGATCGTCTGGATGACGGCCTCCCGCACCTCGGCGCTGGAATAATCCAATTGCGCCGTATCGTTCCACGGGAAAGAAGTGCCGTCGTTGCCATGGTAGATGTAGCGCATTTCGCCCGAGGTACGCTCGACCCGTTTGAATACAACGGCGGCATCGGAGTGGTTGTAATAATGGTCTTCAAGGATAATTGCTGCGCGTGAGTCGTCCGACAGGTCTTCACTGTTAAAAGTATAGGATGGATATGGGGGTTCAGCGAGGGACAGGAACCGGTCAGGGTGGTTAATGACCCAGTCTGAATCAATGCCCATGTGGTTCGGCACCATATCCGCTGAAAGACGGATCCCACGCTGCCAGGCCCGAGCGCGCAAATTACCGAGCGATTCCCAACCGCCCAAGTCGGCAGCGATTTCATAGGAATCCAGTGAATAAGCCGACGCGACTGCGTCCGCCTGCCCCATCCGCTGTTTGATACGCTGGCTGGCGCGGCTGCGTTCCCACAAACCGATCAGCCAGAGACCTGTGAAACCGCGCGAGGCCAACAGGTCAAGTTCCTCATCAGGGATCTGATCGAGGGTTTTAATCCAACGTTGATATTTCTTAGAAAGCTGGTCGAGCCATACGTAGGAGTTCTTCGCAATCAGGACAAGCCGCGGCATCCAATCTTTGTCGGGACTATATCGTTCATATTCAGGCTCGCCATGAAAATCAAGCAGAGGCGCCTGGTCGCCAGGCCCACCCTGGCCTGTATGGCGGATGGCCTCTTCTCGGACAAAGTCCATGGCGCGTACAATGCGGTCGAGGATATCCCTGCCAAGAATTTCACTCCATTTATCCAACAAATATTGCAACTGCCCTTCAAGCGAGTAAGGCGAGGCCTTGGAGGGGCTGACCAACATCTCGTAGAGGGATTCACTTACGCCGCCACCCCGATCACCAATCGCCGCCTGCCTTGCTAGAAAATCTCCCAGCAACCGGATCGAATCGGGATATGCGGTTCCGTATAGAACAGAATCATCAAAGAATTCCTTGTAAGACTCAATGGCAGGATTCTGGTTGGCAATGTTGACGAGCAGCATTTCTTCCATGGATACCTGGCGGTGTGCAATGCCGCTGCTCGAACCGGAAAGATATTCACTTACGGATAACTGGCCGTGATAGACCGGCAGAGGCGGGAACTCGTCAATAAATTTGACGAGGGTATCTTCCAGCCTGTCTCCCAGGCCGGCACGTAAAAAATCCAGGGCGCGGGCCATCACACCCGGGTTCTGCCTTTCATAATGACGGATCACCAGGTGCAGGATCTCGTCGATCAGCCCCATGGCGTAAATATCGGAGGCGGGTACAAGCCGTCCACTGACGGCATAGATCCGGTCTACGAACCGGCGAGCCGCCCTAAAATCGGAGAAAATGAGACGGCCATCCGTCGCGAAGAGGGCTTCGTCAAACTGGTATGTCTGACGCGCGCGGCGCGATATATGGAATTCGAAAATGGCGTCCATGCCCCAATGATATACCATTTATAGAATTCGGGATGCCAGTTGGCATGACCAACCAGATAAACAGTACTTAATAGCCAGATTAATTCCTTGACGGTTTAAGGGATTGACTGTATCATCGGAGTTTGTAAGATGCCAGTACGTTATCGTTGGAATATGGACGTTTGACCCGAGGGCACTTCGGCGGGTCATTTTGTTTTGACCGTTCGATGGACGTGCGACATCATCACTAATTTTTTTCTTTGGTTGCCAAAAGGAGGCAAAGCAATGTCCGAACGTATCGTCGGAACGGTCAAGTGGTTCAATGCGGAGAAAGGCTACGGCTTCCTCTCCCGCGACGGTGGCCCAGACGTGTTCGTCCACTACTCGGCGATCCAGAGCGACGGTTTCCGTAAGCTCGTGGAAGGCCAGAAGGTGGAATTCACGGTAGAGCAGGGTCCGAAGGGCCCGCAGGCTGCCAACGTGATGCCTCTGTAAGACATCTTTCCACAGACCAACGAAATCCCGTCCAAAATTGGACGGGATTTTTTTATCTACACTGACTTTGTCCCACGCTTTCAGCTTGGGACAAAGAATTCCGCGCAGGGAATTCACCTGCACCTGCGGAAAAAAGGATATGCAGGGGCGTACGCCTCGTGCATATCCTTTTTTTGGGAATTTCATGCAGGGCTGTGTAGTTAAGATTTATATAATTTTCCGGTAAACCCGATGGTTTTTATACTCTATACCGTTCAGGTTCTTTAGGTCTGCTCTCATTTGATATGCGGTTTCAGCAACTTGTGTCATCTCGACGTGATCGAATTGATTGTAACCAAGGACCGTTCTGCCCATTTCGTAATAAAGCAAAGCGTTTCCGCCGGTACCCTGATATTCCGGCAGGATACCCATGCCATTCGCCGCAATAATTTTCGTCCGCTTCATTTCCAGCAGCAGGTCGATAATGCCAAATGGGAATAAGTGGCCTTTGGCACGCTGAAAGGCGGCAGAAACATCTGGAAAAGCGAACAGGAAACCGACGATATCATCGCCGTGAGTGATGATTTTTATCAAGCGGTGGTCCGCGGCCAAAAATACGTTATCGATAGCGTACTGGACGTCGCCGGGAGAGAACGGGTAATATTCCCAGTTATTGATAAAGGATTCGTTGTACGCTTTGCCAATCCGCGCCGCCCATTTAAGCAGTTCGTTCTTACTTTTGAATTCCTGGACCACCAAATTACCGCGTTCCCTGGCACGGTTCGCGATGCGCTCGACGCGTTCAGGAATGCGAAAAGATTCGGCGGGCAGATAGCAGGAGACAAAATCCACTTCTTTCTCAAATCCGAGCGCTTCGATCAGCCTGGGATAGTAATCATAGTTGTAATTCATCATGGTCATCATCTGGCGCTGCTGGAAACCTTCGACCAGGATGCCATAACCGTCGAATGGCGAGAGCCCTTTAGGGCCAACGATCGTATCGAGGTCATGGGAATGAGCCCAATCGAATACGGCATCAAAAAGAGCTTTTGCAACTTCCATGTCATCGATACAATCGAAATAATAGAACTGCGCCTTTTTCACCTTGTGATATTGATTAAAAGGCTTGTTCTCCCCCGCACAGATGCGCCCCACTATTTTCCCATCGCGTACGGCAAGAAAAAAATCGGCAGCGGAGTGTTGGAAGAAAGGATGCTTCTTGCGGTTGAGAGGCAGGTAGGAATCCATGAACAAAGGCGGCACCCATTGCGGGCAATTTTGGTATAGATCATAGTAAAACTGAACAAAACGTTTGGCCTGAGATTTATTGTTTGTGTCCACTTTTTCTACGGTGAGCATTGAAGACTCCTTGAGTAGTAGAAATCCCTGCTCAAAATATAACACCATTGTGACTGATTGGCCCGAGGCAAGTCTTGAACCGGAGATAAACGGAGATAAACGTAGATTTTTTTCGAACTTTCTTTTAAAGGTGGTCAGAGCAAATTGACGCTGATCTTCTTTCAACGCGCCATGCACTATCCTGGTTTAACCGGATATATTTAATTGAGGTGCGCCACTTCTCACTTAATCCGGAAGGTAGCCCTGTCTTTTAACGTATAATCAATTAACCATTAAATCGGAGAATACCTTGCCGGGAAAACCAAATAAAAACCAGGGACTCAGTGACGAAGAAATATTGAAGACCGAGTTCGAGTACATTGCCCGATCCGCTTTTCAGGCCGATGAGGACCGGGCGCGCGTTCTCCTCGTTTTACCTGGTAGCGGTCGGCTCATTGATCGCGGCACTGTTCAGCACACAATTCTTAAACAACAACTTCGACCCGACATTCGTTGCGTGGGTTTTCAGCAGCCTATTCTTCATCCTGACCCTACTCGGCACGCTGACCACTTTACAGTTATCCCGTTTGCGCGCTGCCTGGTATGATTCTATGCTGGCCATGAACCAACTGAAGGATTACTGGATCCACCGATCGAAAGACGGCAAGCTGATAAAGGCTTTCAAGTGGGATACAAAAACCCTGCCCAGAAAATACAAAGTAAACAGTGTTTCCTTTTACCAAACCATCGAGGTGGCCCTGCTGAGCGGCATCACTTTTGGAGCGGCCGTCTATTTTGTGCAAAAGGCGATCGGCTATGCCTGCCCGTCCTGCAACTGGGCTTACACAATTTCATCCGGCGTCCTGGCTTTCTTATTCGAGCTGTGGATCTATAAACTAAACCTGGGAAAATAACATGCCACGCAACTATGACCTGGATAAGAACCTACCGATTGCCCACCAACGGCGGCCTGAATACGTCCGCGATGACGAATGGATCCGAGACTTCCTGCGCCGTGGACAAATTGCGCATATCGCCTCTGTTTGGGATAACCAGCCGTTCGTCACCCCCACGACCTATTTCTACGATGAGGCCAACCAGCGCATCATCTTCCATTCGAATATCGCGGGGCGCATCCGCTCCAATATCGAGCAGCACCCGCAGGTCTGCGTGGAGGTGAGCGAGCTGGGCAAGGTCCTGCCTTCCAACGTGGCGCTGGAATTTTCGCTTCAATACCGAAGCGCCGTCGTATTCGGCGGTGCATTCGTCATCGAAGATGAGCAGGAAAAACGCGAAGCGCTGCACAAGCTCATCGCAAAATATTTCGACAAAATGGAGCTGGGCAGGGATTACCGGTCTGCTACCAAAAAAGAGCTGGAACGTACATCTGTTTATGAGATCAGGATCGAATCATGGAGCGGAAAAGAGAACTGGAAGGAGCGGGCTGACCAGTCGGACGAGTGGCCGAGGTTGGATGCGAAGTGGTTCGAGTAATGATCTATTGATACGAAGTTTAGAAATAATCCGCTGATTGCGCAGATTACACAGATGTAAAGAAAAAATCGGCCAAACCTGCTAGCTTTATGGATTGAGAACTTAAAATTTCTCTTACAAAGCGATCTCACCGCGGAGCAACTGTGGTGAATGTCAAAAGAATGGAATTAAACCACAACGGACACGAAGTACCACAAAGGAAGAACAAGAACAATAAAAAGCAATCAGCTGATTGCGCAGCCCTTAAAGGATGCTTCGCGAATTACACAGATGTAAAGAATCACGAAGGAGATCAACATGTCTGAAGAAAAGTTTCGTACGGAAGAGTTCCACGTGAACGGTGAAGAACTGCTGGGAAGGATCAAGAAACTTGTCCATGAGGGCAATATCCGCAGGATCATCATCAAAAACAAGGAGGGCGGAACGGTGATAGAAATACCGCTTACCTTTGGCGTGGTCGGTGCGCTGTTGGCGCCGACTTGGCTGCGGTCGGAGCGATTGCCGCGTTGCTTACTGAGGCGACGATTGTGGTCGAAAAATCGGAAAGAAATTAATGATCTGGTACTTCGGGGTAAGGCAAAGGCTTATTGCTGGTCCGTCAAATAAGAAAAAAATTTAAAGACGAAGGGCACTAAGTAACACAAAGGAAGAACAAGAAGAACAATAAAAAAGCAATCCGCAGATCAGGCAGATTGAATTCAAGGACAAAGGAATAATTTTCACCGTGGAGCTCGCGACCCTCAGGGTCCCCTAAAAGCAAAAACGGGGATGCTATCCTCCAAGAAAAAGAGCGGGGACTCGTCCCCTAAGAGAAAAAACGGAGATGCTATGCTTCGCGAATTCAGCTGAGAAGAACTCAAAAACTTCAAGAACAAGGGAAATATTTTCACCGCAGAGCCCGCGGAGAAGAACGTAAAAATCTGCTTACAGAAAACGTAAGGGTTCAACCATGCCCCCCCTTATCGTGTTGGTAAGGGGGGGACTTGCGTAAGAATATTGAATTGTTAAAGTACAGGTATTGCCTTTATTTGTTTCCTGGAACGAAAGAGGAACGAATGGTAAGGCGTGAACTTATCTCTTTGGTTTAGTCATCATCCAGTTCATCTTCGGGTATGGATGAAATTTGCCGCATGATGTCATCCATTTCCTTATTTGCCACTATGCGCTGGGATTGAAGACGGATAAGGCCCATGATGGCTTGGGAACTGAGGCTGACGACGCGCAAAGCAGAAAGCCGGGTTTCAAGATCCAGCGGCTGGTTCGTTTGCAGGGATTCCAGAAAACGAGTATTCATCACCCGGATGAGCTCGATCTCGGGGGTGAGGTCGGTGGCTGACGACTCACCCAAGAGGCGGTTTTCTTCGGCTTTGAAGGCGGCCGAATACAAGCCATGTTGGAGGGCGTTATTATTTCCAGGCTGGGCACCACGTTTCCTTTTCATATTTTCTCCTTAACACAAATCTTTATACGGATCCAATTCACGAATGGCTTGCAAGATAATATCTCCCACGGTGTCCTTCAAGCTGTGCATTTTGTTCTGAAGGGCGACAAGACCGCCAATGACGATGGCAACGCGACTGAAGGTGGTCAACAAGTCAATGTTAAATTTCATGGTGAAGGGGGATCGCTTTTTAGCGGCGGGGGTACGCGGTACCTGAGCGAAGCAACCTGCGAGCAGGACGCGGAGAAGCAATATCTCGCCGGTCACATCATCAGGAGGAACAGCGTCCAGCATACGGCGTTCGGCGGGTGTGAAGTACTGCTGGTAGATGTGATGCTTGGGGGTACCTTCAGGCCGCCAGTTAGGTAGATCGGTGAAGATAGGTCCGGAGGCCGGTGCAGCATCGGGAATAAAGGGAGGGGAGAAAGAGGCTGATTGAATCATTTGATACTCCTTGGTTATAGAAATGATTGGTATCTGCTCACCCCTACTTGGCGAGGAAAACACTCGCCATCTGCGACATCTTCGCTAAGCTCGACTTCCAGCCTGGGACTAGAGAATTCCGCGCAGGGCGTGCGCCCTGCACATGTCGTTTTTTCGGGTACTTCATGCAAGGGCTGTGAGCAGATACAATTATTATATAGAACAAGTGTTCTGTTGTCAAGAAAAAAAGTGTCCATGGAGTATCAGGACTTACAGATTTTTGTCCACTGTGTCCACAGTGTCCATGGCGTATTGAGTTTTGGGTTTAAGGGGATTGGATTAGGAAAAGGGGAAATAATTAATTAGGCGTAAGCATTGACAGCGCAGAACGCATGTTCTATAATCCCGTTGTCTTATTATTGTTGTATATGTTTTTAGACATTAAACTTTGGAGGCTGCAACAATGAGAAAAATAATCGTTCTATCATTTATCACATTAGATGGAGTCATGCAGGCACCTGGTGCACCTAAGGAAGATACATCGGGCGGTTTCAAATATGGCGGTTGGACCGCACCATTTTTTGCCAAAGCTGACGAAGCGGCTGGTGAGTTAATGCAAAAACAGATGAAACCTGCAGATCTTCTTTTAGGCAGAAAAACATTTGAGATTTTTGCCTCCTACTGGCCTGAACACGCAGACATGTGGCCAGGTATCAATGATGCCACAAAATACGTGCTGTCCAATACCATGAATACATCGGATTGGGGAAACTCAGTGTTCCTGAAAGACGTGAAAGGTATTAAGAAGCTTAAAAGCTCGGATGGGTCTGACATTCAGGTGCACGGCAGCGGTCAGCTCATCCAACTGCTACTCAAGAACGATCTAGTGGACGAACTATGGCTCAAGACATTCCCGCTGACGCTTGGCAGAGGGAAGAAGCTGTTCGGCGACGGTACGATCCCGGCAGCCTTTACATTAACAGACAGCCTGGTTACGTTAAATGGTGTGATCTTTGCAAATTACAAACGAGCTGGAAAAGTTGAGACAGGTACTGTTGGAGCTTAGGGAGAAATTATATGAGAAAACTAATTGCAGCCATAAATATGAGATCTTGACGGGTTTTGCGACCACACGGCAATGATCGCAGACGATGAAACACTTCAACATTACAACGAGCTATTAAGTAACGCAGACACCCTTTTATACGGAAGGGTAACCTACCAACTCATGGAAAGTTACTGGCCAACCGTAGTAAAAAACCCCACCGGCAACAAACCAACCGATGAATTTGCGGTATTAATAGACAACATTTCCAAAATTGTTTTTTCCCACACGCTGAAAAATGTCGATTGGAAAAATGCAAAGCTGGCAAAGAGAGGTATTAAAGAAGAAATCCTGGAACTCAAGCAACAAGCAGGTAAAAACATTTTAGCCGGCAGCCCAAGTTTAATAGTAACGTTAACGCAACTCGATCTAATCGATGAATATCAACTCTGTGTTCAGCCAATTATTTTAGGAAACGGTTTGCGATTATTTAAAAACATAAACGATAGAATAAATCTTAAACTCTATAAAAACAAAAACCTTTGGCTCCGGTACAATAGCGCTTTATTATGAGCCGGCAAAAACCGGTGTAGTTTAACCGATTGCCATAATTTTAATGGTCTTTATTTTTGATTATAGATCGTGGCAAATTCCCTGGCAAAGTCTTTTATTTTTACTTTTCCCAAAACCGGCTGGTACCGATAGTAATCCTCATAAAACTTACCACCGGGCGTACCTGCACTTGCATTCATTTCCACCAAACCGGCTGCAATGTGCGGATTCATACCGGCAGCAATCATGCCGTTGAGCATTTGTTCATCCGAAATAACGATCCATTTCAAGTCGGGCTTGCCTATGGCTGCACCTAAAATACCTGCTATCGCATTGCAGGAAATTTCCTCGCTGGCCACATAGCGCACTTTTCTGCCAACGAATGGAGTTGTAATTTCTTCCGCAACGGCATCGGCAATATCGATGGGAGAAACCCAGGGCTTAATAACATCTCCGCCGTAGTTTGAAACAATCATGCCCTGCGATTTGATGACGGGTATAAAGGCCAATAAATTGCCGTAAAAGCCAACGGGACGCATAAACGTAATGCCAACATCGGACGGCAGTTGATCGATAATCTTTTCCGCATAGTAATGAAAAGAAAGAATACCATTGCCATGATCGGTATGAGCGCCAATACTGCTGAGATGAACGACACGCTTGACGCCCGACTGTTGAATGGCCTGTTTGTAATTATTGCAAACCTTGCTAATTGCAGCATTGATGTCAAGATTTTGGTCCGAGTAACCCCCCGGACCCATCGTTTCCATCACATAGACAGCATCGGCACCTTTAAAAGCCGACGATAGAAAATCGGCGTCTTCCATTGTGCCGATGGCCGCTTTAGCGCCCAAGGCCTCAATCTCCTTTTGTCTTTCGGCTTTACTGCTAATGACGGTGACGGAATGGCCCTTTTGCAGCAATTCCTGAGTAAGGGGCTTGCTGATATGGCCAAGTGAACCTGTTACTATAATTTTCATATTTTTCCTTTTCAATTAATTGAGAGGTGGTAACTACTCAATTTCTTGTCCCAGGCTTTCAGCCTGGGACAAGAAATTTCGCGCAGGAAATTCACCTGCACCTTCGGAAAAATGGATATGCACGGGGCATACGCCCCGTGCATATCCATTTTTCCGGGTATTTTATGCAGAGGCCGTGAGTAGTTAAAAGAAGTTGCATGAGTCAAAGGTACACCTTTGTGGCCAGAACGACAATCTCTTTGATAACGCGAGCGTGCCTACATCACCACGGGATGGTTTCGTTTTCCCAGCGCGTGAACTTACCTGTCGGGCCGTCCGGCCCAAGAAGGGCAACACGCACCGCTTCACGGGCACCCTCCTCGACCGTCAGCGTGCCCGCATAGTTGTTGAGGTTCGTCTTGACGAAGCCCGGGGAGATGGCGTTGACCTTGATGCCCTCCGGCTCCAGCTCAATCGCCATGGCAAGCGTCATAGCGTTGAGGGCCGATTTGGACGCAGAGTAGCCGGGGCCGAAGATCGCGCGCCCGGGGTGGGCTGGGTCCGAGTTCATTGCCAGCGAGCCAACGCCGCTCGACACATTGACAATGCGGGCGTTCGGCGATTCGCGCAGGAGCGGCAGCATCGCCTGGTAAACGGCGAGGACGCCGAACACGTTGGTCTCCCATATGGCGCGCACTTCATCGAGGGACACGTTGCTCGGGCGGCTCAACCTGGCGTACTCCTCGACGGACTGGCCGGACCGCTTACCTGTATTCGAGATAGCCGCGTTGTTAACCAGCACGTCGAGGCGGCCAAACTCCTTGCGAACACGCTCCGCCGCGGCGGTGATGGAGGCTTGATCGGTCACGTCGAGCTGCACGGCATGAGCTGCCGCCCCGATGCTCTTGCGCGGCTATCTCCCCCTTCTCGAAGTTGCGCGACCCGACGAGCACAATGAAGTCGTGCGCGGCGAGATCCTTGGCGATCTGAAGACCGATCCCTTGATTGGCCCCGGTGACCAGGGCGACGTGTTTGTCATTCATAGTTAATCTCCTTTTTTGCCATTAACATGGCTGTATTAGATTGCGAAAATGGCGCTATCCTTAATTGTTAAGTACATTTGTGTTATGTTGATGTTGAGGACCTCACCCCGGCCCTCCCCTAAAGGGGAGGGAGAAAATCCCGAATTTTTGTATATGGGCTGGAAAACACCGCCCATATACAAAAATTCGGGATCTTATAGAACAAATCATCAGAACGGAAGCAATTTCCACAGCGGATACCTATGGGACAATAACTATCCTTTTTCCATGTTCTTCCATGTCCCATGCTTTTTCGATGTCTTTAAGGGGAAACTTTACAATGTCCACGCTTAATTTACCCTGTCCTATCATTTCCCATACAAGCCTGGTACCCTCCGCCTGAGCCTCAGGTGGAGTCTGTGCACCCATTCCATAAATCTCAAGGCCTGAAGTCAACAGGCTTTGACCTGAGATTTGTGCGGTCCGGCCTGCCAAGCCTCCGATCAGAACGAAACGGGTCCTTCTACCCGGTACACCGATCTGAGTTGGGGTAAAGGTGTTCATTATCACTTCCGCCGGGTGGCCCCAGAGATAATCAAGTATCACATCGTAGCCTTTACCGGCTTCTCTTTTTAAGTCTTCCATTACTTTTTCATCCGGCTGGTTAAGGTTAATAAAAGCATCCGCGCCCAACTCCCTCAGCTTTTTTCCCGATTCCGGATTCCTTCCTGTTCCGATAACCCGCCCTGCTCCAAGATGCTTTGCAATCTGTACGGCAAGCATGCCTGAAACACTTGTAGCGCCGTTAATCAGAACAGTTTCACCCGATTGGAGCTTTGCGGCATATTTAAGAGGCCCGAGAGAACTTAATGCAGCAGACGGGATAGCTGCTGCCTGCTCTGCAGTTATTCCTTTGGGAATTGGAGTGGCGAAAGCCTTTGGTATCACTACCTTTTCCGCCATGGAACCATATGGAGGCTTTATGCCTCGAAAACTCACAAGTGATCCATCTTCGAGAGAACCTATACCACTGTAGCCGACAACAGCCGGTAATTTTGGATAGAACTGTTTGCTGGCAAAGTGAGAACCTGCTGTAAGCGCTTTGATCGCATAATCCAATATTACAGCCTTTACCTTAACCGTAACATCACCGTCATTTAAAACAGGATCAGGGAAATCTTCGTACCTTGGAATATCTCCCAACTTATTAATAACTGCTGCTTTCATATTAAGCCTCCTTTATTAGTAAGTACATTTGTGTTATTTTGATGTTGCCACAAGGACCTCACCCGGCCTTACCCTTAAGGGGAGGGAAGAATCGCGCAGGAAATTCACCTGCACATATCGTTTTTTCGGGTACTTCAGGCAGAGGGTGTGAGTAGAACCTTGATGTTAATAGAACAAAAACGGTGATGCTATTCCCTAAAGGGGAGGAAGTGAATTCTGAATTTTTTGATATGGGCTGGAGAACACCGCCCATATCAAAAAATTCGGGGGCTTACTGAAAATGTGAGTAGTTACTTGATGTTGATATAACAAATCTTGTTATACCGGGTCAGGCAGCGGCGCGGTCGGCGGTTGGGCGGCGGCGCAGGCTTGCCTGGCTGATCGCTAACGGGACGTAGCTGGCTGCGTCGGGAATCCCGACGTCGGTTCCCGGGGGAACGATCTGGTCGATAGCGTCCAGAATGTCGTCGGAAAGAACGACCTCGGCGGCCGCGAGCAGATCGTCGAGCTGTTCCATAGTGCGCGGGCCGAGAATTGACGACGTCACACCGGGGTGGGCCACCGCGAAAGCCATTGCCAGATGACGTCAGAGGCAACCCGGCTTGCTCCGCCACGACGAGCAGCTGCTCGACCGCATCCAGCCGTTGTACGTCGCTCATCTGTTTGGGGGAGAACTTGACGCGCAGGCTGTCGGGGAGTGGCTGGCCCTTACGATACTTGCCGGTAAGCATGCCTCTCGCCAGCGGACTCCAGGCCATAACGCCCATCCCGTAGCGCTGGCAAACCGGAAGCACCTCGCGTTCGATGCCGCGGCTCAAGATGGAGTAAGGCGGCTGCTCGACGCGAAAGCGTGCCAGAGCGCGCCGTTCCGCGACCCACTGCGCTTCCACAATGTCCGAGGCGGGGAAGGTCGAGGATCCGATGGCGCGCACCTTGCCTGCCCGCATCAGATCGGTGAGGGCCGAGAGGGTTTCCTCGATATCGGTATCCGGTGACGGACGGTGAATCAGGTAGATATCGATATGGTCGGTCTGCAAGCGGCGCAGCGAGGCTTCCACTTCGCGGATCAGCCAGCGCCGCGAGTTGCCCTGCTGGTTCGGATCATCACCCATCGTGCCGTTTACCTTGGTGGAGAGGACAACATTCTCGCGCCGACCTTTGAGAGCCTTGCCGACGATCTCCTCCGACACCCCCTGACTGTACCTATCGGCGGTATCGATAAAGTTGATGCCTGCATCCAACGCCTTGTGAATGATACGGATCGAGTCTTCGTGGTCGGGATTGCCGCCAACGGCACCCAACATCATGGCCCCCAGGCAATACGGGCTGACCTTGATGCCCGTTTTTCCAAGCGTACGGTATTTCATGTAAATCTCCTCCAGTCCAACTAATAATGGTCATCTTCACCATAATGTGCTATTATTGATAAAGTGGAACAACATTCCGTATTATACGGAACAACGTTCCACTTGTCAAGGAGGTGTGATGGACGATAAACCGGAAGGCAAAGGTGATAGCTTGGAAGTTACGGGCGGGATGGAGAAACGGGTGCGAGCCGACGCGCAGCGCAATATCGACGCGCTGCTGCAGGCGGCCCTGGCGGTATTCAAGACCTCCGGAGTGGACGCACCAGTGCGAGAGATCGCAGAAAAGGCCGGCGTAGGCATCGGCACACTTTACCGGCACTTTCCGCAGCGGGCCGACCTGGTAGCGGCGGTTTTTCGTCACGAAATCGATGCGTGCGCAGAGGCTGCGTCAACCCTGGCTGCCGAGCACGGCCCCGGCGAGGCACTGGCGAGATGGTCGCAGCGATACGCGGACTTTATTGCTACCAAACGAGGGCTAGGCGCAGCATTACATTCCGGAAGTCCGGCCTTCGAACCCCTGCCCGCCTACTTCCAGGCGCGACTGCTACCCGCGTTTCGAAAATTACTGGATGCAGCGGTCGCAGCAGGCGAAGTACGCGCGGATGTCAATGCTGACGACCTGCTAAGTGCGGTGGGGAACCTGTCCAGGCAGGCCTCAGACGATGATCCCGAGCGTACGCGGCGCATAATCGCCCTACTCATCGATGGGCTACGCTATGGCGCGAGGTCATCGGTGAATACGTCAGGCTCCCCGGGCCTTTAACCGCAAAGCAACTGTGGTGAATGTCAAGAGGAAAGAATTTAACCACGAAGTGCACTAAGGAACACAAAGGAAGAACAAAAAAAGCAATCCGCAGATCAGGCAGCTCTTAGAGAGCGTTTCTTAAATAGAAATTCACCGGAGATACACATAGATGAACGTAGATTTTTTGAACTTTCTGTTTATCTACTACGGTGAATTAAAGCAAATTGACACCCGTCCTCGTTCGATGCGCCGCGCCAAGGAATGCACTTGGCATCTTCGCGCCGATAAGAACTCTCGGCATCTGCGAGAAAAGCACTCAGCATCTTCGCGCCGAGAAATACGCTCGGCATCTTCGACAATAACACCTGAATAAATGACGAACTGGACGAGCGCAGTCTGCGAAGCAAACGGCATCGACATCCACTACCTGAGAACGGGAGGAGCCAAGCCCCCAGTGGTCCTACTCCATGGACTGACCGGAAGCGGAGCCTGCTGGAGTCCTTTGGCACGCGCGCTCGAAGCTGAGTTCGACGTCGTGATGCCCGACGCAAGAGGACACGGGAATTCGAGCACACCGCTGACCGGCTATCGCTACGAGGATCAGGCACGCGATGTCGTTGGACTCATTCAAGGGCTGGGACTTGCCGCTCCGGTCCTGCTGGGGCATTCGATGGGAGGCATGACTGCGGCCGTTGTGGCGAGTCAAAGCGCGGCGGCACTGCGCGGCGTCATTTTGGCGGACCCCACTTTCCTGAGTCCTCGAACGCCAGCGCGAAGTGTACGAGAGCGATGCCGTGGAGCAACACCGCCAACTTCTCAGTTTAGATAGGGAAGACGTGCTGGCCCAGGCACGCGCCCGGCACCCGCAGCGCAGGCCAGAGATCGTCAGAACTTGTAACCGAGGCGAGAATGAAAACGCGAATACGATGCGTTTGACGTTCTTACGCCGCCCAACCCTGAGTATCACGAGCTTAGTGAGCGCCATACCCGTCCCAATACTGCTGGTTATCGGGGATAACGGCGTGGTTTCCCTTGAAACGGCACGAGAACTACAGAATCTCAACCCGCGCCTGCGTATTGAACAGATACAAGACGCCGGTCACGGGCTGCAGTATGACCAACCAGAGCGCTTTGAGGTGGTGATCAGGTCGTTCCTACGATCGGTGGCTGCATCGTAGCCAAGCGCCAGCTATTGTCTTCAAGCGTCGGAGAGTGGAGATTTCCGCGCTGGAAATTCACTTGAATCTTCGGATAACGATAGGTGCAGGGCGTAAGTTCGGCTGAATCAATCCGCCTGATACCGTTTGAACGTGAAATAGTCTAGAAGTTAATAATGTCCCAAACCTATGTTTGCTGAATTCAATTCTCAAATAGTTACTGCATAGATTTACTTCTAAAAATGACTTCTTGATTTAAAATTAAATCTTATCCCAAATTGCCGAGATGTTTTCGCAAGTGGCCTCTATATCTTTCGCCAACCTCGCACCAAGTCTTGCCCCACGATATTCACGCCCGCGGGGCACATCCAAATAAAGCACCCCTGAACTTGTTAGTGAATATCCCCCAACTTGTGCAGCCTGAAACATTGCTTGTGAAATTATTTCTATCATACGCGTACTAGGTTTTTCAACTCCAAACTCAAGTTTAATAATTTTCTCTCTGTTCGATTCTCTCACGTGTAAGTCGGGTCGAACTGTAATAACAACATCTCCATATTGCAATACCAGCTTTAAATCATTTAGAACTTCAAAATCCCTACCCGAGAAATAATGTGCATATTCTCTTAAAGCCCGCACATTATGATTTAGACGAGTTTTCGTTTGGCCGCCGTTTAAATCTGCAAGGTTTTTCAAATAATTTGCCTGTCCAATATCCATTTTGGTTCTTGATCTGCAACATGGTAAGCTGATATTACATCTCTTGCTTCGCGATAATACATAATTTTCGCCCTAGCATCATCCTCCTCTGGATATTTATATTGCCTGAGAATACTCCTCTGTCGAGTTGCTTCTGCTGTCATATAAGCTGCAAATCCTTTGATTGTTAGCTTTTTCAAAATTAACCTCCATTCAACGACTTTTATTGTCAGCAAAAAGGCTCACTACACGGAAGACTGTTTCGTATATCGAAAAATTTAATTATTTCAAATAGATTTAGAGCTCCCCAGCTCAATCTAGTAGAATTTCACATGCGAAAATTTATGGATTATCTTTAGGTCTAGGCCATAACCTATTTAACTGCTTTGCGATCCAATCTGATCTATTCATAATTTCCGCCTCTCCCCATGTATCCAATTTATCAAATTGCCTATTGATTGATAACTTACTATCCTTTAATATTTGTTTTTTCTGATCATATGGCAAGTTCCCTAGTTCTTTGTTATAACCGGTCAACGTCAAATTTCCGATCGGTACTGAACGATTCTCTCATGCGTATTCACAGGATCATTGCCCAACATATCTCGCCATTCATCTGTTAATGCTTGTGGCAGAACGTGCTCGATAGTGAGATCATCAAGAATTACTTCTTCTTTGTGACCTTGTGAGCGTTCAATTTCACTTAGAATAATAAAGGCTTTCTTCTTCTCATGGTTGTAAATTTTAAAGGTCCCAACGAGTCTTGATCTCATTAAAGCTTGGCCAACCTTTTAATAGAAAAGAAGTTTCGTAGATCATCAAGTGTGTTACTTTTTTTAACGGCATCCGCAAAATCCTGACCATAGCCTCGCGTCCGCAATCTTAGAAGCGATCTTCTAATGACAAAACTTTCTATGCTCTGTAGATATGCTATCAATTCAGCTTTTGACAATCCATTTTTTGCTCTGTTATTAAAGTACCGGTGATATAGTGCTAATAGTAATGGG
>CAVWHR010000034.1:0-31147 GCA_963754835.1 uncultured Chloroflexia bacterium | reverse complement strand
TTGTTTAGCGTTGAGGACTAGGAACCGAACGATCAAGAGGCGAGAGCAAAGGTGGCGGGTTTTCGCCAAAGCGTTGCAACTGGACGAGATAATCGAGGATGGGAATAGAATGTTGGCGGGCAGTGACCAGGACACTCGATAAAATGGCATGAGTGTTCGCACCGTCTCGTGTACGATTGCAGCCATTGGTCTTGCGGGTGATGACGGCGGGTCGTAACATGCGCTCGGCCTGATTATTGGTAGCTTCCAACGAATCGACATACAAGAAACGCAATAGATGAGGGCGGTGTTTGCGCAAGCGGTTGGCAAAACGGAGATTGTCACGATCCGTCAGCCTGCGTTGAGGTCCCATCAACACGTCCAGACGCGATTTCCAAGTCCTGGGCTCTCTGGATAAAGGTGAACGGATCCAGGCTGGATTTTTGTGTCTTGAGTGCCAACGCGTCCTGCAAGACGATCGTCACTTGGCGGGCGAAGTGCAGGGCCCGTCCACTTTGGTTTTCCTGCATCTCCTTCAGTTCCCGCAGCAGATGCCCCACGCATTTTTGCTTCAGCCAGGTCTTCAATCGCTGTTGGTCGTACGCCACAAAACCGTCCGAAACCAGGATGCCTTTGAATTCGGCACCCAGAATATCCACCAGCACATCGCTGCTGCGATTATCCCGGATGGCATACACGCTGGCTTCGGAATTGGTAAACACCCACAACCAGGCCGCCAGCGTTCCCATGCGCCAACCGGTCTCATCGGTATACACCACACTACATTTTCGAATGGCTTCCACCAGTTCTGCATACACGGGCCGGGCGGTGCGAGCCAGTCGCTGATCGGCCTGGCACCACCCGCTGCGGCTTACTTGCAGTCCAAAGGTATCCTGCAGAACTTCACTCACTTTGCCGTACGAAACTCCCAGGCGATGTTTGAGGTCGGCTGCCAGCGCTTTGGCGCGTGGCCCCACCAGCACGCCTGCCGCTCCACTCGCTGGCGAAGTCTGTTCCGGATGGCGCGACCTTACTCGTCGCTGACAGACCCGGCAATAGCCACTGAAGGTCACGAAGCGCGTCGTCTTCACTTCCACCACCGGAATATCCGTGACATACTGCTCATGCTTGCGGATCTCTTGCAACTTGCCACCACATTCCGGGCAGCCGTGCAGTTGGGCGGTCTTCGTCTCGTATACAGCTTGGATCGTGGGCAGGCTGCGATGCACAAACTTTCCTTGCCCGGCCTTGCGTCCCGGTTTCTTGGGCCTCTCCACCCATTCCCGGCGAGCAAACGGTGTCGCTTGGCGCTTCCCTGCCCGTCTCAACTCTTCCACCTCGGTCTGCAAAAGCTCCACCTGCTTCTGCAGTTTCTGAATGATCGCCAACGCTTGCGCCAACTGCTGCTCCAGTTCGGCAATCCGTTTATCCTTCGTGTCGGGCACCGGTTTCTTATTCCGTCGTTTGCTCACACGATCAGTGTACAATTTCCAACTCCCCTTTGACAAGCGTCGTTTGGCCTGTCTTTTTCAACACCTTCGTCCCTTTACAAATATTTGCTTTTGCACGCTAAACAAGTACTAATCGAGCGAGTGAGCGTTCGCGCAGCATAAGCGCAGCGTATCCTGTGGACCCCGTAGCGAAGCGGAGGGGCAAGCGAACATCGCGTTTCCCAGCACCCTGCGGGTCGCCCACTTCGACGATTTGAATCGTCGAAGGATATATCATGTCAAACAACCTTGCACACTCTGCATCACTAAATTACTTTGGCCATTTCCACTTCTGGCCACCTCGTAAGGTTATTCGTTCTCGTAGACCCTGTGTTCTTCAGGGTCGCAGATGCCGGGTTCTCTTCCCGGCGCGAAGATACCCTAAGGGTGCTTGAGTACTCGAAGAGTTCGAAGCACCCAAAGGGCAAACCTGATTTGAATGGTTTTCTTAACCAAATACAATCGATAGCAACCGCGGGGAGGGTTGAACCTCAATTGAATGGATTGGAGGAAGGATTTGAACCGGATTTGAATTATTTTTTTCTAACTAAAGCCAATACACATCAGTATTCAACTCCCCTTCCCTTTAGGGAAGGGGGCTGGGGGGTTAGGTCTTTCCTGGGAACATTCGAACCTGATTCGTTCTCGCAGACCCGGTGGTCTTCCGGGTCGAAGATGCCGGGTGCTCTCCTCGGCACGGTGCTCAAGGAACATTCGATCCTGATTCGTTCCGGTTGTGCGCTACCGTAAATAAAGCAAAAATGAGGCCGTCGCAGATGCCGAGCGCTTTTCTCGAAGATGCCAAGTGCATTCCTTGGCGCGGCGCGAAGGTGCTGAGCGCTCTTTGCGAAGCATAACTCTGCGCATTGCAGTAGAATTCTGAGGGCTTATTAGTATTAGACAAAGATCGCCTTGGAAGAGAGGAGCCCAAATTGCATCATGAAGAGATTTCTACACTTTTTGTGAATAATTTCCAGGTCCCGGGAAAAACTGACCTGATCGCCTATCTGGAACAGACCCCCACTCACCTCACTCAATTATCGCATCTCCCTGATGACCTGTCGTCCTACCAGGTCGTCATCGTCGATCCATTCCACCTGGAACCAAATAAGCTTCAAAAGCTGAAGCAGTTTGTTGCCGCTGGTGGAAGCTGCCTGGGGATTACACCATCGGTCCCGGAAGACCCCGGCGCAGCGAGCCTCTTTGGGGCGCTGCCGAAAGAGGCGGGTCCTGAGTGTGAAGTTCGCATCCTCTTCACAGATCACACGAATCCGCTGGGAGTGCGCCTTCCGGACGCTTTCTATGTGAACGGCATGTTTCTGCCGCTCACTATGCAGGACGATAAGGTGGAAGTGGTGCTTTACGCCGATTGGCGCCACACTCACCAGCCCATGCTGACCTGCCGCTCCTCCGGTAAGGGGTCTGCAGCTCTGACGACCATCCAGGATCTCAACCACCCCATCTTCAAACGTATCCTCTACCGTTTGCTGCGCCGCCTCGCCGGGCTGGAAGAGCCTTCCCGGCCCCTGCAGGTTGGCCTGGTTGGATATCCGCCTTCCGTGGGTGTAAGACATGCGCAAGCCACGGCTTCCGGTACGCCGGGACTCAAACTGCGCACCATTTGCGATATCAGTGAAGCGCGTTTGGACGCGGCCAGGGAAGCATTCGGTTCCGGTGAGCTGCATTACACAACGGACTCGGCCGATCTTCAGAAAGACCCGGATCTTGACCTGGTCCTTATTGCCACACCGCCCAACATTCATTCCAGGTTGGCATTACAAATGCTCGAAAGCGGCAAACACGTCTTCGTCGAGAAGCCACTGGCGCTGTCCTCGGCGGAAGTGAATTCAATGCGCGAACTTGCAGATCGCAAGAACCTGCTGATAGCCTGCATCCAGAACCGGCGTTTTGACGACGACTATCGCGCCATCAAGCTTGCGCTGGTTCAGGGTCTGATTGGTGAATTGTTCTACCTGGAAACTTTTGTTGGAGGCTATGGGCATCCCTGTGGGTATCTGGCATACGGAAGAGAGCATCTCCGGCGGCACCTCGTTCGACTGGGGTGCCCATTACCTGGACTGGATGCTCGATCTGATGCCCGGCACGATTACGGAGGTGCGGAATACGCGTCAGAACCGTCTCTGGCACGATATCACCAACGCCGACCAGGAGCGCATCCAGCTGCGCTATTCAAATGGGTACGAAGCGGAGTTTACTCATTCAGACCTGGCCTTTATACCCAAACCGAAATGGTATCTGCTGGGCACCCAGGGCGCGATCGTCGGCGACTGGCGGGATATGACCATTAACGAAGTTGATCCGCTTCACTATTATCAAACGACCGAGATACCGGCGGGTGAGCTCGGCGCAGACTTAAGCGTGCGCCGCCTGCAGGGTAGGGAGCAAATTATCGAGCAGACCCTTCCGAAACCACCGCAAATGAAATACGCTTTTTATCATAACCTGGCCGATCACCTTTTACTGGGCGAACCCCTGGCTGTGCCCGTCCAGCACACGGCCCGGGTGATCGCGGTGCTGGAGGCCGCCAAACGTTCTGCCGAAAATAACGGTCGCATGGAACAGGTGGAAATATAGGATCGAAGTATGGTTCGTTGGGGCGTATTAGGGACGGCTCAAATTGCAAAGGTGTGCGTGATTCCCGCCATCTTGAAGTCCGGTAACGGGGTGCTTCAAGCCATCGCCAGCCGCGACCCGGCGAAAGCGCAGGCCCTGGTTGATGAACACCGCCGCGGGGTTGCCTATGAGAGTTACGCCGCGTTGCTGAAAGATCCTGAGATCGACGCAGTGTATATCCCGCTGCCCAATCATCTGCATAAAGAGTGGACCATCAAAGCCCTTGAAGCGGGTAAGCATGTCCTGGTCGAGAAGCCGTTTGCCATGAACGCCGCGGAAGCGCAGGAAATGGCGGATGCCGCGCATCGTCACGACCGGCTGTTAATGGAAGCCTTTATGTATCGTTTCCATCCGCGCAGTCGGCATATAAAACAACTTGTGGACCAGGGCGCTCTTGGCAGGATCTCGCTCATCCGTAGTGCTTTCACGTTCCTTGTGAAGCGGAATGGCGGCAATGAGCGTCTCTTCCTGCCGGAGATGGGTGGCGGATCGTTGTGGGATGTGGGTTGCTATGGCGTTAGTGTGGCCCGCTGGCTTCTGGGCGAGGAACCCACGACCGTCTCTGCACTGGCAGAGTATGGCGAAAGCGGCGTGGACATCAATTTTGTTGGCACACTGCGCTTCGCAAGCGGCGCGTTGGCGGTGGTTGAAAGCAGCTTCACAGCCGCCTTACAACAAACTTATTCTGTGATCGGTGAGGACGGCGCAATTGAGCTGCCACATGACGCGTTCATCCCCTGGGAGAAGGACGTCACTTTTATCATGCGGGGTACTGATGAAGAACATGGGCAGCCCGTGACCATACCCGGCGCCGATGAATACCGGTTAATGGTCGAGCATTTTGCGAATGCAGTACAGGGATCTGCGAAGCTTGCTTACTCCCCCGGAGAAAGTGTCAACCAAATGCGGGTCCTGGATGCGCTGGCCCGCGCTGCACGTTCTGGGTGTAGTCGCGCAGGTGGAGGATTAGATACCCCGGTCCTATTAAGAGTCAGCGTAAATCTATGACTGACTGCTTATTCGCTGGCGAACAACTTCGAACATCAGCACTGACCCGGCCGCCGCTGCATTCAGCGATTCTATTTTACCGTTCATCGGGATGCTGATTTTTTGATTCGCCAATTTCTGCGCCTGCTCGCTCGCCCCTTCGGCCTCGCCCCCGATGATCAGGGCCAGCGGCTGGCGGAAGTCTGTCTCCCAACAAGACCGGCCGTCCATGTCTGCCAAGAATACATTCAGACCTTCCGTCAGTTGCTGGATCTCTTCCCAGCTCTTGGGCTGGATTGGCAATCGAAAATGCGCTCCCATCCCGGCACGGACGGCCTTCGGTGCGAAGGCATCCGTCGTTTCAGGCGGCAGGAATACGGCTTGCACACCGGCCCCGTCGGCGGTCCGCAAAAGTGTACCCAGGTTTCCGGGGTCGCGTATTTGATCGGGTATAAGAATGAAGTTCGGAGATTGTGGTGATGGAAGCTGGAGGTCGTTCAAGACGGCCAGGATGCCCTGCGGGGTTTCGGTTTCACTCAATGAACCCATTAATCTGCTTTCCACTTCCTCTATCTCAACGCCTTTGCCTTGCAGCTTCTTTATTAACTCTCTTCCCCGCTCACTCAGGTCATCCGTATACAATACAAAGCGGATTTGGCAATTGGCGGCGTATGCTTCTTCCACGAGCCGTACGCCTTCGGCTAAAAATGCACCGGCTTCGCGTCGTTCTTTCGGACGGCCCGTAAGCACGCGCACTAATTTGATCCTGGAGTTTTGAGACGAGGTGATCATGGGAATTTGTGATTTTGGATTGATGAACCGCCAATGGTCATTCATCGATCCAGCTATCGTGTCCAGGCTCCCATGAACGCATGGATCGTTGATTCGTCGAACAAGGCCAGCCTAACCAACCTGATCCCAGACTTGCGAAGCGAGAAGTAATTTTCGAAAGCAGAAAACATCACACCCGCCGCACGTTCTTTTGGAAAGCCGAAGATGCCCGTGGAGATTGCCGGAAATGAAATGGATGAACACTTAAGTGTCTCTGCCACTTCAAGCGACCCGTGAATGGCTGCTGCTAATTTTGCATCTTCATCGCCATCGCCCCATACCGGCCCCACGGCATGGATCACATATTTCGCAGCCAGGTTACCGCCCGAAGTCCAGGCTGGTTGGGAGTGGGAGACTACCCCGTTCTTACGGACCCAGGCTTCCGATTCTTTTTGCACTGCTAGGCCACCCTTCTGTGCAATCGCACCTGCCACACCCGCGCCATGCTGCAAATATTCATTGGCTGCGTTGACGATCGCATCCGTCGTCTCCGCAGTGATGTCGCCCTGTACGATTTGAAGGGTCTGGCCGGTGGGAAGAACTCGTTCGGCAAGAACTTTATTCACAAGATTATTTTACCCGTTAAAACAACAAGGACGACCGGTTGGTCGTCCCTGTATGTTTTTATTATGTTTGTTTATTTTGCCTGGGTTACAACTGCTGCGAAGGCGTTCGGGTCGCGCACGGCGATATCGGCCAGCATCTTGCGGTTGAGCGCGATATTCGCTTTCTTCAATGCCGCCACCAACCGGCTGTAGGTGGTGCCGTTCAGCCGGGCAGCCGCATTGATGCGGGCGATCCACAGCTTGCGCAGGTCACGCTTGCGGACACGGCGGTCGCGCGTCGCATACCACAGGCTCTTTAGCATGGCCTCGTTGGCGCGCTTGAAGAGGAAGTGCTTGGCGCCACGCTGTCCCTTCGTGATCTTTAAAACTTTCTTGTGACGACGGTGTCCGAATGGGCCGCCCTTGATACGTGTCATTGAATGCCTCCTGCGGATCCTGTGGGCGTCGGCGGGTTACGCCAGTTGCATACACCCAAAAGCCGCAATCAAAATTTGGATACGACGGGCCGTGTGTTCACCGCGGGAACAACAGTGCGGTGAACGGTACGGTTTGATTATTTCATGTTTGGGGCCAGGCGCTTTACATTCTTGATGATGCTGCTTCCCTTAACGGGTTGCATCTCAGAAAGTAAGGCCTTGGTCCGCTTCGAAGTGCGGCGGCGCAGATGGCTCTTGCCGCCTTTCGTGCGCATGAGTTTGCCCGAACCGGTCAGGCGAAATCGCTTGGATGTCGCCTTGTGGGTCTTGAGCTTGAGTTTTGCCACCGCTTTTGCTTTGCGAGGCACAGCTGCTTACTCCTTTCAGACAAAATTAACCGCGAGGATTAATTATATCCCGCGGACATTAACATCGTTGGGCTTGCATGTGTCAGGGTCACCTTCCGGCGACCCTGCGCGAATCTATTCTTTCGCTTCCGTCTTGACTTCAGCCGGAGCTATCGGCTTTTTCCTTTTTCTTGGCTGCCGGCTTCCCCGGTGCCAACACCACCAGCATCGTCCGCCCTTCCATCATGGGCGCCTGCTCGATGATGCTGATGTCCGCCAGCGACTGTGCGATCTCTTTCAAATCTTCGAGTGCGATCTCGGGGTAATCCATCTCGCGGCCGCGGAACTTGATCGTCACGCGCACCTTATGTCCCTGTGATAAGCCAGCGGCGGGCATCGTCCACTTTGAAACCGCGATGGGCTTCGTTCGTCTTTGGGCGCAGGCGGATTTCCTTGACCTCGATCTTGGTCTGCGATTTCTTGGCTTCGCGTTCCTTCTTGGCCTTTTCGTAAATGAACTTGCCAAAATCCATTACACGGCAGACGGGTGGGGTTGCCCCGGAGAAACCTCCACCAGATCCAACTCGGCATCGCGTGCGATCTGCAGGGCCTGCTTGATGGGAACGACTCCGACGTTTCCGCCGTCTGGCCCGATCAGGCGGACTTCCGCGACGCGGATGCCCTCATTGACTCGAAATTCGTTAGCGCTGATAAGCTTCTCCTTGTTAGTAAGACACAAATCCAGCCTGGGTTGGCTGGTTTTTTGCGGGCGAATGATACCATGAAGGTACTCGAATCGTCAACAAAATGATGGATGATGATTGGATAATCGTATTGTAGGGATACGCTGATGGGTTGTTATACCACCCAGGCCCGGTGCCTCTTATTTCACGGCTGTATGGAATCGACCATGGGCAAAAATACCGTCTGGTAGAGCGCGTCGTGTTCGTCGCTGTTGCTGAAGGACATGACAACCAGCGACTGCCCTCTATAATCCGCCATGGCAATATCGACCGGGCGGCCATAGGACGTGGATGTATAGAGTGTCCAATCCAGGTTATTCGCCTTCCGCGAACCGGCTTGTTCTGGCGCCGCATCGAGGCCCCTGTAGCCGTAGGCCTTCATGGAGAATCCAGTTTCTCAATTCTGTGGAGCTCACATTTGCGATAAGGAGGCCGACTGTTGTGATATCAAAAGGCGATTCATTACGAAAGAAAAAACCGTCTCCGGAAGGCTCCCAATCTTCAGGGACCCTGGCCGTCGCTCCTCCTATATCCACCGTTGTTAATTTAAATGCGGGGCTCCCCGTGTACGGCGTCAGGAAGCGTATGGGGCTCATTTTGTCCAGGCAGGAATGGTCCGGCTCCACGGAGGGGTTATTAAGGAAGGACACTACCGTATCCATGGCGCACCCCGAAGTATCGGTCGCCGTCGGGACGTGGCCCTGGTCGGGAAATTCAAAAAAATAGCTGTGGCCCAAATGGCTGGCAACCTGCTGCGCATACATGGGCGGTGTGGTCGGGTCGAACTTGCCGGTAATGACCAGCGTCGGAATATCGCTGCTTACCGGTGCGTTCTCGCCCAGTGTCGGGCCTGTCGCGCCCCATGACTTACAATCCCTGAATATATCCTGGGCGCTGCCATAGAAGGGCAGCCAGGCATATTCTTCGATATCCTTCGAACTTACGGCGATCCCTTGCAGTTCCTGAGGTGTGGTCGCCAGGATGTTCTCGTGGCACATCATGGAAATAAATAAGCCGATGTTGATCCCCTCGAAGCCATAAGGCAGGGAGGATTGTGTGGCGATTAGCGTGGAAAAATCGCCGTTCTTGAACCGGTAGATCGACTGCGGCGCCGTATTGATCAGATCCGATTCCTTGATCGAGCCGATGATGACGTTCATCACCGTCGAGCCGTCCACATTTTCGATGACGGTTCCCGTCTGTGGGTTGCCCGTCGTGATCGTGACGGGTTTGGCGTCCAACTGGCTTAATAGGTTCCAGAATACGGTTTCCAGGTTGGGGTAGGCGGCATTGCATTCCGTGTCTGTTGCGCAGCTATCGAAAAGCGTTCTTAGACCCGCCTGCATGGCTTGCGGAGACTGGGCAAAGGAATTAGTTTCCACGGGTACGACAGAATCTAGTATTACGCTGTTGACGATTTCGGGATGGTCACGCATGACCACTTGTGCGAGCCGCGTTCCATAGGATGCGCCATACAGGTCGGCTTTCTGATATCCCAGCAGGCTGAGGATGTCTTTGATGTCGTCCGAACTTTCCACGGTCGTATAAGCATTCAAGTCTATCCCCTTGGCGCTCATTAACCCGTTGCAAGACACCATCGCATTGGAATAAACCAGGCCGCGCGTTGAACTGGGGATCAGCCCCTCGACGTCCTGCAGATAGGCTTTACTTAATTCATCGCAATTGAGAGCCGGGTCGGATAATCCCGTCCCGCGCTGGTCGAAGGTTATAAAATCGCGCTTCTCCAGGATCGGGACGACCAGCTGCTTATAGTAACCCGTGATTAAATTGACCGCTTCCCCTCCGGGCCCGCCCTGCAGGAATACCACCGGGTCCGGCGCGGGGTTGGGGTTGGTGCTGTGATAAACGGCCACCGCCAGGCGGATTGTATGAGAGGGGTCACCTGTGCGGTCCTCCGGTACGACCACATAGCTGCAGCTCACGTTTGCGCCGGGTGGAACGTCAAACGGACAATCAACCTTATCGAGTACAGGTGTATAGCTTACAGTCGGTTTGGCCGTGGGGAACGAAGTCGCGGTTAAGGGAAACTGGGTTGGTTCTGAAGCTTTTGTCGGAGAGACGGAAGCTTGAGGGATCGTAAGAGCGGTCGCTGGAAGAGGTGCCTCGGGAGGAGAGATATTTCCGGCCAGCAATCCATTCATCCCGCCGGATAGGAATAAAAATGCTGCGACCGCACCGCCCACAACCAGGATCGCCATGAACCCCAGCAGCACGAAGAGCATAATGTTCGTTTTTTTCTTTTTGGGGTTCGCCTTCGCTGCTGCTTTTACTGCCGTTGGGGAGGAGGATTTTCCCTGGGCTGCAACGGGAGGCCAGCTCATGGCCTGCGGGGCAGGGACACGATCTGCGCTTGGCGGTTTCGGTTCCTGAAAAGTTTCAACCCTGGTAAAGGGAGATTGCACTGGCCTGCTCGCGGAGGCCGGCGGCACGATGTTTCGATCTTTAGAGATGTCCGGCCGGGCCGGTGGGACCTGGGCGGGAGGTGCTTTAGCAGGGCCCGACAGGCTTTCCAACTGTGACCTGGCTTCATAATTATTGGGATTAAGTGCCAGGACGCGCCTAAAACAATATTCGCGCCGGTCGCGCGCCGAAAGGCATTTCCCCAGCCATAACCACCCCTGCTCCGATAACGGATCGGCCTGCACGACTTCGGCGAACAGTGCTGCTGCCCGGGCCAAATCTCCAGACTTAGCCGCTGCAATTCCCGCCCTTAAGGTATCTTCGTTTGACAAGAGATTCTCTCGCCTTCAATGATATGGATGGACTACTAATTATTTTAATTCTAGGGAATAGGTTTTGCCTATTCGTATGAGGGTAAGTATACTCTGGATTGATACGCATATTTTGCCGCCAATGTGCGATAGCTCCCCCTATTGATAAGTGCTTGTAAGGCAGTATCTATTCCTTATACTTATTTTTTGTTGTTCGCGTAATAGTTGGCCACGGCTTTGAAAGATTCTTTCGGCTCCCACGTCATATCGGGATATGTCGTGCCGTGTTTTCCGCCCTCATAGCTTTTCACCAGGCTGTAGCTGTTCATGTCAAAATCTTGCCGTGGGTCATCGCTGTACGGAGCAGCGGGCGAGATAAAGGTCATGGCGAATGTACCCTCAACGCCTGCGCAATCGAGGACGCGAAGTTGGTCCGCCAATTCGCGCGCCTGTGATGCCTCGTCCCGCATCCAGTCGCCTTTCTTCAACTGCATTCGGGGAGGAGCCAGCTGCAACCCAAAAATCGATGAAAGAGCGGCGTTCGCAATATATTTCGTAATCACAGACAGGTTCAATCTGTAATCGATAAGATTCTCCCGCCATACCCTCCGTGGAACTGTCGGCTCCTTTGTAGGTGCGGTAGCCAAATTCGGTGATGACGACCGGTTTCCCGTGTGCAAACGACGGTTTGAGCATTTCGATATATTGATCTTTGATCTTCGCCACCCGGTAATGATCCACGCCCACAAAATCGAAGAGGCCCCAATCAACCGCTTCCCATATAAGCGATGCATATGTCACTTGGCCGTGGAAAACTTTTCGGACGGCCTCGTTCGCCCTTGTGAGCCAGGCATTAAGGGGTGCGTTATGTTTTCCGGCTTTCAAAATCTCCCAGGATGCCGGGCTGCCCATCCGCTGCATGACGCTCCTGCCAGGGACGATGCCTTGCATAAAAAGGGTGAGTTCCGACCCTACCAGGAATACCAATTTGTCCTGCCACTTCAAGCGCAGCTTCTCCGCTGCCGCAGCAGCTTTGGTTATGTACGCCAGTGTTTCTTCCTGGCCTTTATCCCACATCTCGGGCGATAACCATACTTCAAGGCCCAGCTTGAGCGCATCCTCGGCAGCTATCGTCAGGCGTTGAATATCAAGGCCGCAAATCCGGACGCTGTTGCAATGTAAATCATTCTTGATAATCTCAAGTTCGCGGTGCACGACCTTCGGATCGAAAGCGGGACGCCAATTACCTCCCATCACGCGCCCGACATCATAACTGACTCCTTTATGTCTCATAGCGTGTTCAGTATATCAAGAAAGGGTGGTCATATTGCATGAAATACCTGTAAAAAGGACATGCACAGGTACGTCTGTGCATGTCCTTTTTGACGAAAGTGTGCGTAAATACTGGACTTTTATAATTCGCTTGAGCGTTTTGCGATCTTGTCCTTCACGCGCGCCTTGAACTCCTCCAGCGGGATATTATTTTGCTGCGAGCCGTCGCGCACACGCAGCGAAACCTGCCCGGCGTTCATTTCGTTTTCGCCGACCACCAGCATATACGGCACTTTCATGACCTGTGCCGAGCGGATCTTGGCATTCATCCGCTGAGCGCTGATGTCCGCGCTGACGCGCACGCCCTCTTCACGCAGCTGCTTCACGATACCCTGGGCATATTCGTTCTGCGCGTCCGTGATCGGGATCACGCGCACCTGCTCCGGCGAAAGCCAGACCGGGAAGTTTCCCCCGTAATGCTCGATCAGGAATCCGATCATGCGTTCGTGCGTGCTGAGCGGAGCGCGGTGGATGCACAGCGGCACTTCCTCGACGCCCTGCTTGTTGATGAATTTCAAGTCGAAGCGGGCCGGCTGGGCAAAGTCCACCTGGTTGGTGGCCAGCGAGAATTCCTTGCCGATCACGCTCCAGATCTGCACGTCGATCTTGGGCCCGTAGAAAGCCGCCTCGTCTTCTGCCTCCACAAACGGCACGTTGCCGTTCTTCATGGCGCGGCGCACCATCTCCTCCGTCTTGAGCCACAGGCGCTCGTTATCCACATACTTCTTGCCAAGGCCCTGTTTGCTGTGCAGGCTCAACCGCATCACGTATTTCTCGATGCCGAACAGCTTGAAATACTTCAAGTACAGGTCAACGACACCCAGGAATTCCTGCTCGAATTGCTCTTCCGAAACATACATGTGCGCATCGTTCATTTGCAGCGAGCGCACGCGCATCAGTCCGAACAGTTCACCCGATTTTTCATAGCGATAGACCGTCCCATATTCGGCCAGGCGGATCGGCAGGTCGCGATACGAGCGCGGTTTCGAGCCGAAGATCTTGTGGTGCATCGGGCAGTTCATCGGCTTGACGTAATACTTCACGCCTTCCAGTTCCATCGGCGGATACATGCTCTCGGCGTAATAAGGCAGGTGACCGGAGTGGATGAACAGGTCTTCCTTCGAAAGGTGCGGCGTGCGGACGCGCAGGTAGCCGGCCTTATCTTCCATCTCCTTCGCCAGCTTCTCCAACTCTTCGATCATCACGCCGCCGTTCGGCGGCCACAACGGCAGGCCCGGACCCACCTCGTCGTCGAAGAAGAAGATCTCCAGTTCCTTGCCCAGCTTGCGGTGGTCGCGCTTCTTGGCTTCTTCGAGCTGCCATAGATAATCTTTCAGCTGCTGCGCCGATTCCCAAGCCGTGCCATAGATGCGCTGCAGCATCTTATTGTGTTCGTCGCCGCGCCAGTATGCGCCCGCCACGGACATCAGCTTGAAGGCATCCGGCTTGATCTGCTTCGTATTTTCGACGTGCGGCCCGCGGCACAGGTCTACGAAGGAATCGTGCTGGTAGATGGAAATCTCCGGCTTCTCTTTGAGCGGATTGCCGTATTCGTCCAGTCCGCCTTTTTCGAGTCCGTCGATCAACTCCATTTTATAGGGCTGGTCTTTGAAGATCTTGCGCGCTTCTTCCGCCGAGACGACCTTCTTCGCGAATTCGAATTTGCCGGCGATGATCTGCCGCATGCGCTTTTCGATCTTCTCGAGGTCTTCCGGCGTGAGGTTGCGCGGCAGGTCGAAATCATAATAGAAGCCGTTCTCGATGGGCGGGCCGATGGTGATCTTGCCGTCCGGGAACATCTCGAGCACGGCCTGCGCCATGATGTGCGCGGCGGAATGACGGATGCGATAAAGGTTTGAGTCCTCGTATCGTTCTTGCGCTGATTGCGACATTTTTACTCCTTTTGTGCTCACTACAAGTGATTATGAACAAGAGCGTAAACCTTTTATTCTTGTCCTGTTGTTTAAAAAATAAAACTCGCCCAAATACGGGGCGAGAATTTGATTCACGCGGTTCCACCCGAGTTTATGTCTTTCGACATATCTCATTGAGCCTCTAACGGGGCCAGCCGTTCAACTTACTTGCCGGGTATTCTCAGCTTTCTGTCTTACGCTCGCGGGTGGTTTTCAGTGGCTGTTTCCGGAAACTGCTCTCAACGATAGCAGCCTCTCTCTGTCAGAAACTGGGATCACCTACTCGTCCCGGTCAAAGCGTTTATTTATCCTTATTATTATATGCCGCTTGGTAGGATTGTCAAGCAAAATACAATCGGAGAGGCAATGCACTCGAAAAAACATGATGTGCGCAAGGCGTATGTCCTGCGCACATCATGTTTTTTCGTTATTTTTCGTCCCAGGCTGAAAGCCTGGGACGAAAAATAAACACAGCGAATTTATGTCTTACTTGGGGGCCGGCAGATTCAATGCACCAGGCCACTTGCTGAAGCTGTCGAGGTGACCCCAAATGGAGGGATAGAACGTGGCGGCCCATACTAAAGCTGCAGCCAAAAGGACTAGAATCCCCAGCCAGCGTACCATCTTGTTATCTCTGAACCACATGAAGAAGGGGAACGAACCGATGCCCCCCAGACCAGCCAGCACGAAACCCACGGCTGCGATCAAGGGTTCCTTGCCCATTTGAAGTGAAAGGATACGGGCGCCGATGATGATCGCATCTGCACCGGCAAAGAAGGCATAAATGGTGACGGGCACCAAACTCCAGCCCTGCCACAGCGAAAGGCCGGTCGCCAGGAATACAACGCCGAATAACACGCTGGCATCGCCGTATGCAATGTTGTAACTGCCGGGCAGGGGCCATGTGAATGCAAGCTGCAGGCCGGTAATGAAACTCAGCAGGCCGACCATGAAGAAAGCAGACGCATACGGACGCTGGTCTTTTTCGTCCAAGCCCTTCCAAAGATAGTAAGCCAGGAGGACTGTGCCTGCGACCAGGTTGATCATAATGACGGTGAGGAAATCAATGAACATGTTTTCTCCTTAGGTGAATGATGTTTACTTAGATTATATCAATGCAAATAGGATAACACCACTCTAATCACTCGGTTATTATATTTTGTCATACAAAACTAGTGAGTTTAATAACAAAAAACCCCTATTTGGGGTTTATTTGTGGGCGAGACAGGGCTCGAACCTGCGACCTCTGCTATGTCAAAGCAGTGCTCTAACCAGCTGAGCTACCCGCCCGAGTGAGCCACATTATAACGAGGCTGAGTTGATTTGGCAATGGATAAGTAATGCGTTCCACAAGAATCTTTCCGAGATCGAGCATTCACTTCATCGCAGTCCCATCTGTTTGCGGGCTGACTGCGTATTGCCACCTTAAATACCTTGCCTGTAATTACTCAGGCCATTGTCCTACACTTTCAGTCTGGGGCGAAACAATACCCGAAAAAAGGATATGCACGGGGCACACGCCCCGTGCATATCCTTTTTTCGGGTATTTCATGCAGGGGCTGTGAGTAGTTACCCTTGCGTGTTCTAATCGCCCAACCCGAACTGACGTTAAATTAAAGTCCGGGTTGAAATGGGATCGTATTTAAAAAGCCGCTCAACTTATCTGCGGTTAGATTGGGCTGTTCCAGCAGAAACATATGCCCGGCATTGGGCGTGATGTCCATTTGTGCGCCGCGTAATATGATCTCGCAAGGATTCAGAGACCTTCAACGGGACCATTTTATCGAGCGCGCCGCATAAGATAAAAGTAGGGGCCGAGATCTGTGAAAGCTGATCCGTGACGTTGAACGCATTGCATGCCAGCAAATCACCGTAAAGGACCGATGGTCGTGTCTCCTCCAGCCGCTGTGTGGACAGTTCCTTAAGTCGGCCATTCATCTCCGGAGAAAAGGAACCGTCCATTACCTGGCGGACGGCTGACGCAAACGTGGACGGATCGGACGCACTTTGTAAAATGGACTGCGCGACGCGCAGGCGTGCGCCGCTGCCCAGGAGACATAACCCGAGCACTTGCTTCGGGAAGCGTATCGCTGCCTTGAGCGCGATGGCGCTTCCCATCGAATGACCTGCCAAGACCACTGCATTCAATTTGAGGGCCTTGATAAATTCCATAATCTCCCCGGTGTAATCATCAATTGTATGATGACCCAGACCTTCCGACTTGCCATGGCCCGGAAGGTCGACCGCAAGATGCGCTGGTCGTGCATTCTGCGGATCTGGGGCGGCCAGAATAAATGATGCCGCCCGCGCCATGGATCAGGATCACAGGCGGGCGGGAAAAATTATCCGCCTCGTGGGCAAAATAATACAAGCCGGCGGCAACAGGCATAATTATTTGCTAAGACACGAAAGGTCTGCTTTGCATCAGCGGTGCTTTTAAGACAAATTGATCCTGCTGAATTTGTATTTTGTCCGGTAGGAGAGACTTTTCGGGTCTGTAGAACTTTCGTTTTTATTCTTATGCAGGACCCTGCGGTTTTAAGGCAGTTCGCGCGTTCTGTAAACGATCGGAGGCTTCCTCGCTTAACGGAAGGTAAACCAATACCTTTGTGCCCTTTACCCTTGGCGGATTGGATGTTGAGCAATCCATTGACCAGCTCTGCGCGTTCCCGCAGGTTGACCATGCCGAGGCTGGAGCGTTTTTCATAGCCTTTGTTCACCGCTTCCACGTCGAAGCCGATGCCATCGTCTTCAATTTCGAGCACGGCCACACCCTGCTGGAATGGACGCAGCCGCACCCAGATATTGGCTGCATTGGCATGCTTACGGGCGTTGTTGATCGCCTCTTCGATGATATAGAAGATCACGCCCTGTTTGCCCATTTCCATCTGGCCGGCAATTTGTTCGTCGATATTGACCACCACATTCTGGTTGAATGTCTCGCGCATCTTGTCCGCCATGGATTTAAGCGCGGCACTCAACCCCTGCGACTCAAGGATCAGCGGCCGCAAGGTAAAGAGCATGTGGCGGATCTCCTTGGTGGTGCGATGAGCAAGGTCCTCGATCTTGGTCAGTTCTTCCGGCACACCCTTGGCGTTTTTCTCGAGCATACGCCGGGCAATGTTGATGCGCATTGCCATGGCCGCCACCGACTGCGTTGGGCCGTCGTGCAGATCGCGCGCCAGCTTCTTGCGCGCTTCCTCATGGACTTCGATCATGCGCTCTTTCTCTTCGACCAGGTCCTGGTACAGGCGCGCATTCTGGATGGCGATCACCGCCTGACGACCGATGATATCGAGCAGGTCGCGGCGGTCGGGAGTAAAGTAATTCGGGTCGGGATGGGCATACAACATCGCGCCGTAGACATTGAAACCGCTGCGCAGCGGGAAGCAATAAGCGGAGGTACAGTTGCGGAAAGCGATCACACGACCGAGTTCGGGATCGTACCCGATATCCTTTGAAAAGATCGGTTCGCCTTCGTCGAAGACCTTTTTCAGGATCCCTTCACTGCCATCAAAGGTTACGCGCGAGTCGGCACTGGTGAACCGCCGGGCCGAACCCGACACGCAGCTGCCCTCCCCGGAAGAGCAGCACGGCGCTGACCAGCGGATCATTTGCACTTTCATCCAGATTAATATCAGGGTTGAGCGCGGAATAACCCATGTCCAGAGCAGAATCGAGCACCCGCTTATAGGAGAGGGTTGCCGTCAGCGTGGAAATCAATTCATAGATCGCGCGCAGGCGCTCGCCCTGAAAGTTGCGCTTTTTTTCTTCCGCATCCAGCCAGCCCTGCCTTTTTATCCGCAAACGCTTCATCAACTGCGCGCCGAGGAAACCAAAAAGGCCACCCAAGACCAGAATGCCGGCGATCCAGACCAGGGTCAGGGATGATTTGTCAGGGGAATACAGGCGTGTCGTTACGAATACAAGGGCGGCAAAGGAACCCGCAGCGATCAATGCCCCGACAAATTCAAAATACGCCGCACCGGTAAGGATGGGCAAAAGCCCCACCCAGGAAGCCGGGCCCGCCAGACCACCCTGTACCCAGAAGAATACTCCGCTTAATAGAATATCCGCAGCGAGGTTGATCTGACGATGATAAACGAGGCGTGTATTCAGGCTGGCCAGGATGTCATCCCCATGTTCCAGGCGATCAAGAGCATCAACGGCCAGGCCAGTGCAACAGTCAGTGAACCTCCCAGCGCGAGCGAAACGACCAGGCCAAGCATCACCGCCCAGCGCAGGGAGATCGCGAACCAGTCTGCTACATATGGAGTTTCAAAAGTCCGCATAGGCCTATCATAACGAAAGAAGTGCGTACGCGGTAACGCGAACGCCTTACAAGATAATTACACCTTTGTATTTGAATTAGACTACATAGCCCATTTTCGGCAAATATGAGCCAAACCGTTCCGCCAATACTTTTTGCTGCTCTGCAGTATAGGCATCACGGAACCGTCCTATTTTACCCTTGAAAAAGTGTGTACCCTGCTGGCCTTCCACCTGTTCGGGGCGATAATGCTCGATCACCGCGCGGACTTCGGGCCTGGTCGCCCTTTAAACCGAGATAATCTGCCAGGCGCGTAGACTCCGCTTCGTAGTTGGTCAGCAGGTCTTCGTAGCGGGCGATGAGCACGTTTTTCTCGCGCATCCACTTTTCCCAGATTTGGATGTAATCCGTGATAAAAGCCAGGGACTTATCGAAATCCGTCAGGTGCGAGAAGGCATTCGGGCGGCCTTTGTTCGTTGCGCGCTCGCCAAAATCAAATGCGGACAGCATGGCATCGCGCGGGTCACGATAAATATATGTGACGTGTAAGCACGCCGGCAGCCGAAAGCAGCCGCGAGGCAAGAGTAGGCCCGGCATGTGCCTTGATGACGAAGGTATTTCCGAGCAGGGCAGGGATCGCGACCAGGGCGAGCCGCCGGGTCGAAAGCACGCCAATATTGCAATTGACCTCGGTCAATATATTTTCAAGATGAAAACGAGACCGGATATCGCGCGCATCGGCACAGCCTGTGACCTGCATCAGGTCATGGATAAGATTGTAATGCCAGCCCGAACCCGCACGCGGCATGCCCACGGAAAGAACGATCATGGTTTTGCCTCAACCAAGTCTCCGAGTGTATCGCAAATACCGACATCCCGACCAGGATCCCGAGATTGATCCATAAATTTGGGATGGCAAAGGAATCCTGCGTCATATTATAGAAAATGAGCGCCAGCCACGTGAAGATCGAGGCAATGCCGAGGTATTGGCATCATCCCGGATTTTTGTTTCAAGGCAGTCAAGGCATCGCCGAGAATGGAGAATTGGAAGGCAATGAACAGAAAGAAGCCGATCAGCCCAGTCTCGGCCAGCAGGCGGACATACAGGTTTTTCGGGTTGGGATAAAGGGAATTATCCGGACTCAACTGCCGCGCAATTTCGGGCACGGTGGTCTTCACCCAATCCGGCAGGTTGTTGTAAATGTAAAAGCCGCTGGCGCCCAGCCCCACACCCGTCAAGGGATGTTCCTGATACGCGCCCATGGCACCCCATATGTATGCGACACGCGCGCCGGCCGAATTTTGAATGAGAAAATCTTCCACACTGGACGCCTGTGTGTTCCACAAACGAGCTATATAACCTTTCTGTCCAAGGAAGAGCAATGCACCGGAAAGGGAACCCACGATCAAAAGGATGACGACGAGACGCCAGATCAACTCACGGCCCTGGTGGAAGCCGGAAGCAAACCATCCCCAGGCTGCGCGGATTTGCGTGCGGCCGACAAGCAGAAAAGTGATCACGACGGTCGCCGCAACGGTCAACAGACCGCCGCGTGAGAAGGTGGCCAGGAGCAGAAGCACGGCCAGTATCAAAAGGGCTGGCTCCAGCCATTTGAAACGTGTCATGTGAATGCGGGTGAGCAGCCAGGCGAAAAGCCAGGGAAGATACAAAGTGGATATCTGTCCGGCCAGCCAGGAAGGCTCATATGCCAATCCCGAAATCCGATTCGTCCGGATCAGTTCACGCAATGAAAAGGCGCGCTGCCAGTGTGTGACCAGCGGCTTCGGAAAAATATGCAGATAGAACGTAGCGCCCTGCAGTCCGCTCCATAAGATATCGATGATGAACCCGGCGAATAGCCATTGGATGGAAAAACGCAGGTCGTCTTCGCTGCGATTCATCCAGACGGCTGCGATGAAGAATACAAGCCCGATAAATACGGTCGCCCAGGCACGGGCGACACGGCCGATCACGTCCTGGCCTCGCATGAGGACCGGTGCCAACAGGATACCGAGCAGGCTGGCCGCCAGTGCCGCCAGGAGGAAGACCACCAGCGGAGTCAATGTCCCCGCGCGTGGGAAAACTGTCCTTCTGCGCAGAAGCTGGATCAGCAGCACGATCATCAATGGCACGAGCGGATAGAAAGCCAATGGTCGTTCGTATGTGCCGTCGCCGGCAGGAAAGTAGCGGAAACTCGTCACCGGCAACGTCAGCAGGGCCGCGGCCCATAAGGCGCGGGCGATGTTATCCAAGCTCAAAAGGGAGGGTGATGCTTTCATGCCTTGAAATCAAAGAACAATAGGACGAGGACGGATAGAGCAAGGAATACAATGGCTCCGCACAGCAGATAAATGCTCAAGCTTACGGAACGACGGGCCGTAAGATTCTGCACCTGAGTCGGCGTGGCTGTTATATATTGTTCCAGTCCGCTCGCAGGATTTGCGACCTGCGGCTGAACATTTTGTGCAAAAGCCTAGGCCCAGGCGGAGGCCAGCGCGCCGGCTCTTTGCGGATCACGGTCATCGGCGAAGAAATGCCACCCGCCGTTCCCAGGCTGGCTGAGTTGAAGCTTTTGGTCGCGGAGCTGCTCGACGGTCGTTCCGCTGACCTGGGCTGCTACGGCATTAAGCACCGTATCGGATACGGCGATTTCTTCCAGTTTGCGCGTCTCACGTTCCAGATAGTAAAACTGTTCGCGGTCGGTGTTTTGCGGCCAGGCCTGCTCCAGGTGGAAGTCCACATTGACGGTCGCCTGGGCGCGATAGGGAGGCGGTGCAATATAGTAAACGGCTGCGCCAATCAGTGCGCCGAGGAATGCGCCCAACAACCAGAACCGCCAGGCTTTAAGCAGGCGGATCAGGTCATCGGGCGATGGGGAAGCAAAAATTAATTTCATGGTAGATGCTCGTCGGAAGAAATCAGGTATTAGAGAACAGAGAATAGAGAAAAGATGGTGTAGAAGATGCCTGGTTATCTATTTGTTCAACATCATTCTTCGCCGCCAGTTCCATAACGGCGCAATCAGCTTGCGCACGTAATACTTTGCCACGATCACCGACAAGAATCCGCCGCCGTCGCGGTAATGGACTCGCAGCATTTCAGGCCAGCAGCGATCATCGTCGGCGATCGTTTTACCGGCAGTATGCAGCCGGAAATTCGCCCAAGTCTGCGGTACATATTTTACCTGTGCGCGGGCCGCGATGCGCACCCACAGATCATAATCCATTGCAAAGTAAAAGGATGGATCGAGCGGGCCGACCGTGAGCCACAGGTCGCCGCGGAAGAAGGAGGCCTGCTGTGGTATGTGAACATAGCCCTGACGCAAGCGCTGCAGATCCGTCTGCGCGGCGGGGAACTTTCCGATGACCTCTCCGGCCTCGTTGATGTAATTGCGCGTCGCCGTAGACCAGGCCGAGCTGTGAATTCTCCTGAAAATACTCCACCGCGGATGCCACCGCATCCAGGCTGATAGGTATCATCCGAGTTAAGCCAGGCGAAGATATTTCCCCTGGCATGTGCGAAGCCCTTGTTGAGTGCATCCGTCTGGCCTTTATCCTTCTCGCTAGTCCACCAGGCCAACCTGCCGGAATATTTCCTGATAATATCCAGGCTGCCATCAGTCGAGCCGCCATCCACGATAATATATTCGAGACGCGGATAACTTTGCGCAAGCACCGACTGAATGGTGGCTTCCAGAAAGCGCGCCTGATTGAAGGACGGCGTGACAATGGATACAAGCGGCAGGTCCGGTTTCAATTCCAATCCACCTCAGGATAATAAAGATGCGCAACTTCTTCCGTCGCGCGACGGATAAGGTTGATCTCCCCGGAGGAGAGGCGGTGTTTCCAATTATCGAGATTGGCCCGGCTGTCGAGTTTAACGGAATGGACTTTTTTACGCGACAGCTCTGCTGGATTCTCGGAACTGCTGGAATCCATGATCTTGCGTTTGACACCGGGTGTAAAGTTTAAACCCAATTCGTCATACAACTGTTGATAGCCTGCGACCGGATCAAGCGACAAGTCTTCGTGACGGACAACCCGGATGGAGGGGTCCTGTTGGCAGGCGGCTTGGACAGTGCGGTAGACCATTGCCCACAAGAGGCTGGCTTGCCCAATGACGTCGTCTGTTGCAATGGAACGCATTTCCTTCCGGTACGGTTCAAGGTGATCGTGCATGAGCAGCGGCTGGTTGAGCAGGTCATTAAAATCGAACGACCAATTCATCCGTTTAAGGCTGCTGGCAAAAGCCGCCGGATGCCGGACGGTGACGACGACCCTGCTGTTCAACCTTTCTACGAACCAGGGGATTGAAAAGACAGCAAAGGGATCCTTGAGCAATGGAAGCCTGTGCAATAAACCGGCCTGTAAAAAAATGCCCAGATCACGTCCCATGCGAAGAAAATCCTTAGCAGATCGAAGCGCTGTTGCTGCCGAAAAGAGATGATAACGAAAATTCACGAGTTGTTGGAAGGTGGGGAGATATTTAGACTCGTTCTCATTACAGATATAAGTGTACCAATACGGAACCGGAGCGCCCAGGATACCCGGACGATGAAATACGTTCAGAGGCTCACTAATATAGGCCAGCCGGGGAGCAGCGGCAAGCATCCTGCCCACCCAGGTTGTCCCCGTGCGATGAGCGCCCGTGACCAGGAAGGATCTCATTGTGCTTTTCATCAAGGATCAAACCGGATTGCTTTAAGGGACTCGATGCCGTAAAACTTTTCTGCACACTTATTAACCCAATAATTCGGACTGGAGTCAAGTTCCTTGACATACCCGATGCCGGGTAAATGCGGCACCACCAGGTCTTTTATCCCCTGGGCCTTTTCGGTGAAGATCTGCCCCTGGCGACTATCCCAGGCAGCGGCCCAGCTATGATATTCCGGCTCGGCGATCGAATATAAATTATAAGCCGCACGTACAGGGTAGAAAGCCAACAGGCATAAGACAAGACCGGTACCGGGAATTAAATAAGCCGATTTGAGCGGCAAATGGATCTTACTTGTAAGAATGGCCAGCACTCCGCCTTCCGCAGCGAGACCCATGGTCATGAGAAAGTGTGCGGGATAACGGGCCCGGTCAACGGGATAGGACTGGGCAAATGCGCTGGGGGCGAAGCTAAATGCAATGGTAATGAACAAGACCATCAGGAATCATCACGGCGGTAAGCCATAAAGCCGAAGGCGGGATTTGAGGCGGCGTCTCTTTATCCCGGGAATAATGGATAATGACAACCAAGAAAGGGATGGCGAATGAGATCATACTCGGTAAGGGCAGGGTCCTTAATGTTAACCACATGAACTGTACCGTATAGATGGCGGTTTGTTTAGTCAGCAGGATGACATTCGATGTAGGAGTATTCAATCGCACTCCATTGCCCGGCGCAAGAGCCATGACTACCAGGGAAAGTAACGCGCCGGCCAGCGACACTCCCAAAAGCTTCAGGACCTCGCTGCGATGGTTTGCTTTCTTTTGCAAGAAGATGAAAAAGATGGCAAGGATAAGAATGCCAATCTGCAGCGCGGTGGTCGTTTCGGAAGACCCGCCGGCAAAGAATATCAAGGCAAAGCAGACCAGACCGGTTCCCCAAAAATGAAATTTTTGAAAAGCGGTGCGAACCTGCCAAAGAAAAAACGCCGCTACATAGGCAAAGATAACGAGCGGCGCAAGATACGTTACGAGACCCGCCCTCCAAAATAAGACCTGGTAAAGATTAGGAGCCTCCATCAGGCTGAGAAAAATAACCAGGCCCGCCACCCATGAATTATTTCCGGGATTCCACTGGAGCCGGATGGATTTTCCGATTTCAGATACCAGCCAGGTTAACCCGACCATCCAAAAGATCAGGGCGGTGGCAGCCATTAACTGCATGCCCCATTTCCCGCCCCATTCGGTAAGCTGGATCAGGAATAAATTCGAATACCGATCGGACCAAACGATGTAACTTCTTATCGTCGCCTGGAATGTATTTGACTCGATCAGAAAGACGCTCTGGCAGTAATCATCGGCCAGGTAACGCGTAAACGTACCTAGATAGGCGCAAATCAATAAAGCAGCCGCAACCGCCAGGTTGCCGAGAATGATAGCCACTTGGTAGACCCAGGCCGCTAAACTTTTTGGTGCAAGAAAACGCATTACTTTTCTCCAATGATCCCCAAACAGGGTTTTTATTTGAATGCTTTAGAGCCCATCTGTAAATTACGGTATAGATCGCTTTTTTAGCTGGAATTTTCAGAAATTTCTCAGGGCGAGGGAGGATGCTGAAGGTCAAATATAGTATATCCATCGCCCTGTGCGTAAACCGGGAAACCGGCCAAAAGCTTTTTGAGATCGGGCTGTCGATCGAGTTCATCGAAATCAGTGACCAGGAAATAGGCATTGCCCCGGGTCAATTTTGTGAAGCGCTTCGCAGCGTTGAAAGAAGCGCCGCGCTCATCATGGTAATCAATATCGCCTGAATTCGGCCAGATCAGGGCGTCCTGCCAGCCCCAGTATGCCAGCCGTGTGCCATAATCCTGAGTCAACGCAACCACATTCGGGCCGTGACCAAGTTTATCGCCAATCTCTGCCCACATAGCGGCCTGGGGCCGATAATCCACCGATTTCATTTGATTGCGGATATCCCAAATTCCGGCAAGCAGGCCATATGTTAAAACACCGAAAGCCGCCAGACGAATCCAGCGCTGCGAGGTCAGTTCCGCCAGGTGAGACATGAATAAATCGGCAAGGGGCGCAAGCGAGAACGCGACCAGCGGGATCAACGGCAGGTGATAATAATCGTGAGTTGCAACGTGGTAATCGAAAAAGAAGCCGAACAGGATATAGGCGACCCACAACCCCGCCAGAAAAGTCACGTACGCTTCTTTGTCGGACGATCAAAAGACCCAACAACCCAAGCATGATGGCCATCCCGCCGGCGGCCATGTTCGCCATCGTGGCCCATTCGACGTAATTAAACGGGCTGAGTAAAAGCGTGGGAATGAACCGTCCGCCGAACTGCTGGCCGAGGAAACCGTTTAACACAATGCCATAGAAAAGATAGGCCGCGGCGGGCAGGGCACCTAAAACAGCCATCAACCATACCTGGGGTTTACGAATAAGATCGCGTATAGTGAAATGTCCCAGGGTCGCCCCGAGCGCCCCACCGATCACAAAGAAGGCCGCCACAAATTTGATGAAAATGGCGAAACCGCCGAGCAGTCCGGTGAGCAGCGCCCAACCCCACGATTGTGTCTTTGTCCAGCGCGTTATCATCCACCAGAAGATTATGATCAACATCACCATCAGCGGGTCGGGCTGGAAGGAACGACTGGCCATTACGGCATATGGGAAGAAAAGATAATACGCGGTGGAGATCACGGCTGCGTCGGTCGAGACCAGGTCGCGGACGAGCAGGAATAGGAACAATCCGCCGATCAGCCAGAAGAGGGACGAATAGACCCGCGATACCCACAATTGTTCGCCTGTAAATCGGTACGTAAATGCCACGAGGTGCTCGAAAACTTCAGGCTCGACCTCGGCCCTGGTCTTCCACTGCTTCAGCGACATTTTCCTCTGCCAATCGGGAATGCCGGGCGCGGTCTGATCGAACATGCCGCGGGCTTTGAGCGCACTAAGCAACTGCCGCAGGTGGATGAAAGTCCAGCGGCAGGTTGGTGAGATCGTATAGACGTATCGCGAGGCCGAGACCAAACAATAAAACCAGCGTGGCTATTAGAAGCCAGCGTGGCGCGAAAAAAGAGCAATCATTCCGAGTTATAGCCACAGGGCAGAAATTCTAACACTACTTGCTTAAGAATTAATGGATACTGGTTTGTTCTGCCGACCGGCAGGAAGCGGCAGAACAAGAAACCAGGGTTTTCAACCAGGCTGAAAACTGGCTCAACAGTGCGGGATCGGCCGTCGAGGCTATATTATTCAACTCATAAGGATCCTGGCTGCGATCATAGAGCTCGTGGAATCCATTTTCATACTCTACATACGTATACCGCAATGTGCGGATCGCATAAAATCCACCCGGTGGGAAGACGCCCGACCAACTGGTCCGGATCAGGTGGTTCAAGTAGTAGATTGGGTGGTTCAAGCCGACCAGGTTAAACGCAGAACCTGAGCTATCTCCTGCGCCATAATACTCAAGCAGGTAGCCCTGCCGCCAATCCGTCTCTGGAGGGCGGTCTGCACTCCAGAGCGGGACGAGAGACCGGCCATCCACAAAGGAGGGGGGATTACGCCGGCCAGTTCGGCGATCGTGGGTGCAACGTCCGTGTTGCCCGCCAGATAGCCCTGCAAAGCCTGGCCGGCAGGAATGCCCGGCCCGCGAATGATGAAGGGGACAATAGTATCTTCTTCATAAGGTTCGCCCTTCCCGGCCAGCAAGCGGTGCTGGCCCAGGTGGTATCCATTATCCGAGGTGAAGATGATGTAGGTATTATCCAGCTGCCCCGTTTCTTTTAATGTGGCTACGAGAGTCGCGATCATCTCGTCCACAGCCTGCATGGAACGGACGCGCTGGCGATACAGGTTATCGAGGTTTGCAATATCGGTTGCGTTCAACGGCGGGTCAGCGGCAATGTTGCCGGGCTTGTCGGATACATCGGCTTCATTAAAAGAAGGGGTACGTGGGGCTTGAAGGTCTGGGAAGAGGTTTTGATCGCGAAGAGCCGGGATCGCCGGTTCATGCGGAGCATAAGGCGCAAGGTAGATGAAAAAAGGCCGCGGGTCGGAGGCCGAACGACGTAGAAAGTCCACCGTTTTTTCAGAGAGGACATCCGTCAGGTAGTCCTTGGTGCCTGCGACCGTAACCTACTACCTTGCCATTTTCATTTAATGAGTAGTTGAGCTCTTTGTACGGACTACCCTGGGCAGGGCTGTACCACTCGTTCCATCCTGGTGGGATATAGGTCCGGTCGGTTGGATAAGGATAACCGTTTTGATATTTACCCAATAAGACGGTATGATAACCGGCCGCCTGCAGCCAGGTAGCCAGCGTAGAGCTTTCTTCCTGAAGCGAATAAAACTTTTGAAACCCGCCGAGGGGAGGGGAATTGGTCAAAACCTGGTGGTTATGTGTATACTGCCCGCGCAGGAAGGAAGCGCGCGAAGCGCAGCAAACCGCTGTATCGATCATAAAATCATCCAGGCTTAATCCTTGCGAGGTGAGAAGCTCCTGAAGGTGAGGCATGTAATTGATCGTACCGAGTTTTGCATCCAGGTCGTCGGTGAGGATAAACAGGAAATTCGGCCGGTTGGACTTTGGCACCACGGTGACGTCGGCACGCGGCCGCATAGGTGGGTGCGATGGTTGGCGGCTCGGCATTGGTATTAGGCGGCTGGTTCAAACCCAGGGAACAACCGGTGAGAGCGATCACCACCCATGCCAGCATCATTATTTTCCAAACGGAATGCATCAAGACTCCTTCACATCTGGTTTATTCAATCGTTCGCGCCTGCGTTCTAAAAAAGTCCCGTATCTGTCCCAGCCCGGTAATTTCGAGCACGGCCCAGGCGGGTATCAGTGTGCCAGGGCGGTGGGCGGATGAGTCATCAGTGCGCGCGTCCAGGCTCGGAGAGCGGGCACGGGCTGTCCACTATCCAGCAGATAACGCGCACTCACGTGCTGCGTGGTAGGCCAGGGCGTGCGCCTCCTTGCGCCTTGCCAGCACGGGCGCCAGGTTTGGTTCCTTCGATGCCCAATCCAAAATACGGAAAGCTTCACGCCCAAACTCGGCGGCCCGGGTGCGGTTTTAGCCCCGGCATGATAGCGTGCAGCAGCCCAGGTCTCGTTTACGTGGACAATCTCCCCCTGCTCGGCGATCTGATCCATAATTGATGGTCGAGCAGGCAGTGGAGGGAACGTCGAGGCCGCCTGCTTTCTCCAATGCGGGGCGGCGCATAAACACCGCCGGCTGGCCGATGATCTGAAAACACAGCAGATCCACCAGGGACAATTGGCGGTACTTAAGGACATTGATCGTCTGGTCATGTTCATCCACGGCCAGCATATTGCCGTATAGCATTACTGCTTGATGATGCCTCTCGAATTCTTTTACCGCAGCGCTGACCGTGCCCTGGCAAATAATAGTCGTCCGAGTTCAGCCAGGCTACGATTTCACCCCGTGCGTGCGCGAAGCCTTTGTTGATGGCCTCGGACTGGCCCTTGTCTTTTTCGCTTACCCACCACGCAAAGCGGCTGGCATATCGATGAATAATATCCAGGCTGCCGTCCGTCGAGCCGCCGTCCACGACAAGATATTCAATATCCTGATGATCCTGTTGAGGAAACTCGACCGGATCGTCCGTTCCAGAAAGACTGATTGATTGAAGGATGGAGTGATAATGGAAACAAGGGTCATTTCAAGAGGTGCAGGTTATACAGTATATATCCATCCCCTTGTGCAGCTACGGCATATCCACTCAAAATCTTTTTCAAATTCGGCTGACGGTCCAATTGTGCAAAGGCGGTAACGAGAAAATAATCCTGACCTTGTGTAAGGTCGGTAAAACGGGATGTTAGATCCCTGCCGCCGTTCTTGACGGAGGAAAGGTCGGTGTCCAGCGGCCACAAAGCCACCCGGCGCCAGCCCCAATACATCAGATCGAACCCGTAATCCTGAGTCAAACCGATCACTTCCTGGTTCGCGGGCATGGCTTTACCGACTGTTTCCCAGGCAGCCGGGGCACGGCTGAAATCTTCCGCAACCAGCACAGAGCGCGATTCATGATTGATATCCGATAACGGCAAACGCTACAACCAAAAGCACCGCCTTCCAGGCGTGTGGCAACTTGGATGCCGGGACGACGACCGCTTCGATGACGGATGCCAGCCCCAGAGCGACCACCGGGATTAGCTGGATGTGATAATAACTATGGGTGAACATCTGGAACGGCAGCGTGAGGCCGTATACCAAATAACCGATCCAAAGGCTGATCAAAAGCCAGCGCGGACGCGGGCGGGGCAAGCAATGTCCCGACCAGGCTGAGAAGCAGGATGGTCAGGCCAAATAAGCTACCTACAAAGCCGAGCCATTCCACATAGAAATGGATACTGAAGGACGAAGTCGAACCAGGTCCAATGTCCATGAGAAGAAATATTCCGTGGAACGACCCGGATGCCCAAGCACATAATATCCAACCCCGGGAATGGCCATCAAAACAGCCATCGACCAGACCTGAATCGATTTCCAGAAACGGAACCCGAAAAGCGAGCAGGACAGCTGCAATGGCCGCCGTGCCAACCAGGAAAGCGATCACGACTTTAACAAGAACGGCGAAACCTAAAAGAGGGCGGTAGGATAGCCCATTTCCAGCTTTGTTTCCCATCCTGAAAAGGATGGATGAAGGGCCGGGGCAAGCTCTTCCATCCAGCGGTACAAAAAATAGAGACCGATGACGAACGAAGAGGTCATCAAGGGGTCGGGCTGGAAGGAACGGCTGGCCTGCACCGCAAACGGGAGAATGAGATAGAAAGTTAACGCGATCAAAGCCGAAGTGGGCGATGAGATGCGGCGCGCCATATCAAAGAGCGCGTGCGCCTGCCAGGAGCCAGAAGATCGTCCCGTAGAGGCGCGGCACGGCAAATGACTCGCCGCCTGTCACTAAAAACGTGAAACCGACAATGGATGGTAATCGGCGGTTGATATTGCCCCACTGCCCGCTGGAAGGAATCGGCCAACGCTCTTTTTGCGGGTCGGCGTTTGGAAGATGGTCGTAATAGATGGCCCGGGCAACCAATGAATTTCGCAGTTGGCGCGTGGAATGGAAATCAAGCGGTGGGGCATTAAGGTTCACCAACCTCAGCGCCGCACCCAAGGCCAGGAGCAGCACCAGGTACGGGAACCATTTGGGCAGCCGGAAAAAGAAGGGATGATTTCATTCGAACAGCGTATTGTAGTCAACTTTTGGGAAAATCGTGAGTTTGCCATTAACCGTCGCATCGAGTACTTCACGCCCAGCTCGATGAAAAGCATTACGCGCCAGGGTGTAGCCAATTTCGGATGTATCGAGGTCGGGCAATTGCCAGCGGAAGCCTTTGCCGAAGTAGGACGGTGAAGTGATTGGGGTCGTCGCCTTCCGAGCACCGTGTGGGTTGGGCTTGTCCGTAGGCGAAGCTATGATCGACGCCGATCAAGATAACCCGGCGAAGCCCATGTGGTAGCGACTGCAGGGCAACGTTAGTAACCGTCGCTCCTCCCAAACGCGGCGTGGCATGTCTTAGGTGAACTGGGAACCGCGTATAGGTGGTATGGAGGAAAATCAGTTCATCGGGGGCCGCTGGAATGGCGGTTGGAGCGCCAGCCCACGAAGCGGGGCATAGTTAAGGCGGAGATCTCCGGCGCACTTGCTCGATCACCAGGTCGTTGACCGAAACGAAATACGTGGTCTGAAACCCATCTCAGGGAACAAGATAGATGCGATTCATGCCGAAGGTGAATTCATCCTTCAGCTTGGTCAGATCGGTGCGCTGCAAGGACGGCCCATTCCCGATGATGAAGCAGCGTTGGCCGTGGTGGATATTATGCATGGCTAGCAGGCGGATGCGGCGTCGCCGCCAGGGATGGAAATAAGGTCCCGAAGCTCAGAACCGCATAACAGCGTCACAGGACGTAGCGATGTCTACACCCGGCGTGGGCGTGATCCGCTTGACGGCTTTCTTTCATTCGGTGCTCAACCGGGCGGTTGCACCCCCATCGACCACCAGGGCCTGACCGGTCATGAAGGACGACTGCTCGTTATCAGCCAGGAAATAGATGGCTGGGCACCTCTTCCGCCGGTGTGCCCGACGCGACCGTTGACCGTCTTGCGCGCCAGGTTATCGAGCCGTTCATGCACATCTCCATGACCGACAGGTCCGCGACCGAGACCAGAACGGAGCATGGGAGTATCCACCGCGCCGGGTAAGACG
>CAVWHR010000033.1:0-20907 GCA_963754835.1 uncultured Chloroflexia bacterium | reverse complement strand
CATGAATTGTTCCATTATCATTCGCGCCTACAACGAAGCCAGCCATCTGCCGCGCCTGCTGGAAGGCATCAGCCACCAAACCGTCAAGGATGTCGAAGTGATCCTCGTCGACTCCGGTTCCACGGATGACACCGTCTCCATCGCCGAGTCGTTCGGCGCGCAGGTGGTAAAGATCGCCGCAGACGAGTTCACCTTTGGCAGGTCGCTCAACCTTGGGATACAGGCCGCGAAGCATGAGTTTATAGTCATCGCCAGCGCGCATGTCTATCCCGTCTACCCCGATTGGCTGGAATGTCTGCTGCGTCCATTTGAAGATGAAAAGGTTGCGGTCGTCTACGGCAAACAGCGCGGCACAAGCACCAGCAAATTCTCGGAGCATCAGATCTTCCAGCAATGGTTCCCCGACGCAGACATGCCACGCCAGCCCAGTCCGTTCTGCAACAACGCCAACGCCGCCATCCGGCGCAGCTTATGGGAAAAGCATCCCTACGACGAAACACTGACCGGCCTCGAAGACGTGGCCTGGGCCAAATGGGCGCAGTCCCAGGGCTGGGAGGTGGCCTACGCAGCGAAAGCCGAGATCATCCATGCCCACAACGAGACACCGCGCGGCGTCCTCAACCGTTACCGGCGCGAGGGCATGGCTTTCAAGCACATCTTCCCCGAGTTCGCATTTCAATATATATGATTTCGTGCGCTTAACAACGACGAATATTTTGAGCGACCTTTGGCACGCCGCGCGCGAGCGCGTGCTGCTTCGGAACCTGGCTTCGATCTTTTGGTTCAGGATCATGCAGTTCTGGGGGACCTATCAGGGCTATCGTTCATCCGGGCCGCTGACCGCACACCTGAGGCAGACATTCTATTATCCGCTCGGCGTTAACAATGCTGATCCCCCGCCTGACCGGGACGTCCAGCCGATACAGTATAAGTAGATCGGGAAATTGTTAATTGGTTACATGATACGCCATGGACAAATCTTTGCTTGACTCAAGAACATATGTTCTGTATAATAAATTCCGCAAATAAAACATATAAAATAATTCAACCAGACGCTTTCCTCTTTCGATACAAAAATTCCCAATCCCGGCATTCGTTCCTCTTCGTTTCTCGAAGATGCCGAGCGTAATTCTCGGCGCGAAGATGCCGAGTGTTCTCCTTGGCACGTAACGAATGCCGTGTACCTAACTTCGGATGATTCGAACCTCGTTCGAACCTCCCGCTTTTCAATCCATGATTACCCGTAATTTACGGGAAGGACGGTACATTCGAACCATTTTTTTATTTCTTGTTTTCGTCTGTATGTGTAATGCCTGTGGTCTCTACACTCGCTAAAAATTTAATCACCAATCAGGAAATTGACAATCCGGTAGTCAGATTAAAGGATAAAATACCACCTAAAAAATGGTGAGATAAAACAATGGACTTCACTGACTACCAGCAAAAAGCAAAACACACCGCTAAATATCCCATCATCGGGCACGGCGTCATCTATCCGACGCTGGGACTTGCCAACGAAGCCGGCGAAGTGGCGGGCAAGATCAAGAAGATCTTTCGTGATAAAGAGGGCGTCATCGGCGAAGCCGAACGTGAAGCCCTGAAAGGCGAACTCGGGGATGTCTTGTGGTATCTTGCCCAGGTATCCACCGAGCTTGGATTATCCCTGGATGATATTGCCGAGCACAATATCGCCAAACTGCTTGACCGTCTGGCCCGCGGACAAAATCCAGGGCGATGGCGATAATCGGTAAGGAAATAATGCCACCCACTTTGAAAATCAGATGCGGATATTTGCACTCCATGACACAAGTGTGAACGCCGACTTATATTGGATAACAAGTGAAAAAAGTTTCTATCCGCGTTTTCCGTGCTCGTCCGCGTCCCTTTTATTAAATTAGGTCTTTTATAAACAGAGGATTTGAAAAATCTATGTTCACATCGTACTCGTAGAGTATCTCATCTCCGTTTATCTCTGTGTATCTCCGGTTATTCCCGGTGAATTTGTACTTATCAACATTATTACTTCACAAAACTCTAATCTTTTTCCTACACAAACTCCCCTTCCTTTTTGGTAGAATCCAACCTGACCCAAACTATCTCAATTGGGTCCAGGAGAAATAAACATTATGGCTGGCATGGAACGCTTTACCCAGCGAGCAAGACGGGTACTTAGTTTGGCCCATCAGGAGGCCGAACGCGGCCACCAGAACAGTATCGGTACCGAACATCTGCTTCTCGGTCTTATGGAAGAAGAAGGCGGTGTGGCAGGCCGTGTACTGCGCGAACTGGGTTTGGAATCAACTCGTGTGCGTGAGATCATCGAACGTGTCAGCGTGGAGAGCCATCACGAAGACAGCAAGATCGAACTCGCACCCGATACGCAACAAGTCCTTGAATATGCAGTGGACGAGGCGCGCCGGCTCGGTCATCACTACATTGGCACCGAACATATCCTGCTCGGTCTCGTGCGCGTGGAAGGCACTGCCATGGAAGTGCTGCGCCGGCTCGGCGTGACGGCCGACCAGATCCGCCGGCAGACGCGCCGCGTGTCTGAATGAGACCGCCTCCTCCCCCGCACCCGCCGCGGGCGGGACCCAGCCATCCGCTCGCGCACCGGCTCCCGGGCCGAAGACTCCGCTCGTGGATCAACTCGCCACCGACCTGACGACCATGGCCGAGGAAAAGAAACTCGATCCGGTCATCGGCCGCCAAAAGGAAATCGAACGCGTCATTCAAATTTTGGCGCGCCGCACCAAGAACAACCCCGCCCTGATCGGCGAACCGGGCGTCGGCAAGACCGCCATCGTCGAAGGACTTGCCCAGCGCATCGTCGAAGGCGATGTGCCCGCGCCGCTGATGAACAAGCGCGTGCTGCAGCTCGACGTTGGCTCGCTGGTGGCCGGCACGATGTATCGCGGCCAGTTCGAAGAAAGACTCAAACGCGTCATTGATGAATTGAAGCAATCCGGCGCGATCCTCTTTATTGATGAAGTCCACATGCTGGTCGGCGCAGGAGCCGCCGGTTCGTCCGTGGATGCCGCCAACATTCTCAAGCCGGCCCTTTCGCGCGGCGAATTGCAAGTCATCGGCGCGACCACGCTGGATGAATATCGCAAGCACATCGAATCCGATGCGGCGCTCGAACGCCGCTTCCAACCCGTGCAGGTGGATGAACCGTCGGAGGAAGAAACCATTGAGATCCTCAAAGGTGTCCGCTCGGCGTATGAGGAGCATCATCATCTGGTGATCTCAGATGAAGCCCTCGAAGCGGCGGCCCATCTTTCGTCCCGCTATGTGACCGAACGCTTCCTGCCCGATAAAGCCATTGACCTGATCGACGAGTTAGCCTCGCGTGTGCGCATGTACAAGAGTCCCGCTGCCAAACAGGCCAAGGATCTGTTCGGTCAGTTGCGCACTGCGCGCCAGAACCGTTCGCTCGCGCAGGAAGAAGGCAACGCCGAAGACATCAAGGAATGGGAAGACCGCGAGACCGACTTGGGCGAACAGATCGAACGCCTGCGCTCCGGCTGGGACCGGGCCAACAGCCCCGTCGTTACGGCGGAAGATATCGCCGAAGTCGTCTCGATGTGGACGGGCGTGCCGCTGATGCAGCTGGCGGAGGCAGAATCACAGCGCCTGCTCAAGATGGAAGACGAACTGCGCAAGTCCATCATCGGACAGGAAGACGCCATCGTCGCCATCTCCCGCGCCGTGCGCCGCGCCCGCGCCGGGTTGAAAGATCCCAAGCGCCCGATCGGCTCGTTCATGTTCCTCGGCCCGACCGGCGTCGGCAAGACCGAATTGACCAAGACCCTGGCCAAGTTCATGTTCGGCAGTGAAGATGCCGCCATCCAGCTGGATATGTCCGAGTTCATGGAACGCCACACCGCTGCCCGTCTGGTCGGTGCGCCTCCCGGATATGTCGGCTATGAAGATGCCGGTCAGCTGACCGAAGCCCTGCGCCGCCGGCCGTATTCCATCATCGTCTTCGATGAAATCGAGAAGGCGCATCCCGAAGTCCACAACATGCTTTTGCAGATCATGGAAGAAGGTCATCTCTCCGATGCCAAGGGCCGCAAGGTGGACTTCCGCAATGCGATCATCGTCATGACCTCCAACATCGGCGCGGACATGATCAAGAACCAGACTCTCGGCTTCCAGTTGAAGCGCGACGAAGTCGACCAGGAGAAACTCTCCTACGAAGACATGCGCAAGAAGCTGAACGAATCGCTCAAGCGTGCCTTCCGGCCCGAATTCATCAACCGCCTCGACAGCATCGTTATCTTCCGCTCGCTGAACAAGGAAGACATCGAGAAGATCGTCTCGCTCGAACTGGACAAGGTGGCTGAGCGCCTTAAAGAGCATAACCTCACACTGACCGCGACGGAGGCTGCGCTCTCCTCCTTGCCGATGAAGGCTATGATCCCGAATTCGGCGCACGTCCGTTGCGCCGTGTCATCCAGCAGAGAGTGGAAGATCCGCTCTCAGACCGGGTGCTCGCCGGTGAATTCAACGACGGCGACTCGGTGCTTGTGGATGTCGATCCCGACGGTAATGATCATTCTGATCCGAGCCGAAGAAAAGACTCCCGATCCCGTAATTTAAATGTAGACCGTAAAAACAGTAGGGGCGACGATCGGCCCCTGCTGTTTTTACGGTCGCCCCTATTATTTTGCCACCTCTATTATTTTTGTAATCCTTTCTTAATGAATATTTCGCCCTTACAGGTCGTCTTATCCAACGAACAGGCCTGTAATCTTAGTACTTCATGAAAAAAGGAGAATTTATCATGGACAAGAATCTTCAAACCGCAACGCTGGCCGGGGGATGCTTCTGGTGTCTCGAAGCTGTTTTCGATGAAATGAAGGGCGTGGAGTCGGTCGAATCCGGCTATTCCGGCGGCAGTGTGGCCAACCCCAGCTATCGCGACGTCTGCACCGGCAGGACCGGACATGCCGAAGTGGTGCAGATCAAATTCGACCCGCAGGTCGTTACGTACAAAAACATCCTGAACGTGTTCTTTGCCATCCACGACCCCACCACGCTCAATCGTCAGGGAGCCGACACGGGCACGCAGTATCGTTCTGCGATCTTCTATCACGATGACGAACAGAAGGCCGCGGCAGAACAGCTCATTAAAGAGTTGAACGACCAGCATATCTGGGACAAACCCATCGTCACCGAAGTGACGAAGCTAGACAAGTTCTACGTGGCTGAAGATTATCACCAGGAATATTTTGCCAACAACCCCTTTCAGCCCTATTGCCAGGCTGTGGTCGCACCCAAGGTATCCAAGTTCCGCAAGCATTTCCTCGAGATGTTGAAGAAGCCACAGCCGGTATAAGCAAACAAAAGGGCTTAAGTTCTTAATTACCCACAACGTTTTACAACAGAAGGTACAGGGATCACCCTGTGCCTTTTTATTTTCCATTTGCTTTTCTGAATAAAGCGATGGTCAGCTCCCGGCCTTTATCTGTCAAGGTATGGCCCACACCTGGCAGGACTTCGTATTGCACGTCAAACCCAAACTTGCCGAGCGCTGCAGCCGATCCCTGGCTACCCTGGACTGCAATCGGATCGTCCTGGTCACCGATGACCACCAGGAACGGTATCCCTTTGGCGTTGAGATTTGGGCGGTAATAATTTCCCGCTGAAAGGATCGAAACTCCGTTCACATACTGGGGGTATGTGAACGTAAATCCCTGGACGAACTGCGCACCGGCTGAAAAACCGGCCAGGAATTCACGGGATGAAACATGGTATTCGGCATGGACCTGGTTGACGGCACTGATGACTTTCGCATTGCCATCCGACTGGTACCAGCCCCCGCCGGAATCGGCGATGCTTGGACACAAGAGAATGAAGCCCTCGTTATCCGCATAGGACTGCCACCAATTCCAGCAATCCAGGCCCGAACCGCCCGTTCCATGAATGCCGACAAATAAAGGCCATTCATGGTCGGGAGAATAATTCTTTGGCACATAAAGATAATATTCGATGGGCGAATCGTGGCGATATTTAGCCGGGTCTGCAGGGATCGAGTTATAAGCCATCACTCCCAGCACCCCACAAAAGGCAAAAAGTATGATCGCGGAACCCACCAGGAACCAGTTTGACGCCCGCTTCCCTGTTGGTCTGCTCCGGGGAATTGATTTCGTTTGAGAGCCTGCCTGTGCTTTAGCCACGGGAGACACTGGCAAGGGTTGTTGATGTGTATTATCGACAGAGGGCTGGGCCGGTCTAGCGGCCTTTAGAGGAGGTTCTACGACAATTGGTTTGGGGGCTTTGTCTGTTGGGCGGGATGCTACTTTCTCCCCGCAGGATGTCAAAGCGGCCAGGGCCTGCCGTACCTGTCCATCAGACGGGTTGACACGAAGGCAGGCCTCCAATACCTTGATCCGCTGCTTGATGGAGGGCCACGTTTCGGCATACCAAAACCAGGCAGGGACGTCACACGGATCTGCTTTTATGATCCGCTCCAACTCCTGGCGGGCTTCTATCGTCTTTCCGCTGTGCGCCAATTGGATGATGCTTTGAAAACGGTCATCTGCCATAAAAACCTCCCGCGTTCTTGCAGGTACATCTATCTGAATTTCTTGCGAAAAAATTGAGAAGGCAGGCCCGCAGATTTATTATAATGGGAGAACTTTGTACGCTTTGTTGTGAATTAATAGCCGGCCCACATGATTTCCGCCACTTCCAATGCTCCCTACAGTATACATCGTTTGTACCGAGGGTATAATATTCTCCACTTAACCATGATTAACGAACGGACCACAGCTATTTTGGATCAAAATTTAGTACCCGAAGTTTCTCCAACATTTTGGGTACGGGATGTCCCCGTTTACGGCGACGCGATCCTGGCTCCCATGGATGGATACTCCGACTGGCCCTTCCGTTCCGTTTGCCGGGGCCTCGGTTCGGCCATGAGCTACTCGGAATTCGTCAAAGTGGAAAAGATCCTCAGCCGCTCCAAACAGCCCGCCAAGAAGTTCCATTATGAAGAGGACGAGCGGCCGGTTACCTTCCAAATTTACGGGGATGACCCCGATTTGATCCTGCAGGCCGCGTTGCGTGTCCAGGATTGGGGTCCGGATATTATCGATATCAACATGGGTTGCCCGGCCAAAAGTGTGGCAGACCGCGGTGCAGGCGTGGGAATGATGCGTACGCCCTTGAAGATCGCCCGCACATTCAAGAAACTGACTGCCGCGTTAAGAGTGCCCGTCACCGGCAAGATCCGTCTCGGCTGGGAGAATTATCGTTCCTATAAGCTGATCGCCCGCATCGTGGAAGAAAACGGCGGTTCGTTGATTGCACTGCATGGCCGCACAAAAGAGCAAAGCTACTCCGGCCAGGCAAATTGGGACGCGATCGCAGAAGTACGGGCCGCTGTGAAGATCCCGGTGATTGGCAGCGGGGATGTAAAGACAGTCTCCGATATCGAGCGCATGAAGAAATATACCGGCTGCGATGCAGTCATGATCGGCCGCGCGGCAATTGCCAATCCGTGGATATTTTCCGGGCTGGACCGGGACGATGTCTCACCCGAACAAATGCATCAGATCGTCAAAACCCATTTCGAACGCAACGTCAAATTCTATGGGTTGGAGGACGGACAGAGGCTCTTCCGCAAACACGCCGTTCAATATTTATTAATGAAGCGGCTCACCAGGGAAGAGCGCAAGCAGATCCTGCAGCACACACCGCCCGGTGAGTTCCTTGCGCTGTTGGACAAAATATACGTTCCCGCCATGTAGCTAAAGTAGCTGCTTACGCCTGGCAGGGAAATACCTGCGCCTGCGTAGAATGGACGTGTGCGAGGCACACGCCGCTCGCACATCCATTCTTTCGGGTGCCTTGGGAAGAGCTGTGAGCGGGCAATTTGATCCGAGAAACCGGAAAAGGTGTAATGAAGGCCGCGATTAAATCAAGGAATATAAAGGCGGGGATGATCCTATCCGTTTTGATCCCATTGTTTTTATACTGGATCGTTTTAATTTTAAAGATCCCTTATTCATTCAGCCAGTATATTTCAAGATTCTCGTTCAGCCTCTTCCTGCTCGTCCTGCTTCTGTATTATTTGTCCTTCCGAACGCCTGCCAGATACGGGGTTTTGATCGGGCTTGGTTTAACAATGCTGCTTTTCGGCCTGGCGCTCTCCTATAAATGGACGTCGGGTTATTCGGATAATGGGGTCATCGGCGGTTTGCTTCCGTACAAGGATGCAAAGAACTATTATTTCGGCGCCAATTTAATCCTGAATTCGCTGCCTCTCGCAGATGCCGTCAATTCCACGTGGCGGCCTTTATTCCCGGGTTTCCTATCCACCTTGCTGCTGCTCACGGGCCAGAACCTGAAGATGGCCCTGGTTTTACTGGTGGGGTTAACGGGCTGTGGTTGTTACTTGACCGCCAGGCAGGTGCACGACTCGTTCGGGGCCGTCTCGGCAAGTATATTTGCCACGCTCCTGTTTTTTTACGCGCAGCCATTCATAGGGTTTACGGTAAGTGAAATGGCCGGACTTTTATTCGGGTCGTTCGCCTTTCTCCTGCTGTGGCAGGCAGCTGGTACTCTTAAGTTGTTCGACCTGGTGCTAGGTCTTCTCGTTCTTATGGCTGCTGTCAGCGCCCGCGCCGGTGCTTTTTTTATTTTTCCACTCCTGGTCATTTGGACGGGGTGGATTTTTCGCAAAACGGGACGCTTTTCCATCCAGGCTGCCGGGATTGCCGCCGTTACAGTACTCGCCGGATACCTCCTTGTAAATACGGTCTATCCTCGTTTATTTGGAATACCCCCGGGGTCGGCCTTTGGAAATTTTTCATGGGAGTTATACGGACAGATCCATGGCGGCACCGGATGGCATTCGGCGATCCAGGACCTGGGGACCACAAATACAACCGTTGTCTATCGGGCGGCATTCCAGTTCTTTGTAAAACACCCCTTTAGTTTGCTGCTGGGCGCTGCAAAATCATACCGGGATTTTTTCCTTCCTGGTTCATACACTATTTTTGCTTATTCATTTATATCCCCGGCGGACTGGCCGAATTTATTATTGTGGGTGCCCACTATTTTTTTGCTGGGTTGGGGCCTGGTCGGGGTATTTAAAAAGATTCCAATCCAGCCATGCAAGTTTGATGGCTGCCGGATTTATCGGCATTTTTTTATCCATTCCCTTCCTGCCTCCGATCGACGGCGGAGGCAGGTTTTACGCCAGCACTATGCCGTTCCTCTTTATAATACCGGCGGCGGCTATCGGCCGGTTTCAGGGTGGGTCACAACTAAATAATAGTGAGTCCGATAAGCCGGGACATGGCAGTGCTTTTATCCCCCTTTATGGTTCCATGGTATTGTTGCTATTCATGTTGGTCGTGCCGGTATCAATCTATGTCATGCATACACGGTCGCAGCTTACCTCACCGGTCTGTCCCTACAAACAAAATTACTTTGCGATCCGGGTAAACCCCGATTCTATATATAGACATAATTTCGCAAGGAACCCGGAGTTGCGGTTCCACACCGGATATTTGCCTTTCTGATTTTAAAAACAAAGCCGCCCAAAATATCACGGATGATTTTTATCAGGAATTGCTAACCTTAACCCAACCTTCCCGGGCCGTTACCAGGATCATCCCGACGGTCAACTTGCTGGACGCCAATTTCCATTACTTTGTAGCTGCCGATCCGGGGTTATTATTAGTCCCTGCCGGCCAGATAGTGTCGGGATGCGCAGCAGAGATTCGGACAAAGAATCAAAGCATTTATCAGATAGTATCCCTGTACTCTCCCGGTAAATAAGCCGGTCATTCAGGATTTTATGCCATCAATTGCCGCCCTAGTCCCTATGCGCCACCACAGCCAGCGTGTGCCAGGCAAGAATTATCGTCCACTGGCAGGCAAGCTGTTGTTCCATTACATCATCGAGACCCTGCTGGTCATACCTGAAATTGAGAGGGTGGTTGTAGATACCGATTCCGAGCCGGTAATGGAAGGTCTTCGCCGGGACTTTCCACAAGTAATGATCATCAACCGTCCGGAGCATCTGCGCGCCGACGACATAACGATGAACGAGATCCTTAAGCACGATACGTCGCAGGTCAAAGCCGATTTCTATTTGCAAACGCACAGCACAAATCCGCTGCTCCGGCCTGAAACGGTTGTGCGTGCCATCCGGGCTTTCTACTCCAACTATCCCGCGTGCGACTCTCTTTTCTCTGTGACGCGTTTGCAGACCAGGCTTTACGATCAACATGGACACGCCCTCAACCATGATCCCTCAGTCCTTATCCAGACCCAGGACCTGCCGCCCGTCTACGAGGAGAATTCCTGCCTGTATCTTTTTACCCGTGAAAACCTGTTGAAGAGGGATCATCGCATCGGGGAACGCCCCTTCCTGTTCGAGATTGATGCAGAGGAAGCTTGGGACATTGATGAAGAATTGGACTTTGCCGTTTGTGAGTTCCTGATGAGCAGGAAGAGAACGCCTTCGGAGACTGCTGAATGAAAAAAGGTTCGGAAACCTGGCTTACCATCGGTCTCATAACGCTGGTCACGTTGTTGACCTACGGTGTCTTGATCCCGCAGTTGGGATTTTATCGGGACGACTGGTATCTATTTTCGACGGCCCAATCCCAGGGTCCGGCAGGGATCGTGGCGCTGTTCCAGATCGACCGTCCCTTGATCGGTTACCTGTATGCCATCGGGTTCAGGCTGCTTGGCTTATCTCCTTTAGCCTGGCAGGCAGCCGCCTTGTTGATACGGCTCGCAGGTAACCTGGCATTATTCTGGCTCCTTCGCCTGCTCTGGCCCGATTGGAAGATGGAGACCCTGGCTGTCGCTTTATTGTTCTCTGTTTATCCCGGTTACACGGTGCAGCCAAACGCGGGCGTTTATATAAGCGATTTGCTCGCCAGCGCGGCTGCAATAATTTCGATAGTCCTTACAATCAAGGTCGTGCAATCTTCCATGAATACACAGCCTGGCCGACTCTGGGTTCGCGTTTTGCTTTCCTCGCTGGCAGGCCTGTTAGCATTGTTTTATCTGGGCATCTTTGAGTCAGCCATCGGACTGGAAGCTGCGCGTTTCGCCCTCATTGGGTATCTCATCTGGCGCAGAGATCACCCGGATTTCAAAACCATCGTCCTTCGGACGCTGAAGGCCGATGGTTTCTATCTTTTCCTTGGCGTCGTGTTCCTGATCTGGCGCCTCTTTTTCTTTCAGAGCACGCGGCGCACCACCAACCTGGGAGTACTGCTCGGAAAATACGGAGCGCTGCCCTTGCACTCCGTGATCTCGGTGACCGTCGAGACGTTGAAGGATATCCTTGAGACAACTGTTTTGGCATGGACGGTTCCTTTTTATCAGTTCGTTGCGACGAGCAATTACCGCGACCTGGCGATAGCCGTGGGTATCGCCCTGCTGGTGGTCGCTTGTGTTTATGTAATTTTCCGGTTGGTTTATCAGAGGACCGGCCTTTCGGAGGCGGCCTCTCCCGCTCATTCAACCCATCATCTGATCTGGCTCGGTTTATTCATCGTTGTATTTGCCCTGATACCTATCGATGCGGCTGGACGGAATGTCTTGTTCTCGGATCAATGGGACCGTTATACAATTTATGCTTCCCTGGGCGTGGCGATGGTGATAGGTGGTTTTATCTTCCATTTTTTCCAGGAGCCATATCGCAAAGGCCTGCTGTTGGCCCTGATCGGCATGAGCGTGGTCGTCCATTATTTCAGCGCCGCCTCATACCGCGATTTCTGGGGATGGCAGCGTGACCTGTGGCAGCAAATGGTCTGGCGCGCACCCAGCCTGCGCCGGGGGACGATGTTATTCGCGATTCCTCCCTTTGGCGGATACGAAGAAGGGTATGAGATCTACGGTCCCGCCAATATGGTGTTTTATCCCGGCCAGGGCATTCAAATCGGCGGGGACGTGCTCAATTCAGATACCGCAGCCAATATCCAGCTGCAGAAGGACCGGGAACATTACGATCGAAGCGTGCTGGTGCCTGACAATTACAGGAATACATTGATTGCCGTCTATCCGAGCGTACAATCGTGCCTGCACGTCCTGGATGGACGCAAAGTGGAACTCCCCGGCCTGCTTGACAACTCGCTGGTGGCGGACATGGCACCCTACTCCCAGATCAACCAGGTGGATACCTCGGCCACGCCCGTAACGCTGCCGGCCTTCTTGAATGGGGAGCACCCAAGGGAATGGTGCTACTATTATCAGAAAATGGACCTGGCCCGCCAACAGGGAAACTGGGAAGAGGTCGCGCGTCTGGCAGATGAATCCCAGAAAAAAGGGTTGACTCCTGAGGATGCGTCGGAGTGGATGCCCGCCCTGGAGGCTTATGTCACCCTGGGCCGCGAGCAGGATGCCCGTCATGCAGCATCCATCATCCGCGCCAACGATAAAGCCCGTTCCTTTTTGTGTTTGCAATTGCAAAGGGGGGCGGCCTATCCGCCACCCTATAACTTTAACCAGGTAAACCAAACCCTTTGCCAGGCAAACTAATGCCCACACTTTTGCTTAGCGCCCCATATATGCTTCCCGTCCTGGACCGCTTCAAGCCTGTCTTCGCCGGGGCCGGCATCCGTTTGATCGTGCCGGATGTTAAGGAACGGATGGAGGAGGCGGACCTGATGGACTACGCCGGGCAGTTCGACGGCGCGATCTGCGGCGATGACCGCTTCACCGCCCGCGTGCTCGAAGCTTGCGCGCCGCGCTTGAAGGTCATATCGAAATGGGGCACGGGCATCGACTCGATCGACAGTACAGCCGCCTCACGGCTGGGCATCAAAGTAATGCGCACCCCGAATGCCTTCACCACCCCCGTCGCGGATACCATCATGGGCTACATGCTGGCCTTTGCCCGCCGCCAGCCTTGGATGGACAAGAAAATGAAAGCGGGCAAATGGGAAAAACTTTCCGGCCGGGCCTTAAGTGAATGTACCCTGGGAGTAATCGGCGTCGGGAATATTGGAAAGGCAGTCACCCGGCGGGCGCGCGCCTTTGGCATGCGTGTACTCGGCAACGACATAATCGAGATTGACCATGTCTTTATCGCCGAATCTGGCATAGAGATGACCGGCCTGCACCTTTTGCTCTCCAATTCCGATTTCATCGCGATCACCTGCGATCTTAACCCCACATCCCTGCATCTTATTAATGCGGAGAGGCTGGCCGGGACAAAACCCGAAGCCATCCTGATCAATACCTCGCGCGGGCCGATCGTTGACGAGAAGGCCCTGGTCGAGGCGCTGCAAGCCAACCGTCTGGCAGGAGCCGCCCTGGACGTCTTCGAGGTGGAGCCGCTCCCTCTCGACAGTCCGTTGTTGAAAATGGATAACGTTCTGCTGGCCCCGCATAATTCCAATTCCAGTCCCGCCGCGTGGGATCGCGTCCATTGGAACACGATCAGGAATTTGTTCGAGGGGTTGGGCATCCCGTTTGAGGCCAATATTTCGCAGGCGCCGTCCTCAAAAAAAGGTTAAAAAATATATATGAATAAAACCATTCTCATCACCGGCGCGGCAGGCGGCATCGGCCGCGCCACGGTAGCACTCTTCGCTGAAAAGGATTGGCGGGTGATCGGCGTGGACCGCGCCGATTTCGGCGATGGATTTCCCCGGAACGGACTCTTCGTGCGGTCAGATATCTCGCTTCCCCAGGAGATACACGCCATATTCGAAAAGGCCCAGGCCTTCACCGAAAACCTGGACGCGCTGGTCAATAACGCCGGCCTGCAGATCGCGAAACCACTGGTCGATACCAGCGTCGAAGAGTGGGACGCGGTCATGGCTTCCAATCTACGCTCCGTATTCCTGGGAGCCAAGTTGGCCCATCCCCTGCTCAAGGTGCATGGCGGCGCGATGGTCAATGTTTCATCGGTGCATGCCATCCAGACCTCGGTCAACATCTCCGCCTATGCCGCCTCCAAGGGTGGACTTTTAGCGCTTACGCGCGCCCTGGCCATCGAATTTGCACCCGATAACATCCGGGTCAACGCCGTCCTACCCGGCGCGGTGGATACTCCCATGCTGCGCGCCGGTCTCGGTCGCGGACATGTCGGTCACGGAGATATGCAGGAACGGCTCGATAACCTGGCGCGCAAGACGGTCAACGGCCGCGTCGGCACGCCGGCGGAAATTGCACACGCCATTTATTTCCTGGCAGATAACGAGCAGTCGTCCTTCATGACCGGTCAGGCTCTAGTGATCGACGGGGGTGCAACAGCCAGGTTAAGCACCGAATGAAAGAAGCCGTCAAGCGGTTTACGCCCACGCCCGTTTTAAACGTCGTTAAAACATCCTATGATGCTTTTATGCGGTTGCCCCAGCTGCCGGACGCTTATTTGCATCCCTGGCGGCGAAAAAGCCGCAGCCGCATGCTTGCCATGCATAATATCCATAAGGGGGAACGCTGCTTTATCATCGGGAATGGCCCGAGCCTGAAACAAACTGACCTGACCAAACTTAAAAATGAATTCACTTTCGGGATGAACCGCATATATTTACTGTTCCCTGTATTGGGTTTCAGCACCACGTATTTTGTTTCCATTAATGACCTGGTCATCGAACAATGTGCACAGGAGATCGCCGCGTTACCTATGCCCAAGTTCATCGCCTGGCATTCCAACCGCCACTTCCAGCGCCTTCCCGATGAACTGATTTTCCTCTATACGACCTATACGGGTGCGCAGTTCACTTATGACATGACACGCCGCGTTTGGGAAGGAGCGACGGTTACCAACGTTGCCCTCCAGCTCGCTTTTTACATGGGCTTTGCCCGGGTTGTTTTGATCGGCGTCGATCATAACTTCGCCAATAAAGGAAAAGCCAACCAGACGGTTGTCTCGGAAGGAGACGACCCCAATCACTTTTCACCTTCTTATTTTGGGAAAGGCTTCCGCTGGCAATTGCCCGACCTCGATACATCCGAAATTGGCTACACCCTGGCGCGTAATGCTTTTCATCGAGCTGGGCGTGAAGTACTCGATGCGACGGTTAATGGCAAACTCACGATTTTCCCAAAAGTTGACTACAATACGCTGTTCGAATGAAATCATCCCTTCTTTCCCGGCTGCCCAAATGGTTCCCGTACCTGGTGCTGCTCCTGGCCCTGGGTGCGGCGCTGAGGTTGGTGAACCTTAATGCCCCACCGCTTGATTTCCATTCCACGCGCCAACTGCGAAATTCATTGGTTGCCCGGGCCATCTATTACGACCATCTTCCAAACGCCGACCCGCAAAAAAGAGCGTTGGCCGATTCCTTCCAGCGGGCAGTGGGGCAATATGAACCGCCCATCACCGAGTCCATTGTCGGTTTCACGTTTTTAGTGACAGGCGGCGAGTCATTTGCCGTGCCACGCCTCTACGGGACGATCTTCTGGCTCCTGGCAGGCATCGCGCTCTTTGATATGGCGCGCCGCATCTCATCGCCCACTTCGGCTTTGATCGCGTTAACTTTCTATCTCATTCTCCCGTTTGCGGTGCAGGCCAGCCGTTCCTTCCAGCCCGACCCCTTGATGACCTCTTCGTTCGTCATCGGTCTCTATTTTTTGTACCGCTGGATGGAAGAGCTTGCCCCCGGCCCTTCATCCCATCCTTTTCAGGATGGGAAACAAAGCTGGAAATGGGCTATCCTTGCCGCCCTCTTTTTAGGTTTCGCCGTTCTTGTTAAAGTCGTGATCGCTTTCCTGGTTGGCACGGCGGCCATTGCAGCTGTCCTGCTCGCTTTCGGGTTCCGTTTCTGGAAATCGATTCAGGTCTGGTCGATGGCTGTTTTGATGGCCATTCCCGGGGTTGGATATTATGTGCTTGGGCATCCGGGTCGTTCCACGGAATATTTCTTCTCATGGACATTGGACCTGGTCAAACTGATCCTCAGTATCCATTTCTATGTGGAATGGCTCGGCTTTGTAGGTAGCTTATTTGGCCTGACCATCCTGCTTCTCAGCCTGGTCGGGACATTGCTTGCCCCGCCGCGTGCGCGCTGGCTTTTGATCAGCCTTTGGATCGGTTATTTGGTATACGGCCTCACGCTGCCGTTCCAGATGTTCACCCATAGTTATTATCACATCCAGCTAATCCCGGTGGTCGCTCTGGGGCTGGCATCCGTCATCGAAGCGGTCGTCGTCCCGGCATCCAAGTTGCCGCGCGCCTGGAAGGCGGTGCTTTTGGTTGTAGCGTTTGCCGTTATCGGATATCAATCATGGATCGCGCGCTCTGTGCTGGTTGCGGAAGATTTCAGCCGTGCCCCGGCTGCCTGGGAAACGATCGGTAAAGCCATCCCCGCGAACGCGGAAGTGATCGGTTTGACTCAGGATTACGGGTTCGATCTGATGTATTGGGGCTGGCGCCGGGTGGCTTTGTGGCCGCTGGACACCGACCTTTCCTCCGTCAAGAACGGCGGCAGGGATCTAACATCCCGTTTTACCGACCTTACACAAGGTCAGGATTATTTTCTCGTTACCGCCTTTGCACAATTGGACCGTCAGCCGAATTTGAAAAAGATTTTGAGTGGATATGCCGTAGCTGCACAAGGGGATGGATATATACTGTATAACCTGCACCTCTTGAAATGACCCTTGTTTCCATTATCACTCCATCCTTCAATCAATCAGTCTTTCTGGAACGGACGATCCGGTCGGTCCTCCAACAGGATCATCGGGATATTGAATATCTTGTCGTGGACGGCGGCTCGACGGACGGCAGCCTGGATATTATTCATCGATATGCCAGCCGCTTTGCGTGGTGGGTAAGCGAAAAAGACAAGGGCCAGTCCGAGGCCATCAACAAAGGCTTCGCGCACGCACGGGGTGAAATCGTAGCCTGGCTGAACTCGGACGACTATTATTTGCCGGGCACGGTCAGCGCTGCGGTAAAAGAATTCGAGAGGCATCCTCAAGCAGTAATGCTATACGGCAATATGCTGGCCGTGGATGAACATGACCAGACGATCAATGTCCTTAAGTACCGCCAATTGTCCCTGGTGGATCTGCTGTGTTTTCAGATCATCGGCCAGCCGGCGGTGTTTATGCGCCGCCCCGCATTGGAGAAAGCAGGCGGCCTCGACGTTACCCTCCACTGCCTGCTCGACCATCAATTATGGATCAGGATCGCCGAGCAGGGGGAGATTGTCCACGTAAACGAGACCTGGGCTGCTGCACGCTATCATGCCGGGGCTAAAAACCGCACCCGGGCCGCCGAGTTTGGGCGTGAAGCTTTCCGTATTTTGGATTGGGCATCGAAGGAACCAAACCTGGCGCCCGTGCTGGCGCGCGCAAGGAGGCGCACCCTCGCCTCCGCGCAGCGCGTGGATGCGCGTTATCTGCTGGATAGTGGACAGCCCGTGCCCGCTCTCCGAGCCTGGACGCGCGCACTGATGACTCATCCGCCCACCGCCCTGGCGCGCTTGAATTTACCCGCCTCGGCCCTGCTCGAAATTACCGGGCTGGGACAGATACGGGATCTTTTTTTAGAACGCAGGCGCGAACGATTGAATAAACCAGATGTGAAGGAGTCTTGATGCATTCCGTTTGGAAAATAATGATGCTGGCATGGGTGGTGATCGCTCTCACCGGTTGTTCCCTGGGTTTGAACCAGCCGCCTAATACCAATGCCGAGCCGCCAACCATCGCACCCACCTATGCGGCGCGTGCCGACGTCACCGTGGTGCCAAAGTCCAACCGGCCGAATTTCCTGTTTATCCTCACCGACGACCTGGATGCAAAACTCGGTACGATCAATTACATGCCTCACCTTCAGGAGCTTCTCACCTCGCAAGGATTAAGCCTGGATGATTTTATGATCGATACAGCGGTTTGCTGCGCTTCGCGCGCTTCCTTCCTGCGCGGGCAGTATACACATAACCACCAGGTTTTGACCAATTCCCCTCCCCTCGGCGGGTTTCAAAAGTTTTATTCGCTTCAGGAAGAAAGCTCTACGCTGGCTACCTGGCTGCAGGCGGCCGGTTATCATACCGTCTTATTGGGTAAATATCAAAACGGTTATCCTTATCCAACCGACCGGACCTATATCCCACCAGGATGGAACGAGTGGTACAGCCCTGCCCAGGGTAGTCCGTACAAAGAGCTCAACTACTCATTAAATGAAAATGGCAAGGTAGTAGGTTACGGTCCAGGCACCAAGGACTACCTGACGGATGTCCTCTCTGAAAAAACGGTGGACTTTCTACGTCGTTCGGCCTCCGACCCGCGGCCTTTTTTCATCTACCTTGCGCCTTATGCTCCGCATGAACCGGCGATCCCGGCTCTTCGCGATCAAAACCTCTTCCCAGACCTTCAAGCCCCACGTACCCCTTCTTTTAATGAAGCCGATGTATCCGACAAGCCCGGCAACATTGCCGCTGACCCGCCGTTGAACGCAACCGATATTGCAAACCTCGATAACCTGTATCGCCAGCGCGTCCGTTCCATGCAGGCTGTGGACGAGATGATCGCGAACTCTCGTAGCCACATTAAAAGAAACGGGGCAGCTGGATAATACCTACATCATCTTCACCTCGGATAATGGATACCACCTGGGCCAGCACCGCTTGCTGGCCGGGAAGGGCGAACCTTATGAAGAAGATACTATTGTCCCCTTCATCATTCGCGGGCCGGGCATTCCTGCCGGCCAGGCTTTGCAGGGCTATCTGGCGGGCAACACGGACGTTGCACCCACGATCGCCGAACTGGCCGGCGTAATCCCCCCCTCCTTTGTGGATGGCCGGTCTCTCGTCCCGCTCTGGAGTGCAGACCGCCCTCCAGAGACGGATTGGCGGCAGGGCTACCTGCTTGAGTATTATGGCGCAGGAGATAGCTCAGGTTCTGCGTTTAACCTGGTCGGCTTGACACCACCCAATCTACTACTTGAACCACCTGATCCGGACCAGTTGGTCGGGCGTCTTCCACCGGGTGGATTTTATGCGATCCGCACATTGCGGTATACGTATGTAGAGTATGAAAATGGATTCCACGAGCTCTATGATCGCAGCCAGGATCCTTATGAGTTGAATAATATAGCCTCGACGGCCGATCCCGCACTGTTGAGCCAGTTTTCAGCCTGGTTGAAAACCCTGGTTTCTTGTTCTGCCGCTTCCTGCCGGTCGGCAGAACAAACCAGTATCCATTAATTCTTAAGCAAGTAGTGTTAGAATTTCTGCCCTGTGGCTATAACTCGGAATGATTGCTCTTTTTTCGCGCCGCGCTGGCTTCTAATAGCCACGCTGGTTTTATTGTTTGGTCTCGGCCTCGCGATACGGCTATACGATCTCACCAACCTGCCGTTGGACTTTCATCCTACGCGGCAGTTGCTTAGTGCGCTCAAAGCCCGCGGCATGTTCGACCAGACCGCGCCAGGCATCCCCGATTGGCAAAGGAAAATGTCCCTGAAGCAGTGGAAGACCAGGGCCGAGGTCGAGCCTGAAGTTTTCGAGCACCTCGTGGCATTTACGTACAAATTTACAGGCGAACAGTTGTGGGTATCGCGGGTCTATTCGTCCCTATTCTGGCTGATCGGCGGATTGTTCCTATTCCTGCTCGTCCGTGACCTGGTCTCGACCGACGGGGCCGTGATCTCCACCGCGTATTATCTTTTCTTCCCATATGCCGTAATGGCCAGCCGTTCCTTTCAGCCCGACCCGCTGATGGTGATGTTGATCATACTATTCTGGTGGATGATAACGCGCTGGGTAAAGACTCAATCGTGGGGTTGGGCGCTGCTCACCGGGCTCCTCGGCGGTTTCGCCATTTTCATAAAATTTGTGGCGGCCTTTTTTGTGATAGGTGCTACGCTCGGGGTAACCCTGGGAAATTTCACTATACGCGATCTTTTACGTAAACCTCAGGTATGGTTGATGGCTGTTTTAGGTGCCCTGCCCGCCTCGGCCTATCTTTTCTATGGCATTGTGTTAAACGGTTTCCTCGGCCAGCAGTTCAGCGGACGGTTTATTCCCGCGCTTTTACTCAGTCCAATTAATTACGTCGAATGGGCAACGATGGCTAACATGGCTGCTGGCGGGTTGGCTATCATGCTGGGGCTGCTGGGTCTTTTGATCGTCCGGCAAAAAAGAGTACGGATCTTTCTGGCGGGGCTGTGGGCCGCCTATATCCTGTTCGGCTTCTTTTTCGATTACCATGTTGCAACTCACGATTACTACCACCTGCCCTTGATCCCGCTGGTTGCGTTCTCGCTCGCGCCCTTTGCCGATTTATTAATGTCTCACCTAGCGGAACTGACCTCGCAGCGCTGGATGCGCGTGGCGGCATTCGGGTTTTAACATATGGCCTGCTTGCCGGAATTTGGGATATCCGCAACCAGATGAAATCGGTTGATTATCGGCCCCAGGCCGCGATGTGGGTAGAGATTGGCGATAAACTTGGTCACGGCCCGAATGTGGTTGCGTTGACTCAGGATTATGGCACGCGGCTGGCATACTGGGGCTGGCAGGACGCCCTGATCTGGCCGAATTCAGGCGACATTGATTACCATGATGAGCGTGGCGCTTCTTTCAACGCTGCGGAGCGCTTCACAAAATTGACCCGGGGCAATGCCTATTTCCTGGTCACTGACTTCGATGAACTCGATCGACAGCCCAATCTCAAAAAGCTTTTGGCCGGTCTCCCGGTTTACGCACAGGGCGATGGATATACTATATTTGACCTTCAGCATCCTCCCTCGCCCTGAGAAATTTCTGAAAATTCCAGCTAAAAAAGCGATCTATACCGTAATTTACAGATGGGCTCTAAAGCATTCAAATAAAAACCCTGTTTGGGGATCATTGGAGAAAAGTAATGCGTTTTCTTGCACCAAAAAGTTTAGCGGCCTGGGTCTACCAAGTGGCTATCATTCTCGGCAACCTGGCGGTTGCGGCTGCTTTATTGATTTGCGCCTATCTA
>CAVWHR010000032.1:0-177608 GCA_963754835.1 uncultured Chloroflexia bacterium | reverse complement strand
CGCCATTTCTCCACTAAGTCCTGTCTCCTGCCTCTTGGCCGTCTGACATTGCCAAACTGGCCACCCGAATCGTCTCAAACAAGAAGACACGAATGGTCAATGCCAGCAGGGCTGCACCAATCAGTATCAGAATCCATTGTCTGGTTTTGGCTTCAGCGTCAATAAATCAATAAGCTTTTTTGAAGAATCTTTTCCAACGGATTTTTCCGTCGAAGATGCCTCTATCCTTGTCAAGCGACAACCAGACTAAAAGCGGTTTGCCCACAATGTGATCTTCGGGAACGAATCCCCAAGCTCTGGAGTCTGCAGAATTGTGGCGATTATCACCCATCATCCAGTAATAATCCATTTGGAAAGTATACGTTGTAGCCGGCATACCGTCTATAAGTACTTTTCCATCACGACCTGTGTACGGATGATTCCCACGCACAAACGCTGGCGCATGATGGCCACATGGATCGGGTGCTTCGTCATGCAATTGAGCAGGGCCTCGAACCCATGACCGCTATCCAGATGATGACGATCAATGCGGCCGAACATTTTGGTTTGACACGCGAGATGGGCATGATTGCTCCCGGTCGCTGGGGCGACGTGGTGTTAGTCGACGATTTGAAGAATTTCAAGGCAGAGCTAGTGATTGCAAAAGGACAGGTTGTGGCGGATAAGGGCAAGTGGAAAGTTGATCTGCCGACTGTCAAATATCCTGCCTGGGTTATTAATTCCGTTCATATTAAGAAGAAGCTTGCAGCGAGGGATTTTGATTTGAAGATTCCGCTTATCCCTGAGAATGGCGTATCTGGCGGAAGGGTTAAAGCCAATGTGATCGGTGTAATTGAAAATCAAGCTCCCACTCGCCACCTTCAAATTGAACTTTCGGCCGACGATTTTCAAGTTCACCCGGATAAAAGTAAGGATGTGGCCAAGCTTGCACTGGTTCAAAGACACAAAGGCAGGAGTGGCATAACGGTCGGTCTCGTCAGTGGCTTCGGTTTAACCGCAAATTGTGCCATCGCTTCAACGGTCGCACACGATAGTCACCATTTAATCGTTGTAGGAACGGATGAAACGGATATGGCAGTCGCTGCAAATAAGTTGGTCGAAGTGGGTGGCGGGCAGGTGGTCGTTAAAAAAGGTAAGGTTATTGGATTGGTCGAATTGGGTATAGCCGGTTTGATGTCAAGTGAAAAGGCGGATGTGGTCGCGAAGAAAGCAGAGACCGTGCTGGCCGGTTTCAAGGCTTGTGGATGCAAACTTAATAATCCCAATATGCAGTTATCATTGCTTGCCCTGGTCGTAATTCCCGAATTACGCCTCTCGGATAAGGGCCTCGTGGATGTTACAAAATTCGAATTCGTTCCTGTCCTGGAGAAAGTGAATTGATCATGGCAAACTTTCCTTTTCAACGATTGCAGTCTGATTTGGCTTCACTGATCGCTAAAACAGCACCTGGTGAACGTTTACCATCTGAACCTGACCTGGCAAAAAAGTTGGGTGTTTCTCGCGCAACCCTGCGTGAGGCAATGCGCACTTTTGAAGCCCAGGGCCTTATCCGGCGGCGCCAGGGCTCCGGTACATTCGTAGTTGGGCAGGTACCGGTCTTGGAGGCCGGACTCGAGGTCCTCGAAAGCCTGGAAACGATGGCTGAGCGCCTCAACCTTGAGATCTCGGTGAACAACCTGCTGCTTGAGACCTTTTCCGCTGATTACGACAATTCGCAGGTTCTTGACGTTCCGATTGGGACGCAGTTATTACGCATCCAGCGTGTGATGCGCGAAGAGAGCCGGCCTGTGGCTTATTTGCTCGATACTTTGCCTGAGGATGTCCTCAAACCAGAGCAGCTTCCTTCAGATTTCGACGGTTCCGTGCTTGACTTTCTATTGAAACGTGGCGATTCTCTCACTGTCTCGAAGGCTGCTATTTCTGCCATCGGCGCACCGGCTGACGTTGCTAAGGCTCTTCAGATTCAACGCGGCGATGTATTGCTGGAATTTGTATCAAAGTTGTACCACTCCAGCGGAAAAGTGCTCGATTATTCCGCTAGTTATTTTATTCCCGGTTATTTCCACTTCCATGTTGTTCGACGAGTGGGAGGGTGATACCTGTCGAAGGAGATGCCTAACGCCTAAAGATATAAATGTTTGAGTACCGATGTTTCTTTTTGTCGAAAATCATCAATCAATTAAAATAGGAGGTTCGTATGCGTAGTTTTGCCGGTCGTGATATTTTATCCTTGAAGGAATTCGAAAGAAATGAGTTTTTCCATGTGTTCGATGTGGCCCAGAAAATGGAGCCGATTGCTCGTTCCCGCAAGAATGTGGATTTATTGAAAGAGAAGACATTGGTGACGGCCTTCTACCAGCCGTCCACTCGTACCCGCCTCGCTCACGAAGGCGCAATGCACCGTCTGGGTGGGCACGTAACCGGTTTCTCCGATGCCAAAATGACACGCGCGGGTGACTTTTACCAGGAGTCGATCAAGGACACTGTTAAAATGTTGGAGTTCTATGGCGATGTGATCGTGATGCGCCATTTCCAGCAAGGTGCGCCGCATGAAGCTGCCAAATGGGCCAGCATTCCGATTATTAATGGCGGAGACGGTTGGGGTGAACACCCGACACAGATCCTGACCGATCTTTATACGGTCCTGCGCGAAAAGGGACGTATCGATGGCTTGAAATGGCTGGCGGTTGGCGATATGCGGATGCGTACCATGCATTCCTTAGCCTACGCGCTGACCCAGTTCGATTGCCCGATAACGTTTGTCTCACCGCCTGAAATGTCGCTCACCGAAGAGTTTAAGAAAGAGCTCAAAGATTACAGTTTGAATTACAAGGAAGTTGACCATGTGGAGAAGGCTATCGCGGAAGCAGACGTGATTTTGGTCGAGCCTGTGGTCCAGCCCGATTACACCAAGTCGCGCGATGAACGATCTGGCAAGGATGTAAGCTTAACTCCCGCCAACTACAAAATCACTCGCGAACTGTTGGAGAAAAAAGCCAAATCGGATGCGATCTTGTTGCATTCCCTGCCTCGCATGGATGAAATCCCATCTGATGTGGATATCACGCATTGGTCACGCTATTGGCAGGAAGCTTTCAATGGCGTTGTAATGCGTATGGCCCTGCTTGCGTTGGTGCTTGGCGCAATGGAATAAGACTGGAGATAAAAACATGCAAACCAAGCTTCGCGGTCGTGACCTGATTGGCGATCTCGACTTCAGCAAAGAGGAAGTCGAAACTGTTCTGGATGTCGCCTTTGATTTAAAGCGAAAACGCGCTTTGGGCGAACCTCATGCCTATCTGCGGGACAAAGTGCTTGCCATGCTTTTTTTCTTCAGCAGCACGCGCACACGCGGCTCGTTTGAGGCGGGGATAGACCAACTTGGCGGACATGCGGCTTTCATCGAGAGCAAGACCACCCAGATCGCTCACGGTGATACGCCGGTGGAAATCGGTGAGATTTTCGGCCGGTATTTCGATGGTCTTGCCATCCGCCATGTCGATTGGAAGGTGGGCAATCAATATATCAATGATGTAGCTAGGTATTCGCGCTCGCCCATATTCAATATGCAGTGCGAAATATATCATCCCTTCCAATGCTTGGCTGACCTGATGACAATTATGGAAAAAAAGGGCCGTGATTTGCGGAAACGAAAAATTGTCGTCTCGTGGGCTTATGCGTCCTCTTATCAGAAACCGATCTCGGTCCCACAATCGTTGATTTTGCAAATGCCCCGCTTTGGTATGGATGTGGTGCTGGCGCACCCGCCCGAGTTCAAGCTCATGCCCGATATCATGGAAGCCGCGAAAGAGCAGGCTAGGAAATTCCATACCGGCTTTGACGTTATTTCTGATCCTGATGGCATGGAGAAAGCCTTTAAAGACGCCGATGTAGTCTATGCCAAATCGTGGGGTGCTATGATGACTACGGAAGATGTTAACGAGGGCTCCAGGATCATTGACAAATATAAACACTGGATTACAGACTCGAAGAAGCTGAAAGCTGCCCGGGATGACGCCATTTACATGCATCCACTGCCTGCCGACCGCGATGTCGAAGTGACCAGCGAAGTGATGGATGGGCCTCATTCCGTCGTTTTCGATCAAGCTGAAAACCGCCTGCACGCGCAAAAAGCCGTCATGGCGTTGACGATGTCTTAGTGTTGAGAGGATAAGATCATGGCGAAGAAAATTGCCGTTATAGCTATTGGTGGAAATTCCCTTATTAAGGATACCAAGCATCAATCTGTTGAAGACCAGTACCAGGCTGCCACGGAAACCTGTGTCCATATTGCGGATATGATCGAAGCTGGTTACGAGGTGGTCATCGGTCATGGCAATGGTCCACAGGTCGGTTTTATCCTGCGCCGTTCGGAGATTGCGGCCAAGGCCGAAGGAATGCATGAGGTCCCGCTGGATGTATGCGGAGCCGATACGCAAGGGGCAATTGGATATGCGCTGCAGCAAAACCTGCAGAATGAATTGCGCCGCCGCGGGATTAATAAATCGGTGGCAACGGTTGTGACCCAGACGCTGGTAGACCGGGAAGACCCCGCTTTTAAGAATCCGACCAAGCCGATTGGCGGATTCATGGATGAGGCAGAAGCGAAACGCCGCGAAAAAGATATGAAATGGAACGTGGTGGAAGACGCAGGTCGCGGTTGGCGTCGCGTGGTGGCATCACCACTCCCGAAGGAAATCGTTGAGATCGAGGCGATCAAGGCATTGATCAATGCCGGGGTTATCGTGATCTCCACAGGGGGAGGTGGAATTCCCGTCATACGCAATGATGCCGGTAATCTGGAAGGCGTCGCGGCAGTGATCGACAAAGACTTCGGTTCCAGCTTGCTCGCCAACAACGTCGGTGCCGATTTGTTTGTTATCTCTACTGCAGTCGAAAAAGTCGCACTCAATTTCGGCAAGCCTGATCAAAAATGGCTCGATAAGTTGACTGTATCTGAAGCGAAGAAATACCTTGCGGAAGGTACTCATTTCGCCAAGGGTTCCATGGCGCCTAAGATCCAGGCGATTATCCGCTTCCTGGAAGGCGGAGGCAAGCGGGCATTGATCACCAATCCCGAGAATATCGGGCGTGCCCTTAAGAGCGAGACGGGTACATGGGTTTTACCTTGATATAAATCATTGGCGGAGGTTGATTGCGGGGCCTCCGCCAATTCTTAATTCAGGACACAATTGGCGTTTATACGATATTCGTAATAGTCTATTCTTTTTAGCAATATATTATGAAAGCCCTTCGTCAGCGCTTCTACGCTTTAATAAATTCTCCCTTTGCACCTGCGGTCTTGTTGGCGCTTTTGGCTGTATTTGCCTATGGATTACTCCTTCCACAGCTGGGCTTCTACTGGGACGAATTGCCGATTTCCTGGATCAGGTATGAACTTGGCCCCGAAGCCCTGACTCGCTATTTCTCGACCAACCGGCCGGTCTGGGGGTTGCTCTATCAATTGACCACGCGCATACTGCCGCAAGTCCCGATTTATTGGGAGGTCTTTGCATTATTCTGGCGCTGGATGACGGCTCTGTTGGTTTGGGGCATTGTTCGAGAGCTTTGGCCCGGTCGCCGGCAGTTCGCCCTTATCGTCAGCATGTTCTTTCTCTTGTATCCGGGCTTCAACCAGCAATGGACTTCGCTTCTCTACAGTCATTTTTTTATTGTCCTCTGCTTCTTTTTGATTTCTTTCCTGTGCATGATCTGGTCGTTCCGATCTCCACGATTGTTCTGGCCTCTGACTATCTTTGCAATAATTTTCTCCATTTTAAATTTGTGGATGATGGAATATTTCTTTGTCCTTGAGCTCTTCCGGCCCTTCGTAATTTTTTATTTCATTTTTTCGGTCGCAAATGAACAAAGGATCTGGCCATCGATCCGCCGTTCGGTTTTGGCGTGGGTCCCTTACCTCCTTGTTTTTATAGCAGACGTCTTTTGGCGGTTATTTGTATTTAATAATCAGATCTACCAGCCGGTTTTGATTACTAACTTCAAGTCATCGCCGCTTATTACGTCCTGGGAATTGCTAAAGACAATATTTGGAAATCTATACCAGGTTAGCTTCAGCGCCTGGTTGCAAACCGTTCGCTTTTCTGCACCTGATTTAGGGGGTCTGCGTACAACTATATTTTATTTTGCGGTAATCATTTTTACCGGCTTATTAGCAGCCCTTTTCCTGTTTGGAAATCATCATACTGATGAATTCAAACATAATTTAGGATTTTGGCCTATTGGCTTGGGACTGATAGCTTTAGTGGCGGCAGGCGGCCCTTTCTGGCTGGCTGGACTGGATATTACACTTGCTTTTCCGGCGAACCGTTTCACACTTCCATTTATCTTCGGTGTGAGTCTGCTCATTGCAGGTTTATTGGAGTTTGTGCCAACTCGCATCCGATGGTGGGTAGTCGTTGTTTTGGTTTCACTTGCCGCTGGAAGGCAAGCCTTATGGGCAGACGCATATCGGCGCGATTGGACGACACAGAGAACGATGTTCTGGCAAATGGTCTGGCGCGCTCCGGAATTGCACCGGACACAATCGTTTTGTTGAATGAGGGTCAATTTCAGTTCTACGCGGATAACTCCCTCACGGGTGCCTTGAATTGGATTTATGATCCCAATAATCGTTCAAGCGGGATGGATTATGTTTTGTTTTATCCGACTTCGCGCCTGGGGGGGACTCTACAACTGCTGGAGCCGGGACAACCAGTTAGATATGACTATATATCCGAAGTTTTTAATGGGAATACTTCACGGACTTTGGCATTTTATTATCAACCACCCGGTTGTCTGCGTTTGCTCGATCCCGAAATTGACGCTGATAATCACTTAATTCCTGATGAAACCTTAATGAGAGAGTTGGCGACGTTATCTTCATCTGCTTGGATAACATCTGACTCTACTGCGCGTATACCAAAAATCTATAACCCCGAACCGACCCATGGTTGGTGCTATTATTTCGAGCAAGCCGACCTTGCCCGCCAGATGGGAGATTGGGAACGTGTGGGCAAGTTGGGCGATGAGGCTTTTAGTTTGACGGATTATCCCAATGATCCGGTGGAACGATTTGTTTTTATTGAGGGATATGCTCATTTGGGTAATTGGGACCGCGCAAAAGTGCTGGCCATTCAGTCTTATAAAGTTTCACCCAATTACGTTGGTCCGCTTTTATGTAAATTATTGGATCGAATTGATCGTGAGGTGCCTGCAGGGAATGACAGAGAAAGTAGTCTGAACGACTTGAATACGAAGTTTTCCTGTTTGCCGTAAAATGCATAATGTAAGTTTTTTCACGAATTACATAATGCCTATGATAAAATTGTCCAGACAATTGAAAGGAGGCCGCTTAACCAAAATCAAGATTATGTTATTCGATCCGAACTGTTTCAAACATAAATTAAAAAGGAGTTGAAGAAATGCGCAAGACATTTTTGCATGTTGCCGTATTAGCTATGGCCTTGGCGTTGATTTTGTCAGCTTGTGGGCCGGCCCAAACGAGTACTTCCGCGCCCGTAAATACTGCTGCCCCTGCTGCACCTGCAGCAACCGACACGGTTGCCGCACCTGCTGCGCCTGCTGCAACCGACACAGTTGCCGCACCTGCCGCTCCGGCACAGGTTCAAATCCCTGACATCGTTGCGGGTAAGTACAACGTTGCAATCGTTTTACTCGGTGTCGCTGTCGACGGTGGTTGGTCTCAAGCGCACGCTGACGCTGCTGCATATATGATGAAGCAAGACCCATCCATGAATGTGGTGTATATTGAGAACGTCAATCCGGGTCCAGATGCCGAATCGGCGATGCGTGCGTTGGCTCGCAAGGGATTTGATTTCATCATTGGCACCACGTTTGAATATGGTACAACGATGGCTTCGCTGGCTGATGAATTCCCGAAAATCTTCTGGCTGCACGCCTCAGGTTATCAATCTAACGGCACCAATTTTGGTAACGTGTTTGGCTCGATGGAACAAATGAAATATCTGGCCGGCATGGTCGGTGGCGCCCGTGCCAAAGCTGATGGCAGTACCAAGATTGGCTACGTCGCACCATGGCCGAATCCGGAAGTTGTCCGCCTCGGAGATGCTTTCGCTCTAGGTGTGAAAGTCACCTGCCCGGAATGCACAATGGAAGTTCGCTGGATCAATACATGGTATGATCCGGACAAGGAAAAGCAGGCAGCTCAATCCTTATTGGACGCCGGTGCAGATGTTATCCTGATCGGTTCCGATACGCCAGGCCCGCTGGTTGCGGCTGCTAATGCTGGAAAATGGGCATTGACTTACGACTATATCAACTCATGTCAACCGGCTGCCGCTAAATGCCTAGGTACAGAATATTGGAACTGGGGTCCGGTCTACCTGAATAGACGTCAAGCAGCTACGGCCGGCACTTGGAAACCGGGGAATGACTTCCTGGATGCCGCATTCCGGTATTGTCGGATTCTATGGCTTCATGGATGGCCAGACACCTCAACCGGGCGTCCCAACCGATGTGATTCCCCTGGTTAAGGCAAAACTTGCTGACATGCTCGCTGGGAAATTTACAGATGCCGACATTTTCAAAGGCCCAATCAACGACAACACTGGCAAGGTCGTCATTCCTGCAGGCCAAACTCTGACTTATGAAGATCTGTTTGGAATCGATGCAGGCACCATCAAGGCATTTAGCCTGACGGGCCATACCCCCTGCACGATCTGTATGCCTTTCCTGGTGAATGGTGTTGAAGGTACGATTCCGGCGATGCCTGCACAGTAGGAGTTTTTCGGAAGAAAATAGATTTAGTTTTTGATTTTCATGTTGGCGCAGGAGTCCACCTCCTGCGCCAACCGTAAAATCGATGGCTTTGGAGTGTGAATGACCGAATCCCCAACCACTTTTGAAATGCACGCTATCGTAAAACGTTTTCCAGGCGTGCTTGCAATTGACCATGTGGATTTTGATTGTCGAGAGGGGCAAGTCCACGCGCTGTTGGGGGAAAATGGTGCCGGTAAAAGCACATTAATGAATGTTTTGGCCGGCTTATACCGTCCCGATGGGGGCGAGATTCTTCTTAAAGGCAAGCGGGTGGCGTTCCATTCCCCCCAAGACGCGATCTCGCATGGGATTGGAATGATCCACCAGCATTTTATGCTCGTACAATCGAATTCGGTCGCCGAAAATGTAGTCCTCGGCCTTAAAAAACCTCGTTTTTTATTAAGTTTATCAAGTATAGAAGACCAGGTCGCAGCCCTCGGCGAACAGTATGGGATGAAGGTGAATCCGCGGGCGAAAATCTGGCAACTTTCGGTAGGCGAACAACAACGCGTGGAAGTTCTAAAAATGTTGTTCCGGGGCGCCAGGGTACTTATCCTCGACGAGCCCACCGCCGTATTGACACCCCAAGAAGTGGATGTGCTTTTTGGCACGCTCCACGATATGACGAATCGCGGCCATTCGATTGTGTTTATTTCTCATAAGCTCGAAGAAGTAGTGAAAATTGCAGACTACGTTACCGTTCTCCGGCGTGGCAAGGTGACCGCTGCAAATATATCGGCGAAGGGTATTTCCAAGGCTCAATTGGCAAATTTGATGGTCGGACGCGAAGTCTTGTTCCGAGTCGACAAGAAGAAAGTCCAACCTGGAGAGGATGTACTTGTCGTGGAAGGCCTGAGCGCCGAAAACGATCGCGGTTTACCCGCCATCCGCGAGGTTTCCTTTAGCGTCCGCGCAAAAGAGATTGTCGGTATCGCTGGTGTAGCTGGCAATGGCCAGAGCGAATTGGCTGAAACGCTCACCGGTCTGCGCTCGGCTACCGCGGGTAAAATGAGATTGGGAAATATACTATTGAATAACCATTCTCATTGGCTGGAAATCGGAAGGCATTTGGCTCACATTCCCGAAGACCGCGCCTCAGTAGGCAGCATTCCTGATCTTAGCATTGCGGAGAACTTGATTCTCAAACGCTTCTCCCGTTCGCCGATTTCCAGTGGATGGTCGATCGATAAAATAGCCGTTCACCAGAATGCAGTGAAATTGGTAGACGAGTATAAGATTTCCGCCCCAACTGTTGACACACCGGTGCGTATGTTATCCGGGGGAAATCTGCAAAAAGTGATCTTGGCTCGCGAGACTGCGGAGCAGCCTCAACTGATGATCGCCGTCCATCCCACCCGTGGGCTGGACGTTGGCGCAACCGAAGCCGTACACAAGCTCCTTGTTGAACAGCGCGATGCCGGTGCGGCGATCCTTTTGATTTCTGAAGACCTGGATGAATTATTGTCTTTGAGTGATCGGCTTATGGTTATGTATGAAGGACGGATCGTGGGCGACATGGAGACGGAAAGCTCCGACATCGAAAAAATTGGCCTGATGATGGCCGGTGTAAAGGCAAAATCATGAACCAGTCCAGTATTCCTTATCGTGTTCGCTTCGAAACTCGTCTGGATAACCCGGGTTGGTTGGGAATCGTATCTTCTATCCTGGGCGTCGTTCTGGCGTTGATCATCGGAGGTTTTGTCCTTAAGATCGCTGGAGCTACAAATCCGGTATCGACCTATCAGGCGATATTCCAACAAGGTTTCGGAACGTTTGCTGATTGGCGCGCCGGATTTATTGCCATCTTTACCAATACGGATTGCCCGAAAGGGATGTTATGTTTTGGCCCTCTTTCGGATACTTTAGTTAAAGCATCACCCATCCTGTTAACTTCTCTGGCTTGCATCATCGCCTTCCGCATGAAGCAGTGGAATATCGGTGCCGATGGCCAGTTATTTATGGGAGCGTGGGCGGCGACCGGGGTTGCTGTGTTCCTTCTGCCAAGTACAACCAATCCGGTTGTGATGATGTTGGCTATGGGATTGGCCGGTGTTCTGGCAGGCGGAATTTATGGAGCGATCCCTGGTTTCTTGAAGGCCTGGCTCAACATTAATGAAATTATCACGACCCTGATGTTGAACTACGTTGCCTACAATTGGGTTGCCTTTTTCGTTGTGGTAGGCCCATGGAGCATAGGGGATTTTGAATCCACAGGGCGTTTTCCAGCAGCGGCAACCTGGCCGCGTCTGACACAATTTTCTAAAACAATCCCGATTTTATCTGGATTAACTGCTAATCCAGGCGTATTACTTGGGATCATCGCCGCAATCGGTTTGGCGTGGGTTATTTATCGCAGCCGTTGGGGATATGAAATCCGCGTGATTGGAAATAACCCCAAAGCGGCTCGTTATGCCGGGATCGATCTGAAACGGAATATTTTCCTGGTCATGGCGCTTTCCGGCGCACTGGCAGGTTTGGCAGGGATGAACGAGGTTGCATCGTTGCGTGAGCTCAATGGACGTTTTCAACAGGGTTACGGTTTTACCGGTGTTATTATTGCCTGGCTGGCTCGGTTGAACCCATATGCAGCCATCCTGGTTTCGATATTATTCGGTGGACTGGTGGTCGGCACACAACTGGTCCAGCCGGCTGGAATCTCAGCCATGTTGCAGGGTGTCATCCTCTTCGTCGTTGTTGGTACTGAACTTATATTTCGTTATCGCGTGCACATCGAAAGGGTGGAAGAGGTTGCAATTCCGGAGAAAATTGGAGACGTATTATGACCACAAGCACCCTGTTTACTCTCATTATCACGATATTGTTTGGTGCTCTGGTCAGTGGTACGCCTTTGCTGTTTGCAACCTTGGGGGAGATCTTCTCCGAACGTTCGGGCGTCATGAACCTGGGTCTTGAGGGTATGATGTTGATGGGCGCGTTCGGAGGATTCGCAGCCTGGTTCCACACCGGCAATCTGTTCGCGGGAATCGCCGTTGGAATGATTGCGGGAGGCCTGATGGCTTTACTTCACGCAATAATCACGATCAGCTTAAGAGCCGACCAGGTTGTGAGTGGGCTGGCTCTGACTATTTTGGGGACCGGCCTTTCTAGCATCCTCGGCCAGCCGTACGTAGGAAAACCTGTAGCTACTCCAACCAATTTGATCCTGCCTATCCTGGGTCGGGTTTCAGCCGAACAGATTGTCCTGATTATTGTCGGCCTGATCATCGCTCCCCTGGCGTGGTACTACTTGCATCACACCCGCCCGGGTCTCAACCTGCGTTCGGTAGGCGAGTACCCATCTGCCGCCGATTCGCTTGGGATCAATGTTAACTTGACTCGCTATCTGTACGTAATATTTGGTGGTCTGATGAGCGGCTTAGCTGGGGCGTCGTTGAGCTTGATCACTGAACCGGGATGGGTCGACGGGAAAACGTCCGGGTTAGGTTGGATCGCTGTAGGACTAGTGATCTTTGCAGCTTGGGACCCTTTGCGTGGGTTGTGGGTTTCTTATTTCTTTGGACTTCTTCGCCGCTTACCCCTCGACTTGCAGAATCCGGCTTTACCTTTGATCTCGACTGCTAATAACCCCATGGTCGGTCGAATTATGGATGTGCTTCCTTATCTGGCGACGATATTCATCTTAATTCTCGGTTCGCGCCAGGCCATGCGGAAACGCTTGGGCGCACCAGCTGCTCTCGGCACTCCATATATTCGCGGGGAACGCGGATTGTAAGATGTGCCTGGTCGTATACAATATCTTTGTTGGTCGAATTTAAATTTTTAATAGATTGGTCTTGAACAAACAGCATGAGTCTATGGCAGCAATACCTTCGCCCAAAAACAATTTCTGAAGCCATGCAGGCTTTGGTTACAGCGCCTAAACCAGTTGTGCCGATAGCTGGCGGTACCGACTTGCTTCTGGATCTTGAACAGGGCCGGCATCCAGCTGTTAAAACATTGGTGGACGTCACCGGAATTAAGGAACTGCTTTCACTGGAAATACGTGGCGATAAGTTGTTTATTGGCGCTGGCATTCCGGTTACCCGCATCACATTAGACTCTCTGGTCAACCAGCATGCACAAGCGCTGGTCGAGGCCTGTGCACTGATCGGTGGTCCACAGGTGCGTAACGTGGCAACTCTGGGCGGCAACACTGCCCATGCATTGCCGGCCGCGGATGGTACGATTGCACTCCTTGCCCTCGACGCAACAGTGGAAATTGCAGGGATCTCTGGAATACGCGAACTGCCATTTGGTGAATTATTTCTGGGTCCGGGTAAGTCGGTCCTTAAGCATGGTGAAGAGTTAATTGTAGGTTTTTACTTGCAGCTTAAGAAAACCACCCAGGCCTCGTGTTTCAAACGAATCATGCGGCCACAAGGCGTGGCGTTGCCGATCATCAATGTAGCTGTCTGGTTGGACCGTGATAAGGATATGATCAAAAATATCCGTGTCGCTGTCGGTCCGGGGGCTTCGACGCCCTGGCGTGCGAGGGATACCGAAGAAGTCTTGATCGGTAAGTTTATGAACGAGACGGTCTCCAATTTATCTCTTATAGCGTTACTCGATCATGTTGGATTCCGCTCGAGCCCGCGTCGTGCTAGTTCAGAGTACCGCCGGCATTTAGTCGAAACGTTGTTCAAAGATGCACTCAAAACCGCTTGGGAACGTACCGCTTAGAAAGGTTATTGGTATGGACGAACTTACTCTTAATATTAATGGACAATCTTACAACCTTCCTCCCATTGCTGGAGAAACGCTCGCGGATCTCCTTCGCCATCGCCTGCGGTTGACCGGGACAAAAATCGCCTGCGGAGAATCTGAGTGCGGGGCATGTACGGTTCTTGTGGATGGAGAACCCATCCTCTCGTGCATGTATCCGGCCGAGCGGGCGGATGGAAAGACTGTCGTCACAATAGAAGGACTTGCTCAACGCGTAAATGCAGAGCTGAAACTACATCCGTTACAGGAAGCCTTCGTTGAACATGGCGCTGTCCAATGTGGATTCTGTATCCCTGGCCAGATAATGACTGCTTATGCTTTATTGAATCGTAATCAGAATCCATCGCAGGAAGAGATCCGTGTTGCGTTGAAAGACACACTTTGCCGCTGTGCTGGTTATCCCACTATCGAAAATGCTATTCTCGCTGCTGCGCATTCTTTGCGGACCGGAGAAGCCGTCCCACCGCCGCATATCCCGGATTCGATACATTCCCATGCCGTTATAGGACATACGCAGGTCCGGCCTGACGCAATCGAAAAGGTCACGGGCTATGCGATTTATACCGATGACCTGGAATTTGATGACATGTTGTATGCCAAAGTCCGAAGGGCGTTGGTGCCTCATGCTTTTTTGAAAAAACTGGATGTATCTAAAGCGAAAGCTTTGAAAGGTGTATCGGTGGTATTAACCGCTGATGATATTCCTGGTGAACACAACCACGGTCTGGTTATATACGATTGGCCGGTGCTGGTTGGGGTCGGGGAACGAGTCAGATATGTAGGCGATGCAATTGCGATTGTCGCAGCGGAAACCCAGGAGATCGCCAACCAGGCCGCGGGTTTGATCGAGGCAGAGTTTGACCTGCTGCCTGTTATCTCCGATCCTGTTCAGGCGCATCGGGAAGATGTTCCTCAAATCCATGCCAACGGAAATTTACTCAAGCATATCAAAGTTCGCAAGGGCGATATCGAAAAGGGCTTTGCAGAGTCGGATGTGGTTTTAGAGCACACATTCCATACACCGATTACCGAGCATGCTTTCATTGAGCCTGAATGCAGTATCGCCGTGCCTACACCCGACCACCGCATGGAAATTTACGTCGGCTCGCAAATTCCTTACCAGGATCGAACGCAGGTGGCGCGCGTGATGGGTTGGCCCGAAGAGCGCGTACGGATTGTCGGCCAATTAATGGGCGGCGGCTTCGGTGGAAAAGAGGATATCGCAGGACAAATTCATGCGGCCATGCTCGCCAATGTTACTCAGCGTCCAGTGAAGCTGCTCTTTGATAGACATGAAAGTCTGCTTGTTCATCCCAAGCGCCACGCGACACAGATTCGTGTGAAAATCGGCGCAAAGAAAGATGGGAGATTGGTCGCGGCAGAGTCGGAATTATACGGGGATACCGGTGCTTATGCTTCTCTGGGCGATAAGGTAATGACGCGTGCTACTACTCATTCGGCGGGTCCCTATGATATACCGCACGTACGCGCAGATTGTTACGCCATGTATACAAACAATCCACCCGCAGGGGCGTTCCGTGGATTCGGCGTCACTCAATCGGCGTTTGCTGTCGAATCCATGATGGATATGCTGGCTGAAAAGCTGGGAATCGAACCCATCGAACTCCGTCGTATGAATGCTTTGCACGTTGGAAGCATCACCAATACAGGACAAACCTTGCGCGATTCGGTGGGACTGACGGAATGTATAAATAAAGTAGAGTTAGAAATGCGCCGTTTGGCAGCCACTGTCTGTGCAGTTCAAGGCGAAGATGTTTTTGCTTCACATTTTATACCCGGCAATCCACATCTGGTTCATGCCTGGGGGTTTGCCGCTGGGTACAAAAACACCGGTTTGGGCGGTGGCGCGTCTGATATTTCCGGCGCCGAAGTGGAGCTTTATGAAGATGGCATGTTGGAAGTCCGGAGTTCGTCGGCAGAAATGGGCCAGGGGCTCGTTTCCGTCATGCGCATGATCGTTGCCGAAGAACTCTGTGTCGCATCTGATAAAGTACGCGTGCTGGTTATGGATACTGATTTAACCCCGAATGGCGGACCTACTACGGCTTCACGCCAAACCTATGTTACGGGGAACGCCTCGCGTTATGCGGCGAAAACACTCCGACAGGCGATGACCGTTACGCTTGCTGAAAAATATGATGTTTCGCCTGAAAAGATCCGGTTTGATAACGGTGTCGTACACGTGAACGGGTATTCCTTGACTTTTGGCGAAGTTGCCAAGGAGATGAAGGACGCGGGTCAAAAGCCGCGTGCTCTGTATGAATATGAGGCACCGAAGACTCAGCCGCTCGGTACAGGCGGTGATATGCACTTTGCCTTCTCGTTTGCCGCGCAGGCCGCCGAAGTGGAAGTAAATACATTGACCGGTGAAGTCCGTGTCCTTCGTGTGATCGCGGCCAACGATGTAGGGACGGCTGTCAATCCACTTGGATTACAGGGACAGGTCGAAGGCGGAGTGATGATGGGACTTGGTAACTGTCTCACGGAGGAGTTCATCGTCGAGAATGGTTATGTAGTCACGGACCATCTGGCGCGCTATCGCATTCCCGGCATCATGCTTACACCGGAGATCACTTCAATTGTTGTTGAGCATCCGACGTTGGAAGGACCATATGGGGCAAAAGGTGTGGGTGAGATCGTTAGCATCCCGACCACACCGGCTATAACCAATGCAATATACAACGCCGTGGGTGTTAGGATTGATCGTTTGCCCGTTGATCAGGAAAAGATATCGAAGGCATTGCGCGAGCATTTGTAAGCAGGCAATTCGCAATTGAACCACTGGGCCGCGGTAAAAATTCAGCTGTGTCCCAGTGGTATTTTTTTTCACTGAAGAGAGTAAAATCAGGACAGCATGAACAAATTCGCCGGTTATCGTTGTTCGATATGTAAAACTGAATATCTTCCAGATCAGGTTACTTATACTTGCCCTAAAGATGGCGGAAATCTGGACATTGTTCTTGATTATGAGTTTATTCGTAAGAAATATCAACCGGAGGATATTCTTTCCCGGAAAGATGCTTCCTTGTGGCGATATCTTCCGCTTTTGCCGGTTCCTGAGCCCGAAGGCGGTTCGACTCCGCTCCATGTTGCTGGTGGAACCCCCGTATTTAACTTATCGCGTTTGGGTGAGAAGCTGGGTTTGAAACAGCTTTGGCTTAAAGATGAAAGCCGTAACCCGACTGCTTCATTTAAGGATCGTGCCAGTGCAATTGTTGTAGCGCGAGGGCATGAAATCCAAGCGGAAGTCATTGTTACGGCCTCGACGGGTAATGCCGGCGCTGCCTTGGCCGGGATGTCTGCTGCAATTGGACAGAAGGCTGTGATATTTGCTCCTAAAACTGCACCTCCTGCGAAGGTGGCTCAATTACTGATCTTCGGTGCGAAGGTTATTCTCGTGGATGGTACATACGATGAGGCTTTTGACCTGACCATCAAGGCCGCCGACGAATTTAAGTGGTATTGCCGAAATACAGGCTATAACCCGTTCACTGCAGAGGGCAAGAAGACCGCAGCTTTCGAAATTTGGGATTGGTGGCTGAACGCACATAAGGAATGGCATAAACAAATTGGGGAAGGAATAGACCATGCCCCATTGACCATTTTTGTCTCGGTCGGCGATGGGAATATCATTTCCGGCATCCATAAAGGTTTCAAGGATTTACTCGAATTGGGTTGGCTGCCTCGGATGCCTCGTATAATCGGCGTTCAAGCCCAGGGATCGGCGGCGATCTATAACGCTTTTCACACAAATACGGAAAAAATTATTCCCGTTTCCGCCAGGACCATTGCCGACAGTATTTCAGTGGACTTGCCACGCGACGGGGTGCGTGCGGTAAGGGCTGCGCGTGAAACGGGTGGTACCTATATTACAGTTTCAGATAATGAAATCCTGCATGCAATTGGAGAACTTGGGAGGTTCGGTATTTTTGCGGAACCTGCCGGGGCAACCGCATTTGCTGGTTTAGTGCATGCGGTAGCAGATGGTCTTGTGGTGAGCGATGAGCCTATTTTGGTCCTGAATACCGGTAGTGGATTAAAGGATATAAAAGCTGCGATGCAGGCGGTAGTCGAAGCACCGATTATCGAACCAACCCTGGATGCGTTAATAAAGATTCTATGAAATCACGACCCTGGAGCCTGCCGGCAAGATATTTTGCTTTTGTCCTGGTGCTTTTGTTTGTTATATTTTTTGGGTGGCAGATCCGTCTGTTGTTAAGGTCGCTTCTTGTGGCAGGAGTGATTGCGTATATCCTTTATCCGCTTATATTATTATTGCAGCGCTATGTTCATCTAAACCGCAGGGTGGCTTCGAATATCGTGTATTTCTTCAGTTTGGCGTTGATGATCGCACTACCGGTCGTGCTTGTGCCGGTTATCTCGCACCAGACTCAGGAGATCTCCGCTGATTTAGAGACGACATTGGCGCAGGCACAGCAATATCTGTCGGTACCGATGGTGCTCGGAGGGATCACAATTGATCTTGGAAGTTTTATTCCTCAGATCAGGGATTCTATTTCTAACCTGTTTTCATCTACACCGCAGAACACGATCACATTGATTAGGAACACCTCACGAGGCAGCTTGTGGGCGCTCCTCATCATAGGTAGTACTTATTTCTTCATGACAGAGTGGGTAAATATTCGCGAGAGCCTGGTGCGTATCGCTCCTCAAGAATATCGGCAGGATGTTCGTGAGTTGTATGACCAAACCAGACAGGTCTGGATGGCATATCTGCGCGGTCAACTGACATTAATGGTCATTGTTGCGATTACGTTAACGATAATTTGGACGATCATTGGCCTTCCCGGTTCAATTTTTATTGGCTTGCTCGCGGGTCTCTTCACAATTGTCCCGGATGTAGGTCCTTTTGTAGCGACAGCGCTTGCGCTGGCCGTTGCTCTGTTGGAAGGCTCCACGTGGATGCCGATTAACAATTTTTTGTTTGGTTTGCTGGTCGTTGGCATGTATGTCATATTGATAAACGTCAAAAACTTCTGGTTGCGTCCTTACATTTTCAGTCGCAGCGTCAAGATGCACGAAGGGATAATATTTATCGCGATCATCGGGGCAGTAATTTTTACGGGTATATTGGGTGCATTTATTATTGTGCCAGTGCTTGCCTCCCTGGTGATAATATGGAGATACCTGTCTGCCCGGATACTAGGCCTGCCACCTTTTGAATTTGAGATGGCGGCCACCTCTCGTCCGGATTTAGTGACTGATAAGACTGCCGAATCCGAAACTCGATCCCCTCGCAGACCCGCAAAGAAAAAATGATAAAAATAAAATGAAGATTATTTACTCGATTGTTGCACCCATCTATAATGAGATCGATAACCTGCCTGAGCTGTACAACCGGATTGAGAAAGTAATGAGCTCGAACGGCGAACCGTGGGAGCTCATTTTGGTTGATGATGGCTCGACCGATGGTTCGACCGATAAAATCCTCCAATTGGCGAAACTTGATGTCAGAGTGCGTCCGATTATATTCGCTCGCAATTTTGGCCATCAGATTGCCATTACGGCTGGTTGGGATTTTTCCCGCGGTGCTGCCGTTGTCATCATAGATGGTGATATGCAAGACCCGCCTGAAATGATCCTGGAGTTGGCAAAGAAATGGAAAGAGGGGTATGAAGTGGTCTATGCAGTGCGGTCCGAACGAGAAGGGGAAGGTTGGTTTAAGAAGTTCACCGCATCCATGTTCTATCGAGTCATTTATCGTATAACGGATGTCAAAATTCCCGTAGATACCGGCGATTTCCGCTTGATGGATCGCAAAGTAGTGGATGTACTAAAACAGATGCATGAACGTCATCGTTTTCCGCGTGGCATGTCGGCGTGGGTTGGTTTCCGCCAAATTGGTGTGGAATACAAACGGGCTCCTCGCTATGCGGGTGTCACGAAATATCCCTTTAGCAAAATGCTGCGATTGGCGCTTAATGCCATAACAAGTTTTTCTTATTTTCCATTGCAAGTTGCCACGTTTTTTGGTTTCCTCTCGGCTGGTCTTGCAATCTTGGCGATTCCGTTGGTGATATATCTTCGCATGACGGGCATCCCCCAATTTACCGGGCAGGCTACTACTTTAATTGCAGTTCTATTTCTCGGAGGTGTCCAGTTGATATCGCTTGGGATCCTCGGCGAATATATTGGTCGGTTATACGATGAAGCCAAGGGCAGGCCATTGTATATTCTTCGTGAAGCCCCTAAAGATTAGAAAAAATCCTCAAGGATTGATATTATTCCATGGCTTACAATTTTGACCAGACCCTTGATCGTCGCCAGACAAATTCCACCAAGTGGGGACAAATCCCGGAAGATGTTATCCCGCTCTCGTTGGCTGATATGGACTTTCGTACCCCCGAGCCGGTTCTTAATGCTCTTCGATCCAGTTTGGAATTTGGTGTCCTGGGCTATGACCTGCAAATAAAAACCCTCCAGGAAGTTGCCTCCGCCAGGATGGAAAGGTTATACGGATGGAAGGTTACATCGGAGATGGTGGTAGCCATACCGGGAATCGTGAGCGGTTTCAACGCGGCTGCTCGGACTGTCTGCGATCGAGGCGACGGGATATTGATAGAAGTGCCCGTTTATCATCCGTTCCAGTCGGTCAGTGAAAATGCGGATTTAACACGCCAGACAGCGCCATTAATGTTAAATAAATCAGGGCAAAATTTGGTCTATGACGTTGATTTTGGCGTCTTTAAATCTTCGATCCATTCGAACGGAGCAAGGACTCGCATGTTCCTGCTCTGCAATCCTCATAATCCTATGGGCAACATGTTCAGCAGGGAGGAGTTAATGGAGTTCGCCGAATTATGTTTGGAAAATGATGTCATAATTTGCTCGGACGAAATCCATAGCGAGTTGACATTGGGCGATCGTCATCATATTCCCATTGCCTCTATTTCCCCCGAAATTGCCAACAATACTATAACATTGATCTCCCCAAGCAAGACATTTAACGTGCCGGGTCTTTTTTGTGGGCTGGCCATCATTCCGGACTCAAATTTACGCGAACGTTTCAAGAAACAGGCAGAGCGTCTTACATTTCACGTCAATAGTTTGGGAATTATTTCTGCGCAGACCGCTCTTTCTGGAGAATGTGATGACTGGTTGATGGAAGTGAGGACATATCTTCGCGCCAATCGCGACTTTTTAGTACAGTTTATCCGCGAGTTCTTACCTGGCATCCGTACTACGAATCCGGACGCAACCTATCTTGCCTGGCTCGATTGTAACGATCTGATCTCAAATGGGAAGATTTAAGATTCACCGTATGAGTTTTTTTTGAAAGAAGCAAAAATTGCTTTTAACGATGGCAAAATATTTGGGCCGGGCAGTGAAGGCTTCGTCCGGCTGAATTTTGGCTGCCCGCGGAGCACTTTAATGGATGCTTTGGAACGTATGAGAAGCGCACTTTACAGGAAGTAGTTATGGCTAAATTAACCTATCCCATTGTCCAGCAATATTTGATTGACCTTGTCCCGGCCAGAGAGAAGGAAATGCGAGAAATGGAAAAATACGCGGCGAAAACAGATTTTCCCATAATAGGACCGGCCGCAGGTTATGTTTGCTACCAGATAGCGCGTATGATTAACGCCAGGTCCGTGTTTGAAATGGGATCAGGCTACGGTTATTCGACTGCGTGGTTCGCGAAAGCTGTGCGCGAAAACGGAGGAGGGGTGGTTCATCACGTTGTTTGGGATGATGAACTCTCAAAAATGGCGACGCTCCATCTGGGAAAGCTGGGATTCGGAGATCTTGTCCAGTACCACAAGGCTGAAGCTGTCGAAATGCTTCGAGGTATACAGGGACCTTTTGATTTAATTTTCAACGATATCGAAAAACAAGATTATCCTGCCTCCTTGCCACTTATCAAGAGAAGCTGCGCGCCGGTGGGGTGATGATCATTGATAATACTCTCTGGAGCGGACGTATCTTCGATAAGAAAGATCAGTCGGAGGCGACAAGTGGCGTACGCGAATTTACCCGCTTGGTCACGCACGATCCGGATTGGATCGTATCCCTCATCCCTGTTCGAGACGGGATGATCCTGGCATATAAGAAATAACTTAGCTTACAGTCATTCGGTACACTTCGCATCGCAGACGCAAGCGCTCTCGCTTGCATGCCGGACTGAAAGCCGAAGATGTTAAGCGCTTTTCCCGACGCGAAGATCCCGCGCAGTGGAGCGTGGGACGAAAATATGATGCGAAGCACGCGAAGCGGTGTCACTTCCAGCACCACTACCCGCGAATACCTGGGTAATCGGTTGAATAAAAATTAGAACCCACCAAGTTGCTCTTTCAGGGGCTAAGCCCTCGATAAGCAAAGGACTAGAATAAAGACTTACAATCGACTATATATTACACATTTGAAATAGGCTATTGGTAACTTTAACGTTGTGGGATATAATCAAAGTTGTCAGACAACTTTCTTAGGAGAACTTCTATGACTAGTATTGATCTAACAGTTGAAAAGTCTCGTCGTAAGAATGCGATTAAGCGGGCAAAAGAGCGGAATATCATCATTCCTACTTATGCTCAAATGAAAGATCCGACAAAAATCCCTGCGAAAATAAAGGATGAACTAAAAGGAGTTGGATTATGGGATGTCCACCCGCGGAACCTTTTTCGTATAACCTGGCATAACGAGCCGAAATCAAAAGGAGGAGGATTTGGAGGTGTTAACTATCTCGAGTTGCCTCCCAGCCTCACGGGTGTTCCGGCTCGTATCGTGGTGCTGATTGGTAAATGGTTCCCAACAGGGGCGCATAAAGTTGGGGCTGCGTTTAGTTGTCTGGTTCCACGGCTGGTTACAGGTCAGTTTGACCCAACGACTCAAAAAGCAGTCTGGCCGTCCACCGGCAATTATTGTCGAGGCGGTGCCTATGATTCCGCTTTGCTGGCCTGTGAGTCCATTGCGATCTTGCCGGAGGGTATGAGCAAGGAACGTTTTGAATGGTTGTCGACGATCGCGGGAGAGACGATAAAGACACCGGGGTCGGAATCGAATGTAAAAGAAATTTTTGATAAGTGCAAGGAATTACGGGCTTCGGGCCAGGACTTGATGATCTTCAACCAGTTTGAAGAATTTGGCAATTATCTTTGGCATTATGAAGTGACCGGCCATGCGATGGAAGAAGTGCTTAAGAAGGTAATGCGCAAGAATGATCGCTACCGTGGAATGGCTTCTGCCACGGGTTCGGCTGGAACGATTGCCAGTGGCGATTACCTGAAGCAAGTCTTCCCCGACAGCAAGATTGTGGCGAGCGAAGCTTTGCAATGCCCGACTTTATTGGAAAATGGTTTCGGTGCACATCGCATTGAAGGGATCGGCGATAAACATGTACCGTGGATCCATAACTCAAAGAATACTGACGTTGTAGTAGCAATTGACGATAACGCAGTGGTCAATCTGTCCCGTTTATTTAACGAGGAAAGCGGTCGTGCTTATCTTTTGGAAAAGGGCGTGCCTGAAGCGCTTGTGTCACAGCTCGATTTACTGGGCTTCTCTGGTATATCAAATGTCTTAACCTGTATCAAAGCCGCTAAATATTATGAGATGGGCGAGAACGATGTTATGCTTACGATATTAACCGATTCGATGGAATTATATCGTTCCCGTTTGTACGAAATGCATACCGAGTACGGTGAGTATACTGAAATGAACGCTGCAGCAGACTTTGCTCGTTACATGCAAGGGCAATCTACCGATAACATGCTTGAACTTCGTTATCCCGATCGTCGTCGTATACATAACCTGAAATATTACACTTGGGTTGAACAACAGGGCAAGACCTATGGTGAAATCCAGTCTCAATGGTACCAGCCTGATTATTGGACATCCGTCCAAAAACAAACTGATGAGATCGATGCCTTGATAGAAGAATTCAATGGAGAAGTAGGACTGGTCAAATAACGAACCTGTCAGGTGGTCGCTATTGCGACCACCTGATCTTATAATTACAGAGTACTGCATAATTACAAGGTACTGTGTTCTTCAGCATCTAAACCAATTTTTTGTTTTTTACCCTGTAAACGATGAAAAAAAGTTTACAAAGTACTGCGAAGCGATAGCAGAGCAGTAGAGATTTACGCAAGAAGCAGTAGGAAATGCCATTAAAACCAAGTGATTTGATATTGGTTTGTTTGCTTCCAAAGCCGCGGGATTTGGAAATTGTGCGGCTGCTCGGCTGGTATCGCATACCCCTCCGTTCCGCGCCTAAAGTAGTAGCTGTTGATCAATTGGCCTTTTACCAGGCTGGAAGTTTTGGGGCGTCCGGTAGCCGGATCAATTTCTTTGCAAAGGTTAGGGGGCATGAATTGACAACGCGCATTGAATTGCTGGTCGACGAAACAAATCACCCTCGCGCAAATGAAGAGTATTACAAGATTCAGATAGGTGAGTTGGAGAAATTATCTCAACCAGTAATTGCCGACAAGTGGAAACGATTGACTTTTCTTTATACTACCGGGGAATACCTTCTTAAGGCAAAAACTCTCAACGATTTAGTCGTCAATTCCGAAGAACGGGCGATTTTGTGGAGATCTCTCCACGAACGGGCAGAAAATGAGCAGCTTTATAAGACGGATTTACCTGAGGCGGATATCCCGCCTGAAATACTTGTAAAACTTTTAGGAATAAAAGATTATTCTGATTTAAACAACCCTTCAGATTTGGATTGAGTCATGACCATAGAAATGTGGTTGGTCATCATTGTGATCGTTCTCTCGTTAGGTATGGTTGTTGGTAATCGTTGGCGGGTGGATGTAGCAGCATTTTTTATTATAGTAGTGCTCGGCCTTGCCCAATATATTGGTTTTGGCGTTTTAGGGGATCAAAAATCCCCTCAGCTGACTATTCTCGCCATTTCCGGCTTTGGACAACCGGTCGTTGTGACCTTGATCGGATTATTCATTTTGACTCAAACTTTAACAAATAATGGGGTTATGCTATGGCTGGGTCAGAGGCTTATTGGTGGCGCTGAACGTTCTGTTACCCGCCTTATTTTAATATATACGTTTTTGGCTGCTTTATTATCATTGCTAATGAATAATGTTGTAGTAGGTGCTTTGCTGCTTCCGAGTGCCATGCAAGTCTCACGCAAGGCCAGGGTTAGACCGAGTAAATTGCTTATCCCGATCGCCTATGGCACGGCACTTGGCGGTATGGCGACCTATTTCACTACCGCAAACATAGTATTAAGTAATTTGTTGACTATTGCCAGACCACCACAAGCTTCCTTGGGCATCCTTTCATTTGCCGCCACGGGCGGTTTGATTGCGATTGCAGGCATTATTGTATATAACGATATTTGGACGACGTCTGGTTCCGGCCCGCCAGCCTGGTCCTGAGCAGGCGCTTGCCCGCCGCGCCAGCGCTGAATTGGAAAGTATTTATGAAGTAGGTGAACGGTTGTGGGAAGCAGTCGTGGAAAGTGAGTCATCTCTCGCCGGATTAAGTCTGCAAGACTGCGCCGTTGGAGAAAAATTTGGTATTGCGATTGTTGCCATGCGGCGCGGCTATCAGGCCTTTTTTTCACCTCCCCCGGCTGAAATCGTACGGCAAGGAGACACCCTTCTGATTGTAGGACGTGAGGATCGCGTCTCAGAATTGAATAAATTAGGTTTGAAAGTTAAACCCGAGATACATACGATTACTACGTTCGGAATGACGCTTATCGAATTAATTCTTGCTCCACATTCCAACTATGCAGGAAAATCCATCAAAAATATGAATTTCCGTCGTAAGTATGGATTTACCATACTGGCCATCCTGCGCGCCGGTCGCAGCTATCGGACCGATGTAGGCGATATGCCGCTTGAACTGGGCGATTCCCTTTTGGTCGTTGGTTCGCCCAATCGCGTTCGTGATTTGCGCAGTAACCCTGATATCATTTTGTTTGAGCCTGATCCGGCAACGAGGCCCGTACCGTGGCGGCGCGCGGTGATTAGCGTTGTTGTATTCTTGGGCGCAATCGTTTTCTCATTGGTCGGATTCCCGGTATATCTTTCTGTGCTCGCCTCCGCTTTGATCGCTATTTTGCTCGGTCTTCTCCCAATTCAGGAAGCCTATCGGTCTATTGAATGGCAGGTCATTTTTTTTATCGCGGGGATGTACGTTGCAAGCCTTGGGATGGTAAATACCGGATTGGCATCATTGATAGGACAGAACGTGCTTTACTTGTTGCGGAATGCAGGTCCACTTGGATTGGCCGCCTCCACGTTCATTCTTTCTTCCGCTCTCACACAATTTATGGGCAGCCAGGCTACTGCATTTGTAATAGGACCGATTGCTATTAGTGCGGCTATTCACTTTAATACCAATCCACAAGCCATTGCCGTAGCTTCGGCGATCGGTTGTTCCGCTTCCTTCCTGACCCCCATTGCCCACCCTGTTAATCTGATTATGATGGGTCCGGGAAATTATCGTTTCAAGGACTTTTTTCGGGTTGGTTTGGGTCTGATGGTTGTCGTCTTTCTAACCCTGTTGGCGGGCATGATCTTATTCTGGCATCTCTAGGAGAATTTATGACCACACTTTTGAAAAATGGAACTCTCGTAACTGCATCTGAAACCTATGAGGCCGACATTTTAATCGAAGGTGAAAAGATTTCGCGAATCGGTCAGAACTTGCACTCGGATTCCGCCCAGGTGATTGATGCCAAGGAAAAATTGATTATGCCGGGCGGTGTTGACCCTCATACTCATTTCGATTTACCGATGTTTGGCACGGTATCGTCTGATGACCACTATACGGGTCACAAGGCTGCTGCCTTCGGCGGAACGACCACTGTAATGGATTTCGTTTCATTTGATTATGACACCATGGAAGAATCTGTGAGCGCATGGCGAAAAAAGGCCGAGAAAGCTGCTATTGATTATTCCTTCCATATGAACTTGACCAGGTTTGACGATAAGATCGCAAAAAATATCCCATCGCTGGTAAAGATGGGCATCACCACCCTTAAGGTTTTTACAGCCTACAATGGACGGTTGCGCTTGGATGATGGCAGCATTTTTAAAGCGATGCGTATTGCCGGGGAAAATGGGATGCTGGTTATGGCGCATTGCGAGAATGGCGATGTAATCGATGTCTTGGTTCCTGAAGCGTTGGCGGAAGGACATACAAGCCCGGAATGGCACGCCTTAACCCGGCCAGCCTGGGGCGCAGTTGAAAGTATGTTGAGGATCGCTGCCATGGCTTCGGCGGCCAGCACTGGTGTATATATAGTTCACATGAATGTTGACGGTGAAGTGGATATGCTCCGTTATGCTCGCGAACGTGGAATCCATGTCATGGGCGAAACCTGCCCGCAATATCTATTCTTTACGATTGATCATATGCGTCGGTCCGATGGATCCAAATGGGTATGTTCGCCTCCCATGCGGGAGGAAAAAGACAACCAGCGATTATGGAAAGGCCTCAAAGACGGTACACTACAAACGGTCGGTACCGACCACTGTGCCTTCTTTTTTGATGGCACCAAGCCGATCCTTTATGAAGGGAAAGAAGTGAGTATTCCAGGTAAGGAATTGGGAAAGGGTGATTTCACAAAGATTCCAAATGGACTGCCCGGTGTTCAAGATCGCCTACCGATCTTATGGACGTATGGTGTGCGCGCCGAAAAGATCAGTCGAAATCAGTTTGTTGCTTTGAACAGTACAAATCCGGCGAAGATTTTTGGCCTATATCCCCGAAAAGGTGCTCTTTTGCCCGGCGCAGATGCAGATATTGTGATCTGGGATCCGGAAAAGCGCGTAAAGTATGGCGTTGCGATGTCGCACCAACGGACAGATTACAATTTATATGAGGGTTGGGACCTGGTTGGCTATCCGGAAAAAGTCTTTCTTAGAGGCAAAATGATCGTGGACGGAGATAAATGGCTTGGCAAAGCTGGTCAAGGTGAATATCTCATAAGGAATACAGGAGAAATTCTTTAATTTTCGAAATCAGAGTAGACAACTTTCGATTATTTTTTTTACTGATTATGGTTGCGCAAGCAGTTCCGTTAACCTTGGGTGTTTTGAATATACCCCTCGATATTTTTCCGGTATCAAGGCGGCGATGCGGCACATTATTTCGTCGGTGTATTGTTTGAGAACGATATCGCGATCTTGAGTGGGGAAGGGAGGTAGATTAAATGCTTTACCGGCAGTGACGAATATTTGTGATCGTCGGAAATGTTTGAGATTGTCGATGATGACCTTGTCCTCCGTGCCTGCTAAACCGACAGGCACAATGGGGCGGTTTAGCTTGGCAGCCAGATAACTGACACCGGGTTTGCCTTCATTCAGGCCGCCGATTCGAGATCGTGTGCCTTCAGGGGCAATAACGAGGATATTTCCATTTTGCATCAATCCAATGATCTTCCGCATTGCCTTCAAGTCGGGATTGAACCGGTCAATGAACACGAAATTGAAATATTTCCCCAGCCATCGAAGGAAGGCACTTTCTTCCCACTTTTCACCTACTGGGATAAATACATCCCAACGGTTAAGTGCATAAAAAAGCATGCAGGAATCCAACATACCGATATGGTTGGTCGCGATCACGAAAGCCCCCGTTTCAGGGACGTTATCGTATCCGCGAATTTCTATTTTTGCAATCAAATTTAGCAGCAGACGGAGAAGCCAACGAATTAAATATCGCATGGAACAATTGTACACGAATTAACAATCAACCCCGTTGCCTTACGGGCAACGGGGTCCTGTAAATTGCAGGCCTGTTCTTTATTCACCTCCACAGATAGTCGGCGTTCGATATCTTTTTACCACTTTTCTGGGAGCCGTACAGGTCATATATTTTATTAAAACTCTCATGATCCTCTGAACTCATATTGACGATTTGGAAACCGACATTGTATAAAGTTGTATCAATAAAGTGCGGTTGACACCATTTGCTGCTTGCGATAAAAACAATAAATGGTTTTTCAGAGATATCGCTGCTCAATTCAATCCGGAAAGGATATTCGGTGCCTTTTGAGATCGGCTTTTGACTTTCCAGTCTAAATCCGCCTAGACTAATATCTGCCATATGGCCCACAAGCTCCCCTGTGTTTTCGTTCATCACACGCATGTAATATGAAAATTCCCGGCGGTCTCTATTCCGTCTTTCCATGGCCATTTCCTTTCGATTTAACAATAAAAAAACTTAATATAGTATATAACAAGGTGGGACGGGAATCAAGAGGCATAAATTAAACACAATAAAGATATCTAATCTGATTTTAATATGTGAGTCAAGACTGTTGCGCCGCTTCCGCCAATGTTTTGGGCCATCCCGATTTTTACACCGTCTACCTGTGTCTCTTCACATTCGCCGCGCAGCTGTTGAACAATTTCAATGATCTGATACATTCCTGTTGCACCCACGGGGTGACCGCGTGCTTTCAACCCTCCGCGCGGTACAAATCGGCACCCGCCCGTTTGGCGAAATCTCATTTTCGAGGCCCAGACGCACACCCTGTCCGCGTGGGGCAAAACCGCAGGCTTCGAGCGAGAGTGCCGACATGATGGAAAACGCGTCGTGAAGTTCAAATACATCGATATCTTCCGCATTTATGCCGGCTATTTCATAACAATGTTTTGCAGACAGATATGCCGCATTGAGGAACAGCGGGTCCTTCCGTGAGTGAACTGCTATGGTATCTGTCGCCGAGGCCGAGCCGGCTATGATCACTCGAGGTCGTTCCGGCATGGAGATGACTTTTTCAGCAGGGACGATTACTGCAGCCGCAGCTCCATCTCCTATTGGAGAGGCATCGAGTAAGTTAATGGGTGCTGCAACCATCACCGATTTTTCAAACCTGTCCATGCTGATCTTTTCGTGCAAACGGGCGAATGGATTATGCATAGCGTTGGAGTGGGCGTTGATCGTGAATGGCGCAAAATCAGCATGTTTCCAGCCAAATTCGTACATATAACGTTGCATGATGAGCGCATTCAACCCGACAAATGAAACTCCTTGCTCTACTTCGTAATCTGCATCGGCGGCCGTTGCCAATGCCGCAGTCACGTCGTGGCCGGATTTATCGGTCATCTTTTCAACTCCAACCACCAGGGCGGAGTCGATCTCTCCCGCCGAGACAGCTGTAATCCCCGCTCGGAAAGCCGCTGCACCAGACGCGCATGCCGCTTCAACTTTGACGGCCTCTTGGTGCCAGAGGGCGATCCAATCAGCAAGAAATGTTCCTAGTTGATTTTGTGAATTGATCAAAGGGGAGAGCATATTGCCAACATATAATGCATCGACTTTGTCTATGCCAGCATCTCGCATGGCGGCAAAAGCGGCCTCGCCGCCGATCTCTCGTAATGATTTATCCCAATGCTCACCGATTGCAGTTTGTCCGATCCCGAGAATAGCAACTTTTCGCATATCTGAATTTTACCAGCAGCACCTATCAAGGCCTATCAAGGTTATTGGGAACATATTTTCCTTAATTTCGTCCTGGTTGTGTATACTATGTAGAAGAGGAGCAAGCATATCTATGAATAAATTTATTTTTGGCCTTTTGATCACTTTGATTTTCCTCTCTTCTTGTGGCCCAGCAGAATCGATAAGACCAATTCCACAGCCTTTGGCATCTCCCTCAGACAAATGGGATGTCAAATTGGTCCAATCCGGTGGTATAGCAGGTGTACTTCTCACAGTCGAGGTCTCCAGTGATGGGCAGCTCAAAGCGGAAAATCAACGTTTGCAGCAAAGTATTACTAAGATTCTGCCGCCACAGACAACAGCCGAACTGAAAGGGCTTATTTTCAATACAACTTTATCTACCAGCCGCGTACTACAGTCAGGGTGTGCAGATTGTTTTATCTATGATCTCGAGATCCATTCAGAAGGCAATGACGTCAAAATCCATGTCGATGATGTCATGATTAATGATTCTGGCGCACAGGGATTGATAACAACCTTGCTTAAGATCCGGGATGAGGCTTTAAATCCGAATCCCTAGAAAGTTATATTTTCCATGTGGCTCGATCAAATGTTAAAAGAACTGGGCCATTGCGGACCCCAGGGACAGGCAGCATTGCAATTCTTGATTGTGCGGAGAGTAAAAGTAAGCTTGCATGACCAACCTACCGCCGCTCGCTGGACGTTAGCTGGAAATATACAGTTGCACCCACGGTACGCTGATGGTGCTCCAGACGCACCCTATCCGCTTAGCTTGATTGTTCACGAAGTGCGGCATCTGCAGCAGGGATTATTTACTGCACTTTCAGTATATGGCGAGTTGGAAGCCTGGCAAGCCCAATTTTCTCTTCTAAAATCATTAACCGGCCAATATAATTCCAATTCACAATTTATTGCAATCCTTAATGATTTGATGACCTTGAGATTGAATAAGGATAGAAAAATACTTTCTCGAGCGATGCTCTTGATGAAGGCTTATGCTGGAAAGGGCTATCGAATAAATATGCTTCCTCTATATCCCTTACCGGAGGAAATTCATTTCTCGATTACACGAAAAGCGATGTAATTTCTTTAGAATATATTAACAGAATTGTTATCTGGATTTAATTCGGAGAATAAGAAATTATTGTATGATAAGGTTACAAAATGAAAGGAGGTGCGTTATCGATACACCGCCCGAATCATATCTTGAAGGAGGGATCGGTGCATTTTGAGCTGGACAAAACCTAAGGTTTTGCATCCAGAGTTTATTTGAACATAAAAAGGTTCAGCATCGTTCCTTCCCTTGCCTAAGGCAAGAAATAAGGTGGATGGGTAACACCCATCCACCTTTTATTTCCCAGCATTAAATGGGGGCGTTGGAATAAATATTCAATCCTATATCGAAGCCAAAAAAACCGCCAACAAAAAGGTCATGGTGAAATGGCATAAATCAAATTTTGCCACTTGACGATATCCCATCTTTATTATATTATAAAAACGAACGTTCGTTCATATTTTTGGAGTAATATGCCTGAAGAAAATTTGAAAAAAGGGGAGCATACTCGCCAGGTCATTATAGATGCCTCTTACAGGCTAATTATTGACCAGGGATACGCGGCTACGTCCATGCGCCAGATCGCCAGTAAAGCAGACTTGGCATTGGGAAGTATCTATAACCACTTCTCGTCGAAGGAAGAAGTGTTCCGGGCCATTATCCAGGAACGACATCCGTTTTTTCTGATTCTCCCTTTCTTGAATTCAGTTCAAGGGAGAACGATCGAAGAATTTATCCATAACGCAGCACATACTCTAATAGAGCAACTTGGTCATAATCCTGATTTCTTGAATTTGATGCTGATCGAGATTGTCGAGTTCAAGGGCGAACACGTGCCATTATTGTTTGATAAATTTTTGCCAATGGCCCTGCCTCTGGCCAAACGCGCTGAAAGTTTGGACGGTTCCACTCGCAATATACCCGCATTTATACTGGCGCGGGCTTTTCTTGGGATGTTCTTTTCATATTACATTACTGAAATACTTATCGGCCCGGTTATGCCGCCTGAAATGCAGGCCAACGCTCTTGATCACTTTGTAGATATCTTTTTATACGGCATTCTTAATACGGAGACAGAATGAATTTACGCCTTACTTCGATTATTCGTAAGGAATTTATTCAGATTATCCGTGATCCTCGCACGCTTATGATGATCATCGTGATGCCGATTCTCCAACTGTTCCTCCTTGGGTATGCGGCAACTACGGATGTAAAAAATATTCCACTGGCTGTTTGGGATCAAAACCGGACTCCACAGTCGCGCGCTCTTCTGGATGCTTTTCGTGGTGCAGATTATTTTAATATTTCTTACATGGTCGGTTCCGAAGATGAATATAGGATATTAATCGAAAATGGCCAGGCCCGCGCTGTGTTGATTATCCCGCCAGGTTATGATCGCGACCTTTCAGAAGGCCACGCTCAGGTCTCCATGGTGCTGGATGGGTCTGACGCCACAGTGGGTAGCACCGCCCTCTCTGCAGCGAACTTGATCGTTCAATCTTATGCAACCAGGATCATGATAGATCAAACCGCATTAAGTAGCCGCGTCGCTTCGATTACTCCTCCCGTGAATATAAGCACGCAGGTCTGGTACAACCCCGACCTAATCTCTGCTTACTTCATGATCCCGGGTGTGGTCGGTATGATACTATCCATGGTAACAGCTATGCTTACAGCCACGGCCGTTGTGCGTGAGCGAGAGCGCGGCACGATCGAGCAGTTGATTGTCACGCCCATTCGGTCCTGGGAATTGATCGTCGGTAAGCTTCTGCCGTATGTGGCCCTGGCTTATGTTGATATATTCGAAATCCTCATCATCGGACACTTCTGGTTCCAGGTCCCGATCAGGGGTGATTTGGGATTAATTCTTCTGTTATCAGGCCTGTTTGTAATTTCAAGTCTTGGAATTGGTCTGTTTGCCTCGACCATTGCCAATACGCAACAGGAAGCCATGATCACGGTGTTGTTCACAATGCTGCCGAGTATTTTTCTGTCTGGATTTTTCTTTCCGATCGACGCCATGCCGAAATTCCTGCAAGTTGTCTCTTATATCATTCCTCTTCGTTTTTACCTGGTGATCATCCGTGCTCTTTTAATAAAAGGAGTCGGGGTACAAGCTTTGCAAAATGAGATTATTGCTTTGGTTATCTTCGCGGTCGTAATCATGGCGGGAGCCTCTGCCCGTTTCCGAAAACGATTGGATTAGAAGCCCTGAAAATCACGATGTTATATTCCAAAATTAATAGTCATGGATGAATCAACCATAATTCAAGCCGTAAATTTGCATAGATATTTCGGTGAAACGCGGGCTGTGGATGGCGTTACCTTGCAAATCAAAGCCGGCGAGATCTACGGTTTGGTCGGTTCTGATGGCGCGGGAAAAACAACGACCATGCGCCTCATCGTCGGCGCGCTGAAAGCTGATTTGGGTGAATGCTCGATCTGTGGTTATGATATTGAAAAGAAAACAGAAGAGGCCCATTCGCAGATCGGTTATCTTTCTCAGCGATTTTCTCTTTATGAAGAGTTAACAGTATTGGAGAACATTCGCTTCTTTGCCGAAGTGCGGGGTTTGAAATCCAACGAATGGCTGCCGCGTTGTTTGGAAATTCTTGAGTTTGTAGGCCTTGCTAACTTTAAAGATCGGCGGGCGGGTCAGCTTTCTGGCGGAATGAAGCAAAAGCTTGGGTTGGCCTCTGCCCTGGTCACACGTCCACGCGTGCTTCTGCTCGATGAACCGACGACAGGTGTTGACCCGGTAACTCGCCAGGATTTCTGGCAATTGTTGGTTCGCTTAACGTCCTCTCGTCTTGATCTGCCTTCCTCCTCGAAAGAAAAGCAGGAAGAGAACGACGGCCGCGCTGTGGCAGTTTTGATTTCGACCCCATATATGGATGAAGCGGGCCGCTGCCAGCGCGTGGGCTTTATGCGGCATGGACAGATCATCGCAGAGGGTACACCTTCGCAATTGCGTGCGCGGCTTGCCGAGAGAGTTCTTGGAACTACGCGGATCACCTCTCCGGCTCTTGCGGCATGTTGCCCAAAGAGACCCGGACGTTGAAGATGTACGCGCTTTTGGCGACCGGCTGCATTTGCGTGTTGCGGAAAATAAAGCTAAGGTAGTGATCAGTAATCTTCCGGACAAAATAAGAAGCGAAGGTGGCAATATGGATGATCTACGGATCATTCCCCCTGGCCTTGAAGACGTCTTTATCGAACTATCAGAGCAAACTTATGAATGACCCCGTAATCCAGGTTGAAAATCTCACCCGCCGCTTCGGTGAATTTGTTGCCGTAGACCACATAAACTTCCAGGTCAATGCGGGCGAGGTAGTTGGCTATCTCGGGCCAAACGGTTCGGGCAAGACGACTACCATACGTATGCTGTTGGGGTTGCTTGAGCCGAGTGAGGGCAAAGCCGTAGTTTTTGGTTTTGATGCATTTCGCCAATCGGAACAAGTGCGCACTCGTGTTGGTTATATGTCACAAAAATTCGCGCTGTACGATGATTTAACTGTATTGGAAAATTTGACTTTCTATGGCGGAGTCTATGGCATCGGTGATCCGGGGCAGATCAAAGCAACTCTTGAACTCGTCGGCCTGACGGGCCATGATTCTATACTGACACGTTCGCTTTCCGCTGGCTGGCGCCAGCGGCTTGCATTGGCGATAGCATTGGTTCATAAACCTAAATTGCTTTTTTTGGATGAGCCGACCAGCGGTGTAGATCCGAATGCCCGACGAACATTCTGGGATTTGATCTACGATATGGCGGAGGCGGGTGTGACAATCCTGGTTACAACGCATTACATGGACGAAGCCGAATACTGTGAGCGCGTCGGAATTATGCGCGACGGTAAATTACTCGCGATGGACACACCACAGAATTTAAAGAAGCAGGTTATACCAGGAGATGTCTGGGAAGTCTTTGGCGAACCGTTGGAAGACGCGGTGATGGCTCTCCACGAAGTACAAGGTGTTTTACGGGTCGGTCTTAATGGCGATCATATCAGGATTATTTCTGAGAAGAGCTTGAATAGGGATGAACTTTATAAAGCACTAAGAGCGAAGAGTATAAATATCGCCAACCTTATTCAAGCAGAGCCTACACTGGAGGACGTGTTTCTCTCATTGGCGCGATAATTTGTCAACCCTGATTGTCTCGCTTTCGTAAGTTTATAAAATCATTGCATTAAATTACTGTGTTTGCCCTCCAAGCTCTTCAGGAACAATGAAGGCCATGATGATATAGGCGGCTACAATGCCGGGACCGGTCAGAAAAAACAATAGTACGGCTGCAAGCCGGATCACGGTAGGATCAATATTTGAATAATGACCCAAGCCGCTGCATACGCCTGCTATCATTTTATTGGTTGTGCTGCGTGTCAATTGTTTGTAGCTGGTGTTCATATCTTTGCTCCTTTTTGTTTCTACCGTACATACGCATACTCTATGGAAAAGTCGCAAAGACTATTGATATTTCCTGCTTTCCAAAAAATTGGCAACTGCCGCATAGAGCAGGAAAAGGCCGATCAAAAAAAAGAAGATGGCTTGCAAACCAAGGTATCGGTATTGGAGCAGGCCAAAGCCTGCAAACAATGCGCCGACGAGAAAATAAAATATGGCATTTCGTGTATACCCTGGTCCTATCCGCTTCGCCTGCAGGATGCTGCGCTCAGCCATCAAGTTCATTCCCCTGACCTGGCCCTCATGACGCTCCTTGCAAGCTATCGAATCATTTACAAGCGCTGTACAATCAATACATAGACCTCGTTGGCAATATTTGCAAATGCCAATCGCAGGTTTATCAGGATGATAATAACAGGCCATACCTTCCTCCATTACGATAAATTAAATAGACGGGCTATCATCTCGATCGTGATACTGTTACAAAGATCCGTTCAATTCGGGAAATCTGTGTTCTGATCACCACCTTTTTAAGTTTTAGGTGACTGAAAAGTCACGAGTGTTAACCCTTATGGATCACCTTATCACCATATTTATCACGGAGTTCATCAATCGCCTCTTGCAGACGCCGTGATTTTTCTGACCCTGTATCCCATAACGCTAACTGGCGAATAGGCAGTGTGAGTCCGCTCACTCCGACGCCGATCAGTCGCACTGCCTGACCGGGTCTGCGGACGGTGTTCAGTAGACCTAATGCAACTTTATCTATTTCTTGAGCTTGATCCGTGGAGTGTGATAAGGTTGTTTGCCGTGACAAGGTAGTGAAGTCAGGCCAGCGGATTTTCAGTTTAATAGTAGCGGCAGTCAGGTTTGATTCTCTAAGTCTGCGTGCAACCTGCACCGATTGATCGTGCAGTGTTTTCTCGAGCTCTTTGTCATCGCGTACATCGCGGGTAAATGTGGTCTCCTGGCTGATTGATTTCGTCTCATGTTCTGTCACAATCGGCCTGTCATCCTGACCGCGCGCGTGGCGGGCAAGCTCACGGCCGTTCTCACCAAATAACCGGATCATTTCACTCTCCGGCCATTTGGCAATGTCTCCTATTGTACGTATACCGAGCTCGGTGAGTCTGACTGATGTTTTGGGTCCCACCCCCCAAAGCATGTCTGCCGGTAGTGGGGCTACAAAAGCCGCCTCTTCGCCTGCTGGAACAATTGTAAGACCGAAAGGTGGGCTTGTCCCGCTTCCGGCTTTTTTACCGACTTCAGTAGCGATCTTTGCAACTAGCTTATTGGAAGCGATTCCGATCGAAGAGGGCAACCCCATTTCGTCTCGAATGCTGGCCTGAATCCCGCGCGCGATATGTTCTGGGGATCCATGCAAACCTGAAATATCAAGAAAAGCCTCATCAATTGAAATCTGTTCTACCAGAGACGTCAGGGTATGAAGTCTGGTCATCACTTGTTTGGAAACTTCATCATATGCTCTGTGTCGGGAGGAAATAATGATCAAGTTAGGATAAAGACGCAAGGCGCGCGCCATCGGCATAGCCGAACGAATACCGAATTGGCGTGCTGCATAAGAACAGGACGCGATGACGCCTCGCTCGCCAGGTTTGCCTCCTACCGCGAAGGCCTTTCCGCGCAGGCCGGGGTTGTTCGTCTCTTCAACCGCACAAAAGAAAGCATCCAGATCGATGTGAAGGATTAAAGCAGCCATATGATTTCCTGACCGGGGCGGTCTCGTAAACTGGTCATTTTTGGTATTGAAGATTTGTCAGGGAAACGCTATACTATTTGTGGCCTATTTTCAATACAATGTGGCTATATTCGTAAGGAGATATCATGAAAATAAGACAGTCATATATCCTTGCAATTTTACTCCTGGTGCTATTATCACTAACACTGACGGCTAGTGTTGATAATGCATTTGCAGCTGGGACATGCGATTCAGCCCAGTTTGTTTCGGATGTTACCGTTCCTGACGATACTTTTATAAACCCCGGTGCCACGTTCGTCAAAACTTGGCGGCTCAAGAATACGGGGGTTTGTCAGTGGAACACATCCTACAGCCTTGTTTTTGCGAGTGGTTCCCAAATGGGGGGTCCGGCATCTGTGGCCTTTCCTGGGACTGTATTACCTGGCCAAACGGTGGATTTAACCGTTACGCTAACTGCACCGACTACTGGCGGGACTTTTCGAGGTTACTGGCAATTAAAAAATTCCGCGGGCGCCCTTTTTGGAATAGGTGCATCCCATTCGAGTACCTTTTGGGTGGAGATCAAGGTAACCACACCGGTGCAATCCGTCACGGCCTATGATTTTGTTACCAACATGTGTGCAGCTACATGGTCATATGATGGAGGTCCGATTCTCTGTCCTGTAAATCCAAATAAATTATCATATGGCCAGGTTCAATATATAGCTAATCCTGTGCTTGAAGATGGCACAACATCCGCGGTTCCAGCACTTTTGACACTCCCCCAAAGTAAATATAATGGCTTGATCCGCGGTTCGTTCCCTGTAACGGATATTTTTCGTGGCGACCACTTCCAGGCTCTGGTCGGATGCCAATTTAATGCGGTGAATTGTTTTGTTACTTTTGAATTGCAATACCAGAAGGGAGATTCGCTTTTCACCCTTTTTAAATTGAAAAAGGCATATAACGGAACGATGTCTCAAATGGATGTGGACCTGACCTCGATAGCTGGAATAAAGAATGCTCGCCTAGTCCTGACAGTTTCGGCCACAGGACCTTACGCGGGTGACCGGCCATTATGGGTAGGGCCTCGCATCGTGCGCTCGGTAGCATCACCAGTAATTATTACACCGACAGTTGGTCCTACAGCAACGGTTGGTCCTACAGCAATTGTACCGACGACTACCCCCGTTCCAGGTTGTGATCGCGCCCAATTTGTTATGGATGTCACTGTGCCGGATGGCACAACGTTTGCTCCGAATGCTCCGTTTTCAAAAACCTGGAGATTACAAAATTCCGGTTATTGTACTTGGACAACGGCTTATAGTCTTGTTTTTGTAAGTGGCGACAGGATGGGTGGTGTAACAACCCTGATCCCGCAGAGTGTAGTCCCTGGTCAAACAGTGGATGTGGGTATAAATTTCAATGCTCCAAGTCTCGCCGGATCATATCGTGGCTATTGGCAATTGAAGAATGCTTCGGGTGATTTGTTTGGAATAGGTACGAATGCAGATCAGCCCTTTTATGTCGACATCAAGGTCTCCGGCACAAGCAGCAGTGGTTCCACTGCTTATAATTTTATCTCTAACGTATGTTCTGCTCAGTGGTTTAGCGGCGCAGGGGCATTACCCTGCCCGGGAACCAACGGAGATGCGCGAGGCTTTGTCTTGCAAATCGCAACTCCCAAGCTTGAAAATGGAGTAACCGATACGCGACCGGGTATACTAACGTTTCCTCAATCTGTTACTAACGGTTATATTCAAGGTTTTTATCCGGCTTTCAGTGTGCTTCCAGGTGATCATTTTCAGGCCACGCTAGATTGTGAATATGGCGCGACGGGATGCTTTGTGATATTCCGTCTGGATTATCAAATCGCCAGTGGGCCGGTCCTGACATTGGGAACGTTTGCTGAAACATATGACGGTCTTTATACTGCGGCAAATATTGACTTGAGTTCACTCGCTGGCCAGAACGTCAAATTCATCCTGACTGTTCTTGCAAATGGAGCTCCTACAAATGATAGGGCTACGTGGGTGGCAGCGCAAATATTTCGTTCCACGGCAATCGGAGGCGATCAGTCCGTTAGCCCCACCCAAACGCAAATCCCGGTTACTCAAACCTTGGTACCGGTTCCTACGGATACACCGACGTCTGTTCCTGCAATTCCTATTAATACTTTCACATCCATTCCTGTAATTCCTACAAATACATCGACGTCTATTCCTGTAATTCCTACAAATACATCTACATCTATTCCTGTAATTCCAACCAATACTCCTGCACCATGATGTTTATGTAAGTAAGAAGAAGGCTGGATTGCAAAATCATATCGCGATCCAGCCTTCTTCAAATGTAATTATTCTCTACAATCACAAAAAATGGGATATTGAAAAAAAGGGTTAAATGTATTGAATTATCACTAGATAAAAGTTATACTTATGAACAGCGTATAGTCAAATTGGAACTTTTGGATGGTTATATCGTCTTCCATAAGGCTCATTGCTGTTTTTTCGCTTTGATAAAGGAGAACGTCATGAAACCAAAAATTTCGACAAGATTAATGATGATGGTGGCTGCTGTCTTGATGTCTTTTGCTCCGGCAGCTACCATCACAACCCAGAAAGCCGCTGCGTTCTCAACATGTGATCGGGCGCAATTCATAGCGGATGTCACGGTTCCAGATGGCACTCCTTTCTCCCCTGGGGCGGCTTTTACAAAGACTTGGCGATTGAAGAACATTGGAAGCTGCACATGGACAACTTCTTATGCATTGGTTTTTGACACTGGTGACATAATGGGTGGACCCGCAGCAGTCAATCTCCCGAGCAATGTTGCCCCCGGACAAACAGTGGATATTTCGATTAATCTCACTGCTCCCAGCAATGCAGGCCATTATATCGGTTACTGGAAGTTCAAAAACTCCTCTGGGGCTTTGTTTGGAATCGGTTTCGCATCCAACAAATCCTGGTGGGTGGAAATAAACGTTTCTGCTGGCGCTTCTACCGGCGTGGCTTACGATTTTGCAGCTAATTATTGCTCGGCATCCTGGTACAGTATCCAGGGTAACCTGCCTTGTCCTGGAACCGACGGCGACTCGCGCGGCTTTGTTCTTAAAGTGAATCAACCCCAGCTCGAAAATGGCAGCTTCGACACCGGCAGCGGATTGATCACCATGCCACAAAATGCTTTTAATGGCGATATTCATGGGGTATACCCTGCCTTTCTTGTTCAAAGCGGTGACAGGTTCCAATCCATCGTCAACTGCGCTTATGGTGCGACAAGCTGTTACGTTACGTTCCGCTTGGATTATACGATCGGAAACGGTCCAATTAATACTCTTTGGACATTCCGTGAGAAGTACGATGGGTTGTATTATCGGGTGAATCTGGATCTGAGCGCCTTGGCCGGACAGAACGTCAAATTCATATTAACAGTTCTGGCTACCGGATCTCCGGCAGGAGATCGGGCTTTGTGGTCGAATCCGGTCATCGTGCGTCAAGGTGTTACGGTCCCCGTTACTGTGACCCCAGGCACGCCAACCTCGACACCAGTTTCTCCGGCATCCTGTAACCGTGCTCAATTTATCACCGATGTGACCATCCCAGATGGTACTGTTATTAATCCTGGGTCAGTATTCAGCAAGACCTGGCGATTAAAGAATGTCGGCACCTGTACCTGGACAACTTCTTACATGCTATTGTTCGACACCGGTGCAATAATGGGCGGTCCGGCTTCAGTCAATTTGCCGAATACGGTATTACCAGGGCAAACAGTGGATTTGACCATCAATTTGACAGCCCCGACCACAGGTGGTTCTTATCGCGGCTATTGGAAATTCAAGGACGCAAATGGTATTCCCTTCGGCATTGGCGTAGATGGAACCAAATCTTGGTGGGTGGATATCAATGTTTCCGGAGCGACTGCTATACCCACAACACCCATACCTGGGACACCTGGTCCATCTCCTACGCCGATCGCTGGCACAATGTATGACTTTGCGGCAAATGCCTGTTCGGCAGTCTGGTCTTCGAGTGCCGGCACATTACCTTGCCCAGGAAAGGATGGAGATCAAAAAGGCTTCGTCTTGATGGTATCCAATCCTCAACTGGAAAATGGCACGGTTGATTCCCGGCTTGGGCTGCTTACATATCCTCAAAACATATTCAACGGTTACATCCTGGGTATTTTCCCGCCATATCAGGTTAAGACAGGGGATCGCTTCCGCTCGATCGTTAACTGCGCTTATGGAGCCACGTCTTGTTATGTGGTCTTTCGCCTCGACTATCAGACAGGTACAAATCCAATCACAACCTTTTGGGCATTTGTTGAAAAGTATGACGGCCAATATTATCAGACTGATCTCGATCTGAGTTCACTGGTCGGGCAGGATATCAAGTTTATCCTTACGGTGCTTTCTACAGGTTCGCCGATAGGAGATCGTGCTCTTTGGGTGGCGCCTGTTATTTACAACTCGTTGGGCGTGACTTCAACACCCCTTCCAGGTGCTACTCCCACTTCCACAAGCGCAGCCTCTACCCAGGCACCAACACCGATACCTACCGGTACGAGCATCAGTGGTTGGAATACCTACCAGGATGCAGCTTTTGGTTTTTCATTCCAATACCCCCCGGGATCTTCTGTTTCTGGTCAGACAGATACTACCGGTCGAGTTACCCTTCCGATTACGCCAGGCACAAATTTAGCGGAAAAGTACGTTGACGTCAGTGTGGTGCAGGATGCACCGACGTGTAAGAGTCCACATTCTGTATCGGGAAATCCTTCACAAAATGTCACAATAAATGGCACCCCATTCCTGGAAGAAAGTGGATCGGAGGGAGCAGCCGGGAATATATATGATTGGATCGGGTATTCTGCATACAAGGGTACGGACTGTATAAGCTTGAATTTTATTTTGCATTCGACTAACCCTGGGAATTATCCGACCCCGCCACCTACGTTCGATAAAACAGCCGAGTCTGCCGTTTTCACGACCATTATGTCCACATTTGTAAATCAATAAAAATAGAGAGAAATCCGCTCGAGGACTGAACGGATTTCTCTCTATTAAGTCGATGTTTGATTATTTTTCCCTTCTGCCCTTCATGACAATCCGTATCGGAGTACCTAAAAAGCCATATTCTTCGCGCAGACGGTTTTCCAGGTAGCGCGTATAACTGAAATGCATCAGCTTGGGGTCGTTGACGTAGATCATGAAAGTCGGCGGGTCGGATCGTACCTGGGTACCATAGAATATTTTGAGCTGGCGGCCGGACCGCGTCGGAGCGGAATGCGCATCCTGCGCCTCCACCAGCACCTTGTTGATCTTGGAAGTGGTCAAACGGGCTAACCGTTCTTCCTGAACGCGCAGCGCAATGGGTAACACCTGATCCACGCGTTGTCCAGTCAGTGCAGAAATAAACAGAAGCGGGACATAATCCATAAAATTTAAATCATTACGGATCTTTTGTGTATACTCTTCCATTGTGTAGGTGTTTTTTTCTACCGCGTCCCATTTATTGACAAGCACAACACAAGATTTCCATTCATCTAAAATGAATCCGGCAATATGGGCATCCTGGGCGGAGATGCCGGAAGTCGCATCGATCAACAACAATACAACGTCTGCGCGTTCAATGGCTTTGAAAGATCGCAATACACTGTATTGTTCCACACCGTGTTCAATTTTGCCGCGGCGGCGGATCCCGGCTGTATCAATCAATGTGATCGGAAGACCCTGAACCTCAAACTTTGTATCCACCGCATCACGGGTTGTGCCTGCTATTGGGCTGACAATGGAGCGTTCTGTCCCCGCTAATTTATTGAGCAGGCTCGATTTTCCAGAGTTCGGTTTGCCTACAATGGCAATTTTAATCGAATCGTCTTCCTCTTCCGTGGCTTCTGGAAAGCTTTTTACCAGGGCGTCCAGCAAATCTCCCACGTCAGTTCCATGGACAGCGGAGACAGGAAATGGATCGCCGAGTCCCAACTCGTAGAATTCGCTGGCGGCTGTGCGCCTTTCCTCTGATTCACATTTATTAACTACCACGAATACTGGAGGTCCCATTTTTCCATCTGATTGTTTTTTTTGATATCGACGTAAAATATCTGCAACTTCCAGGTCAGGCTCGGTAACTCCGGTTTGACCATCTGTAATAAATAAGATCGCATCAGAATCTTGAATGGCTATCAAGGCTTGGGCTTTGATATCCTCGATAAAGTCAGCCGAACCGACCGAGAGCACGGTTTTTCCACCATAAGTTGGATCAATTCCACCCGTATCCACAACGCCAAAGGCGCGGCCATTCCAGGTCGATTCAGCATACAATCGGTCACGGGTCGTGCCGGGAATTGCATCAACGATAGCGAGGCGTTCGCCGACAAGGCGATTGAACAAAGTGCTTTTGCCGACGTTAGGACGACCAACGAGTGCAACGATGGGTTTCGACATGAGTTTTTATGCGCGTTTTGCGCCCTTTACATTGAATAGATTAAGGCTTGGTGGTAGGTACCGGAGCCGGACGGAGGATAACTTCCACTGTCCCGGGCAGAAGAGATTCAACGGTTATATTGGAAGCAAGGGTCTGTACTTTGGGAGTTAATTGATAAGTACCGTCGATGAGCCCGGTCGCATCCACGCTCACATGAACATCCTGGCGGGTGAGTGTATTAAGGACGGGTAGTGGACCTGACAGGATTACATCCACGGAGGCCGGAGAAATCTGCGCGGTCATCGCTGGGTTCAATCCGATTACTTCAACTTTCTCGCCCGTTAGGGTAAGGCTGCTTTGAATGGGCGAAATTCCTGCCTGGATAAGTACAGTTTGGGTCCCCACCACCGATATGCCGCTTGGTAGGTTAAGCGAGACACGTAAATTGAGATTATCGCTTGCGTTTTGAAGGTCGAGAGGTTGTGTTTCGACAACGCCAGGCAAGGCATTCGTCAAGTCGGGGTCCGAAGAATAAACAGTGACTACGGGAGGAAAAACCGAAATACTATCGAGCCGATACCCACTTGCTACCTGGCCGCGGACAACTACCTTGACTGCCATATCCCGAAACCCGCCCTGGCGGCTAACCGGCAGAGTTACATGGGCAGAATCAGGGTGAACCGTCAAACCGACGACAGGCGCATTATTTGTGTCCAGCACCTCAATTGGAACGGATTGATCGATATTCTCACGAAGTCCGGTAATGTCCAACGACACACGGACAGTTGTTACCCGCACCACAATGGATTGAGGCCCAACTAGGGCTACTTCCTTTGGGTTGATTGTTAAATCTCCTGTCGAATATCCCACCGCTGGCTGACCGGTTAGATCAGGTTGCAGTGTGACATTACGGGTGATGAGTGGCTCCAATATCAATGAAACTGAGGATGGATTGACCGTAATGATTCGCACCGGACGCGCATCGATCTGGATTTGCAAGTTAAGTTTATGATCGCCTGAGTTTAGCCCTGAAAGATCAAGGATTGCACGGACACCATCCGGCTGGGTCGTAAGTTGATTCCAGACCGATTGAGGCGCACGTAAAGTAACCTGGGCCTCCTGTGGAATGTTACCGTTGATTACAAGGCCCGGATTTTGACCTACAACTTCAATCTTGATTGGTGTAGGATAAATACGGACCACGTCGGGATCAGCAGCTGTCACGGCGGCAATCCAGACTGCAAAAGCAATTGCCAAAGCCCAAAGGAAGCTGCGAATATTTCTACCTAAACTACTTAACATTCCGCTCATCCTTGCGGGTGAATAGATACGGGAAAAGACGTTCAAACCACCTGGTATTTGCTTCGACCGCAGAGGGGCGGAAGAAAGCAAGCAGAATGTTCTCCAACCTTTCCGGGTCAATACGGCGGATCATGCGTCCTGCATGTGCGATCGAAATTGCACCGGTCTCTTCCGAAACGACGACTGCGATGGCATCGCTTTCTTCGGAAATCCCCAACGCGGCCCGATGGCGAAGTCCCATTTGCCGGTCGGGAGAGCGGTTCAATATACCGCTGGATGAGAGCGGCATTACGCAAGCGGCAGCGACCAAGCTGGTTCCTGAAAGAATAGCAGCGCCATCATGCAGGGGCGTATTCGGGTAAAAGGTCTGTAGAAGTACCTCTGCTGTAACAATCGCGTTCATTCGAACGCCGCTTTCAATGTATTCATCGAGGTTATCGAGTCGCTGTAAAATTATCAAGGCGCCATGTTGCCGGGCGGAAAGTCTGGCTGCCGCTGTAACCACAGCATGAATGGATTGTTCAAAATCGGTTTCTGTGGTCTTTCCAAAAGTTGGAATGAAATTTCCGGCGCGTCCAATTCGTTCGAGAGCGCGTCGGATTTCAGGAGCAAAAACGACCGGAATGGAAAACAGGAGGGCGGGAACTGAATTGCGTACAAGCCACGAAAAGGCCGGCAGGTCAACCAAACTGGTCAAGCAGGATGAGGGCCACAACGATCAGAATGACGCCTCGCAATAAGACCATCGCCTGGGTATCGCGCAGCCAGGACAGGAGGGCAAAGAAAATCAACGTGACAAGCAAAATGTCAACGACACTCAGCCAATTAAGTCGTTGAAATATGAAGAGCAGGTTGTTTAGAAATTCAGTCACGTTTTTAGAGGTGGAACATTGGATTACGAAGGATTTGGAATTTTGGTGCCGATTATCACAAAGTGTTTTTATTATTATGCCGCAATTTCGTTAATAAGTGCTTAACCTATTCACTGACGGGGATTGAAAGAGAGGTAAATCATATCGGGCGGAGCACACGATCCTGACGAAGTTGCTTGAAAAACAAGGCCGTCTTTGTCGGCATTGACTCTTTGGCGGCATCTGTCCAGGCTTGAACACCAAGCGCCTCGGGCGTACGGCTTTCATATCCTAATTTACTCCAAACAACTTTATGCGCAGCCAGGTCCTTTGTCGGGAATATGAGAGAAGCCTCACATTGCAGGTCGCTGGAAACATGCTCAATCTCTTCGACCAGCATTTCAAGCGCTTTCTCGATGTCAATTCCAGATTCAAGATACAAATCCGTCGTTCGGACGACTAGGTTCTCGACCTGCCATCCCGCGATACCAACAGGATCCTTCCCAAGTTGAAGCAACATATATGCTTTGTCGCCGAATTGCGCCATTACATCGTCGGCAGAGAGTTTTTGTTCGCCTTTGCTTAGACGATTGATCAGTTCGGCAATCGCTTGGGCATCTTTTGGCTTGCCACGACCGACCTTGAATTCGCCGGCTTTGGCTGCCTTAAGACCCCCCGTTTGAACGCGCTCAACCGCCGGCACGTTCTTTTTCCAGGCTTGCGAGACCTGATTCCAGAGGTCGTCATAGGATCCAATGTTACGGATGACAATGTTGGCGGCCGCGACTTTGTCATTTTGAGGTGCCTGGGCACTTATGCGTTGAAGGGCTTCCTCGCGGTTTATATTTCGTTTGCGGGTCAATCGTTCGATCTGAACAACTTGAGGAGCATAGGTCACCCAAATGCTATCACATATCTTGCGCAGATCGCCTTCAAGCAATTTAATCGCTTCGATCACCACCACAGGCTGGTTGGCTCGCCTTATCAGGACATTCACTGCTCGTAGAACTAAGGGGTGGATTATTCCTTCCAGTTGATCGAGTGCAGCTGGGTCACGAAAAACTATGTCTCCCAGCTTTTTCCGGTTTATTTCACCATCGTCGTCCAGAACCCATTTGCCAAATATCTCAAGAACGGGTTGATAACCAGGCGCATCTTTGGCCATCGCGCGATGAGAGAGCGCATCCGCATCAATCGTATAAGCGCCCAAATGTTCCAACATTCTGCGCACGACTGTTTTACCGGTGCCAATGTTTCCGGTTAGACCGATAATGAATTTCCCAGGCACATTTCCCAACATGAACCTCGTTATTTAGAACCCATCCATAAACTCCAGAAGGAGAGATTTACGGATGGTGTCTTATCCAATGACATGTCTATTTTACATTAAAATGGTATGGCAAATGGCTAATTGCGTAAATATATCGTGTGTATTGCATAACAAATCGGGGTAATTGCCCCGATATATTCCACTTCGTGTATTTAAATACTATAAATGAACCGGTTTTATTATGTTGACGCCTCCTCTTCTCCGTTGTATGATGAAGGCGCCTCAGGCTGGTTGGGTGATCGCGGCTCGGCTTTATGCTGGGTCGAGGAAAGTCCGTACTCCACAGGGCACGGCGCCGGGGAAACCCCGGGATGGAGCAATCTGTCGGATCGGGCCACAGAAAGAAGTAGCCGTTCAAGTGCTCTTTTGAGTACTGCGGTCAAAGTGAAAAGGTGGTGTAAGAGACCACCGGCGTTCACAGCAATGTGGGCGGCCAGGCAACCCCCGTCGGGAGCAAGGTCAAGCAGAGACAATGGAGTGGCTCGCTCCTTTTGAGTCTCGGGTAGACTGCATAGATAGATGATCACCGAATCGAGGCGGCAGGGATGGAGCCTTCGCGGTGTAAACCTGCGCAAATCGCTGACAAAATGCGGCTTATAGACTGGCCTGAGGTATTATATTTTAATATTAATGCGAATTAGGATGTTATAGCAACATCCTTTATGTACCTGTCTCACTCATGAGATGGAAGAACCGCCGGATCGCTTCAAGATGTATTGCAGTGTACTCCCCTTGAATGGCGCCAAAATCCACTATTTAGGAATCCTAATATGCATGAACTTTATGCAACACAAGCAGTCCTTGAAAAGGCAATCAAAAAAGCAGGTGAGGAAAAAGCCACACGCATTACAAATCTGTATCTCGTGGTCGGTGAAATTTCAACCTATAATGACGAATCGGTTCAATATTATTGGGACCAAATCTGCAAGGGCACCATTGCAGAAAATGCCAAATTGCATTTTCGGCACGTGAAGCCTGAAATGCAGTGTATGGCATGTTTCACAAAATATTATCCGAAAGAGGGTGAGATCATTTGCCCAAATTGCGGAAGTGCAGGGGCCAAGATATTGGCCGGCGAAGAATTTTTCATGGAAGCGCTGGACGTAGAATGATATGAAGAATGGAGCCAGCATCCACATCACGGGGATCGTGCAAGGAGTTGGCTTTCGACCCTTTGTTTACAACCTTGCAGTCCGGTTGGAGTTAACCGGCTGGGTCCGGAATACTTCTGCTGGTGTAGATATTGAAGTGGATGGGTCGCAGAATGCGCTGGAGTCTTTCGTCAAAGCATTGCGGGAAGAGGCACCAACACTGGCGAGTATTGACAAATTTACCACTTCCTATGGATCCTCCCACGGATTCGATAAGTTTGAAATTCTCGATTCTGAAGCCATCTCGGGGGCTTTTCAACCCATTTCACCGGATGTCGCGATCTGTGATGATTGTCTTCGTGAACTTTTTGACTCCCAGGACCGCCGATATAGGTATCCTTTTATCAATTGCACAAATTGTGGGCCGCGTTTCACGATCATCAAAGATATTCCCTACGACCGTCCTAAAACAACCATGGCGGGATTTGAATTGTGTAATGATTGCGCTCGGGAATATGGCGATCCGACAAACCGGAGATTTCACGCACAACCCGTTGCCTGCCCGGTATGCGGACCTCAAGTTTGGTTGGAAAGTGTAGAACCACGTGGTCGAATAACATCACAAGCAGATGAAGCTATTTTGGAAACCCGTACGGCCTTACTGCATGGTGAAATTATGGCGATCAAAGGTCTCGGCGGATTTCATCTGGCCTGCGATGCAACCAATGCCGGCTCCGTTAGGGAACTCCGCCGGCGTAAATTGCGAGTGGATAAACCATTTGCTCTTATGCTGCCGGATATTGAAACAATAGAAAAACATTGTTATGTGAATGATTCTGAACGTGAGTTGCTAGGATCGTCTGCACGACCGATAGTGCTTCTGCGACGAAGGCCTGATTCAAAAATCGCCATCGAAGTTGCGCCTGGGCAGGATTGGATCGGTGTGATGCTGCCGTATACACCGTTGCATTATCTCCTGCTTGAAAAAAGAGGAGAATATTCAGAAGCTCTGGTTATGACCAGTGGAAACCTATCGGAGGAGCCAATCGCTACAGAAAACGAGGAAGCCCGTGAGCGGCTCGCTTTACTTGCGGATGCTTATCTTATGCACGACCGTGATATTTACATCCGCTGCGACGACTCGGTGATACGCGTTGTTAATGACCAAACCTATCCAATCAGGCGGTCACGCGGATATGCTCCTTTTCCGGTCAAATTACCCTGGCATACTGCGCCTTTATTGGCAACGGGTGCGGAGCTTAAGAATACCTTTTGTATCACCCATGATAATTATGCCTTCCTCAGTCAGCATATCGGGGATATGGAAAACTATGAAACGCTGAAATCCTTCGAGCAAGCAGTAGAACATTATGAGCGGCTCTTCCGTGTTAAACCGGCCGCGATCGTGCATGACCTGCACCCCAACTATCTTGCAACTCGGTACGCTGCCCAACGCGCCGGGAGTGAAAACCTGCCGTTGTTCGGGGTTCAGCACCATCATGCCCATATCGCGGCCTGCATGGCCGAGAATAAACTGGACGGTTCACATCCGGTGATCGGTGTCGCGTTCGATGGGACTGGTTACGGCGATGATGGTGCGATCTGGGGTGGAGAATTTCTCATTGCTGATTACAAAGATTACAGGCGTGCTATTCATTTGGAATATTTTCCCCTGCCCGGCGGGGATGCAGCAATTAAACAGCCTGCCGCGCACTGCACTTGCATTGCTCTGGTCGCTTGGAATGGAATGGGACGAAAGACTTGCTCCGGTTGCTGAATTCCAAGCCGAGGAACGGAAAACTTTGTTTACTCAACTTGAACGAAAGATCAATTCACCATTAACTTCGAGCATGGGACGCTTGTTCGACGCCGCCGCGGCCCTGGCGGGCGTGAGACAAAAAGTCAATTATGAGGCCCAGGCGGCAATCGAGTTCGAAAGCCTCATGGATGAATCTGAAAATGCCGCGTATCCGTTCGAGCTGACCCGTACCAATGTGGAATTGAGAAGTGCTTTTGAACCCCTGATTGCTGATGTGTTGGCGGGAGTTTCCAGCAGCTTGATAGCGGCACGTTTCCATAACGGTCTTGCTCAAATGGTTACAACTGCCAGCTCAAGGTTAAGGACGGAGACTGGGATCAATGAAATTGCTCTTTCAGGCGGAGTCTGGCAGAATATCACCTTATTAGGACGAACTTTGTCACTTTTGCAAAATCAGGGTTTTCGAGTATACCTACATAGAGAAGTGCCTGCCAATGACGGCGGCTTGTCGTTAGGACAAGCGGTTATAGCGGCCTCCAGAATGAGAGAATGAAATGTGCCTTGCTGTACCTGGAAGAATTGAAGAGATCTATCAAAAAGACGGATTGAAAATGGCGCAGGTGGATTTTGGGGGCATACGGCGCGAGGTTTGTCTTGATTATGTTCCTGAAGCGCAGGTCGGGGAGTACTGTATTATTCATGTAGGATTCGCACTCAGTTTGTTGAGCGAGGTCGAGGCGAAAGAAACGCTCGCTTTGTTGCACGAAATAGATAATTTAGAGAATGGACTTGAGCCAGATCTAAGAAGTCAGAGATCGTGAAACGAGAATCCTCTTTCGTCAAGCGATTAAGACAAAAGAAATAGCGGTTATGAAATACGTTTCTGAATATCGTGATGCCATTCTGGTAAATAATGTGATAGGTGAAATTCGCCGGACGGTGACGAAACCGTGGACGCTTATGGAAATTTGTGGAGGACAGACGCATGCCATTATTCGTTATGGAATTGATCAGCTTCTTCCCTCCGAAATTGAATTGGTGCACGGCCCGGGCTGCCCAGTATGCGTGACTCCGTTAGAGTTGATCGATAAGGCCCTGGCCATTGCATCCCAGCCCGATGTTATATTTTGTTCATATGGCGATATGCTCCGCGTGCCCGGTTCGGGCCGCGATCTTTTCTCAGTAAGGGCCGCAGGTGGGGATGTGCGCATAGTTTATTCGCCGTTGGATGCGGTGGAAATAGCTAGGGAAAATCCTGAAAAACAAGTCGTATTCTTTGCAATTGGTTTTGAGACCACCGCGCCACCGAATGTGATGAGCGTTCTACAAGCACGCTCGTTGGGCCTTACCAATTACAGCATCCTTGTATCACATGTACGCGTACCGCCTGCTATCAACGCCATACTTTCATCCCCGAGTTCTCGTGTCCAGGGCTTTTTATTGGCAGGCCATGTCTGCGCGGTTATGGGCTACCATGAATATCCTCCGCTGGTTGATCGTTACCGGATCCCTATGGTTGTGACCGGCTTCGAACCGCTCGATATCGTGCAGGGAATATTAGAAACCGTGAAACTTCTTGAGCAAGGCAAGGCTGAAATATCCAACCCTTATGCGCGGGTGGTAACGTATGAAGGGAACACAGCCGCGCAGGAACATATCGCTCAGGTCTTCGAAGAATGTGACCGAAAATGGCGCGGTATCGGAACGATACCCATGAGCGGGTGGCGGTTGAAACCGGAATTCGATGCTTTCAATGCAGAGCGGAAATTTGATGTAGGTGAGATCAAGGCGGAGGAGTCGTTGCTATGCATTGCCGGACAAATTCTACAGGGTATGAATAAACCCCAGGGTTGTCCTGCTTTCGGCACCCTCTGCACACCAGAACATCCACTCGGTGCTACGATGGTTTCCTCCGAGGGGGCTTGCGCAGCCTATTATCGGTACGGACGCGTTACAATTAATGTGTGACTGATCCTTCGACAGAACCAACTAAATCATCCAACCGTTTATACTTTGCAGCCGCAAGCCTGACCATGGTCTGTGGCTTCCTGTTATTTGTTGGGATCTTCGGACCAGGCTTTTTCCGGATATTGACCAGTCCCCCAATCCCAACGCCTGATTTTGCCGCAACACTACAAGTTCTGATCTCTACTGGTTCCCCCAGGCCAGCAACGCCTCCAACGGCTGCTGGCTCTCCAACCGGCCAACCTACCGGTCACATTGTTTTAACCTGCCAGATCTATCAGCTTCAATCCTCCGAGCAGATATGTATTATGAATGCGGATGGTTCGGATTATCATAGATTGACGATGGAAGATAATGATCGCCATTACTATCCATCGTTGGCGCCTGATGGACGGAGTGTAGTGTATTCGGGTTACGATCTGCAAAGCCAGCGCTTTGAAATCTATGATTACGATCTTGGCAAAGGTACCACCCAACCTTTGACGAATGATTTTGGGGACTTAAACGGGCCTGAAATTTCACCTGATCAGAAGACAATTGTATTTACCCGTTACACGACCGATCCCAACCATCCGACCTTGTGGCTCATGGACCGGGAGGGAGGAAATTATCGGCAAGTTTCCACGATCTCGGCATGGGATCCGACTTGGTCCCCTGATGGAACCCAGATCTTATTTGCCTCGAATAAAGAAAACCTGGATCAACTTTATGTTATCAATGTCGATGGGAATGGACTGAGGAAGGTCAGTAACCTTCCGGCTTTGCGAGGCCGGAGTGATTGGTCGCCGCAGAATTTGATCGTGACTTATTCTGGTGACCCATGGAAGCGGGAGATCTACATAATGAACTCCGATGGTTCAAACCAGCATCAGATCTCTCCAATCGGAGGCGACAGCCAAGGGCCGTCATTTTCCCCCGATGGTCAGTGGGTAGCCTTTACCGCGTATTTCGATAAATTTAACGATATTAATGGTTGTGAAATCTACATTATGCGTATAGATGGTACGGACGTTCGGCGTCTAACGAACAACGATTATTGTGATTATCAACCGAGGTGGGGACCGTAATAAGCACCGAGGACCGATGTCAGACTGTATCGTTCGTCCCTGATGGCTTCAAATCCTTTAAATTAAGTTGCAGTGTTGTCCGTCCATTATATTCATTGGATTCAAACGAATACAGAGCGTCGACGCGGGGGGGGAGTGTCCGTTGCAGGTGGCCTAGCCGGAAGCCAATCGCGTCCATTGATAAGCCGCGCTCGTTTTCGAAGGTTATTTTGAGGTGTTTGCCTTCCGCACCGACGGTGCGCGAGTTCTTTACCTTTAAGTTACGGGATACGAATGCTGCATCCGGATTTCCATATCCATTTGGTTCGAAATAAGTGAGATGCTTGAGCAGCTCGAAGTTCAATTCAACAAGCCGTACTTCCATGTCTGCTGCCAGAGTTGGATGAAGATCGCGATCACTTAATTGAGTTTGCGCAATATTCTTCAGACGGCTGATTAGTTCGGCTAGTTTTTCATTCCGGACGGTGAAGCCCGCAGCAGCCGCGTGGCCCCCGTGACGGACAAGCAAATTGGCGCATTGGTCAAGCGCGTCGGTGATGTGAAATTCAGGGATGGAACGGCACGATCCACGCGTCTCCTCTGCACCTTTAGCGGCAACAATCGCCGGGCGGTAGTGGGTCTCCATCAATCGTGAAGCTGCCAGGCCTACAACTCCGGGATTGAACTCTTCATCGACGGCGAAAAGTAAATAAGGATTGTTTTCATCCGCTGTAGCAAGCGTTTCAGCTTTTTCCTGCATTATGCGTGTCAATGTCTGGCGTTGACGGTTTTGGATATCAAGCTGCTGTGCCAGTTGCCCGGCGCGCATGATGTCAGTTGTTGTAAGCAGTTCAAGGGCGGCTAGTGCGGAATCAAGTCGCCCGGCGGCGTTGAGCCGCGGGCCGAGAGAATATCCGATCTGGCTCGCTGTCGTCTTACCAATAGGTATCTCCGCGACATTGGCAAGAGAGTATAGCCCCTGCCGCTTTGTTTGCCTGATCTGTTTCAATCCCTGGCGCACCAATACACGGTTTTCTCCAATAAGCGGAGCAAGGTCGGCAACTGTTCCAAGGGCTACCAGATCGAGAAGTGTATCAAGGTTGACGGCTGATGGTTTAAGGCTGTGCAGTGCTTCCGCGATCTTGTATGCTATACCCACACCGGCTAAATTTTTATCGGGATATCCGTCATTATTTTGTTTGGGATTAATGATGGCTAAAGCAGGAGGTAAATCCCCTGCGGCCGGTTGGTGGTGATCGCTGATAATGAGATCCAGGCCGATATCCTGTGCATAAAATGCCTCATTAAAGGAACGTATACCGCAATCCACTGTGACCACCAATTTAACGCCAGTTGCTTGCAGGTTGTCCAGCGCTTCGTTATTAAGGCCATAACCTTCGTCGAAGCGGTGCGGAATGTAACCTCGCACGTCTGCATTAAAGGTCTTCAAGGTCTGCACAAGCAAAGCCGTGGCGGTAACCCCGTCTACATCGTAATCGCCATATATCGCGATCGGCTCTTGGTGTTCAATGGCAAATTGCAGGCGACCGATGGTCTTATCCATCCCTGTAAGTTGGAATGGGTTCGTGTCGAAATCAGGTTTAGCTTTGAGAAAAGAGCGGGCCTCGGCATCTGTGGCGTAGCCGCGGTTGAAAAGAAGCTGGCGAAGAATGGGAGGGAAGGCCGCAAGATTTTCATCTGCTTGCGGAGTAATTGGGGCTGAGATGAGCCAGTGTTTAGTTTGAACCATATAAAGAGTATAAGCGGGGAGAAGAATGCAGGGAAGGGTAGGACGAAAGATGGAGAGTAAAATATAGTCTACGGTATATAATTTTATAGTGGTCAATACCGGATATACTGGTAAACGAGAGACATTATGTATAGCCTCGCCCCCGATGAAAAAACAACCACTGTGATGGTGTATTCAAGATCCAAGTTGATTCACGGTAGCCTGGTGACCAAAAAGGAGGTACGCGTAAATATCTGGCTGCGGATGCAGGATATGAAAGGATTCATCCATTTATTGGATACCGAAGTATTGCTTTTCGGCGGGACTCCTGCCGAGTCTCTGAAGTATGACGAATACTTTTTCCCCATCGAGAGGATTTTCGGATTTCACCTGGCGCCTCCTGCAACAGAACCCTTGGATTACGACCCGTTGGTGGCAAATCGAACGATGCTTGCTGTAAATCTAGTCATGGGCATCTTCCTGATTAAAGGCACAGTTCGTATGTCTGTACAAACTGATTTTGCCGCGATGATAGAGCGTTCGCAAAATACTTGGTTTTCCGTCTATGACGTAGCAATCGAAAATCCATTCATTCCCCAGATGCCTGCCATCCACGCGCCGATGCTCCTGGTCAATCCGGCGGAAGTAAGTTTTGGTTTATGATCTGCGCAATCGTCAGTTTGAACTATAAGAAGCCATTGAAGAATAAGTTGAAGAATGAAAAAAGGGATTGATCTTTTTCTAATTCTTGTCCTGTTAGTAACTGTCGGCTTGCTGGTATATTTTGGGTTGGGTAGTAGTAATACGGTTGAGCCGGCATCTCCGAATACCATTTCCACATTCACTGCGGCTGTACCGGTGACGAAGACTTCGGCCCCAACCGGCGTCATGACGGACACGCCAGTGCCGACTTTGGTCATTGTTCCTACCGGGACAGCTACATTTATTACCCAGCCTACGAAAACTGCCACTGCCACAGTCACACCCACTGCTGCCGATACGGTTACAGCCAGCGTGGTTACTCCGCTTTCTCCATTGGAACAGGAAATAAAAACCGGTATGGAGAGGGGCAATCGGATCATCCAGGCTATCGAAGCGTATCACTCTGCAAAAGGAGAATATCCTCCCACGCTCGATGTGCTGTTGCCCACATACTTATCGGATATTCCCATGACTTCGACTGGGCAAGCTTACTTTTATCGATTATTTGACGGAAGCAGCCCATTAGTAGACGAAGTGTATTGGGTTTCGTTCAGGGCAATAAATCAGGATCACGTCGCCTGCACTTATTTCCGCAGGCTTGATACTTGGGATTGTGATTACGCCAGTCCTTGAAGTAATATCTCAACAATTGGTTTGGTTCATTTTGCTGCATGGCAAGGTTATAATATTCCTTATGTTTGATTTTAAGATTACATCTAAGAACGCCCGCGCTCGCGCGGGCGTTTTCACCACACCGCATGGCAATCTGCAAACACCGATCTTCGCGCCGGTTGGGACTCAGGCAACTGTAAAAACGCTTACACCTGCTCAGTTGGCTGAGTTAGGTGCCTCGCTGGTACTTTCCAATACGTATCATCTGTACCTGCGTCCAGGTGATGATTTGGTGGCTGAGTTGGGCGGCTTACATCGCTTTATGCGTTGGCCTCATCCGATGCTGACGGATTCGGGCGGCTTCCAGGTCTTTTCACTCGCAAAGACCCGCCAGATCGATGATGATGGAGTAACTTTCAAAAGTCACATTGACGGGTCAACACACCGGTTCACGCCTGAACGGTCCATTCGGATTCAGGAGAATCTGGGTGCGGATATTATCATGGCTTTCGACGAATGTTCGGATCCCAATGACCATGAATATACCAAAATCGCCATGGATCGAACGCATCGCTGGGCCGAACGTTGCATTAAGGCAAAGCGACGGGCCGACCAGGTGCTTTTTGGGATCGTCCAGGGCGGCATTGATGCTGGCCTGCGGGCTGAGTCCGCGCAATTCATTGCTTCGCTCGATACAATTGGCATCGCCATTGGCGGTCTCTCTGTAGGTGAAATCAAAGACGAAATGCATGCAATGCTTGATGTGGTTTGCCCGATTCTGCCCGAGTCCAAACCGCGCTACCTGATGGGCGTTGGGACGCCGGAAGACCTGATAGACGGTGTGGCGCGTGGAGTGGATATCTTTGATTGTGTCTTGCCCACCCGCCTGGCCAGGCATCATGCAGCTTTCTCTCCTGAAGGGCGGCTCAACTTGATGAATGCCTCCTTTGCCCGCGACGAGCGGCCGATCGATGTATTGTGTGATTGCTACACGTGCCGCACTTTCACACGGGCTTATATCCGTCATTTAATTGCCGCGAAAGAGCTATTGGCAGGCACTTTACTGTCGATTCATAATTTGCGGGCGTTGATACGACTCATGGACGAAATACGCGCCGCGGTAATAGATGGAAGCTTCAATGATAAAAAATCCACTATGTTGATGCAATGGGATAATAATGCAGAGCGGAGTAGATAGTATTTATTAGGCCGTTTGCGTCGTTATAATTATCAACTGTTCTATCTGATATTGTGTTGTCGTCGGCGTTTTATGCTTATTAATCTATTTATACAGCGGACTTATTAAATTTATGTTGATTTCCTGTGTTTTGTCATGAAACGCTATGTCGTTGCCATTATTTTCGGACTGCTCGCTGGTTGTGGTACGCCAACTCCCCAGACAACACCCCAACTCGTAAATGTTTATGTCTCATCTGCTGCCTATCCCTGGGTGAACGACCTATATAATTGCACACCAACCTCCGCGGTCATAAATTTGTCCGACCCGCTGTCTGCCGATGTTACGATGCGTCTTGGAGTACCGGATCACCTGACTACTCCCGGTTTCCAGGTTTCCAGCGAGGATATATTAGTGATTGTCCATCCTCAAACCGGGGTGCTATCGTTGACTCTTTTTCAAGTTCGATCAATCTTCCTGGGCCAGGTTGTGAATTGGAAGGATGTGGGTGGTAGTGACCTTCCGGTACAAGTGTGGTCTTTTTCACCGGATGAAGATGTGCAAGATCTTTTCAGTCAAACCGTGATGAATGGGCAGCCTATTACATCGTTGGCGCGCTTGGCGGTCTCTGGTGAGAGCATGGTAGAGGCTGTCGGGACGAATCCCGGCTCGGTGGGGATATTGTCACGCCGGTTGATTACCAGCGCGGTACAAAATGTTTTTACCGTTGCGAAGGTGCCAGTGTTAATAATCACAAAGTCACCACCTGAGGGAGCCATCAGCGAACTTATAAGCTGTTTACAACAGGAAAGTCATTAGTCATTAAACTCATGCTGGACTCATCTTCAACCAGCGAATCGGAACAATTCCTTCAGTTTATTAGCTTGGCCATCGAAATGCATCACCCTAAAGGGGGAGAACGCTCAACGCCCGCTGAGTGATACAATAATTGCGACAAAATCCATCTTATATTACGAGTGTAAACATGTCCGCACCCAGCGAAACATTTATCTCAATCGATGTAGAAACTGCAGGTCCATATCCTGGGCGTTATTCCCTGCTCTCCATCGGGGCCTGCATGGTTGATGATCCGCAAAACGGATTTTATATTGAATTGAAACCGGTTAATAAAGATGCAGTGGAGTCGGCGTTGCACGCAACCGAGCTCTCCTTTGATAAACTGTCAAAGGAGGGTATTGAACCAATCATTGCGATGCCTGCATTTGCAGACTGGATTCGGAAGGTGGCTCCCGGAGGAACTAGGGCGCTCATGGTGGGATTCAATGCCCCCTTCGATTGGGGATTTATTAATCATTACTTCCTTGAATATTTAGGTGAGAATCCATTTGGACATAATGCCGTGGATATCAAAGCCTTTTATATGGGATTGATCGGGTGCGCTTGGGAAGAAACTTCCATGTTGTATCTATCGCCGCGTTTTCTAAAGGGGCAGAAACTTCCGCATGATGCATTGGCGGATGCACGCTTACAAGCTGATCTCTTCCGTAAATTGCTGGCCCAGGCCCGTGGCGAAACGGTGTTAAAGAAATAAAAGACCGAGAACACAGAATAACAAATATTAATTTATTGATAAAATCCAGGAAAGGCACTATGCATCTTGGGGTGGTTTCCTCAATTTAAGGGTAGGCTCAAAATTATGTATATAAACTAAATTGTAAATCGAGAACCTATTACAAAAAGATCTCTTCCATACAATCCGATCTGCTAGGTGGTATCTTTAAGATAAGATCAAGGAATCATTCAAAGACAAGCTCACGCTGACAGTCTAAAAATTGAGCATTGCCACACAGTCGCACTGATGAAACATCGATGGCAATTACAAAGTTTCAATATGAGTACGCAATGAGGAATAATGTATGCAATCCGAACTGAAAATCTAAATCGAAGCTTTGGGAATTTAAAGGCGGTCGACGGGCTGTCTTTGGAAGTGAATCCCGGAACTGTGTTCGGCTTTATTGGGCCGAATGGCTCTGGTAAAACGACGACTATCCGTTTGTTGCTCGGACTGCTCGACCCGGACGGAGGTAAGGCGGAAGTATTGGGTTTCGACACCCAGAAGCAACCGGACCAGATCCGGACACACTGCGGTGCATTGCTCGAATATAACGGATTGTATGAGCGACTCTCTGCTGCCGACAACCTGGATTACTATGGTCGTATCTGGCACATGTCAAAGTCTGAACGGGAGACTCGCACGCAGCAGCTGCTTGCGCCGCTCGATCTATACGAACGCCGCAGAGAACCGATTGGACGTTGGAGTCGGGGGATGAAGCAAAAACTGGCCGTAGCACGTACCCTTATGCATCGACCGAACCTTATATTCCTTGATGAGCCAACGGCGGGCCTCGATCCGGTGGCTTCCGCTGCCTTGCGCGAAGATCTCAAATCGTTGGCGCAGCGCGAAGGTGTAACTATCTTCCTGACTACTCACAACCTGGCTGACGCGGAGAAATTGTGTGATCAAGTGGGAGTGATCAACCATGGACAACTGCTCGCGGTAGGAAGCCCGGAAGAACTGCGTTCGAGCACATCGGCTCCTCGATTGTATTTGACGGGCAAATTCTCACAACGAGCGATTGAAGAAGTCAGGGTAAATCCCCTGGTTAAGAAAATGGAAGAGGATAACAATCGCCTGGTATTGGATTTGACAGACCTAAGTCGTTCACATGAAATTGTAGCCCTCCTGGTACGGTCTGATGCGGAACTTGATGAAGTGCGTAAGGAAAAGGCGGACCTGGAAGAGGTCTTTTTAAGCCTGGTGGAAGAAGAGAGACAGGTAGAAAAATGATCCCGGATATTATTACTGTTGCCTGGAAAGAATTACGCGAGATGTTCGTGCAAGGCGACCCGCGTGGGCGTAGCAAGATGAGCCTGGTCCTGCTGGTGGTTATCTTTGGTATTGTCCTGCCTCTTCAAAATGGACGCGATTGGGTGAGCTCGCCGATCAGCATTATGGTGTGGGGGTGGATGCCATTTTTGTGGGTATCAGGCATCGTTGCGGATTCATTTGCGGGCGAACGTGAGAGGCACACACTTGAATCTCTCTTATCAACGCGGTTATCGGACCGTGCCATTCTGATCGGCAAGCTTCTGTCTGCACTGCTTTATGGCTGCATTCTGACTTGGGTCAATCTGCTTGTCAGTCTCATGACAGTCAATGTGGCATATGGGCATGGAGAACTGCTGCTCTTCTCCCTTCCGTTATCGATCGGAGCGATCTCATTCTCCATACTGGTCTCAGGTCTTGCCGCGAGTGTGGGAGTGCTTGTTTCATTGCGGGCCGGCAGCGTTCGCCAGGCGCAGCAATTAATGAGTTTTGGCATGTTGGCGTTGTTTATCCCGTTGATGTTGGTGCAATTTTTGCCGTTTACCCTGCGTCAATCGCTGATTCGTGATGCCGATAAAATAAATCCTACTCACGTTGTCCTGGGAGTCGCGGTGGGATTGCTGGTTGTGGATGGCATCCTGACGGCCATTGGCATGTACCTCTTCCAACGCAGTAAGTTAATCCTGGATTAATAAATTTAAACGACATTGAAGGCACCCCATTTCTTGTTGGTGCCCACTTCATAATTGCTATAATCAAATCAGATTTACAATTGATACAAGTAATGTCAATTATCGGTTTGAAGGAGCAACATCCCATATTGTAAAAGTGTTTTTACATCTCTGAGAATGATGTTCTCGACATCACTCGCAGAAAATTCAGGTTCAGATGAAATGGCTTGAATGGCTGTTAGAAGCGTAGTATTACCGTCCAAATGATGGAGAACAGCCAGTGTAGCAGGTTGGATTTCAACTTCAAGTCGCAAACCCTTCGATTGCGAAACCAGATGCCTCTCCTCTGGATGAATTGGTGATAATTCCAAATCTTGCATCACGAACATATTATTTAGCAATTGATCCGGGTTTTCCAGGGAAATCAGAAAATCCTGCATAGCAAACTGGCGGAGAAATTGATCGCTGGCAGATCCTTCGAGGTTCTTTTTGGCTTGAACAGCCTCGAACCAATTGCCGGTGGACGTCCGGCGTCTCAGCACAATTGCGCCCAGGGCTATCTGTTGGATATGCTTGGACCGATACCAATTCAGCCATGCCCGTTTAGTCCTTTTAAATTTTTCCGGATCCCTGCGGGTTTGTTGGTCGATCCAAACATTGGCATATTCACCAGGTCGTTTCGAAGCCGTGTAGATCAACCAGGTATCCGAACGAGAATTTGCAAGAGTTCTGGCGTATGGGAAGCCACCAGGCTTCATCTACACGATGAACCCAATTAACCAATATCTGGGCAAAACCGCCCTCATGTATATGGTCAGGAATTTCTTTTAGCCATTTATGGAGGCTGAGGTCGCCCGGTTGGTCTACATCACTGTAAACGTGGCGATTTTCCGGAGTGATCACATAAGGTAGGTTGGCAAGAATTAGATCAAAGTTTTGGTCTTGAAGAGGTTCAAAGTAACTACCTTCTAGGGTTTCAATGTTTTTGAAACCATTGAGGGCCGCATTCAACCGCGTCAGGGCGAGCGCCCGGGGATTGATATCTGTAGCTACGACGTGGTCACTGTGTCGGGCTGCCAGGATGGATTGGATCCCGCACCCACAACCAAGATCGAGAGTGGAGTTGACCTTCCGGCGGATGGTGAGATTCGCCAGATAATGCCCGGCCGGTCCGATGGGTAAAACATAGTCACGTGAGTCCTCCCATTGATAAAAGTCTGAGAACAGAATCAAGCCTTGGTATGGTTGAGCTTGATAGAGAGACTTGACCTGACCGTTTTCCTTGCTTAATAAGCCGGTATTGATCATATTCTCCAGCTTCAGTGGATGGAATATACGTTCCGCCTTGTCGATGTCGATATTCAGACCGCGTGCGAACAACATTTTTAAAATTGTGGGACCTGAATCAATTTCTGCGGAAGGCTCTGAAGAATAATTATTTGTATCAAAAATCCTTCGAAGCTCTAGTAGATCGTTTATGGAAAGATTGGGTATGAATCGAGCTTGCGGTCGGGGTAATGCATTAGCATGCTCCGAAAATTTGGAGTCTTTCAGAAGAGAGGCGAGTAACGAATTGGGACCCTGTTTTTTTCCTATTTTCAAGTTTCCTTAATTACAAGGTAATGCGAAGCGATAGCGAAACAGTAGATATTTATGCAAGAAGCAGTATAACCCTAACCCGATAAATTTAGTCCAAAATACGTTAAACGTAAATGGCTATTTGGATGGATACCGATAGGTGATCAAAAGTCTTTTAGCTATCATCCATTTGGGGGAATGGATGATCAACGGAACCGAATATAATTATTTATAATGTGCCTCGCCTGAGAGAGGAGAATGCATGAAACACCCCCGGTTTGTATTTTATATCGCTGCAGTTTTATTGACGATGTTGGCAGCCTGCCGCGCCTAAACCTGCGCCAACTGCAGCGTCAGTCCCGGCTACCGAACCACCCGCGCTGATACCGGCTCCAACGGAAGCGTCAGCCACCGCAACGCTTGCCCCGATTATTCTATCCGGTCCGGAAATGAAAGTTGGTTCAACCTATCAATATGTGGATGGAACCGTGCTTGTGGCTGTACCGGGTGGTCCATTCATAATGGGTCACGGTGGATTGGATAACCCTGACCATACAGTTACATTGGATGACTTCTGGATCTACAGCACAAAAGTAACTAATCAACAATACGCCTTCTGTGTAAACTCAGGTCAGTGTACTCCGCCCGACTTGAAAGATAATATCGCTTATACTGACTTTACGCGCTTAAACGACCCGGTGAGCGGCGTGAACTACGACCAGGCAGCAGCTTACTGTTCATTCGTACATGGACAGCTTCCGACCGAGGCAGAATGGGAAAAGACTGCGCGCGGCCCGGATGGTAATATCTATCCGTGGGGTAATAATAGCCCGGGCTGCGACCTGTTGAACTTCAACAATTGCGTCGGAAAGACCACCAGCGTCATCAAATATCCCCAGGGGGCGAGCTATTACTCCGCCTTGGACATGGAAGGCAACACCTTTGAATGGGTGGCAGATTGGTATGATTTTTCATATTATAAAACCGGCGGATCCAATAATCCGCTGGGTCCCGATAAAGGAACACAGCGCTCAGTGCGGTCCACGGGATATAAAGCGAATGTTGATCAAGTACCGGCATCCACGCGATTCTACGCCAATCCGGCTGACCACCGACGCGACCTTGGCTTCCGCTGTGTAGTCGAAGATCCGACTTGGTTTGCGCCATTTTGCACCCAGTTATCTTACTCCGGAAAGGGATCAGGCGGCGGGAGTTCGGGTTCAGGCAGTATTAAATATGACTGCCCGAATGTTTCGATCAATTCACAGCCGCAGAGCTGCAAGGATCAGTTCACATACGTAACGGTCAAGGACAGTCATTCACCCGACCCTCTGGCATCGATAGGTGGGCTGGGAAGTTGTTCATTGATTTCCGGAGGCCCGGGTTTCCCGCAGGTTTACAAATGCACGTCTACGACAACCGCTACGATCCAATCCTTGTGTTCATTTACGTTTGGTGGAAATGCACAATGCGGGCTCCACTATAGTCTCAATACTGGGACAGGCGTTTGTGAATGGGATGGGACCGGAAGCATCGGCACTCAATGTTTGGCCGGTTTTACTTATGACCCTGTAAACCAATGCTGTTCAGCAGCTTCGGGGACTGCCGGCAATTACCCGCTGTGCTCGGTTGGCTCGACGCTGACAGAAGACTCACCGGTGCATTTTATTTGCTTGCCGAATGCTTCGGCGCCGAACCCGCCCAGCGCTTCAGCCCAGGTTCTTTTGCCGGCTGGTTGTAACCAAAGTACAGGTTGCGATCCGGCGATCGATCCTACTTGCCAATCGGGCAGTTGTCCTAATGGTGGAACCTATTCGTGCACACCAGATCCGAGATGTCGGCGATTCGGCGCTTCTTGCCCATACGGGCCAGTATGCGGCTGTCATTAGGTGCTTTTAGCCCTCGACATACGGCGGGGGTTTTCAAAATGAAACGAAGAATGATCCGGATAAAGAACCTTAAATCATTGTTATATAGCATCGTAGTTTCGATTTTGGTTTGGTTGATATTTTATCCTGGCATATTGTCGTTGGATTCGTTTTATATGTATTTGGAGGCTGCTTCAAAGTTTGTCTATACTGACGAGGAAGCTCTTTTATTGCCATTTACTCTTTCAATAGACCTCTTGCATAAGTAATTATCTCAAAGCGAACAGCCGATTGAGCGTCCAAAAAAAGCCAAAATCGGCATTACAGCGGCAAAAAGAGGCGACACACCCAAAAAGCGCAGTTGATCGCTGACCCCAAAACTGCTCAAATTATCGCCACGGCCTTTAGCTATGGGAGCAAACATGACTTCCAGCTTTTTCAGGATAACGGGAGCGAAATCGCAGAGCATATTCGAATTCTGGCAGATGCTGGCTATCAAGGAATGGCGCAGTTGCATGAAAATTGCCAGACACCCTTCAAGAAATCCAAATACCATCCTCTGACGATCAAGGAAAAGTTGAGGAACCGCAGCTTGGCTCGTAAACGGATTTTGATTGAGCATATTTTTCGCAAATTGAAGGTGTTTCGTATCTTGAGTGAGAGGTATCGTAATCGCAGAAAGAGATTTTCCTTGCGTTTCAATTTGATTCGCCGCGATCTACAACTTTGAACTCAACCTAAAATGACTTTTGCAAGAGTCTACTAAAGTTTCTCAATTTTAGCGATTACCTTTGTCCCGTGACATATCGATACTTTTACCAGGTTCAAGATCCGAACCTTCTAAAAGAAGCTGGCCTTGTCCCCGGCCCTCGATTTTAAATTTTGCGGGAAAGGATCTATGCAGGATTAAACTGGGTAACACAAAACACCTTTATTCGCTGGTTTTCTTTCGTGCATCTCCCGTGGCTGGTTATAAATGTGTTAGGAATCGTCGCTTGCATCATACGTGCGTTGCGTTCTAATCAGGGAAGTACATACCTTTTCTTTACTTATGGAGGAATTAAAAGGGTAGAAGTTCTTGTATAATACAGACAAATTTGGTATTTAATACTGACTTTTAGAATAGGAGGATGTATGAGGGCCTTGCGTTTAATGATTTATTTATGCGGCGTTTCGATAATCATGTCGGCATGTGGACCTCAAACCTTGCCCTCATCGTCGACTACCGCTCCAAGTAAAACCCCAAAATGGACCGTCTCCTACCGAGACCATCGTACCCGTCAATTTGGCTGGGCCGGAGATGAAAGTCGGTTCCACCTTTTTATATGTGGATGGCAGCCTTTTAGTAGCCGTTCCGGCAGGCATCTTTACCATGGGACATGGCGGTGTGGATAACCCGGAGCATAAAGTAAATCTGGCTGATTTCTGGATCTACCGCACCAAAGTGACCAACGGCCAATATGCATTTTGTGTTGGCCAAGGTCAATGTACGCCACTGGTTTCACAAAAAGATAATCCAACGTACGGTGATCCACTGCATGCCAGTAACCCGATGGTGGGCGTGAATTACAGCCAGGCCGAGGCTTATTGCAGTTTCGTAAACGCTCGGCTGCCAACTGAGGCAGAATGGGAGAAGACCGCGCGTGGCACAGATGCGAATATCTATCCTTGGGGCAACGGTGCTCCAAGCTGTGACCTGTTGAATTACCAAACGTGTGTTGGGAATACCACACCGGTAACTATTTACCCCAAAGGGCAAAGTTACTATACTGCCTTCGATCTGGAAGGAAACGCATTCGAATGGGTAGCGGATTGGTATAAAGCAGATTATTACGTCGGCGCGCCGACTGACGACCCCAAAGGCCCAGACACGGGCCTTGAGCGCTCGGTGCGATCTAGCGCCTTTAACAGTGGGCAAAATCAAACCCAGGCTTTTGACCGGTTCAAAACGAGGCCAGAAGACCATCGTAATAACTTGGGTTTCCGTTGTGTGGTCGAGGATCCCACTTATTTTGCTCCTTTCTGTCAATACCCGGCAGTCTTTGGTACGAATGGCATTGGGGGCGAGTCGAATGGTGAAAATATCACGGTAACATGTCCCAATCTTTCGATCAGTCAGAACCCTTCATGTAATAATGTGAAGCCTGTTACAGGTGTAACTATCAGTGGACCGGCAAGCTCGATCATCACGGTCCCGCAACCACCTTGTACACAGGATCCGAACAACAGCAATAAATATATCTGCACAGGCAATGGCGAGTTAAACATTTGCTCACAATGCACCGTAACCGTAACCAGTCAGCCACAATGCCCAAGCGGATACACGTACGATGCGCCTTCCCAATCCTGTGTTAGCCAGGGTGGAACGGGCAAATGCCTGACGGGTTTTGTTCTGAGTTCTGGCTTGCAAAGAGGGCTTGTGTTATCGTCCAATCCTCCTGCTCCAGGTGCACAAACACAATGTTGCACGCTTCAGACCAACGGGCCAGCAATTCTCACAAACGGTTCGGGCTTGACAAGAGGGATCGGCCAGGTATTTCCATTTTGCCCATCAGGCACTTTTTACGATGGACAAGAATGCGTATCTGTGCAAGTTCAATCGCCTTATTGTAAATCCGAAGGGATAGCGCTCAATTCATGCCAGCCAAATGGAGGCAATGGGACGTGTAAACTTTCCGCTGGCTCCTGTGGAGCACCAACTTGCAAATATGGCGGATCATTTAATAAAGATACATGTTCTTGTGATTGCAATGCTGGTTGATTTCAAAATCTCCATTAGCCCCCGCATGGCAGGGGCTTTTTATTAGGGGATATAATTTCCGATCAACCCAATAAATATGAAAATACTGATCTTGATTCTGTTGGTGGTCACGCTATTGCTGAATTCCTGTGCGCCGTCAACCCTCTCCGTCCTCCCAACCTTTACTTCGGTGCCTCCCACCCCAACCATCGCGCCGGTTGACATTTCTGCACCGATGCAAGTTGGCTCAACTTTAACCTATGTGGACGGCACGTCAATTGTAGCTGTGCCCAGTGGCCCATTCTTGATGGGTCATGGCAGTGCCGATAATCCTGAGCATACCGTCACGTTGAGTGATTTCTGGATTTACGCCACAAAAGTAACGAATGGGCAATATGCATTGTGCGTGGCGCGGGGTCAATGTACAGAGCCGGACATGACTGATAATTCAAATTATTCTGAATTTGCCAGCCAGAATGAGCCGGTGGTTGGAGTGACGTATGACCAGGCGACGGCTTATTGTAATTATGTCAATGCCAGCTTGCCAACCGAGGCACAGTGGGAAAAAACCACGCGTGGCCCGAATAGCAGCTTATATCCATGGGGTAACGAACAACCTGCGTGTGACCTGTTGAACTTCAATAACTGCGTTCACGATACGACCGACGTCTTGAAATATCCCAAGGGAAAAAGTGCCTACGGCGCGCTCGATATGGAGGGTAATGTATTTGAATGGACGGCGGATTGGTATGACCCGCTGTACTATAAAAATAGTCCGCCCGGCGATCCGCCCGGACCGGATTCTGGTCGGGCACGCGTGATCCGTTCATCGAGTTATTCGAGCAATGCCATCCAGTCCCTGGCGTACGCGCGCTTCTTTGCTTCTCCAGGCGACCATCGCCGCGATCTGGGCTTCCGATGCGTGGTAAAAGACACCGCTCACTTCGCCCCCGCCTGCCAACTGGCTTCTGTAGTCGCTAATGTGGATAAGGCTGCACTTAACGCGGACTGCCCGAATATCTCGATCGATGTTCAAGCGACGGCCTGTAGGTATGGCGGCGGAGCATTAGTTACCTTCAACGACGATCATTCGCAGGACCCGAACGCATCTTTTGGCGGAATCCTAGGATGCAGCCTCGTTTCAGGTACGCCTGGATCTTATCCAATCCAGTACAAGTGTACGACAGGCTCCACGGCAGTATTAAGTTCTAGCTGCAGTTATACAGGGATTACAAATGCTTCCTGTGGGGTTCATTACACATTAAACACAGCGACCGGTCTCTGCGAATGGGACGGCAACCGCACGACCGGACTCGATTGCATGGCCGGTGATTTCTATGATCCGGTTCATCACTGTTGCCTGAGCCAGACGGGGAGCATTACTGATAACCCTGTTTGCCCTATAGGGACAACCTTTACAAAAGATAGTCCGAATCATTACGTCTGCCTGCCGTCAGAAAATACGTTGGACGTGCCCACCCAGGTAGAAAGCATCAATCCGCCCGACTGCCCGGGCACCTGCAAGAATTCCGTATATACATGCAGCCAGAGAAATCTTGTTTTTTGTCCGAATACATGTGGTTGTCTAAGCGTGGGCATTAAATGTCCCACGCATTAAGAGTGCTTGTCCACGGGCAGGGTATAATTTCTGGCGCATAGGAGAAAACGAATGAAACGCCTACTCTGGACATTTCTGGCAGGGGCTTTGGTGTTGGGTGCCTGTGCGCCTGCCTCCGCTTCAACCCCGACGGCGCTTCCGATAACGGTCGTGCCAAGCCCTACCTCGGTGCCGGCGACGACCATTCCCCCAACTCTCGTGCCGGTGACGTTATCGGGTCCGCAGGTTGGGACGACGATGGCATGGCTGGACAGCAGCCAGCTCGTCTATGTCCCGGCGGGAGACTTTATTATGGGCCTCGGTTCAGGCGATGCGCCTCAAAAGACGGTCTCCTTGGATGGTTATTGGATCTACAAGACTGATGTCACTAACAAGATGTACGGGCAATGTGTGGGGACTGGAAATTGCGCTGTACCTGCACAGGAGATTGGCACGCCCGTCTACACCAACCCAGTCTATGGTGATTATCCTGTTGTTGGGGTGACTTGGGACATGGCTGCCAATTATTGTAAATGGGCACAAGGCCAGCTTCCGACCGAAGCTCAATGGGAAAAAGCTGCCCGTGGCTCAGATGGAGGAGTCTATCCGTGGGGTAACGAAAATGCCGGCTGCGACCTGCTCAACTTTCAAGGCTGTCTCGGCCATACCAACGGTGTCAACGATTACCCTGCAGGACGCAGCCCGTATGGTCTATTGGATATGGCCGGCAACGTATTTCAATGGATTAATGATTTCTATGATCCCAATTATTACGACAGTATGCCGGCCCAGAACCCAACAGGTCCTGGTTCTGGTGATACCCATGTCATCCGCGGTTCGAGTTTCGAAAGTGATGCCTCGCAAACACTCTCGGGCGTGCGGCATTACGGCGGGTCAGGACATACCAATTATGATCTCGGTTTCCGCTGCGTTGTCGATCAACCAAAGGCAATCGCGCCGTATTGTCAATCAAATTCCTTCACCCCGGTGGGATCGGCCTCAACCAATGCAACATGCCAGGTACCGGATGCAACCGTGAAGGGAAATTACTGCGCAGCTAGTGTAGGCTATACAACAGTACAAATCCCGCAAGGTTCGACCTACCAGGTTTCCTCAAAAGGTTATAGTTGTCAGGATAGTGTAGTAAATGGCAATCGCATCCTGACCTGCAGCGGTCCAAGCAATACCAGCAGTGAAGTTACAGTATGCAACCCGGCTTGCAGTGGCTCGCCAACCGAAACTGGTGCAACACCCGTTTGTGGTCCAGGGTATGCGCTTGATACATCCACCGGTACTTGCACATATTCGCCGATAGCTAGCCAACCAGGTGTGACCGGCTGTCCGCAAGGTTATAACCTTATTGACCGAGGTGGTCAGAAAGTTTGCGCGATTGGTCAGGATTTGAACGGTCAATGTCCAGAATATACATATTTTGACAGCCAGTTTGGCGCGTGTGTTTCTGCCTCCGGTTCTTCGGTTATTCCATATGGTCTCAATGATCCAACTCTTGCTTCGCAAGCCTATCAAGGCTGCGCAGCAGGCTACTCCTATGATTCCAATTATCAATGTTGTCAGGCAAATACCGGCGGTACGTATCCGGGTTGCTCACTCGGTTTCACCTTTGACCCTGCGCAAAAAACATGTGTCCCCAGCCAGGTACGTTTAAGTGGTCCTGGTTGTGTATCAGTATCTTTGAACATTGCCAAGTGTAGCCAGCCAGTGGATATTTGCAGCAAGATCACCACAGAGCAGGTATGTCTGAGGAACGATTACGCTTGTCAATGGAAAGAGTCGAATGGGGTAGGGACCTGCAGTTTGAAGAAGTAGCATAAAAAGAACAGCCTCCGCAGCAATACGGAGGCTGTTCTTTAAAGTTATCTCTGAAATAGGCGTTGGGGAGTAGCGATCACAGCCAAAAAATAAGCATTCTATAGCAGGGAACAATTTTCGGAATGACCATCATATCCGCACAATTGGTGGGAGTCTAATGCACCAATCTGTTTCACGTTCGTAGGCCCGTCCGGCTTGCAGGACAGCAGTTTCGTTCCAGGCTCTTGAAACGATCTGTAAACCGATCGGCAGCCCACTTTTGGTGAATCCGCATGGAACAGAGAGGGCAGGTAAACCTGTGAGATTGAAGGGGGATGTGAACCGTGTCAGACGCTGCGCTTGTTCGATGGCGTCATTCCCTTCGATGAATGGAGCAGGGATTGGCGTAGAGGGCAGTAAGAGGAGATCATATTGTTCGAAGAATCTGCCGAGCCGGTGTTTCACCTCAGTCTGTGTTCGCCTCGCCATTATATATTCGGTGGATGTCACGTTAAGTCCGGTTTCCAGGCGCTGGCGGACGTCTGCGCCGAACCAATCCGGATGTTCGCTCAATCGTTGGTGATGATAGGCGGCGCCATCGGCTGGAGTCATCAAACTGTTCGCCAGGGCGGCAGTTTGGAGGAAGGACATATCCACCTTTTCGACCTTGGCTCCAAGCTTCTCAAATTCATGAGCAGCCTGGTTGACGGCATCCAGAACTTCCGGGTCGGCCTCTCCGAGATAATTGCCAACTGCCAGCGCCACGCGCCGGTCTTTTACTCCGTTTTCAACGGCTGCCAAATAATCGTCAACCGGTTGATTAATTGAGTAAGGATCATCTGGATCGTAACCGGCAATAATTTGCAGTATCAGGGCAGCATCTGTCACAGACCTGGTCAGCGGTCCAACATGGTCGAGATTCCACGAAAGTGGAAATACCCCTCGAACACTTACGCGGCCAAAGGTCGGTTTTAGACCGATCACGCCGCATAATGAAGCAGGAATTCTGATGGAACCACCGGTGTCTGTGCCAAGTGCAGCGAGTACCATGCCGGATGCAACTGCAACCGCGCTTCCACCCGATGATCCACCTGGGATCCGGTTTTGATCCCAGGGGTTATGACAAGCGCCGAAATGTGGGTTTACTGTCGTCACGCCAAGGGCAATCTCGTGTGTATTGGTTTTGCCCATGATGATTGCACCCGCCTCTTTTAGCTTCTTTACAACCACACTATCTTCTGCAGGTATATAGTCTTCGAAGAACTTTGAACCAGCCGTGGTACGAATTCCCTGCGTTTCAAATAGGTCTTTAATGGCAATTGGAATACCGCCTAAGGGTTGTGTGAAAGACGCTTTTTGCGATCCACCAATATTAACGTCCAATACTGTGATGAATGCGTTTAATTGTGGATTCAGGCTCTCGATCTGATGGGAGCAGGCGTTAGCAAGGGTACGAGGAGAAAGTTTGCCCTCCTGCATTAGATGGAGAGCTTCAGAGACGGAAAGGAAGTTCGGCTCGGTCATGCAATCTATTATAATCAGTACTTCATGAAAGAATATCCGATTTTGTGATCTGCTAAGGAATCGGTCGAAAAAATTAGAACCAACTAAGTTGCTCTTTCGGGAGCTGAGGCCCCGAAAAGCATAGGCCAAGTATAAAGACTTACGAACAAATACTTAATAGCGTTTATCCATGTTAAATAACCTTTCGAAAGAAGCGAAATTCCAAATTTATCTTTATCTTCTGGCCGGGGTTAGCCTGGTTTTTATCTTGCTTACCACTTCGAAGTATGGTGCAGGTGTTTCTTCGGACGCCGCTCGCAATCTTTCGACCGCTGATAGTTTGCTGGCTGGAAAAGGGTTCGTAGATATGATTGGAGCGCCGTTTATTTTGTGGCCGCCTTTATATCCTCTCGTGTTAGCCGGGTTAAGCCTGCTAACGAAGTGGAATACTTTCCAGGCAGCCTGGTATCTGAATGTGGTTTTATATGCGGTCAATATCTGGTTGTCTGGTTGGCTGCTTTACCTGATTTTCGAAGAAAAACAGATTTACGCGGTAGTGGGGGCATTTGTCATTCTACTCTCACGTTCAACGCTTCGCATTTATGCCAATGTTGCGTCAGAGCCTTTATTTGCAACCATGATGCTGGTATTCTTTATTGCTGCAGCCAGGTTTTTAAGAGACGGCTCAGGCAGTGCATTGTGGCTGATGTTTCTAATGGCAGGTCTGGCCACGCTGCAGCGTTATCTCGGTGTGGTACTGATCGGTGTAGGCGGCCTGGTTGCATTGGCTAAATTTGGTTGGCGTGGGATTTGGCAGGCCATCTTTCCAATCCTTGTTTCGATATTGCCTGTGGGTGTGTGGGCCATCTTCCATAACTATCCGGTGAGCGGTACCCTGTTCGGCCCTCGTGATCTCGGCGCGATGCTGCCGCTGGAGAATATCAGTTTATCTTTGACCAAAATACTTTGGTGGTTTATTCCAAGAATTTCCTTTCTTGACCCGCTGTTGTTAAAGCCCTGGATCATAGTAATTACACTCGTATTACTTCTTACACTTATTAATAAGAAAACAGATTGGCTCAATTGGGTCAGCGCACTCAAAAACGAATATGTTTGGCCTGCCCTTATATTTTCTGTAATTTATTATTTTTTACTGGCTTTTACAGTAGTGACAGCAGACCATCTTGATCTGACTTCTGACCGTTATTATGTGGTGATCCTGCCGGTTGTTTTGGCTTTGTTCTTTATTACTTTTGATAAGTTGGTCTTAAGTCATGTCAACTTAAAGAATCGTATCGCTTCTTATGGCTTGGCCGGTATAGCCGTTTTGTGGTTCGTATATCCAGTTTATAGTTTGCAGAGCTATATTCGCCAGGCTCTCGTGCAGGGCGAGCCAACAAATTACAACATAGCTAATTCGGCTCAATTTCGGGAGATGAGTGTAGTAAAAGCTGCCCAGCCGATTTTGGACAAGGACTCTTCGGCATTGGTATATACTAACTACATCAATATCGTGTGGTTTATTTACAGGCATCCCGTCGAAACGCTGCCATACGAGGATGCCACTCTCTCGAAAGATCAACGGCTGGCTGCTTTGAAAACAAATTATCCGGCCTGGCCCAAACACGATGGATATATCATCTGGTTCACGCCCAACCAGTATCATCACATTGTTGCACCCGATGAACTTTCTACCATCGCGAATTTAAAATTGCTTTATAAGGATAAAACCGGGGAAATCTATTTTGTCCAGGCAGTAAAATGACACGGGCGATAGTTCAACTATCGCCCGTGTCAATACGGTTTACCGAATCACTGTATTTACTTACAGCCCTGGCATAAAGTAGCCGGAAAAACGATATGTGCAAGACGTATCCCCTGCACATATCGTTTTTCCTAAGTTGCAGGTGAATTTCCTGCGCGGAATTCTTAGTCCCAGGCTGAAAGCGTGGGACGTAGGGGAGAGTAGATACGAATCACTTTTAGAACAATCCAACCACTTTTCCGGTTTTCAAATCAAGATCTACATCATAAAAGACAGGGCGGGTGGGCAGGCCAGGCATCGTGCTCATCTTGCCGAGCAGGGGATAGAGGAAACCCGCACCGGCACTTGCGCGTATTTCACGCACCATGATGCGAAAACCTGTTGGGGCACCCTTGATGTTGACATCGGTCGTGAAAGATAAGTGTGTTTTTGCCATGCAGATCGGTAATTTATCAAAGCCCAGACGATTGTAACGGGCAATCTGCTCTTCAGCCTCGGGGCTGTAATCCACCCCGTCAGCGCGATAGATCTCTTTTGCAATGGTCTCTATCTTTTCCTTGACGGAAAGTTCAAGAGGATAGAGGAACTTGAAGCTGCTTTTCTTTTCAGCAGCATTTACAACCGCTTTTGCCAATTTGATGGCTCCTGCGCCGCCATCGGCCCAATGAGTGGACACAACTGCGTCGAGCGCACCGAATTCCAACGCCGACTTGCGGATAAGTTCCACTTCTGTAGGTGTGTCGGTTGCAAAGGAGTTGACGGCCACAACTACGTTTACGCCGTACTTCAGCGCGTTTTGGATGTGACGTTGAAGGTTCGGCAAACCCTTGCGAAGCAGGTCGAGGTTTTCTTCGGTATATTCGGTTGCTAATGGTTTTCCAGCCACAACCTTTGGCCCACCCCCGTGCATCTTAAGGGCGCGTACGGTTGCCACCATGACAACCACTTGTGGGATGAGCCCGCTGTAGCGGCATTTGATGTCGAAGAATTTTTCCATCCCGATGTCCGCACCGAATCCCGATTCGGTGATGACATAATCGGCGAGCTTAAGGGCAATCTTATCGGCCAGGATCGAGCTGTTGCCGTGTGCGATATTGGCAAATGGCCCGGCATGAACGAACGCCGCTGTCCCTTCAAGGGTTTGCATCAGGTTCGGTTTGATGGCGTCTTTCATAAGGACGGTCAATGCGCCGGCTACGCCCAAGTCTTCCGCTGTGACAGCCTCGCCGTGTTTATTGGTTGCGACTACCATGGCTCCCAGCCGCGTGCGCATATCTTCCAGGCCGGTAGTGAGCGCCAAAATAGCCATGATCTCACTGGCCACCGTGATATCGTAGCCAGAGCGATGTTCAAATCCTTTTTCGTCTGGACCGAGGCCAACTTCAATCTCTCGTAACATCCGGTCGTTGACGTCGATCACGCGCCTCCAGGTGACGGTCGCCGGGTCAATATCCAAGCGGGCAAAACGACTGCGTTCTTCTGGCGTCAGTTCGTTGGGGTCTGTCTTGTTGATTCCTAGCTTCTGCAATCGTCGTAGCATACTGGGTGTGAACCGGCGCTGCCCTTTCTTATCTGGAGGACATAGGGCATCGAATAATTTTGTGTCATCCTGCTGGGTTTCATGCAGCATGCGGGCATCCATGGCAGCCGCGCACAAATTGTGGGCTGCTGTGATGGCATGGATATCACCGGTCAAATGGAGGTTGAAATCCTCCATGGGGATCACTTGTGAATAACCGCCTCCAGCTGCACCGCCCTTGATGCCAAAGGTCGGACCTTGTGAGGGCTGTCGGATAGCCGTAATGACTTTCTTCCCCAAATGTACGCCAAGTGCCTGCGAGAGGCCCACGGTGGTTGTTGTCTTTCCTTCACCCAATGGGGTCGGTGTGATGGCTGTCACATCGATATACATGCCATTCTTGCGGTTCTTCAGGCGTTCAAGGATTTCAAGTTTGACCTTGGCCTTATAGGGGCCGTACAATTCCAATTCATCTGGGCGGATGCCGAGTTCCTCTGCCACCTGTAAAATAGGCTTGAGCTTGGCCTCCTGCGCGATGTCAATATCTGAAGGTACGGGTCGACGCAGTTTGAGTGTGGTGGGGATGAACTGGGAAGCAGCTTTCGTTGCAACAGCCTTTTTTACACCGACTTTGGTTTTTGATCTTGGGGCGGCTTTTTTTCCTTTCAGAAGCTTTGAGACTTTCGATTTAGTTTTGGTTGCCATATCTGCTCCTTTGTTGGGATTCAATGATGACTATTCAACTTGAAATATTGGAACCGGTTATATCAATTATCGGAAATCTGCACTTTATTACAATGGACATTCTTCCATATTTTAGACAAATTAATCACTCACCTTATCCAAAACGTCCCACAGTTTTCTTTTTCCTGGGCCGGGCATGGGGAGACGGGGCGTAACATGGGTAAATCACACTTTGTCGGCTGCAATTAAAGTGCCAAGCTCTTCACCACTCAGAGCCTTTTCGACATTTCCTGCTTCTTCGCCGGAGAAGATTTGTACACTCAAATTGGGAATAAGTTCGACCAATCCCAGCATTTCCTCGACTTTGGAGCGCATACCCCCGGTTACGTCCATTCCGTGTGAAGCGCCAATCCCTCCTGCTATCGAGTTGAACGAGGAACGTGTGATTTTTTTGACAGTTTGGAGACGAGCGGGAAAATCAGCCCAAACAGCCGCTTCGAGTCCCGCCAGGAGAACGCTCTTCATTGGGAGCTGTTGTGCCAGATGGAATAATAATTTCTCCGTCGATAAAACTACACCTCCGCGTACTTCGTCAAAGACGATATCTCCGTATATTACCGGGACGAGTCCCGCGTTAAGCGCGGAGCGCAGCGCAGTCAAATCCCAATGCTTAATGGTCCCATCCTGGGCGGTTATCAGCACAGAAGGTGGAAAGGAGATGGCATTTATATCTGCTTTATTCACCGCCTCCATCACAAAGCGATTAAGCTGCGAGGCCCGAAACCAGACTTCTGAGAAACCTTTCCAATATGTACCTTTGTTTTCTCCCAATCCCTTCGGAGAAAAAGGGGGGAGATTAAGCAGGCTCGTTTGTTCCTTGACGGCATAATGTCCAAAGGAGCCGGAGCCATGTCCTAATATCAGCTTTAATCCCGGGTTCCCGGTAAGAGCTGATTTAATCTCAAACACAACTTGGGCTAATTTGTCAAGACGGGGAGTATAAGGTTGCATCTTGTCTGTTATTAGGGACCCCCCTAATTTCAAGAAGACAAGGTTGCCCATATTCACTATTTTACCTCACTCGATATGGATGTGAATAGTGATCCATCCCGGAAGCAGTATAATGCCGCATATGGATATTCAGTCCGGTACGATCGCCGTGGTGGTGCTCCTTGCAATTTTCGTGGTGATCGCCACACGGAACGGTCTGCGAACGATCCAATCGGCGCGCAAGATGACCTTTTATCGTCTTCGCCGCCAGCGCGAAGCAGGGGGGTGGCGCTTGATAGGTATTGCGGTCTTAATGCTTGCAATAGCGGTCTTTCTGCCAATTTATGGATTGCCCATCGCCTACGAATATTTTCCGCCTTCACCAACGCCTTCCACGACGCCGACCATCACGCAGGTGCCTTCGATCACTTTGGTTCCCACCATCACGTTAACGCCAACCGTTACCGATACACCACTTGTAACCGATACAGCCACGGCCACGCCGACACCCTTTATTCCAGCCGCGATCCAGGCGCTTTTCCAAAGTTCAGTTACTCCAAACCCCAAGGTGGTATTTTCTACGTTGCAGTTTACGACGGATGGCAGCACATATCCAGCTACCAACCCGGGAACCGTATTTCAGAATCCTGTAGGTCATTTGTATGCGATATTTTCATATGATCAGATGTTACCGGGTGCGCAATGGACTACACTTTGGCTTCATGAAGGACAATTGGTCCATTATGAAACCAAACCCTGGGATGGGGCTACAGGTGGATACGGCAAGACTGATTGGAATCCACCACCTGATCAGTGGTTTCCTGGCATTTATGAAGTACAAATTTTTGTGGGGGAAGAATATGTTGGCAATGGACGGTTCCTGGTGCAGGGCAACGCTCCCACGCCCATTCCAACATTCACGCCAACATTTACGAAAATCCCCACCCATACACTTGTACCTTCCTCAACGCCTACGCCAAGTAGGACACCTTTTCCCTCAGCAACTTCGACCACTACACTGACTTTAAGGCCATCCGCGACCGTTACTTCGACGAAAACACCTATTAAAGGGACACTGACCCCATAACCGGTAATGCTTTTCAGAGCTTTTTATTGAAATATTCCTTCATCGGTTGAAAGTAATTTTCGTCCCATCCGCTTTCATAACTTTCAGCCCGGCCATCCTGGATGTTCGAATGGATCAAGGTGAGTTTTGTCCCCCTTTTGGTGGGTTCCAATAGAATTTCCAGGCGTGAATCTGGATTTTCGTCGGAAAACTCCGAGGTACGCCAGGCCTGGACAATGCGGGAATGAGGCTTCATTTCAAGCGTTTTACCTGTAATATATCCGTCCCAGGCCGTAAACACGCCACCGACGCGAGCATCCACCTTGGCCGGACTCCCTGTCATGGCAGAATGACCGCCTGTCGATAACCATGCCTCAAAAACCTTTTCAGGCGTGGCCGGCAGGATCGTTGAAACGGTAAATTCGGTTTTCATTATCGAGTCTCCTTTTGTTTTTCCATGGCTGTCAATGCTATTGCAATTTGGGCGGCAAGCCGGGCGTTGTTTAGTAATAAGGAAAGGTTTGCCCGCATGGATTTTTTATTCGTCAACTCGCTGATCCGTTGGAGCAGGAAAGGTGTCAGTTCCTGGCCGTGGATTTTTTTATCCTGTGCTTCCTTGGATGCTTTTTCAATAACCGGCTCCATTTCGATCCTTGGGATGGAATCTGTCTTGGGTATCGGGTTCGTCACTAAAATAGCGTTCAACAATCCAACCGAAAGCTGCGTTTTCCAAAATTCTGCGATTGCCTGGGGGAAGTCAAGCCGCAGGCTGACTTTGAGACCGCTTTCGAGCGAATAAAAAGCAGGAAATTCATCGGTCTTGTAACCGACCACCGGTACGCCCATCGTTTCCAGGTACTCGAGGGTTGCCGGCAAATCCAGAATTGCCTTGGCTCCTGCACACACCACGATCATTGGTGTTACTGCGAGTTCATGCAGATCAGCTGATACATCGAAAGTGCTTTCCCGGTGGATTCCGCCAATACCGCCGGTGGCAAAGACTCTGATCCCTGACTGGGATGCCGCAAACATCGTGGCGGCTACTGTTGTCCCGCCGTTGGCTTTCTTGAAAACAGCGCCAGCGATATCACGGCGGCTTACTTTCAGGTTTGATTTGGATGTGGCGAGATGAGACAATTCCTCATCCATCAGTCCAATGTGGATTTTTCCGTCAAGCAGTGCAATTGTCGCCGGTGTTGCGCCGCCCTTCCGAACCTCCGCTTCCATATCGCGCGCCAGTTGAAGGTTTTGGGGATAAGGAAGGCCATGCGTGATTACAGTCGATTCGAGGGCGACGATCGGTGAATTAGTCTTGATCGCGCGGTTGACCTCGGGCGAAGGGAAATAAAATTCGGGTGAAGTCATATACTTAACGTCCGTAGCTTTCGAACCGATTGACGATCCGTTTGATCAGCTCTTCGCGGCTGAGGTTGGCATGGCGACGAGATTCGTTTGCAATCATACCCTCCGCTACTTTGGTGTTTCCCTCCAGTTTACCCAAAAGGGCGCGGTATTGATCTGCTTCAGACCGGGAAGTCGGTGCAGGAGGGGCGTCCTGGTCCATCCGGGTAGGTTTTGGATGGACCTTGCTTATCGTACTATTGCCGACCATGTGCGGACCGTGGGTGATCTTGAGAAGCCGCTCTATTTTCAACACAGCTTTTTCGATCGTTTCTAGGTCAGTAGAACGAATTCCATTCTTGTAGTAGATATCCAATGCATCTCCTAATTGTTCCCAGTAATCCTGAAGCAGGCATTCCATTAAAACAATCTTGTCAGAATACTTCGACTGGTTCTTTTGATGGACACCGAACGGAACATTTTGTATCAAGCGGGCTTTTTCATTGAAATAAGCTTCGCTTGCTACTGATTCAAGATATTTAAGTGTGGAGGCATCCGTATTTTGCCGGTTAATGCGCCAGGCTTCCAAATGTTGGTCGTTAACAATTTCGCTGCTTAATTCGTCCGGCATTTTCCAGGTACCTACTCCGATCCAATGGAGTTCCAATCCGCGCGCGTGGGCTCTCTTCGAAAACCCATCTTTATATTTAGTGAACCTGTCGCTTAGTTCCGTACGGGGATGAAACTTGGGCCTGGGACCATTCACCGTCGAGGAGTCGGGTAGTTCATCCGAATAACGAAGAGTATTCGATAGGATCGTATCTTCACGGAATTCGGAGAGTTCAAGCTCCTGGTCGCCGATACTGGTGAGAAATTCTGCCAGATTATTTTGTCCCATGAATTCGCTGAGTGAACCATATATGAGACCCTGCATGGTATTGGTCCACAGTGGCGGTTGGCCGGATGGATAGGGCCCCTCCGTTAATACCGGTACAGATTGCTTATAAATTAAGTTTTCGATATCCACGCGATTAAAAGGATAGGGTGAATGGATCGTGGGCCCGGGAGAATCTTCGTCATTCTCGCGGCGGATACTGAAGACACCGCGGACATCGCTGGCGCTTACGGGAATGCCATCCAGACTTCGGCCAAGAACTGTCATCGGCTCGCCGGAAAGATTGCCAATATATTGGTCGCGCAAATTAATAACCGGCTCACGGAGGCGTTCGAAGCCTTCCAGTACAAAGTTGTCCTTTTCAGGATCTGGTCTTGCATTGGCGAGGCCGATCGCATGAGGCGTCCCATCCGGCTGTTCAAACAATGCGGCTGAATCGAACTCAACCAGTACGCGGCCCGGCCCCCCGATCAGCAGGATTGGTGAGTTCAAGCTTTCTTCTGAAACCTTCCCGTCGCGAATGTGAATCACCTCGTTGACGCCACCCATTGATAATTCGTTGATGAAATCCCAGGCGGCGGTCGGATCTTTTAATTCAAAAATATCAGCGAGGTAGTTTCCTGCCATGGTAATCGCTATATAAGACGGTATGAACAGGATAATGATTAAACGGACGATGGCAAGTACGGAAAAAAGCAGGAATGCTGAAGGTTGAAACGGACGTGTAGAAGTAAATATGGGGAAAAAATAGAAGAATGCCTGGATCACGAAAGCAACCGAGACAAAACCTGCGCCTAATACCAGAGTCCAATATTTGCGATACCCAGGGCCATGGATGCTTAAGTCAAAGAATGTATTGAGGCGGGCTTCGAGCCATCTATCCAAAAGCCCTTTGAATCTTGTAAATTCTATGTCCCATCCGGACGGGGAAGTATAAAGTGAAGCGCCCCTGTTTTTCATAAGTTCTTTAACTCCACCCATTTGACGAGCTCTTCTAAATTCTCGATCTCTCCACCCATGCTGCTGAGCAGGCGGTCGTTCAATTTTATTTCAGCCTGTGTCCTCTGAAGAAGGGTTTTCACGGCAGATGAAATATTAAGAGATAAGTCATCCAACATGGCTTGGCTTAATATAAAGGCATGGTCTAGGACGGCTTTTTGCCGTCCTTTCTCTGTATAGCCTGCGTTCAACCGTTCAACACGGTTTTGGTCCGACCTGGCATTCGCTAACCAACTTGTATTCCAGCGTTCTAATAATTGCGACTCGATAACCGGGCTGAAATGCAGCCTATTAATACTAACGTGGAGGACTGCGATCCCTCTCTCTTTGAGTTTCTTGTATTCATCGCTGACGTCGTAGCCCTCGAGGACCCGTCCGCATTCGTCAAGTTTGACAACAACCGCCTGCGTCAATCGCGACTTGATCATTTGGTTGATGATTTGCAGGGCAGTTTGTTTTCCGGGGACGGCCGTACCTTTTGCATGTGACGGCTCCGAACCAAGCGCCTGTTCAAGGGGAGGACTCTCCTTCGGAAGCAAATTGTCGAGTCTTCCTTCCAGCGAGTTATTGATATTCCGGAGGAGGCGTGCGCCAAAACCTCTCTTTACCAATAGAGGGGTTTTGGGGATCGTGACAAGCGCCGGCGGGGTTTCGGGTTGGGGAATATTCGGTAAGGTGGAAAGGCTTGGATCGAACAATTCGGTCAGGGTAAATTTACCCAAATATTCTCGCCATAGATCCGCGGCAATAAGTGCCGGAAGTTGATTCCATTCTACTCGGCGTTTTTCTTCTGATGTTGAGTAAGGGTTGATCCCTTCGCTCCGCGCCGCTTTTTCGACGGCGTCTGCGTTGAAGCCAAAATGTGACCCTTTTTCTCCCTGACCAGCAGGTTCTGCGTCAATTTTGAAGGTGATGGTGATGTTTGGAAAGACCTCGATCCCGTCACGCGTAATAGCTCTGACTGCCATACACCTGGCACTGGTCTCCTGGAATTTCTTCCTTTCCTCTTCCGTTGGATTTTCGTTTAATTTTCCAAACGGATCATCCTCCCGGGTGGGGCCGATGGTATGGGTCTGGCTGTGCAGGCTGATGACGGTGGCAATCCGTTCGTTAGCATCGATGAAATGCATGCCAGGGCCTAAGACCTGTTTGAAGGTTGTAAAGGACCGTGTGACGACGGCGCTGGCAGTGTCCACCCATAGAACACCGGGACCCCGCTGATCACTCTCGCCGGCACGTTCAACTTTGCGCCCATTTTTTATGAATATGGCAGGACCATGAGCGTTCCTGGAATGTAGCCACAACCGGTTCGCTATCTTTTTACGATCCATTAACGTGCGTATCGGCAAAATAAATTGGGCATAAAAGAATACGCTAACCTGTAGAAGCAGAACTAAAAGGACGAGATTCACAGCGATCCCGAGAATGTTTACCCAAAAGCCTCCCTGCCACACCACTTCATATATGTATATCCCCACCAGAACGACCGTTAGGACGAGGCTCTTGAACCACGGTTTTTGATAAAAAGGAATTTCGTCCATACCTTATCATTTTATTAGAAAAGAGAGAATTGGGCAACCGTGGTTGCAGTAAAATAACAGGTATGTTTCGCACTGAATTTCATTGTCATACGATTTATTCCAAGGATTCGTTAACTCCTCCGGGTTCGCTGGTTAAATCATGCCGCCGGAAGGGGATTGACCGCGTCGTTATTACAGATCACAATACGATCGCCGGGGCCCATGCCGCCCAGGCTTTGGACCGGGAACGGGTAATTGTCGGGGAGGAAATCATGACCACTAAAGGTGAGATTCTGGCATCCTTTTTGACGGAAGAAGTTCCACCAATGCTTTCGCCTGAAGAAACGATCAAGCGCCTGCATGAGCAGGGAGCATTTATCAGCGTATCACATCCCTTCGATGCCTGGCGAAACGGAGGGTGGAAAGAATCGGACCTGTTGGAAATTGTACCCTGGGTGGATGCCATCGAAGTTTACAACTCGCGTTGTATGCTGCCGTCGTTTAATGACCGTGCATTGGCTTTTGCGCACCGGCACAACCTGGCCGGGACAGTAGGCTCGGATGCGCATATTACGTTCGAGTTGGGGCGCTCGGTTCTCTTGCTGGAACCGTTCGAAAATCCGGATGAACTTCGGAGGGTTATACGAAGCGCAGTATCGCAAACACGCTGGTCGCCACCCTGGTTCCATCTCAGCTCTCGTTACGCCAGTTTTCGAAAGAAATTTGCTGCTGCGCGCCTAAACCGTCAGGCTTGACACGCCCCAGCGGCCATGATAAATTTATATTCCGTCCCGTGATCGTCTGATGTGATAGCGACACCAGGCGAACGGGATAAATTTTTTAAGCAGGAGAAAAGTAAGATGTCCGAACGTTATACTGGCACCGTCAAATGGTTCAACGCCACCAAGGGCTATGGTTTCATCGGCCGTGATGGAGGGGAGGACGTTTTTGTCCACTTTTCCGCATTGCAGATGGAAGGCTATCGGAAACTCGAGCCTGAGCAAAAAGTGGAGTTTTCCATTGAGGAGGGACCGAAAGGTCTGCAAGCCGCCAACGTTGTATTACTTCCATAAGTCGCACTTTTATCAAGGAAGAAAACAGGGTTACATAATTTTGTAACCCTGTTTTTAGTTAAATCATGGAAGATATTTAAATTCGCATAGTCGTGTTAGATTTGCATTTTCCCAATTTCACACTAACTATTAAATTTGATTATCCATTCAGGAGTTATTTGAATTCAATCTTACTGATCAGTTTGCCGGTCTTTAAATCTATTTCGCATGCATGCCTGCCTGTCGTATATGCCGAGATCTTATCGCCTTCCAGGTCGAGTTTGACCCGGATGTAATGAGCATCTGGGGATGGCCTTTCAGCGAGCCAGATAAGTTCACCCATCTCTGACATAAAATACAGATTGGATTCGCTCAAGGGATATTTTTTGTGATCCTCCAGGATCACCTTTCCTGATTTGATCGAAATGACTTTTTCTATTTTTGTGTGTCGAGCTACCATATCATCAAACATTGTTCCCTCCTAATTTTGCCAGGTGGCCGCTTCGTATGCGGGTAATTCACAGCGGAGCGGTTTGTCTGTCCGCTGGCCAAGAGCGTAACCCGCCTGGATTAACGTCTGTATCTCTGAACTGCCTTCGTAGATCATTGCCCCTTTGGAATTGCGCAAATAGCGTTCAACATCGTATTCGTCGCTATATCCGTACGCGCCGTGGATCTGGACAGCTTCGTTCGCAGCATTGAAAGAAGCCTCGGTGGCAAATTTCTTCGCATAAGAAGTCTCACGGGTAGGTCGCTTGCCCATGTTTTTAAGCCATCCGGATTGTAGATATAACAGGCGGGAAATCTCATAATCCTGCGCCATCCTCGCGATCTTCTCCTGGATCAACTGATGGTCTGCAATGGGTTTGCCAAAAGTCTGGCGTGTCCTGGCATATTTTATGCTGGTTTCCAGGCATGCGCGGATAATACCTGTCGCGCCTGCGGCCACAGTGTAGCGTCCATGGTCGAAGGCAGTCATCGTAATTTTGAAGCCCTCACCTTCCCTGCCTATCCGGTTTTCAATTGGCACTTGAACATCTTGAAAGTTTATCCAGCCGGTTGCCCCGGCACGGACACCCAGTTTGCCGTGAAGGTCGCCACGTGTTATTCCCTTTGATGACAGGTCAACAATAAAGGCGGTTAGACTGTCGGTAGGTTTCGATACGGAGCTGTTTGTCTTTACTGTAACCAATGCCAGGTCCGCTTTGGATGCCAGTGAAATCCACATCTTCTCGCCGTTCAAAATATAACCTTCCCCGACTTGTTTTGAAGAGGTCCTGATCGCGGCCACATCGGAGCCCATCCCCGGCTCTGTGAATGCACCGCAACCGATTTTTTCACCCCTGGCGAGCGGTACAAGAAAATTCTTTTTCTGCGCCTCAGAACCCCACTGGAAAATCGTCATGGCACATAACCCTGTGTGTACAGACATAACTACTCGCAGGCTGGTGTCTACGGCCTCCAATTCCTCACAGGCCAGGCCAAGGGCGAGATAATCCATCCCTTGCCCGCCATAACGGATGGGGAAGGGCAAGCCCAGAATTCCAAGTTTGCCCATTCGTTTGAGCACCCATGGGATGGGTTCCTGCCTGCGATCATGTTCCTTAATAACGGGATACACTTCTTTCTGGGCAAAATCTCGCACCGTCTTCTGTATCATTTGATGTTCCGAGGAAAGCGAAAAATCCATAAATTGATTATATCGTATGAATAAGACCCTATCCGTAAAAAGCGGCCCTCATGAAATTTTCGGATAGCCTCTAAATAAAAAAAATGCCCAACGCGCTTCAAGTCGCGTCGGGCTAGAAAGATTGGGTATTGGAGATCATGCTTTTTTCTCAATACCCATGTTATTTAACTCGTCCGAGCTGATGTTCTCGACGAGCATATCCGCGCCGGCCAGGGCGAGGAGCAGGCACAGGCAGATCACAGTTAAAACCACAAACATTTGAAAACTCCTTTCTTACTTCATTAAATATAACGCCGTCGGGTTCAAAAAGTTGTATTCCCTAACAGGACTGTAATGTATCAGCCATCAGTTATGAAAGGGAAAATGGACGAGAATCAGACAGTATTTTTGCTTGGTTCTTGATGTTGATTGTATTATTCGAAGATTTAGAGAGGGTTAGAAAGATGTATATAAATTATTTGATTTCCTATCAGTAATAATCGGCTTCAATCGGGTGAAAGGGAAAAGGAGAGTGGCGGTCAAGCTGTTTTTCGTCTCGTTTTCAGGCGAAATTTCCATGAAAAAAAAACACTCCCGGGAAGTGATAATAGCCCCCCCATAATCACTCGGAACGCCAATTTAGAAATTTCAGATGGTTAACTTGATCGTGGAGGTGTTTTATCCCACCCAAAGATCAAAGCTAAAAAGCATAACCTCCAACCCTAGAAGGAGGATACACAGTAGTGTCCAAATCCGGTCAAAAACCGGGTGTTTTCCCCAACGAGCCAGGACCCAAAACATAACCGGCGCAACCAGCATGTAGCGGATCATGCTTTGGGCGATACCGCTGGTAAAGGCAAAGCCGACCATGGCTAGGCTATAGGCAGATAGTTCCGGGCGTTCTCTCCAGAGCCAGAAACAAGCCAGGACTGCCAATGCCACGCTGAGAAACTCCAGTCCATAATAGAATTTAAATGGGGGGTCGCCTGAGATAAGCATGGTTAACGCTTTTCCCCATGCGTGGATGCTCGGGCCAATCGACAATAAACCCCTGTCAAAGTAATGGTCTTCAACCAAATGGAATTTATATGCCAGTGGTGTTATCGACCACACTCCGTATGATATCGCCGGTGAAAGTGCGGCCAGACCGCGTAATAGCGCAGGTTTCCAGCCACTTTTCCATGATTTATCCATCCACCAGACCATCACCATCGGTAAAAGCAGGATTGCCCCGCCTGGACGTGTCCAAACCGCCAGAACTGCCAGCAATGTAGCCCAAGCCCACTTGCGTGAAAGCAATAGGGCTAAGGCGCCGAATGTCAAACCGAGAAACAGACCCTCGGTGTAGACCTGCGCTAGAAAGAAACTACTAGGGAAGATCAGAAGATAAAAGCTGGCTCGTACTCCCCCATCTTCACCCAGCGAAGAGCGCGTCATGAAATACAGGGATAGCATGGCACCCAGTGTGCCTAAGAGCGAAAGGGCAATGGCTGCAAAAGTCGAACAGGCGATCGGCGTCAGATTTAATGGATGTAACGGGTAGGATAGAAGTCGAGTTAGCCAGGGATAGAGAGGAAAAAATGCATAGTTGAGGGAATAACATCCAATATCCGTGCCCGCTGTACAGTACGTTTGTTGGGCAGCGTTCCATTCGAAATTTGAAGGGATTGCCCGTACGGCTGGATCATCATACCCTACTGTCGCAATCGAAAGATAAAATTCCGAGTCCCAGGAAATATGCGAGTTCATGAACGGATCGTCTAAGTATGGCGAGCGCAACTGGGCAGGATCCAGGAAGTGATCGGGGCTCCTCAATTCCACTCGTATTACTACCCAATGCTGGAATGCGATCATTATGATCGCCCAACCGACCCAAATCATTAATAGGTTACGGATTGAAGGATTGATTTTCATCGATGGCTCAATTTTACAATGATTTTATCTTCTTATTTCGCAAGTGAGTATCGAAAGCCCGCGATGAAAGGTTTTAGGGCCCGATAACACCAATAGTGAGAATATTCACCTTTATTCATTCAGAAACATTTGTGAAATGGCAAGGTTGACAAGTAATATGTTTGAGATAAAATACATTCCGCAAGCCGAAGTGGCGGAATTGGCAGACGCGCTAGGTTCAGGGCTTAGTGGGCGCAAGCTCGTGAGGGTTCAAGTCCCTCCTTCGGCACTCTTGAAATAACCTGCTGAGAAGCAGGTTATTGGTTTAAATAATCAGGATCGGAAGTTTCCAATTTTTTTGATCAGGTAATCTTGGCGGTTTGGGAATTTACTATATTGAATTTACTTAGCCGTCTGATAGTTTTGTATTGTCAATACAGAGTCATGAGTTTACTATCTTTGCTATAGACTTGATTTCCCAATCTGTAGCTTGGAAACCAGTCTGACTTGCATAATAAATCGGCTGCGTAGCCCGCTTCAGCGGGCTTTCACGACCTGAGGCGGTGGATTCATCCTCCGGCAACGAGTGCTAAAGGCCTGAATCACGCATAGTGCCCGGTGGCTAGGAAAATGTTTGTTTTTTTAGTCACCTGAAGGCAATTGGTCGGTTCAAAAACGGGGAATCAATTGGATAAGAGATGGTATAATTAGCTTGTTTAAAGCATAAACTTCATTTAACGCGACACGAAGTCAATAAGAATAAGCCTTCGTGTCTTTTTATGCCATTTTTCCTGAGATTGGATCCCTTGCTAATCGTTATTACGAAATTCTCCATCCCCGGAAGCAGCAGGTAGCGATATGGACATAGGTATTGTTCAACAAGTTGACATTGACGCCCAAATGCGCGGAGCGTACCTCGATTATGCAATGAGTGTGATCGTAGCCCGCGCACTGCCTGATGCCCGCGACGGCCTCAAACCGGTCCATCGTCGGATCCTGTATGCCATGCAGGATATGGGCATTCGTTCCAATTCATCTTATAAAAAATCTGCACGTATTGTGGGTGAAGTATTGGGCAAATATCATCCGCACGGTGATGCAGCAGTCTATGAATCGATGGCACGCATGGCGCAGGATTTCTCCATGCGTTATTTGCTTGTGGATGGGCAAGGTAATTTTGGTTCGGTTGACGGCGATGCTCCTGCGGCCATGCGATACACCGAGGCGCGGCTGCACAAACTGGCGGAAGAACTGCTTGCGGACCTCGATAAAGATACCGTGGATTTTGGGCCTAACTTCGACGAATCGCTTGAAGAGCCGCTTGTCCTGCCTTCTCGCATCCCAAATATGCTGATGAATGGGGCCTCTGGTATTGCAGTTGGTATGGCGACCAATATACCGCCGCATAACCTGCGTGAACTGGCGGATGCCATCAATTACCTGATAGATAATTACGATACGATGGATGAAATCTCGGTTGAAGAATTGATGAAACGGATTCCGGGACCGGATTTTCCGACGGGAGGGATTATTGTTGGCCGCGAAGGAATCGAATCCGCTTATGCAACCGGGCGCGGCAGGCTCGTAGTGCGCGGGATGGCGCACATCGAGGAAGGGAAAAGCGGCCGGCATGAGATCGTCATTACGGAAATCCCTTACCAGGTCAATAAGTCGACGCTGATCGAACGGATTGCTGAATTGGTGCGTGAAGATAGGATCGATCAAATCGCGGACCTGCGGGATGAATCGGATCAACGCGGCATGAGCATATTGATCGAGCTCAAACGCGGCGCACAGCCGAAGAAAGTGCTCAACCAACTCTATAAATATACGGCGTTACAGTCAACGTTTGGCGTCCAGATGCTGGCATTGGTGGATGGTGAACCGCGAACGCTGCCGCTCAAGAAAGCCCTGCAGATCTTTATCGAACACCGGCAGACCGTCATCGTCCGTCGCTCGAACTTTGATCTGGCAAAAGCCCGTGCGCGACAGCATATTCTGGATGGTTATTTGATCGCATTGAACAATCTTGATGCGGTCATCAAGACGATACGCGAATCGCAGGATGCAGATATTGCCAAATCCAATTTAATGAAACGCTTCAAACTAAGCGAACTTCAGGCGCAAGCCATCCTCGATATGCAGTTCGCCGTCTGGCGGCACTCGAACGTAAAAAGATCGAAGATGAGCATAAGGAAGTTGCAGACCAGATAAGTGCCCTTGAGGACCTGCTTGCACATCCTAAAAAAATCCTTGCACTCATCCAGACAGACATGACTTCACTCGCCGAGAAATATGGCGATGAGCGCCGTACTCGCATTGCCGCAGATGCAAAAGAAGAACTTAGTGAAGCGGACCTCGTTCAAGATGAAGCCGTATTGATCAGTCTGACGGAACGAGGCTATATAAAGCGTGTGGCAGCCTCTGTTTTTCGGTTGCAGAGTCGCGGTGGACGCGGCGTGATGGGGCATACAACCAAAGAGGAAGACGAGGTTGTTATGCTGATCCCGGCCCGCAGCCTGGACTCGATGTTGTTCTTCTCCGACAGCGGAAAGGTCTACTCGGAAAAGGTATATCAAATCCCGGATGCCGACCGCGCCGCCAAAGGGATCCCGCTGCTCAATGTTTTGGCGCTTGATGCCAATGAGCGCGTTACTGCGGCTATTGCAGTTTCGGATTTTTCTGCGCATGGGTTTTGCATGCTTGCGACAGCACGCGGAAAAGTCAAGCGCGTTGATATGGAAGAATTTGCATCCGTCCGTCCTTCGGGTTTGATCGCGATGAACCTGGAAGAAGGAGATACCCTCGGTTGGGCGCACCCAACCTCTGGAAAGGACGAGGTGATCTTCGTAACCGAGAAAGGCCAGGCGTTGCGCTACGACGAAAACAAGATCCGCTCGACGGGGCGCCAGGCCGCCGGTGTGAGAGGAATTCGCCTGGCAGATGGGGACTCTGTAACAAGCATGGACGTGGTTAATAAAGACGGATCTCTTCTGATCGTAACCACGGGCGGTTTCGGTAAACAGACTCCGTTGAAGGAATATGCACCCAAGGGACGCGGTACCCACGGCATCGCGACGATGGACCAAAAGGTATTGCCTGAGATCGGTAAGATTGCTGCTGCGCGGGTCGTTCAAAATGACGACGACTTGACCATCATTACCGCTAACGGGGTCGCCCTGAGGATGAAGGTTAAAGCAATAAAACAATCTGGCCGGGCCACAAAAGGAGTGCATTTGATCAAGCCCCAGGAAGGGGATTATGTTGCAACTGTGGCGCGTATCGCTGCAGAAGATCTCAAACGCGCTGGCGCTCAAGTAAATGACAATGGGGATGAAAAGCAGGGAGATTGAGAAACCAATAGTATCGGGCGATTTTCACCCGATACTATTAGAACAAACTAATTCTACCGGTAACCAGTAAGCACATCGTTCCTAGGATACACACCATAATCATTAAAATAAAGGTTACAAAAAACCGTTGTTCGGATGTCATGCCGAGAAAATGTCTGGGCGATTCACGGCGGATTGGCCCGGCGCTTGTGGAGGAGTCGAATTTAGGATCTTCGTCGGGAACCGGCGTGGCCTTGGCCTGATCGCGTAGGTTATCAAACATCGTTTACCTCGTGTTAAGATTCTATCACAGCGCGGGACGGAGATGTATTTCACCGAACTGCATTAAATGCAAATTTCCGTCTAAACTGCGGACCTTTAAATTGCCATTTGGTTCGATGCCTATCAATTCACCCGTTACTGTTGGCTGCGAATCTGTTATGACCTGTACTTGCTGGCCGCGAAATGCAAGGGAATCTTCCCAGGTTTGAATAAATTCATCACTGCCAATCTTGCTACGCCATTTAATAAGGGCGGATAAAATCTCTTTTAATAGCTCAATACGATCCACGGGACGCCCAAGTTCAACTTCGATGCAGGTAGCTGGGAAAGCTAAGGTTCCAGCGGCTGGTGTAGAAGCCTTTAATACATTAACACCCAACCCTAAAACTGAGGCTTTGAGGTTATTTCCAAGCCAATCAGATTCGACCAAAATCCCCGCGACTTTACATCCATTTATCAAGACATCGTTGGGCCATTTAATTAGCGGAAAAAGTCCTAGTAGGCGCAGGGAGTCGGTCAATGCCAATGCCCCCAGGCCGGTGATTCGGTTCGGATACTTGAGCTCAGCGGGCGAAGGACGTAGGGTCAAACTACAGGCTAATGCCGACCCGGGAGGGGTGTACCATTTACGGCCGGAGCGACCGCGTCCGGTAGTCTGTTCATCTGCAATGACAAGCGATAAGTCGCAAGCGCCTTCGGACGCCCATTTAAGTGCCTCATCGTTGGTTGAACCAATCGAATCAAAATAACGAAGACCGCCAAGCGGAAGAGAAAAAAATGTCTTTTGATATTGCTCTTCGTTCATCGATAAGGAAAAATCCGATTTATTTCGAAGACCATCTCAGATATTGATTCTATTGGACATAATCATGGGGGTTCACATTGACCCCATTGATACGTATCTCGAAATGCAAATGCGCACCAAATGCATTGCCTGTCGCGCCAGCCAAACCAATAACTGATCCCTGCCCGACAACCTGGCAAACGGAAACATTGATCTGGCTGAGGTGGGCGTAAAGTGTCACAAACCCATTTCCGTGGTCGATTTGGACTACGTTACCGTAGCCATAATTGTCTCCGCCTTGGGCCATCGTAACGACCCCGGCTGCTGCCGCATAAATGGGATCTCCCTGGTTGGCAGCTATATCGATACCGAGATGGGAAGGCGTATAGTCATTCCCGGAAATCCAATGGGCATTTGCAGGCCAGCCAAACGAATTATCGACGGGTCCGCCACCGCAGGCAGAAGCTCCGCCAAAATCGGAAGTACCGGTGCTGCCATTATTGACACGTCCCTGGGTGGGCATGAGCGTAGTCCAATCGGTCAATTCGCGTTTACCACCCGGGATCGTTATAAGTGTGCCCGGTTTGATCTGAGGATTCGTAAGGTCTATGCCATTACCGGGAAAATCCACGATGTCATCCGGTTTCGCGCTGAATTCATCGGCTACTTTTTGAAGTGTGTCGCCATCCTGCCATTTGTAAACCGTTCCGTCCACGGGCGGAATGGTAAGTTTCATTCCAGGCGAGAGTTCATCGGGATTATCGTAAGGTATGACGCCCTTGCTTGAATAAAGAATGCTTTCCATTTTTAGGTTGAAATTTTTTGCGATCATGGATAGAGAATCGCCTTGTTCCGTTGTGTATGTGATCGGATCGAGACGCGGCGCATCGGCAGGAATGACGGTCTTAAGGTCTAACTGGCGTGGAATAGTCAACAAGGAGACCGCATTTGTAGCAACTGCTGGCAAACTAATTGCAGATTGATCTTGGTTGGGTTTGGCAGTAGGCTCGAGTTGCGTGGCGGGTGAGGCCGATCCGGATTGTGTCCACCACAGGGCGGACCCCAGCAAGGCAGCTACCAGGAGGGTTGTAATTCCCCACGAAATTGTATTAAATCGATTGGCTTTAAATAGTTCAATAAGTCTGTTCATTCAATTTCCAAGGCAATTTCTGTGGATGGAGAGCTGAATGCCTGTCTTTATTAGTAGGGTGTTCTAAAAAATACTCCTCGCCAGGAGGTTATTGGTTACGCTTCCTCGGTTAGATTTTCCAAAAACATCTGGTTGTTCTTGGCGCGGTCAAGTCGCGTAAGGATGGCTTCGGTTGCAACGGTTTGATCCATGCCGGCGCCGCCTGGAGGGGCCGAGACCATTTGGGCATACATACGGCGCATGAGCCACACCCGCTGCATGATGTCGGGACCGAGTAGGAGTTCTTCGCGGCGCGTAGATGACCGTTCGATATCCACTGCTGGGAAGATGCGGCGTTCCTGGAGTTTGCGTGAGAGAAGCAATTCCATGTTGCCGGTGCCTTTGAATTCTTCGTAAACGACATCATCCAACCGTGAGCCGGTATCCACAAGACAGGTGGCGATGATGGTCAGGGAGCCGCCTTCTTCGAGGTTGCGTGCTGCACCGAAGAAGCGTTTGGGCGGATACAGAGCCGAGGGATCCATGCCGCCCGATAGAGTGCGCCCTGAGGGGTTGACAACAAGGTTGTAGGCACGGGCCAGACGGGTGATCGAGTCCATTAAGATTACCACATGACGGCCAATTTCCACCATTCTCTTAGCGCGGTCTAATGCAATTTCGGCGGTACGGACGTGGGATGTTACGGGTTCGTCAAAAGTGGAAGCCACCACCTCCGCATCCACCGAACGATCCATGTCGGTCACTTCTTCGGGCCGTTCGCCGATCAGTGCAACCATCAAATGTACATCGGGATATTTGGTTGAAATGGAATTCGCAATTTGCTTTAAGATCGTCGTTTTACCTGCTTTCGGAGGTGAAACGATCAAACCACGCTGACCTCGGCCAATGGGTGTGACAAGATTGATCAACCGCGTGGCTAACGTATCATGATCGATTTCGAGGTCGAAACGTTTATCCGGGAAAATCGGGGTGAGGTCCTCGAAAACCACCCTGCGGGTGGCCTCTTCGGGGTCCAAGCCATTGACCGTTTCCACTTTGAGCAATCCATAGTGGCGTTCAGATTCACGCGGCGGACGGACCTGTCCAATAACCAAATCCCCCGAACGAAGATCATAACGACGCAGCTGCGCCTGCGAAACGTATACATCCTGATCGCTGATGCGGTAATTGGCGGCCCGTAGGAAGCCGATGCCTTCGCTCATGATCTCGAGAATGCCGCCGCGCAGTTCAACGCCTTCCTTCTGTGCTTCGGTCTGGCGGAGCTGAAGAATTAGTGCTTCTTTCTTCAACCGGTTGGAGTTGGGAACATTGAGGTCTTTGGCAACTTTGCGTAGCTTTGCCAGGGGTTCGTTTTCAAGCTCAAGGATTTTCATGTCGGTTCGATGCCTTTTGGAAAGTTTTAGAAATAGAGCCAACACCCTTTGGGTGAGGGCTGGGTTTATTACGGATTTTGGAGAGAGGGGGCTTCTTTCAAGATGAAATTACAGGCTTAGAGACAGTTAGTTTTTTCCGCGCTTTTGAAAATCAGAATGTTAGGAAACAGGGGAAACAGTTGCATTATAGCACGTTCGTTCGGTACGTGCAAGCCATCATACTTCGATCAGTATACGATTTTGCAATTCGTACAAACGCCAATATAGACCTTTACGATGTAACAATCCCATGTGGGTGCCGCGTTCGACAATGCAGCCTTCATCCATAACCAGGATTTCAACCATATTTTCGAGCCCGATAAGACGATGAGTAATTAGCAGGGAAGTCTTTCCCTGCATTAAAGGAAACAAAGTTTCCAGTACCTGCTTTTCGGTCATCGGATCGAGATTGGCTGTAGGTTCATCCAAAATCAGGATGGGCGTATTTTTGATAATAGCGCGTGCAATCGCGAGACGCTGTAATTCGCCGCCACTTAACCGCAATCCCTGCTCGCCAATAAATGTATCGTAGCCTTTGGGCAGGCTCAAGATAACATCATGGACTTGGGCTTGGCGGGCCGCAGTTTCAATTTCTTCTTGTGATACCCTTCGCCGCGCCATGCGCAGATTTTCATAGATAGTAGAGTTGAAGAAGTAATTATTTTGCGAAACGAGTGCAATTCTTTCGCGAACAACATCTTGTGGATAGGCCTTTAGCGACAGATCTCCTAAATAAATTTCTCCTGTGCTGTATTCCCAGAACCTCAAAAGGAGATTAGCCAGCGTGGACTTGCCCGCCCCGCTTGGGCCAACGATGGCTAGTGAGTTTCCCTGAACAAGATCGAAGGTTATATTCTTCAAAGCAGGTGATCTGCTGCCGGGGTAAGTAAAAGAGAGATTCGATATTCGCAGCTTGTTATCTTGGATCCTCTTGTCGGGATTGTTGGAAGCTTGTGCCACGATCTCCGGTTCGCTTAAATCAACGACGACCGGTTCAGTATCGACGATTTCAAAGAGGCGCTGCGCCGCTTCTCTTGCACTGACCCACATTTGCGCGGCAAGAGGCAGGGGGGTGACTGCTTCGAAGGAGGCTAGAGAAAGCAAAGCTAAGGAGGCTAATAACGTACCGTCAAGGTGGCCGGCTATCACTAATGGGATGGATATCAGAAGGACAAGCCAGAGGGCAATGTTTGTGAGGAAAGTGGAGATCCCGGTATAGAAACCACTGACCTGTGCCATCCTTTTCTGCGAGCCCGCATACTTTTTACCCGTAATCCTAATATTAGCCACGCGGTCGGCGCCGCGGCCAAAAGCAAGGATATCCGCCATCCCCTGGATGCCATCCACTAGTTGAATATGGAGGTCGGCTCGCTGCCTGACTACATTTTTCCCGGGTTGCCGGCTTAAGGCTTGTGCGATGACGGGCAGGATCACACCCAGGAGCAGGAAGAAACCAAGCAGAAGCCCGGCTAGTCGTTGATCACTTAAGTTAAGGAAATATGCCGTGCTGAAGGCAACTAGCACCGCAGTCAATGGCGGCGCAACGACGCGCACATAGAAATTTTGCAGTGTATCCACATCGCCGATAATGCGTGCTAGTAAATCGCCGGCGCGATATTCCATCAGGCGCGCTGGAGCGAGCGGTTCCAATTTTTCGTAAAACCAGACACGCAAACGGCCCAACAGCCGAAATGTAACATTATGCGAGACAAGACGTTCAAGGTAACGAAAGACGGCACGGGCAATGCCAAAGAAGCGAACGCCTACTATGGCAACTTCGAGAACGGCAATGGATGGACGAAGCGCAGCGGTTGATATCAACCAGGCCGAAATCCCCATTAAAGCCACGCTGCTGCCGATTGTTAATCCACCAAGCAATACGGAGAGAGCCACCCACCCCCAGGAGCCATTCAGGAAGGATAATAATCGGATGATCGTCGATGCTCGCTGGCGTGAGGCCGGGTGCCTCGAAGATATTGGAGAGGGTTGAACGATCTTTGGAAGGGGATGGGGATCGTTTTTTGTTGATATGAACGATGACTTAATACCTTCTCCTCGTGACTCGGCATAAGAATGTACCATCCTGGCATAGTTGCTTTTCTTGGCTAATAATTCTTCGTGCGAACCGGTTTCCACGATGCGGCCTTGATCAAACACAACGATCTGATTGGCGTTGTAGACGGTGTTCAGACGATGCGCTATAGTGATCACCGTGCGTCCTTTTATTACGGTATGAGTAAATTCTTCGATATAAGATTCCGTCTCCGGGTCCAAGCTGGAAGTGGGTTCGTCAAGGATCAGTATGGGCGTGGCGATTAGGAAGGCACGTGCAAGAGCCAGCCGCTGCGCTTGTCCGCTGGAGAGGCGCGCTCCGCCTTCACCGACCATTGTGTCATATTTTTGTGGGAGAGATTCGATGAAATCTTCGAGATGGGCAGCGCGGGCGGCGGAGGCTACATCTTCGATGGAGGCATCCGGATTGCCTAGTCGGACGTTTGCTGCAAGAGTATCGTGAAAAAGGTACGGTTTTTGGGAAACCCAGCTGATCACGCGATGCCAATCATCGAACGATATATTAGTTACGGGCTCATGGTTAATGGTAATTTGCCCGCTGGTCGGTTTTATAAAGCGCAATAAGATATTCGCCAGTGTGGTCTTACCTGCGCCGCTTGGACCTACCAGGGCAATGTGCTGACCGGCATGGATTTCCAAAGAGACATTTGTAAGGGCAGCAGCAGACTCGCCCGGATAGGTATAAGAAAGATTTGAAAGACAGAGGTTGGAAAAAGGCGTATCAGGGGTAATGAATTTGGGAGCCGTTGATCTATATTCAGCCCCCTGGTCTCCATAGTCCAATGGCTTATCCAATATATCAAATATACGTTGCGCAGCGGTCGTACCTGCCAGGCCGGCATGAAAGCGCTGTCCAAGCATGCGCAAGGGTAGATAAAATTCGGGGGCGAGGATCAATAAAAATAGGGCCTCGCGGAATTCCATTTGACCATATAGCAGACGCAAACCTACTTCCACCGCGATGATGGCTGTGCTGAGAGTGGCGAGCAATTCAAGGGCAAAAGCAGAAAGAAAGGTTACTTGCAGGACCTTAAGTGTAGTGTCGCGGAACTGATCGCTTACTTTGGCAATGTTTTGGGCTTGGGCCTTTGACTGACCGAATAATTTAAGAGTAGTCAGCCCTTGTAAACTGTCCAGGAAGTGTGCCGCCAGCCTGCTCATCGTTTCATACTGGCGTTTTGTTACCGCTTCAGCGCCGCGCCCGATCATGTACATAAATAATGGGATCAGAGGCGCTGTCAGGAGCAAAATAATCCCTGAAAGTGGGTCTAGGGGAAAGACTAGGATTAAGATCGTTACAGGAACTAAGCTGCTGATCACAAGCTGCGGAAGGTATTGGCTGAAATACGCATCCAGCGCTTCAATCCCTTCCACAGCGGCTGTGGTCAATTCACCGGTTCTTTCTGCACGGGAGTAGGCGGGGCCTAGAGCGAGTATGTGGGCGAAGAGCCGCTCGCGCAGGTCTGTTTTGATCTTTATTGCTACGGCATTCGCCGATAGTTCGTTGGCCCAGGCTAAAAATCCGCGCGCAAGGATAACCAGGAAAAGCAACTGCATCCAAACCGAGATTTGAGCTAGGGTCTGTCTTTCGAGAAAAACCCCATTTACAGTACTGCTTATCAGGAAAGCCTGGCCGATGGCTAATAATCCTGCAGTAAAACCGGTCAGGATCGTTAAAGTCAGAGCCAGGCGTGAGTTGTGTGTGAGGGAAAGCAGTCTGCGATGCATGGATTCGATTCGAGGAGGCGGGTTAAAAAATTGGAAGGTCGAGTCCGTACACCCCCTTCGACCTTCCATGGTTTGGACTTGAACGGATCAGTAAACCAAACTCTTTTTATCCACGGTAATTCGTTTGCGGAACATATAATAAGACCAGCCTTGATAGATCAATACGATCGGGACAAAGATCAGCGCGATGATGCTCATAACCGATAATGTATATTGTGATGACGAAGCGTTATAAATAGTCAGACTCCAGGCGGGATTCGTACTGGATATCATAACGCGTGGGTACATAAGCGTGAAGAATGCGATCTGGGTAAGCACAATATGAACACCTGTGCTTATAAAAGCCCATCCTTCCATCTTTTGGTTGATAAAATAGATCGTTATGAGTAAAACTACGACCGAACCGATAGGCATGACCCCCGGGTTTATTCCGATCTTGGTTGATATATCCGTAAAGATATAAGTAGTGATCGCCAATAATACTACTGCCGCCGCTGCGACCCAATATAGTTTCCGAGCAAACGAGCGGGCACGTTCACGCAGGTCGCCATCGAGTTTCAGGGTTAGGAAATTGGCGCCATGCAGGAGAAACACCGAAACCATCGTCAGGCCGCCGATCAGACCGTAGGGATTGAGCAGTGTAAAAAGGTTGCCGGTGTAAGTCATGTTCTGATTGATAGGCACGCCATGCACCAGGTTGGCAAACGCAACGCCGAGCAGCAGAGGAGGCAGAAACGAGCCAACCGCGATCATCCAGTCGAAAGTATGGCGCCATTTCGGGTTGGGATCTTTTGAGCGATATTCGAAGGATATTCCACGAATGATCAAACCCACCAGGAGCAGGAATAGCGCCAGGTAAAACCCGCTGAACATGGTGGCATACCATTGTGGAAAGGCGGCAAAGGTCGCGCCACCAGCGGTCAGGAGCCAGACTTCATTGCCGTCCCAGACAGAACCGATGGTGTTGATGATGGCGCGGCGTTCTACATCGTCCTTGCCAAGGAACGGCAGCAGCATACCCACCCCGAAATCGAAGCCTTCGAGGAAGAAGAATCCTATCCAAAGGACGGCGATTAGAATAAACCAAAGTGTTTGGAGAAATTCGTAAGACATATTATCCTCCGCGTTAGTTCTGGGACCCAATGATTGTTGGGATAACGTCGACCGATTCCTGCATGGCTGCATCGGGACCGGCGACGGCGTATTTTTTCATCAGGTATACGTCCGCCACGGCCAATATGCCGTAGAGCAGGGCGAATCCGATGAGGCTGATGAGCAAGTCAACGGTCGTCAGGTTGGGCGAAACTGCATCCTGCACTTTGAGCAGGCCTTGCACGATCCATGGCTGGCGTCCCATCTCGGTCAATATCCAGCCGCACGTATTGGCAACATAGGGAAGCACGATCACCCACGGCACCCATTTGAGCCATTTTGCGTTTTCAATGGGTTGACGTTGTGCAAACAGGAATAAGCCGGCAAGGATGATCATCAGGAACCCGGCAGTCATCATTAAGCGGAATGTCCAATAGGTGACGACCATTAAGGGGATGTAATCGCCGGGGCCATATTTTTGGACGTATTCGGCCTGGATGTCATTGACACCTCGCACTGTGCAGGTAAAGTTGTTACATGCCAGCAAGCTGGTGAGGCCTGGTAGGCGGAGTGACCAAACTTCTTTTTTGCCGCTCAGGTCACCGATGGTCAGGATGGAAAATGAAGCGGGGGTTTCAGTATCCCACAGCGCTTCAATGGAGGCCATCTTCATGGGTTGAGTCTGATAGATATATTGTCCCTGCGTATGTCCGCCGAGGAAAACCAACACACTGGCAACCAGGCCCACGAGTGTTGCTATTTGAAAGGAGCGCTTAAATAAATCGATGTTGTTCTTGCGGGCGAGATGGTAGGCGCTGACTCCCAGGATCACAAAACTGGCGGTCGCCACTCCTGCTGCTATCGTATGCCAGAAGAATATCCATGCTTTGGGATTTGTAATAAGGGCGAAAAAATCATTCAAGACCGGGCGACCCGTAACCTTGTCGATAACATACCCCACTGGATGCTGCATCCAACCGTTCGCTATGAGGATCCAAAGGGCAGATAGGTTTGATCCAATGGCAACCAGCCAAATGGAGGCTAGATGTACTTTTTCAGGAACCTTGCCTTCACCGAAAACCCAGATCCCAAGGAAAGTTGATTCCATAAAAAAAGCCAGCAGTGCTTCTATCGCGAGCGGAGCGCCAAAGATATCTCCGACGAAACGGGAATATTCGGACCAATTCATGCCGAACTGGAATTCCTGTACAATCCCCGTTACGACGCCGATGGCGAAATTGATCAGGAATAACTTACCCCAGAATTTTGCCATCTTGTGAAACTTTTCATCCCTGGTTTGATAGTAACGGGTTTGCATAAAAGCTACAAACCACCCCATTCCAAGCGTGAAGGGAACGAAAAAAAAGTGGTAGACAGTTGTAAGACCGAACTGCAATCGCGAAAGTGTGACTGTATCCATAACTCCTCCGGGAAATATTATTCCATGTGCGCCCTCGAGCACATGGTAATTCCTTATACCAGGTCGGGCGCTGTCAATGGAGCGCTCAGCGCCTCTTGCGATAAATCCTCGAAAGTAATTTTTGCCATCTCACGCAACATCGCCACCTGTACGCGGCCCCATTTCGTACGGACGGGACAATTTGACCGGAAAGGGCAATCGTCCTCACCTTTTGCCTGCAAGCATTTAGAGAGCAAGATCGGCCCCTCGAAGGCTTCGACGATATCTTTCAAGGTTATCTGGGAAGCGGGGCGAGGCAGCATCAAGCCGCCTTCACGACCGGGAAAGGTGTTAAGTAGCCCAGTGTTCGCCAGTTGTGCCACTATGCGCATCATCAATGCCGGAGGGATTAACATTTCCTGTTGAATTGTTTGGGTGGATAGGCGTGTGCCTGCATCACGTTTTGCCAAGGCCAGGATTACGCGTACAGCATAATCAGTTTGACGGTTAATTCGGAGCATATTTTTTACCTTTACATAATGAGTAAACGATTACGTTTAATGTAAAGGTTTTGGTAATTAATTTATAGTACAAAATGTCACAAAGGTCAAGTTACATTTGTCAAGGGGTTCTTGATCCAAAATTTTAAGGAGATTTCTCAATAGAGGCTGGTCTATTTGATTAGACCTGGTATGTCAGGCGGGAGGCTTCGACCTTGCTCTTCAGGTTAATAAGAAATTCCCTCTGTGCTTTATGAGCCTGGTTATACACAAAATCTTCCAACTTTCGTGCTTCAATTATTCAAATCCCATATGTGAAAGTCAATGTGTTCCGTCAAAAATTTATGCCTCAAAATCTATAATCTTGCCTGGCAGGTTTTTACCCAGGCAGCATCCATTTTGATCAACCTGTTCTTCTTAAGGTTTTCCTTCATAATCCATTGGACGTCTAAATTTTTACTTGCGATCCATTTCTCCATGATCGGCTTGCCTTCTTTAGGAAGCGCAGCTACGGCTACGCTCCAACAGTAGCCCAGGCCCTGGCGGAGGACTTTGAATGCGTCTTCCTTCGGATGTCCTGCTAACTCCATATCGGCTGTGATTTGGTCGAGTATCCTCAAAACCTCGGTGACGATCTTTGGGTCTTTAAGCAGGCGGGGTTCGGCCAGTGCCGCAGCAACGGCTCGTTTTTCGTACCAGTTCCCCTCGCTCCATGCCTGCATTTCTTTAAGCAGAAGTTTCATATCACGGTCACCAACATATTGCAGCGCCATGGCCACACCTTCCCGAATTCGCCATCGTGAATCGGAGGCATAATCACGCAAGCGAGGGAATAGATCGACATTTCCACATGCCGTTAATTTACCAAGCCCAACCACTCCACAAAATACCAGGAATACTTCGGGTGTATTTTCCTCAGCCTGAAAGGAAAGAAATTTTTCAAATTGTTTAATGTTCCCATCTTCAGCAACCACCTGCGCCAATTCCAGGTTACCGCGCGGACCCGGCAAACCGGAATTTTTCATCAAGAAAGGAGCCCAATCTTTCAGTTCTTTTAGCTTTTCACGGTATTCGGAGAATTTTGACATATGTATGATCCTTGAATTGAATGAGTTTATATTTCGAGATCCGCAGGCTTTTTGGATAATACATCAAGGTCCGACCGTGATCTGGATATTCACGGGAGTCCCAAAGGTTGTACCGTCAGGGGCGATTGCCTGCCAGGTGCTTTCATACGTGCCTGCAACCTGAGGCGCTGTGAAGAGGATCCGTAATTTGGCTTGTGCGCCGGCGCGGGCAGGATACAGGGCCTGTTCGACAGGCGCGGCCATGGCATCCCCACTGATGAATTTGAGGCGATAACGGGAGTCCCAATTGCAGATCCCGCTATTACTCACGAGCCACTGTTTATCGATGGCTTGGCTGGGCGATACGGTGGTTCCATCGGGGATCGTCAAATCCTGGATGTAGGTCAGGTTATTAGTGCAGGTTGGGGTTGGAGTAGGGGGTGAAATAACGACGGTTGGAATCGACGTTGGCGCTGTCGTCAAAACGACCGCGGTGACCGGATTGATTTGTGGGAGTTCCGTGGGAGGGACGAAAAATGTCGGCGTTGAGGACGGCGCGCAGGCATTAAGGATTAAAACGAAAGCCAATAATATGGCACGCCGGTTGAAACCTGGAGGTAGGTGGGATTTCATAACCCCTAAAAATATTATTGGGGCGGAGTATCTTTCCGCCCCAATCTATGCAGTTTATTCTTCGGCTGTCGCGCTGACGGCCGATTCATCTGCGCCGTCGGTACCCATGTCGAGCGGCAGGGCAACTTCACCGCTGAGCGCTTTCTGACGGATTACATTTTCAATTTCGGCCAACAGTTCGGGATTCTGGCGAATATATTCCTTGGAATTTTCGCGTCCCTGGCCGAGGCGGGCATCCCCATACGAATAGAAAGCGCCGCGCTTCTGGACGATCTCGAACTGGGTCGCGAGGTCGAGTACGTCACCGGATTTGGAAATCCCTTCGTTGTACATGATATCGAACTCTGCCGTACGGAAAGGCGGCGCAACTTTGTTCTTGACAACCTTTACACGGGTACGGTTGCCGATGATCTCTGCACCGACCTTGATGGCCTGGATGCGTCGGACGTCCAGGCGGATGGAAGCATAGAATTTGAGCGCCTGGCCGCCGGTGGTGGTTTCGGGATTTCCAAACATCACGCCGATCTTTTGGCGCAGTTGGTTTGTAAAAACCACGGTCGTTTTGGTCTGATTGATCGCGCCGGAAAGTTTGCGCAAAGCCTGTGACATGAGACGGGCGTGCACGCCCATTGTCGGGTCGCCCATGTCACCTTCGATCTCCGCACGGGGGACGAGCGCGGCCACTGAATCGATCACAACTACGTCTATACCGCCGGACCGTACCAATGTCTCGGTGATCTCAAGCGCCTGCTCACCGGTATCGGGTTGTGAGACAAGCAGGTTGTCAATGTCCACACCGCACTTGGCCGCGTAGCCTGGGTCGAGGGCATGTTCCATATCGATGTAAGCAGCATTGCCTCCGCGGCGCTGGGATTCGGCCACGATATGCTGGCAGATAGTAGTCTTGCCCGAAGACTCAGGTCCATAAATTTCAGTGATGCGACCACGCGGCACTCCACCGACTCCCAGGGCGATATCGAGTGAAAGCGAACCCGTGGAGATGGAATCGGTATTTAACATGTTCTGGGCTTCGCCGAGTTTCATGATCGAGCCTTCGCCGTAGCGTTTGAGGATTTCACCGACGGCCTTATCCAACACGTCATGCTTGGCTTTATCTACTTGCGGCGAAGAGGTTTCTTCATTTTTTGCGGCGGATGATTTGCGAGGGGACATTTTTATCTCTCCAAGGTATAAGTTTATAGGTCAGATCAAGTGTAGAGTCGGATATTTGAAGAAAAAAAAGAGGTTCGAATAGTACATCTTTCCCGTAATTTTCCCGTAGCAGGCTGTTGAAAAATAGGAGGTTCGAATGAGGTTCGAATAATAGGTCCGCTGCGGTTGTCAAATGTAGATAAAGTATAGCACAGATGTTCAGTACGTCAAGGGAAACAACTCTTGAAAACACTTTCAAGGCGCATGGGGTGTCGTCGTAGGCAAAAAATCCAGGCTGGGGGTAGGCGGAGGAGCAACGTTAAACCCGAGTGTGCCTCTAAAGGTAAAGTAAGTCACCTGACCCGGGTAAATATACATCCAATCTTGTTGAGCTTTGCCTTTGTAGTAGAACGTGACTTTATATATGCCTGCCACCAGATCGCCGATGACCATATTTTCCTTATAGACCGGGTCATGGTTGACCGGGCCCGGCCCATAGGTCTTGACCGTGTGTGTTACGCCTGAGCTAATATTTTGGATGGTGATCTCAAGTTGCTGCAAGGTATTATTGTCCGTATCTGTTATCCGTCCGACCAGCACTCCCCAGCCTTCGGGCGGCGCCATCCATAATTCAGGATTGTAGGTGTAATAAAAGGAATTCTGGCCCAGGCGTACTTCAAAATGAACATGGGGGCCGGTTACATGTCCTGTTGCACCCACCTGCCCTATAACCTCGCCGGTATTCACATGCTCTCCCACGACAGACAATATCTTGCTCATGTGAGCATAAACGCTGTATAACTGCTGGCCCTGGTACCCGAAATCCATGCGGATTACAACAGCCTGTCCGTATGGATCACTGCGGTTTCCCGGCGATTCAAGCAGCAGGCCCCAGTCGGCCCAAACGATCGTGCCCGGCCCGGCGGCCAGGATTGGCGTGCCAAAAGGAGCATCGATATCCACGCCGGTATGAACGAACGGCGGATCGAAAATGCCGCCATAGCGATAATCGGCAAGCGGCCAATTAACTTCATCGGCACCGATTGGCCGGGCGAAGTAAAAATGATCGTAGGGAGAAAGAGCCCACGGCACCGGATATAGCGGCGGCCTCCAGCCGGACACAGGCGGTGCGCCTGGCGAAGGCAGGTCAAACCGGAAAGGTTCGAGTGTAGGTGTCGCTGTCTCATCCAGGACCGGGGTGCTTGTCTCACTAAACCCAGCGATAACGGGGGTCGGAGTGGCTTTATGAGGGAGGCGTCCGCATGCACTTAATAACGCAAAGAAGATTACTCCTAAATAGGCAAATGACCCTCGCAAGGAATAGTCAGCACTTTTCCTCATGGCTTAAATGTAGGAATGATCGTTGGCGGTGTGGATGTCGGTAAGGGTGTAGGCGTAGGTAAAGGTGTATTCGTTGGCGGACGGGGCGTGGGTGACTGAGAGGCGGTGAGCGTCGGTTGAGGTGTACTCGAAGGACCCGGTGTATCGGACGGGATGGGTGTTCTTGTCGGCGTCATGCTTGGCGGTAGAAGCGGAGTTGCTGTAATAAGCGCTTCCGCGGGATATAGCTGCAGCATTGCCGAATTCCAATCAAGTCCACCGGTCAGTGCAAATTCGGTGAAACGACCACCGGCATAATAATTACGCCAGTTGGGTAAGGCCGGTAAACGCTCCCAACCATACGCGATTGCCATCGACGTAAAATCTATCCAATAACCCGGAGGTACCGGGGCATAACTGCCGCCTGCCTCGTACGTGCTCGGATTTAAATCATACCGGGCGTTCAGATCCCAAGGTGGGTTTTCGATGGGTTGGCCCTGGGAACCGTCCTGGTTTTGGGCTCGTAAATAAAGCCGCCAATAGGTTTGTGGACCCACATCTTCGCGGGCAACAGCCATCCACCCTGCGTTTACCATCAGTGAATTGATTGCAAATGCGCGACCTGTATATAACCAGTCTTCACCGAGACCTGGATCGAGTGCGGTAGTAAGCGGTACATAGGCATTCTCGAGGCTGGCGAGGGCATCCCAGCCAGCCTCGTCTATAACGCGCTGACGCAGCGTGGCAAATGAACCAGCCACCAAGGCGTGGAGTTGTGGATAAGGAGCCTGGACATTTTGAATAGGTACAACGTACCACCGGTTAGCCGGGATACCGCCAACTGGAGTGACTGCCGGTGCCCAAAGAGCTTCCGGTGTTTGGGCCGCGGCCTGTTGATAAGTTTGCGGGAGAGGATCCGGTAACGAAAGCTTTGGCCATAATAAACCATGCAAATATCCGGGGAGGACCGTAGGCAGAAGCAGTGTGTCTCCGCTCAAAGTGTAAGCGGTAATCAATTGCTGGTTCGGCGCGTCCACTCCTGTAACAATTTCATCGCTATCGGCATTCCAGGCCGGCCAACTGCCGTTACCGACCCAGGATGCTGCCTGGTCGGGGCTATCCGCATTCCAAACATAAATGCCGTTATAGTCGTTATTCCAGGGGGCCGATGCCCAGGCAAGATGCAATCCGTCAGGACTCCAGACCGGGTGGCTCTCCGCGGACTGAGGAGTATTACTCAGGTCGGTGAAACGACCAATCGTTTTGTTTAAATCGGCAAGCCAGACATCGGCATTCCCGCTTCGATCTGAAATGAAAGCAATTTGGCGACCATTGGGAGCCCACGCCGGAGAATGATCGGAGGCCGGATCGTCCGTCAAAATAATTGGCTTTTGTGCCGGGTCGGTCAAAGAAAGGATCGCAATATCAAGGCTTCCGTTTCGATATGTCTCATAAGCTACATAAGCGCCATCTGGCGACCAGGAAGGTGACGAATCGTATTCAGGCGTGTTCGTCAGTTGCGAAACCTGACCGCTCTGCAGGTCGAGTGTGTAAATGTCCCAATACCCGCCGCGATTGGATGCGAATGCCACGGATTTTCCGTTTGGACTTATAGAAGGTGTAATATCGCTCCATTTCCCGGAAGTAAGGCGGGTGAAGTCCAGTTTGCCTGGCATATATGCAAATAGATGCGCATATCCATTTTCTTCAATGGACAATATCATTACGTCGTTTTGTTCGTCAATCGGGAGAGTAGGCGTGCTAGGAGGGGTTGAAGTAATTTCGATCGTTGGTGAGACCGTAGGAAAAACTGGAGACGGGCTTGTATACTGCTCGCAACCCACAAAAGCAAGCGTGAAGAAGATGGTTGTTAGGATCAGGCTCAGTACTGCGCCTGAAAGATGCGTTTTGGTCATGGTCACTTTGCCGGGGTAACGTCGAAAGAATGGGTCACTGGTTCTGCCTGTGGTCCATCCGGGTAAAATAATATCGCGGCGAGTTTAAAGGGATTCGCATGAGCGCCGCGCAAGTGCATTGTGAATTCCAATTTCCATGACATCGGCTCCACAATGCTGGCAGTCGCGATCTCCTCTCCATTGGCGTCGGTTAGGGAGACTTCAAGATAAGGCCGGGTTTGGAAAGGTGTCATTTCGATATCCACGCGCACACGTTCACCATCCGGGTAGGGTTCGGCGGTCAACGAGGTAATGCGTGTTTCTTCGGGTGTGACCCGTTGTAAATTGTCTTCGGGGAAGAAAAAATCCATTGGACTATTATAACCAAAACAAAATGCCCGGCTTCGAATGAAGTCGGGCATTTGGATTACAGTTTTATTAGCCGTGTTTTTGCTGGAATTCACGCATGAAACTTGTCAGCGCTTCTGCAGCCTTGATATCCAGCGCATTATACAGGGAGGCGCGCATACCACCGACAGACCGGTGACCTTTGAGACCGATCAGGTCGTTTTTCTTCGATTCGGAAGCAAAGGTCTCTTCCAATCCCTCGTCCGGCAGCCGGAAGGGAATATTCATCATGGAACGGGCCTCGGGCATGGCATGTCCACGATAAAAACCGCCGCTGTCATCGATGGTTTTGTAAACCAAATCGGCTTTTGTATGATTGCGCTTGGAGACCGCTTCCAACCCGCCAAGTTGTTTGGCCCACTTGAACACCAGACCTGCAATGTAAATTGCATAACAGGGGGGCGTATTGTGCAAGGAACCACTGGCAGCCAGGGCTTTATAATCCAGCATCACAGGCAGGTTGGCAGGCGTCCGTTCCAGCATATCGTCCCGAACAATAACAATTACCAGACCGGCAGGCCCGGCATTCTTTTGAGCGCCTGCATATATAAGAGCATACTTTGAAACGTCAATGGGATGGCTGATAAAATCGGATGAAGCATCGCAGACCAATGGGACACCCGCAGGCGGTTGAGGCTCGTTGAAAAATTCCACTCCGTGGATCGTTTCGTTTGAAGTGAAGTGCAGGTAGGCAGCTTTTGGATCGAGATCGAGTTTGGATGGTAAGCTTTTAAAGCCTTCGGGCTCCGTATTGACGGCGGCGCGAGTCGTACCGAGCTTCTGGGCTTCCTTGAAAGCAGTTTTGCTCCATGTTCCTGTGACAATGTAATCTGCGGACGCGCCGGCTGCCCGCAGGTTCATGGGAAGCATTGCGAATTGCAGGGATGCGCCGCCTTGCAGGAACAAGACTTTGTAGTTAGCGGGAATGCCGAGCAATTCGCGCAAGTCCGCTTCGGCCGTGTGGATGACGTTCTCGAATTCTTTCGACCGATGGCTGATCTCCATAACCGACATACCGGTGCCTTTGAAGTCCAACATTTCAGCCTGGGCTTCCTGCAAGACTTCCAGGGGCAATGCTGCCGGTCCTGGATTGAAATTATAAACGCGCTTGGGGGTGATAGACATGGTTGAGGCTCCTTGTTTAGACATCAGGACGAAAATATTTATAGCGGGATTATTCCGCTTTATAAACAATCTCTATCAGAGTATTATATCCGGTTGTCTGACAAACTTCCAAGAACGATTAGCACGAATCTAACCTGATTTACGTCGTTGACAAAGATTTTTCACATGGTTAGAATGATTTACAGAGTACTGCATTATTACAAGGTACTGTGTTCTTCAGTATCTAAACCAATTTTTTGTTTTTTACCCTATAAATGATGAAAAAAGTTTATAACGTACTGCGGAGCAGTAGAGATTTATGCAAGAAGCAGTAGTGCTGAGTATTCTCGTTCAAACAGGGATTTTTCCGGCCCGCTGGACAGATCGCTGTTATTAATTCCCTGAGCTGATCCGGAGGATCACAATGAAAATCCTAATATGCGACAAGACTGAAAAAGAAGCCGTCGAACAGATGAGGGCAGCTGGCTTGCAGGTGGATGTGCGCGACGACATCACTCCTGAGGAACTGCCAAATGTTCTTCCAGCTTATGATGGGATGGTCGTCCGTTCGAGGACGAAAGTACGGCAGCCGTTGATCGATGTTTGTCCGAACTTGAAAGTTATTGTAAGAGGCGGCGTGGGGTTGGATACAATCGACGCGGAGTATGCCAGGTCGAAAGGCATCACTGTCATGAATACACCCATGGCCAGCTCTGCATCGGTGGCAGAACTAACGATGGGATATATGTTCGTGTTGGCGCGCTCGGTGTTTCAGGCTGCTCTATCCATGAAGACTGAAAAATGGGAGAAGAAACTCTTTGAAGGGGATGAGATTGGCGGTAAGACGCTTGGGTTGGTCGGTATAGGCAATATCGGCAAGGAAGTGGCCAAACGTGCCAAAGCTCTGGGCATGACCGTTATTGCTTATGACCCTTATGTGAAGTCAGCCGAGAATGCCAGAATGGTTACGCTGGACGAACTCCTCGCCAATTCAGATTACGTTAGTTTGCATCTGCCGAAAACAAAAGAATCCGCTAACATGATCGGGAAAGCTCAGATAGCAAAGATGAAAACCGGCGTTCGTATCATCAATTGTGCGCGCGGCGGCATTATAGATGAAACTGCATTGTATGATGGCTTGACGAACGGTAAAATCGCAGGTGCGGCGCTGGACGTATATGCCGAGGAACCACCCTCCAATTGGAACTTGGTCAAGCTTCCGAATGTTATCGGTTCACCTCATATTGGCGCAGCGACTAAGGAAGCACAAGGTCGTGTCGGTGCAGAAGTTGCGCAAAAACTGATTGAGTTTGCAAAGACCTTTCAGCCGGTATAACCTGTTTGCAACCGCTTTGAACCTTTCATAAAGCATCGAAAACATCTTTGTTCACATCATACCCGTAGGGTATTTTCGCCTACTCGCCGCGGTGAGTTTCCATTAAGAAATACTCTCTTAGGACATCGGTAAAGGAAATAATAGTGAAGAGCTACGATGATATCGGCATAATGATCCCCGAGGTCTATTTGCCCGTTCAAGGTACGGACCTGAAGAAATGGGCCGTAATTGCCTGTGACCAATTTACCTCGGAACCCGAATACTGGCGCGAGGTTGAGAAAATCGTGGGTGAAGCGCCCTCGACGTTAAACCTGACCTTCCCGGAAATCCATCTTGAAGAGCCGGGGAAAGAGGATCGCATCAGGGGCATTCAGTCTACCATGCGCAAATACTTGGATGAGGGGTTTCTTCAACCGCGGTCAAGCTTGATCTATGTGGAACGCACTGCGGCAGGCAAGACGCGCAAGGGATTGGTCCTATGCCTCGACCTCGAAAAATACGATTACACCAAAAGCTCAACAAGCTTGATCCGCGCGACCGAGGGAACCATCGTGGATCGCCTGCCTCCGCGCATGAAGATCCGCGAAGGGGCGTCATTGGAATTACCCCATATTCTGGTATTGATAGATGACCCCACATTCACCGTGATCGAACCGATGACTGCGGCCAGGTCGGGACTCGAAAAGTTATACGATTTTGACCTGATGCTCGACAGCGGTCATCTAACCGGCTATGCGGTAAATGAAGTTTTTGAAAAACAAGCCGTTGCGGCGCTGCGTGGACTTGCAAAGTCCGATATCTTCTCTCAAAAATACAACATTGATGCGGGTAAACCCATCCTTTTGTTTGCGATGGGGGATGGCAACCACTCGCTCGCCACGGCTAAGGCAGTATGGGAGAAGATGAAACCGCAGGTTGGTATGCAGCATCCTGCGCGCTACGCATTGGTCGAGATCGAAAACGTCCATGATAAGGGATTGGAATTCGAACCGATCCATCGCGTGTTATTTGGTTTGAAGAAGGATCTCCTGGCGGAATTGAAGTCAACTTTTAGTGCAAATTTCGCATACCTGCCCCTTCCAACCGCAGAGGAAATGGTCAAACAGGTTAATAAAGGACAGAGTACAAAGCAAGTCATTGGCTTGGTCGGAGGCGGAGCGGGAAGGACGTTCGGCGTGATCGAGATTGCACATCCTGCCTCGAATTTACCTGTCGGCACGATCCAGGCCTTCCTTGATCCATTTATTAAAAAAGGTGGAGCAGAGAAGATCGATTATGTGCATGGGGGGGATGTGGTTGTAAGGCTGGGTTCGCAACCGGGGAACGCCGCATTTTATTTACCGGCAATGGAGAAATCGGACCTGTTCAAGACCGTCATTCTCGAAGGGGCGCTGCCGCGCAAAACATTTTCTATGGGTGAAGCGCGTGAGAAGCGCTTTTACATGGAAGCCCGTAAGATAGCATAACAGTGTCGAGGTGGCCGATCAGTCACCCCGACATTTTTTTAAGGCTAATTCAAAATCCGCAGGATAAGGGGAGTGGAACGTCATGCGGTTGTCATCTAATGGATTGGTGAATGTCAATGACTCCGCGTGCAGGGCGGGACGCTTGATCAGGTCTGTTTTCGGCGCACTGTAGAGGATGTCTCCTAATAGCGGATGACCTAATGCGTATGCATGGACACGCACTTGATGTGTGCGCCCGGTCATGGGATTTGCCTCGAGCAGGAAATATTCTGTAAACCGTTCCAGGACGGTGAAATGTGTTTCGGAGGGTTTCCCATTTCTGGGATCTACTGCGGTTCGATGGCTATGCCCCACGTTGATCCGCAGCGGATATTTTGCAGTCTTTTCATCCCAGTTCGGGTTCCCGTTGGCAATGGCCCGGTAGACCTTATCCACCAGGTGTTTTTCGAATTGAACGCTTAGGTTGCGGTGGGCTTCGGCTGTCCGCGCAAACACCATTACACCGCTGGTAACTTTATCAAGGCGGTGTACGATCCATATCTTTTCGAACTGCGCTTCGAGTTCCTTGACCATGTAGGGCGCGTTCTCCTTCCAGCCATCGGGAAGGACAGGCATGCCGGCAGGCTTATCAACCACGATAATTTGATCATCAGAATAAAGGATATTCACGGAATTATTTTACTTTATCTGGGACGGGATCGAATTAATGGATTATTCTCATCTCTTGACATTAACGTAACGTTAGGGTTTAACATGGCGTCATGTTCACCGTAAAACAACTCTCCAAATTGGCGAGTGTCACGCCTCGGACGCTGCGCCACTACGATGCAATTGATCTCTTGAAGCCATCCCAGATCGGCAAGAACGGCTATCGCTACTATGACGAAGATTCGCTTCTTCGGTTGCAGCAAATCCTTTTCTATCGCGAGTTGGACCTGCGCTTGGAAGATATCAAGAAGATCGTAAGCCGCCGTGACTTCGACGTGATGGGTGCGCTGGAAAGTCATAAAGCAGCATTGCGAAATCAAGTCGCTCGATTGAATAAGTTGATCCGGACGGTGGACGAGACCATGGAATATCTGAAAGGAGAAAAACAAATGAGCAGTAAAGACCTTTTTTATGGCTTTTCCGAAGAAGAACAGGAAAAGTATGCCCTGGAAGCTAAGCAGCTATACAATCCAGATACTGTAATCGCCTCGAACAAAAAGTGGAAGTCGTATTCGGCTGCCGAGAAGGAACGCATCATAACAGAGGGGAATGCCATATACACCGATCTGGTCGCGGCTATCGCGCGCGGTGTTGCTGATCCCCAGGTTCAGGCTCTTATTGGACGCTGGCGTAAACATATCGAGTACTTTTGGAGACCTACGGATGATCAACTGATTGCACTGGCGAACAGCTATTACGACGATCCGCGTTTCAAGACCAATTTTGATAAGATGGATCCAAGACTTGCCAGATTTATAGGCGAAGCCGTGAAAATCTATGTAAAAAATCGCAAGTGATGCGAACTGAAATAAGATCGTTTACAGGCTTTTGAAGCTCAATAAAATTCTCCAAAATTTAACGGGAGAGGCGATTATTCATCGCCTCTCCCGTTATGTTAGAATTTCTTCAATTTGCCGAAGGAAGGAAACGAATGATCACCAAAAAATTCCTCATGGATGAATTCCGTTCCCTGGGAATGGAATCTGCCGATACGATCTTTGTTCACAGTGCTTACTCCTCCCTGGGACGGGTGCCAGGCGGCGTCGAAGGCGGACCGCAGGCGGTGATTGATTCCATCCTTGAGATCGTTGGCAGTAATGGGACTCTCATCATGCCGACCTTCAATTATGATTTTCTCAAAGGTGTGCCGTGGGATATCCGTAGCTCACCTTCTCAAATGGGCGCTTTGACTGAACTGGTTCGCCTCGACCCGAGGGCGAAGCGGATGTTCCATCCGATTTATTCCATGACGGCAATCGGCAAACATGCCGACGAACTCGCCGCTCATCGCAGCCAGGATTGCTTCGGTGAAACGACTATTTTCAAGAAATTCCGTGACTGGGATGCAAAGATCCTGATCATTGGCCTGCCATACAGCAAGAGCATAACCTTCCTGCATCACTGTGAGCAAGCCGCAGAAGTGGACTACCGCTTCTTGAAGGAATTTAAGGGTACCGCAATCGATATTGAAGGCAAGCCGCATGAAGATGCATATACCATGTTCGTCCGTGACGTGGACCGCGGCGTGGTATTGGACTTCGAGCCGATCGGCGCGCTGCTTGACGGGCAGGTGGTCAAGATGAAAAAGATCGGGTTGGGCGATGTGCGCTTGATGAAGTGCAGAGATGTTTTTCAGGTGGCGGTTAAGGCCTTGCGGGAGCATAAAGGTCCGGGATTAACCTATGTGATCGAAACACCTGATAAGGCCAAAGATTGGATCCCACAAATGAAACCCATTTCCAGTTTGAAAAGTGTATTAGGGGAGATCATGCCGCTCCACCGTACTCTGGCTTCCGATGGACTGGACAAGGCTCTCGAAATCGTCGGGTCTTACATGCCAGAGAATGCCGAATATAAAGTCGAGACCTATGAGCCGTTGAAAAAGGTGTGGACCTGGTACGTACCTGAACGTTACGTAGTACATGAAGCATTTTTGGAAACTGTAGATGGTCAAAGGATCGTTGACTTCAAGGACAACCCCCTGCACATCGTTTCATATTCTTTGCCCATCGATTCGGAATTGACCTGGGATGAACTTGTACCGCATTTATATTTCAACGAGAAACGTCCTAACGCCGTGCCCTGGATTTTTAAATATTACGACCGCAATTGGGGATTCTGCCTCACGAAAGACCAGTTCGACCGGTTGCCTCATAATAAAAAATATCACGCGGTTATTAAGTCTGAGTTCATTACCGATCCCGCCCAGGGATTTAAAGTTGCCACCTCCATTGCTCATCCACTAGGCGGGGCCAACCAGGTAGCAGGGGAAATGTTCATCATGGCGCATATCTGCCACCCGAACCAGGCGAATGACGACGCGGCAGGGGTTGTAACGGCGCTCGAAGTAGCGCGGCGGCTCGCTTCCAATCCGTTGCCGGCAGGTTCGATGAGTGTTCGATTTTGGTTTGGTCCTGAGACGATAGGGACAATCGCATACCTGGCCCACCATGAGGACCTGATCCCCCGCTTCCGGGGTGGAATCTTTATCGAAATGACCGGCAATGACAATACGATTGGCTTGCAACATACACGCCAACACGACCACATGCTCGACCATGTAGGACAGTATGTGCTTAAAAAACATGGAGGGGAATTCCGTGAAGGGACATTTGCGGATATCATCGCAAATGATGAGCGCGTGCTCAATGGACCCGGGGTTAACGTGCCGTGCTTATCGATCAGTCGCTATCCTTATCCCGAATACCACACGACAGATGACAACCTTGATATTATGCACGAAGACAAGCTGCAAGAGGCCGCAGATGTGATCGAAGAGATCATCCGTATCTATGCCAGCAATTACATGCCGAAGCGCAAATTCCGCGGTCCGGTATTTCTATCCGGAAATGGTTTATTTGTGGATTGGCAGGTCAATTGGAAGCTTAACCGCGCCATTGAGAAGATGATGATGCGCTTCGAGGGCAAACAGAGCGTGTTCGATATTGTGGATGAGCTGGGCTTGGATTACTGGGAAACGCGCGAATATATCGAAAAGTTTCGCACGCGTGATCTGATTTCGGCTTTACCGATACCGGAACAAGCAGAAAAAGAATGAATTTGATAAGGTGACCATCTTTTGCTCCTCTAAGTAATCGGTCGAAAAAAATTAGACACAACTAAGTTGCTCTTTCAGGGGCTTTGCGAAGCACTCCGAAGGAGCAGCCCTCGAAAAGCTCAGGACAAGTATAAAGACTTACGAACGACTACTTAATTATTGACAATATACTTCAAGTAAGTTTTTTATTTATGGCTAGTCAAAATGATTATTCGAGATATCCATGCCTTGGGCCTGAATTCTATAAGGTAAAGAGCAATAAGAATTCCAACGATGAAATAGATAAAATCAAATAAATTCGGATGGATTATTAAATTAACGATCTGAAACGGGGCCATCAGTATCGTTAATCCGACGAGCAGATCAACGCCCCAGTTTTGCTTGTAAATTAATCCGATCGCACCCAGTATTTTTGCCAAACCGAGGATGATTAGATAAAAAATAATATATGTATTATGGGTAAGCACGTTGGGAACGATCTTTTCGCTTAGGTGGGCCAATAGATCGTGAGGATCCTCCGATAATTCCTTGATCAGGTCCCTTTGATATACTCTGTATATTCTGGACCCGAAAAGTGCAATGGCCAGACCTAGCAGGAATTCAATAATTCCCAATATAAATTTATAGATAAGAATGTATATGGAGACATGGTACTCTTTCTCGATTCGCTCTTCATTGGAAAATATTTTCATAAAATTATAACGTAACCCTAGGTGTTAACTTTTTTTCCAATTTTACTCATCGCATATTCGGCCAGAGCGGTGATGGTCAGGCTGGGGTTTACACCGGGGTTGGCAGGCATCACCGACCCGTCGATGACATACAGGCCGGGGTAATTATGAACGACGAAGTTCTCGTCAACGACGCCTTCGGATGCATCTCTGCCAATCGGCACCCCGCCCAAAATATGAGCGGTGGTTGGCAGGTTCAAGAGATTCTCGCCGAGTGACCCAAGCGCGATCCCGTTGGTACGTTTTGCAAAATCGCGCGTTAAATCATGAGAGCCTTTCACTTGTGCGTGGATCTCATAACCCGGCTCGCGCTCGGCCAGCATGCCGCGGCGATACAGTGTGAAGAAACTGCGTCCCATGCGGAAACGCATGCGGTTATCGGCGTGTTGCATTACCAGAATGATCGTCACGTTATGAGCCCAACCGGGCAAAACCAGCGCCTTTGAAAAATCGACAGGATGAGTTAGCGCCCAACCTATGAATTTTAATATTCGCATAGGAACCGAGACATCTGTATCGATCAGCGGTGCTGCCAGGTACCGCATCAACGACGAACCGTCGGGATAACGTACCGGTTCAACCCGGGTGATCGGGTCATGGTTGTAAATGGACGAGATGGAAACGCCCTCTGAATAATTGATATCCGATTTTCTTGCCACCGAACCTAACAGCGCTTCAGAGTTGGTTCGGACCATACGACCGAGCTGCGAGGAGAGGTTGGGCAAAGACTTTTTCACGTCGCGTAAGTTAAGCAGTAGTTTGACCGTCCCCATTACGCCTCCCGATAGGATGACTTGTCGAGCCAGGATTGTTTGTGATTTCCTTTTTGCGAAAGCCGTGCTTGTCCGATATGTGATTTCATAACGTGGTAGATCCACGGCAGATTGTTGCGGGGTGTTATAAGATCCTTGACCTTCCACTATTAACGGTCTTATAACGATAACCTCTGCTTCTGAGATTATTCTGGCCCCATTCTTCTCGGCAAAATACAGGTAATTTTTAGGGAGGGTATTCTTTGCATTGTAACGACAACCGACCATGCACCCACCGCAATGCTTACAGCCCGCCCGGTCCGGCCCCGCACCGGTGAAATATGGATCATGGACATCGATGCCCGGTTCGCCGAAATAAACGCCGACCTCCGTTGCACGGAAAGTGTGGCCCATGCCGCGTCGATCCGCCATATCGTGCAGGATGGTGTCGGCTTTCCAAAGTTTTGGATTTCGTGCCGCGCCGAGCATTTGCCTGGCGGTCTCATAATGGGGTTTCAAAATTTCGCCCCAGGCCAGGAATTGATTCCATGCAGGCGTTGCGAAAGTCTCGTTCGAAGGGACTTCCAGGACGTTGGCATAGCCAAGGCTCCCACCTCCTACACCCACGCCATGTAAGACCATTACCCCTTTGAGAATGCTTATTTGCAATATGCCAAAGGCTCGAACGGCCGGTAGCCATAAATATTTCCAGAATTGCCAGTTGGTTTTGGCAAAGTCGTTATCATTAAACCGTTTCCCCTTTTCTAAAATTAATACCGAATAACCTTTTTCGGTGAGTCTCATGGCAGAGACGCTGCCGCCGAATCCTGAACCGATGATGACGTAATCGTTTGTGTTTCTTTTGATTGGCATTATTTATCGAATTAATATTCGGAGCGTGGATTACTGATAATTATAAAATCCCTTCCCCGATTTCCTTCCTAAATATCCTGCGTCCACCATCTTCCTCAAAAGCGGGGCAGGGCGGTACTTGTCTTCTCCCAGGTCCCGCTGCAGGACCTCCATGACAAATAAGACAACATCGAGTCCAATGAGGTCGGCTAAAGTGAGTGGACCCATCGGATGATTCATACCCAGCTTCATCACCATATCAATGGCTTCCGGGGTGGCAACGTTCTCCTGCAGCGCGAAGATCGCTTCGTTGATCATGGGACAAAGGATGCGGTTGGAAATGAATCCGGGTGAATCATTGACCTCGACGGGTGTCTTCGCCATCCTGTTACAGATTTCCAGCGTGGATTTCAAGGTTTCATCGCTGGTAGCAAGCCCTTTGATGACTTCCACCAATGTCATCAGCGGCACGGGATTCATGAAATGCATACCGATGACTTTATCCGGTCGCTTTGTATTGGCCGCTATTTTGGTGATGCTGATCGATGATGTATTACTTGCGAGAATAACGCCTTCACGTGCTCTGGTGTCCACCTCCTTGAAAATCTTGAATTTCAATTCGGGATTTTCAGTGGCGGCTTCTATGACAAAGTCTGCTTTGGATACAGTTTCGTAGGAGGAGACGAAGTTGATATTATCGGAGGCCGCTTTCTGTTCCGGTGTGAGAGAGCCTTTTTCGACAAGTTTTGTTGTGGATCTGGCGATTGTTGTCCGGGCTTTCTCCAATGCTTCAGGCAGCACATCCAGGCACGTAACTTGATATCCAGAGGTCGCAGCCACTTGCGCAATGCCGTTTCCCATGGTGCCTGCACCTACGACAAAGATATGTTTGATGCCCATGGTTTCCTCTGGTTTTATTTATTTCTTTTCCAGGCTTCCGCACAATTCTTGATTTGCGCGATGTGATCGGGTATGTGTTTGGAATAAATATTCAACCATCTCTCTAGGGTATAAGGTTCGCTGTGTTCCGGGTGGGTGACGGAATGTGTATACACCTCGTCGGATAAAGTCTTGAGCAAGTGATAAGTCGTTTGTCGTGCATATTTGATGACTTGTAAAGAATCCTCAGGGTCCTGTGTTTGATAGCCAAGCGCACCCGCCCATTTAGCCTCTTCATAACCCATAAGCATACTGCCTGGCTCAACGATCAATTTGCGTAGACGGAGAGCGGCCATCGACTCGCTGTCGCCCATATGGACAATGACTTCATGGACGGACCACTCTGTGGGCGAAGGTTTAAACTCCCAGGCTTTTCTGGGGACATAGACGAGTGCTGTGGTTAGTAGCTCAAATCCATGGCCATAAAGTTCGATCTTGTCGTTGCGTTCATTCTGGTCCATTAAGCCTCCTTGTGATGAAACAGAAATTTAATTTTTTAATTCAATAGCCATCGCAACAGCTTCGCCGCCGCCCAGGCACAAGCTGGCAAGGCCGCGTTTCATGCCGCGATCTTTAAGGGCATAGATCAGGGTGGTAAGCAGGCGGGCTCCACTGGCGCCGAGAGGGTGTCCCAGCGCGATAGCCCCACCGTGAACGTTGACCTTATTCCAATCCCAACCCTGGTCTGCGAGAGCATGGCCGTTTGCGAGCACCTGTGAAGCAAAGGCTTCATTAAGTTCGATCAAATCGACACTTGGTAACTTCCAACCGATTTTTTTCAGGAGCTTCGGTATCGCCTGTGCAGGTGCGGCAAACAGATATTTTGGCTTTACTGCCACTTGCGTGTATCCAATTATTTGTGCAAGGGGCTTAAGTTTTTGTTTCTCTGCATAGGACTGGGAACTGATTACGATTGCCGAAGCGCCATCGTTCATGCTAGATGAATTACCTGCTGTTACTTTACCGTCGGTCTTAAAAGATGACTTGAGCCTGGAAAGCGAGGCGAGCGAGGCGTCTTTGCGCGGCCCTTCGTCGGTATCTACAATAATGAGTTCACCTTTATGTCCCGGGACTTCGATAGGGACGAGCTCGGCATTAAATTTTCCAGCCGCCTGGGCGGCAACGGCCTTCTGATGGCTCTCCAGGGCAAAGCGATCCATCTCCTCACGCGTCACTTCATATTCTTCACCGATAAACTCGGCCGCGCTGCCCATATCCCAATTCTCGAAGGGATCCCACAGCCCGTCATGGAGAAGAGCGTCGGTCAATTGTTTATCGCCGAATTTCAGTTCTCCCAGGCGGCCCGATACCAGGTAAGGTGCGCGGCTCATGGATTCAAATCCTCCGGCTACAAATAGATCCGCGTCGCCGGCGCGGACAGCCTGGGCCGCAAGCATGGCAGCTTTCAAACCCGAACCGCAGACTTTATTGATTGTCGTTGCGCCAACGGTGGCCGGGATACCGGCCCATACCCCCGCTTGCCGGGCGGGCGCCTGTCCCACTCCTGCTTGCACGACATTGCCGAGAATGACTTCCTCAATCTCTGCGGGGTCAATTCCTGCGCGTTTTATCGCAGCTTCGACGGCAAGCGCTCCAAGTTTGGTTGCGGGAATACTGCTGAGAGAGCCTTGAAATTTTCCTATGGGGGTACGAGCGGCGCTCAAAATCACAGCTTCGGCATTTTGGCTCAACGTCTCTCCTTGGCTGATAGTGGTCAGCCATAAGCAATTATAGCCTTGTATCGTTTATGGTTGGAAGTTGAACTCAATTTACCGATAGTTGTCCCCAACCGTTTAATTTCAGATCACTTTGCGCCGGGGGGCTGCGAAAAGGTCAGAGTCCATTCGGAAACTGCTTTTTTTGCCACTGTTGATTCAGGTGTAACCACTAGGATCCAGGTATGTCCCGGCTTTAGGGCAGCCGGGCTGCCATCCGAATTCAAGAATCGGATGGGGTGTTGCGATCCGGTGGCCTGTTCATCTGTGCTCAGGACTGTGCTCCACTGGATATTGAACATTTGACCGTTCCGCAGCAATATGGCTTTACCGGTTCTACCCGGATCAAGGTGAATGTCGAGATTTGTGGGGGAGATTACTTTATGTTTCGCAAAAAGGATGATCACGTTCTCGAAATGCAGTTGCCGTCCTGTTAACCTATCCGTATCGGCGTGCAGAATACCCGCCTGGTCGTATTCTGATGTATCTACATAACGCAGGTATGCTTGATAGAGGGGGTCGTATCCCCAACCGGATTGATTTTGATAAGCGATGTAGACATTTAGTTTTGTGGCAGGGACGCCTCCAGTCGGAGTCTCGTTGGTATAAAGATTGCTGGTGTAATCGAAGTCTGAACCTTTATCCTTTTGGTTATCCTGGGCGTCTTTAAGCATCTCGCTGATATCAAGCATGTATCCCCCTCCGGCGAGTTGATGAAAAACCATATAACACTGTGGGATGCGGGCCTGCTCTTCAGGAGAAGCAAATGCATAAATGAGACAGCTATTTTGAAAATAGTTCCCGATGTACCCGTAGATCAACCGCCCGGAGCGGATCGGACCGATTTGAGATAGGGGTGGATTTGAAGAGGGAGTTGGACTGGTCGTGAGAATCAGCCCTGCGTCCAACGAAAGATCGTCGGTTGTGACGTTTACCTGTGCGCGACCTGATGATGGATCTGCTGCGCTTCCTTGATTTACATCCCCCGGATTTTTCTTCGTGAATTGCATGTCCATCGGCTTGACGAATTCGACCATATATTTTCCGGGTTGGACATTGAATCCATAATAACCGTTCGTATCGGTGGTCGTTCGTTGGATCAAATTCCCTTGCGCATCGTACAAATTTACGCACACTCCTGGGACGCCTTCTTCATCGATATCAAGCCGGCCATTGGCGTTCGCGTCTAGCCAAACTCTGTCTCCAAGGATAGTCTGGGTCTTGACGAAAGTTTCAGTGCGAGCTTCACATCCACCGATCGGAAGGACCTCTGGGGAAGGAAACCTGCCGTAAAAGACGGCCAGGAAGCGGGTCGCGCCTTCGGTGATGTAATATTCATAGACGAACGGCGCAAATGATAAACCCGCTTGCGGACGCCCAATAGCTGGAAAATTCGAGATAGAGACAAGCAGAGCCGGAATTTTTAGCAGGGTTGGATCAGAAACCGGCAAGCCTGTAAGAGGATTAATTCCTTCAGGAATAACCACCTGCGGTTTGGGTGTTGCGCTGGCTTCGATGGGTCGGGTAACGGAAGTTGGCGTCTGTGTTACCGGTTGGGCTGATTGACAGGCGGATAAAAGCAGAAGGCCGATATAAACTAATAACTTTTTCACTTTTACAGGGTATTGCATAATAATCTAAACCAATTTTTTGTTTTTTACTCTATAAATGATGAAATAAGTTTAGGGATTTATGCAAGAAGCAGTGAAATTATAGCTCTTAGTCAACACTTGATATGAGCGCTCTTGATTATTTTGCAAAACCTTATATTTACCGGGCTTCGCCTTCTGGAGCTGCATATCTGACAGAATAGACTCCGGGCTGCTGCCCTTGAAAAATACTGAAAGGTGTGACGATCACCACCCAGGTATGACCAGGCCGCAGGACGGCGGGTGTACCGTCCTTATTCAGGAACTGGATGGGACGCCTGAAATCCGGTTTGCTTTTCATAATCACCGGCCTTGGTGCTCCATTTTATGGGAAACATTTGGCCATCCCGGAAAAGATAAGCGGGGCCCCCATCGCCTTCATCCAGGTGAATGTCGATATTCGTCGGGGATATCACATCGGTATCAGCCATGACGACAATCACATTCTCAAAATGGAGTTGGCGACCGGTGAGCCGATCGGTGTCCGCATGCAAAACGCCGGGATTATTTTTGTCGGCAGTATCGACAAAACGCAGGTAAGCTTGATAAAGCGGGTCGTAGGTCCAACCCGACTGGTCGAGGTTCGCGAAGAAAACATTGATTTGGGAGGCAGGCAGTCCACCGCTTGGAACCTCCTCTGAGAAAACATTGCTGGTGTAATTAAAGGGCCGGCTGGTCGTATGCCTCATATTGTCTTCGGCAATTGCTTTCATCCGGTCGATTTCCAGCATGGAGCCGCCGCCTGAGTCTTCGTGTGTGACAAAGGAACAGTGTGGAATTTTTACCAGCACCTCCGGTGAAGCGAATGCATCCAGAAGACAGCTATCCTGGAAAAATCCACCTATATACGCATACAGGAGCCGTCCTGAGCGGACAGGGCCGACTTGTGGTTTGGGGTCGTTTTTGACGTTGGGAGTTGGCGAAACGAACGAATTATTTGGATACAGGCCGGCATCCCATAATAATGTGTCATTATCAACTGTGATGGGTGCTGTCTTTCCAGTTGCAGGATCGGCATCACTATCGTGGTTGTCGTCGCCGATATTCTGTTGCGTAAGATCCAGATTTGCTGGTTTGACGAATTCCAGCGTATAGGTCTGGCCTTTTTCGACATTGAAGCCATAATAACCATTTGTGTCGGTAGTTGTCTTTTGAAGGAGGTTACCCTGTTCGTCATACAAATTAACGCAAATTCCTCCGATCCCATTTTCGCCTGGGTCCTGTATCCCGTTTTTGTTCGTATCGAGCCACACCCGATTACCTAACAGCGTATCGGTTTGTTTGAAAGGTTCTGTACGGACCTCGCAATCACCGGGTACCGGCACCTCTGGTTCAGGATATTGGCCATAAAAAGTGGCCAGGAAGCGGTTCTGGCCCTCCGTAATGGAGAATTCAAAAACATAAGGTGCAAAGGATAAGCCGGCTTGTGGGCGTGCAGTGGCCGGGAAGTTGGAAACGGAAACAAGCAAGGCAGGGACTTTTAATAGAGTTGGATCGATGACAGGTTCACCAGTCAAAGGGTTGATACCCGTTGGAAAGTTCTGAGGATCTGGCCCGTAAAAAGTTGATGTCGCGGTAGGTTGGGGAGTGGGAGTGGATGGTTGGGGGGTGAGGGTTGACGATAGCGGCACCGAAGTATTTGCATCGTTGTTCTTATGAGACAAAGAGGATGCAGCAGGGTTGGACGGGGCGCACGCATTTATTAAAATTGCGCTGATTGCGATCACAGCCCACCGGATGGGCCAGTTTTTATTCATTATGAACCTCCAGAAATTAATGGCTCTGTTAACGCTAATTTCGGTTCTGGTGTAATTATCCTTTAATAACGCAAGTTGCTACCTTGAAATTCAAGTCGTCCCTCACCCTGTTTCTGGCGGTTTTTGGATGAGATGGCTTTTCTCTCTCCCAACGGGAGAGGACAGGGTGAGTGATTTCTATCGGATGAACCACTTGTGCTGAAGAAGATAGCAGCTCGGGTTAAATATATCTTGCGATAGGCGCTAAAAGGCTTACAGCACCTTTCCAAAACACCGATCGTAAAGATTTGCACCTGAACCTGTATAAATACCCCCAGGCTTATTAAGGAATTTGCCAGTTATTAAAACCCCTTTTTGACCCGTTTCCATGTATCTTCCAGGGCTTCGGGCAGCACCCTCGTTTCAGCCAGCGTTGACATGAAATTAGAATCGCCATTCCAGCGCGGCACGACATGCAGGTGCACATGTTCCTTTACACCGGCGCCTGCGGCCTCACCGATATTTACGCCAATATTAAAGGCGGTTGTATTGTAAATAGTACGCAGCACAGTTGTGGCGCGCGCAGTCCACTCCATCATTTCGGCCCGGATGGCGGGGTCCAACTCTTCGAGGTTCGGCTTGTGTTTGAAAGGTACAACCATTAAATGTCCGCTGGTGTAAGGATAACGGTTTAAGATCACAAAAGCCAGTTCGCCGCGTTGAACGATCAGGTTATCGGCATTATCTTCCCGGGCAGCCGCTTTACAGAACACGCAGCCATCTTCCTTGCCGTGATTTTCGATGTACGTCATACGCCAGGGTGACCAAATATACTTCATGGTTAAGTGGATTTTAACAGAGAATCCATCAATTACAATGGGTTCTTATCGTCAGCTTAAGCTTAATGGGAAGCTTTTTTGGTGGCTCACGGCAAATTTCACACTGGGGAATTATGAAAGAATTGTTGACATTCCACACTCAATTGAGTATCCTCCTCCTTAATGCAGCCTTCCCTTTTTGCATCGGTTCAATGGACAGTTTCGGCTCTTACGAAATATATACGAGATCTGCTCGAATCTGACGTCTCTCTGCAGGATGTGTGGGTGGAAGGGGAGATCTCCAATCTATCACGCCCGGCTTCGGGCCATATTTATTTCACATTGAAAGATGCAGGCGCCTCGCTGCGGAGTGTTATGTGGAAGACGGGTGCGTTGCGTTTGAAGCTCTCGTTACAGGATGGGATGGCGGTAACGGTACACGGTAAGGTCGGTGTTTATGAAGTCGGGGGACAGTACCAGCTTTACGCGGATCAAATCCAGCCAATGGGAGAAGGTGCCTTATATCAGGAATTTCTGCGCCTGAAAGCTCTGCTTGAGTCCGAGGGTCTCTTTGAAGTAGGGCATAAGCGATCCATTCCAGAACTGCCAAAACGCATCGGCATTGTGACCTCCGACACGGGGGCGGCAATACAAGATATGATCAATACTCTGCAGCGGCGGATGCCGATGGCAGAAGTAATTTTCGCACCCTCACCCGTCCAGGGAGAGGATGCGCCCCCTAAATTAGTGGAAGCGATCGCTTCGTTGAATGCGCTTGACCCACACCTTGATGTCATTTTGCTTGCGAGAGGTGGCGGTTCGATTGAAGACCTTTGGGCTTTCAATGATGAGCGCGTAGTCCGTGCAGTGGCGGCCTCCAGGGTTCCGATCATTTGCGGTGTGGGCCATGAAACAGACTTCACCTTATCTGATTTCGCGGCGGACCTCCGTGCCCCGACCCCGACTGCCGCGGCAGAACTGGCGACGCAAATGACTATACCCGGTCTGATTGAAAATCTTCAAAGTCTCGAACAGCAGCTTTTAAATTTTTTGATTACATTCCTGAACGATCAGCGTGGCGCCGTCTCCGATTTACAGGATGGCCTGCGTTTTTTCTCCCCGGTTCGGCGGATTCAATCTGACCGGCAACATCTCGATGATCTTGCCCGTCGCGCTAATGCGGGAGGCGCTCACCGCCTGGCTCTCGAAATGAGTCGGCTTGACGGATTGGGTAAACATCTCGAGGCCTTGAACCCGCTGCAAGTCCTGGACAGGGGTTATGCTGTTGTTACCCTGCTTAAAGATGGAGGTATCGTCCGTAAAGTTAAGCAGGCCCGGGATGATATCCGTGTCCGTGTTTCGGATGGCGAATTCGACGCCAGGGTTTTAAAGCGTGGCGAATAAATCGTAAATCGACTGGAGTTGTTATGCCAAAATCATCTTCTCCCAAACCCGTTGAGAACTTGGATTATGAAGCAGCTTTTTCTGAGTTGGAGACCATTGTGGATTCGCTGGAAAACGAACAGCGCTCCCTTGAAGAATCAATGTCTCTATTTGAACGGGGCCAGGCTCTGGTGAAACGGTGCGCGGAGCTGCTTGATAAGGCAGAGTTAAGAGTCAAACAATTGTCGGGTGGCGAATTGTCCGACATGGCTGAGGAATGAAATGAATCTGGCCGGAATGCTCTATAACCGCGTATTGATATCGGCCCTGATAGCGTGGGGCACCGCACAAGTGTTGAAGGTGCCGCTCGAATATTTGCGTTCACACCGCTGGATGTGGGCGGTTCTTCTCACGACGGGCGGCATGCCCAGTTCGCATTCTGCCCTGATCGTCGGTGTTACCAATGCGATCGGTCTGTATGTTGGGTATGGGAGTCCGTTGTTCGCTCTCGGGGTGGCCATAACAATGATCGTCACGTACGATGCAGCCGGTATACGCAGGCAGGCGGGAATGCATGCCGAACGGATAAATGTCTTGTTCGAGGAGTTGTTACAGGGCCATATGTGGGATGAGGAGGAATTGCGTGAGGTGCTTGGGCATACGCCCCTGGAAGTAACCGGTGGAATTCTGTGGGGTATTATGGTGACGACAGTATTATGGTTTTTGTGGAAATGAATTGATTGTGTCTTCTCGGGCAGCTAATAACCTGTTTATTGACCACGTTTCAATCTTTGATTAATTCCTGAGATCGCAGCAGAAAGTTCGGGTATCCTCATTGCCCAGAGTGAAACTCCGTAGCATAGACAACCCAGAGCAACGCCTCCCAAAACAACTATCCACACAGATCCATTTATATGTGACCAAAGGACGACAATCAGGCTCATTACCAAAGTGCCAAGTGCAGCCTGTACAAAGCCTTGCCAGATGTTCCTGCCTTCCAGACCTTTTAATCGTCTGCGCATGAAAACGAACAGGGCGGTCATTTCCAATGCCGTGGCGAGTGAATTGGCGAGGGCCAACCCGCCGTGAGGCATCCATCCAATCTTGGCAAACAGGGAAGAGAACGCAAAGCTGAAGACAATATTCAATGTCATCGCTGATGCGCCTACAAAGACCGGTGTCTTCGTGTCGTGCAAAGCATAGAAAGCACGTGACAAAATTTCGACCACGTTATGACCGATCAGGCCGGCTGCATACCATAGCAAGGCCCAGGACACGAGATTTACCGATTGAGTATCGAAACTTCCCCGTTTAAAAAGCAGGGTGATCAACGGTACACGGAGGAGAATAAGCCCAAGCGAAGCGGGCAGGGAGAGGAAAACGACGCCACGTAAAGTTGCCGCAAGCGAGGCGCGCATTGCCTGGGATCTCCGCGTGCAATTTGAGCGGAAAAGGTTGGAAGTGCGGCAATCGCGATTGCTTGTGCGATGACGACTTGTGGCATGGTCATTACCTGCCACGCATAATTGATCGCGGAAAGTGAACCCTCCGAAAGGCCGGAGGCGATAATTACATTGATCACAAAGTTAAGCTGCACAACCCCCACGCCCACCAGGCGAGGCACCATCAACCTTCCCACTTCACGGACAGTTTCACTATCGAGACCAAGGGTCGCGAAATAAACCCGTAACGGCAATTTTAGTAGGTCCGGAATTTGAACCGCTAGGTGCAGAACCGCACCAAGCACCGCGCCCCAGGCCAAGCCGTAGATCCCCATGAAGGGGACGAGGAATAGCAAACCGAGTATCATTCCGATCCAATACATGCTGGGCGCCAACGCCGGTAAAAGGAAACGTTGATGGGCATTCAAGATGCCCATCAACAATCCGCTCACACCAAAAATAGCCGGGGCGATCAACAGAATACGTAGCAACGAGGCGGCTAGATACTGCTGGTTGGGCTGAAAATCGGGTGCAAGGATGTATTTGATGATCTGCGGAGCGAGAAACGCGGACAATATACTCAATATGCTCAGGACGAGAAGGATCAGGTTGGTGATCGAAGATGCAAGTCTCCAGGCCGGGCGGCGCTCGTTTTTGGCAAGCAGACCCGTGAAAGTGGGGATGAATGCCGAGGATAATGCCCCGCCTGCAACAAGATTGAAGATCAAATTGGGATATGTGGAGGCCGCATAAAATGCGTCGATGGAACGATCCGTCCCAAAGGCGCGTGAAATGAGGATTTGCCGTACCAGGCCGATTAAATTGCTCAAAGCGAAAGCAAGCATAACTGTCCCCGCGGCGCGGGCGATTTGTCGATTCGCAGAAGGTGCGGTTTCAGTTTCTAACGTTTCAGTTTCTAACATGGAAGGCGCGCAGATTATATCATCCGGTGGAGGATGGATTTTTAATAGTTTGTAACCTCTCTGTAAATGCGGGAAATCGCTTGAATAGTTGCTATAATTCCAATTTGGAGGGTCCATGAAACGGTTCAGCGTACTGATTTTCACGATTTGTTTTTTGTTGACCGCCTGTGCAGGCCAGACATTTACTTCAATATCGTCAACAAATCAACCCATTCCTAATGCCACATCAGTGGGAGAACCATCAATCACCGGAACTCCCAAAACGAACAGTTCGTTGGCTGTGATACCTGTGCAGGTGGGATATGGCTTTCAGGGCCCCTGGTTTGAATTATATTTTACTGATCCTGTTAACCCGGCGGCCAAGCAGATCACGGGCGGCCCGGATGGTCCACTCGTAGCCGCCATTGATTCTGCGCATTTGTCTGTGGACGCCGCTATTTATAGTTTAAGCCTCCACAGCGTTCGGGATGCTCTCATCCATGCTTTTCGGCGCGGGGTTCAAGTGCGGGTGGTCATGGAGAGCGATAACATGGACAGCGCGGCACCGCAATCCCTGATGGAGGCTGGCTTACCGATGCTGGGCGACCGCCGGGAAGGCCTGATGCATAACAAGTTTGTGGTGATCGACCGCTCTGATGTCTGGACGGGTTCGATGAACTTTACCAACGAAGGTGCCTATACGGATAATAATAACCTGATGCATATTCATTCAGAAAAAGCAGCCGAAGATTATGAGACCGAATTCAATGAGATGTTTGTCGATGATAAATTCGGTTCCAAAGCCGATGCTGTGACGCCGAACCCGCGGCGTAACCATTGACGGCACACCCATGGATATATATTTCTCGCCTGATGACCATGTTCAAGCGGCCCTGGTTGATCTCTTGGATAACGCCCAAAAAAGTATTTACTTTCTTGCCTATTCATTTACGGCGGATCCGTTGGGAGAGGCGATCAGGCAGCGTGCGGCGGCAGGTGTCAAAGTTTCAGGAGTTATGGAAGCCGAGCAGGTGGCATCGAATGTGGGGACGGAGTACGATGCCTTCCGCGCTGCAGGCTTGGACGTCCATATGGATGGAAATCGCGGTCAAATGCACCATAAAGTCATGATCATTGACGACCAAATCGTCGTCATGGGTTCCTATAACTTTACGGCCAGCGCCGAAAAAACCAACGACGAAAATTTGATCGTCATCTACAACTCCGAGATTGCTGCGCAGTACCTGAAGGAATTCCAGCGAGTGTATGCCCTCGCTCAGCCATGAGGCAATTCTTTTACCGAATAACCAGGATTCCTTTTCGTTTCGGCCCTGATTTCGGAATAGAAGAGGGAATTGTTAATTATTTTAAGTAGTCGGGCGAAAAAGATTAGACGGAACTCAGTTGCTCTTTCGAGGGCTTCGCGCAGCACTCCGCAGGAGCAGCCCCCGAAAAGCATAAAACAAGTAGAAAGACTTACGAATGATTACTTAACTGGACTTTATCCATTTTGGCCGTATCCTTCACACTTGCTTACGGCTAAAAAGACACTTTTTATAACGTCGTTTCTACCTGCCAAATATTGAAAATGGTCCTTTTTCTAGCCTATCGAGTATATGGGGGGCTAATTCAATAAGCTTGTGCAAGAGGTGGTTTAATTTTTTCCTTTGTGAACTTTCGTGTTCCTTCGCGAAGGACCCTGTAAGGGTCGTGGATAAAAATGGATAAAGCCTGGCTTAGGCCATAACTTTAATCCCTTTACAGCGACTATTAAAAAGGAGTCTGAAAGGGTTCATTATTTCCTTCGATGATGGTTTTATTCGGGTTGGAAAAAATTAAATTGAGTGTATATATATCTTCTGGCAACGAAGATAGCCAAAATGACAATCGTGAAGGTCGAAACCCGCCAGGCGAAGATTCTGCCAGCGGGGAGAATGATATACTGCGTGTGAACAGACTCGCCATAGACCTCTTTAACAGCCGGGGGGCTGTCACTTCCATGCTGGATTTTGACGAGCAAAACGCGCTTGAAGGCGCGCAAAACCTTAACTTAAAAAGCATCGGCGCGATATACGACAAATATTTCCCTGAAGTGTATCGTTACGTGCGCTATCGACTTAACGATCAATATGTCGCTGAAGATATAACCGGCGACGTATTTGTACGTTTGTTGCAGGCGGTACAAAATAAACGCGGACCTCGGTCCAATTTGAAGGCCTGGCTGCTGGCGACCGCTTCACATATCGTTACGGATCATATTCGCCGCACATATCGGCGTCCGACTGAAGTTCTCCCTGAAGATGTGATCGATCCGGCTTCCCTGCCAGGCGATGAATACGACAGGCATGAGCAGGTTCTTAATTTTCGAAAAGCTTTTAGCAAGCTCACGTCTGACCAACAGCACGTTTTATCCCTCCGGTTTGGCGAGGGGTATTCCCTGGAAGAAACAGCTTCTTTGTTGAAGAAAAAAATAAACGCCGTGAAAGCTCTTCAGTTCCGCGCGCTTGCTGCTCTCCAGCGGAATATTGGGAATGTGTCGTATGAATGATCTTTATAATGCATTGGAAAATTGTCTTCAAGCCATGGAGGAGGGACAAGAGATGGATGCAGCCCTGGCGCACTATCCCAATGAAGAGCTGGAACTTCGTCCGTTGTTGGAGGCCTCCTTACTGGCCCGGAGTTCAGGCCAATTCGTAATCTCGGAAGCTGCCAAACATCGCGGACGTGTGCGCTTGTTTCAGCGTGCAAATGAGCTGCGTAAAGTGAGCAGTGCCTCGCACCGCAGGATGATCCCTTTAATTCCTCGCATGGCAATTTTGGTTGGCCTGGTTGGAATATTGGCGTTGACCGGTACCGGTTTCGTGAGCGCCTCCTCCGGAACACTGCCGGGTGATCAGCTTTATTCGGTAAAACGATCCTGGGAAGGAGTGCGCCTTTTCTTTGCATTTAATACACCAGAACGGGACCTGCTGGAAAGTCAATTCGATCAGGAACGACTCGATGAGATAGGCGGATTACTTGGAAAGAGAAAAGCGGCATCGATTGAATTTACTGGATTAGTTACGAAACAGACGAATGACAGGTGGCAGGTTTCGGGAATCCCAGTTGCGGTCACAGGTTCCACAAATTCACCCACTGGCGTAATTCAGGACGGAGCCCCAGTCATAGTCATAGGGTTTACCAGCAGCGATGGAGTTGTCGAAGCGCAGAAAGTGCAGGTTCTTCAGCCAGGAGGACCCCTGCCTCCATTGGGCTTGTCTGAATACAGCGAATCTCTCCCGGACGGAGAACAGGAAGGCGGAAACAGTGTGTCTACACCCATCGCCATGGCCACGCCGGGCTTGACCGTCCCGGAATTTCAAGGACCAACACAGGCACAAAAATCCTACCAGTTTAGCGGTGTGGTCCAGTCCATGTTGAAGGATGTATGGATCATCAATGGGCAGTCTGTTTATATGGACCAGGCGGGGACAGTTGGAGGAATAAAGGTCGGCTCTGTTGTGATATTCGATGGTTATTTTGATTCCGTTGGAAAATTCATTGTCACAAAGGTTGAGGTAAAATCCGGCGACAATTTGAATAAGCCCCAAAAAGGCACCAGGAACAACGGTTCTGGAAGTTCTGGGAATGGCAGTGATGACCACGGCGATTCGGGAGGAGATAGCGGCGGAGCTGAAGATGGAGGGAATTAATAAAATAGTTCGATTAGGTGTAACGTTTATTCCATTTTTATGATTCAATTGGTTAAACAGGTAGTTGAAACACCGGTGTTTGTTACTAAAAAAATATTAGTAACCTGTTTTTATTAAGATCATTAAGGTGCCTTTCATTCTATTGGTTATAATCTAACCATGACAACCTTATCCTATCCAGTACCTGGCCGGCAACCCACACTGGCTGCTGTCCTGACTGCACTGGCGGCCGGCGTGGTATTGTTTTTTGGAATTGTCTTTCTTTGGGTGATCGGTTATCAATTGGTTTATGCAGGCCGCATCTTTCCGGGCGTATCGGTTGCAGGCGTGGATATATCTGGGATGTCGCCGCAGGACGCAGCCCTTAAAATTAAGCCAGACCCTTTCTTATCCCATTAGCGGTAAAGTTTTGTTTCAAGATGGCAACAAGGTTTGGGTGGCTCAACCCGCCCAGCTCGGGATGGTATTCGACCCATCGTCCAGTGCACAGGCTGCCTACCAACTGGGTCGGAGCGGCGGGCTGTTCGCGGCCCTGAACGGTCAAATACGCGCCCGCGGTTTTGGAGAGGATGTCGCGCCGGTAATCATCTTCGACCAGCGTGTGGCATATCAATATTTACAAGGTCTCTCCCGTCAAATCGATCAACCGATGGTGGACGCCAGCCTGCATTTGGATGGGACCAACGTCGTCGCCCAACCCGGGCAGGCAGGCCGTATGCTTAACCTGGATGCAAGTCTGGTTTATTTAAGCGCCCGGCTGCAAACCTTTCAGGATGGGAATGTACCCCTGGTCGTTCAAGAAGTACAACCGGCCATCATGGATCTGTCAACGCAGGCTCAAACTGCCCGGCAGATCCTGAGCCAGCCTTTGCAGCTGGTTCTTCCCAATGCTCAACCGGGTGATTCTGGTCCGTGGGTGTATAACGTCCAGGTTCTTGCGAACATGATCGGAGTTCAAAAAGTTAAGGATGGCGATAAAACCGATATGCAGGTGACCCTCGATCCGAACGCGCTGCGCCAAATATTGGCGGGGATCGAGACACAAGTGGACCGTCAGGCATCCAATGCAAAGTTCCACTTTAATGATGCAACCGGCCAATTGGTGGCTTTATCACCTTCTCAGACCGGTCGAACACTGGACGTGGATGCCAGCCTGAAGGCCATCCAGGATGCGGTACTGCAAGGGCAGCATACGGTCCCATTAGTCATCCATGAGACACAGCCGACACTGCCCGATTCGGCAACCGCGCAGCAATTAGGCATCACACAAGTCGTTTCGCAGCAGACGACATATTTCTGGGGTTCAAGTGATGCGCGCATCCAAAATATAACGACTGCCGCAGCTCGTTTTGATGGCGTTCTGGTCGCTCCCGGTGAAACCTTCTCCATGGGACAAGCCATGGGCGATATAAGCCTCGATAACGGTTTTGCCGAAGCCCTGATCATTTATGGCGGTCAGACAATAAAAGGGGTGGGGGGTGGGGTGTGTCAGGTAAGCACAACTCTCTTTCGGACGGTTTTCTACGGTGGATATCCGGTTGTTGAGCGCATCCCGCACGCCTACCGGGTCGATTATTACGAGGAAACTTCCAGTGGTTCAGATAATTCAACGTTGGCAGGTCTGGACGCAACCGTTTATTTCCCGTTGGTGGATTTTAAATTCACCAACGACTCGGCATATTGGATCCTTATGGAAACCAATGTGGACCTTGGCTCACGTTCCCTGACCTGGAAATTCTATTCGACTCCCGATGGGCGCAAAGTTACCTGGAACACGACCGGACCCCAGAATATTGTTCCTGCGCCCGCCCCATCCTTTGTGGTAAACCCGGATTTAAATCCTGGGCAAATAACTCAAACGGATTAGGCAGCCAATGGCGCAGATGTCGATGTGACCCGTACTGTCACCAGGAATGGAGCAGCATATTTTCAGGATGAGTTCAAGACGCATTATCAAGCCTGGCAGGCTGTTTGTCAGTATGCTCCCGGTGTAAATGATCCCGCAAAAGCCGCTAAACGCCTGAATATTTGTGTGGCGCCTGCTTCCTAGCATGGTAAAATAACGACCTGATAGGAGCGAACATGGTTAGCCAAGAACTGCTTGAAATCCTGCGTTGTCCAAACTGCGTCCGCGAAAAAGATGGGATGCTCAAACTTTATAAAGATGCCTGGCTGATCTGCCAGGACTGCGGCCGCAAATATCCGATTGTGGATGAGATACCGGTTATGCTGATCGATGAAGGGGATAAATGGATCAGCACAACGGAAGAAAAATTGCCCGTTCCTCCTCCATCGAAATAATATAACCTTATGGCTTCTTTGGATGATCTGGTCGCTGACGTGATCAGTGGAGACGAGAATTCGTGCAGAGGCCGCTGCATTTGAGCTCGCGGGACTTGGGCGAAACCGCATTTTCAACTCTCGAAGGTTTACTTCAATTCATCGATCGTTGACCAACGCTGGTGGGCAGTCCGGACATTGGCTCAAATGAGCCAACCACCCTTGAATTGGTTGATTGATGCACTGGACGATCCATCTTGTGAAGTGCGTGAGGCTGCTGCACTGGCACTGACCGCCCATCCCTCGCAGGACGCTGTTCCTGGTCTGATCCGGGCCTTGGGTGACACAGAAGGGATGCTTGGTACATTGGCTATGAATGCATTGACCGAAATTGGGGAACCGGCCATCCCGGCATTATTAGATGCCTACCAAAACGCACAACCGAAAGCGCAGATCCAAATCATGCGGACCCTGGCCGAAATTCGCGACCACCGTGCAATTTCTTTGATGCTGAAAGCGACAGAAGATGATTCTGCCATGGTAAATTATTGGGCCAAGGAAGGCCTGGAACGGCTTGGCCTGAATATGGTATATATTAAGCCAGAGTAGATGATGAATAAAATCCTTGAATTCCTCAAAAACATCAAGTTTCCAAAGATTCAAGCCCAAAGTTTTCGGTACGCCAGATCATTTTTTGGGGCGTTGCGCTGGTTATTGCCGTTGGTCTGTTCATTTTTGCCAGCAGTTTTACCGCTTGCTGGCAATTGACTGCCTTGCCAGGAATGGCGCCGGCGAGTTGTGGCGGAACGGCGGTGAATCCGCTTGGGACACCGGTTTTCAATGCGCAAGGTACGCCCGTTGCGGCAATTCCACCTACCCCGGAAGTGGAAGCGCCCGCTGTTCAATATCCTGCAGTGGGATGGTGGCAGCCGCATCAATATTGTATTCTTCGGCCTGCGAGGCACAAACACCGATATTAGCGAAGGGGATTGCCCGCACTGTACGGATACGATCATGGTATTGACCGTGGACCCGGTGACGAAAACGGCAGGGATGCTTTCAATTCCGCGTGATATGTGGGTTAATATACCGGGATTTGGATACAGCCGGATCAACACGGCCTGGACCGACGGCGAAGGCGCTAAATTGCCGGGAGGTGGTCCTGGCCCTCGCTATGAAGACCGTGTCTCAATTCATCGGCGTACCCATCCAATACTATATTCAAGTTGACTTTTCCACTTTCACCTCATTCATTAATGAGATAGGCGGTATTGATGTCTATTATGATGAACCGGTTACTCTCAACCTCGACCCTACCGGCACCGGTACAGATCACTTTAAAGTAACATGTTGTGGCATCCGTCACATGGATGGGAAGCGCGCCCTTGCCTTCGCACGCTGCCGTGATGTATCCCAGGGATGCAGCGACGGCGATGTGGGCCGCGCAAAGCGCCAGCAGGAAGTGATCATTGCCATTCGGAATAAGGTCTTCAGCCCTGATTATTTCCCCAAATTAATGGCGCAGGCGCCCCAGCTTTATAACATATTCTCAGAGGGCATCCATACCAATATGTCGCTTGCGGATGCCTTAAAATTGGCTCCTCTGACAAAAGACATCTCATTGCAAGATATCAAGCAGGGTGTGATCGATAACAGCATGGTCACTTTTGCGAATGTCACATCTGGGTCGGCCAGACCTGCCAGCGTTGACAAACCGATCCCTGATAAAATACGCGTCTTGCGTGACGAGATCTTTACTTCCAATGGCCCCACCAGCCCAATCGCTAAGGGTGATCCGGTCTCCTTAATGAAGGCTGATGCCGCCCGGATCATGGTCATTAATGACAGCTACACAAATGGTTTGGACAGTTGTATTGGTAATTACTTGAACAGCCAGGGCATGGCGGCATCCGGCGGTGCGCCTACCGGTGCTTCCGATCAGACTGTGGTTATTGTTTATTCTCCCAAACTATATGCCTTGCGTTATTTGATCCAAATGATTGGGATCAAGAGCAGTAATCAAATCCTAATCAAACCGACTCCCTCTCCGCAGGTGGATATCGAACTCCGTTTTGGGAATGATGCACTGCATAAGATTCCCAGGCTGTTAGTAGCGGCAAATATATTAACTGAAAGACCCAAAAAGTGCCTACGCAGTAGGCACTTTTTGTTAGGGCTGCTGGAAAATCAATTTTAGTCCGCCTGTATAAGTTTGCCCGTTTGTATCCGGGCAGGCGGGCGCACTCAAGTTTGGAACCGGTATACCCGATTGCTCGACCCTCACGGTATAGATCACGCCGGGTTGCATAACGTAGTCTGCATACCCATTTGCGATTTCCGGTTTAAAACCGGTGAAGAAGTGTTCTTCACCGCCGTTCCACGTAATAATAATCTCCATGCCGGGCATTTGATGATGACGGCTGTCGAGCACCGATATTTGCATTAAGCCATTCGTTAGATCGGGATTGCAGACCTGGTCCTGGCTGACAAGTTGGATGGGCGCACCGGCCGTCGGGACCGGCGTACGTGTAGGGCGCGGGGTGGGTGTATCGAAAATGACTGGTGTGCTGGTGAATTCGATTGTAGGTGATGCAACAATTCCAATTGGAGTCCCTGTGGTTGACACAGGCGAAGCCTGTGTCAGCGAACCTTGAACTCGGATGGACGTAGGAGTGGGAGATGATGTAGGCGGGATGCTCGCGATGCCGGATTGCAAGTCAGTCGCGAGGTTGGCAACTTGTTGTATTACATTAAAGGATTCTCCCGCACCGAGCATACGTTGTGCCTGGGCGGTAAGTTCTTCGACCGGATCCGGATCACCGAGCAATACCAAACGGGCCCTGGCCCGGTCGAGATTATGGTCTGTTGCGTAGGATGCCGCAATAGCTATCCGGAACTGGTCTTTGAAGTCGGTTCGCAGAGTGCTGGGGCTGGTATCTATGATACGGAGGGGAGAAATGATCCATGAGTAAATTACACCAAGTCCAATGCCCACAACGAGCCCAACTAGCCACAACCACGGAATCTTTTTTATGGGGTACCGCCTTCCGGCTGGATTCCCGGGGGCGTCGAAACAGGCTGATAGGCCTGCATGGCACGCGTCAGTTCCTCGAGCAGGGAAAGGTCGTCTTGTGAGTAGCTCAATTGACGACCGGCTTGCAACGCCTGCTCGGAAATGGAGGCGGGAGTTTCACTTCCGAAGAGGGCCAGCTTCCGTACGGCCAACTCGACGTTTTGATCCCCGTGATAAGCTTCCGCAACCATGAGTATGTAATCGGTTCGATAATCGACGCGCAGGGAGGCAGGCGTGGTATCGACGAACTTTACCGGGTTGATGATCCATCCATACAGCAATCCGAGGGCGATACCCAGGACGGTCATAAGGAGGGGAGGTAACCAACGCGGCATATGTTTATTCTGTCGTAGAAGATTGATGTGGATGGGCCGTGAATAATGATTGGTTGATTGCCCGAGCAGGTGACCGGCGGCACCCAAAGACACTTCCTTACCGTTGCTATCTTTCGATCCTGGCGGGGTTTGGAAGGCTCTGCCGCGCCGGGCCTGCCCGGACACGGAAGCATACACGAGATGAGAAGAGATGTCAATCAAGAAGGGTAATTGTGTGAATAGGTAGGTAGAATGATGGAATCAAGTCGGTTGAAACTGCAAAGTACTGCGGAGCGGCCTGCGTGCAGTAGAGATTTATGCAAGCAGCAGTAGAATGCAGAAGGACAAAAAGACGAATATATGAAGTTTTTAGTTTACCCGGTTGCTTCGATTTGCGATTATTTGGGTTCTGCGATTACGAAGTACCTCCCCCAACTCGAATTGCCATCCTGGCTGATGCAGGTTTGGAATGTCACATGTCGCGATCCTTTATAGACTTTTGTAAAAAGCTCGGAGGCTGTAAGAGTATTCCTGTGTATCGAGATCGACAAAATCGCTCGATACGCTGTTGGGTGAGGTGGCTCGATAACGATAGATATGGGTCACCTGGTAAGTTTCGATGCGCCCATCCCCATAGACTAATTGAATTACCATGCCGGTCGTTAGCTGAAAGAAAAAATTACCGCTAAGATAGTTATGTGCCAGCAATCCGACATTTCCAAACTGGCTTGCCTCCCCGAATTGTGTCAGGGTATTGTCAACGGTCGAAACGTAATGCCGCATTATTGCTGGGTTGTTGCAGGATAGGCAACGCGAACAGACCGTCTGCATAGGCGCCGCGTACGACCTTCCCATCCCCGTTTTGGATGGATGACGCAAAACTTGATAGATTGGGAAGCGGCGTTGTAATTTCTGGAGAGTCGGCCGATACCGCATGCGCTGGAAATGCCAGGACGATCAAAATAAACAGGCTGATGCCGGCAATAAACGATGTCGAACTGATCAGATGGAAGCGTGGCTGCTTGGTCTTGGGTGCCATCGGTATTTCTCCTTGATAAAGGCACCCGAGACAGGGGAGACGCAGTTAACATGAATTGTTTGGTGATACCTGGAATGTAGTGTTCATGTTGTTTTCGGCGGCCTGGCAATCATAGTCACTTGTGTGACTGTAGACCCGTTGGCTTTGCGTCCCCGGCTTTCGCCGGGTTTGCCCTTATCGAACGATAGAGCGGATAACGGATTATTTACTGAAAGAAAACAGCGAGCCTGGAAATGATCCAGGCTCGCCGCATGCAATATCGACAATTAGATCGATGATCTTCGGCGGCCTGGCAATCATGGTCACTAGTGTGACTGTAGACCCGTTGGCTTTGCGTCCCCGGTTTTCACCGGGTTTGCCTTTTTCGGATGTTTTCTTCACCCCTATTGTATACTGGTTTCTCCTGATTAGTCTATACAGTTTCGTTATTTATGACAATTGAATTTGCAAGGAGCTGGTCGTTCTCTTACTTGTAAAATTTGATTACCAGACGCGGATCACTTGTCCGGCATAGATCCAATCGGCGTTCCAGATCTGTGGGTTGAGCGCCAGCAGGTTGTTCAGCGTCGTACCGAAGCGGGCCGCGATGATCTTGAGCGTATCCCCGCGCTGAATGGTGTAAAGCGATGCGGATGCCGGCAGGTTGATCACTTCTCCGATGAAGATCAAGTTCGGGTTCCAGAGCTGGGGATTGACGGCGATCAGGTCGTTGAGATTAATGTTCATGCGGTCTGCGATCTTGCGCATCGTGTCGCCCCATTGGACAACGTAAGTTCCGGCGGCTACCGGCGCAGGCTGAGGCGCGGGGGTGGGAGGATAATAAACCGGGCTGCTGCCATTGGGCACTCTGAGACTCTGGCCCACATAGATCAGGTCGTAGTTATAGAGCGAGTTCATGCTGGCAAGGTTTCCCACGGTCGTGCCGAAGCGGGCGGCAATGATCTTGAGCGTATCGCCAGGTTCGACGATGTAGGTGGAATAACTGGTGTTGGAATAACCGGTGTAGTTATAATAACCGTTGCCGTTATTGTATGAACTTCCCGGCATCGATAAAGTCTGGCCGGCGTAAAGCCAATAGCCCAGGTTGGGGTTGGCGGATTGAAGGGCCGATACGCTGGTGCCGCAATTCGCTGCAATCGACCCTAATGTGTCGCCGCGCTGGACGACATAGGTCGCGCCACAGCCGGACCAGGCAAATGCCGGACCCGTGGTTGCAAAGGAAGCCAGCAGGATGGCTGTGAGTACGATGATTTGAAAGAATTTTTTAGGCGTCATAAAATCCTCCGATCTGAATAATGGGTGATTTTGAATTGAACCAGATTACTCATACCTAGACGTATAGTAGTATAAAATGTTCCTGAAATTACAAACATTTACATTGCAAAAAAACGATATAAAGTCTACACAATTACACTTGATATAATCATTGTACACAAAAATCCGGAGTGGCTAAGAAGATTTGTATTTGTCATTCCTTTGTGAATCATTGATTATCGTGTTGCCAACCGGTAAAAATTAATTTGGAGGTAGTATGCACGCAAATTTCGGGCGATTAATCCTTGCTTGTTTGCTGTTCATTGTGGCGATCCTGGCTTGCAATCTTCCATCCGCCACCCCAACGCCGGATGTTGCGGCTTCACAGGTGGCTGCCACACTGACCGCTCTTGTGACCAGCCTCTCCGCGTCGCAGTCTGCATCGACAGTGACGCCCATTCCGTCCAATACGAATCCTCCTTCCTCTACGCCCACGCCGGGGAATCCGGTAGTGATCCATGACGCCTTATGCTCGGAAGGGCCTGGTGATGTCTATGAGGTGGTTAGCTCCGTCAAGACCGGCACGACGGTCCAGCTGATCGGCGTGGGGAGTATACCGGGCTGGTATATTATAACCAACCCCATCTACCACGATCCGTGTTGGATCGCGGCGGCCAACTTGCAAATCGATCCGGCTTTCAACCTTTCGGGATTACAAGTGTATAACCCGCCTTCCACACCGACGCCAAAACCGACTCATACGCCTGTTCCTACCGATACGCCCGTTCCCACATCGACCACATAAGGTTGCGGAAGAAATGAATTAACACAGAAGGGAAATGCTAATGCGCGGGTTGAAATTGCTCATCGTTGGTCTTTGCATGCCTTTTATCACGCAGGCTTGTGGCGGAGTGGAGCTTGTCGTTACCCCCGCCCCTTCGACTGAAATAGGTACGTTTACTCCCATCCCGACATTTACTCACCTGCCTCCCATTCCAACGAAGGCCATGGTGCAGATTCCCACGGCGACGCCGACCCAGGGGCCGTATGTTCCATATTATGTGATAACCTCCGCCGACAATGTCAACCTGCGCACGTTGCCGGGAACTTTGTTTCCCGTCAGCAGGTTGCTGGCAAATGGCACCCGCCTCCAGGTTTGGGGGCACGCTCCGGGAGGGCAGTGGCTTTACGTCCTGACAGACTCGAATGTCTACGGTTGGGTCTTGGTTCCGTTGGTGAACGGAGGTGTAGGTCTGGATCCGTCGCCGCTCGTCACACCCGGAAACGTTCAGCTCATTAAGGGACAGGTGCTCGATCTGGCGGGCGTTCCGGTCAGCGGGATCGGGTTCGCAGTGACGCAAGGCACAGGACCCAAGGCGCTGCGGAACGATGCTGAAACGGACAGCACCGGTCAGTTCTACGCCTATATGCCAATTTCAGCCAGCGGCTCATGGCAGGTGTCGTATGTATCCGTGGCTTGTACGAGCAACACCATGGATGCAAACTGCAACTGTGCGGGCGGAAGATGCGGTAAGGCCGATCCCGATAATCAGGCCATCACACTTCCGTATAACGGCACTCTTCAATTCACGTGGAGATAGTTAATCGAACGATCTGGCCTGGCGTTTGCGTTTTACGTCGCCGCGCTTCTTTTTAGTTAGCAGGCGCTTTTCTTTGGATGCGGCGCTTGGCCTTGTTTTCCTGCGGGGCTTCGGCTTCTCGAATGATTTCCTCACCAGCGACGAAAAACGGGCCAGGGCATCTTCCCGGTTTTGGTCCTGTGTGCGGTAGCGCCTGGCTTCGATCACAATCACGCCCTCATTCGTCATCCGCTTGCCTGCCAGATGGATAAGACGCGTCTTGACGGCCTGAGGCAGGGCCAGTGAGCCGCGTACGTCGAAACGCAGTTGCGCGGCAGTGGCAACCTTGTTGACATTTTGTCCGCCGGGGCCGGCAGAACGGATAAAGTCAAAGGTAAGCTCACGTGCGCAGCATTGAAGGATCTTCTCAAGCTCATCCATGGGTCAAGTATATCTATTTGCCCCATAAAAACAACGCTTCCCATTTTTCAAAATGGGGAGTGTTGTTTATTATCTATCACAGCCCTGGCATGAATACCGGAAAAACGATATGTGCAGGGCGTACGCCCTGCACATATCGTTTTTCCGGAATCCCTAGTCCCAGGCTGAAAGCGTGGGACGTCGGGGTGAGTAGATACGTCGTTTGGCTAAAACATCAAATCGTTGACGGTCTTCATCATGTCGGGAGCAGGGCGCAGGTCAGCTTCGGTGAGGCGGTTGAGCGGAGTGTCCATCAGGTTGTATGTCTCGGTCAGGGAGGGCTTGTCGGTCTCGACGTACAGCAGGCCGGTCACCATCCAGTTGTTGCGCTGGGCTTCTTCCAGTATCGCGCAAGGCCTCGAAGCGGCTGGTGGGGTCGTAATCCTTGTCGAGGTTCTTCAGGATGACGATCGAGCCATCGTGCAGGGCCACCTCGCGGACTTCGCCTTCCTTCATCTCCTCTTCGAGGATGATCTCGTTGCGCGGGGCGATGTAGGTGATATCGTGCAGCGGCTCTTCATGATCCTTGCCCCAGGTGTAGGAGTGGAAGGCGTTGCTCTGGTTGTTGAAGGTGACGCACGGGCTGATGATATCCAGCACGGCGATGCCGTTGTGGGAAAGGGCCGCCTTGAGCAGTTCCTTGACCTGCTTTGGGTTGCCGGCAAAGGAGCGCGCCACAAAGGTGGCGTTGGAGGCCAGCGCTTCCATGCAGATGTCGACCGGCATATAGGGGTTGGTGCCCTGGTGCTTCAGGTTCAGGCCCACTTCGGCGGTGGCGGAGAACTGGCCCTTGGTGAGGCCGTACACGCCGTTGTTCTCGACGATGTAGAGCATGTTCACGTTGCGGCGCATGATGTGCTTGAACTGGCCCATGCCGATGCTGGCGGTGTCGCCGTCGCCGGAAACGCCGATGCCCTTGCAGGTGATGATCGCCGAACAGGGCGCCCGGTTGCCACCGACGGCATGCGTCCGTGCAGGCCGTTGAAGCCGAAGGAGCGGTTCAGGAAATAGGTGGGCGATTTGCTCGAACAGCCGATGCCGCTGAACTTGACGACGTCTTCAGGCACGACGTTCATTTCGTACAGGGCGCTGACGATCTGGTTGGAGATCGAGTTGTGTCCGCAGCCCTGGCACAGGGTGCTGGGGTTGCCGCGATAATCATTCTTGGCGAGTCCGGCCAGGTTTACCTGGGCCGGTGCGCCAGCCATGGGAAGTGTTTCAGTCATAGTTGTTGCTCCTTACAATCCATCACTTGATCTCAATGCATCACGAAGTTCTTGCGATTGCGGCGCATCACGGATCGAAGCGAAGTGGCTGCAACTGTATAGCCATCGACGATAACTTCGGTAGCGCGATCGCTTGGAGCCGCTGACCCAGCAATGACTCGAATATTTGCGTTCGCTTTCGCTGCACTTTGCCTTGCGGTTTCTTCGGCTTCGAGGCCGGCGTCTTCTTGCTGGCAACTTTCTTCGCTTTGGCGGTCTTGGCTTTGCGCACTTTGTAGCCAGGACAAGGATGCCTTCGCGCACCCATTTGGCCGAGGCGGGCAGGCCGTCGCCGAAGGCGACCGATCTTGAACTTCGCGGCCTGGTCGGGATATTCGATCTTGAGCAGCTGGCACATCTGTCCGTCGCGGTTCATTTCGACGACAAAGATCTGATCGTACTTCTCGATGAAAGCAGTCACTTCGTCGGTGAAGGGCAGGGCGCGCACGCGCATGAAGTCGGCTTTGAGGCCGTGTTCGGCGGCCAAGCTGGTGCTGCGCTTCGAGGACGGCGGCCTCGGTCGAACCGAAGGCGATGATGCCAACCGTTCGCGCCGGTCACTTTGCGTAGACACGGGTGCCGGGACGTATTTCCGGGCGGTCTTGTATTTCTTCTTCAGGCGGTCCATCATGCGCTTCCAGACTGTCGGCGTCTTCGGTATAGCGCGCCTGTTCATCGTGGCCGGTGCCGCGCGTGAAATAGGCGCTGGCCGGATGCTTGTTGCCGGGCACGGTGCGGTAGGGGATGCCGTCGCCGTCCTTATCGAGATAGCGGGCCCAATTGCCTTTCAGTCTCGTCCAGGTCCTTCTCCCACAGCACCTTGCCGCGCTGCATGGGCTGGTCGGGATACTCGAAGGGTTTGCTCATCCATTGGTTCATGCCCATATCGAGATCGCTCAGCACGAATACGGGCGATTGCAGTTGCTCGGCGATATCGAAGGCGCGCCAGCCGAACTCAAAGCACTCGTCCACGCCGCCGGGCAGCAGAATGATCTGCTGCGTATCGCCGTGGCCCATGAAATTGACGAAGGTCAGGTCGCCCTGGGAGGTGCGGGTGGGCAGGCCGGTGGATGGGCCGATGCGCTGGACATCCCACACGACGATGGGCACTTCGGTGTAGTAGGCCAGACCCGGCGAATTCGGTCATCAGGCTCAGGCCGGGGCCGGAGGTGGAGGTCATCGAGCGCAGACCGCTCCAGCCGGCGCCGATGGCCATGCCGATGGCGGCCATTTCATCTTCCGCCTGCACGACGGCATAGGTATGCTTGCCATCTTCGCGCTTGCGGAGCTGAGGCAGGTAATCGTTGAGCGCCTCGGCCAGTGAAGAGGCGGGTGTGATCGGATACCAGGCTGCAAACTGCACGCCGCCGAAGATGGAGCCGATGGCGCCGGCGGTGTTGCCGTCGGCCATGATCAAACCGTCGGTCTTGTTCATCGGCTCGATGAAAAAGGGATCCTTCTTTTCGAGATTGGCTTTGGCCCACTCAGCGCCGGCTTTGACAGTGTTGAAGTTCATGTCGATGGGTTTCTGTTTGCCTTTGAAATGAAAGTTCAGGGCGGCGTCGATCTTATCCAGGTCGATGCCCAGCATCTGGGCCACCACGCCGACATAAACCATATTGCTGACCAGGTCGCGGAAATCGGAGGGGATGCTCGCGTCGCTGCGGACGATCTGCTTAACGGGCATGGGATAGACGGTGATATCGCGTGCGGGTGATGGGCTGCTTGATATCGTCGGCGTAGAAGAAGACTCCGCCGGGCTGCACCGAGGCCAGGTCACGCGCGAACGAGTTGGCGTTCATCGCGACCATGATCTCCTGCTCGTCGCGGCGGGCCAGGTATCCATCCTTGCTCACACGGATGGTGTACCAGGTGGGCAGTCCCTGAATGTTGGAAGGGAACAGGTTCTTGCCCGAAACGGGGATGCCCATCTTGAACAGGGCGCGCAAGATCGTGGTGTTGGCGGTCTGGCTGCCGGAGCCGTTGACCGTGCCAATCGTGATCGAAAAATCGTTCACTACTTTGTCTTTGACATTTGTTGCCGGGCTAACCATTATTCACCTCTAGTTCATTCAAGCAGGACGCTGGGCGAGCAGGTCCACGTGTTTGATCAGGACCTCGCGTCCGGCGTCGTAATTTCCATTGCAGATGCATTCGACCATCTGGGCGTGATAACCCCAGACCTCGTTCAAATAATCCATGCCGCCCGCGTACAGGTTGAGGCCCACCGCTTCGTAGGCATCCCAATAGGCCTCGATGAGGCCGGTGACGAACGGGTTATCGAGGCGTGAATAGATGAGCAGGTGCAGCTTGCGATGTTCTTCATGGGGGACAAGCGGGGGAGTTGCAGCCAGCTTGGCGCGGGCGCGGCGGATGAGATCGTTCAACTCGGCCTTATCGGACTCGGTCAACTTGCAGACGGCCTCGTTCCAATAAGCGGTCTCGATATGGTTGCGAAGGTCGGCGAATTTGTGGAAATGACCGTCGTCGAGTGCCAGCGCATAGCGCAGGCTCTGCCTGACGGCGGGTGTGAAGGAGAAGGGGCGGCGGCGCGTGCCGGTGCGAGGACGTACCTCCACCAGGCCGAGTGCGCGCGCCACTTCGAGTTGCTCACGCAGGGCGGCCAGGCTGATGCCCAGGTCTTCGCTTAATTTGTTTAACGAAGGCAGGCCGTTTTCGGCTTCGGGGTGCGAAGCGAGATAGCGGAGGAATTCGGAGATATCAACGGAAGGTCGGTCGCGAAGCATATTGTACGATTAATCCGATTAATAGGATTTTACTATTTAATTGGTGGAAAGTCAAGGAGAGAGAAAGAAAGAAGAGGATAAAGATTAGAGATAAAGAAATAATAATATTTTGAATTATTTGTCTGTACGGCTGGCAATATGCTTTTCGCGTAGCACCCTGCGGGTCACTTTGTTTTAACGGTAGAGGTTAGCGAAAAGTATCCTGTCGATCGCGAACCAGTGGGGTCCTTAACCAAATTCCGCAATCGCTACCTTCTGGCTGTCCGATACAAAAAGTTAGCCCGGTCCGGAAACGCAGGGATCAGTCAGGGGCTGAGCAGGATGGTATGGTCAAGATCGGACGAAAATGTGTATGACAATTGCTATGTAATTTATAAGATTACCTTTCTATAATTATATACATGGGAAACGTGTTGGTCCCATAGCTCCGCTTGCTCCCCTCAGATGGGTTTAGGAAACAGCATAGCCTTCAGGCGACTTCAAGGAAAAGTTCAGGAAGTCCTTGGTTAAACTCATGATTAGAAAACTCGAGAAGATCAGGAAACTAAACCGTCAGGCTTGGGCGCTTTGCAAAAAGGATGGACCCAAAGCGATCCTGTTGGCAAGGCAGGCTCAAAGCCTGCTATCCGATTGCGCCGACGCCCAGCCCACGGATGAATTTGAATGCCTGAGGACTCAGACTTATTGCTTGGATATGCTCAGCAAACCGGAGGAAGCCCTTCCCATCGGATTGAACGCCAATCGCCTGGCGGTACAGATCGGCGATCATTATCTGATCGGTTCCATTCAAAGTATTTTAGGGAGGGTCTACTGGCACATCGATGATTTCCCCACCTCGATGGATTACTACTTGAATGCCCTGAAATTGGTTCAAAACGAAAACCATCCCGACCTCGAAGTCTCATTGATGAACGGCCTCGGCCTGGTCCAATATGGGCTTGAAAATTATGACGAATCGCTCGGATACTTCATGAGCTGCCTGGAAAAAGCGGGTGCGGAAGATCTCACTGGGCGGGCGGATGCCAACAATAATATCGCTTATACACTGCATTTACTTGGACGCGACCGCGAGGCCCTCAAGTATGGCATGGCGAGTCTAGCCTTGTTTAAAACGCTTGGAACCTCCGTCGGGATGATGGAAACACTGCATTCGTTGGGAGCAATTCATTTTTCTCTGGGAAATTATGACGAAGCCCTGGCTTATTTAAACGAAGGCATTGAAATAACGCGCAGGACCAAAAGCCGGTTGTTGGAAATCCATTACATCCTGGAGATAAATCGCATCCACCGGGTCAAAGGTGATTTTGACATGGCCGAGAAAGAGATCCTCCGGGCTCTCCGGACCGCCGAAAAAATAAATTCACTCACGAATATATCCTTGCTCCATGAGTGTCTGGTGGAGATTTACAAGGAAAAACAGGACTATAAATCGGCCCTGGCTCATTTCGAAGCCTACCATGCTTCTTATATAAAGATATTCAACGATAAATCCGACCGGCACATCAAGAACCTGGAAATCCTACACAGCGTCGAACTCACTCGTAAACAAGCGGATATCTATCGCGAGCTGGCTGCCACCAATTCATTGACCGGCCTGATTAATCGCCGGCGTTTCCTGGAGATTGCAGAGGAGGCCCTTCAACGGGTGAAGATCGACAGGAGCCCGTTGGCGATGATCATGTTGGATGTCGACCACTTCAAAAATGTTAATGATCTGCACGGTCATAAAGTCGGGGACCAGGTTCTGATGGCTGTCGCGGCGGGGATCAAAAACTCCCTCCGCGGAAATGATATGGCCTGTCGTTATGGGGGCGAAGAGTTTATTATCCTTGTGAATGGCGCAACTCCCGATCAATGTCTCACCATCGCCGAGCGGATTCGCCGGGCCGTCGCCAGCCAATCGTTCCAGGTGGAAGGCTCCGACATAAAGGTGACTATTAGCCTGGGTCTGGCGTGTTTGACCCCTGACCCGGCCCTTACGGTGGATGTCTTGATTAATAATGCCGACCAGGCCATGTATTTGGCCAAACAACAGGGAAGAAATTGTGTGGTTGCCTGGACGCCGGCTGATCATCGTGTCAAACCATGATCCATCTCACTTTAGATTAAATTATTAAACAACCGGCCTTCCGTTCGAAAACATGGGTAAGGTACCGCTTCGCCCAAGCGGTGATGGATGGGCACGTTGACGGTCGTTGGATTTCATCCATCCAACATGCCGGTGTCGATTAGGCCTAGGAACGCTTCTACGACGTGCGGATCGAAATGTTTACCAGATTGTTCCTTGATATGGTTCAGGGTCTTTTGGGGGGTCCAGGCCGGGCGGTAAGAACGGGCATTGGTCAATGCATCCCACACATCGACGATTGTGAAGTATCCGGGCGGCTAATGGTATTTGTTCTCCCTTGAGCCCGCGTGGGTAGCCTGTGCCATCCCATTTCTCGTGATGGCAATAGGGAATATCCAGCGCGGAATGCAGGAAATTGATCCCTGAAAGCAGGTTGTAGGCGTAGATCGGATGCTGGTGGATGACATCCCATTCTTCCTTGGTAAGATCGCCAGGTTTAAACAGGATTTGGTCGGGCACGCCTATCTTCCCGATGTCGTGGAGCAGGGCGCCGCGCCGGATTTGGATCCGTTCAGATTCGGGAAAGTTCATCGCGCGTGCAAGTTTCAGGGACAGGCTCGTTACGCGCTGGGTATGTCCTTCTGTCTCCTTATCGCGCAGGTCCATGGCCCTCGACCAGCCCTCGATGGTGGTGTCATAGGCCTGCGATAATTCAATGTTGGAACTGCGCAGGTTTTTAATGAGTTGGAAGTTTTCTATGGCTCGTGAAACGGGGTTGGTTAATGTCATTAATATTTGCTCGTCCTCCAGGGAATAGGCATTGGAGGAATAAGACTGGGCGGACATCATTCCAAAACATCTGCCTCCTGTTTCGAATAATGGGACGGCCAGCACTGAGCGGGTCTCCTCTTCGGGTTCGCCGAATATCGTGGGGTTGGTCATCCGGGAATAAGATTCATCCCATTCATTCACAAGCAGGGGTTGGCCGGAGGATATGATAAAACTCGTCAATCCGTGCCCGAGCGGGTGGCGTTCTCCAGGCCACCGTCGGTCATGATCCCAGAGATAAACATCCTCTATTTCCTGGTCGGCTGCGTTCAAGAGCCCGATCACAAAGGCGTCACAGCCTATCAGGTTTTGAACGGCGTGATGGATATCGTCGAAAATTATATCGATGTCTAAGTCGATCTGGATTTTCTGGCTGAGTTCATACAGGAGGGCATTGTTTTTTGCATAACGTTTTAATTCGCCTTCGGTTTTCTTCCGTTCGGTGATATCTTCCTTTACGGCCACAAAGTGGGTGATCTCCCCAAGGTCATTGGAAATGGAGGATATCACCGCAGATTCCCAGTATAGATCGCCGTTTTTCTTTTTATTTTGGAATACCCCTTTCCATTCCTTTCCGGACGAGATGGTATCCCACAGTTCTTTGTATTCCTCCTGCCTGGTGTATCCTGTTTTCAGGATGCGCGGGTTTTGCCCAAGGGCTTCCTGGTAGGTGTAACCGGTGATCTGGGTAAACCTGGGGTTGATGTATTCGATCGCCCCTGCTTTGTTGGTGATGACGATGCTGACAGGGCTTTGTTCCACGGCCCTCGAAAGTTGGCGTATTTTATCGTTGGCCCGTTTGCTTTCGGAGATGTCTTGAATGATCGCCATGTGGCCGGTGATCGCCCCTGCCGGGTCGTACATGGGCGCGGCATTCAAGGTGATGTCAATGGGAGTGGTATCTTTTCTTTGCCGTCGTAATTCCAAATTACGTATGGTTTCACCGTTAATCACGCGCGTGTGCAGGGCGCTGAACTCCGGCTGCATCGTCGGCGGAATGTGGGGCGCATAGCGGCCCAGCACTTCCTCGCTTTTCCAGTCGAATATTTGTTCGGCGGCCCGATTCCAGGCGATAACTTTTCCTTCCAGGTCATAAGAGACAATGCCGATGGGTGAAGCCGTGAAGATGGCGTCCAGTCTGGCTGTCGTTTGTTGTAATTGTGTTTCGAAGCGCTTGCGTTCGGTGATGTCGCGCATGGCGACAACCCTGAGTTTTCGACCCTTGAAGGTGATATCTTTTCCCTGGGTCTCGGCGGGAAAGACCGATCCATCGGGTTTAAGAACGTTGATTTCAAAACGTTCATCCACATCCGAGGCCATCCGAGCCTTGATGAGCTCCCTCGATTCTGGCGTGAGGGACATGATATCCAGCCCATTTTTCCCAATCAATTCATCGGGGTTGGGATAGCTGATCAGGTCGGCAAACGCCTGGTTGGCATTCAGTATGATGCCCTGATCGTGGATCATGATGCCTTCAAAAGCGGCCCCGGAGAGACTCCGGAAGCGCTCCTCGCTTTCGAGCAGCGTTTCCTCGGCCTTCTTGCGATCTGCCAGTTGGGACCAAACCTGCAAATCGGCTTTGCCTACTGTGTCCTCGTAGAGCCAGATGGTGAGGGCCAACATCCCCCAAAAAACCATTACACTCGGGCGAGGGTCGGAACCCGGCGCGAGGATGTTCCGTGTCGCGATCAGCAGGATGGAGTTGATGAAAGCTGTCAGTAGGGCGGCCCATTTATCGATCAAAGCCCCGGCGAAGATCACAGCCAGTCCCATCAGCATCCAGACCGTGGCCTGGGTTTCGAACGCTTGATACGGTCCCAACTCCCTGACCACCACAAGAAAAAGGCCGAAAAGGGCAAAATTTACGATGAGTGTGAAAAGGATCCCTGCCAGTTGCGTCCTTTCCGAAATGTTTAGAATTCTAAGAAGGAAGTAGGTTGGAAACGTAACGGCTATTAACCATGTAAATTCGGCCCGGTTGTTTGGGAAAAAAGGAATGCTGGCCAGCGTGACGACCCCTAATAATAACCAGGCGCGGTTTATATACTTCAGGAATGTCTTCCGGCGTTCCAGGGCGATATCCAATTGAAAGGCATCGGAAGCTTTTACATCTAAGGGAAGGTCATTTCGAAATATATTTCTCATTATGTTCATGGCGGTTACCTTAAAGTAAGATTTAAGCCTGGAACACAGGATCCCGATACCGGTCAGCTTTTCTTCACCAGTATCCTGGTGGAAGCTCGAAGAATTTTTGGATGATTTTTATTCATTATATCGCCTGCGCCCTGGAATATTTTCGGCAGTATGCGGATTAAGGGCCTGCAATGGGGCCTTTCATATCCTTATTCGCAACTATATTCTATCCTTGCCCGATAAGCAGGCGATATTAGTAATGATGATCCATATCCAAAAGCGGATCGCGGGGCTGGATGATGACGGTGTCGGTGTGGAGTGATCCAGTTGAGGTGGTCGAGGATGGCGGTGAGGGAATCGGTGACGGGGATGTCGTCGTGGATGAGGAGGCCATTCTCGTCGCGGCGGCCTTCGGGCACTCCCCAGCGCATGATCTTGGAAGGGCCGGTGAGGATCTCGGATTCGCAGGCGGCATACTGGCGGTCGGTCTCATGGCAGGGGACGCAATCACGGAAGCGGCCGGTGTTGATGATGGCGAGGAAGCCATAGCCCAACTCGCTCTTCACGGACTGCGTGAATTTTACAGGGATGACACGAGTGGGAAAGGCTTTGTCGAGCATGGCCCACAGTCCTTCGCCGACGCCGGTGGCATCCATGACAATATGCTGAGGCATCCACGTTCGGCAAGGGCTTTTATTTTGCCAAAGACGGTGAGATGGTTCAAACCCGGTCCACTGTTCCAGATGAACAGCGCGGTAGGTGGGGGCGCCCAACGTCTCAAGGGTGGAGAGATCTATTTCTATGATGCGGAGGGTGACTGAGTCTCTGGATCGTGACGATGCTGGGGTTTCGGTCGACTTACATCGACGACTCGTGTCGTCGATGTTGCCGAGACTCGCTTGAGGCTCGCTCGGCTTAAACCGGCCAGCACCCTGTTCGGGGGAAAAAAAACCATTCAAATCCGGTTCAATTCCTCCCGCGAGGGTGTTTGGATCGAAGGAAGTGGTCGATTCCTCCTGTCCGGCGACGTCGAGGAGGAAAGCATGGGGTGCATTATGCACGACCCCGACATCAACGGGCGCAATATATTGCGCCCCTACCGGTACAGGATGGATCGGTCGATCCCCATTCATCAGGGCGCGGTGGGCGGCGGTGAACATGCCCGAACGGGCTTCTATGTTCTCGCAAAAGTATTGTGTGCGGATGAGGGGATGGTCACGACCCATTTTCCTAATCTCATTTTTGAGGAAAACCGCATAACGCCGGTTATGGCGGGCGACCTGCTCACCAGTTACGACGAAGACACGCTTGAGACCGTCGCGCTTTTCCAGCTCGAGGGCGGAACGCTTTTCGCGTTCGAGAAGTGTGTCACCCGTCCAGGCTGTACCCGAAAAGAGGCGGGTGGCATTGCCGGCTGCGGCCATAGGAGCGAAGCATTTGTCGTATATGCCCTTACGCACATCCTGCGCTTCATTGATAATGAGCAAGCGGTCGGCGGTCTGACCGACCACATTGGCAGAGGGATCGGCAGAAAAATACAATACACGGGAAGACATCAAAGAATACATGTAGCCAAGCTGCTTATGGAAACCGGCATACGGAAAGAAGTGACGTTGGAAGGCTCGCCGTTCGAGGCGCTGCATGGCGTTCTCGGTCTGAGGACTGAAGGTGGGCTGGGCACAAACAATGGAAGTGCCCTTATCGGAGAGGCGTGCAAGCAGAAAGAGGATGAGATTGGCAATCAATTCATCCTTGCCGGATTGACGCGCAAACAGGATCACGAACGTTTCGCCATCGCGCCGATAAACCGACTTGATGACGGCATTGGCGGCTTCCAATTGATAAGGGCGCAACTGTACGCCGACCAGACCAAGCGCAAAACCTTTTAACCCCCTGATTCTTTTGCGCAATTCCTGCCGCTCCCTACCAGACAATTTACCCATGCGCTCGAGGCGTTCCCGGGCGAGCGGGTCATTGAACATTTTGCACTTCATTGGCTTCATGGATGAAATCCATAACGGTCAGAAGGGCTTCCTTGTTATCCCGACCGAAAATAGAATTCTTGTGGAGCATGGAAATGACCTGACCGACGTAATGCGAGACGGCCTTTTCATACGCCAGCCAGTCCTGTTCGGATACTGAGCCTTGTTTATCGAGGCATATCTTAATACGCGACCGAACCAGGGCCAATTCATCGGTGGTTTTATCCTCGGACATGGGAAGGAGATCTTCGTCAATGTCAACAGAGATATGATGAGAGTAGAGACCGTGTTTGAGATGGTTGATGTTGTTGCGGGGTGCGCCGCGAGGACGACCATTGGGTTTGTAAGTCATGTTTTAACTCCTGTTACAGGTTACAAGTTCCATGATTCATGAGCAATGTACGTGGTGAAATTTATATATTTATTATAAAGAACAATTGTTCTAAGTCAAGTTAAAAACCGTCCATGGAGTATCAGGATTTACACAATTTTGTCCACTGTGTCCACTGTGTCTCAAGTTTGGGGATTTGAGGGAAAGAAAGGCCGAAAAGCCATCTGCAATTTGACAAAAGAACCATCCTCAATTGAAAGACAGTGTTAGATAGATGCGAAAGGCTTCGCCGAATTGGTTCCTTTGCTGGAAGATTTCGACCGAGCAAAAACAGCATTAGCGTAAATGGTAAAATAGACTTGCCATGCTTACAAAACCAACAGTCGCGACAAAAAGAAAATACAATGTTCTAGACGTAAAATCGGCAAAAAAAGTCGCATCTATCTGGCTTGTACGCGTGCGAAACTAGAAAATGCAATTGAATTTGGGTTGCCAGAAGTAGACGACCGCTATCATATCTGGCGCGTACCGTTAGTGGGAATAACATCCCATGAGCGAATAGGGGAAGTTGTTATTGATGCATACACTACGTTGATCATAGAAGATAAATCCACAAACCCTGATTTACTTGAATCCCGCCTGCTTGGGCGAAATGGTCATAAAAAAATAAAGGCCAAAAAACAAAGCGGAACTTATTTATTATCATCCTTGCGAAATACAATCGCACTAGGCGACAGCGAAGAACTCTTACAAGAACTTCCTGCGGGAAGCGTGAATTTAATTTTCACTTCCCCCCCTTATTACAATGCCAGACCCGAATACACTGATTATATAACTTATGAAGAATATCTGTTAAAAATCCGTAAAATCATCCAAAATGCCCATCGTGTCTTGGCGGAGGGCCGCTTTTTTGTAATGAATATTTCGCCCGTGCTTATACGCCGCACAAGCAGGAGCGAGGCATCTCAACGAATTGCCGTACCCTTTGACATGCACAGATTATTCATTGAAGAAGGCTATGATTTCATCGATGACATTATTTGGGAGAAGCCCGAAGGCGCTGGCTGGGCAACAAGTAGAGGAAGGCGCTTTGCCGCCGACAGGAACCCTTTGCAATACAAACCCGTACCTGTCACGGAATATATTCTGGTCTATCGCAAGCATACAGATAAATTGATCGATTGGAATATTCGCGCTCATCCTGACAAAGAAACTGTGAAAGCATCAAAGATTGGGAACGATTATGACCGGACCAATATATGGAAGATTACGCCATCACATGACCAGCGCCACCCCGCCATTTTCCCTGTTGAGTTAGCAGAGAAAGTAATCACTTATTATTCTTTCAAAGGCGATGTAGTACTCGATCCTTTTGCCGGAATTGGGACGGTTGGAAAAGCGGCCATAAGGCTTAAACGTCGTTTTGTGCTGCTCGAACAGAATCCAAAATACGTATCCATCATTCGAGAAGAAGCCAAATCATGGCTTGGAAAAGAAGCAAAGCAAGTGCATACCATCCACTGTGCACCGATTGATGCCGAGAATATGTTATTTTGAGGGGGTAACATGCCAAAAAAGAAAAAACAAGCCAATTCCCTGACTGAATTAATTTCTCCAGCCGATTTAGAATTGCTCACCGCAAGCGGCAGCCAGCTTGTGGAACAAATAGGTCTGGACGTCGTGCGCGGCGTAGTCCTGGATATTCTCACAGGAAAAAACTTACGCTACTCTAACCGAAGCCCTCACGTGCCGCAGAATTGCCACGCTGAATTTAGCGACCATCGAATTATTCATTAAAGGTTCTGCATCCTCCAAAGATTTTATCAGCCAACTTCCAAATATTGCCACTGACATTCTTTCGAAAGGAAATCTATCCAAGGCCGAAAGGTGGCTTGCTCAATGGATTCTCGGCCTGACCGATAAGGCATTTCAAAATGTTTTGAGAGACGATCCTGAAGCAATTGCAGAATATCGCGATCGATATATTCAAATCTGCAATGAAGTAATTACTGCCAGGAAAACAGAAAAGGGAGCATTGCAAGGCGAGATCACAATTAATGGGAATCAAAAGGCGCAGATCAACTGGTTATGGGTGACTTATCCTTAAACACAATTGGCGCGGCAAACTCTTGCCATTCGTGGCTCAGAAAAATCCGCATACGGCAAACTGTTCGAGAAATTAGTTCTTGGTTCCCTTCTTCACATTTTAGGATTCAAGCATATTATGGCGCCGCCGCGAGAATATGAACGAGTATTTTGGCTATCCTCACGTGATGAAAAAAGGGAAAGCGACGCGACCCTGCTTTATGAATTGGGGAAAGGCGTTCGTTTCGATATAGGATTTATCGGAAGAGGAAACCCTGAAATTTCACTCGATAAGGTGACGCGCTTCGAACGCGAGATTTCATTAGGTCATTCAAAATTCTTCATGGCAACCATTATCCTGGTAGATCGCATTGGGGAAAACAGCAGAATTAGGCGTATGGCAGAAGAAGTACAAGGCACAATTATTCAAATGAGCGCGGGTTACTGGCCAAGACAAGTTGCCCAAGTATTGAACAAAACCTTCGGATATAAGCACGGTTTAACCCGAATGAATGACAATGAAACAGAAAGATATTTAAGGAAAGCCATGCAAAAAGTCCCTTTGGAGCAATTCATTGGCTTATCCAAAATCTTTGACAGCAATTTTGTGAAAGAAGAACAAGCGCAGTATCACTTGTTCGATGAAAACTCCGAAGAACCAGATTGACAGATTGGTATATGAGCTTTATGGACTGAGCGAGGAAGAGATAAAGATTGTGGAAGGTAAATAAAAGTACTCCACTCAGGGCGAGGGGGGCGCCCTAAATGGAGCAATCTCATTCTTGCACGGATTGAAGCCTTTGACAAGGGAACGTAGAAGAGATTAATGAATTGCTAATAATCGCTTAGCAGCAGCTTAAACGAGGACCGGATTTTACGAATTAAACCCCGCAAATAGAGATCATCTGAAAACGGCGGTTGTCACGGATGTATACATCAAGGAAAAAAACAATGCCTACAGCCCAAAATGTCGCAGCTTCATGTTCACAAAAGGGCCGTCCAACCCCCCCCTGGTTAGATCTATCCACTCTATATAATGAATAAGAAAGCATGGACACTCATGGATGCAATTGCCAGCCTCGAGAACAGGAGCAAATCCTACTGGGCGATGGTGGGAGTTATTCTCCTAGCCCTGGTTGGTTTGCTCGATTATTGGACAGGATATGAGTATCTCGTTTTCAGTATTCTATTTACTGCCAATATCCCTATTTATCTGGTTTGCAGGGAAGCGACTTGGGGTTGCAGCGGCTATTGCAAGCACCCTGATTGAGTTAAGTATCGAGTTTTTATCCGGGAAAAATTACTCGCAGCCCGTTTTTTATTTGTGGAATGCCGCCATTCGATTTGGCTTCTATATTATCGTGACATTGCTATTGGCGGAATTGAAATTATCGAGGGAACAAGATAAGAATTTGATCCGTACAGATTACCTGACCGGCGCGGTAAGTTCAAGATTCTTCTATGACCTACTCCAAAATGAAATAAACCTTTTTCAAAGATATCACCATCCTTTTACAGTCGCCTATGTCGACATCGATAATTTCAAGACCATCAACGACCAATTCGGTCACAGCGCCGGTGATCTAGTTCTCCGAAACGCAGTAACTTTTGCCAAAAAAGGATTGCGGAAAACAGATGTTGTGGCACGGATAGGCGGCGATGAGTTCGCGATCCTTCTACCGGAAACAGACAAAAAAGTTGCGCAAGTAGTCATATCAAAAATCAAAAAAAAGCTTCTGGGTGAAATGAAAAAGAGCGAGTGGCATGTGACATTTTCCATCGGCATCATGACATTCAACGCAATACCATCCACGACCGATGAATTGGTTAAGTTGGTCGATGACTTGATGTATACAGTAAAGAATACCAAGAAAAATGCAATCCGTTACTCGGTCTATAAAGGCTAAACGTGAGAATGTAAAATCAGAATGGAAAACTGATTTGATATAAATATTGATGTAAAAAAGGGTAAAATTCGTATAGATGACCGTTCGGTCATAAAGAAAATGGGGTGCACGATGAAAAACACCTCTCCAAAAAAGATATCGACAACAGGCCGATCAAACAAATTGAGGCAAAGCGCCAAGGCTGCGACCAAACCGAAAATTCAAAGGGTGGAACATAAAAAAACGTCCGACCAAATCCTTAAAGATTCTGAACTTCGTTTCCGCCGTCTATTCGAAGCCGCCCAGGACGGCATACTCATTTTAGACGCGCAGACCGGTATGATCGACGATGTCAATCCCTATCTGGTCGACATGCTGGGATATTCGCGCAAAGAGTTTTTAAAAAAGAAACTGTGGGAAGTCGGTGCATTCAAGGATGTCGATTCCAATAAAATTGCATTCGATGATTTGAAGAAGAAAGGGTATATCCGGTACGAAAACCTTCCGCTCAGGGCAAGAAGCGGTGAACTGATCCAGGTGGAATTCGTCAGCAACCTCTATCCGGTTGGAACCAAAACGGTCATCCAATGTAACATCCGCAATATAACCAGACGCAAACAGGTAGAAGAGGTGCTGGAAGCCAGTGAGGTCCGGTATAAGAGATTGTTCGATGATACGCCTGTCGCACTCTGGGAAGAGGATTACTCGGCCGTGCTGCAGCGGCTGGATGCTTTGCGGGAAGAAGGGATCACAAACTTCCAGGAGTATTTTTCATCCCACCTGGAAACAGTAGCTGAATGCGCAGCTCTCGTTAAAATTGTAAATGTCAACAAGGCAACCCTGAGCCTGTTCAGGTCAAATCGAAAAGAGGACTTGCTTAAAAGCCTGGCAGAACTATTTAATGATGAGCAAATCAAGGAATACAAGCACGAACTAATCAACATTGCAGAAGGCATAACCAGGTTTGGATGGGAAGGGATCAATAAAACATTGGACGGCCGGCCGATCAATATCGATATGGGCTGGTCCGTAATTGCCTACGGCCCTGAGAATACTTTATCCAGGGTGATCGTGTCGATGAACGACATTACCGAGCGCAAGCAGGCGGAAAAGCAGATCCTTCAAAAGAATCGTTTGTACGCCACCCTGGCGCAGATCAATGAAACCATTGTGCATGTACGGGACCGCGAGCACTTTATTCTCAGAGATCTGCCGTGTCGCAATCGAGCATGGAAAGTACCGTATGGCCTGGATCGGTCTGGTTGAGGAAAGCAATGGGCAAGTTAAACCAACGACCTTTGCGGGTGAAGAAAACGGTTACCTGGCCACGATCAGGATCGCAATCCATGAGCCCAAGCTTGCCAGCGGCCCAACCGGACAAGCCATACTGAGTGGACAGTGTGTTATCTGCCAGGACATTGCCAATGATCCCAGAATGGCACCCTGGCGGGAACAGGCTATGCAACGCGGTTATCGCTCCTCGGCAGCAGTCCCAATTCGGCAAAAGAACGTAGTCGTTGGCGCCTTGACAGTCTATGCCTCGGATCTAAACAGCTTCAGCAATGACGATCAGAACCTGCTGGATGAAATCGGGCAGGATATATCTTACGCTCTGGATTCTGATCGAAGCGGAAACGGAGCAGAAGCGGGCTGAAGAGATATTGCGCGTAAGCGAGGCTCGCTATAGAGGGTTGTTCGAAGATTCGCCCATATCGCTTTGGGAAGAGGATTTCTCAGCCGTTAAAGGGCGGCTGGATGATTTGAAGGCTGAAGGTATAACAGACTTCCGCGAATATTTTAAATTGCATCCCGAAATGGTAGCAGAGCTTGCCGTATCGATAAAAGTTGTAGATGTAAACAATGCAACATTGAAATTATTCGGTGCGGATCAAAAAGAAGATATGACAAAAAAACCGGCACACCTGTTTTATATCGAACAGGACCAGGAGTTTCAGGAGGAATTGATCCAAATTGCAGAGGGCAAAACCAGGTTTGGATGGGAAAGGAGCGGTCGAACACTGGACGGCAGGCTGATCCATATTAGTTTGAAGTGGTCTGCCGCCCCCGGCTATGAGGAATCCTTATCCAGGGTAATTGTTTCGATGATCGATATAACCGAGCAAAGGAAATCTGAGGAACGCGTTCGATACCAGGCCGGTGTGCTGGAGAATGTAAACGATGCCATCATTGCCACCGACGCTCAATATCGCTTAACTTCATGGAACGCGGCTGCCGAGGCCCTTTACGGTTGGAAGCCAGAGGAAGTGCTCGGTCGGATCGGTTTCGAAATCACCCGTCCCGAGTGGCCTGGAGTAGATTCAGAGAGTATGATGAACAGAATAGCGGAGATGGGGAGTTGGCGCGGAGAGGCGACCCAGGCCCGTAAAGATGGGACGCGATTTCCCGTCGAATTATCGTCCCTAGTATTTCATGATAACCGCGGAAACATTTCAGGATACATTAGCATCAATCGCGATATCACCGAGCGCAAGAAGGCGGAAAAAAGAATCCAACTCCAAATTGAGCATCTTGCCGCGCTGCGGGAGATCGACCAGGTGATCGCGTCCAGTTTCGACTTGCGCTACAATCTCGCCTGGATCCTTGAGTTTGTTACCAAAGAATTAGGCGTGGATGCCGCCGACGTATTGACCTTGAATGCTGTTTTAAGTCAGCTGGAATTTGGTAGTGGTAAAGGTTTCCGCGGTAAATCCATTGAGAAAAGACTCACGCAGCTGAGCCAGAGCCTTGCCATGCGCGTCGTACTGGATCGCCAGGTTGTCCATATTCCGGATGTGAAGGATCAATCGCCTGACTTGCTCTCTGAAAAATTTCCGGCAGATGAGAATTTTGTATGCTATTTTGGCGTACCGCTTATTGTCAAAGGAAGCGTCAAGGGGGTATTGGAGGTCTTCCACCGTACATCCCTCGAGCCCGATCAGGAATGGTTTGACTTCCTGAACGCACTGGCGGGCCAGGTTGCCCTGGCGATAGATAATGCGTCTTTATTTAATAATTTGCAGCGTTCCAATATGGACCTTTTCATGGCTTACGATGCCACCATCGAAGGCTGGTCGCGGGCCATGGACTTGCGCGACAAGGAGACCGAAGGTCATACCCAGCGGGTTACCGAAATGACGATGGAACTGGCAATCTTATTCGGGATCAAGGATGAGGATTTGGTGAATGTCCGCCGTGGTGCGTTGTTGCACGATATAGGCAAGATGGGCGTCCCTGACGGAATATTACTAAAGCCAGACAAATTGACAGACGAAGAATGGGTGATCTTAAAAAAGCATCCCTCATTTGCCTTTGAAATGCTATCCCCAATAGGCTATCTGAAATCAGCCATGGATATCCCATATTGTCACCATGAGAAATGGGACGGCACCGGCTATCCGCGCGGCTTGAAAGGCGAACAGATACCATTTACAGCGCGCATCTTCTCCATTGTAGATGTATGGGATGCTCTCACATCCGACCGGCCCTATCGAAAGGCCTGGCCGAATGAAAAAGTGCTCGAATACTTGAAGTCCGAGGCCGGAAAGCAATTCGATCCGGAGGTGTTGAAGACCAGTCTTGAGTCGGGAGTTTTTGACCGCAAAGACTGAAGACAGACAAATTCCGGGATATCCGCCCTGGTTGGCGTTTGCCTTAACCAAACCCGATAACCAGAATGATTTTCTGATGGGCTAGGAAGGAACTAGCCCCCACAGGCTTCGCCCTGCTACCGCGATTCCCAAAATGCTCCACAATTAAATGGTTGAGAAAATATTTTGAAGGTCGCATTTGGGGGAGGACCTAACCCCCAGCCCCTTCCCAAATGGGAAGGGGAGTCTTTTGCTCTAAATAAGATGAGGCATGATAGGTTCAGTTATATAATTTGAACATGTCAATCAAGAACATAAACCCAGGACAAAAAATAAATCCCGAAAAACAACAACGAGCCATTGACCTTCGAAGTGAGATGACGCCCGCGGAAAAAGTCTTGTGGCAGGAATTACGTGGAAACAAGTTGGGATACCATTTTCGACGGCAACAGGTGATCGCAGGATTTATTGTGGATTTCTATTGTCATTCTGCAGGACTGGTCATTGAGTTGGATGGGGATATTCATCGAGAACAACAAGAATACGATGCGGAACGTGACAAAATATTGGGGAATATGGGGTTACGGGTTGTACGGTATACAAACAATGAAGTTTTATTAAATTTGCCTAGAGTGCTAATTCAAGTAAATGAACTTTTAGGAATTAAATAATGCTTCACATGATCTTTGGGATATTGATTTTCATATTAACCCTGGGCGTCATCATGGTCAGGCCGTACCATGTCTCTGAAGCCCTGGCGGCGGCTGTTGGAGCGACCCTGATGCTTATCGGTGGTTACCTGTTGCCGGGCGATGCGCTGCAAGTGCTGAAAGGCCAGTGGAATCTCTATGGGTTCTTCCTAGGCTTGATGATCATTTCAGCCGTTGCTGACCAGGCCGGTATCTTCGATATCCTCGCTGCCCAGACCGGACGCCTTGCCAAAGGCAGCGCGCGCCGGCTGTTATTGGGTGTTTTCCTGTTAGGGACGCTCATCACCGCCTTCCTGTCCAACGATGCCACCGCGCTTATCCTCACGCCGGTGGTTTTTGCCATGGTCACCCGCCTGCGCCTGCCTCCGCTGCCGTTCATGTTCGCCTGCACATTCATTGCAGATACGGCATCTTTTCTCCTGCCCGTCAGCAACCCGATCAACATCTTATTCCTGGACAGTTTCGGGGGAGGCCTGGGAGTTTATCTTCAACACATGCTGCTGCCTGCCCTGTTCTGTATCGGCTTTAATATCGCACTATTCCTCTTCCTGTTTCGCGGCGACCTGCGCCGCAAATACAAGCTGAAAGACCTCCCTTCCCCTGAGCCGCCAAACCGTCCGTTTTTCCGCTTTACCCTGGTCTCTTTAGGAGTCATCGCTTTAGCGTTCGTGACGGGTTCCACCTTCCAGATACCGCTTTCACTGGTGGCCCTGGGAGGGGCGGTTCTGCTGCTGATTGGCGGCTGGCGTTACGGTCCCCTGAAATGGAAACGCCTGCGCGGTGAGATCTCGTGGGCGCTCTTCATCTTCATCACCGGCATGTTCGTGGTCATCAGGGGCATCGAGAACCTGGGATTGACCCATGCATTCGCTTCGTGGTTAATGCAGCTTGCTGGTACAAACCCACTGCGCTCCTCATTGGTAGTAGCGATCAGCACGGCGCTTGGAGCAAATTTGATCAATAACGTTCCCATGGCTATTGTGGCAACGTCCACGCTGCACGCCATGGGGGTCAGCGGCCAGGTGCGTGCGGGGTTGATCTATGCGGGCATTTTGGGCAGCGACCTGGGGCCGAACCTGACCACAGTGGGTTCGCTGGCCACCATGCTCTGGCTGTTGATCTTGCGCCGGAAGGGGTTGGATGTTTCGTCGGTGGAATACTTCAAGATCGGCATCCTGGTCGTGCCGGTGATGGTGGCCGTTGGAGCCATTTTGATCTCGCTTGGAATATGACATTTACGTCCGTTCTTTTATTTCCAAAGGAGGTGAAAGATGCACGTTTTATGCGCCATAGGAAAGCAGGGTGGGTCTGAGATAATCGGCAGGATGCGGGAAGTTATTGGCTCTCAGCACGATCTCCATCTGCTGCATGTCCTCGACACTGGCCCTCGCAAGACCATGCAGGAAGTCCTATTTGGGCCGGGACAGTTGCGCCGTACACTTCCACCTGAGCGGGTCAAAACCCTGGACGCAGCAGAGAAGGCGGCCGCGGAATCGGCTATGGAAGAAGCCCGCCACGAAGCGGAACAGGCCGGCTTTCGGGTCCAGACCGAGATACAGAGCGAGATCGAGCCTGGGAGACCCGAGCAGATCATCGTCAGGGCTGCTCACCTGTGGAAGTGCCAACTGATCGTTATCCTGGCCAGCGAAGGAACGGAGGGAAGGCCCAAGATCGGTCCCGGAATCCGTAGGCCACTCTGCTCGATTCGTACTGGACCATGCTCCGTGCGACGTGCTGCTGTTGCGCGAGCCGGTATAAATTGGCTTTTATCATTTATATGGTAAAAAATAAAATATTGGAGGAAGGCCAACGATGAAGGCCGGGCGATTAAAATATTCTTTTTTGCAGGGATGCTTGTCATGAGCATTTTCTTGTCCGTTGTTTTCTCTCATTTTGATCAACGAGGATAAGATGACCATTATCGATAATCAGATGTTATGGCGGCAGTTTGGAGCCGCGATCGATATGTTAGGCGACAATCTGCGCGACTGCCCAGATGAACTATGGGAAAAGAGCCTGTGGGAAGACCAGCCGGACCAGTGGGTGGCAGCCGGTTTCTCGACATTCTGGTATCTTTGCTACCATACGCTGTTTTGGCTGGACTTATATCTAACGGGGGCGGAAGAGGGCTTTGCCCCGCCCGCACCATTTGACCTGGTTGAGATGGAGCCAGATGAGGTCTTGCCACGGACCTATACGCGCGAAGAACTGCTCCGCTACCTGGAGTACTGCCGCCAGAAATGCCAGGAGACTATTGGCGCTATGTCTAACGAACAGGCTTACCGGTTATGCCGGTTCGGTTGGGGAGAACTGCCATTTGCGGAGCTTCAACTTTACAGTCTGCGTCATGTACAGGAGCACGGCGCGCAACTCCGCATGTTCCTGGGACAGCAACGGGGAAAATCTGCAAAGTGGGTTTCAAAGGCTCGTTAAAAATATTCTTCGGTATGCCGATGTAAAAGATAATGAGTTCCGAATATTTCAGGCCTCATTATCTTTTCTCTATTAATCTGCTTCCCTTTAGTGTCCGCTTCCGGGCATGGGCGTACCGTTGAAAATGTCGGGTGCTGGCGGGCCGTCCACCATAATATAGCCAGCCAATCCGCGCTCCATACGGGCAATGGCGTGATCGAGGAAGATATATCTGCCGGGTACCTGGAATTGCAGCTCGATTACGGTCGCACCGCCTGGCGGGACGAGGGTGGTCTGCACGTTTGTCAATGGGGGTGAGGTCAACGATCCCAGATCGTATACACGGTCCATGATCTCGCCGATGATATGGAAGGAGGAGATCTTGTTAGGGCCGCCGACGCCGAAGAAGATGCGCACGGTCTCGCCGACTTTGGCTTTGAGCGGGTGCTCGGTTGTCAACGAACCGACCGCGCCGTTGAACACATAATAATCGGGGGTTTCATTGAGAAGCTTGGTTACATCGGGTCCCAACGCACCCTTGTCACCGAAATTGCCGGAGGTGTAGATCTCGCCCTGCATCACATAAAACTCGTGATCCACTTTCGGCAGGCCGCCTTCAGGCTCGACCAGGATCATTCCATACATGCCATTGGCGATATGTTCGGCCACCATCGGTGTGGCACAGTGATAAATGAAGAGTCCGGGGATGAGCGCCTTGAATGTAAATGTAGTTTCTTGGCCGGGTTGGGTGGTGGAATAAACTGCGCCTCCGCCCGGACCTGTGACGGCGTGGAAGTCAACCGAATGCGGCATGATGCTGGACGCATCGTTCTTCAAATGGACTTCGACCGTGTCACCGACGCGCACGCGGAAGAATGGGCCGGGGACTTTACCGTTGAATGTCCAATATGGATACGTGGTTCCATCGGCAAGCTGACCGACTATTTCTTTTGTTTCGAGGTCGATGCGGACGGTGGTCGGTGCCCGGTCACCGATCGGGCCGGGCAGGTCGGTTGGGTCGCGGACGATGTCCGCGCCGGTTGCCGGCGCGGCGGTCGCGCTCGATGAGGCCGCTGTGGTCCGCTCATGTCCATGCCGGCGGTCGCAGTCGGACTGTCTGAAGCTGAGGACGCCGCCGTAGATGCTGAAGTCGCTGCGCTCGCGTAGCTCGCGTTGCTGGCCGTGCTGTCCTCGACGTCGAGTTCGCCTTGCATCCCCGCCTCTCTGTGCCCCGGCTGGTTGTCAAAATAGGCGAACTTCCCGGCTTTATCCACGCCGAAGGCCACGGTGACGCTGTTCCCTTTTCCCGATACGTTAGCCGATGAAGTGTTGAAATCAGGGAAATTGATATTGTGTTCGGCGCCGTCGCCGTTGATCAGTTTTAGCTCGACGACGCTGTTAACCGACGCGATCAGGGTCGGGTTGACCACGCCGTCTATGCCATCGCCCACGCCGACGTAGACCATCTGGCCGTTTTGAAGATCGGTCTTCAACGTATAAGATATTGTGTTCGTCTGATTTGCCTGTCCGCAGGCTGCGATCAATAAGGCGGCCAGTGCGATGATTGAGAACGTCCTTATGTGCTTACCCATTTTGCGCTCCTATTAAAGAAGGTTTGTTTGATTGCGCCGCGTCTTCCAATTCATCGAGAAACTCATCAAGAGGAAACCGGTAGGTCTTCGCAACGTCTTCCAGCGTGCAAAAACTTGCCAGAGAACAGCCTACGCAGGCGGTCTTCCGCCTGATGAAAACTGTCGAGATATTCCGACCGGTTTCGAAGAGCCTGGGTTACCGTGAGGTTGGGTGAATAGAGAGGAGCGGTCATACTGTGCAAAGAATATCGTTTTCCCCTTATTTTGTCTTTGCGCTAGCGCAAATAAGCACAATCAAATGTCAGTAGATGTCTTATCTATTTATCGAGTCCTTCCGCGATTTTGACCATTTCGTGCGGCTTGGTGATCTTCACCTTCTCGCGGCCCGTTCGCACCAATCCTTTCCGCTCCCACTCGGCCACGACGCGGCTGACGGTATAAAGTGTTGTGCCGGACATTTCGGCCAAATCCTGCCGGGAGAGAACCAGCTCGATGCCTTCTTCCGATTTTTTACCCGATTGAGAAGTGAGACGGAGCAGGGCGCGTGCAATGCGTTGTTCGACACGTTCCGTGGCGAGTTCGCGATAGCGTTCTTGCAACTCCTGAATATTGTTCGTCATGAAGTTCATCAAGTCCAAAGAGAGAGCAGGACGGGTCTTGATCATCTCTCGCAAGAAGAGGCCCCGCAAAGCGAGGGCGGAACTGTTTTCCAAAGCCTGCGCGGTGGCGGGGTAGTTTGCTTCGTCGCGCACCGCACCCAACGCGCCGAATATATGCCAAGGATAGATCGTTCGCAGGTTTACCTGCTGGCCAGTTGGGTCCGACTGCAATAGTTTGACCTGTCCGCTGGTCAATACATAGAGAAAATCCGCCGAGTCGCCCTGGAAAAAGAAAAATCCTCCTTCTTCGACCGAGCGAGGTATGCTGTTCCGGACGATGTGATCCAGGTCGTCGTCGCTGACATTTCGAAAGACGGGCACCTGTCTCAGATCTTTTGGCGAAAAATCCATTGGCTGATTTTACACCAGGTAAATTTGAGCAACCCCTTCTGTTTTCTCGAAATATAATAATGTTGCCCATATTCTTCTATTTGATATTGAAGACACGAGATTAATATGGTAAATTTCCCTGAATGGCTTGGGAACTTATCATCCAATCACCTTCGCGCGGAACGGACCTACGTCCAGGTCAAACCGGGGAAGACCACACTGGGCCGCAAGGCTCAGAACGACATTGTCATCGAGGATGAGGTCGCCTCGCGTGATCATGCCGTCCTCGAATTCGATAGAACGTCAAACCGACTGATCATCTGGGATTCCGGGAGCACAAACGGCACGTTTGTGAACGGGAAGAAGATCTTCAAGGCACATACCCTGGAGCATAACGACCAGTTGCGGATCGGGGCGCACCTGATCACCGTTATTTCCACAGACACAGCCAGCCTGGACAAGACAAGAACCAACAAGCTCGGCAACTATAACGAACTGCTGCTCCATTCCCTGGACAACAATACGGTCTTACTGCTCGAATTTTCCAAAGAATTATCCAAAATCCAGAACTTGGGGGAAGCCCAGGAAAACATTTCAGAGTTCCTAAAGCGAATGCTCGATGCCGATAACTGCAGGGTGGTGTTGGCGGAAAATTTCGACGACCTTGTTGGGGAGTTTGGCTCGAGGAAGATCCTGGACCGCTTAACGCAAACCCAATCGCCGGTCATCATTTCCAACAATTCGAACACTACCTCGCTCAAAAGCGATATTGCTTCACTGGTCCTTTCCCCGGTGTTGATCGACCAGAAACTGGCTGCCTTGATCTACGCCACCAAAAAAGACAAGGCTGCCAGGCCTTTTGAAGAGCTCGACTTGCTGCTGATCGTGGGTGTGAGCCACCATGCAGCAATGACGATACAGCGGCTTAAAGTTCGAGCAGGCCCTGCTGCAGTCCGCCAATTACGACATGCTCACCGGGCTTCCAAACCGCAAACTCCTGCTGGAGAGGCTGTCGCATGCGATTGCCCGGACGAAACGTCACAAGGATTATGGTTTTGCTTTATTCTTCATCGATGTCGACGATTTCAAATTAGTCAACGACAGCCTGGGGCATCCGCTGGGGGATAAAATGCTGCGTGAGATTGGAAAGCGGCTGCAAGCCAGTTTTCGCGAGATCGGATACGGTGGCACGCTTCGGCGGCGACGAATTCGCGGTGTTCTACGACGATATTCAAGATGTCGACGACGTCATGAAAATCGCCCGTCGTCTCATGGAGAACGCGGCCGAGCCATATACCGTGAACGAGCAGGAATTTGTGCTTTCCCTGAGCATCGGCGTTACGCTTAGCTCCACGGGTTATGAATTTGCAGAGGACGTTCTCCGCGATGCAGATATCGCCATGTATAAGTCAAAGGAGAAAGGGGAAGGTATCCTTAAAATATACGACTTTGAAATGCACGAACAATTGATGAATTCGTTGAAACTGCAGACGGAGATACGGAACGCCTATAAACTAAAGGAATTTTTGCTCCAATATCAGCCCATTGTTTCCCTGGAGACAGGCCGGATCGAGGGAGTGGAAGCACTCATACGATGGAATTCCCGCTACAAAGGACTGCTGAAGCCTGACCAGTTTTTTTCGTCCATAAACACGACCGGCATATTAAGTTCCGTGGAGAAATGGGTCCTGCAAACAGCCTGCGAACAGATCGTGCAGTTGAACACACAATCGAAGAGATCCACCCCATTGTTTGTCTCGGTAAACCTCACCAATAAGCAACTGGAAAACCCCAACCTGTCCGAATTGATCGACCAGACTCTGGAAAAATTTGGCGTAAAGCCCGATCAGTTATGGTTGGAGATATCCGAGAAGACGAGTTTGAACGACGAAGCGGCTGCCATTCCGATGCTCCAGAGTATACGAGAACGCGGCATCCGGTTGTGCCTCGACGATTTCGGAACCGGTTATTCGACGCTGAGATATTTATCGCACCTCCCGATCGACGTCTTGAAGATCGACCGATCCCTGATCAGCGACATCGATGAAAACCTCGAGAGCAGGAAGATCGTGCAAACGGTGATCGGCCTGGCCAATAACCTGGGCCTGCGCCTAGTGGCGGAGGGCGTGGAGACACGCGCACAATTGGATTTTCTGAAGGCTGCGAAATGCACTTACGTTCAAGGTTATTATTTCTCGGAACCGATATACCCTCAACAACTCCTTGAGTTACTGGAACGAGGCCCGTTCAGTCTAGAATAATTCAAGACAGGGCAATTGCATCTTAACTGAGCGGGGCTAATGCCCCTGCTGATGGTGCCACTGCTTCGCATCAGTTCATGGAAACGACTTCGACGTGCTCAATCTACTGCCTTCGGACTATCGATACGAGTCCACTAAAGTGGACTTTCAACAACAGAGGGTTGGATTCATCCCGCCATTATCCGGCAATTCAAGACATCCTTGTTGGAAGGTAGGGTATAATACCTTATCACATCGATATACTCCACTGCAACAAGGATCTTATGGCAAGCGCTTTCTCTTTACCAGCGGACTACTGGTCAACACTCCAAATCACCAAGCAAGACGTTGAATCATTGAATACCTATCTATTCGAAGCCGAAACGCCTTTGACGGCGCGCGACTTGACCTCGGTGTTTGTAACGGCGCGGGTCAAGGCTGAGAAAGAGGCGCAGGCAGCAAAGCGCCAGGCCGGCGGAAAAACATACCTACCCAAGGAGAAATACCAGGCCGGTGATGAACTGGTCTTTCCGGCGTTGGATTGGAAAAAAGGAAAGGTAGCAGCGACGCGCGCCGGGGTCAACCCGGAGGCGATAAACTTCGACGTTATCACCGTCGATATGGAAGACGGATCCCAGCGGTTGTTCGCAGCCGGGCTGGCGGAGCACGCGCTGAACCAGGAACCTATCGTATCCACCGAAGAAGACGATCTTAACCCTGAGACGGTGCTGGAAGATTTCGGAAGCGAGATCGAAAAAAAACTCAATACCGCTTTCTCGCAGGATGATGGCCTGGTCAACATCGCGGGGCGATGGTTCCCGTCGGGCCTGTTAGTGGATATCAACGAAGGTCAATTGAACCTGGCGGAAGCCGTATTGGACATGGCCCAGGGTGAACCACAACCCACATCCGCTTTGCTGAAAGACGTGGACTTGCCTTCGGGCATCAACCTCAAGCTGGCTGAATTTTCATTGAACCATGCACTGCTGGAAGACGAGCGATTTGACGAGGTTGGACCGGCAGGACAAATACTGTGGTGTTTGCGCCGGCTGGAACCGGACGGCGTGCGTGAAGTGCCCTCGTCGCTGAAATATACGAAGATAGAATACGATCGCTCTCTGCTCGACGAGGCGATGACGAAATTAGAAGCGCAGCTCGACGACGAGCTTAGCGAGCCGGATGGAATAGACCGTAAGGAAGTCAAGGAAGTAACCATCAGTCTAATATATCCACACCTGCGGGCAGGGACTTTACCGCTCTCCGAGCGGACGAAGTCGTTATTCCCGACGGCCTATGAATCACCCCGCGTGCGTTTTACACTGGTCGATGCCAGGTCAGGCGTTAAGATGCCGGCCTGGGTGGTGCGCAATGAACATTACGTGTTTGGCCTGCGTGAATGGTATAAATCACACCAATTGATACCCGGCAGCCTGGTCACCGTGAAGCGAGGACAAAAGCCCGGTGAAGTGATCGTGGAAGCCAGGACGCAGCGCTCCTCCAAGGATTGGATCCGCACTTTGATCGTGGGCGCAGACGGGGGGCTGGTGTTCGCCATGCTGAAACAGCCCATCACAGCCGAGTTCAACGACCGGATGGCGATCTATGTGCCTGACTTCCATGCACTCGACCCGCTGTGGGAAAAGCAGCGTCCCTTCGAAGAACTGGTGATGATGGTGATGCGCGAGGTCACGAAATTAAATCCGCAGGGACACGTCCATGCGCAAGAGTTATATGCGGCGGTAAACCTGGTGCGACGAGTGCCGCCTGCGCCATTATTTGCCCTGCTGGCAAGCCAACCCAGCTTCGTCCATGTGGGCGACCTGCATTTCCGTCTGGAGGAAAACCGTGAGCCTGCTTAAACCGACCATCCAGACGCCGTTCCATATCGACTTTGAATGGTGGGAACAAAACGACCGAGACTGGCATATTTTTTTGCGCTCCCTGCTGTGCCCCGAGCACCAGCAGGCATTTGCCGATGTACAAGAAGGCTCACTCATCGACTGGATCGATCCGCAAACCGCAGAGGTAAGGCCGGTGGACGGCATTCAACATGCCCTGATGAGTCATTGCGCGCAGCAACCCGATTTTGTCAACGCACATACTTCCGTGGTCGAGGCGGTTTTCCGCATCTTCCTGGTGAACGGGAACCAGCCGATGAGCGCGGCGGACCTGTCGAAGAATCTCAACCGTCCAGCAGAGACGATCCTGCGGACCCTGTCGGGCGCACGTATCTATAGAGGTCTAAGGCCGGTGGGCGCCTCAAGACCGGAAGAAGTCGTGGATGTGGTTCCGGCGGCAGAGGCCTGAAGTTACCTGCCCCTGTAGCTCAACGGACAGAGCAACTGCCTTCTAAGCAGGAGGTTGTGGGTTCGAATCCCGCCAGGGGCGCTACTACACCTGTCTCGATGGTCACTTTAATCAAATTTGGATTAGGAATAGAAACGGAGATTGACATAATATTATAGGAGTGTGTGGAATGGCTACCGAACGTTTTGGTTTAATCAAAGTTGGCGGCAAGGATGCAACCGTCGTTGGGGACGATCTTAAAGTAGGGGATAAAGCACCCGATTTCACCGTGCAAGACATCGATTGGACGTCCAAACGCGGCCTGGCAGACACAGCAGGCAAGGTGCGCATTATCGCGGCGGTGCCATCCCTGGACACCGAGGTATGCGACCGTGAGGCACGACGCTTCAACATGGAAGCCGCGTCTTTGAGCAAGGATATCGTGATCGAAGTGATCAGCACCGACCTGCCGTATACCCAGAAACGCTGGTGCGGCGCGGCAGGCGTGGACCAGGTCATGACCCTGTCGGACCACATGACAGGCAAATTTGGCGAGGATTATGGCGTGCTGATCAAAGAACGCCGGATACTGCGGCGGGCCGTTTTTGTAGTCGGTAAGGATAATAAATTAGTTTACGTGGCTTACATGCCTGCGCTGGGCGATGAGCCAAATTATCCCGAAGTATTGGCAGCGGCCAAGAAGGCATTGGGTTAGAATTTATCCGATTGCCAATAGAATGTATATTTGGTGAGGGTTAAATTTGCCCAATCCGCCATCAACGGGATTTGCTTAAATTGTTTAGGAAAAAATAACGAAGCTTGCCCTATATCACGCAAGAGTTTCGAAATTATTTGAGAGAAAAACCTTTATCGGTATGATTAAGTTGTCCGAGATCAGCAAGGAGCAAGGTATGCCTACAATAATACGCAGGACCGAGACAGTAGCTGTAACCGACAAGACGCGGCGGTGTTGTCATGCGGTGGGCTGGCAGGTAACCAGCAGCCTGTGGACCCCGCCAACCGATGTTTACGAAACAGAGGAAAAATATTTTGTGCGGATCGAAGTAGCGGGCATGCGCGAATCGGATTTCGAAATCACCTTCGATAAAGGGATCCTGCTTGTAAAGGGAGTGCGGACGGATGTGCCGGAAAGACGAGGTTATCACCAAATGGAAATCCACTTCGGGAAATTCACGACCTCGATTGGAATTCCCGGCGCGATCGATCTCGATACCTCGATGGCGGAATATCATGACGGATTTTTGATCATCAGCATGCCGAAATTAAAAACCAGGGAAGTAAAAATCGAGGAATAGATGCCTGCCTCACGATGGCAAACCAGTATGGCCGAACTTTTCGAATGGATCGGGCAGGCCGACGATGAGCTAAAAATGCTCATCCCGTCGGCGTTTTCTCGATTTGGCAAGAAGGAAGACGGAACCAATCCTTCGGATGTAAACAGCGAACCGACAAAATATCCGGACGTGCTGCCGATCCTGCCGCTGCGCGGGGTGGTGGTCTATCCGCAGACCGCGGTGCCGCTGACGGTGGGCCAGCAGCGCTCGATCCGCCTGGTGGACGATGTGGTGGCCGGAGATAAATTCGTCGGTCTCGTTGCCGCGGTGAATCCCGAACTCGAGACACCCGGGCCAAACGACTTGTATAAAGTGGGAGTGATTGCCATCGTACACCGGCTGCTGCGGGCACCCGATGGAACCGTGCGACTGCTCGTGCAGGGTATGAGCCGTTTCCGGCTGGGCGAATTCGTCACCGAAGAACCGTACCTGAAGGCGAAAATAGTACTCGCGCCCGAGACAGTGGAAACGGGACTTGAGATCGAAGCCCTGGCACGCAACGCGCGCGACCAATTCCAGCAGATCACCCAAATGATCCCGTCGTTCCCGGAAGAACTGGTCAACTCGATCACGTCACTTGAAGACCCACTGCAAACGGTTTATACAATTGCCAACTTTCAGCGCATCGAACTGAAAGATGCTCAGGAATTGCTCGAAATCGATTCGGCCATCGAAAAGCTACGCAAACTGATTGGACTGCTGGTCCGTGAAGCCGAGGTGCTGACACTCGGGCAGAAAATACAGAACGAAGCGCGCGGTGAAATCGAGAAAGTACAGCGTGAATATTACCTGCGCGAACAGATGAAGGCCATCCAAAAAGAACTCGGAGAAAAAGACGAGCAAGCAGCGGAGACGGAAGAGCTTCGGAAGAAGATCGACGAAGCAAAAATGCCGGAAGAGGCCGATAAGCAGGCGCGCCGCGAGCTGGACCGGCTGTCGCACCTGCCTCCTGCTGCCGCGGAATACGGCGTGATCCGTACGTATCTCGACTGGCTGGTGGCGCTGCCGTGGTCGAAATCGACCGAGGATAACCTCGATATCGCCCATGCGCGCGAGATATTGAATATCGACCATTACGGGCTCGAGGACGTCAAGGACCGCATCCTCGAATTCCTGGCTGTACGCAAACTGAGGCTTGAACGTAAAGACGAAGTCAAAGAACCTTCGCATGACGCAATCCGACGCGAGCGCGAAGGAGTAATCCTGTGTTTCATCGGCCCGCCCGGAGTCGGAAAGACATCACTGGGACAATCCATCGCGCGGACGATGGGGCGCAAATTTATCCGCGCCTCGCTCGGCGGGGTTCGTGACGAGGCAGAAATCCGTGGTCACCGCCGCACCTATATCGGCGCGCTGCCAGGCCGGATATTGCAATCCCTGCGGCGGGTGGAGACCAAGAACCCGGTCTTCATGCTGGACGAGGTGGATAAACTCACCTTCGATTTCCACGGAGACCCGGCTTCGGCGCTTCTGGAGGTGCTGGACCCAGAACAGAACAGTGAGTTCCGGGACAATTACCTGGAAGTTGCATTCGACCTTTCGCAGGTGTTCTTCATCACAACGGCTAATTCGGCAGACACCATACCAGGTCCGCTTTATGACCGGATGGAGGTTATCTACCTCTCCGGTTATACCGATAAGGAAAAGATAGCGATTGCCAAAGGATATCTCATCCCGAGACAGATCCGCGAGAACGGATTACGCCCGGATGAGATCAATTTCAGTGAAGAATCCCTGGAGATGATCATCCGCTCTTATACACGCGAATCTGGTGTGCGAGGTCTCGAACGGAAGATTGGCGCCGTTTGCCGCAAGGTAGGAACGAAAATAGCGGAAGGCAGCGGCAAGAAATTCGATATCACACCCGAGTTGGTCGAAGAATTCCTGGAACACCCCATTTACTTTGGATCGGAGGAACTGAACGAACGCACCTCGATCCCCGGCATTGTGCCAGGCCTGGCATACACGCCGTTTGGCGGCGATATCCTGTTCATCGAAGCCACGCGGATGGCTGGCGGACACGGTTTTCAAGTAACCGGCTCGGTCGGTAACGTAATGCAGGAATCGGCGCGGGCGGCGCTGTCGTATGTCCGCTCTCGAGCCGATACCCTGGGTATCCCAACCGAGTTCTTCGACAAGAATGACATCCACATGCACATCCCTGCGGGAGCCACGCCCAAAGACGGGCCTTCGGCGGGAGTCACAATGGCGACTTCGCTGGTCTCCTTGATCTCCGGGCGCAAGGTCAAGCCGCATTTGGGAATGACGGGCGAAATCACGCTGAGAGGTCAGGTGCTGCCGATCGGTGGAGTGAAAGAAAAGGTTCTAGCCGCATACCGGAACGGTCTGCGGACCATCGTACTGCCAAAGCGGAACAAGGTCGATCTCGACGACGTGCCGGATGAAATCAAGAATTCGATGCAGTTCATCTATGTAGAAACAGTGGACGATGTTTTAAACGCCGCGCTCGAACCGGCCAAGACTGAAGTCAAGAAAAAAACGGTCGATCATAAACCGACCCACCCTAGAAAGAAGAGCAAGCCTAATGGCAAAAATCATGGTGGCAGAAGATGACCAGACCATGGTCACACTGCTAACGACATTACTAAAAATGGACGGCTTCGAAGTGGTTGCACTCGACGCGGACGAGGATGTTCCGACGGCGGTGGAACGCGACTGCCCCGATGTACTGCTTCTGGACGTACATCTTTCGAATCAAAATGGATTTGAAATCATCGATGCCATACGAAACTCAAATAAGCACACGAGATTGCATGTGGTCATGATCTCGGGTTTAAACGTCAGAGAAGAATGCATGCTGCACGGGGCCAATGATTTTTTGCTTAAACCCTTTATGCCGGACGACCTGATCAAAATGTTACGGAAGAACATCCATCTTACACATGGGTCCGATTAATATCCGTGAATTTCGATATCCAGAGGATTATTCTCAGGCGATTGGGATCTGGGAAAAGATGGAGAAAGGCGTCCACGTAGGAAATTCAGATGCCCCGAAAGAAATCGAGAAAAAACTCCTGCGTGACCCCGAACTGTTCCTGGTAGCCGAAATAAACGGGAAATTAATCGGGACTATCATCGGCGGATTCGACGGCAGGAGAGGCTTTATATATCACGTGGCCGTGATGGCGGATTATCGCGAACGGGGGATCGGTTCCCAGCTTATGCATGAGGTAGAAAATCGGCTACGAGCCATAGGCTGCATCCGTTGCTACTTACTTGTAAACAACGATAACCATGAAGCCAAAAGCTTCTATGAAAAGCACGGGTGGAAGCTTCTTGACAGCAACCCTTACGCCAAGGACCTGACCTGATCATGGCGCTGCGAATTGCCATACTTACCGTTTCAGACCGTTCTGCGCGGGGCGAACGTCCCGATGCATCCGGGCCGGCACTGGCTGTGCTGGTCAAGGCCCAGGGCTGGGAGGTGACGCGCTCCGACATACTGCCTGACGACCTCAACGTTTTGCGCGAGTCAATTGCCCTGTGGGCCGACCGCGGCGAAGCGGATATCATTTTGACAACCGGCGGGACGGGGTTTGCGCCGCGAGACGTCACGCCGGAGGCAACCCGGGAAGTGATCGAACGCGAAGCACCCGGCCTGGTGGAAGCCATGCGCGCGGCGAGCGGAGTTAAATCACCCCATGCCATGCTTTCACGGGCGGTTGCTGGTATCCGCGGTAAAGTGCTGATCATCAACCTGCCTGGCAGCCCCAAGGCCGCGACAGAAAATTTACAGTTCATATTACCGGTATTGGAACATGCCGTGAAATTATTACGGGAAGACCCCGATGCCGAGGCGGGGCATTAAGAAACCGGATAGTCCTTTGTAAACTTATAGTATAATCTCGCAGCCCATCAGGTGCTGCATGACCTGCAATTTTTGAATGAGGTGAGTTTGTATGATTGACGTGAACGATTTACGTAAAGGGGTGACCTTCGAGTACGACGGCATGCTTTTTAAAGTATTGGAATATAGTCACAACAAAACAGGACGCGGCAACGCCTCGATCCGTGTCAAGGCCCGGAATATGATGACCGGCGCCAATATCGACAAGACTTTTCAATCGGGCGACCGCGTACAAGACGCGCGCCTTGATTTTCATAATGTCCAATATCTGTATGCGGACGGGGATTTCTATTATTTCATGGATAATGAAACCTTCGAGCAGCCGGGCATCAAAGCCGAAGTGTTGGGCGACGATGCGCATTACCTGAAAGCGGGCATGGAAGTCAAGCTGACCTTTTATAAAGGCGAGCCGCTCGATATTGAGCTGCCGACTTCCGTTGACCTCGAAGTCAAGGAAGCTGAAGTTGCTGTGCGGGGGGACACGGCCACCGGCGTGACGAAAAGGGTGAAGACAGAAACAGGCCTCGAAGTCGCCTGTCCTAATTTCGTTAAAATCGGCGACATCATTCGTGTAGACACTCGAACTGGCGAATATGTGACGAGGGTTTAAAGTTGAAAGTTTAAGGTCGAAGCTTACACAGAAAACTGATGCGTACTCCCGCTGGAAAAGAATGTAAATATTTTCATGGTGATTACTTCCGTGGAAGGAACAAGGAAGAATGCCGCCTATTAATGGCTTCAGGGCAGAGGTGGTCGGCTGATCTGTGCCAGACCTGTCCCGTCCCGGAAATCCTGCAAGCGAACGCCTGCGAGTTCCTTAAACTGCACGGCACCGTGAAGCGTCCGTTCTCTTCGCTGTTCCAGCGACGGGTAGAAATAACCGCATTCTGTGAGAAGGTTAATCGGTCCGTTGCTGAACCCCAAATCGGTTGTGGGGAATGTCATCCACTGCCACCTTTGTTCGAAGTCAAATCCTGAAAGCAAACGGTTGATTATTAATTGATTGTCTTCGCCGGCCATCAGAGAACGGCAAAGACCAGCGCGCCTTGATTGAAATAAAATGACACTGACATTACTGCTCGACCTTGACGATACACTGCTCGAAACAAATACGGCGACATTCATCCCGGCGTATTTTCAGGCGCTATCAAAGTATCTCAATGAATACGTCCAACCGGAGATCATGCTCCCGGCGTTGATGGCCGGAACAAAGAGCATGCTGGCAAGCGAGGATCCGGCCCGTACTTTACAAGAGGTTTTCGAGGCGGAATTCTATCCAAAACTTGGCATCCCTAAGGTCCAACTCAACGAGAAAATCGAATATTTTTACGACCACATATTTCCCGAATTGGAGTCCATAACAAAACGCAGGGAAGGCGCGCGCGAACTTGTCGATGCCGCTTTTGCAAAAGGTTATCGTGTAGTTGTCGCAACGGACCCGTTGTTTCCGCGCAAGGCCACTTATCACCGCGTCCGTTGGGCGGGGCTCAACCCCGAACGCTTCGAAATGATCTCGTCTTTCGAGACATTCCATTTCACCAAATCGCACCCGGCCTACTATGCCGAAGTACTTGGCAGACTTGGATGGCCCGATGGGCCAGTGCTG
>CAVWHR010000031.1:0-14727 GCA_963754835.1 uncultured Chloroflexia bacterium | reverse complement strand
TCTTCGGGGGCGCTTAAAAATAAAACCATGTTGGATATCAGTGTTGACTTGCCTTTGGGCGTAATATGATAGATGGTTTTTTCCGGCATACTGCTGTCTTTGAATTTCTTGCCGGCGATCATCTTCTTTTCATTCAGCAAATTAATAGTGCCGTACACGCTTAAAAGAGGTCTTTTCGAATCAAAATGGCGGTGCCGGTAGTTGATTATCTTGCTAATATCATAAGGATAGGTGGGCTTCTCAGCGATGATTCCCAAAACAATTAGCGAAGTTTGCGATAAGATCTCTTTATTTCTCATTCATTTATCAACGATGACAATTTTTTGGGGCAGAAATGGTCACTTTAAAATCATTCAGAGGTCTCCGGCTTTTCCAGTTATCGGCTGTCCTGGATGGGCTGGGCAGAACGCCGGCCCGGCTGCAGAAGGTGGTCAAGACCTCGCTCGAAACCGGCAACACCGACGGCGCCTCGGCCGAGGCCTTCAAGGCCGCCATCGCGTTCATCGAGGAAGAGATGCGCGACGAGCACGGCGTCGACATCAAGATCCCGGTCGACGTCGGTGGGCGCCGAGTACCTCTACCTGCCGCCCTCGGGCGACGCCCTGGTGAACATCGAGGCCACCATGGGCATCGCCAAGGTGTTCCACGTGCTCGGCATGGGCGACCGGTGGACCATGAGCTCGCGCTGCTTCGACGGCGCCAACTACGGCCTGTTCACCGGCAACGACGCCCACATGAAGGCCGACCAACAAGCCGTACGTCGAGGAGGCCAAGCGACTCGGCGTCAAGGTGCTGCTGATGGGCGAGTGCGGCCACGCCTATCGCATCATGAAGCGCATGATGGAGCAGGGCACGTGGTGGGGCGCAGCTGCCCTTCGAGGTCGTCAACTGCATGGAGTGGACCGCCGACCATCATCCGCGCGGGCAAGCTGCAATTCGACAAGAGCAAGAACCCGCAGCCGGTCACCTACCACGACCCGTGCAACTTCGCGAAGTCCTGCGGCATCGTCGAGGCGCCGCGGGTGATCCTGCGGGCCGCCTGCGCCGACTTCCGCGAGATGACCCCGCACGGCGCCGAGAACTGGTGCTGCGGCGGCGGCGGCGGTCTGTCGGCCATGAACGAGATCCGCGAGTTCCGCATGACAGTCTCCGGGGCGAAGAAGCGATCCAATGGCGCATTGGCCTATGAAGCCGTAACGAGAGAGTTGCTCAAAGGTGATGGCATGAAAGTCTCTGCTTAGATGTTAAGGGTGAGCCTGTTGAAAATGCAGGGATATAAAATAATCCTTTCCCGGTATTTTTTGCTGTTTAAGGATTTCGTGTTCTCTGTGATGGATATTTAAAGGAGCAGCCATGCCTCAACGCTCTGGCCTCGGCAAAGGACTCGACGCCCTCATTCCCGGCGGTTCATCCGCCGTAAGCGAAGGAGGCGCATCGCAGGTTTCGATTGATGCGATCGCACGTAACCCGCGCCAGCCGCGTCATACTTTTAAAGAAGCGGAGCTTGATGAACTGGCTGCCTCCATTCGTGAGTATGGAGTGATCCAGCCCTTGATCGTTTCGCCTGCCTCCGGCGGGACATATATCCTCATCGCGGGAGAACGCCGCTGGCAGGCTGCCCGGCGGGCGGGGTTAAGAACGGTCCCGGTCGTCTTCCGCAATGCCAGTGACCAGCAGTTGCTTGAGTTGGCATTGATCGAAAACATTCAGCGCGCAGATTTGGATCCCATTGAAGAAGCGGAGGCCTTTCAACACCTTGTCAAGGAATTTGGGCTTTCTCATGAAGCGATCGCGCAGCGCGTAGGGAAGAGCCGCGTGGCGGTCACCAATACGCTTCGCCTTTTGGATGCCGCCTCTGCTGTTAAGCAGGCCCTGGTGGACGGTAAGATCACGGAAGGCCACGCCCGAGGCCTGATGGCTCTTACTTCGGCCAAGGCGCAGGAAGTCGCCCTGCATAGGGTGATCAACCTCGATTTGAGCGTCAGGCAGACCGAGCTGCTTGCACGTAAGCTCTCCGGTCATAGACCGCCTGCAAAAAAGAAGCCCGGTCGACAGCCCGGATGTGAGCGATATCGAGAAGCGTCTGCGAGCCAGCCTCGGGACAAAAGTCTCGCTCAAGCATGGCAGGAAAGGCGGCGCACTTACGATCCATTATTACTCCGATGAAGAACTGGATGCCTTGTTGGAAAAGTTGTTATGAAGGTCTTGTACAATGCCCGCATCCATACTCTGGATAAAGCCGCACCGCTTGCTTCGGTGATTGCAATTGATCATGGAGAGATTCTTGCGGTCGGCGGCGATGAGCTTCTGCGTTTATTTGATCGGGCCGATAAACAGGACATGCAGGGTTATACGGTGCTGCCCGGGCTGACCGACGCGCATTTGCACTTGCAGTATTATGCGCTGTCGCTGCAGAAGATTGATTGTGAGACGGATACCCTCGAAGAATGCCTGCAGAGGGTAAAAGAAAAAGTCCTGAGTTCCAGGGCCGGTGAATGGATTTTAGGTCATGGTTGGAATCAAAATAGTTGGGGAAATTGGCCCTGCGCCTCCGACCTTGACCGGGTTGCGCCGGACAATCCAGTCTATCTGACGGCCAAGTCGCTGCATGCAGCCTGGGCGAATAGTGCGGCTTTGAAACTGGCCGGGGTCACGGCAGGGACTCCTGATCCGAAAGATGGTCAGATTCAGCGGAAGGCGCAAGGCGAGCCGACAGGCATCCTGTTGGAGAATGCCGTATTGTTAATAAGCGATTGGGTCCCTGAACCGGGTATTGCAGCTCTTGCCGATGCCATCGAAACGGCCCAACCGATCTTATGGAAAATGGGTCTGACGGGTGTCCATGATTTTGACCGGAGGGATTGTTTCCTGGCTTTACAGCAGCTGCATGCCGCGGGCCGGTTGAAATTGCGTGTCACAAAAAATATTCCCGTTGAGTTGCTTGACCATGCCTTTGAGCTTGGCCTGCGTACCGGATTCGGCGATGAATGGCTGCGCATAGGCTCAGTTAAGGTTTTTATGGATGGCGCGCTTGGTCCGCGTACGGCGGCCATGTTCCAGCCTTATGTTGGCGAACCGGAAAACAAGGGAAACCTTAATATGGATGGCGAACAGCTTTTTGAGTTCGCACGCCGGGCCGCCGATGTCGGACTCGGGATGACCGTCCATGCCATTGGTGACCGCGCCAATCATGAAGTGCTGAACGCTTATGAACAACTGCGTGCCTATGAGACCGAAAAAGGTCTGCCGCACCTGCGCCATCGCATCGAACATGTGCAGGTTCTTCATCCCGACGACGCACCGCGGCTGGCGAAATTGAATGTGATCGCCTCCATGCAGCCGATCCATGCCACCTCCGATATGCTGATGGCCGATAAATATTGGGGGGAACGCACCTCCCTGGCTTATGCTTTGAAGACTCAGCTGGATGTGGGCGCTCATGTGGCTTTTGGCTCGGACGCGCCGGTCGAGTCGCCGAATCCGTTCCGCGGCATCCATGCGGCGCTTACCCGGCGCCGCGCAGACGGTTCTCCGGGCCCCGCCGGCTGGCATCCCGAACAAAGATTGAGCCTCCAGCAGGCGATCGAAGGGTTTACAACCGGTGCTGCATACGCAGCTTACGCTGAAAACCGGCAGGGCAGGCTGGCCAAGGGCATGCTCGCCGATCTGATTGTCCTGAAAAACGATCCGTTCACCTGCGATCCTGATGAAGTGAAGGATCTGCAATCTTCTGCTACAATGGTTGCAGGTGAGTGGGTTCTGGAACCGTAATTTTCAGGGATGACCTCGGGAGCCACCTGGAAGGCTTCTCTTTATTGGCGAAATAATGTAGACTTCCGGTATCTTTGGCGTAACCTTTCCACATCCCATTTATTTCAAGAAGGTGGTTATGGCAAACGAAAAAACCCAGCTAACGCCTGAAATGCTTGTACCCAGGTTGGGGGAAGCCCTGGTTCGATCTGAACACATCACCGACGTGGATTTAAAAAAGGCCCTGGCTTATCAACAGGAACAGATCGCGGGAGGGAAGACCATTTTGTTGGGTCAGGCTCTTTTGGATTTGCATTTAATTGATCAACCTTCGCTGGATCAGGCTGTGACGGAGCAGATCATTCAGTTGCGCTCGGCGCTGCAGGCTGCCAACCGGACTCTGGAACAGCGTGTTCTGGAACGGACCGACGAATTGCAGGAGGCTTTAGAACGACTTTCAGAGTTGAGCCAGATGAAGGCGAATTTCGTAGCCAACATTTCCCACGAGCTGCGTACGCCCCTGACGCATATAAAAGGTTATCTGGAATTGATGGTGACCGACTCGCTTGGCCCGCTCACGGATGAACAACGGCATGCTTTGCAGGTCAGCCAGAAGGCCTCGGAGCGGCTGGAGAACTTGCTCGAAGATTTGATCATGTTCTCGCTGGCCTCGCGCGGCGAAATGAGCGTCAAGCAGGAACCGGTGGATATTCGCCGCATGGCCAACCTGGCTGCCAAGAATGCCACCCAGAAGGCGGAAGACCGCGGCGTGGATGTGCATATTGTGGCGAAGGAGCATTTGCCCTTTGTCCAGGGCGACTCGGAAAAGATCATGTGGGTTTTAAATCAGCTGCTCGATAATGCGGTCAAATTCACGCCCTCCGGCGGGCGCGTGGTGGTTAGTCTGAAGGAAGAGAGCACCAATCTGGTGATGGTTTCCATTACGGATACCGGCATTGGCATCCCTGCTAATCGCTTGAAGGAGATCTTCGAGCCGTTCCATCAACTGGATGCCTCTTCGACGCGCAGGGCCGGGGGCACGGGCCTGGGCCTCTCGCTTGTACGGCAGATCGTGGAAGCGCATGGCTCCTTGCTCGACGTAAATTCAGTGGAAGGGAAAGGCACCACCTTCAAGTTTCCTCTGCTCGTGGTTGCGGAGGAAAGCAGGAAAAAACACCGCGTATAACTTATGCCCGTTGATTCCCAGACTTTAGAATATATTTATTCCATTCTGCAAGCGATGAGTCTCGAAGCAGACTGGAAAATCGCGTTCGGCAGTCTCCTTATTTCTTTGCGTAAGGAGTTTGTTTATGACAACGTGGCTGTATATCTGCTCGATGCCGAAGGCAAAAGCCTCGATGTGGGGTTTGCGCGCGCCATCGGCCGGGGCAAACATGCCGAAGCCGATGTGAGTTGGGGGGAGGGGCTTGCTGGAAAAGTGATCGCAAAGAAAGAGATGATCGTCCAGGAGCCCAGTCTTCGTCCTCGTAGGGATCGTCTCGATCTGCCTTATTTGGTTGGGCTGCCGCTTTTTATGGCGGGTCGTCTGGGTGGCGCCTTGCTCTTCGTCCGCTTCGGCGGGCCTGCTTATTCGCAGGCTCATCTTCGTAATGCAAAGTTGATCTCCATGTTGGCGGCCTCCCTGCTCGAATCGAACGCTCTGCGGGAAGCGCGCGCCAGCCTTGAATCGGTCCAGCGCCAGATGCGCCTGCAGGATGATTTTGTCTCGACCATCTCTCATGAACTTCGCACCCCGCTCGGTTTCATCAAGGGCTATAGCACCAGCTTACTGCGCCAGGATACGCATTGGGACGAAAAAACCCAGCATGAATTCCTCTCCATTATTGATGAAGAGACCGATCGTCTGACCCAACTCATCGAGAATATGCTTGAATCGGCGCGTTTGCACAGCAGGACTGTTAAATTCAAATTCCAGCCTCTGCGGCTCGATGCTCTTGTCCGCGATGTGACCACGCATGTCCGTGCCCATAACCCCGGACTTTTGGTTGACCTGAATTTTGATATCGTTCCGCCCATTCTTGGCGACAGTGTACAGTTGTCACAAGTCTTCGAAAATCTGTTCGGGAATGCCATAAAATACGCGCCCGGTTCTTCACTAAGGATTGACTTGCACCAAGTTGAAAATTGCTTGCGTGTGAGCTTTACGGACCATGGCCCCGGCATTCCCGAAGAGTATCTTCCGTTTATATTCGAACGGTTTTACAGGGTCCCGGGGGAAAGGACGGTGACCGGTACCGGTCTCGGTCTCTATATATGCAAGCAGATAATTTTGGCGCATCATGGTAAGATTTGGTCGGAGTCCGTCTTGGATGAAGGCACCACTTTCTTCATTGATCTGCCTCTTGAGTCAAAGCGGTGATCTGGTTTGATGCCTAGGTGCCAGGACCCTTTGAACTTTCATTCGCAAAAGTTTGCAATTTCGGAGAAAACCAAAAGAATTTCCTCCTGTCCTTCGCGAAACACCCTGTAAGGGTTGTGTTTTTTGTGTCTAAAATTTTTTTAGTGCAGACATATGGCTGCTGGGCAAAGCTGATCGTTTGAAGATCGCGCTTTGGTCCTGTCAGACATTAATTATTTGTGGTTTTGTACTTAAAAGGAGGAACCAATGTCAAAATGCATCCTCATTGTTGATGATGAGCCTCGTTACTTGCGCCTGCTGGAGGTCAATCTGAAAACAGAGGGTTATACCGTAGTCACCGCGGCAGACGGATTGCAGGCCATTGAAGTCTTTTCGGCTCAGTCTGTGGATTTGATCCTTCTGGACATAATGATGCCGCGCCTTGATGGGTTTGCCACCTGCCAGCGTATTCGGGAGTTCTCCAATGTTCCGATCATCATGCTGACCGCCAAAGGTGAAGAACAAGACCGGGTCAAGGGCCTCGACCTTGGGGCAGATGACTATCTGGTCAAGCCTTTTTCCGCCACCGAGCTTCTCGCACGTGTCCGTGCCGTCCTGCGCCGCGCCCAGATCCCCACGGAACATGGCCAGGAACGGTTCTTCACACACGAGAATCTGAAAATAGATTTTGCCCGTGCCGAAGTTTGGCGTGACGACCAGCCGGTCTCGCTTTCCGCCACCGAGTATCGCCTGCTTGCTCCAATTTGCCCATAACATCGGTAAGATCCTCACATCCGAAGACTTGCTGACCAGCGTTTGGGGGCCGGAATATAAATCGGATAAGGAGATCCTGTGGGTAAGCATTGCCCGCCTTCGACAGAAACTGGAAGATGACGCTCATACCCCCCGTCATATAGTCACACGCTCGGGCTTGGGTTATTTTATGCCGCCCATCGAGACTTAAGGAGTGATGATGGCCGGGAGCAATATCCTTATTATTGACGGAGATCTCGTCAGCCGCAATTACCTTGCCCTGGCCTTGCAGAATCGAAGGGCTTCATATTTTGCAGGCTGCTTCCGGCAGGGAGGGACTGATCTCGGCGTGGCGCGATCGCCCCGACCTCATCATTGCTGACCCGGTGATGGCTGATTTGACTGCGGAGCAGTTGGCCGCCCGCCTGCGTTCAGATGCACGCACTGCGAAAGTCCTGCTGGTTGCATTGAGCAGCGACATGCATGCCGGACGCGCCCGGTCGTGCAAGGAGGCCGGCTTCAATGAATATCTGGTCAAGAACGCGCAGGTCATCCCTTCCCTGATCGAAACGGTAAACCGCCTTCTGGGTGGTGTGGCAGAGGTTGTGAAAGAGGGGGGCTATTTAATGGCCTTTCTGAGCGCGAAGGGCGGCACAGGCACGTCCTCTCTATGTGCGAATATTGCCATGAATATCGCAAGTAGCCAGCCCGAAGCGCAGGTCGTCGTTGTGGATATGGTCCTTCCGATCGGTTCGATTGCGGGGATCGTGGGTGATATGAGCGATCAGAACCTTGTCACGATTTCAGATCAGCCCGCTGCCGTGACCACCCCAGAATTTTTTCGTAATACTCTCACAGAGATTGATGGCTGGCGTTTTCATCTGTTGGCCGGTTCCCCGGATCCTGAGCGCAGTAACGAGCTTGTTATCGGGCGGATCGGTGATATCGTGTTTACATTGCAATCGACCTACGATTTTGTCCTTCTGGATCTGGGCCGTGCGCTCTCGCGCATCAGCCTGCCATTGATTGAACATGCCGACCTGGTTGCCATGATCGTCGGCTCCGACCTGAGCACCGTTAATCTGACAAAAACTGTTTGGGATTATCTGCAGGCCAGGGATGTGAAAGCTGCATCCGTTTACACGATCTTCAACCGTTCGATCGGGTTGGAAGGGCTGTCAAAGCCGGAGGCGGAAAAATTAATCGGCCTTCCCATAAAATCGGTTTTACCTTTCCTCGGAGGAAACTTTGCGATGGCAAACGATCAGCACCTGCCATATTCCGTCAAATTCCCGAGAGATACGGCTTCGATCGTCCTGAGAGATACGGCGCAGCAAATGGTGGGTCTTGTAAAAAGTTTGCGTGCCGGATAACATCCGAAACATCTCCCACTTCTCCTTCTCAAGCTCCTAAAATGACGAATAAATAACTTTTCAACCTTCAACCTTAATCTTTAAACTTTAAACCTCGAACCCTCACGACCGGAGATTTATCATGACAATAGAATTTGATGAAAAGGGCAAGTTCTTTACCGATATAGTACCGAAGATTGCTGTGCATTCTGTCATTCAGACCACGAATCAGTTGGTAAGAGGCAACGTCCATGTGAGGCAGGGGGAACGCTTGAAGGACGAGCTGGACGAGAATGACCTTTTTCTTGCTGTCACCGATGCAGCCATTCTTGGAGCGGACGGACAGGTATTGTTCCAGGTCCCTTTTTTGGCTGTCAGGCGTTCGCAAATTGTGTGGGTGTTCCCGGATGGGGGAGAAGCACAGGCTGCTCCGAAAACGTCTTGATCAGGATTTGGTTGTCTTCGAAGAATTTATTGGAATGTTTGGCGGTACTATTCAACGAGCAGGTATGGGTAAAAAATTATGACTCAACCCACTTCATCTAATGCATCACGGTTATCCGGCGCTGACCTGATAAAACTAAAACGATATTTGATTGATTCTCTTTCGCGCGGGATGGAGAGTGAAGACATTTTACCGGAACATCGTTCTGAATTTATACAACAGCACTTGAAGGATGTTTATAACCAGGCGCACCTTAACTTATCGGAAGATGTTCAGCGTTTGATCTTTCTGGAAGTGCAGAACGATATGATGGGCTTCGGACCGATCCAGCCTTTGCTGGATGATCCCGATGTCAGCGAGGTCATGGTGAATGGTCCGAAGAACGTTTATGTCGAAAAGCAGGGACAACTGGTCCGCACCAACGTGACGTTCGATGACGATGCACACGTCATGCAGATCATAGACCGTATTATCCTGCCTCTCGGGCGACGGGTGGACCCCGACAGCCCTACCGTTGACGCTCGTCTCCCCGATGGCTCACGTGTCAATGCCGTGATCCCACCGATAGCGCTCGACGGCCCTTCGATCACGATTCGGAAATTCCTTAAAGATAAGCTTAGCCCTGAACAACTGGTTGGGTTCGGCACTCTTACACCCGCGACGGTCGAATTTCTCAAGGCTTGCGTGGTGGCGCGTTTGAATATCATTATTTCGGGAGGCACCGGGTCGGGCAAAACTACGCTGCTGAACGTACTGTCGGGCTTTATCCCCGAGAATGAGCGCATCCTTACCATTGAAGATGCGGCCGAGCTGCAGCTTCAACAGCAGCATGTCCTCCGGCTGGAGACCAAAACCGCAAATGTGGATGGCACCGGCGAAACAACGGTCCGTGATTTGGTCCGTAATTCATTGCGCATGAGGCCTGACCGTATTGTGGTGGGCGAGTGCCGCAGCGGCGAAGCGTTGGATATGCTCCAGGCCATGAACACCGGTCATGATGGTTCGCTCACCACGCTGCATGCCAATTCTTCCCGCGACGCCCTTTCGCGCCTCGAAACGATGGTGTTAATGGCCGGTGTGGAACTGCCTCTCAAGGTTGTGCGCCAGCAGATCTCCTCTGCGGTCGACCTGATCATCCAGCAGTCGCGCTTGAAAGATGGCACCCGGAAAGTCACTGCCATCACCGAGGTGGCGGGCATGGAGGGCGATATCATAGTTCTCACCGATATTTTTAAGTTCGAGCAAACCGGCATCGGGGAAGACAGTAAAATACTCGGCGCATTAAAGCCCACAGGCATCCGTCCGCAATTTTCCCCGAGGCTGGAAGCCGCCGGTTTCAAGCTCAGTGCCGATATCTTCGGCGCCTCGGTTGCCGATATGCTTGCCAGCCGGCAGCGGCGATGAGCGGGTGTTGAAATGTTGTAACTGCTCAAGCCTGTGAGGAGAAAACCGAAGAAATGGTGTGCGCGGAGATAAAAGCGTGAGTAGGTAAGAAATGTTCTCTGCTATAATGTATATAAGTTCGTGCAGATATAGTATCCGTTTCGATCTTACACATGGATATTCGTACCCAAACAACCCTCCGCACCAAAAAATTGGGCGTTCTAATTCGTGATGTGCGCCTGGCTGCACGCCGTAACATCGATGAATGCTCCAAAGCCGTGGGCGTGACCAAGGGCGTCTTTCGCGCGTACGAAGAAGGACGGCGCGCGCCGTCCCTTCCCGAACTTGAGATCCTGGTTTATTACCTCAGGCTTTCCATCGACCATTTCTGGGGCAAAGCCTCCATTTCCAATGAACATTTGGCGGCCGAGCCGCTCGACCTGCCACAGCTCATGGAATTGCGCCAGCGGATGATCGGTGCATTGCTTCGCCAGGAGCGGAACACAGCCAGCCTTTCCATCAAAGCCCTGACGCAGGAGACGGGCATTCCGGCGGGTCGGATTAAGGCCTATGAACTCGGCGAGCGGGCGATCCCTTTGCCTGAATTGGAAGCTTTGCTCACTGCGCTGGGCGGCCGCATCGAAACTTTCTTCGACCAGAGCGGGCCCATCGGCCAGTGGATGACCGACCAGAAATCCATGCAGCAGTTCCTTGATTTGCCTAAAGAACTGCAGACCTTTGTCTGCCAGCCTGTAAACCGTCCGTATCTTGAACTGGCAATGAAGTTAAGCTCCATGTCCACCGATAAATTACGCTCGGTGGCCGAAGGTCTGCTCGACATCACGCTCTAAATTTCCTCGGGCGGCTGGATAGATAATGATATGGCGACTGAATCTGAACTCCAGAAATTAACGCAGGACGGCAAGCTGGCTTTTGAAGCCGGGAATTATGAATCTGCCGCGGAAATGTTTGAAACTTCCGCGCAGGGATACGCTTCCCTGAACGATCAGGTCAACGCGGCCGAATTGAAGAATAATAAAAGCGTCGCTCTCTTGAAAATGGGGAAGGCGCAGGACGCGCTGGATGCGGCGCTTGGTACCCAGGAAATTTTTGCACATGCCGGCGATCTCAAACGTCAGGGCATGGCCGTTGGCAATCAGGCCGCTGCCCTGGAGGCTCTCAAACGTTACGATGAGGCCTTCGCTGCCTATGAAGAATCGGCCGGACTATTTGCAGAAGCGGGGGAGCGGGATTTACGCTCGATGGTGCTCAAAGCCGCCGCGGGGATCAAATTAAAACGCGGCAAGGTCACAGATTCAGCGATCAAAATGATCGGCTCGCTCGAAGCCAAGGAAAAACCGTCGGTCTTCGAGCGTATTCTTAAGTTCCTCCTCCGTTTTGTACAGCGGTGAGTGTGGGTAATCCTTCGGTATCCATAAGGGCGGGCTTGAAAGTCCGCCCGGCGGTTCCTTTGGATCGGGAAAAGATTGCCGATCTAATCTTATTCGAGGCGCATGTCCACCGGCACCTTGATTGGCGCACCCCGCTGGAGTGGATCGGTTCCCCGCCCTATTGGGTGTTGGAAGACAACGGTCATATCATTGGTGCCCTGGCTTGCCCTCCTGATCCCGACTCGATAGCCTGGATTCGCCTGTTTGTTTTTACATCGCATCCTGTCGGACTGCCGGTTTGGCCGCCCCTTTGGAATATGGCGCGGGACCAATTGGCTGAAACCGGCGGCGCGATGGTGGCGGTCATTGCAACACAGCGCTGGTTTGATTCGATCCTGGTCGAAAGTGGGTTCAACCTCAACGGTCACATTACCCTGCTCGAATGGAACTATCAATCCCCGGTGCGGGCTCCCTTCCCATCGAATATTAACCTGCGCGCCATGACATTTAATGACCTGCCGCGCGTTGTTGATGTGGATAATGCTGCATTTGAACCGCTCTGGCGTAACTCACTGCCTGCCTTGACCAAGGCTTATTCGCAGTCTTCTCATGCCTTTGTTGTGGAAGATTCCTCGGGGTTACTAGGGTATCAGATTTCCACGGGATCTCCGCTTGGGGCTCATCTGGCCCGCCTAGCTGTCCGGCCTGAAGCACAGGGACGCGGTCTGGGCGCGGCGTTGGTCGGCGATCTCATCGACCGTATCCTGAATAGCGGGGGCTCGCGTCTGACGGTTAACACCCAGGCGAATAATGCGGCCTCGCTCGCGTTATATCACAAACTTGGCTTTCGTCTTACAGGGGAACAGTTTCCGGTTTATACATATCAAGTGGACTCTGCTTGAGTTGCCATCCTCGGCGGCTAAGCCCCGCGCCGTGGGGTGGGCGTAGGGCTGGATAGTATCCCGCCATGCAGTTGCATTTCGTCGTTGAGGATGAGGGATAAAGCGATAACGAAATCAAGGTCAAAGTCGGAGGCGCACGATGAAGATGTATGAATCGGGTTGGGAAAACAAAGAAAACCTGAAGTTTTATGTCCGCAATTGGGTGCCTGATAATAAGCCGAAAGCCGTTGTGGTTTTGGTCCACGGGCACGGCGAACACATTGGTCGTTATGACCATGTGGGTCAAGCTTTTACCAGGGCAGGCTATACCTTGACTGCCTTTGATCTGCGCGGGCACGGGAGATCGGGCGGTCCGCGTGGCCACACACCCAATTATGAAGCCTTGATGGACGATATAACGGACTTCCTGGCGTTGGTTACCGCGCGTTTTCCGATGCTTCCCGTATTCTTGTACGGGCACAGCACGGGCGGCAACCTCGTTCTGAATTTTGCATTGCGCCGCAAGCCGGACGTGGTTGGCGTTATTGCAACGGACCCATGGCTGAAACTGGCCTTTGACATTCCTGCATTTCGACTCATTCTGGCCAGGGTCATGGATAAGATCGCTCCCGGGTTTACGCAAAACTCAGGGTTGGAGACTGCCGCGATTTCGCGTGATCCGGAGGTTGTGAAAGCCTACATCACCGATCCGCTCGTCCATGAAAAGATCACCGCACGTTTTTTTGTGAGCATATACGAGGCCGGGTTATGGGCGATCGAGCATGCCCCTGAGTTTCCTGTTCCCCTCCTGATTATGCAGGGTACAGGTGACCGCCTGACATCGAGCCAGGCGAACCGTGAATTTGCCGAGCGCGCAGGTAAAATAGCCACCTGGCGCGCCTGGGAGGGCTGGTATCACGAGCTCCATAACGAGCCCGAAAAGGCAAAAGTGCTCAAAGTGATGATAGACTGGATGGATCAGTGCCTGAAAACGAAATAAGTCTTTATTGCACGTGCTGGACAAATCCTCTTGACCATGAGAAAATTTCGACCCAACACATAAATTAATGAGGTGACTGGATGAGTAAGAAGGAAAGAGAAGGAAAGAGCAAACGCGAAGAGTTCCGTGAAAAGCGCCGCCGCGCCGAACGACGCAATCGTTGGATCTGGATTGGATCGATTACCCTGCTCGCTTTGGTGGCTGCATTCTTTTTGATCTATCCGCAGCTCAAACCCCTGGCCGCCGTTCAACCGGCCACACTTGTCACAATCCCAAGCGCAGATCGTAATAACAGCGGCGATCCGAATGCGCCGGTTAAGCTGGTCGAGTTTTCCGATTATCAGTGTCCCTACTGTAAGAATTTTTGGCATGATACCGAAGCCCAGATTCTCGATGCCTATGCAAAGACCGGCAAAGTGTACTTTACCGCACGCTCGGCGGGCAATTTTGTGAGCGATAATGCAACGGGTGGAACCGATACTGAATCACGCGATTCTGCAGAGGCAGCGTACTGCGCAGCGGATCAGAATAAGTTTTGGCAAATGCATGATGCGCTGTTCACCAATGTTTTAGGGGAGGCCGATGGTATTTCGTTTACCCCTCGCCGTCTGCAGGCCATCGCACAAAATGTCGGCCTCGATATGAATGCCTTTAATTCATGTTTTTCCAGCTCAAAATATGCGACCCAGGCCGACCAGGACTTGCAGGATGCCGTCAAGGCTGGGCTTACCGGCACGCCTTTCTTTGTGGTCAGCTATAATTCCAATGGCCAGGCAAAAACCGAGACGATCGATGGCGCACAACCGTTCTCGGTCTTTCAGCAGACGCTGGACGCGGCCCTGGTTGCCGCGGGCGCTCAATAAAATTAATTATTCATAACTGTTGCATAGAAGCAAAAAAAAGGATGTGCCAGGCCGCGTAAAGCCTGGCACATCCTTTTTGGCAGGTGCAGGGGGTCTCCCTGCGCGGAATTCTTCTATTTTCCAAATATTGACAATATCCAGACGATCAGCGGTGCGACCGCGAGCGCCGGCAGGAAATTTCCGGTGCGGATCTTCTTGATCTCAAGCAGGCTGCTGATGGAAAGACCCATCAGGATCACGCCGCCCGTGGCTGTCAACTCGTTCATCATAGATGGAGTGGCGATTGCGTTCAATTGGGCTGCCAGCAGGCTGATGCCGCCCTGGTAGATCAGGACCATTAACGCCGCAAATAAAACCCCCGGTCCCAGCGTGGATGCAAACGCCAGGGACGCAAATCCATCCAGCGCCGACTTGACCGCCAGCAGGTTGTAATTGCCGGTCAGGCCATCCTGAATGGAGCCAAGGATGGCGAGCGGGCCGACGCAAAAGAGCAGGGAAGCGGTCAGGAAGCCCCGGACAAATTTGCTCGAAGTATCTTCGCCATCCCCGT
>CAVWHR010000030.1:0-14889 GCA_963754835.1 uncultured Chloroflexia bacterium | reverse complement strand
CATCACGCCGCCCTCCGGGCGTAGGCGTTACGTCAAGACGGGCGAGCTTGCCGTTCTTTACAGTGAAGGTGGTCGGTTCGTTCGGCAGGGATACCTTCTTGCCGCTCGGCGGGATTTCGGCAGGCCGGGCATCGGCAGGCTCAGCTCGCCGGTCTGTGTTCCGGTGACATGCAGGTTCGCAGTAACCACGTCGCCATTTTCCTTGTAGTCTGCACCGTTGAACTCCAATCGGGCATGGCCGTGAGCATGGCCTTTTGTACTCCCAAGAACTCCTGCTTGCCCAGCGGCTCGGGAACGGGTCCGGCAAATACCATGTCGTCGGCAATCACGCCGTCAGCCTTTTTAAAATCACCAGCTTCGACGGCAGCCAGCGCAACCTTGACGATATCTATTGCACTCATAACAATAATCTCCTCTGCTCGATAAAATGTTTGGGGATGGACCGCCCATCACCTGGAAAAGATTATATAACGGCGACCCGTTGATTTCAATCAACGATTACCATACGGGTGCAATGGCAACGGCAACCTGGGTAGGTCAGGCTCACAGACCTCGGCGGTCTCCAAGACCTCCGAGGTCTTGCTCTTATTTAATATTATGGCCCCTGTTCTTCTTGTCGGCATAATAATTTCGAAGGTCATCGTTCCGGCTTACATCCATTACCGCAGGTTTCGTCCCGACGACATCGACCCCATCTCGCATTAGATCGTTTTTCTTATCGGGATTATTCGTGATCAATACTATCGATTCGACTCCCAAATCGGATAATATCTCGGAGGCCCTTGAATAGTCTCTTGCATCCTCGCTAAACCCCAATGCTTGATATGCTTCCGTCTGGGAGACGCCGTGCTCCACGGCATATTTGGCCGAATTGATCAGGGCAAAATGTCCATTCCCGCGCCCTTCCTGATCCAGCCATATGATCACTCCCCTGCCCTCCTGCTCGATCAAAGACTGGGCAATTTCCATCTGTTCACGGCAATCACATTCCACGCTATTAAAAACATGGGCTGCCATGCAGGCAGAATGTACGCGGCAAAGCACCGTCGATTGATTTTTCACATCCCCCATCGCCAAAGCGATGCTTTCTTTTTGGCCGTCGTAATAGAGATATTCGTGAAAGACCCCAAATTTTGTTTTTAGCTGCCGGTCTGCAAGGCGGACAATCATAATAAAATTCTCCTAAAGAGGATTGTTATTCACCGGGGATGAACGAAGATGCCCTACGGGTACGATGTGAACGGAGACGAAAAGGCCCTAAAGGATGGGGACACCTTTTTTCAAACCGTCACTCCTGCGTAACTTTGAGGATGAGATTGCAGTGATCGATTTTTTCGTGTTTCATCATCCTCTTTATGAACTGCTCGACCGTGCCGCGCTCGTTCCATGGGAACAGCATCTCGCCATCCCACTTCTCCACCGGCATCGTCTCTATCATCAATTTGAGCTGGTCATGGGAGGCCTCATATTCGGCCCAGACCCGTTCCAGTGTCCAGGTGCTGCGCTCGTCGGCGGCCGGGCCGTTATATTCGTAGTATTTCGTATTCGCGGTGACGCAGAAGTATTCGCCCCCTTTGGCATACGCGCTCAACGAGCGGGCCGCCTCCCCATTCCAGACGCCCAGATGTCCCACCACGTCCCGAACGCGCCAGGCGCGTTCGTCATTGTGAACCACCCGCTCCGGGTCGAGGCGGGAAAGCATCGAGCGCGTCTCGCGGCGGGTCCGGTCGAGCAAGTCGAGCGATTGGCGGCGTGCTTCTTCAACATTGGAATTCATCGCATTCTCCCAGTCAGTATTTTTTTTATTGTGCCAGGACAAAAATATTCCGCGCTCCATCCGTACAGTATAATTATTATACAGCGCGGCGATGGAAACGATGATTTAATAAAGCGATATTCCAGATGAATGAGAACAATACTCTTTCTGTCAGATGATCCGCATGGAATCTTCTGCAAAACCATCTCATCCGTTCATGTATTTCGATCTCCTGGACGCCTGCCGGCAACCGGGTTGTCCCATCTGCCACCTGAGCACGCGTTCCGTCCTGCGGTACATGGACGCTTTGTTTTACGAGAACGTAAACGATCCCGGGGCGCGAGACAGCCTGCTTAAAAGTCATGGATTTTGTGTCGAACATGCCGGGATCCTCCTAGAAACAAGGGTCGCGGACGCACTGGGCGCTTCCATGATCTACAAGAATATTGTCAAGATCATATTGGAAAATTTTCCAAAACCTTCCTCTTCAGCGGCGTACAACCATCCAAGGGAACGCGCCCGTCTCGTCCGTAAATTTACCAGCGCATCCAATACCCCCGGGCGATGCCCGGCTTGCGAAACAAGAGAGGCCGCCTCGGAGCGTGCGCTGGACGGGTTGAGCAGTTCACTCGATGATGAAAGCCTGCGGCTTGTATTTCAAGATTTGGACGGACTCTGCTTTCCGCACCTGGCCCAATTGCTCGAACGGACCCAGGAAACCGAAACGGTCCAGTTTCTGCTGCATGTTACACAAAAAAATCTTGAGACGCTTCAATCTGAAATGGATGAATTGATCCGCAAAAACGATTATCGCTTCCAATCGGAGGGGATTACCGATCGTGAAGGTCAGGCGTGGAGAAAGGCAATGCGGATGATCTCGGGAGCGTGGATGGGCAAAGACAAGATAGACAGTGAATTGATCGATAAATTAAATCCACTATGAGGCGGCCAGCAAATCAGCGGCTTTTTCAAACGCCTCTTTGCCTTCGCTGATCGAAAAATAGATCAGGCCCAGCGCGCCGAGCACATCTACAAAGCCCAGGCCGGTGAGCTGATAAACGAGGCTGGAGGCCAGCAGCACAACCGACATATAAATGCAGACCATCGAGCAGTTCGCGTCCGACAGGATGGGAGCCGAGTTGAGGGCGCGTCCAATTTTGCGTTTACCCAGAACCAATCCCCACATGATCGCGATGGATATTAACGAAATGACGAGGCCCGGCAGGGTGGTAACGGGCTTGTGGGCCGTGAAAATATCATAGGCGGCAGTCGCAGCCAGGCCGGCGGCAAGCAGGTAGAAGGATGCGCCGGTAACATGCAGGGCAGTGCGCTCCAAACTGGAACGCGGCGCACCGGTATCCCGACGGATGCGGAGCACCATGACCAGGATGCCAATGCCGGATACGACCTCGATGAACGAGTCGATGCCGAAGCCAAACAGTGTAAGGGTCGCATCCTGGGCGCCAAAGTAAATGGACACGAGGCCCTCAGCAAAATTATAGAAAATGGTGAATAATGCCAGCCAGACGGCATATCCCCAGAATTTGTTCATGGAAGCCTGTGTAAGAGTTGTCATGTTCCTTTTGATCGACTTTTCTTCATCCAAAAATCTTTTCAGCCGAACACACCCGACTCGAGACAGGTCTTCAACACCTGCGGATCGAAGTGTTTCCCGGACTTGGACTTCAAGTATTCAAGCGTTTTTTCATTCGACCAGGCTTCCCGATAGGGCCGGTCGGAGGTGAGCGCATCCCACACGTCCACAATGGAGAAGATGCGCGCCGCGAGCGGTATTTGTTCGCCTTTCAAGCCGCGCGGGTAGCCGCTGCCGTCCCATTTCTCATGGTGGCAGTATGGGATATCCATGGCAGATTGCAGGTAGTGGATCGGAGAGAGCATCTCGAAAGCCAGGGCAGGATGTTTTTTCATGATGTCCCATTCTTCTTCCGTCAACTTGGCCGGTTTGAGCAGGATCCCATCCGGGATGCCCATCTTGCCAATATCGTGCAGCAATGCTCCCCAGTGGACGCCCATCAGCTCCTCGATCCTTAATCCCGAACAGGCCAGCCAATTTCATGGTCATCTCGGTCACTCGCTGCGTGTGACCTTCGGTCTCTTTATCGCGCAGGTCCATGGCGCGCGACCAGCCTTCGATGGTGGCGTCATAAGCCAGGGTGAGGTCCATGTTGGAACGCTGCAGGCTGTCGAAGAGATTTGCATTATCGATGGCCAGCGCGGTCTGGCCGGCCAGGGCATTGAGGAAGTCGAGCCATTCCTGGTCCGGTTCAAGGCGCGTGCGGTGGAAGATCTCCAGCACGCCCTTGACAATTCCCTTGGCGATCAACGGCACACCGAAATAGCTCACAAAACCATCCTCGACCATGACCCTTGTAGAGAGCAAGTCATTCGGTTGATCTTTTAGATCAGGAATATAAACAACCTGGCGGTCCAGGATGACCCGCATGGCATGACTCTGGCCCAAGCCCGTTAACGATTTCTCGAGGGTTTGAGTGCTGAAACCGACCGCGCGGCCATATTCCAACCTGCTGGAAACAGGGTTCAAGATCAACACGTCAGTGGCATCCACTGACAATTCCTTGACGACGTATTCAAGGATCCATGTGAGGTTATAGTGCAGGTCGAAACTGGAGGCGATCACCCGGTCGATCTCACGCAGGGCAGAAAGGTGCTCAAGCTGGCGTTTGATCTTTTCCTCCGCCTGCTTACGCTCTGTAATGTCGATCAGGCTGCCTTCAAAAAACAAAAGCTTCCCGTCTTCAGCGCGGGCCATGCGAATATAATCTTCCGTCCAAAAAGTTTTCCCATCCGGGCGTTTGAATTCCGCCTCGAAGTTGGAGAGGACATCGGTCTTTTCCATTTCGCCTTTGAATTTCCGATCAGAGGCAGGATCAAGATACAGGTCGATTATATTTTCTGCCAGTAACGCTTCGCGGTCTTTATAGCCAAACATCCTGACCATCGCACTATTGGCGTCCAGGATGCGGCCATCGGCAGCCGTACGATACAGACTGATGGGCATATTTTCAAATAACGTCCGATATTCCTGTTCCGACCTGGCCAGCGCATCTTCGGCCTTCTTCCGTTCGGTGATATCGCGTGTTAACTTGGCGAAGCCGCGCAGTGCTCCTGCTTCGTCATACAAGGCCGTGATGCTCACTTCGGCCATAAATTGTGAGCCGTCCTTGCGCACCCGCCAGCCTTCTTCCCGGAATTGGCCTGTCTTTCTGGCGATTGCCAGTTCCTGATCAGGCTTCCCGCTCTTTACATCGGCATCCAAATAAAACCGCGAGAAATGTTCCCCAATGATCTCTTCGGCACGATACTCTTTGATGTGCTCCGCCCCGGCATTCCAACTGACGATGTAGCCCGTTGGATCCAGCATAAATACGGCATAATCCCTTAAGCCTTTCACCAACAGACGGAAAAACTCTTCACTTTGCAGCAATTCGGCCTCGGCCTGCTTGCGCTCAGTAATCTCGTCGAAGAGAGCCACAAAGTACCCTTGCTCGTGACTGAAGACCGAAATGGAAAACCACATCTTCAAGGCTTCCATGTACGTCTCGAACCGTTCGGGTTTGCCCGTTAGAGCGACCCGGCCAAACACCTCCAACAACTTCGAATATGATCCTCCAACACCCGGGATGACCACGGATGCTTTTTTGCCGACCACATCCTTTAATCCGGTCAACGATTCGAAGGCGGAATTAACATCAAGACAAATGAAATCCCGAGGCTGGTCCTGTTCGTATACCATCTTGCAGTAGACGACTCCGTTGAGCATGTTCTCGAACAAGCTGCGATAAATTTTTTCGCTCGCGCGCAACGCATTATCCACCCAGCTACGATCTGCCGTCACACGGATATTACATTGGATAACCTGCCCGGCGCCGGCCTGATAAACGTTACTTACAAATTCAACGGGGATCAGGGTGCCGCTCTTTGCCCTGAGCGGCAGGTTTTTGTAGCGTATGTAGCCGTTCTCCTGCAGGACATTAAATGCGATCTTGCTGGCATCGACATCCTTGAATGCACCGACTTCCCACAATTTCTTTTTCACAAACTCTGCACGCGAATATCCAAGCAAATCGATCAGATAGGGATTGACATCGTCAATGGCGCCGGTCTGGGCATCCAGGATGAGTATGCCATCCTGGGCCGCTTCGAACAAGCGGCGGTAACGAAGTTCAGAATCATTTCGGGACTTGGTGGATATTATTTTTTCTTCCACCCTTCGGCTTTTCGAGGCGCCTGTTTTTTTATCCGGCAGCTTGCTTTGCCTGGCGGTCTTCGGCTTCTCAATTTTGGTTATTTTTTTCATGGAGCCCCAATCGCAGGATCACAGTGAACAAATAATCAGCGATACAACATTATATTATAAACTTTTTAGGAATTATAGCGAGACGCGTAAAAACGCGGATTGATTTTTTTGGAATGGGCAAAATCAGCTCTCATCGGGTATAGGAATGCTTTGAACATCCACCCTGAAACGTTATATAAAGAGAAATCATGAAGAGTCTGGGAGCCTTACAGGGTTTTCAAGATGCAGGAATATGCGGAACCAGATCAGTCAGAGCTTTATCCAGCGTGGCATATTCAAACGAAAACCCAAGTTCCAGGGCTTTCTTTGGAATAACGATCTTTTGACGCGCAAGGATTTCCGCTACTTTCCCCATGAAAAGCCGGATCATGAAGTAAGGCATGAGTCGAACCGGTCTGCCAATTGCATTGCCGAGCAGGTCGGCATATTCCTGATTGGTCACGGGGTTCGGTGCCGTGCAATTCAGCGGTCCGCGTACCCGTTCATTTTCCAGAGCAAATACATACAGGCGTGCTTCGTCCAATATGTGAATCCATGAGCAATAAGCATTGCCAGGTTGACTAACGCCACCCTGTCCTTTCCGAGCTTGCCTGACCTGGTAGGGCAAGCCGCCGCCATTTTCACCCAGCACATAACCGGTGCGCATGATGACGGTGCGGATTCCAAGCATCTCTGCCTTCAACGCTTCATCTTCCCAGGGTTTGCTGTCTTGCGCCCAATAATCAGTTCCAATCGGCGTATTCTCATCGACAGGCTAGTCGCTTACGACTATCGAACCCATAAATACCCTGTGAAGCGCTGCTGATAAAAACGCTGGGCCTGGATTTTGCATGTGCCATGGCATTCACCAACCCGCGCGTGCTGATAATGCGATTGGCAAGAGCTTCCTGAGCATTTTGCTTGGTGTAACGTCTTTCAAAGATGGACGGAGCAGCACAATGGATCACGGCATACGCGCCGTCAAGTGCGGCTGCCCATGGCCCATTTTCCTGCGGTTGCCATGCGACATACTCCATTGCACCTGGCACTTTTTGTGCGGCCTTCTTCCGGGTCACGTGAAAAAACCACAAGGTCATAACCTTTCTTGAGCAATTCCCTGGCTACTGCTCCGCCGATAAAGCCGGTAGCTCCCGTCAGGATTATTTTCTTTTTCTCAGACATCGTATACTTTTTTATTTCCGAATATCGAAAGGTATTGTAGCGACTTCCGGGTTTGCAAGAAGATGCTGTGGAAACCTGGTTCCTGCGTTACCCGTACTCCTGATCCTATTTGAGAATGATCCATTTTTGGCAATTCACACGGAGTCTTTCCTCATGACCCCGGCTTGTTCGGTTTTGGGCGCCGGTTTCAGGAAGTACAGTTCGAGGAAATAAAACCCGAAGGTCAGGATGAAATTGGTTGCCATGCCATGGGAGTAATGGTCGTTCTGGTAACCGGAAAGGACGAAAAGCAGCCCGCTGATCGCGGCCAGTGCCATGCCCAGGAAACCCAGCACACCGAAGACCTGCACACTCCTGATCCTCGAGGCCAGCGCCAGCACCAGAGTGATAATGGAAAGGATCGTTAAAACGGTCCCCAATACGGCGTGGACCAATGCTACAGAACCGACCTGATTGAGAGCACCCAAAATGTTGAGCAATGAAAAAGAGAAGGGAGGAATGTTGGGAGGATCCGAGAGGTTGATGGCCATTCCTAATTCGAATTGAAATGCCAGGAATACGATAAGGGTAACCACCGCCACGCGCAATCCCTTAAAAGAATTTGTCGACATAACCCTAATACTCCTTTTATTTTGAACGATTTGTTTTCCTGTTCGCGAGCATACATCCCGTTAATTCCTGAATTCGCCGCGCAACCAGAATTCCACTTGCAACACCAATTGATCGAAAACTTCGTCCGCCATTGTCTGGTTGGTTTCACCAAGCATTTGATAGCCAAACCCTTTGATTTGAAGCATGACCAATGTTGCTGTGATGGCAGGGTCGAGATCCGAACCGAAACACACCCTGGTGAATGCCCCGCTCAATAATGCCAGCCAGGAAACCTCGCCAACCTTCGTCGAGTTTCTTGAAAATCTGTGCAATGGCCGGGTCGCGAAGTGAACGGATGAGTAGTTCAGTAAAAACCACAAGCCGATCGCGCGCATCGCGAAAATTGTGGCGGGCGTCCTCCAGCTCGACAAGCATCTCTTTCCAGGCGTCCGGGGATTCTTGTGCGGCTTGCCCGAAAATATAGGATGTGCTGAACTTTTCGATCATGAAATCCACCACACCTTTAATTAAGTCTTCCTTGGTGGGAAAGTAATAATGTAGTGTGGCATTGTTGATGCCGGCTTCCGTCGCAACCTCATGCACCCTTAAACCTTCAAAGCCTCTTTTCGCGATATGGTGGTAGGCAATGAGGATCAACTCCTTGTGGCGATCTTTAACAGGGATATTTTTTGTGACCATAATGATAATATTCAACCAACTGGTTGATTGAATATTATCATCTCCATTTTATCCCGTCAATGGTGCCAGGGGTACGGAATCACGATCCGGCCAATGTAAAATTTATCGACTTTCTAACAAAATAGTTTTATTTTTCCTTGACATTTATAGGACTATTTGATAATATAACTATATAGTTATATTATCAAATAGGAGTATTATGCCTCTCGCACATGCCATCCTTGGCTTTCTCGAATACCAGCCCATGACGGGCTACGATCTGAAAAAGTATATCGACCAATCGATCGCCCACTTCTGGTCCGCTACGCAGAGCCATATCTATAAAGCACTGGAAAACCTCGAAGAAGACGGGCTGGTCGAGTCCAGCATCATTCCGGGAGAAGGAAAGCCCAATCGAAAGCAGTACCAGATCACGGATGCAGGAAGAAGCGAACTGCACCGCTGGATGACAACGCCCCTGCCCGTGGATATCCCGCGCGAGGCCTGGCTGATCCAGGTCTTCTTTGCTCACGGGATCACCAACGAAGAGATCGTCCACCTGTTCGAGAAACGCGTCGAAGCGCTCCGTGAGTATCTTTCACGCACCAAAATCGCCCAGCGGCACATCGATGAAAATTACGAGCAGGTGCGGATCGACAGAATGCGCGACTTGTGGCAGTTGACCCTCGATTACGGCGTGGACTATTACGAACGCGAGATCGCCTGGCTGGAAAAAACCCTGCCGCGCGTCCGCCATTTACCTGCGCTCGAAATGCAGAAATCCTGAAAGATACATTACCCGACCAGGAAAGGAAAGAATAATGGAACTAAAAAACAAACTCATCCTCATTACCGGCGCATCCAGCGGGATCGGCGCGGCTACCGCCAAAGCCGCGGCGCGGGCCGGGATGCGCGTCGCGCTGGCCGCACGCACACAAGCCAACCTGGAAAAGGTAGCGACGGAGATCCGACAAAACAGCGGGCAGGCATTTGTATTCACAGTCGATGGCAGCGATCCGCGGGCAGTCGGGAAGATGGCTGAAAAAATCAGCATGGAATTAGGTACGCCCGACGTGCTGTTCAATAATGCAGGCGCGGGACGCTGGCTGTTCACCGATGAAACCAGCAACGACGAAGCCGCACAAATGATCGCGGCGCCGTATCTTTCGGCCTTCTACGTGACGCGCGCTTTCCTGCCCGCCATGATAAAGAGGAACAGCGGCACGATCATCAACATGACGTCCATCGCCGGTTTCATGGCCTGGCCGGGTGCAACCGCCTATACGGCAGCGCGCTGGGCCATGCGCGGGTTCAACGAAGGTTTGCGCGCAGACTTGCACGGCACGCAAGTCCGCACGATGCTGACGGCCTTTGCCAAGGTAAAAAGTGAGTTCTGGACGAATAACCCCGGAAGCGCAGAGAACGTCCCTGGCGCGCAAGCGCTCATCCCGCAGATCACGCCCGGGCAGGCAGCCGATACGATCCTGTCCGGTCTGCGTTGGAATTTGCGGATCGCGGCGGCTCCGTTCATGCTGTGGGTAGTGCTGGCGCTTAACTATCCTTTCCCCCAGACTACCCGCTGGCTGGTCTACAACACGGGGGCGCGACGAAAAAAATAGTGCCGGCATAAATAACACGACACGATAAAGGTTTATCAAATCTTAGGAGGCACTATGATTTAAGTATTATTCGGCTTCGCGCCATGGATCATCTACTGGATATTTTCCGGAGCCAGGGCTTTGGACTCCCGCCATCCTCGGCGCGCTCGTCGCCGCGGCGGGCCTGGTGACCTGGCGCTGGGCCAAACGGCGGGACATAAAAACGATGGAAGCAGTCACGCTTGGCTACTTCATCATCCACGCCATTGTGACGCTCGGCTTTCACCTGATTTTTTTCAAGACCTACGGCCCCATCCTTAACGGCCTAACACTGGCGGGCATGGCGTTTGGCACGCTGCTGGCAGGTTCGCCTTTCACGTACCAATATGCGCGCGAAGACTGGCCACGCGAAATGTGGAAGAATCCCATCTTCATTGCGACGAACCAGATCATCACAGGCGTGTGGGGCGTGATCTTCCTGGTCAACGCCGGGCTGGGCGCGCTGAGTCTTTCGCTCCCCTTTCTCAGCATCCTGCTCAATGCGGTTGTTGCAAATATATTGATCGGACTCGGCATCGCGTTCTCATCGCTCTTCCCGAATTGGTTCCCGCGCTTCGCCATCCAGCAGCAGATCAACGCGCGCGAACCCTACAAGTGGCCTGCGCCAAAATTCAATGGGCGTCCTTCGCCTGATAACGAACACGACGTCATCGTGATCGGCTCGGGCATCGGCGGACTAACGGCCGCGGCCCTGCTCGCCAGGCGCGGACTCAAGGTGGCGGTGTTCGAGCAGCATTTCCTGGCGGGCGGATACTGCACTTCGTGGGAACGCGGCGTGCGCCGCGAGGATGGACGCCTGACTTATATTTTCGACGCAGGCGTGCACGACGTAAGCGGGTTAGGCGAGCGTGGCGGGGTCCGCAATATGATGAGACAGCTCGACATCGAAGAGGAAGTGGACTGGCACCGCATGGACCACGAATACTTCATCAATGGGAAGCACTTACGCGTGCCGCGTGACCCGGAATTATTCGCCGCCAAACTGGGAGAGCTCTTCCCCCCGGAACGCGAGACCGTGAAGTCCTTCCTGGGTGAAATGAGATCCATCTATAATGAAATGTACGCCGACATGGAGAAAACCGGCGGCGTGCCCAGCGCCCCGCGCAGCGTGGATGACATGCTGGCTTACCCGGCCGCACACCCGCACATGATGAAGTGGATGGACAGGCCTTTCGGCGAAATGCTTAACCGCGTATTTCAAGGACGAGGGGCTCAAAAAGTTCCTCTCCACGCTGACAGGTTACCTGAGCGACGACCCAACCGTGCTGACGGTCGGCGCGATGGCCCCGATCTTCGGCTATTACTTCGAAGGCGGATATTATCCCGGCGGCGGTTCGCAAAAGTTCGCCGATGCGCTGGTGAGTGTGATCGAAAAACACGGCGGAAAAATCCACCTGCGCACACCGGTCAAGCGCATTGTCATGGAGAACGGACGCGCGACCGGAGTTGAACTGGGCGACGGGCAGATCCATACCGCCAGGGCCATTCTCTCCAACGCCGACCTGAAGCGCACGTTCCTGGAACTGGTGGGCTGCAAACACCTGCCCGCAAAATTCGCACGCTCGATGAGGGAGGCGAAACCTGCCGCTTCGGCCTTCATGGTGTTCCTGGGCGTGGACTTTATGCCGGGCCTCGAACCGATAGGCATGTTGGACGGGATCGGGATCATGATCCCATCGAAAGTAGACCCCACGTTGGCGCCGCGCGGCCACGCCGCCGTGACGCTGATCAAACTCATCCCACAGGAAGAGGCCGGTGATTGGGACCGCAAAGCCAAAGGCTACAACCAGCGCAAACACGCCTTCGCCGAGGCGATGATCGCCGAGGCTGAAAAGGTGATCCCGAATTTAAGCAAGCACATCGTGTACCGGCAGGAAGCCAGCCCGCGCACCTTCGAGCGTTACGCGTGGACGACGGACGGCTCCATCTATGGTTCCACCTGGGATTCGCACCATCCCCCGCTCAAGTCGCCGGTACCTAATTTGTATCTGGCAGGCGCAGGTGTTTTCCCCGGGCCGGGTGTGGAGGCAGTGGTCATCTCCGGCGTGCTGGCCGCGAACGAGATCTTTTCAAAGCAATAAAAACAGCATTCATAGATCAATCAAGATTCCGAACCTGTGGGTGTAAAAGCCCCAAGCCAATGAGTCCCGTTTGGATAGCACCGCCGACAATGAAAACCGCGGCCGGTCCTAATAACGCAGTTTCCCATCCACCGATGGCAAAACCAACAGGCTCCAAGAGCGAAGAACCAAGATAATCTATGCTGGAGATACGTCCTTGTAGTTCACGCGGTATCAACTCTTGCAATGAATTCAACCATATCAATCCAAGAGCGGTATTTGCCCCACCAATTACTAGTGCGGCCGCAAGCACTAACGGAATGGACTTTGAAATTCCAACAGCCATCACCATCAAACCGATTAACATCCATACCCCGTACAGCTTTATCCCTCTTCGGCGAATCGTTGTATAGCGTCCAAGCCAGCTGGCTCCGAGCACTGCTCCTAACGACATAAAGGTATAGAATAATCCCAATAATTTGACGCCGGTATGGAGATGATCTTTAATCAGGAAAGGTAACGCAACCCCCATTGGACCGGCATACGTGATATTAGAAATTCCAGCAACGGCAATGGTTATCCAGACCCATGGCATGCTGAAAACTGTGCCCAAGCCTTTTCGAGCATCGCTTATAAGACCTCCAGGCTCCTCCTCGGTTCGTGGTGATGACGATAAATACAAAATCGGTAATAAGCAACCCGCTGAGATTAAGAATGATAAGCCATCAAGCGCAAAGGCGAACGGGCTGCCCCCTAACGCGACCAAGCTGGCTCCAAGGGCCGGGCCGATGATACCGCTTACTTCCCCACTCAAACTATTAAGGGAATTGGCACTGGTCAATATCTCTGCTGACAACAAATCGGGCATGCTTGCACGGTAGGCAGGCAGAAAAAAAGCATCTACGAAACCAAAGATCGCACTAGTTACATAAATGTGCCATAGCTCCAACCTGTCAGCGAACGCCAGCCATGCCATCAATCCCACAACAAGAGCACGCATCGCATCGGATCCTAACATGAGGGGCAGGCGCGTCCAGCGATCGACCATAACGCCACCCATCAGCGAGAAGAGCAGCATTGGAACGTACTTGTTTAGCGTTGAGGACTAGGAACCGAACGATCAAGAGGCGAGAGCAAAGGTGGCGGGTTTTCGCCAAAGCGTTGCAACTGGACGAGATAGTCGAGGATGGGAATAGAATGTTGGCGGGCAGTGACCAGGACACTCGATAAAATGGCATGCGTGTTCGCACCGTCTCGTGTACGATTGCAGCCATTGGTCTTGCGGGTGATGACGGCGGGTCGTAACATGCGCTCGGCCTGATTATTGGTAGCTTCCAACGAATCGACATACAAGAAACGCAATAGATGAGGGCGGTGTTTGCGAAAGCGGTTGGCAAAACGGAGATTGTCACGATCCGTCAGCCTGCGTTGAGGTCCCATCAACGCGTCGAGACGCGATTCCAAGTCCTGGGCTCTCTGGATAAAGGTGAACGGATCCAAGCTCGATTTTTGTGTCTTGAGTGCCAACGCGTCCTGCAAGACGATCGTCACTTGGCGGGCGAAGTGCAGGGCCCGTCCACTTTGGTTTTCCTGCATCTCCTTCAGTTCCCGCAGCAGATGCCCCACGCATTTTTGCTTCAGCCAGGTCTTCAATCGCTGTTGGTCGTACGCCACAAAACCGTCCGAAACCAGGATGCCTTTGAATTCGGCACCCAGCATATCCACCAGCACATCGCTGCTGCGATTATCCCGGATGGCATACACGCTGGCTTCGGAATTGGTAAATACCCACAACCAGGCCGCCAGCGTTCCCATGCGCCAACCGGTCTCATCGGTATACACCACACTACACTTTCGAATGGCTTCCACCAGTTCTGCATACACGGGCCGGGCGGTGCGAGCCAGTCGCTGATCGGCCTGGCACCACCCGCTGCGGCTTACTTGCAGTCCATAGGTATCCTGCAGAACTTCACTCACTTTGCCGTACGAAACTCCCAGGCGATGTTTGAGGTCGGCTGCCAGCGCTTTGGCACGCGGCCCCACCAGCACGCCTGCCGCTCCACTCGCTGGCGAAGTCTGTTCCGGATGGCGCGACCTTACTCGTCGCTGACAGACCCGGCAATAGCCACTGAAGGTCACGAAGCGCGTCGTCTTCACTTCCACCACCGGAATATCCGTGACATACTGCTCATGCTTGCGGATCTCTTGCAACTTGCCACCACATTCCGGGCAGCCGTGCAGTTGGGCGGTCTTCGTCTCGTATACAGCTTGGATCGTGGGCAGGCTGCGATGCACAAACTTTCCTTGCCCGGCCTTGCGTCCCGGTTTCTTGGGCCTCTCCACCCATTCCCGGCGAGCAAACGGTGTCGCCTGGCGCTTCCCTGCCCGTCTCAACTCTTCCACTTCGACCTGCAAAAGCTCCACCTGCCTCTGCAGTTTCTGAATGATCGCCAACGCTTGCGCCAACTGCTCCTCCAGTTCGGCAATCCGTTTATCCTTCGTGTCGGGCACCGGTTTCTTATTCCGTCGTTTGCTCACACGATCAGTGTACAATTTCCAACTCCCCTTTGACAAGCGTCGTTTGGCCTGTCTTTTTCAACACCTTCGTCCCTTTACAAATATATCGCCTTTGCACGCTAAACAAGT
>CAVWHR010000029.1:0-93227 GCA_963754835.1 uncultured Chloroflexia bacterium | reverse complement strand
ACGGAGCGGTTTTTGGAGAGCGAAGCGCTGCGTCTGGCGCGCGAAAGCGGCGGGGAATTCGTGTTTCCCGTTCATATGGAGGATGATCTTGAAAAAATGCTCCAAAAGGTTTCGCTCGCGAAAGCGGATTACGCGGCGCTTGCCGAAAAAACGCCCACGGTGATGCGTCTTATCAAGACCGCTGAAGCCGCCAAGGCCGCGGTGGTTTCGGCGCAGTCCGCGGTGTGGCCCCAGGTCGACGGCAATTATGATTATGGTTATTCGGGCGACCGGGCTTCGGATCTGAAGGATGAAAGTTTTCTCGGGATCAATGTGACGGTGCCTTTCTTTAACGGCGGGAAGAACGTGGCCGCGATCCGGAAAGCGAAAGCGGATTATGAGGCCGCCGAGCGGGCCGCCCAGGGCGCGCGGGACGAAGCGATCGCCTCGCTTGCGGACGCGTGGGTGCTTTACATGGACGCGATCGAGTCCGTGGAGGTCCGCAAGAAATTCCTGGAGGCCGCGAGAAAACGCGCCGAGATCATCCGGGCGGAATATGCGACCGGACTTGTGAATTTTACGGATTTTGATGCGGCGGAGCAGGAAAACGCGAACGCGGAAAAGGATTATGTGGAAAGTCTTGCGAACGTTTTTATTCAGCAGGCCAATTGGGAAAAGACCCAGGGGGCCACTTTGGAGGATGCTTATCATGAAAATAAATAATTGGCCGCGGCCGGTAAAGTTGGGGTTGATCGTCGTGGGTGTTTTCCTTCTTGTGCGGATGTTCTCTTCGTGCGGTCCGGCGAAAGATTCCCTGCAGGTCGTCCGTACCGTGAAGGTCGCGCGGGGGGATCTTTCGGTCACGGTCACGGCGACGGGAACGGTCAAACCTTACAACCGGGTCGAGATCAAGGCGCCGATCCCGGGACGTATTGAAGAAGTGCTGGTGCGCGAAGGGGAAGAGGTCAAAAAGGGGCAGGTGCTTGCCCGGATGAGTTCCATCGAAAGGGCGGCGCTTCTGGATGCGGCACGGGCGCAAGGGGATGCCGCGGTCAAGCGCTGGGAAGAGGCCTACAAAGTCGCGCCGCTTCTCGCGCCGCTGGACGGAACGATCATTGTCCGCTCCGTGGAACCGGGACAGACCGTGACGACGGCCGATCCCGTGGTGGTGCTTTCGGACCGGTTGATCGTGGAGGCCCTGGTGGATGAGACCGATCTTTCCATGATCAAGCTCGGTCAAAAAACGGAGATCCGGCTGGATGCTTATCCCAAGGAAGTGTTCGAGGGCAAAGTCGATCACATCACCTTTGAAAGCAAGCTTGAGAATAACGTGAATGTCTACGCGATCGATATTCTTCCGGAAAAAGTTCCCGAGTCTTTTCGAAGCGGGATGACGGCCAATGTCACTTTTATCGTCAAAGAAGAAAAAGACGTTCTGCTGGTCCCTTCGGAGGCGGTCGTGGAATGGCCGAAAGGTCACGCCCAATCCGCAAAATGCGGACTTTGCCGTTTATAAAAAGACCTTTGGCGGAAAACTGGAGCCGGTTCCGGTCAAGATCGGGGAATCCGACGGCCGGATGACCGAGATCACGGAAGGTCTGAAAGAAGGGACGGAGATCGTGATCGTCCGGAAGAAAGAAAAACAGAAATCCGCCAATCCCTTCGGTCCCCGGGGGTGCTCCCAAGAAAAGTGACGCGCCAAGATCCTCATGAAACTACTGGAAGCGGAGCGCATCTCCAAGACCTACAAGATCGGCGAAGTCGAGGTCCGGGCGCTTCAGGATGTTTCCCTGACGATCGAGGCGGGAGAATTCGTCGCGATCATGGGACCTTCCGGTTCCGGAAAATCCACGCTGATGCATCTTTTGGGATTTCTGGATACTCCGGCGAAGAGGAGATCGGCTCAGAACACCTGGACGATTTCATCAAGGACCACAAGGAACTGCTTGCCTGTGATTTCTGCCTGAACACGGATGCCGGTATCCTGGCACCCGATAAGCCTTCCATCACAACCGGCCTGCGCGGCCTGGCTTATTTTGAACTGCGTGTTAACGGCCCCAGCAAGGACCTGCATTCCGGAATATATGGCGGAACGGTACACAACCCTGCGCAAGCCCTGGCCGAATTGATCGCGGGAATGCACGACAAAGATGGAAAAATCACACTGCCCGGTTTCTATGACAAAGTCCGAAAGTTGAGCAAGAAAGAACATAAAGACTTTGCGCGCCTGCCGCTCAATAAAAAACTTTATCTCGAGCAGACGGGAGTACCCGCGTTATGGGGCGAGCATAAGTTCACACCGCCGGAACGGCTGGGGGCGCGGCCCACGCTTGAAGTCAACGGATTGCTCTCCGGATTTACCGGTCCCGGTTCGAAGACGGTCCTGCCGGCCTGGGCGATGGCAAAAATCTCCTGCCGCCTTGTGCCAGATCAAACTCCCGAACAAACCATCAAACAAATGAAGAAATACCTCAAGGAGAAGGCCCCCAAGGACATCACATGGGAACTCAAGTATCTGCACGGCGCAGGAGCTGCCCTGGTCAGCAAAGATAACATCGGCGTCAAAGCCATGAGCCAAGTCCATGGAAACGGTGTGGGGAAAGAAACCCTACTTTCTGCGCGAGGGCGGTTCGATCGGTGTTGTCGTCCAATTACAGAAGCGACTGGGTGTGGATTCAGTCCTTTCGGGTTTTGCTTTACCCGATTGTGACGCCCATTCACCCAACGAAAAACTGCATTTGCCCACCTGGTACAAAGGCATCGACGCATTGATACACTTTTTCTATAACCTTAAATAAATGGAAGATCGAATTATCACTTACGGCGGACAGGCTGTCATCGAGGGCGTAATGATGCGCGGACAAAAGGCTTTCGCGATTGCCATGCGCGCTCCGGACGGCAAGATCGTCGTCCATAAAGAAAAACTGGGTGAAATATACCGCTCGCGAATAGTAAAAATTCCATTTCTGCGCGGCGTGATTTTGTTGTGGGATGCGCTTGGGATCGGCATGCGCGCCCTGACCATAGCGGCCAACACCCAAACCGGCGAAGACGAAAAACTGGAAGGCCCGGCTCTTTACCTGACTTTAGGCTTTGCACTCGTTTTTGGGGTCGGTATCTTCTTTTTGTTACCGGCCGGACTGGGCAGTTTAACAGAAAAGTACCTGGGTTGGAACGTCTGGTTAAGCAACCTGTTCGAAGGATTCCTTCGCCTGGTGTTGCTGATCGGATATATATGGGGAATCGGATTTATGCCCGACATCAAACGCCTTTTCGGTTACCACGGCGCGGAACATAAGACGATCAATGCTTTTGAAGCCGGGGCAGATTTGACCCCTGAATCTGTGGCAAAGTTTTCGCTCGAACATCCGCGGTGCGGAACGGCATTTTTGCTTACCCTGGTTTTATTTTCCATCATTGTGTTCACCGCGTTAGGCCCACTACCTTTCCTGTGGCGGCTTGTCAGCCGGGTATTGCTCATTCCGGTGCTGGCCGGCCTGGCGCTTGAGTATATTCGCTGGACGGCCAATCACTTGAAGAACCCATTTGTCCGTTGGCTGATCAAACCCAACCTTGCGCTTGCAATCATTGACCACACGCGAACCGGATGTCTCGATGTTGGAAGTGGCGATTGAGTCCTTCAAGACCATGCGCCAGGCGGAACAAGAACTGGTAGCATAACTACTGCCACGCCATTAGAAATGGGAGCAGGCATTTCGCCTGCTCTTTTAGTTAAGAACCTACCCATAAAATTCTGAGGGAATCGTTTTGTCTTACGGGCAGACTTTAAGTTGATCTGGGTTGAATTTGGTAGACTCCGGCCATGGTTAAAAACAAAGGCGCTTAAGATTTTTGTTGATCGTGCTGGTTTTGGTTGGGATTTGGCGGTCGGATTCCTGGCTTACGATAACGGCCGTCCACTTCAAATCCCCGCCAAAGAGCATTTGTTCACCGGAGTTGATTATGCTCGTAAGGTGCAGTTTTCACCGCGACCGATGATGATCCACGTCATCACGATCGACACACGTACGAATGGAGTACGTTTCCTGGTCACGCCGCCGGACGATAAGGGGGGTCAATATCCCTTGCGAGCCCGCACTACGTCGCAGTTTTTACAGGAATTTGGTGTCCAGATCGCCGTGAACGGCGACGGGTTTTCGCCCTGGTGGTCGCGCAGCCTGGCGGATTATTATCCGCACGTAGGTGATCCGGTGCAACCGCGCGGTGATACGGCTTCGGATGGCAGGGTCTACTGGACTTCCGATGCCGTTGTGCCTACCCTATATATTTCGAGGCGTAACCAGATGAGTTTCGATGCGCCTGCCAAACCATTCAATGCGATCTCAGGCGAATACCTGCTCGTGATGGGAGGTAATCCGATCCCGGATTTGGATAATAAAGCCACGCAGCCGCGCACCGCAATCGGTTATTCAAAAAACGGCAGGATCTGTTATCTAGTTGTAGTGGATGGCAGGCAGCCTTTTTACAGTGAAGGCATTACATTAGATGAATTAGCCAACCTGATGATCTCGCTCGGCGCGCAATATGCAATGAACCTGGATGGTGGGGGTTCCTCCACAATGGTGGTAGCAGGAAAGGATGGCCGGCCACGAATCCTTAACTCGCCAATCGATAATTACATACCCGGCCGCGAGAGACCGATTGCCAATCATTTAGGGATGTATGTGAAAAAATAATGATATTTAGCAGACATTAAAGTGATAACAAAAATATAAAAATCTATCCGCAGATTGGACAGATTTCACAGATTTTTTCATTTGTTAGCTAGAATTCGATTTCACCTATCTGTTCAAAATTGACATCGAACGATGTATCGGATTCTAGCTGCGCTTCAGATTCCTTGAGGTTGCCAGCTTGCGACCCTCGCTCGCAATAGGAACGATAGGAACAGAAGCGGCAAGTATTTTCATCCTCGGTCATTGGAAATTCATTTGACGATGAAATCTCACTTACCAATTTTTCAATCGCAGACCAATCGCGCTTGAACTGCTGGGTGTTATAAGAGAAACGAGCCGGTTCGGAAGGAAATTCCGCATACCAATAGATCATTTCGATCTGATCCGGTTCAATGGCATGGTCGTTATTCAGATGAGAACCGGTTTTCGTCAAAATTGCCCGATAAACACGCGTTTGCCAGCGCGACGCCATTTGTTCATCACGCGGGCGTTTTTGGGAGGTTTTCCAATCGAAGATAAGTGCTTTTTGCGCGGGCTTGGTCGCAATAAGATCGTACTTTGCCAATAGGCGATAGTCAGCGATAGGGCAGGAAAGGGTTAATTCTATATATTGCGCATAGTCATTAATCCCTAAATCCGAAGATTGAAAATTTTTCCACCAATTGGCTAAACCAGGCGTATTCACAAGTCGAGATAGTTTTTCTGCGGGTAAGCCCAATAGATATTGCTGTATAAGCCGATGAAAAGCCTGGCCTTCGGCCTGGTGCCGTTCATTTTCCAGTACCGGTTCAGTTTCGATGGCGGGCCAGTGTAACTGTTCCAGATAACGCAATTGAAACCGTCGGGGACAATCACTATATTCCTGGAGGGAGGATTGCGAAAAAGCGAAACCTGTTGGGATCTTTGATATCAAATCAATGGGTGGCATTTGTCATCCATTTTACCCTCGCGGCGCAAAATGTATCATCGAAAAATATCTTTTTACATGGATCGTGCCAATGCAAGCGCTCCGAGAACGCCCGATTGATTCCCCAAACCCGGTGGAACTATATATGTGTCGATATTTTCCATCAGGCTCGAACTCTGGACATAGCCGTTCAGTATTTCCGGAACTTTGCGTTGGATCAAGGGAAACAAGTTCGAACGCTGCATGATCCCACCGCCTAATATAATCATTTTTGGTGAAAGAACGAGAATATAATCCACTAGCGCAGCGGCTATATAGGCGGATTCAATCTCCCAAAAGGGATGATCTTCGGCGATTGACTCCCCTCGAACATTAAAACGCTTTTGAATTGCAGGTCCGCTCGCGAGCCCTTCAAAGCAATCTTTATGGAAGGGACAGGAACCCTGGAACGGATCGAGGTGTAAATCGTGCGGTACATAGATATGTCCCATCTCAGGACTTAACAGCCCCATCAAAGGTTTTGCATTTTTAATATAGCCACCGCCGATGCCCGTACCAATTGTCAGATATAACGAGGGATCACAGCCCTTACTCGCGCCCCAAGTAAACTCTCCCAATGCTGCGGCATTCACGTCGGTATCCATAACTATCGAAACGTCCAGGTTCTGCCGGAGGGTTCCAACCATATCTGTGTTCCGCCAACCGGGCTTGGGTGTCGTTGTGATGTAACCAAAGGATTTTGAGTTCTGGTCCAGATCAACCGGGCCGAAACAGCCAACGCCGATGGTTTTAATAATTTTCTCATTTATGTAAGGCTGAAAAAATTCAACGACCTTATTTAGTGTTTCGTCCGGTGTAGTGGTTCCGATGCGAACCTGGCCTTCAATACTTTGCGGGCTGCTGCCAACAATGCAATTGAACTTTGTTCCACCCGCTTCGATGCCACCGAACAGTTGAGTTTTGTTCATGAATTTATTATAGCAATGATTGTATTCACTTACATCTTTCGACCCGGGCTAAAAGCCCGGGTCGAAAGATGTCGGAACAATGGATGTGCGCGGAGCACGCCTCGCACACATCCATTGTTCCGGGTGCTTTATGATGAGCGATAAGTAGCTTCCAATGAGTAATCCTTCTGTATATCTTTTTTTCCGGATACCTCATGCATGGTCTGATTATTGTCCGGCACTTCTAGATTTCCACCACACCTGCAAGGCTGTATAAGGCAGCGATGGGGTTGCATTTCCCTGCCTGCCAGTGTTCCAGGTAACGATCAGGTCACGCTTGGAACGCGTAATTCCCACATAGAATAAACGTATACGTTCCCTGACATAATCCACGCGCGCTTCCAATGTGGCTGCGCCCTCCGTGTACCAGGTGTATTCATTCGAAGTGAGGGCGGCTTCCAATTGGGCCAGCGCTTCGGCCTCCGAATTTAAATTTCCGCGCACGAACCATTTCTCCGAAATATAGCGGTCGTTCGGCTGGTTGGACGGGAAATCATAATTATTCACCGACATCAAATAAACGCGATCCCATTCCAGCCCCTTAGCCTTATGCATCGTTGTGACCACCACTTTGCCCTTGTGCCGTTCGGGATCGAATCCGGAATCATCGGACGAGAAGCCGATGAACCGCCTCTCGTTCTTTGCTATCACCGCGAGCTCCGCGGCTAATTCCGGCAAGCGCCAATCGTGGTGGTCAACCGCAACCTGTTTTAATACCAGGGCCAATTTATGTGCGAGAGCAAGATCGGCCGGTTCTGTGAACACGTCATGTCCCAGAGTCAGCACTAACTGATCTATCGGAAGCGTAACAGCGTTTAACCAGCGATTAACATTGGAGCGAAATTCAGTCAGTTCGTAAAGGACCGGCTCAGACAAACCCTCACCGAAGGCCGCCAACTGATCATCCCAAGCATTTATCGCTTCCGGACTTTCGCCTGCGGTCTTAGAAGACGGTAAGGTAATGAATGCCAGAGGCGCTACAAAATCTTCCACATTCCTGATCTTGCGGACCAAACGGGCGATGTTCTCGTATAAATCAATATGTTCCCCGTCTTCACGCCAATCGCGCCTCCATACCTGATATGCCATGGATAATTTAGCCGACGACTGCGGGTCCGCCAGATAGGACAGCAAATAATTTAACGATCCTGCCGCGGCGCGGGTATTGGTGGTACTGGCAAGGAACTCAAGGTAGTCAATGTTTTTGGCCTTGAGCGCATTAATTAATTCCACGCCGCGCGTGTTGCGAGGCACAAGGACGGCGACGGTCGCATCTTTGTGGCCTGGCAGCCAATTCTCCAAAGAATTGACAACGGCCTCGATCTCTTGGTCGGGTGTATATGGACGCTCCGTGAAATGAATACCTGCCTCGTTGTACAGCGGATTTTGCTGCGGATCATCGGTAGGCGCGGGTTGAATATAAGGTGTCGCAAGCGCGGAGCGGACTTCCGGGTCAGGATGTTCCGACATAACCCAGTCAATAAGCTGGTTAGCGAGCGAAATAACGGCAGGCTGCGAGCGCCCGGATTCGTCCATGTCGACATGCGGGTTGGCCTGGATGAATTGCCGTAAGAGCTCAGGGGAGGCGGTGGTAAAGGTTTCAAAAATAGCCTGGTTGGGATCGCCCACGCGTACCCAATTGCCATCCTCGCCTGCAAGCTTTCCAAGGATGGCTTCCTGCAATTCGCTCGAGTTCCTGCGCTTCGTCTTCAAGGATGAAGGGGAAGCGATAATGTAATCGTTCCAGAAATTCATCGTCGCTTTCCAGCAGGTCGAGCGCCAGGCGGATCAGGTCGTCGAAATCCACCGCGCCGCGATAGGTGATGGCGCGCTGGTAATCGGCGTAAATATCAAGTCCCATTTCAGCCAGCATCAATGGCCCGGGTGCAGCTTCGAGGCGCTCCCGAAGTCCTTCGGGAGTAAGCCGGTGGTCTTTTGCGGAACGAATGAAGGCCAAAGACAGCGATTGCAGCATTTCAGGCAGGTGCTTCCTGCGAAGCCAATCCCGTTTCGACTGATCCATGGCAGGATCTAACATGCCATCGAGGGAATTGGGATGCGAGGCAAGCCAGGCGTTGACTGCTTCGCGTCGTATAAAGTCGGCCTCGCGCTCGTCGATTATGCTAAAGCGTTCTTCCAGACCCACGCGGCCCGGTTTCTCCCTCACAATATCATGCGCCAACCCGTGCAATGTGCGAACACGATAACCGAGATGTGGGATCAATCCCTGCTGTTGGACGAACGAACCGATCCGTTGGGCGAAGTTGTCAACCGCCGAATTGACGAGCGTGACCACCAATATTTCCTGATCCGACGCGACCCGACCGTCGGCGATGAGCTTGGCAGCCAGAGCGGAAAGAGTGAAGGTCTTACCGGCGCCTGGCACGGCGGCGATACCCAGCTTCCCGCCGTGATAGGCGAGGATCTTTTCCTGAGAGGGGCGAGGAACGAAATTAGTTATCAATCTGCCTTTCTCTCTTGCAGCACCTTTTGAAAGACCTTCAACAACTCACCTCTCTGCTCAAAACCACTTTCACCCAATTCAGCCAAACAGAGAACCACGCGGTCCCGGCAGCGGCGCAACAAACCCGTGACCAGACGCTCCAGCGCTTCCTGCGAAACCCGCACTTCGTCTGCGTCGCTCCACATGCGGCCCGGTTCCCAGGCACGCGATAAAACATATGGATGGGTCAATGGCTGCGATAAACGTTCATACCATCCGCTCGAGCCGGCATCCAGCCAAAATTGTACGGTCGCAGGGCGGTTCATCATCAGGAAGGTGTAGGCCGGCGCAATCAATACCGCATCCTCACTTTCCACTCTCCACGACTCTAGATATTGGGCGGAGATCACGCCATCATTAAGCATCGATATATATTCCTTCCCCAGACTGCTGAAGTCCAGGGCCGGTTCCATAACCTGCCGGAACTTTTGGATCAACTCGATCAAACTGGCGGCCACCCGGGCTGCGTCAAGGTTGCGGTGGAAGCCAAAGCCTGGTTGGGAAAGTAATTCACCAAAAAGTTTTCTCAGAAAATGGTCCAATGGCTGCGAATCCGAATCCCGGTAGGCGAGCAGGGCTTCCCGCAAGTGCGAATATCGATTTCCAATGGAGAAGGTGATCCGCTCCTGGACATCGGTTTTGATACCGTCGAAAGGGGCAAGTGAAAGGTCGCGTTGGTGGTAAACGATCTCGGTCAGCAGCTGAGCTCGAACCAAATCAAGGCTCTCGATGGACTGCATCAACGCATAGGCCACATCCGGTTTTTGCGGATGGATATCCCAGGCGGGATGGGCCAGCGCAGCCAGCGTCAGAAGAGAATGACTAGCGGGTTCATCGTGTAGGGAGCGTGAGGGCCGATGTGAACGCCAACGAACACCGTTCTCTTCAAGACGGTCCGTAAGAGAAAAGCGCAGGGCATCCGAAAGATAAGGCGCGATAACCACAATCTCAGATGGCGGTATCCCATCGTCGATAAGGCGTTTGATCTCTGCACTTATTACGGTCAATAACTCAGGATAAAACCGCGTTTGAACGATGGCGAGAACATCGCGAACGTTTCCACCCCCGTCCGCATCATTGTTTAGAACAGATGGAGCGGTTGTAAGCGCCTCCGAAAGGGATTTCTCTAATTTCGCGATGTTCTCAGAATTGACAAAACTATGCTGGAACACGACCTGGTCGCTGCAAAGCTCGTGCAAGGCCCAAGCAGTATTCACATCCGCACCGAGAAAGCGCCGGTAGCCTGCACCTTGGTCGTATATTAGAAGAGCGGACTCGAATTCCGGCAACCATTCCCGGAGCAAATCGTGAGCGCGAGGCACGTCTTCTTCCAGGTTGTCATAGATGAGATGCCGATAATTGTGGGTGAGGAAATTGTGGACAATGGGGTCCGGCCATAATTGAGACAAAAAAATCTCAAGCTGCAAGGAAAAATCCAACAGGTTATGCGCGAGACAAAACTCGCGGAAGCGCGAGGCACAGTCTTGGGCATCGGCATACACACGTCGTTGAGCCGGGTCACCATACCAGGCGGAATCCAGTCGTGAGCCGATCTCCGTATAGGGGAACCCGACGGCAGCGGATTTATTCAAATTATCGATGATCTGGGAGTATAGGCGGTTGCGCTCGATCGTTACCGACTCAAAGTAGCCCTGGTCGAGCAATGGTCGAGCGATGTGAGCCATATAATATTGTGCGGTTTCGAGCGTCAAAAAAACAGGTAGTTGATCAGGATGTGCAAAACCGGCTGACTCCGAAGCCAACGGCCAAAACATATCGCACATACGACGCGCCAAACCGCCGATGGTGGCCGGGGTCACTTCACCGCCCGCACGAGTTTCCGGCGAATGAATGATTTCGAGATATGGTTCTTGTAATGTTCGTTGGGGAGTTAGTAAAAGGATCGATTCACCCGGCACGCCGTTGGCAAGCAGGTATCTTAATCGTTCAACACCGGCTGTTGATTTCCCTGTCCCGGCCGGGCCGGAGAGGAATTGTTTGACGTTTGCAGGAGCTTCAACGATCTGGTGCTGGTTAGTTGTTAGATCCACCATCCATCTAGGGTAAAGGAAGGATCGTTATTTGTCAATAAATAACGAGATACCTATCGGGGGCTTACCAAATTAATGTCAGGCAAGAGATTTAACCGCCAAGCTCGCCAAGAACGCGAAGAAGAACACGAAAAATTTACTTCAACCATCCGCAGATTGTGCAGATTTCGCAGAAAAAACAAATTCACCGGAGATACCCTACGAGCACGATGTAAACGGAGATGAACGTAGATTTTTTGAACCTACTGTTTGTCTGCTACGGTGAATTAGAGCAAATTGACGACTGTCCTCGTTCGACGCGCCGCGCCATTTCCAGATGCAGAGCTGATTTTTTGGACTTAAGAAACGCTCTCTTAGCAAAATAAAACCGCAAATTTTGCAAAGAACGCGAGGAAAATCACAAAAAATTTCGTTCTTGAGGCATTCGCTTGTAGGTCGGTATTAATTCAGGATGTCGATTCTAATTCAGGTTTTTTGCAAGGAATTTTGTTACTCGTACCCAGGCATCCTTGGCGGCCTCGGGGCGATAGGAATTCGGATCGTTATCTCTAAAGAACGCATGGCCAGAGTTGGGGTAAACAATGACCTCGTGCTCAATACCGATTTTCGTTAGCAATTTATCGAACTCTTCGATGGTCCCGACCGGAATGGATTTGTCGCTATCTCCGAAAAGGCCTAAAACGGGCGCTTTGAGACCGCCGAGCTGGTCGAATAACTGCTGCATGCCACCGCCGTAAAAAGTACAAATTGCATCGAGGGGCCGGTTGATACCCAGCGCAAGCGACATGCGCCCGCCAAAGCAAAACCCAACAATGCCGACTTTACCGGAACAGTCAGAGTTAATCTTGAGAGCATCGAAGGCTTCTTTCAGGTCCTCAATTGCAGTTGGGCCAAATTTTTGATTAAGCGCACCGGCTTTTTCTGAATCTCCAGGCAGCGCCATTTCACCGTGATACAAATCAGGCGCAAAGGCAAAATAATGAAGACCTGCAAAACGGTCCACAACAGATTCGATGTGATTCGTCAGGCCAAACCATTCATGGATCACAAGCACGGTAGGCCAGGGACCTTCGCCCGAAGGTCTACCCAAGTACCCTGAAATAGAGCCGATTTTGACCATTCTACCCATAATTCTTTCTCTCCTTTAAACTTAAGATTTTGTACCTGCTCAGGCTCAGCAGCCTTCGCAGAAGTAGATCCCGAAAAAATAGTGTGCGTGGGGGCGTACGCCCCCACGCACACTATTTTTTCGGTTTTGTCCTCACAGGCTTGAACGGTTACCAGATTTTATCAATAATTTTTTATCCAGATGGAGTTGCAGTTACCGGCGTCTCTTTTTGGACGGGTGTCGCTTCAGGTGTCAGAGAACCACTTACCAAAGGCGTAGATGTGCCGCCTTCGGAGAAACTACCGCCGGCGCCTATGCTGCAAAGACCCACATCACCCTGGATCAGGCAGCTGGAGAGGTCCCCGCCGCTAAGCGTATCCATGAGTGTGGTCACATCGTCCACCGTATCCGCCAGCAAGACCAGCGTGGTGCCTTTATCTGAATGGCTAAAAAGCAATACCCCGTTCCCGGACCTGCCAAGTTTTCCAAATTGAGGGATCTCGACGTATTCGCTCGAATCGGACAACTTCACATTAAAGGGTTCCACATATTTAGCCAGGTCATCGCTTGATGAAAACGTACCCAGGACAATCAGGTTGTCATCTGTGGGGTTGTCTTTGATAACCTTAATCTCCGTACCAGACACTGCCAACTGCGCCTGGAGCTTGGAAAGCGCACCGGTCATCCCGGCGGTCAACTGCACATTCGAGGTAGGCAGGATATCCACCATCGACTCGTTGAAAATATACGGGAAGTCAGTGAGAACATCCTTTCTTTGACCGCTTAACAGGAAGTCGGCGAGGTTGTTGATCAGCGTGGAATTATCCCCGACCGTGTTATAAGGCGGCATCAAAAAGCTGAAATCGCCAGCCGCGAAGACGTTGCCGTCTTTACTCAGGGCGGCTGCGGCCCAACCCTGTCTGGGATCATTCGAAGGTGTCGCATCGGTTGTAGACGAGAGGGTTTTGTCGTCGCCAACGAATAACGGCAATCCCGAATCCGTTTCAACTGAATGTGTCCCGTACAGGGCAATTTTGCTCAATCCCCAGGTAAGATCGGATTTTCCAAAAGACTTGAAATATACATTGCGGAAGTTCCCTTCATTCTCAACCAGGTTGTAAAGATAATCCCCGTTGATCGTAATCCCGAAAGGTTCTAGCAGAGGATTTGCATTATCTACATCGGGAGTGTTGGCAATCGGATTGCCTGAGAAATCATACAAAACCTGGCCGCGCGTTGCATCTGTAAAAACGGCCATCCGCCCGCCGCGGCTGACAAAGTCTGTGACCAGCCGGATATCGTCAGGACTGAATGGGATAGAGGGTGAAATAACGATATATGCACTTGCGACCTTAAGTTGCAAGGCCAGGGTCGTTTGATCTGAAGCAAATTCGACGTGTGCGCCACGTTGAGTCAGGGCATCTGTAAGTGTCTGGATTTCACCGGGCTGGAACTGGTTAGTGTGAGCGTAGTCGACAATAACCACGCCGCCCAATTGTTTGATCTTTTCCACTTGCGTTGTGGATACAGGAGCTACAGGTAGCTTCAAACTTGCATAATCCGGAGTCGCAATCGAGCGAGGAAAATTAAAGCCGGGGAAAAACCAGGCCAGACGCAGGAGAAGTGGTAAGACGAGAGCCGCCAGAGCGACCCAGAAGATTTTTCGATCCATATGAACCTCCTACTTCTGTTCGATTGGCAATGTAGGAATGTACAGCATATAAATCCCTGGCTCGGAAGGATAAGGCAGCTGGACGCCATCTTTTGACTGCAGAAAGAATCCCAATGCACTCGGCGTCTGAACGTATGTGGCCGGCACATAAAGATCAACCGCCTGATAATGCCAAAGATGAGCCAGCCTGGCGGCCTGATCATATGCATCTGTCTCGGAACCAAGCTGGTCGATCAAACCCAGATGCAGGGCTTCGCTGGCAGGCCAGATCTGGCCTCGCAATACTATCTCGGGTCCTATCTTCAAGCGACTGCCTCGGCCCAACGTGACGGCTTGAAAAAAGCCCTGCTTAAGCATTTCAATCTCGCGCACGGTTGTGTCGCGCGGTGAACCCCAAAGTTTATACGGCCCGGTGGAGATAGTGTCCTCAAGAACGCTAGGACTTGCCGGCAGATATCCGATCACGCCTATATTGCCAACCTCCGAAGCCGGTACGGCTACAATATAATCCGTCCCCGATGAAAGATAATATGCGCCGCTGGCTGCCATCCCGCTAACCCAGGTCACCACCGGCTTGGATCGTCTCAGGCGAGCAAGTTCCATGTAGACTGCCTCGGTATCGACGACTGTTCCGCCCGGACTGTCGAGTATAAGAACAACGGCCCGCACGTCGGGATTGTCGCGGGCATAATCAATCTGCGAAATAAGGTCTTTGGCAGTGGCAGCGTATATGGCGTCATCCAATCGGATTACGCCAATCACGGGTTTTGGGATAAGAAGTGAAAGGAGAATACCGACAATCAAAGCAGGGATTGCCCACAACAATATCTGTCGCAACCCTTTACCGTTTAAACCTGGTCTATTCATTCTTCTCCTTTTCGTTGGTAACACTTGCAGGATAAATGATTGCACAAGGTTTGTCAACCACTCTTGCTGAGCAATTTGCTGTAATTAGCTGCCGATCCAAATGAGCACGGTTTAATGACCAATTTACATATCAGATCTTTCGAGGAAATCAATAACTGTTGACATAAAATTAGCCAACATGTATAATATCGTCCGCTTCTGCCCTGGCAGGAATTTGCCGGGGCGATCTTTTGTAAGCCCAGCTTCCCCGTGTGCTGGCGTAGGTTGAAAGTAACCCGCGGGCTATTCGGCGAAGTGAATGACTGGAGAAAACATGCGATATGCAATCATAGAAAGCGGCGGCAAGCAATATAAAGCCGTCGAAGGACAAATGATCGAAGTAGATCGTTTGCCGGATGAGTCGGGTGTTCAAGTCGAACTGCGAACCTTGTTGATGGCAGACGGCGACGAGTTCATGGTTGGGACTCCGACCGTAAACGGCATCCAAGTCAAAGCAACGGTCGTCGAACATTTCCGCGGCGAAAAGGTCTTCCGTTTCAAATACAGCCCAAAGAAGCGCATCCGTGTGAGGGGAGGACATCGACAGCAATATTCCCGGCTGATCGGTGGATTTCATCGGCAAACCCGGCGAGACACGCAAGGTTGAAAAGGTCGAGCCAGTTGAAAAGCCCGACATGGAAAATGAGATGCCAGCCGAAGTCCCTGCGCACGAAGGCGTCAAAAAAAGCCGAAAGTAAATCGGCTGCAAAGAAGTCTGAAAAGGCACCAGCCAGTGCTGCTCCAAAAGGGAAGAAGCCCGCAGCGAAAAAATCTTCTTCGACCAAGAAATCGACCAAGTAGAGTGTGAGGTAAATATGGCTCATAAAAAAGGCGGCGGTTCCAGCCGAAACGGACGAGATTCTAATTCCCAGCGCCTGGGCGTAAAGCGATATGCCGGACAGTTTGTCCTGTCAGGAAATATTTTAATTCGCCAACACGGCACGAAGATCAAGCCGGGTTTGAATGTAGGCGCCGGAAAAGACGACACCCTGTTCGCCACGGCGGATGGAGTGGTCATGTTCGATCTTGTACGAGGGCGTAAGCGCGTCAACGTAATGCCCAAGACGGAAGGGAAGTAATAATGAAAGCCGAAATCCATCCAACTTTTTATACCGATGCGAAAGTCACCTGTGCTTCGTGCGGAAAAACCTGGACGACGGGTTCAACGAAGAAGGAACTGCGCGTCGATATTTGCTCCAACTGTCATCCCTTCTTTAGCGGTGAAGCTCAAAGAATCATCGACATCGAAGGCCAGGTAGACCGTTTCTATAAGAAGCTGTCAGCACGCCAGACCTATGTGGATACGAAGAAAGCCAAAGAAATCGCCATGAAATCGCCCGAGCGCCCCATTGCCGAACTTGGACTCTCAAGCCGTGCGACGGAAGCATTGGCGAAAGCCGGGATCACGGAAGTAAGTCAATTCCTAAACAAGCTCACGGCAGGCGACCAGGCTGTTCTGTCGATAGAGGGCTTTGGACAGAAATCTTTAATCGATGCCAAGAAGAAACTGCGTGGCCTCGGTTATGAACTGCCCGAAGCGCCGACCCCAGAAGCCTCGGTATAGGATTTGCAGAGGCGGCAATCCCAAGTAAACTTAACAGGCAGATGCGCCAGCGTCTGCCTGTTTTGATAATTTCAGTATTTTGATATAGGAAAAATCACCGCGGCCAACCCTTCCAATCATATATTGTGAAATGAAAACCGGGAAGTTGCGATCGAAGGAGAATGAATGCGTCATACCCACGGTTCAATTGAAGTCATTTGCGGTTCGATGTTCAGCGGCAAGACAGACGAGTTGATCCGCCGGCTTGTACGTTCGACAATAGCAAAACAAAAGGTACAGGTTTTCAAGCCTGCCATAGATGTCCGCTATGCCGTGGAAAAAGTGACTTCCCATGCCGGTGCGAACTTCAACGCAATCCCCGTCCAAAAAGCGAGCGAAATCCTACTAAAAATCGATAAGGATACAACCGTCGTCGGAATTGACGAGGCCCAATTCATGGATGATGAAATCGTCGAGATTGCCCAGAAGCTGGCCGAAGGCGGCATGCGCGTGCTGGTGGCAGGCCTTGATACGGATTTTCGAGGCGAGCCGTTCGGATCCATGCCGATCCTGATGTCCATGGCGGAAACAGTGGACAAACTGCACGCCATTTGCATGGTGTGCGGGGATGAAGCCTCGCGTACACAAAGGCTGGTCAACGGCAAACCTGCGCGGTATGATGACCCCGTGGTGATCGTAGGCGCCTCCGAGATGTATGAAGCACGCTGCCGCCTGCACCATGAAGTCCCCAAGTAATCAACTTAATAAAGAGATGGTTTGATATGCAAGATTATAAAGACGTGCTGGCCGAAATCCTGATCGATGAGGAAAGACTACAAAAACGAGTAGCAGAACTCGGCGAGGAGATCAGCGCAGATTATCAGGGTAATGATAATTTACTGCTTATTTGCATCCTGCGCGGCGGTGTGCCCTTTATGGTGGATCTAAGTCGTAATATCACCGTCCCGCACATGATGGACTTTATGGCGGTTTCTTCCTATGGAGCTGGCAAGCGCGAGTCCGATGGCAATGTCCGTGTGACATTCGACCTGCAAACCAACATCATGGGCAAAGATGTACTGCTTGTCGAGGATATTGTTGACAGCGGCCACACGATCGCGTCGGTATTGGGGATGCTGGTGACGCGCCAGCCTGCCAGCCTAAAGGTGTGCGCATTGCTCGATAAAGAGGAAAGGCGTGAAGCCATCGTCCCCGTTCATTATCGCGGTTTCTCCATTCCCAATAAATTCGTGTTTGGATACGGACTTGATCTCGATGAATATTACAGGAACCTACGTTTCATCGGTGTTGTGGATCTGGAGAAATATCACCCGGCATAATTTGATTTTGCAATCGGGGTGGAGATGACAGGCGAAGAAGAAATTATGCGAAATCCTTCCCCATACGCAGGACGCTGGGTTGCGCGCCTTCAAGGCAGGATCATAGCGCATGGAGGAACGCCTGAGCAGGCCCGTGTTGCCGCCCAAAAAAGCAGGTACAAAGAAAAACCCGAAATCTTATATATGCCTACTGCCTCTCCATTTCCATTTTCGCCCCTGATCGCACGGGTACAGGCAGCCCTGCCACAGCAGGAACTGTATCTCGTCGGCGGCGCGCTGCGCGATGCGCTGCTTGGCCGCCTCTCCCATGACTATGATTTTGCGGTAGCGAAAAATGCGATCGACGCCGCCCGCCGGGTCGCTGCCGCATTCGGAGCGGATTTCTATGTGCTGGATGAAACTTTCGATACGGCGCGTGTGATCATTTCAAATAAGGATGGGGAGCGTGACCTTCTAGATTTCGCAGCCTTCCGGGGAGACGACCTGGATGCCGACCTGAGAGGCCGTGACTTCACGATAAATGCCATTGCTTTCGATCTTCGCAGGCAAACGATCCTCGATCCGCTCAACGGGGCATCCGATTTGCGGGCTAATATAATCCGCGCCTGCTCGAATACAGCGCTGCAGGATGACCCGATACGCGTGCTGCGAGCTGTCCGCCAAGCGGCAGCTTTTGGATTCAAGATCGATGCTGGAACGCGCAGGGCCATGAAACAGGCTGCCAGCTCGCTTTCATCGGTTTCAGCCGAACGCCAGCGAGACGAACTGTTCAAAATCCTTGACGGTCCTCATCCCGAATGCTTCCCTACGTTGCTTTGGAAATATTGGGTGTCTTCCCATATTTTCTTCCAGAGCTTTCCGGGTTAAAGGGAGTTGAACAGTCAACCCCACATGTCAAAGATGTTTGGGAACATACCCTGTCGGTCATCCTATCGCTCGAAGAGTTGCTGGCCATTTTATCTTCCGGTTATGATTCGGAAAAGACGAGCGATCTATTCACCGGATTAGTAGCCCTGCGACTTGGAAGGTATCGAGAGCAACTTGCGGCTCATTTATTAAAACCCCTAAATGCCGACCGATCCCTGCGTGCGTTATTGTTTTTTGCGGCACTTTATCACGACATCTCGAAACCCCCGACTAAATCGGTGGATGCGACAGGTCGGATCCATTTCTACGAACACGATGTAAAAGGCGCCATGGTTGTGGCTGAACGTGCCCGGGGTTTTAATCTAAGCAATGATGAGATCAAATACCTCGAAAATGTCATTGCGAATCACATGCGCTTCCATTTCTTCACGTCAAGAATGGAAGGAGAAAAGAAAGGGCCGTCGCGTAAAGCCATTTACCGGTTCTTTCGCGACACCGGTGAGGCAGGAGTTGACCTGGTTTTGCTGGGCCTGGCAGACTTGAAGGGTACGCACGGCCCTACCCTGACCCCGGAAACCTGGTCTGCGGCCCTCGACGTGGGGCGTATTCTCCTTGAAAATTATTGGGAGAAACCGGAAGAAACGGTAGCTCCTATTCGTCTAGTAGATGGTCACTCACTCATGAATGAATATAACATTGAGGAAGGTCCCCTGATTGGGAAATTACTCGAAGCAATTCGCGAAGCACAAGCAACCGGTAAAGTAACCACCCACGATGAAGCCATATCGTTCGGTCGGGCCTGGTTAAAGGAAAATCAAAAATGAATCCTGTCTTTTTTGATCTCGAAACCCAGAAACTGTTCCAGGAAGTCGGAGGTCGTGACCCGAGTAAATTACTTTTAGCTTGCGGCGTGACTTTTTCGACAGTCAAAAATGATTACACTGTCTATTGGGAAAGTCAGGCTCTTTCCCTGATCGAGGAGCTTAAATCGGCAGATAAAGTAATCGGATTCAACATCCGCGAATTTGATTACGAAGTCCTGAAACACTACATGCCAGCCTTTAACTTTGGCTCCATCCGGACGCTCGACCTGCTTCTCGATATAAGCCGGGTCCTAAATTTTCGGATTCCACTTGACTCACTGGCCAGGGCGAGTCTGGGCACGACCAAGACCGCCGATGGAATCCAATCCGTGGAATGGTTCCGCACAGGCAAAAACGACAAGGTCGCAGAATACTGCAAGGCAGATGTGGATATCACGCGACGTGTCTATGAATTTGGGCGCGACAACGGTTTTGTTTATTATTACAGCAAGTTGGGAAGTAAATTAAAGGTTGCCGTGAAATGGAGTTAAAAAAAATGGAAAAGCTGAACATCGATGGGATCGATATTGCGTATGTCAGGCGCGGGAGGGGTACCCCGCTGGTATTGATACACGGTTATCCATTGGACCATACGATATGGGATGGGGTTGCGACTTTGCTGGACAAAGAATTCGACCTCATCATCCCCGATCTACGCGGCTTTGGCGAGTCGGGCGTGATGGAATCCGATAATTCCATCATCGGTTATGCAACGGATATCGCGGGGTTGCTCAGCCATCTTAAGATCAAAAAAGCCAATCTCGCCGGTCATTCGATGGGGGGGTATGTTGCCCTGGCGTTCGCCCGGGAATTTCCCGAACGAGTCTCCGGGCTAGCCATGGTCTCGAGCCAAACCGTGGCCGATACACCTGAAACCAGGGAAAACCGCCTTTCGACAGCCAAACAAGTGATGGAAAAAGGTGTGGGTGTTGTGGTCGAATCCATGACGCCCAAATTATCGACCGATCAACGTGTGCAGGATTTTGTTCAACACCTCATTACCCGGCAGCGACCAACCGGCATCTGCAATGCATTAAACGCGATGGCCGGACGCCCTGATTCAACCGAACTGTTTGCGACATTCAAATTTCCGGTCCTGATCATCCATGGCGATGCCGATGTATTAATCCCCGTAAAACGCGGCAGGGAGATGAAAGCCGCACTCCCATCGGCGCAATATTTCGAGCTGGCGGGCCTCGGCCATATGGCGATGATGGAAAAACCGGAAGCCGTTGCCGACGCATTACGTTCTTTTGTTAATTCATAAATCAAAAGTACCGATTAATTGCTCGAGGAAAATAAAAATAGGACCCGTGATCCGGCTCCTATATTTGCGTCAAGTTGATAAAGGGCGTGTCGAAGGATGCAAGCCGGAGTTATCGTGCACGCGAGGATCGCAAAGCGCCAGTACGTCTCGTAAGTTTATTGAGATGCGCCACAAGCACCGCACTCGGCACCGGTTTCACAAGATAATCATCTGCGCCAGCGTCGAGAATGCTGGCGACCACAGATGGATCGTCCAATGCTGAAAGGATCAGGATCGGAACGCTCGTAAAGGCGCGAACGGCTTTGCAGACCTGCCAGCCGTCCATATCCGGCATCATTAAATCCAGGATCACAACTCGGGGCGATTTTTCTTTTGCAGATCCGGACGCCGTCTTCCCCACTATTGGCGATCAGCATGTCGAAACCGTTGGCCCGCAGAATTACTGAAAGCAAGTCGGTAATTGCCGGGTCGTCGTCTATGGTCAAAATGGTTGTATTCATAATTTAATTCCCTTCATTATCATTGATAAATTCGAGTTTACAGTTTGCAATTTATTTACAGATTGATGTAATAGGGGTGATTTTCGTCATATCTAAAAAGAACTATTTTTGGTAAAATATTTCACAAACTCAAACTTGATCGAAAAAAATTCAGGAGGCTTGAATGAAGAAGTGGGTTTACCTTTATAATGAGGTAAAGGAAGTAGAGAAAGCCACGGGCGGCGATTGGGACGATGTAAAAGGACTCGTCGGCGGAAAAGGTGCGGGTTTGCTCGATATGACGCGTGCAGGCGTACCGGTGCCGCCATTTTTTACGGTGACCACCGAAGCCTGTAATGAATATCAAAAGGCCGGAAAATTTCCCGCAGGAATGTGGGAACAGGAACTGGCGGCGCTGAAGCAGGTCGAAAAGAAAACCGGAAAGAAGTTTGGCGATCCCAGTAATCCGTTGCTGGTCTCCTGCCGTTCAGGCGCAAAGTTTTCCATGCCCGGCATGATGGACACCGTGCTCAATATCGGTCTGACCGATGAGACTGCCGCTGGAATGGTGAAACTGACCGGCAATCCGCGCTTCGTTTATGACTCCTATCGGCGCCTGGTGGAGATGTTCGGCACCGTCGTTTTGGGAATTCCCGACGAAGCGTTTGAAGAACCGCTCCAGGAGTATAAAGCCAAGAAGGGTTACAAACTCGACGTCGAAATGACTGCCGATGATTGGAAGGAAATGGTGCGCGCCTTCCGCGAAGTCGTCAAAAAGCAAAAAGGCTTTGACTTTCCACAGGATCCGTTCAAGCAGTTGGAACTGGCAACCGAAGCCGTCTTCAAGTCGTGGAACGGCAAGCGCGCCATTGATTATCGCCGCGCAACCAATATCCCTGACGATCTCGGCACTGCCGTCAATATCGTGACCATGGTCTTCGGCAACATGGGCGATGACTCAGGCACTGGTGTGGCGTTCACGCGCAACCCGTCCACCGGCGATCGCAAGATGATGGGCGAGTACCTGCTCAATGCCCAGGGTGAGGACGTGGTGGCAGGCATCCGCAATGCCGACCCGATTGAAAACCTCAAGACCAAAATGCCGGAAGCTTATAACCAGTTCATGGACATCACTGCCAAACTGGAAAAGCATTACAAGGACATGCAGGATGTCGAGTTCACCATAGAGCATCGCAAGTTGTGGATGCTCCAAACCCGCAACGGAAAACGGACTGCAAAGTCCGCCGTTAAGATCGCGGTGGATATGGCGAATGACGGACTCATCACCAAAGAAGAAGCAGTAAAGCGCGTCACACCCGACCAGGTGGACGCGATGCTTCATCCGCAGTTCGACGACCAGGCCAAGAAGAACGCCGAAAAAGCAGGTGCATTGTTTGGCAAGGGTGTAAATGCCTCGCCGGGTGCGGCAGTGGGTCAGGCTTATTTCGATGCGGATCTTGCCGAGAAAATGGCAAAGGAACAAAAGCAGGATGTGATCATGGTGCGTCCATTCACCAAGCCGGATGATGTTCACGGCATGATCGCAGCCAAGGGTGTGCTGACCAGCGAAGGCGGCGCCACATCTCATGCGGCAGTCGTAGCACGCCAGTTTGGCATCCCGTGCATCGTCGGCGCGTCCGTGATCAAGATCGACCTGGAAAAACGCGTGATGGTCGTCGGCGAGACAACCGTCAAAGAAGGCGATTGGATTTCTGTGGACGGCACGACCGGTAATGTGTTTATCGGTAAAATCTCCATGATCGCGCCTTCCCTGGAAGAACAAACCGAATTGATGACCCTGCTCAAATGGGCAGATGAAATTTGCGCCCGCCCCAATATGCGCATAGCTCCGAAGGGTTGGCCAACCCGTGGTTTGCAGGTCTGGGCCAATGCAGATTATCCCAAGGATGCACGCCGCGCCCGCTCCTATGGGGCGGTGGGGATCGGCTTGTGCCGAACCGAGCACATGTTCTTCGAGCCCGAGCGCCTGCCGATTGTCCAGCGCATGATCCTGTCCGAAACGAGCGCAGGACGGACAAGTGCTTTGAATGAACTGCTGCCATTCCAGCGCAAGGACTTCGACGGTTTGTTCGAAGCGATGGACGGACTCCCCGTCATTATCCGCTTGATCGACCCGCCCCTGCATGAGTTCATGCCTTCCGAAGAAGCATTATTGGAAGAAGTCATCACGATGCGCGTCAAAGGTGAGACGGCAGGACTGGCCGAAAAAGAGAAAATGCTGAATGCCGTCAAGGGCATGCATGAGTCCAACCCGATGATGGGCTTGCGCGGCGTACGCTTGAGCATTTACATGCCCGAGATCGTCGAGATGCAGGTACGAGCCATCTTCGAAGCCGCTGCGGACTGCACCAATGCGCGGCATTGTAGTCAAACCGGAAGTAATGATCCCCTTGACCGGCACGGTCAAGGAACTCGAATGGATCCAGCCGCGCCTTGATGCGAATTGCAGCTGCTGTGATGGCTGAAAAGAAAGTCAACTTCCCGTACAAGTTTGGTACGATGATCGAGATCCCGCGAGCGGCAGTTACTGCAGCAGAGATTGCCAATCATGCACAATTCTTCTCGTTCGGCACGAACGATCTCACCCAGATGACCTTTGGTTACTCTCGTGACGATGCGGAACGCAACTTCCTGGTCACGTATGTGGAGCAGGGCATTTTAGCCAAGAACCCGTTCCAGACCATCGATCGTGACGGTGTTGGCCGTTTGATGAAGATGGCAATCGATGATGGCCGTTCCACCCGCCCCGAGCTTGAGGTTGGTATCTGCGGCGAACACGGCGGCGACCCAGACTCGATCGAATGGTGCCACCTCATTGGCAACAACTACGTGAGCTGCTCTCCTTTCCGTGTACCGATTGCACGACTGGCTGCAGCACATGTGGCGTTGAAGTACAGCGGCAAGACTGCCAATAAGGCTGCGGCGCCTAAGGCAAAGAAACCGGTTGTCAAGGCAAAGAGCAAAGCGAAGAAGAGCCCGGCAACCAAAGCAAAGACCGCCAAAAGAAAGAAATAAATTTATTGACCCCCTAGAGGTCTCGAAATACAAACTCGCCGATAACAAGGGTTATCGGCGAGTGATTTTTTTGGGGAGGGATTTTATTCGAGGGACTATTTGAATGCAGAGATGAAAGAAACGATGTTTTCTCCCAGGGCGTCATTGTTATATCCACCTTCCATTACCATCAATGTTTGTAAATCGAGACTGGCGATTTTCTTGCCAATCTCATGGAATCCATCCATTGTTATTTTAAATTTTCCAAGCAGATCCCCTTCGTAAATATCCGCCCCAACAGATACCACCAGATACTTTGGCGCAAAATCACAAATAAGGGTTATGGCTTCGTCCAGGGTTGCCAGGTACATGCGATCGGTTGTCCCGGGTTGAAGCGGAAAATTGTGATGGAAGTCAATCCCGTCACCCGTACCCGTCTCGTCCAAATAACCCGCGTAATATGGGTATTCAAAATACGGATCCCCGTGAATGGAAATGGTCAGGACGTCTGACCGGTCATAGAAAATATCCTGTGTGCCGTTTGAGGCGTGATAATCGACATCCAATACGGCAACTTTGCCTCGAGCTGACAGCCAGTTCGCGGCAACCGCTGCGTTGTTGATAAAGCAATAGCCGGCCGCATAATCCTTACCGGCGTGATGGCCGGGTGGACGACAAAGGGCAAACGCAGATATTTGCCGGTTTACCGACGTGTTTATAGGATTGCCGGCGATAAATTTTGCAGCACTTAATGCGCAATTTGCAGAGGCCAGGGCGGCTTTGTAGGTCCCTTCGACTATACAGGCGGAAAGATCCATCATGTAATAACCTGCACGTCCAAGGATGCTGACGGGTTTATGCGGATGACGCCGGAGTGCGAATGTAGCGGGGAGCAGGACGGAATTATCGGGCACAGGATCGGGACCGGGTTGACCAGCGATCCATTCGTCCCAAGCCGTTGCTAGAAAGTTAATATAACCAGGGTCGTGGACTGCAAGTATCGGATCGAGTCCAAAATCTGCGGGCTCCGTGATATCGGCCCAGTCTGTTTTACGCAGGGCCGCCAGGATCTTGTCCATGCGATCAGTGGTTTCGAGATAAGGCACTCGTTGGCCTCCATCAAACACTTCGAAAGGAGGGTTATGCCGGCGATGTGTATCTGAGTAATAGACTTTCATCGGAACCTAAGGTGTAGTGCCGAATTTGCCTGGGTGCGCAGGATTTCGAGGTACCATTTATTGTCAATAAATGATACTTTGTAATTTGTATGTACTCACATCTTCGTCCCACGCCTCGCCGCATGTTCCATTTTTTCGGATGGTTTACGTAGGGGCTGTGAGCAGGAGATACTATAATTGTATCAACAACAACGGAGGACTTATGGATATCATGGAAGCCATACACAGCAGAATGTCAGTGAGTAAGATGCGGCCGGATCCCGTTCCACAGGAATTGATCAAGAAATTATTGGATGCAGCCGTCCAAGCACCCAACCATTATAAAGTTGGTCCCTGGCGGTTTGTGGTTCTTATCGGAGACGGGCGGAATCGCCTCGGTAATTTGATGGCCGATATTCTTCGACAAAAATTCCCGGATATGAAAGCCGAGGGGCTGGATAAAGAACGAGCCAAGCCATTGCGTTCGCCCGTACTCATTGCCGTTGGAGTAGATAAACCGACTGAACCCAAGGTATTGGAAATAGAAAATATTTGCGCAGCAGCGGCTGCCTGCCAAAACATATTATTGGCTGCCCAAGCTCTTGGCCTTGGCGCACACTGGCGGACGGGAGATGCGGCGCGCGATCCGCGAGTGAAGAAATTTCTAGGATTTTCGGAAGACCAATATTTGATCGCGTTTTTGTACATCGGCTATCCCGAAGTAAAAATGGAGCCCCACCCTCGAATTGGTTTTGAAGACCGAACTACCTGGATGGAATAAACGTACTTCGTCCCATGCCCCAACTTGAGGCGTAGGACGAAAAATTCCGAAAAAAGGATATTTCACGCGAGAGGTGTGGGTCGATATAATATTTTGGGTTAAGTCATTGAAAAACTGCATACTCAAGGGCCTGATTTATTATGGATTTGAATTGACATGTAAAAACTTTTCACGTATAAGGGACCCAGATTTTCCCATCGGAGGTTATTAAATGCCTGCCATTATTTTCATTCAATCGGTTCCGGACGAAAATTTATCCTGGATCTTGTATATATTGCTCGGCTTATTTCTATTCGTGATCATCGTTGGGGCCTTTGCAAACCGTGAAAAGAAGGAACTGGCTTCTTATCCCGAGCAGGAACCCATGAAATCAGCAAGGAAGACACCACGAGCCTCTTCCAGGAAAAAAAATAAATAGATCAAGCGCCTCCTTGTTTTAATGGGAGGCGCTGCCTGGTTGATATACTGGAACGCAAAACGAAAAGTAGTTGCTGCCCTAAAGTATTACCCCAAAATTTTGATTTCGATCCATAAACTCTGATATAATAGTCGGTTTGTAACGGAGCGGACATAACGCCAGGGAGTCGCTCGTGTTATCATTCTTAAAAAACCATGCGGTTTTAAGATCAACGGAGAATCAAAGGTGAATAAAAAAGACCAACTCGAACTCTATCGACAGATGGTGCTGATCCGTCGCGTAGAAGAGCGTGGCGCGGAGCTATACCAGCATGGTAAAATCGGCGGCTTCATGCATCTCTATATCGGCCAGGAAGCGGTCTCCACCGGGCTGATCGCGGCCCGCCAGCCCAATGACAGGGTTATCACCGCCTATCGCGACCATGGGGTGGCGATCAACTGCGGGATACCGGCTCAACAAGTCATGGCGGAATTACTGGGCAAGGTTACCGGGCCGTCCCATGGCAAGGGCGGGTCGATGCACATGGCTGATACCACAAAAAACTTCTGGGGCGGACACGCCATCGTTGGCGCACATTTGCCGATTGCAACCGGAATGGCGCTCGGCGATAAGTACGGCAACCACAATAATGTCACAATTTGCATGTTCGGAGACGGGGCGACCAATATCGGATTTTTTCATGAAGCATTGAATATGAGCATGGTCTGGAAATTGCCGGTTCTGTGGGTTTGTGAGAACAACATCTATGGCATGGGCACGGCTGTGGATCGCGCTTCAGCAGTGTCTTCGATCGCGATGAAAGCCCGTGGATACGACATGCCAAGTGATAAGGTGGATGGAATGGACGTGATGAAGGTCTTTGATGCCGCACATAAGGCCATCGAGGCTGTCCGCTCCGGTAAGGGACCATCCCTTTTGGAAGTAACGACTTATCGTTTCCGAGGGCATTCCATGGGCGATCCGGAACGTTACCGAAAGCAGGAAGAAGTCAAGAAGTGGGAAGAGAGCGATCCGATCGGCATATATCGAAAATATTTAACCGAAAACAAGATTGCCAACGATAAATCCCTGGATGAAATAGAAGCCCAGGTCCTTGTGGAAGTTGACAAGGCAGTGGAATTCGCCGAAGCGTCCCCGGAACCGACGATGGAAGAACTTTACAAGGATGTATATTCAGATTAGCGACGAGAGTTTAGAGATTCATCAAAATTTCAAAGCTAATTCTCTAACACCCACCAGTTAATCTCTACATACGAGGCAAAATGGCACACATTACGATGCGCGAAGCAATTTCGCAGGCACTTTGGGAGGAAATGGAACGCGATCCTGCAGTTTTTATCATGGGTGAGGAAGTGGGAGTGTGGGGCGGTTCCTATGCCGTTACAAAAGGTTTTTACGACCACTTCGGCGGTGAGCGCGTAAGGGATACGCCCATCTCTGAGGCTGCAATCGTTGGGGCGGCAATCGGCGCGGCATTGGTTGGACAGCGCCCTGTGGCCGAATTAATGACGATCAACTTCGCGTTTGCGGCCATGGACCATATCGTCAACGAAGCAGCTAAACTGCATTACATGTTTGCAGGCCAGTTCAAGCTTCCGTTGGTGATCCGAACGGTCGGAGGCGGCGGACGTCAATTAGGAGCGACCCATTCCCAAACTCCGGATGCGATTTTTGCACATTTCCCCGGCCTGACGGTTGTTGCACCTGCAACGCCTGAAGACGCCAAGGGATTACTCAAGTCGGCAATCCGATCGAATAATCCAGTCTTGTTCATCGAACATGCAACGATGTACCAGGTCCGAGGAGATGTCCCGGATGGGGATTTCACCATCCCGATCGGACAGTCGAAAATCCAACGACCCGGTACCGATGTAACAATCATCTCTTATTCAAAGGGTCTTGAAATATCCATGAAGGCCGCGGCTGAACTTGCCAAGGAAGGGATCGAAGCCGAAGTTGTTGATTTGCGGACACTCCGTCCACTCGATATGGGTCCGGTTCTTAAGTCATTCAGAAAGACAAACCGTGCAGTTGTCGTCGAAGAAGGATGGAAATCTTTTGGAGTAGGCAGTGAAATATCCAGCCGAATTTATGAACAAGCATTCGATTATGTCGATGCGCCCATTAAACGGGTTGCCCAAGACGAAGTACCGCTGCCATACAACCGTACGCTCGAGCAGGCTGCGCTCCCACAAGTTGAAGACGTACTGGCAGCGGTAAAAGAGGTGCTGTAATGGCTGAAACGATCACAATGCCTAAGTTGGGCTTCGACATGCAGGAGGGTACGCTTGTCCGTTGGGTGAAGAACGAGGGTGAAGCCATCAAAAAAGGTGACGTACTGGCTGAGATCGAGACCGATAAGGCTACGGTCGAGGTGGAGTCTTCAGCCAGCGGTATTGTGCGCAAGCTGCTTGTAGACCAGGGAGCGATCGTCCCGATCGGGTCGGCAATCGCTATTGTAGGCGCAAAAGACGAGAAGATCGAATTGCCGGAAGGAATTAAGGGACCAGGCGAGAACACAGCTCCAACACCGGCGAAACCTGAGACCAAACCTTCGGTTGCGCCTCCGTTGCAAGCAGCTCCCAAAACAGTCTTGATGGCCGGTCCAGCACTGACAACAACGCTGGCGAATCCAAACACTGGCGATGTAAAGGCTTCGCCGCTCGCCAGAAGAATGGCGCGCGATTCAAACGTCGATTTAACGAGGATACAAGGCAGCGGGCCAGGCGGCCGGGTTGTGCGAAAGGATATTGAGACAGTGTTATCCAACGGACAGTCATCCGTGGCCGGCGGTCAAAATAATGCAATGGTCGTAACTCATGATGACGAAACGGTAGCGCTCACGAAACTTCGGCAGGCCATCGCGCGTCGTATGACCGAATCCAAAACAACCGTTCCCCATTTTTATGTCTCGTACGAATACAAGATGGATGCGGTGCTGGCCTTGCGAAAAGAGATTAACGAGTTCCTACCTGAGAATGAGAAAATCTCGGTTAACGATTTTATTGTCAAAGCCGTTGCGTTGACTTTACGTGAATTCCCCAACTTGAATGCATCGTTCGCCGGAGATAAAGTAATACGGCACGGGGCAGTCAATGTAGGTGTGGCAGTCGCCGTTGAAAACGGCCTGCTGACCGTCGTAAGCAAGGATGCCGACCAAAAGCCTCTCCACCAGATCTCGACAAATTTAAAGCGGATGGCTTCGGGCGCGCGAGATGGCAAGGTCAAACCCGACGATATCGAGGGTTCGACTTTTTCCATATCCAATCTCGGCATGTACGACGTTGAGAATTTCATAGCGATCCTGAACCCGCCCGAGGCTGCCATCCTGGCAGTCGGCTCGGCACGTAATGTGCCGGTCGTGGATGAAAACGGTGAGATCAAAGCAGGCTCGCGAATGAAAGCCACAATTTCCGTCGACCACCGCGTCAGTGACGGTGCCGAAGCTGCACGTTTCATGCAGGCGCTGGCCAAATATTTAGAGGGGCCGTTGAGACTGCTGGTATAAATCAAGCCAGACATCGGAAAGTTCATGGCTTCCGATGTCTTTTTTCTTTAAGAGAGTATTTTTTAAAAGGAATTTCACCAGAGATAAACGGAGATACCCTACCGGTACGATGTGAACGAAGATTTGTTTGAACCGTCTGTTTCAAAAGGCACCGGTTGCGGTGGGTTAGATCAAATTAACGGCAATCTTTATTCAGCTTGTTATGCACTATCCCAGCCCTAGACTGATTCTTTGATTTAAGAAACACTTTCTGGGCTAGAGAAATCGAGGAACATGAGAAACGAGTTTTTATTAACCCCAATTGCTCATGTAATAAATTCGAGGATCACATTGGACGACGACGATTGGGGCGGTATCGTTTCTGAGATTATTTTGGAAGAATCATTTCCCGACGAATGTCTCAACGAAATTGAAAAATTCTCGCACGCCGAGATATTGTTTTATTTCGATAAAGTTGAGGATGATAAGAAAATTATTTTTTCACGCTATCCGCGCGGAAATTTATCCTGGCCTAAAGCCGGAATCTTCGCCCAAAGAAATAAGGATCGTCCCAATCACATCGGCTTGACCATTGTGCAAATAGTCAAACGAGGAAAACGCAGCCTTTTTGTGCGCGGCCTGGATGCCGTAGATGGCACACCGGTGCTCGATATTAAACCGGTCATGGTCGAATTTTTACCGCGTGAACCCGTTCATCAACCCGAATGGTCGCATGAATTGATGAAGAAGTACTGGGATAAGAACGACGGGAATAGCAGTGAGTAACTTTTACCTTGATTTTTCCGGATCGTTTGTACCTGCATGAACCATTCACTTTATTTCCATATCCCCTTTTGCACACATCGCTGTGCTTACTGTGATTTCAACACGTATGCGGGCCAGGAAAATTCCATTCCGGAATATGTGCAGGCGTTGTGTAAAGAGATTGAATTCATCGGCCAGAATTCACCTGAAAAAATCACCCTCCATACAGTCTTTTTTGGCGGCGGAACACCTTCGCTGCTTTCGCCAGACTATTTCACTTCGATATTTCGGGCAGTTCGTCGTCACTTTAATTTAATCGAAAATGCCGAGATCACGATGGAAGCGAACCCCGGCACCCTCTCTCTCGATCATTTAAGACAATATCACGCCATCGGAATTAATCAAATCAGCCTGGGAGTCCAATCTGCGAACGGTGAAGAATTACGGATGCTGGAGCGGGCTCACAATTTCCTGGATGTGATCGAAGGGGTCTCATCGGCACGCAAGGCAGGTTTCGATAACATCAACCTCGATTTGATCTATGGACTTCCGGAACAGACCCTACAAGCCTGGCAAACAACGGTCAGGCGGATTTTGGATTTGCATCCCGAACATATTTCCGCTTACGCACTGACACTCGAGCATGGCACGCCATTTGGCCGCTGGTCAGCCCGCGGTCTGCTTCCAACACCCGATCCCGACCTGGCGGCGGATATGTATGAATGGGCGGGCGAGGCCTTCGAGGCGCAAGGTTATAGCCAATATGAGATCTCCAATTGGTCGAGGAAAAACCGTCAATGCAGGCATAACCTTCAATATTGGCGCGCGCTGCCATATCTTGGCCTCGGCGCGGGCGCCCACGGGTATGCCAATGGGTATCGCACTGCTAACGTATTGAGAATAAAAACCTACATCGACAGGTGGATGGATAATCGATATCCGGCCAGCGAGCAGGATGTTCCCGATATCCAACTCAAGACATCCGAATCTATAAAAACAAACAGTAAATTCCCGCTGACCGCCGCGACGGTAAATTTCCATCACCAAACCCACCAAGACGATATGTCTGAGTTTATGATAACCGGGCTCAGGTTGACCGGTGAAGGGGTTTCTTTTGAAACCTTCCATCAAAGATTTGGATTTGAATTGACTGATGTCTATGGAGATGAAATCGAGGAGCTTATCGGCCTGGGTTTGCTGGAAAGAATAAATAAGGTTTCCGAAGTTTTTGGAACATCGGAAACCTTAAGATTGACCCGTCACGGTCGTTTACTGGGAAATCAAGTATTTATCCGTTTCGTTTAATCGAAGAGGTGGAAATGGCACCGCTCCTCTTTTCAAGGAAATATACATTCGATCTATGGAATGACCGGCGGCGGCGGTAAAGTGAATATTTTGATACATTTCCACCAGGGCACACATAAGGGAGATGGAGGCGTGGGTGCGGACTTTTGTTTGGTCTGTTTGGTTGGCTGTGCTTGAAGAGACGGACAGAGATGCGGCTCTTCGCCGGTTGGCTTGAAACCCTGGGCGGCCCAACAGGTATTATCCACTTGATAAATTGCTTTGATCGGATAATATTGTGTGGCTTTTATTGGGGAACCAGCGTCGGCTACAGTGAAGCGATCATTGTAATTGAATTTAGCCGGGTCGCGCAATCCGGCATCTGCCCAAACACCCCACATGAAAGCATTGCCGGCCAGGGAACGTTTGAATGCGAACTGGACCGAAGAAGCAACTTGGGGATCGAGTTCTACCCAGGCCAGATACCGGATCGCTTCCCTGGCCTCGATCAAAAATAAGCTTGTCATATCCATTGCCGTTAAAAACAGCGTCAGATTTCTCAGCTGAGGCGCCACCCGTATCATGATTTGTATCCTGATAGACCTGCACGGTTTCAGCTAACCACGTTGTTGAGTAGGGTGGACTCGCCCATATCAGATAATCACCAAATCCGTCATGATCTGTATCCAATTCGACGCCATAGTTCGTCCCAATCGGATCGTTCATATCCCCCCCAGTCATTTCCATGGAGACATAATACCAATCCGAGTCCTGTGTCAGACTAAATGTGACAATATCCAGTTCGGGCAGGTAGTTCATAACTGTCTGCGTGAACGGACGTTCAAACAGGTTTATGTTATAAGAGTCGCCATAAGGTGCTCGATTCTCGCCGGCAGTACCAGATGAATCAACATCGTAATTCACACTGCCTGAGGAGGATATGTCTGCGGGAGTCGCCATATGGTGACTTGCTAAAATCGTGGCCACCAGGGGCTGGAGTGTCGGGGTAGTGATCGGATTGACTGTCGTTCCCATAAGAGGCGGAGCGGTGTTGTCCGCATTTTGTACCGATGAAACCGGTGACGAGGCTGTACCCGCCATAGACGGGAGGTTGCATGATAGAGTGACAAGTAAAATAACGGCCAACACAAAATAGGTGGTAGTTTTCAGTTTCATAGACACTCTCCTCTTGACCAATCCTTATTATCCGATGTAAATGAAGCTTTATCAAGTCAACCATTGGTAGGATAAAAGCAGGTCAATTTCGTCAACCGGAACCCGAGAAAATTGTCTTTAATATTTCGTCGTGAATACCCGTTAGATCGTTTAAGCCGGACGAGAAATCAGCCCTGGCTTTTTTTGAACCGAATAGCAATGCAGGCACTTTCGCGTCGGTATGCCGCCGCGTAGAAAGGTCTTCCATATTGCCGTGATCGGATGTGATGAGGATCAACCCTTCGTTATCATTCCACTTTTCGAGCAAACCACCCAGAACGCCATCGAAAATTTCAAATTGTTCAATAGCCCACCGCATATCCTGTTTATGCCCGGCATAATCGCTCGCCCAATATTCAAAAAAGGAAAAATCGTAACGGGAGGCCAATTCCGCCAGTTTCAACCCGGACTCGCGGGCGCTAAGCGCAGGTGCGTCGGGGAAGCCTAACATGCCCTTCCAACCAGCCCCTGTGAAATCCGCCGAAAGAGCCCGGCCTGCAAAGAGGTCGTCTTTTGTGAATAGGGGAATGCCGGCTGAGGTGACAGCCAAAGGTATCGCAGAATACAACCTTTTACCGGAATCAACACCTTCAAAATAACGAGGAGGATAGGCATTCAGCAGGGCGGATTTCCTGCCTACTCTTGTTAATTCAATAAACAGGTTCCCGTTGAGCAGAACTTTGGCTACAGCCGGATTGGGCTTCGGACCATAATGTTCCCCGATTTCTGCCGGAACGTTGATGCCTGTAAGCAGGACGGCCTGTCCGGTAGCAGATTGCGGTAGGCCGTTTACACCGAGACCGGCATCCAGGGCCAGCAGGGTAGCCCGTTCGCCTTCAAAAGGCGCAGCTACAGCCAACAATTTATTTCCACCCAATAATCCCTGGAGATTAGGCATTTCCACGGAAGCGAAAGGGTTAATTTTCGGATCATCGGCTCCGAGGCCGACGCCATCAAGGAAGATGAAGAGGACGCGCATGTCAACCGATAATTATTTTGGTCAATTGGATGCGATGGGTTAGTGTAAGATTTTTTTATATAAGAACCAGGCGGAAGGACGTTCACGTTTATCTTTACCGTCTGTGCGGGAAAGCAATTCGAACCCGTTCGATTGGATTAATTCCAGGTCGGTTGGGATCATACCAGACCGGCCGGGATAGAGATCGGTTTTGAAAATCCCGTATAAAAGCCAAAATCCGCCTAACGCGAGGATACGTTTCAGCTCGGAAAGATAAGCAGCGCGACCTTCCACGCCGTGAAAGCATCCCATGTCAAGGGCAAGATCGAAAGGACCAGAAATCTCATTGAGCCTGGTTACATCGCCTACTGCAATGGCTGCGGTTACATTTGCTTTTTTCGCTTTCCGCCTGGCTATTTGAACTGCGCGCCGTGCGAAATCTATGCCAGTTACCTGCCAGCCATTATTAGCGAGCGTAATGATGTTTGTACCTGTCCCGCAGCCCAGATCAATGGCACGACCAGGCGGGTGTTCATCAATAAACTTTAATAGCTCCGGCGGGGAAATACCGCTGTCCCAGGGAGGGCGGACAAAATACCAGAGATTAAAGTTGATAAAGCGGAACATTTCGATCAGTGCCCCTGGTTAACCGAATCGCGGACTTTTTGAGGGTCAATCTCCCCAATCGTTCGCCAAAGTTCATTGCCCTGTGGATCGAAGAAGATATAAGTTGGCGTATATTCAAAATCATATACCGGTGCAAGCTCGCGCCCAATTTGATCCTGTATATTTATGCGGATTATATGTAATTTTTGGCCCAACTCATTCTCTAACCCATCCACGACAGGTCTTTCTGCGGTGCAATCAATACAATAGGGAGATTGGAATTCGAGCAATACCGGTATGCCGCCGCCGATCATGGCCTGCACTGCTTTGGCATCACTCATAAGAGGAGTTTGGTGCGGGTGCAGGACCCACCAAGACACCAATAATCCGGCGACAATTACACCGAACGCAAGGTAATCCCTGAGTTTAGGCTTATTAGTAAGCAATACCAATCCTGCCACTATAGTCAGGCCGAGGGCGATCCAAAGGAACGAATAATGGTTGAAAATCTCGTCCATGTCACCTTAATATTGTGACAGTCCACACTTTGACAATTCAACCCTCTTCTCTTACAATCATCCGGCTGGCATCATTCCAAATAAGGAAGGGTTGTCATGAAAGAGTATACCACTGAGGTTCTCCGCAACATTGCGCTTGTCTCCCACGGGAGTGCAGGCAAGACCATGTTAGCGGAAGCGTTTCTACATGTGACGGGGGCGACCACCCGCCTCGGCAAGATCGAGGATGGGACGACTGTCTCTGATTACGATGAAGAAGAGATCCGCCGTAAGATTTCCTTATATACGAGTGTTCTTCCGGTTGAGCACCGCGACCATAAAATCAATGTCCTGGATGCGCCAGGCTACACCGATTTTATTGGTGAGGTTGTTTCGGCTCTAAGCGTATCCGATGCGGCATTGGTGCTGGTCGACGCTGTGGCGGGGTTTGAAGTCGGCACGGAAATCGCCTGGGGATATGCTGATGACTTCAAGTTGCCGCGTTTCATCGTGATCAATAAGCTTGACCGGGATAATGCAAATTACACAGAAGCATTTAGCTCAGCGGAAAAATTCGTTCATACCGGCGAACACCGCCTGGTTAAAGTGCAACTGCCCATCGGCGAAAAGCACGAATTCAAAGGCGTAATCGACCTAATCTCCATGAAGGCATTCATGGGCGATGGGAAGACTGCTTCTGAAATCCCCCCCGAATTAATGGATGCGGCCAAAGAAGCTCATGGCGTGCTTGCAGAAGCAGCGGCGGAAGGGGAGGACGCATTATTGGAGAAATATCTCGAAAATGGTTCCCTGACTGACCAAGAGCTGATCCGCGGGTTAAAAGAGGTTGTCCATTCCGGAGCGTACGTGCCGGTTTACTGTGCGGCAGGCGGGCACGAACTAGGTATTGTTCCGCTGCTTAACGGCATTGTAGACCTACTGCCATCCCCTGCGCAGGCTCCTGCGCGTCTTGGGCAGGGTAAGGACGGTGAGGAGAAGTTGATAGCCTCGGATTCAGGCTTATTGACTTCCTATGTCTGGAAGACCACCGCCGACCCCTTTGTGGGAAAGATGACCTATTTTCGCATGATCTCCGGTTCCATCCAGGGAGAGGTGCACGCCTGGAATCAGAATAAGGCAACAGAAGAACGCATGGCTGGATTGCACCTGCAACGCGGCAAAGAGCAGATCGCGGTCAAGACAGTCCACGCGGGTGACATAGGCACGGTTGCAAAGTTAACGGTAACCGCCACCGGCGATACGTTGTGCGATAAGAACCATCCGGTTACAGTAATCCCTCCTAAATACCCGGCGGCTTTATTCAGGGTTGCCATCATGCCAAAGACCCAGGCCGATGCGGCCAAGATCACGCCGACTCTTACCCGTTTGTGTGAAGAAGATATGACGCTTTCCTGGCATAACGAACATGCCACCGGTGAAACGGTATTGCAGGGAATGGGCGACCAACATATCGATGTTGCGATCCATCGCGCCCAAGCCAAATTCCAGGTCGGCTTGGTGCATCATGAACCGAAGGTACCGTATCGAGAAGGAATTACAAAGAAAGCTTCGGCGCAATACCGGCATAAAAAACAATCCGGAGGCTCGGGACAATTCGGGGAAGTACATTTGCGCATCGAACCTTTACCATCTGCGGATTTTGAATTTACGGATGAATTGGTCGGTATGAATTTGTCCAAATCCTATCTACCCGCCATCGAGAAGGGTATTTCAGCCACCTTATCTCATGGCGCCTTTGCAGGCTATCCGATGAGCAACGTCAAGGTCATCGTATACGACGGCAAAGAACACCCAGTAGACTCAAAACCGGTAGCGTTCGAGATCGCCGGGCGGGAAGCCTTTAAATTAGCGGTCCAGGATGCCGGTCCGGTGCTATTTGAGCCGATCATGAATGTCCGGATCGTTGTGCCGGATGTACATATGGGCGACGTTATGAGCGACCTGAATACGCGTCGAGGCCGGGTGCAAGGGACCGAGTCTGAGCATGGCAGCACAGTTGTGGTGGCGCATGTACCTCTGGCTGAGATGTTGAGATATACATCCCAGCTGCGGTCCATAACGGGCGGACGCGGATATTTTACGATGGAGCTCGATCATTACGACATCGTCCCGCCTCAAATTGCAGGTATGATCGTCGAAGCGCATAAAAAAGAGATGGAAGCGAAGAAGGAAGAATAGCTTTCCGGACCCGAATAAAGAGCCTCGAAACCTTAGGGTTCGAGGCTCTTTTTGTTAACCTTGATGAGGTAAGGATCGGCTTGAGTTCGGCGTCAGACAGAACGGTAAGAGTTTATAGCCAGGTTTATGAATTGGGTAATAATAGCAATTCGTTTTATGAGTAAACTTGACAAATCTTGCAAAATTTGTAAAATATATATCAACTTTATCTAGGAAATTCAAATCTCAATGTTAACCAACCATTGCACATGTAGAAGGCGGGGTTCGTAACACCGCCTTCCTGAAAAAAAACAGCCAACGAACCTGAAGGACGGTGTACAACTCCGCATTCGAAGATATCGAATCGCGCGGCGTTTGCATGCGTCCTTTTTGTTTACGTTGGCTCTTTGTTATTTGGAGATCAATGAACGTTACACAAATTCAAAAATACAAAATTAAGTCCCAGGATTATGACAGTCTTGAGTCTCGTGTTGGCAATACGCCTCTACTGGCGCTCCGGCACTCAGCTGCAGACCTTAAACCGGATGTCCAGGTATTAGCGAAGGCGGAATGGTTTAATCCTGGTGGCTCAGTTAAGGACCGACCCGCCATCAATATCATCCGGACGGCAATTGCGAACAATGACCTGGTACCCGGGAAACGTTTACTCGATTCAACTTCCGGGAATATGGGTATCGCCTATGCCACGTTTGGGGCAGCGATGGGCATACCTATTACTTTGTGTTTACCCGGAAACGCAAGCCGGGAGAGAATCACGATCCTGCGCACCCTCGGTGCGGAAGTCATATTAACCGATCCTTCTGAAGGATCGGATGGTTCCATCCTGGCAGCCAGGCAAATGGCCGAAGATAAGCCGGACCTGTATTGGTATGCGAACCAGTACAACAATCCTGCCAACTGGCAGGCGCATTATCTGACCACCGGTCCTGAGATCATCAATCAAACAAATAGCAAGATCACACATCTGGTCGTGGGACTTGGCACATCAGGCACCATGATGGGTACGGGCCGCTATTTGCGGGATCAATTATTGGACATAAAGATCGTTGCCGTTCAACCTGACGCCTCATTCCATGGTCTCGAAGGTCTTAAACATATGAAGAGCGCGATCAAGCCCGGTATCTATGACCCTTCATTTGCCGACCGCTGCATCGAGGTCAAAACCGAACAAGCCCATGAAATGGTGAGAGCCCTGGCGCGTAACGAGGGATTGTTCGTCGGTATATCCTCCGGCGCGGCGGCCGTTGCTGCATTGCAGGTTGCCTCAGAGTTGAACGAAGGCGTGGTCGTTACCATATTTCCCGACGCGGGTTACAAATACCTGAGTGATCATGCATTATGGGAGGGGGTGTGACACTTAATTTTTCAAAGGAAGTCCTTGGGCAGATCCAAATACACGGTGAGAAAGCCTATCCTGAAGAAGGCGCCGGGTTTATGTTTGGTGCAGATGAAGAACAGCGGACCGTCCTGGCCATATTCGCGCTTTCGAATGCGCGGGAGGATGCGGCCCGCCATAACCGTTACTTGATCAAACCGGAGGACTATCTTAAAGCAGAGGCCGAAGCGGATCGCCTGGGACTGCGGCTGATCGGTGTATTCCATTCTCATCCCGACCATCCCAATCAGCCATCCGAGTTCGACAAGGAATGGGCCCAGCCATTCTTTTCGTATGTCATCACCAATGTGGATTCCGGTAAGGCAATAGAGTCAAAATCCTGGCGCCTGCTCGAAGACCGTTCCAAGTTCGAAGAAGAAAATATTAAAATTACAGTATAAAGGAGTATCAAATGTCTCTCTATTTTGTACGTCACCAGCACACCGCCGAAACCTGCCCGGCGAAAAACCCTGAAATGGGCCAAATGTTATTGCAGCACCTTACAAAGTCCAACGCCCGTAAATTCGGTGTAGACCTGATCGGCGACGCAGTGTTGGATAGCCAGCATACGCTTGTCTTGATTGCGGAAGCGGAAGATAAGGAATATCTACAAAATTATATGCAGCCGTTTGCGCAAGCAGGTTTAGTTGAAATCACGTCGGCTTCAACCTGTGAAGCGGTTGTTGCCCGACAGGGCTGCGACCCTGTGCCAGCAGTAAATTAGTCACGGTTGAGAGGGTTGACGATCAAGGCCGCAACCCTCTCAACCAATTTGATCCGAGGTTCATGATGCCAATATTGAAAATTCCAACTCCGCTCCGGAGTTACACAAACGGCCAGGTTGAGGTTACTGTAAGCGGTGATAACGTATCCGAAGTAATGCATCAATTGGTTGAGAAATATCCCACACTGAAACCACATTTGTACAATGGAGATCAATTACGCCCGTTTGTTAATCTATTTGTGGGCGAGAATAACATCAACGATTTACAAGGTCTCGATACCCCTCTCGAGAATAATGCGCGCTTAATCCTGATCCCATCCATAGCCGGCGGAATGAGATGATGCCTGCGCCTGCATTTCCCGGTTTGACTCGCGAAGAAATTCTACGCTATTCAAGGCACTTGCTGATCCCGGAGGTAGGCCTGGATGGACAGCGAAAACTCAAGGGTTCATCTGCGCTGGTGATCGGCACTGGTGGGCTTGGATCGCCGGTTGCCCTGTATTTAGCGGCGGCCGGTATAGGTCGTATAGGCCTGGTAGATTACGATGTGGTTGATTCATCCAATTTACAACGCCAGGTCATCCATGGCACGTCCACGATCGGGAAGTTGAAAGTAGACAGCGCCCGCGAGAAATTAATGGATTTAAATCCGGATATCGAGGTTGAAACTTATAACGAACCGTTTACCTCGGAAAACGCCATGCGGATAGCCAAAGATTATGACATCCTGCTGGATGGGACTGATAATTTCCCGACTCGTTATCTTACCAACGATGTGGCAGTATTTCTGGGCAAACCGAACGTTTATGCATCAATCTATCGGTTTGACGGCCAGGTGAGTGTATTTTATGCCAAGGAAGGCCCTTGTTATCGCTGTCTATTCCCCGAGCCGCCACCGCCTGGATTGGTTCCTTCCTGCGCGGAGGGTGGGGTGTTGGGTGTTTTGCCAGGCACCATCGGTACCATTCAAGCTACCGAAGCAATAAAAGTTTTGCTCGGAATCGGCCAGCCGTTGATCGGCAAACTCCTGCTTTACAATGCCCTGGATATGTCATTCGACTTCGTAAAGTTGAAGAAGAATCCCAAATGCCGGGTATGCGGACCGAATGCCGACATCCATGAATTAATCGATTATGAGGAGTTTTGCGGTGTCCCGAGCCATGACCATGACGAAGGATCGGCCGGTGCAGGTTATGACATCACAGCGAGGGATCTGTCGGCTCGACTTAAGCAAAACCATTTAGTGCTGCTCGACGTACGCGAACCACATGAATTGGAAATTTCGGCGCTACCGGGGGCGGTCAACATACCGCTCGGCACGTTAGCTGCCCGGCTCTCTGAAATTGATTCGGCGCAGGATTTGGTCGTCTTCTGCAAAACGGGCGGCCGCTCGACACGAGCCTTAGAATTACTTGTAAGCGCCGGGTTCAAGAAGGTCAAGAATCTAAAAGGCGGCATCAACGCCTGGGCGCAAGAAATCGACCCGAATATGCCGATCTACTAATTCCATAACAGGTTTAAGGGGTTTATTCGCCTATAGTATCTATTCCAGGCCGCCAATAATTGGCGGCCTGATGTTTGATATACTAATGACGTATGTTGACCGAAGAGGAGAATGAATGACAGGTTTGCCAATATCTGCCGAAAAAAGAGTATTCGATAATATTCTCGGTGCGATTGGCTGGACTCCACTTGTGAGACTTGGACGGGCGGCTTCCGGTGTGTCTGCGCCAATTTATGCCAAGCTGGAAAATCTTAATCCTGGCGGGAGTGTCAAGGACCGTGTCGGCTTGTATATCGTTGAACAAGCCGAAAAACGCGGTGAACTAAAGCCAGGTGGGACGATCGTTGAAGCGACCTCAGGTAATACGGGAGTCGGGCTTGCCATCGCAGCTACGCTAAAGGGATATAAGACCATTTTCGTCATGCCCGATAAGATGAGCAACGAAAAGATCATGTTATTACGTGCATACGGAGCGAAAGTGGTTATTACGCCGACTGCGGTCGGGCCTGAAGATCCGCGCTCCTATTATGAGGTTGCCAAACGATTTGCGCGAGAAGTACCTAATGCAATCCTGGCAAATCAATATCACAACCCGGATAACCCGAAAACGCATGAGTTGTTTACGGGTCCTGAAATATGGGAACAAACAGGCGGCAAGGTTTCCGATGTGGTCATCGGAATGGGAACCGGTGGAACCATTTCGGGCATGGGGCGCTATCTTAAATCAAAAAATCCAGAAATCAGGATCGTTGGTGTGGATATCGAGGGGTCGATCCTGTTTGAAATTTGGAAGAATAAGGGGAAAATACCGGAAGGTGCATTTCCAAAGACTTATAAACTCGAGGGAATAGGCGAGGATTTTCTACCTTCGACAACCGATATTACCGTAGTGGATGATGTCGTGCGCGTGAGCGATCGCGAAAGTTTTTTGTGGGCACGCCAGATTGTCCGCCAGGAAGGAATATTTGCCGGAGGCTCTTCGGGAGCCGCATTGGCCGGCGCTGTGAAGTATGCGGCCAAGCTGCCTGCCGACAGGTTGGTCGTTGTTATTTTCCCGGACAGCGGCTCAAGATACCTGTCTAAATTTTACGATAATAAATGGATGCGAGAAAACGGTTTCCTGGATACCGAATATGGAGAAGTGACATTAGGTGAATTATTGCTTGCAAAACCAAATAAAGTCCTTATTACTGCGTCCCTGGGAGATTCGATGCGTAAAGTCATGACAAATATGCGCCAGAATGCTGTCTCTCAAATGCCCGTGGTTGGCGATGACGGAGCATTGGCTGGCACCATCGAAGAGGTCGATTTACTAAACCATGTGCTTGAGAACGGGCATAATCACACCCCCGACGAACCGATTGACACATTAGTACAGAATGCAAAGGCTGTTTTCCCTTCGGAAGCTTCGCTTGGTGAAGCCATGTCTTTCCTGACGGCCGGTTATGCCTTAATCATTGCCGAGCAGGGCAAACCGACCGGTATCTTGACGAAGATCGATGTATTGGATTATGTAGCAGGTAAGATGTAAGCCCTATTGAGCGAAGAACTTACTCACAGCTTCTTAGCGAAGAAAACACTTGCCATCTGCGTCTTCGCTACGCTCAACAGCGTAGGATAAAGAGTTCTGGACAGGAAAATGCGAAATAACAAGGCATGTGCCTTGTGCATATTCTTTTTTTCCTGGAGGCGGTGAATGTTGCGAGAATGAAATATTTCGACATCCGATATTGCAATATCCTTGGGCATCTTAATCGTCCTGCTCTGCTGCTGCATGACGAAGTAAAATGGATGTATGTCCAGCCTACCATCGCGCCCAACCTATCTTGAAGTTGATCTCCTCCGCCTGAAACAAAATCTGGAAAACATAAAGACATATGTTAAACCGGCCAAAGTAATGGCTGTTTTGAAGGCCAACGCCTACGGCCACGGCGTGGACGGGGTGGCCTCCTTCCTGGCACCTTTCGCGGATTATATAGGCCTTGCCTTAGTCGAAGAGGGAATCCAATTACGGAAGCTTGGAATCCATAAACCCATCCTTATCCTGGGAGGAAGTCTGCCATATCAAGTGCCATTATTCATTGAAAATGATTTAATTCTGGCCGCATCCACACCGGAATTACTTGAAACCGCAGATAATTTTGCCCGTGTTGCGGGAATAAAGCTAAAAGTTCATCTCAAGATCGATACGGGGATGGAGCGGATCGGCGTTCACGATTATGAAGCTGAGCCTTTCCTCGAGAAATCCTTGTCGTGTAGCCATTTAGAGATCGAAGGTATTTTCTCGCATTTTGCAAATTCAGAAGTGCCCGATCTCAACCATGCCAAACTGCAATTGGAACGATTTGAAGAGGTGTTGTATTTCTACGAAAAGCACTCCATTCCACACCCGCCCATCCGGCATATGGCAAATTCGGGCGCCATTTTGCAGTTTCCCGAAAGTCGTTACGATATGGTCAGGCCTGGTGTGTTGCTTTATGGAGTGTATCCAGGCCGGGAAGTTAAGCGGACCATCGAGGTGAAACCTGCGTTGACCTGGCACTCGAAAGTGGCCTACTCAAAGATCACCCAGCCAGGACGCCCAGTAAGCTACGGCTCGTTATGGCAATCCGAAAGAGCGACGCGAGTTTTGACGATACCTTGTGGTTATGCCGACGGTTATTTTCGTACAATGACCAACAAGGCAGAGGTCATTGTAAACGGTAAAAAGTATCCTCAAGTAGGACGTATCTGTATGGATCAGTTCATGGTCAATTTGGGCGAGGACGAAGCTCAAGTAGGAGATGAGGTGATCTTACTGGGTGAGGCTGAAGTCGGGGGAGCGAATTTCAACTGAGGACCTGGCTGAATGGGCAGGTACAAACGAATATGAGGTTATGACCAATATCAGTGCGCGTGTACCGCGCGTATTCATTTCAGAGTGAAGTACAATAAGCCGCACGTTTTCAAAGATTGATTTATGCTGAGGTGAGAAAATTGAACCGGTATTTACGTGATTATCTGGTCCTGCTTGGGTTGGCGGGGGTAGTGATTGCGCTCGACCAGTGGACAAAGTGGCTGGTGCGGACGAATATTCCTTACGAGAGTACATGGTTACCGAACGGGCTGACATGGTTAAACCCGTACGCACGTATCGTTAATTGGAATAATAGCGGAGCTGCATTCGGGTCATTCCAAAACGGCAATTCAGTTTTTACCGTCCTGGCGATCCTGGTTATTTGCGCCATCATGTATTACTACCCGCGCGTCGAAGAAAGTGACTGGACGCTGCGATTAGCCATGGGTTTGCAGTTGGGCGGGGCAGCCGGTAACCTGGTCGACCGCCTTTTAATGCAAAAGGTTACAGACTTTATTTCGATCGGAAATTTCCCGGTTTTCAACTTAGCGGATTCGTCCATTTCCATTGGAGTTGTTGTCCTCTTATTAGGTGTTTGGATAAAAGAACATTCCGAGAAAAGACCTGGATCGCAGACCACGGACCTCGAGCCGTGACCGAAGAAACATTCTCCATTCGCTTTCAAAAACAGGTAAAAGAGCGGCTCGACCATTTTTTAGTCGAGGCTTTACCGAAATATTCACGCGCCCGGCTGCAGGGGTTCATTAAAGCCGGCTTTGTGGACGTGAATGGCGTGCTTACTCAAAAATCGGGATATGTATTAGAGCCTGGAATGCTCATCAAAATCCGCATTCCCCCACCCACACCGACAGCGTTGGTTGGAGAAAATATTCCGTTGAATATCGTTTTCGAGAACGATGACCTGCTTGTTATCAACAAACCCGCCGGGATGGTAGTCCATCCGGCAGCGGGACATTTTTCGGGAACGCTGGTACATGCCGTACTTGGTTATGATCCTGATATCGAAGGAATAGGCGGAGAAGGAAGACCGGGCATCGTCCACCGCCTTGACAAACAGACCTCAGGGTTGATACTGCTTGCCAAAAACGACGAGGCCCTTCTATGGCTGCAGGAGCAATTTCGACTCCGTAAAGTTGAAAAGACCTATCTAGCCCTGGTAGACGGCAGACCGCCAACTCCATCAGGCAGAGTCGAAGCTCCCATTGGGCGTGACCCGAGCCATCGGAAGAAGATGGCCATATCCAGAGAAGGTCGAGGGCGGGAAGCGGTGAGTGAATACAAGACTTTGGAGACTTTTGCAAACCATACGCTTTTGGAATTTCACCCTTTAACAGGCCGCACCCATCAAGTCCGCCTGCACTGCGCGTTTCTTGGTTGTCCGATCGTGGGTGATGAAATTTATGGCAGAAAGACTCCCTCCATCGCGACCGATAGGCATTTTTTGCATGCAAAGAAATTGAAGGTTATTCTGCCGAATGAGGACCAACCGCGAGTATTCGAGGCGCCATTGCCAGTAGAACTTGAAAATATCCTGGAGAAATTGAGAAGAGAATAAGGAGCACAAGGAAGGTCCCAGCCTTCCTCGCAGCATCGATGAGGAGTTTGTTATGGAAATTATAGACCTTCGTTCAGATACGGTTACCAAGCCGACGCCTGAAATGCGTGACGCCATGGCAAAAGCCGAGGTAGGTGATGATGTGTATGGGGACGACCCGACCGTCAACCGGCTCCAGGACATGGCGGCTGAGATCACCGGGAAAGAAGCAGGGTTATTTGTCCCGTCTGGAACGATGGGTAACCTTGCAGCGATATTAACTCATTGCCGGCGCGGCGATGAGGTCATCCTTGGTCAAAAAAATCACACCTTTCTATTCGAAGCCGGTGGAATTTCCGCGCTCGGCGGGATTCATTCCTACCAGTTACAAAATCAGCCCGACGGCTCGATGCTCCTGTCCGACGTCGAAGCGGCGATTCGGCCAGACGATATACACGACCCCATAACCCGCCTGGTCTGTCTCGAGAATACCCATAACCGCTGCGGGGGAACGGTCCAAACGCCCGAATATACGCGCCAGCTCTCGAACTTCGCCCATGCGAAAAAACTTAAAGTGCATTTAGACGGTGCGCGTATATTTAACGCAGCCGCTGCATTGGGTGTTCCGGCACGAAAATTAACAGAGACAGTAGACTCGGTCACTTTTTGTTTAAGTAAGGGATTATGCGCGCCGGTTGGTTCGGTATTGTGCGGTGAAAGGGATTTTATTCTAAGGGCCAAGCGTACGCGTAAAATGCTCGGCGGTGGAATGAGGCAGGCCGGTGTCCTGGCTGCCGCCGGTATCGTTGCTCTTCAGAAGATGGTATCCCGCCTGGGCGAGGACCATAGAAGGGCTTCGGATCTAGCTGAAGGTTTGAGTGATAATAAAGGGATCGTCCTTGATTCAGGGTCGCCGGCTACCAATATGGTCTTTTTTTCCCTGGCCTCGAGTATAAAATTGTCGGCGTTCGAAGTTGAGGAGAAGTTAAAAGCCAAGGGAATCCTTATCAGTGCAACCGATCAACGACGATTCAGGTTGGTGACACATTATTGGATTGACGATCCAGCGATCAGCAAAACGGTAGCTGCGTTCGCGGAAGCATTGATCTAGAGTCGAAGGATAATATACAACTGGCGGTAGAGTAACTGAGAAAAAAATACAGGGCAATCGTACCTTAATTGACACCTGAGCGGGGCCAAAGCCCCTGGTCAGTACATGTAAGCGATTTCGACATGCTCAATCCGCCGCCTTTGGAATGAGCGCACATGTCTATTTATTTATGTATGGAATTGATTCGTGGTTTGGATTAAACAAAGTTTCTTAGAGTTCCTCGTCTGCCATTAACAATTCAATTTGGGATGGATCAGGCTCGATCTGATTACGGCCTCGTTCTTTTGCGATATAGAGGCGCTGGTCGGCCAGGTCGATCAGGTCGATGATGTCGTTTCTTTCCATGGGGTAAATAGCTATTCCCTGGCTGACGGTCGGGACTGGAATTGTTTTATGTTCCTGGTTATGAACCGTTAAAGTCGACATAGTTTCACGTATCCGCAAAGCGATCTGCTGAGTCTGGTTAGCGCTGGCATTCGGTAGAGAGATAACAAATTCCTCGCCTCCCCAGCGGCCAACAGCGTCTATATTCTTGATATGCAGCTTAATTGTACTGCATAAGGTCCTCAAGACCTCATCTCCAACCAGATGACCGTATGAATCGTTGTATCGTTTGAAATGGTCCACATCTAGCATAATGAGGCCAAGTGGCTGCCTTTCCACCAAGGCGCGGTCTGCCTGTTCTTTCAAGAGTTTGAGAAAGTTTCCGTGGTTGTAAACCCCTGTCAGGCTATCCAACTTTGATTGCTGCTCCACTTCTTCGTGTTGATGCGTATTATGAAGAGCCTGTGCTGCGTGCTGGGCCAAATTTGAAAGGAGCTCAAGATCGGCTCTATCGAATGCGTTGGGCCGGTAAGAACCAATAGCAATAATTCCGTTCACATCCTCGCTTTTCATCGGAACGCCCATCCAGGACAGATTGGTTTTGTGTTTGCCTAACAGCACCAGCCGGACACCGGGCAGGACGACTTCCTTGCGAAGGTCAGGCAAGAAGAGGCTTTTCTGATTATCAAGGACCCAGGCGGAGAGCGACCCTTCCAACTTTACGCGTTGGTCTTCAAAATATTCCCCATCGTCATACACAAGCTCAAGGCGCATTTCGTCCCCTTCCCGAATGCCAACGAAATAAGTATCGGCTTCAACGGCATTTTGGAAAGCGGCATTCAGGAGCGCCATTACCTGTTTTGGGTTGAGAGTAGAGGTGATATTCCGGCTGAAATCCGTGATGGTTTCCAGCCTGCGGATATGACCGCGCGAAAGACTCTTCAACTGTCTGATCGTTTCGACCAATATGCTGGCAATCACTGCAAGACTTAAATGAAAAGTCCATCCGGTTAAATTGTTTATAAAGTCCTGGCGAATACCCATCGAAAAGACCGTTGTAAGAACGATCAGGAGATAAGACGGGCCGCGTTCGGAAATGATCGAGCTTGTGATGACAGCCAAGATCAGTAAAACCCCAATATAAATATCGAGCTGATCGGCAACCGCATAGGTGATAATACAGAGACCTACAGCGGTTAATACGGCATTCACCCAGCTATAAACATGGTTGTAATTGACGGAAGGTAAAATCCAAAAATCGAAGACGCATAAATACAAAATGCCGAGTATCCCAAATACGAGAAGGATGTTGGATTTTGGTTGACTCTGGGGCCATACAACCCTGCCATTGAACATTGTGAGCACCAGCACAATTGCGCCTGCGATTGTCGAAGGTAATACTGATACGCGGTGTTCCTGGGGTGTAAAACCGAATCGATATGTTTTCTTCGCCATTATTAACCTAATATAGAAAACCCAAAAACGTCCTTTTTGACGCGTTTAATTGCCCCTAGAATCCGTACACTTCCCTGCCTATCAACGATTTCAGCCTTTAAAGAATCGCATAAGAGGTTGTTTTATTCTACCTTAAGTATCATAGTAAAACCTTTAAGATTCCGCTTTTGAAAGGCGACTTTTGATTTCTGATATAATATCATTTGTGGCGGGGATTTTGGCGGAATCCAGCCTTGAAAATGATAATTTACCTTCGATTGGGAACGATGATCTAAGAATGACAACCCATTTTTCTCTCAATCAAATAGATGAAGTTGTCAAGCAGCTCCATGAACGTTCTGCTTATCAACCGCAAACAGCCATTATCCTTGGATCGGGCCTGAGTGAATTTGCCGAATCTGTGGAAAGCCCCGATATTATTCCGTTTGGGGAACTACCCCATTTCCCCGTTTCCACTGTCCTGGGTCACGCAGGTCGCCTTGTGATCGGTACATTGGAAAACCAAACGGTATTCGTCATGCAGGGGCGCATCCACTTTTATGAAGGTTACAGCATGGCAGAAGTTACACTGCCAATCAGGGTCATGCAGCGCTTTGGGATAGGTACGCTCATCGTGACAAACGCTGCGGGCGGAGTAAACCCGGAGTTTCTCCCGGGCGACGTTATGCTTATTACCGATCATCTGAATTTTCTGGGTATGATGGGGCAGAATCCTTTGATGGGACCCAATTATGACGAACTTGGCCCCCGGTTCCCGGATATGAGTCAAGCTTATGACCATGAATTGTGCGACCTGGCACGGAATGCAGCGAAAGAAAAAAATATTAATTTACGTGAAGGAATCTATGCGGGACTTAGCGGCCCGTCGTTCGAGAGTCCTGCCGATTTACGATTTCTACGGCTGGTCGGAGCCGATTCGGTCGGAATGTCCACAGTGCATGAAGTCATTGTTGCCAGGCATGGGGGGATGCGTGTCCTGGGCTTTTCAGGCATCAGTAATAAGGCTAATTTGGATGGTTCAACGGTTACCACTCATGAAGAAGTAATCGAAGCCGGAAAGGTCATTACCCCGAAGATAGAAAAGCTTGTGCGGAGCATCCTGCAGAAGCTGTAATCAACATTATGGCAGCAATCTATCAATTTCTCGGCACGTATGAAGTGCTGATTTATATCGTGCTGGCAATTGGAGGACTTTTTGCATTTCGATGGCTTTGGCAGTCATGGAGTGAATGGCGACAGGCGGTATACAGCCTGGAAAAGGAATTTGCCCTCCGCCGGATTGGCCGTGCCGTTGCTTCTTTGACTTTAATCCTCGTCCTGTTTTGCGGGGAATTGGTGACTGCCTCGTTTATAATTCCGAGTCTCCCGGCTTCATTTTTTCTTGCCACGCCAACGCTTGATTTACTTGCGACTCCAACAGGGACGATCTCTCCCGAACTGGCCACCCAGATCGCTTTGACACCGCGCCCCATTCCAACGCTAATTGGCGGAGAGGGATGCGTACCGGATAAACTCATAATCACTTCTCCCAAAGCCGGGACAGAAATAAGCGGCATCGTGGATATCCAGGGGACAGTCAACATCACCAATTTTGGTTTTTATAAATATGAGGTCGCGCCTTTAAATTCCGATACCTGGGCTACGATCTCAGCCGGTACGAAAGTCATTGTCGATAATTCGCTTGGGCAATGGGATACAACAGCTCTCACGCCCGGTGACTATCAACTCCAGCTTGTCGTAACGGATAATCAGGGCCAATCTTTACCACCCTGTGTCATTCCCATTCGGGTGGTGCCTCAATCATAGGAGAATATGTCTGCAATTCAAATCCGCCCCGTTGTAGCCTCAGATCTTCCGCATTTGATGGGAATAGACCATTCGATTACAAGTGAATATGTCTGGCAATTGGAATTGCGCCGTGAAACCGGGCAGATCGTGGCGACATTCCGGGATGTGCGCCTGCCTCGTCCAATCCCGTTAACATATCCCAATAATCCTTTTTCACTGGCCGATGAATGGACTTCCAAGGCAATCATGTATACGGCCCTTTCAGGTAGCGATTCAATCGGCTATATATCGCTGACCGAGCGGCCCGCTTCCGTGGCTTGGGTGACCGATCTCGTCGTTGCACCGAATTGGCGGCGTAAGGGAGTCGCCAGCGCCTTATTAACCTCGGCGCAGGAATGGGGCTTGGGACGAAGCCATCGCAGATTATTTCTCGAAATCCAGTCAAAAAACCAACCGGCGATCCGGTTTGCGCAGAAGCACGGTTATGAATTCTGCGGGTATAATGACCACTATTACTTGTCGCAAGACATCGCTCTATTTTTTGCGAGGGCATTATAGGGCGTTTTCTGGGAAGGTGGTATGTTTAACGGTTGGACCGACAATTTACTGGTGGGGATCCAAACGCTCAACCAGATCCTGACAGCGGGGATTGCCATAACGGCTTTCTCTCTGTTTTTGTATTCCCTCTCATTCAATCTCCGAGACCGTGTTGCCCGTTCTTTTGCCATCATTCTGCTCTGTGTTGTTGTAGTTTTCACCACAGAGGCACTCCAAAATAAATCCGTATCAAATTGGGGAATTGACTCACTACTGCGCCTGCAATGGCTGGGAATTGTATTCCTGCCGGCTGCGTATCTCCACCTATCAGATGCATTGCTTGTTACGGCTGGACGTCCATCGACGAGGTCGAAGGCGTTTTGCCGTTCGCTTCATGTATGCAGTTTCCTCGGTATTCCTGCTTCTGCTGGCGTTCGGTTATCTTCTCAGTCCGGTCGTCGCGAACGGTAATCCGGCTCCTCACCTCCAGCGTACCGTTTGGACCGAGGTCTTTACCCTTTACTATATTGCTGGCAATGGTTTGGGCAGGGATCAATTTTAGTCGTGCCTTCTCCCTAATGTTGACCCGGTCCGGCCGGCGCCGTATGTTGTATCTGATGGCGGGAGCGACTGCACCAGCACTCGGTTCCTATCCTTATCTGCTTTACGGATATTCCTTTGCGGCACAATATCCATTTCTATTTTGGGGTGGTGCCACCGTGATCAATGTGCTGGTGGGGGGGTTGGTCATCGTGATGGCTTATGCAGTTGCCTTCTTTGGTGTTTCCTGGCCTGACCGCGTGATCAAGAGCAGGCTTTTCAAATGGATCATGCGTGGTCCTGTCACTGCCTCGGTGGCGCTTGGATTGATGACCATCGTGAGGACGAGCGGGTGTACTGGTGGGCGTTGAGTATTCGGCATTTGTTCCTTTGACCATGGTAGCCACCGTGCTCCTTTTCGAACATGGAATTACTTTCTTTGCACCGTTGTGGGAGCGTTATCTCTTCTTTGGGCACGACCGGGATGAATTGCAGTTATTCCAGAATATAGAAGAACGGATGGTTACTCAAGGAGATTTAAACCAATTCCTCGAAGCCATCCTGGCCGCCGTACGCGACCATTTGCATTCGCCTTCTGCTTTTGTCGCAGCCCTGGATGACGATAAATTGTCATTGATCGTCATGGCAGGTAATCGGGCCATGCTCGACCAGGATGGACTTTCCAATGCACTGGAAATGTTCAGCAATGGAAATGGCGCCGAGCACCGTGAATTCGTATGGGGAAAATACTGGGTCCTGCCGCTTCACCAACAGAAACGCGGCGATATGGACCGTGATGAAGTACCACCTTTTCTGGGTCTGTTGGGTGTGGCGCGCGGTGACGATCAACACATGGAAGATGATCAACGTGATTCTCTCTGGCTACTGGCAGAGCGCAGCGCTCTGGCTCTTGAAGATCGGCTGATGCAGCAGCGAGTGTTTCGTTCCCTCCAGGACTTGCAACCCCAAGTGGACATGATCCAGCGTATGCGTGCCGCCGGCCGTTATGACTCGCGTGCCAGTCTATTAAGTGACAAAATGCCCCCCGAATCCGATTTGGCCAACTGGGTGAAAGATGCGTTGACCCATTATTGGGGCGGCCCTAAACTGACAAATAGCCCGCTCATGCGTTTGCAGATCGTACAAGAAGCGGCCCATGAGTATGACGGTAATGCCGCCAATGCCTTGCGAGCTCTTCTTCGGAAGGCCGTGGACCAGGTACGACCAGACGGTGAGCGACGATTTACTACAGAATGGATTTTATATAATATTCTTGAAATGAAATTCATTGAAGGGCGAAAAGTCCGCGAGGTGGCGGGGAGATTGGCCATGTCTGAAGCGGATCTATATCGTAAACAGCGAGTGGCTGTAGAGGCAGTAGCAAAAGCCATCCTTGAGATGGAATCACAAACGAGGTAGGGAAGGCAGGTAGAAATGGTAAATCGAAAAATCGGTGCAGACAGCCCGATGCCGGTGGTGGATGAGAGCTGGTGGGAATCGGTCCTTGCAGAAGAAGGCCGTCATTCGACGCACACGCCTGATCGAGCGCAATCCCGGCAGGAGGTCCGGAACGAAGTTAAGAAGAAGATGTCAAAATAACGCCGAATTGGATCGAAGTCAAGGAATTATATTTACATGATAAGATCGTCAACCTGATTGTGACCGGAAGCAACCGGGGAGGATTGCTCGTCGAAGGTGAGAACCTGTATGGATTCGTGCCATTCTCACACCTGGTCGACATGGCGGGGCAGGAGATGCCTGATCGTGAAAAGTGCATGGAAGCTTATATCGGTCGTACACTCAGGCTCAAGGTCATTGAATGCGTCCCTGAAGACGGGCGGATCGTCTTTTCAGAACGCGCCGCGCAGGCTGAGCCAGGTAAACGCGCCGAATTATTCAGTTCTTTGCACCCGGGCGAGCACATTAGAGGTTCGGTAACCAACATTACGGATTTCGGAGTATTCGTCGATCTTGGCGGCGTCGAAGGGTTGATCCATATTTCCGAACTTTCCTGGGGAAGGGTCGTTCATCCGAGTCAAATCGTAAAGATGGGCCAGGTCCTTGATGTGCAGGTGCTGGATCTTTCACCGGAACGCTGCCGGGTGGCATTAAGCCTCAAACGACTTTCTGTCAACCCGTGGATCAAGATCGGTACAGATCTGTCGGTGGGTCAAATTGTGCCGGCTACAATCACGAGCGTGCTTTCTTATGGCGCTTTTGCCCGTTTGGACCTTGGTGTTGAAGGACTTGTTCATGCATCCGAAATGCCTCTGGCCGAGGGTGAGATCGTGAAGGATTTTCTACACGAGGGCCAGCAAGTGCAGGTCCGGATTCTGCATGTTGATGCCTCGCATCAGCGTATGGGTTTAAGTATGCTGTTGAATGTTTAAATTACCGAGTTTAGATATTCAAAAACCTTTTTGCTAATTCTTGACCAGTTTTCTGGGTGATAATGACCATTGTGATTCACTTCAATTGATGAACGATAAACCACAACGACGTTACCAAAAGGTCCCACCATCCAACGATTGGCTGGATCGCTTGGCGCGCTTCAATCTGCATTTTGGGCGGTTCCTCCGTGATGCTTTCGGTGTATTCCTGATTGCAATGGCGCTTATGTCCTTGCTGTCTATATGGAAACTAACCGGGGGGGTACTGCTTACACCGTGGTCAATATTCTTAGAATCATGGTTTGGTTGGGGAAGCTACCTGCTCATCGTTGCGATGGCATTCGGCGGCTTAACCCTTATACGCCGAGATATGAGGCGATTGGACTGGGGACGCCTCTTGACCCTCGAAATTGCTTCGCTGCTAACTTTGGGCTTGCTTTCCATTCTCGGAGGCAATTCCCTTGTTCGAGCTGAAGCAGGCCAGGATGGCGGTCGGCTTGGTTGGGGCCTTGCTTATTTACTCAGCCGGGTCATCGGACCCGTATGGGGTGGAATTAGTTTATTCGCGGTCTGGCTTCTGGTGGTTTTAACAGGCTTTGGGTTCTGGTCTGTTCTTGAGAACTGGCTGGTAACTCTGGCGGGCGAAACTTCACATACCTCTCAGCCGGTACATATCCAGGACGAAGGGGTGTCTCAATCGCAGGAAACTGTTCATAAAGCCGCGTCTAAAAAGGCAACCGAATAAGCTGCCGCCCGAATTTCGCCCCTCATTGAAGGCCCCGGATAAGAAGAGTGAACGACCTGTCAAACCGATCCCGCGGGAAGAGGGGCTACCGCCATTAAATATTCTTAATGGCTGACCAATCGGTACATGCGGATGACCGAACGATCAATCAGACGGCCGGGATGATCATGAAAACGCTCTCAGAGTTTGGCATACCCGCCACCGTGATAGGTTACCGCGTGGGCCCCACGGTCACGCAATTCGCCGTACAACCCGGATTCATTAAAAAGCCTGGTGCTACCGAAGATGATGATGATGCTCAACAAATGAAAGTACGGGTGGCGCAGATCGCCAATCTTCAAAAAGATCTAACGCTGGCGTTGTCAGCGGAAAGATTGCGCATTGAGGCGCCGGTCCCCGGGAAGCCTTATGTGGGGATCGAAGTTCCCAATGCACATTCCTCGGTGGTACGTTTGCGATCGATTCTGGAAAGCGACGTGTTCCATCGTACCGGTGCGCCGTTGGCCATCGCGCTTGGCAGAAATGTATCCGGTGTTCCTCTGGTTGCGGACCTATCGCGAATGCCTCACCTTTTGATTGCCGGGGCGACCGGTTCCGGTAAATCTGTTTGTATAACTTCTTTGGCCACCTGCCTGGCAATGAATAATACGCCTGAAGACCTGCGGATGATCATGATCGACTCGAAAATGGTCGAGTTATTGCGATTCAATGGCCTGCCGCATCTCTTTGGAAAAGTCGAGACCAACATTGAACGGATCCTCGGGGTGCTGCGCTGGGTGGTGGTCGAGATGGAACACCGCTATCGACTCCTTGAATCGGCACATGCTCGTGATCTGGAAGCCTATAACCGTAAACAAGCTCGTAAAGAAGACGGAAAGACACTACCGCGCATGGTCGTATTGATTGATGAACTGGCAGACCTTATGATGTCGGCACCTGACCAAACAGAACATAACCTGGTCCGTCTTGCGCAGATGGCCCGTGCTACCGGAATTCATCTTGTCGTAGCAACACAACGCCCGTCAACCGATGTGGTCACCGGCCTGATCAAAGCAAATTTTCCGGCGCGGTTGGCGTTTGCCGTAGCTTCCGGCATAGACAGCCGAGTTATTCTGGATACCAGCGGCGCTGAGACCCTGCTTGGTCACGGCGATATGCTTTTCCTCAACCCGGAAGTAGGCAATCCGATCCGGGCGCAGGGCGTAATGGTGACAGATATGGAGATCGAGCGGGTAATCGACTATCTGGCAGAAGAACAGTGAGATGCCATACGATGACTCTGCTCCATGGGAGAAACTACTGAGTGAACCCGATGAAAACGAAGATGACGGGTTGATCGAACAGGCGATTTCCATTGTACGGGGATCCGGGCGTGCTTCCGCTTCTCTTTTGCAGCGCCGATTGCGGATTGGATATCCTCGCGCGGCGCGCTTACTCGATCAGCTTGAGGAAACAGGCGTGGTTGGTCCATCGCAAGGTGGCGGTAAAGAACGTGAGGTAATGCCGTTCGAGGAGACGGAAGAAGAGAGTTGAACTGTCCGGGACTCAAAGCGAATATGGATCGTGGTGGAAATCAACTCTTGTTATTCGCTGTTGTACATCGGGTGAGATTTTCGGGTATCATTGGACCTAGTTGCCGATCCAAGATCACTCCATCTTGAATTTCAATATCTTTAACAACGAAGGATTAATTCCAAAATGGTTATCGAAAAACCACCTGTTTCGAGGCCGAGAGTGAAAAAGACCTTCACTGATTTATTGCGCGTTGCGTTTAAATGGATACTTGATCCGATCGCCGGGTTTCTCAACCGGATTGGATTAACCCCTAATTCTGTAACCTTATTGGGTGTTGCGGGAAATATTATCGCCGCTTATTTTATAATCCGCGGTCAGATCATGATCGGCGGAATCGTCATGCTGATCGCCTGGCCGATCGACGCATTGGATGGGTCGATGGCGCGGCTACGAGGCGAAGCCAGCGATTGGGGCGCCTTTGTAGACTCGGTTAGCGACCGTTATTCCGAGTTGATCATTCTCGGTGCATTGCTCTATCATTTTGCAATGACCAATCAACATACGGCTGAAGTGGTGACCTTTGCCGCCGCCGCAGGCTCCATACTTGTTTCTTATGTGAAAGCACGGGCCGAAGCGCAGAGCTTTAGCGCCAAAGAAGGATTGTTAACACGCGCGGAACGCTATCTGGTCCTAGGTCCATCGCTGTTATTCAATATTCCGGTCTTTGGGGTATGGATCATCGCCATTCTTGCAAATTTCACCGCTTTGCAGCGCATCTGGTTTGTACGCGCTCAGGCTCATGCAAATGCGAAGAAAATAATCTGCCAAGGAGTAGAACATGATCGATGGTTTTCAACTAGGTCCATTATATATTCGTTTTTACGGGATCATTTTGATGCTCGGCGCCGTGGCGGGTGGTTGGCTGGCCACGCGTGAAGTAAAGCGCCGCGGCTCCGATCCTGAGATGGTCTGGGATTTACTTGTTTATTTAATTATTGGCGGCGTAATCGGGGCACGCTTATGGCATATTTTCACTCCTCCGCCATCTTCGATTGCACAGGGATTTACAACCCAATATTATCTGACGCACCCGCTCGACGCAATCGCAATCTGGAAGGGGGGGCTTGGAATTCCTGGGACGATCATCGGCGGATTAATAGCATTGTATCTATATGTCCGTAACAATAAAACCTTCAGCTTTATTGAATGGGCAGATATTGCCGCTCCCGGCCTTGCTTTGGGACAAGCCATAGGACGCTGGGGTAATTTCTTCAACCAGGAACTGTATGGTGCGCCTACCAACCTCCCCTGGAAAATTTATATTGATCCGGCACACCGTTTAGCCGGTTTTGAAAATATCTCCTACTATCATCCGCTGTTTGCTTATGAGTCCCTTCTTAATTTGGCAAATATGCTTTTCCTTTTGTGGGTTTCCCGCCAATTTGTGGATAAACTGAAAAAGGGCGACATATTCAATCTGTACCTGATTTTCTATCCGGTAGTCCGGTTCTTCCTCGACTTTCTGCGATTGGACGCTTCCAAAGTTTTTAGTATCAACGTGAACCAGACTCTAAGCGCTGTGATAGCGATCTGTGCTGTGATTGTGTTGATCTGGCGTCATCGCCCGGAAGGAACCGAGGTTACCGAGGTTCAAATGACCACGATGGGTTCCCTGGCGGGCGTAACTTCGGGTATTGACGCGGAGGTAACAACCGACAGGACTGCTCGTAAACCGGCTGCTCGTAAACCGGCTGCTCGCAAACCCGCGGCCACTACCAGAAAGAAACCTGTTGCCAGAAAGCAAACCTCAAAGAAACCTACACCAAAGAAAACCGCCAAATAAGCCGCCTGCTGTTTTTGCAGCAGCCCAACCTTACTTTCAGAGGACTGTTGTCTTATTGACATCGTCCTCTGAAGCTTTTATTCTGGACATGACATGATCCAAACACAGGAATTAAGTAAAAAATTCAATGATTTCTGGGCTGTGGATGGCGTAACCCTATCAGTGAAACCAGGCCAAATCCTGGCGCTTCTTGGACAGAACGGTGCGGGAAAAACGACGACAGTCCGGATGCTGACCGCACTGCTCACACCCACGCGTGGCTCTGCACGTGTGGCCGGTTATGATGTGGCCCGCCAAGGCAGAGAGGTACGCGCGTCCGTCGGCGTCCTGACAGAGCAGCATGGCTTGTATATGCGGATGACTGGAATCGAGTACCTTGATTTCTTCGGTCGGGTTTACCGCCTCAGCACAGATGCTCGCAAGTCGCGCAGCGATTATTTATTAGATTATTTTGGGTTGGGACAAGCTTCTTCACGCCGGATTGGCGAATATTCAAAAGGGATGCGCCAGAAACTGGCATTGGCTCGTGCGCTCATGCACGAACCCCCAGTATTGTTGTTAGATGAACCAACTTCTGCGATGGATCCCGAATCTGCCCGCCTCGTACGGGATGAAATCGTCCGCCTTCGATCATCGCAGCGCACTATTGTGATCTGTTCGCATAACCTGGCCGAGGCCGAAGCCCTGTCAGATATCATCGCTATAATTTATAAGGGCCGTATTTTAATTGTAGGCACACTCGAAGAATTGAAGCAAAAGATTTTGGGGGTTTCTGAATATGAGGCCAAATTCTCCTCCACCTGGAGCGCAAACGGTTTGAATTTACCACATGGCGTGATATTAACAAGGCGCAATGAATTAAATTTGCGTTTCAGTATCGAGAATCCGCAGCGAGTCGAATCCGCTATTGCTGCAGCAACTTTCGTCCATGCATGCACCATTGGTGGCATTTCAGGAAATACCTCGCAGCCTGGAGGAAGTTTACCTAAAGGTAATGACAGATGCGCAAAAACCGCAGGGAGAGGTAGTTTATGCTGGGTGATCTGCAAATGATCTGGCTGATCTCGAGGCGCGAATTGCGCGACCAGTTCCGCGATTGGCGGATCCTGTTTCCGCTTATCGTATTAACGTTTTCTTTTCCCCTGCTGATGAATGAAGTAGCCGGTCAGGCCGTCTCTTTTTTCGCCCGGTACGGTACCAACTTGATCGCCGACCGGCTTGTTCCATTCTCTGTGTTGATCATTGGTTTCTTTCCCATCACGATATCATTGGTTGTGGCTTTGGAATCATTTGTCGGTGAAAAGGAGCGCGGCACCATCGAGCCGCTTCTGAGCGCTCCGCTCGAAAATTGGCATCTTTATTTTGGCAAACTGGTGATCGGCGTGATCACCCCGTTGGTGGCCAGCCTTACATCCATTGCTTTTTATTTGGTCATGGTCTCTCATCAGAAATTGCACATGCCGGGTTTGTACACTTTATCCCTGCTTCTTACGTTGACCATAGCCCATGCTTTCTTAATGGTCAGCGCGGCAATTGTGATCTCCGTGCAGTCCACTACCGTGAGGGCTGCGAATCTGTTAGCGTCATTTGTCGTCATCCCGGTCGCGGTCTTGATGCAAGGCGAAAGCGTATTGTTGTTTTGGGGAAACGACCAGGTATTGTGGCTCGCTGTGGCGGCTGTTGTTATTATGGCCGGGTTGCTTGTTCGGCTGGGTTTGGCGCATTTCCAACGTGAATATCTGTTGGGCCGTGAATTCGATTCGCTAAACCTGCTCTGGATATGGCAGACATTCCGCAAGGCATTCCTCGGCGAATCACATTCGGTGTTTGGCTGGTACCGGCTTGAAGTGTCGAAGGTTTTACGACAACTGACGGTTCCAATGTTCATCATGGCGGTTTTGGCCATTACGGGTTATTGGGTTAGTTACCATTGGGCGACTGTGAATATCCCTAAAATGCTTTCGAGCGCATCCATTAAGGATATAACAGCATTGGTGAAGGATGCCAGGCAGACGATCGGTTTAGCCCAGGTTAGCCAGCATTTATCTGCATTATTTATTTTTACGAACAATTTACGGGCGACACTATTAATTTTGCTGGGAGGCCTCATATCTTTTAGTGTCCTGGGCGTGATCGTTTATCTTATAAATGTAGGACTGGTGGGCGCCGTCCTGGGGGTATTCAAGCTGATCGGATATTCACCGGCTTTGTTGTTCGCCGCCGGGCTGCTCCCTCATGGAATATTTGAAATCCCGGCGCTTATGCTTGCCAGCGCGGTTGTGTTGCGCATGGGTGCAATACTGGTTACACCCCAAATCGGCAAGTCGATGGGCCAGGTGGTCTTTGAGTTGTTGGCAGACTGGCTTAAGGTTTTTATAGGCGTGGTCGTGCCTTTATTAGTAGTGGCCGCATTGATCGAAACCTATGTCACGCCCACCATATTGGTTAACGTTATGAAATAGGTGCCTTATGCCTAAAGTTATCATCCTCGGCTCGTCCAATGCAATCCCTTCCACGGGCCACGAGAACACGCATATGGTCGTTGTCGGTGAAGACCGAACGGTTCTGGTGGATTGTGTCAGTAACCCAATTCTGAGGCTGGAGAAGGCTGGCCTTGATTTTAATAATCTAACCGACCTGGTCCTGACGCATTTTCACCCCGATCATGTTTCCGGCGTGCCCCTGCTCCTTATGGATATGTGGCTTATGGGACGTCATAAACCGCTCAACATATATGGCCTGCACCACACCCTGGACCGTATGGAGGATTTAATGGGTTCCTACGGCTGGGCTGAGTGGCCGGATTTCTTTCCTGTAGCTTTTTATCGCCTGCCGGCCCAGGAAATGACGACGGTCATCGATTGTCCGGAGTTCAGGATCTTTTCTTCACCGGTTCGCCATTTGCTGCCTACCATCGGCTTGCGTTTTGAATTTAACCACACTAAAAAAGCCATGGCTTATTCATGCGATACTGAGCCATGCGCTCAAGTTGTTCGACTGGCCGAAGGAGCGGACACATTAATTCATGAAGCGGCTGGTGCCACAATTGGACATTCGTCGGCTGCACAAGCAGGAGAAATTGCCAGCCAGGCAGAGGTTGGAAAGCTATATTTGATCCATTATCCAACGGGGAAATTTGCGGAAGGCGACATTGTTGAAGAAGCCCGCTTGCACTATCAGGGTGATGTGAAACTGGCTACAGACTTCATGGAGCTTGACTTCAGTTAGCCGTCTCACTTAACCTCAAACTTTAGATATTACCAGCCCTTAATATAGTCCGACCACTCGGTATTTTCAGAGAGATGCCGGCCAAAAATATAAGCTGCATTGGCAGGGGGTTCTTTAGGAATATGGGTAAGCATCATATGTGCTTCTTCGGGGCTTCGACCGCCTTTTCTATGGTTGCATGAAGGACAGGCGGCCACTACATTCGTCCAAATATGAAGTCCTCCCTGATACCGGGGTAAAACATGGTCCACGGTCAGGCCTCCATCTCGGCGCCCGCAATACTGACAGGTATAATTATCCCGGCGAAAAACTTCGCGGCGCGTTAATTTGACCCGCGGACGCGGCCGATGGATTTGCGTTTCGAGACGAATAACTGAAGGGCGAGGAATCAGCTCTTTGACGGTGCGAATATATCCCCGGCCATTTGTTACCATCGCCGCCTTGCCCCCCAGGATAAGTCCAACCGCCCTACGTGTTGTGCAAATGTTTATAGGCTCAAAATTCGCGTTAAGTACCAATACAGGCTCCTGCATAGAGCCCTCCGCAATGGGTGTGATTATAGCATAATGGCGAGACTGGCATGAACGTATTAATCGCTGGCGGTTCCGGTTTCATGGGTTCTTCCCTTGTAGAATATTTGCGCTCTGCAGGCCACAAAGTTTGGATTCTCACGCGTCGTCATTCTGATAAACAGGGAGAAATCCACTGGGACGGTAAAACTGTAAATGGATGGAGTCAACAGATCGCTGAAATGGACTCGGTTGTGAATATGACCGGTTACGGACTGGATCATTGGCCGTGGACGAAGTCTAGAAAACAACATTTCCATGACTCACGGGTACTGCCTGGTCTTGCGCTCGTCTCGGCGATAAAACATTCTGCACATCGTCCGGAGATATTCCTCCAAATATCCGGTATAAATTATTACGGCCTATACGGTAACGCGATAGCGGATGAGCAGACATCGCCTGCCAGTGATTATCTTGCACAGCTAACGGTTCAATGGGAAGCTGCTACGCGGCCGGTCGAAGAGTTGGGCGTACGTTATATAGCGGCACGCAGCGCGGTTGTGCTTGATGCGCACGGCGGGCTATTCCCCCTGATGGCCCTGCCAGTGCGACTTTTCTTTGGCGGGCGCTTCGGCAGGGGGGATCAGGCTGTACCCTGGATCCATATTGCCGATCAAGTTGGTGCGCTTCGTTTTCTTCTCGAAAATGAGAAAATGAGAGGCGTTTTTAACCTAATTTCTCCTACGCCAACCTCGAATGAAGATTTTATGCGCGCGATTGCAAACGCTTTGCATCGTCCATATTGGTTTCCGACCCCGGCTTTATTATTGTGTGCAGTAATGGGCGAGATGAGTACACTGGTAGTCGATGGACGTTACAGCCTGCCGAAGCGACTTTTAGAGTTTGGATACCATTTTCGTTTTCCTACCATTGAGGCCGCCCTCCAGGATATCTTCAAATAAAAGGGCAATATACTTTTGTTGTAACTGCTCAGGCTCAAACGCCTTCGCAGAAGAATATGCTGAAAAAATGGAGTGCGTGGGGGCGTTCGCCCCCACGCACTCCATTTTTTCAGTTTTCTCCTCACAGACCACTTAAGAGAAATGTTAGTCGATTGAAAATTCTCAGCTGATTGTGGTATGGTAGATGATATATAATCGTTAACCAGCCATCGACAAGTATATTGCTAGAAAATCATGGACTTATATTTTTTGAATTCTGTTGATTTTCCTCGAAAATGCAATAGGTAACAGGAGATGTTAAATGTCACGTCTATTCCACATCGTTGGATTGATTGCTTTGATAACTTTGGCAGCTTGCAGCCCGGCTGCGGCGACACCGGTTGTCCTTCCCACTTTTTTGTCTCCCCAAGGATTAGCAACACCTGAGATTAACCAGGCGTATCCAACGGTCCAGGCCCCTCAATCCAACATGAGCGTAACGGTAAGTGGATTTACCGTAAATCTGCAACGCGCCTGGCGCGATGGAAAACAAGTGTATGCGGATGTTTGCTATGCCCTTCCTGATAAATCAGACTGGACGATCTGGGATGCACATTTTGATTATACAGGTCAGGCAGTGTCTGATTTCAGTTCGGACATGTTAAGTAAACAAGATGCAACACAAAATCAACCGGGTATGCGCTGCGATGAACTTGGCTTTTATGTTCCCCCCGATGCCGACCTATCTGCAGCTTCTTTGACGATCCAGTCATTAGGAGCTTATCCGAGTCAAGATGAATATTGCACGTTATACCTTCCTAAAATACAGCAAACCCTCAATGGACGGGGTATCGCCATTAAACTTAATTGCACGAATGTCAACGGTGCAATGACGATGCAGATAACAAGCAAACCGAACAGCATGTCACAGGACGAGGCGGAGCAGATGGTTTACAGCGATGAGTTCTATACTGTGAATGGTCCATGGACGTTCCCTGTAACTTTGGGTCAGTGATTGCAGTATGTCGTATAATATTCTCATGACTGCTGCTATTTCATTAAAATATTATAATTCCTGCGCATAGTGATTGCGAGGGAAAATTAACGCGCCCTCGTGGGCGCGTTTTTTTTGTTTTATTAATCCACACGCTTTCCTTAAGGAGATTTGATGAATATAGATGATCAGGTAGAGCTTTTGATGCAGGGTACGGAATATGGCGATGAAGATCTTAAAAAAAGCCATGACTTCTGAGCTGCGGTCCCGCTTGATCGAATCTCAGAAGGAGGGGCGGCCTCTTCGTGTTTATTGCGGCTATGACCCAACTTCCATTGATTTGCACTTGGGCCATACGATCACAATGCGTAAATTGCGACAATTCCAAGACCTGGGCCACGATGTTACTTTCCTGATTGGAAGTTATACGGCATTGGTGGGCGATCCGTCTGACAAAAATAAAGCCCGGCCGGTTCTTACGGAGCAACAGGTTGCCGAATATTCAAAAACTTACTCGGAACAAGCATTCCGGGTACTCGACCCGGATAAGACGAAAGTCCGTTACAACGGTGAATGGTTGAGCAAGTTATCTTTGGTCGATTTGATCAGGCTGGGACAGAACTTCACCGTTCAACAATTTTTGGCGCGTGAGAATTTTTCCAAACGTTTGGAAAAAGATGAACCCATTTATTTACACGAGACTTTCTATGCTTTGATGCAGGGTTATGATGCGGTAGCCCAGATGACGGATGTCCAGGTCGGAGGAACGGACCAGTTGTTCAATATAATCGTTGCCGGCCGCAAGCTGCAGGAGGCCCTGGGGCAAAAACCGCTGGTAGGAGTGATTACCGGCATTCTGCCAGGGACGGACGGAGTGCAGCGCATGTCCAAATCCACCGGAAATATCGTGCCCATCAATACAGGCGCGGAGGATATGTATGGCAAATTAATGTCCGTGCCTGATTTTGTCATGGGAAAATATATGCGGCTTGTGACACGCTGGTCGCCGAAGGAAATCGATATTTTGCTAAAAGACGTAGAGTCAGGCAAAGTCCATCCACGCGATGCAAAAATGAAACTGGCCCGTGAGATTGTCAGCATTTTCTATGGAGAGGCCGAAGCTGTATCCGCGGAGCAGGCCTTTATTCGGTTGTTTCAAGAAAAGGAAATGCCTGAGGATATGCCGGAGTTCCCGCTTAAGACCGGATGCAACGGTCACTGGATGTAATGATCGAAACTGGTTTAGCAGCCAGCAGGAGCGAGGCAAAAAGATTGATAACCCAAATGGGCGTACGGTTAGACGGGGAGGTGCTGGAACGGGCTGAAGCACTTTTTCCCCATCCCGGGATTTTGCAAGCAGGGAAACGACGTTTTGTGAGGGTTAAGTAATTTTTGATCAGGGGTTTTTGCCAGTCTCACTATTATTATTTTCCTTTTCCATCATATCAAGAAAGACTTCGACAACCCGGGGATCGAAGTGGAAGCCGGATTGTTTACGAATATGGTTTATAACTTTTTTTCTTGGCCAAGCGCCGCGATACGAACGATCTGACATCAAGGCGTCCCAGACATCGACAACGGTGAAAATACGGGCTGCCAGAGGGATTTCTTCGCTCTTAAGCCCGCGGGGATAGCCGGTGCCATCCCATCTCTCGTGATGGCAATATGCAATATCGAGTGCAGGCCGAAGATAAATTATCGGATAAAGAAGATCATAAGCATATCGAGGATGTTCGCGCATTTCTTAACCATTCTCTTTTAGTGAGGGGTGCTTTTTTATGCAAAATTCGATCAGGCACACCCATTTTCCCGATATCGTGCATAAGCACGCCGCGTCGAACATGGGTTAATTCAGGTTCTTGTATACCAATTTCCGGGCCAGCTTCAGGGTTAGTTCAGCTACACGTATCGTATGCCCTTGAGTTTCCTTATCCCGCAACTCGAGCGCTTTGCCCCATCCTTCCAGGGTGGTATCGTAAGCCTGGGAAAGTTCAAGATTGGATTTTTGGAGGTTTTCAAATAGCTGTGCATTTTCAATCGCGGTTGCAGCTTGGTGGGCAAATGACTGGGCAAGATCTGTCATGTCCATGTTGAAGGCGTCCGGTGCGAAGCTGTCCAAGGTGATATATCCAAGAATTTGCCCGCGTGCGATCAATGGAATCCCCATCCAACCTCGGATGAAATCTGCCGCTGACCATCTCTCAAAACGGTCGTCCATCTGGGCGTCCTCAAGGATCAGCGGATGGTTATTTTCCCGGAGATATTTCAACAGTTTGTTATTGGCAGGAAAAAGTCCATTGATGGCACGATCGAGGTTGGGAAGCCCTTGTGCGGCAACGATCCGTACCTGATCGCCTTCGGCTAACAGGATCGAAGCACTGTCGTACGGCACAACTTCTTTCATAGCCTGTAAAAGAATGTCAAGTATTTCCTTTAGGTTTAAAGACGATGCTATGGTGGTGGCTGCCAGCCGGAGTTTTTCGGCTTCCTGGCGGCGCAGCTGTTCTGCTTCATAGAGCCGGGCATTTTCGATTGCAATTGCAGCTTGCTGCGCAAGATCGCCGAGAAAATTCAGATCGGTGTCTTTAAATTCCTGGTCAGCACCGGACCGCCAAATAACAAGCAAACCGGTAAGATTATCTTTTAAGATGATCGGCATCCCCATAATGTGTTCGAATGGGTTTATTTCAGTGCCTTTTATGAGTATCGTCCGAGGATCCACGGCGGAATAATTAACGATCTCGCCAATTTTGTTCATGGCAATATTTCCGAGGATACCGTTTCCCAACCGGAGTGGATCGTTTTTGATCTCTTCGGAGTCGGCACCAATCACCGCGATAGCCTGTAAACTTGGATTGTTTGGATCGGCCAAGTAGACTGCACTGGTTTCGCCGTTAAGCAGATTCTTGGCATACGTGGCTATCCTTTCAAGAACGACATTCAATTCCAAGGTGGCGGATATATCCCGGCCAACTTCCGCAATTGCGGCATTCTCCCGCGCTTGACGAACGGTTTCCTGAAAAAGACGCCCTGATTTAATCGCTATGGAAGCCTGATGGGCAATACTGACGAGAAAATTCAGCTCTGATTCATTGAACAAGCCATTCGAGCGCAATCTCCAGGCGTTAATAGCACCGATGGTCTTTCCGCGTAGCACCAACGGTGAAACCATCATTGTCTCGAGCCGGCTGTCTTCTTCTGAAGTGCCGGGGACCACGATTCTTGAAGGATGCCTTCTGGTGTCATCTATGATCTCAGGTTTGCCTGTTGCAATAATATTGCCAGTGATCCCTTCTCCGATCTTGAAGGAGTTAGACATTAATTCCTCACGGAATGACCCTTTGGCAGTGATTGTTTTAAGCGTTATGTTGTCATCCTGTAAAAGGTAGATCGCAATGTGGCTGGCTTTGAGCAACTCGAGGGATCGAATGGCAATTTCATCGAGCGCAGGCCCAATATCCCTGGTGGTAGCAATGATATTCGCGATTTTGGCCATTTGCTCTATAATCTCGGCTCTTCGACTTATTCCCTGGAAACGCCGTGCGTTTTCAATAGCGGAGGCTGCTTGATTGGCAAATATTTGCACGAGAGCGGCTTGTGTTTCGTTATAGAAACCAACTTTTTCGCTGTCGCAATTCAGGTATCCGATTACATTATTCTGGGCGACCATAGGGATGCCCATCCAGCCGCGGATATACTCTGCTCCTTCAAATTTTTTAAAACGATCGTCCACCTGGACATCCGGAATGATGATTGGCATTCGGATATCAACAACCCATTTTTCAGGCTGAAAACGATATCTTTTTCCGATAAACTGGTATTGTTCCGGCAAGCCGCGCGCTGCGACGATTTCAACTTGTTCGCAGATCGATTAATTCAATGGAAGCACTGGTAAATGGCACCAGTTTGGATAAGGACTCGAGAATGACATCGTATAGCTTGTCAAGTTCGATTGTCCTGGTAATAGCAGCGGTGGCTTCCCGCAAGTTTTCAGCCTCTTCGAGTCGTTTTTGTTCTGTGAACAGGGAACGAATTCGTGCAATGGCTGTCCCCAACGAGCCCGCAATCGTATTCAATACGCGTTCGTCTTCTTCATCGAAAGCATTTAAATTTTCTACTTTCGACATTGAAAACGCCGATAATCATTTCATTTACACGAATGGGAACGCACAATTCTGCCCGGACGCCGGATGTCGATTCGATATATTCCGGATACTGTGTAACGTCATTCGTCCGGATGGAGCGTCCAGTCGCGGCAACCTGACCGCTGATCCCGAGAGACAAGGGCAATTCATACCAGGCACTTTCGAAGTTTATACCCCAATATGAAGGATGCGATTTGAGTGTATTCCGGAACTCGTTAAGGAGAAAAACGCCGCAAGCATCAGGATACAACATACCGCTGACGATTTGGGTGGTGCGTTTAATAACTTCGTCTTCACTAATGCTCTGTGAACCCGCCATGGCCACGGCGTGTAATACAGTGAGTTCTGCCAGGCGCCGTTCGAGATCCTCTTCTCCCTTTTTGCGATCCGTTATGTCGGTGAGGGCCCCAACAATTGCAATCGTCTTATTTTCACGGACAACAGGCGTTTCGCGAACCTCCACCCACACGTGCTTGCCATCTTTTGCCTTTAATTCAAGAATATATGGGTCCTGGATGCTGCCGGTGTCAGCAGCTTTTTGGGCAAGTTCGATGCCTCTCTGATTGACCGGATGATCGGTAAGTAAATCCCGCCAGTTCCTGAGCAGGTCTTCAGGCTCATAACCCAAAATATTCTTTACCTGTGCGCTTACATAAGTGAAAGTGCTATCGGTTGTCCTTGAGAAATATATATTTTGTGTGTGATCGACAATGCCTCGCAGCCTTTCCTCATTCGCCCGAAGCGCTTCTTCGGCACGTTTTTGTTCTGTCAAATCCCGGATAACGACTTGAACAGCGGGTTCATTTTTGTAAACGAAATGGATAGGCAGTTATCTCGACATAGACGATCGACCTGTCTTTGCGAATAAACTTCTCCTCCATGGCCGGGGCTTCCAGGCCCTTTTGCAAATCCTCCAGCCTTTTCGCCACTCTTATGCGTGAATCTGGATGCACAAAATCCATGATCGAAATACCGGGCAGCTCTTCAGCGATTGTTCGCCCCAATCAGTTTCACTCCGGCCTCATTCAAATAGACTAGAGACGTCCTGACTAAGAACGCAATTGCAAATGGAGAATGTTCCACCAGGCGCCGATATTGAACTTCGCTTTCCTGAAGCACCTTTTCCGTAAGTTTTCGTTTTGTGATATCGACGACAAACCCTTCGATATAGGAGAAATTCTTATCCTGATCGAGGACGAGGCGGGCGCTTGTGGAAGTCCAAATGATGGCGCCATCTTTGCGATAATTCCTTGATTCGAACTTATCGACAAATCCATTCCTGAGTAGATTTTCAGTAAATAATCCTTGAATCCTGGCTATTACCTGGATCTGTTCGCCGATATCGGCTATGGTCGAAAGCATCTCATCCGGCGAGTATATCCATAAATACGGGCCATCGCAGGATTGACTTTAATATAGCGGCCATCCAGGGTGGATCGGAATATCCCTTCCGGAGCTTGCTCGAAGATATTACTAAAATCCTTGCGACTGGCATTGTATTTATTATTCTCGCGTTTTAGATAATAAAACAATACTGCGCCGCTTATTATGATAAAAAACCACCCTTTGTAGGTTTGTATTATTGTCAGTTCTGCTGGATCCTTAACAAGCAATCCCACAATGTAATCGGACAATAAAATCCATAATCCCCCAATGAGGATATAAATGATGGCAACTCGACCCGCTAAACTACCCTGGAGGATTTTCATGTAAATGCTTGATTTTCAAATGATATACCAGCTCGATTATAGAACTTTTTAGTCAATACGGGAACAAAATTAATTACCCAGGGCTATAAATTCCAGCTAAATGCGAACCACAGAGTTGGCCCCGTTGGACGACCGTTTTTTTAATTTTTCTGAATTAAAAGTTGAATTTAAAGAGAAAAGCGAGTTGTGTTGCCCGCTTTTGAGGTATTTTCCGGTATTGAATTGGATTTACATTTTCCCCACGAGAGGATACCGGTGATTCTGTAAAACAAAAACGAGTCCTTTATAAACTCGTCAGAGAGGCGTCGACGGGATTCGAACCCGTGATGAGGGTTTTGCAGACCCTTGCCTTACCACTTGGCCACGACGCCGAAAAAAAAGAGCGGGCGATGGGATTCGAACCCACGACCTTCTCCTTGGCAAGGAGACGTTCTACCACTGAACCACGCCCGCAGGTCTTGGCCGATCTTGCTAGCCGAGAGTGCCGAGACCCAGGATCGAACTGGGGACACCGCGATTTTCAGTCGCGTGCTCTACCAACTGAGCTATCTCGGCTAGATATTTGGTTGTTAAGCGTGGCTGATTTTAATAGCAGTGGATGAGATTGTCAAGCAATGTGCTGGAATGGAACGAACTTTGCGCAGTTCCCTTGACCCGCACGTCCTTCCGCACTACAATCCCAAACCTTTGGATTGGAAATCATGTTCGAGACTCTAACCGGACGACTTAACCAGGTCTTTGATCAGCTTCGCCGCCGCGGTAAGTTAACGGAAGCTGATGTCGATTCAGCCCTTCGTGAAGTACGTCTTGCTCTTCTGGAAGCAGACGTTCATTTTAGTGTGGTCAAGGCGTTTATCGCGCGCGTCCGTGAACGCGCGGTTGGAAAAGAAGTTTCAAAGGCTTTGAATCCCGGCCAACAGGTCATTAAGATCGTCAATGAGGAATTAATTGCGACACTAGGGGAGCCGGCACCATTAAATCTATCAGGTCCGAAACCGCGTATGATCATGCTGGTTGGTTTGCAAGGATCTGGTAAAACAACCACTGCAGGTAAAGTGGCCCGGTACCTGCGCTCAAAGGGGGAACGTGTGATGTTGGTCGCCGGTGATCCTTACAGACCGGCTGCGGTCAAACAATTACAACAACTAGGCGATAGGCTCGATATACCCGTAGAGGCAGATTTGGCCCTAAGCCCTCCCGAACTTGCAAAGCAGGGCATTCGATAAGGCTGAAAAAGGCGGCTACAGCGTAGTTATCCTGGACACAGCCGGTAGGTCCCAATTGGACGCGGAGTTGATGAGCGAGTTAAAATCGATTTCGGTCAAGGTTCCTCCTGTCGAAACTCTGCTAGTAGTCGACTCAATGATCGGCCAGGAAGCATTAAACATCGCACAGGGCTTTCGGGACAATGTTTCCATTACCGGTTTGGTCCTGACTAAAATGGATGGCGATTCCCGAGGAGGCGCCGCCATCTCCATTCGTTCGGTGACAGGCGTACCGATAAAGTTTATCGGCACCGGTGAAAAACTTGATGCCCTTGAAGCTTTCGACCCTGCGAGGCTTACTTCGCGCATTCTTGGCATGGGTGACATGATCGGTTTGATCGAAAAAGCCGAAGCTGCTTTCGACCAGCAGTCGGCGCAAGAATCGGCCGAAAAAATGTTGAAGGGTCAATTCACTTTGGAAGACTGGCTCGACCAAATGTCTCAAATGAAAAAGATGGGCCCGCTCAGCCAGATCATGGATATGCTGCCGGGGCAAATGGGACAGGCTGCGCGCCAGGCAGACCCGAAGGATATTGAAAAGGGTATGAAACAATCCGAAGCCATTATTTATTCGATGACCCTCAAGGAGCGACGTAACCCCGATGTCTTGAATGCTTCCCGCCGCCGTCGTATCGCAGCCGGTTCCGGAACGGACGTTCAAGATGTCAACCGCCTGATCAAGCAATTCCGGGAAGTGCAGAAGCTGATGAAGACTATGCAAAAAACAGGCGGCCGAGGATTGCCCAAATTATTTGGTTAACCAATGAGAATTAGAAGGCTTCTTCCCTAGAAGCATAAAGCTTATATACTTTCTCCCTTTACCCTTCACACTCAATTCACAACTGAATCCTATACTTCCGTTTAGATTTCACAAGAAATTACATCACAAAGGAGTGAAAATGAACGGAAAAATTGTTTTTAAGATCCTGGCCGGACTGGTGTTGCTGGCTGCGATCGCAGGCATAGCCTTTTTTGCCTTCAACCTGGGCGTGGCGCAGCATGTGCAGCTGCCTGGAACCGCCAATGGGCAGGTCCCTTATCCATATTTTGGATACGGCTTTTGGCATCCCTTCCCATTCTTCGGGTTAGGCTGCTTCGCACCCTTGATCGCCTTGTTCCTATTTTTCCTCGCCTTCCGCGCTCTCAGTTTTATTTTCTGGGGTCCACGGTGGGGCCACGGGGAACATATGCATATGCACCATGGCTGGCGCAGAGGATGGGATGAGAACGGTGTCCCACCAATGTTCCAGGAATGGCATAAGCGTGCCCACGGCGAACCTGTGGATGACAAGAAAGAGTAGAAGGTTGGCACGAAAACCAGACCCGAGTCCAAGAACATGACTTGGGTCTGGTTTTTCAAATGGAATAATATAAGAGGCTTGACATGAACAAAATGAGAATTCTACCGCCCACATATTTATTGATCTCGATTTTCTTGGTGGTTCTGGCTCATTTGGTTGTACCTGTGACGATTGTTTTCGCAGCCCCGTGGAATTTGATTGGAATAGCGCCTTTGATCCTTGGAATAGTAGTTAATGTGAACGCAGATAATTTATTTCGGACGGCAGGCACCACCGTTAAACCTTTTAATGAGTCTTCGATGTTGGTAAGGAACGGTTTGTACGGCATCACAAGGAATCCAATGTATCTTGGTTTTGTATTAATTCTTCTCGGGCCAGCCGTATTGTTGGGGTCCCTGACACCTTTCCTGGTAGTTATTCTTTTTGCAATCTTGATGGATCGCGGATTTATCTCTTTTGAAGAGCGAATGCTGGAGGAGAAATTTGGCAAAGAATGGCGTGATTACAAAGGAGAGGTAAGGCGATGGTTATGAATCGGGTCATAGCGCTTAATGATTTGAAGCCGGACCAGCTAGGCAGAGTGGTAACCATCAAGACAAAGACTGTCCAGGAATTGCTGAAATTGATGGGGGCCGGCATACTGCCTGATGCCCGTATCAATGTCATGCACCGGGACGGCGGGCATGTCCTGTTTTTCGCTAACTGCAAAGAGTTGGCGCTGGATCGGGAAATCGCTTCGAGAATATTTGTGGAACCGGAGAGATAGATATCCGACGCCGGTACAAAGTGTGCGATAATACAAAATCATGTCGAAAAAAATCCTCGTTGTTGACGATGAGCCCAAGATCACCCAACTTGTGCGAGATTATCTGGAACGCGCCGGTTTCGAAGTGCAAATTGCATATGATGGTAAGACGGCCCTGTCTCTTGCGAAAACCGAAAAGCCTGATATGGTCATACTCGATCTGGGTCTGCCACAAATGGATGGACTGGATTTCACGCGCGAGTTCCGTAAATTCTCGAATACACCGATCATCATGTTAACTGCCCGCTCAGAAGAATCGGATAAACTAATTGGCCTTGAAATAGGCGCAGATGACTATATAACCAAACCGTTCAGCCCGAAAGAATTGGTGGCCCGCGTCCGGGTTGTTTTTCGAAGAATGGCTTCTATCATGGATACAAGCACTGATATCATCCAGGCTACCGATTTGACTTTGGACATTCCTCGTCTTCGTGTAACCATCACGGGACGCGAAATCGAAGAACTGACACCGACTGAATTTGAATTATTAGCCGCCCTGGCGAGACAACCTGGACGAGTTTTTACACGCTCGAATTTATTAGACGCCATTCACGGCGTGGCATTCGAATCATACGAACGCGCCATCGATGCTCACATTAAGAATATTCGCCGGAAAATTGAAGTCAAACCTGGTGAGCCTAAATACATCCTTACCGTTTATGGCGTCGGTTATAAATTTGCGGATAAATAACTGCGATGCCGCGACCTGATTTTTCTCACTCTGATGATCCACTCGCCTGGCCCAAGCATTTTCATAAGGGGCAGCCTCCGCCTTGGTGGCCAGAGAATGAACCCTGGCCTCCCACGCGCCGTCATTGGCGAACGCGAAGAGGTCATTATCCTTTTTTTCGCAGACTAGGTTGTTTGTTTGCCGCGTTCAATTTCCTGGGCATAGCGGTTTTTGTTTCCGTGGTCGTTTTTGTTGTAAACGGACTGGGAATCATTCATATATCGGCTGACCTGTTTCAAGGTCTTTTACCCTTTGCCGCCATTTTTCTTGCCTTGATGATAGCCATGGTAGTTATGGCGGGAGCAAATCTTCGGCGCCTATCCGTACCCTTGGATGAATTGCTAGCGGCCGCCAACAGGGTAGCAGAGGGTGACTATTCCACTCGAGTAGACGAAAAAGGACCGCCGGAGGTGCTCTCCTTAACAAAAGCATTCAACTCAATGACTTCCAGACTGCAGGTCAATGACCAACAAAGACGCGCACTCCTGGCAGATGTAAGTCATGAACTTCGGACACCGCTCACTATCATTCAAGGCAATCTTGAAGGCGTCATCGATGGCCTGTATCCAGCCGATGAAACCAGATTAAGATCAATCCTTGAAGAAACACAAGTGCTCTCACGCTTGATCGATGATTTACGGACTCTGGCGTTAGCCGAGAGCGGTACGCTGAAATTAAGACGCGAACCCACCGATTTAGCGGCTCTTGTCCGAGAGATTGCAGCCGGATATCAATCCCAGTCAGATATGGCGGGGGTAAGAGTTGAGATGTCGCTGCCTGAAGGTGAAATGTTATTGGATGTGGACCCTGAACGGATTCGCCAGGTTATTTCAAATTTATTGAATAATGCACTCCGTTATTCGCCACAGAATGGTCTGGTAAGAATTAGTTTGTCTGAGTCAATATCGACGCCCGGCAAACAAGCCATGATTTCCGTTGCAGACAACGGCCCAGGGATCGCGAGTGATGATTTACCCCATATATTCGACAGGTTTTATAAGTCAAATGACTCGCACGGGATGGGACTGGGTCTATCCATTGCCAAATATATCGTGGAGGCCCATGGCGGGGAAATAAAGGCCGGCAGTGGAGCAGGCCAGGGGACAACCATATCATTTTCGCTTCCTTATTGATTCTCTGGTAGAATAAACGACTGTGGGTTTCAGGCTTGCGAGCGCGTATCCTTTCACGCACCCCTCTCTCGCCCGACTGAGCCAACTAAAATTGATAATAATTTGAAGGAGAACGTTTCAATGGTTCGTATTCGTTTTCGTCGCATTGGTTTAAAAGGACAACCCTCATACCGCCTGGTCGCCGCCGACAAGGAATTTCCACGTGACGGCCGTTTTCTAGAAATCCTGGGCTTTTATAATCCTCGTACTGATCCCGCGACCTTGAATATTAAGGAAGATCGTATTTATCACTGGATGAAAAACGGCGCTTTACCAACGGAGTCGGTGGGACAGGTATTCAAAAGCGCCGGTGTTCTCGATCGGTTCGAACGTTTCAAGAAGGGCGAGGCCGTAGAGAACCTTCTGCAAGAAGCGGCCGAAGCTGCCTCGAAGCGCGTCCGCGCCTGTGAAGACCCGCAAGGATTAATGATTTCACATTTTCCGCCCGCCCTAAAAGAGCGGGGGATTCATTGATTATGAGAGACCTCATCGAATTCATTGCCAAATCGCTGGTTGAGCATCCCGAACAAGTCGAGGTTCGCGAATTTGGAACGGGTGATCATATCCGTCTTGAGTTAAGCGTCGCGAAAGAGGACATGGGCCGTGTTATCGGCAAAAGCGGGAAGGTCGCAAACTCGATACGTACTCTTGCTAAGAGTTGCCGCCGAACGTGAAGGTAAGCAGGCCACCCTCGATGTGGTTGAGCCGGAATAATAATGGTCAGGAAGAAAACGATAAGCAGACCCTGATTCAGGCTCGCCGGTCAACGGCGAGCCTGAATATTTAGTTGTCGGATATCTCCGTCGCCCGCACGGCTTGCACGGCGAAATGGTGATGGAAGTCCACACAGATTTCCCAGAACGGTTAAAACCTGATACGGAAGTATATATAGGCGATTCGCATCAAAAGCTAGTGATCGCCGGTGCGAGGTTTCATAACGAAGGGTTATTGATCAAATTCCAGCGACCTGGAAACACCTGAACACGCCGGACGTTATCGGAATCAATCGGTTTACGTTACAGCAGCAGATCGACCGGTTTTACCGGACGGTCAATATTATCATCATGAACTGATCGGTTTCAATATCGTCGACGAGAAGGATGAATCGATCGGTACACTGGTGGAGATCATGCAAACCGGCGCGAACGACGTATACGTTGTAAGGCGGGCCGATGGTCGCGAGGTTTTGATGCCTGTCAATTGCATCCGTTGTAATCGCTGTGGAGATGGAACATCGTCAAATCCGTGTTAGACCTATTCCCGGCTTGCTTGACGAATAAGCAGAATAGGCTCATTATATTGGGGAATGGACGATAAACGTTATTGGGTAGGGTTTAATCTTGTGCGTGGGATCGGCGCTGTTCGTTTGCAGGCGCTGATCGATCATTTTGGTGATGCGGCCTCCGCCTGGCAAGGCTGCGCCTGAAGACCTGCGCGCTGCCGGTTTGGGGGCAAAGGTCATTGAGCGTTTGCTCGAGCTTCGAAAAGATGTCGATCTCGATAAACTGTGGGATAAGATCAACGCGCAAGGGTATTCATATCCTGACCTGGGATGATGAGACTTATCCGCCGCGGTTGAAAGATATCGAACATCCTCCGCCCGTTTTATATGTACGGGGTGAGTTTCTTCCTGAAGATCATTTTGCAGTTGCGATTGTCGGAACGCGCAAAGTGACTTCTTATGGCCGTCAGGTTACGGAAGAACTCTCCACGTTTCTGGCCGCGAATGGCGTAACGGTGATCAGCGGCCTGGCGCGCGGCGTGGATGCGATCGCTCATTCGGCGACTCTAAAAGCCGGCGGGAGAACCGTTGCTGTGTTGGGATGCGGTGTGGATCGAATTTATCCACCGGAAAATCGCGCATTGGCCGACCAAATGATGGCTCGGGGTGCGCTCATGAGCGATTATCCAGTCGGTACTGCGCCTGAAAGCAGCAACTTTCCTCCGCGCAACCGGATAATTTCTGGATTATCATTGGCGGTTATTGTCATTGAAGCCGGTGAAACAAGCGGCGCATTGATCACCGCTGAATTTGCCGCAGAACAAGGACGGGAAGTATTTGCAGTGCCAGGCAATATACTGGCCCCGCAAAGCAAAGGCACGAACAAATTGATACAAAATGGCGCCCTCCCTCTGCTCACGCCTCAGGATTTGTTGCAGGCCCTTAATCTGACACGTGTGGGCGAACAAAAAGCGGCTAGAAAGATTTTGCCAGCTAACGAAGTCGAAGCACAGGTATTGAACGCGCTTGGAAGTGAGCCTCTGCATGTGGATGAACTTCGTAATCAAACCGGACTGCCGGTTGAGAAGGTATCTGCTGCATTGGTAATGATGGAATTGAAGGGTATGGTCCGCCAGGTAGGTGGAATGCAATATGTAGCAGTTCGTGAGGTACAATCGGGCTACTTTGCTAAGGAATTGAGATGAACGAACACGATTATGCCGTCATCATGGCCGGAGGGGGCGGGACTCGCCTTTGGCCAATTTCGAGGAAAGATCACCCCAAACAACTTCTGCCTCTGCTCGGTGAAGAGACATTATTTCAGAGCACGGTTGCAAGGTTGGTTGATTTGTTTCCACCCCAACGGATCCTGGTCGTGACCGTTAAAGAACAGGCCAGTGAAATGCAGACACAGGTGCCTGATATTCCGTTGGAAAATTATTTGATTGAGCCTGCACCGCGTGGAACTGCCTCGGTTGTTGGCCTTGCGGCGACAATCCTCCGCCAGCGTGATCCTGATGCCGCCATGGTTGTTCTACCTTCCGATCATTTCATACGCAACCGCGAACTTTTCCATTACCTTTTGCGGGCAGGACTTGAGATAGCCAGGGAGAAATATCTGGTTACCTTGGGCATTTCGCCTTTATTTCCATCGACAGCATATGGGTACATTCAACAGGGCGAGCCGCTGGTGGGTGATTTCAAATATCCAGTGTACCGGGTCCTTCGGTTTACCGAAAAGCCTGACGAAAAGACTGCACAAGGTTTTTTGCGTTCAAGAGACCATTCCTGGAATAGTGGTATGTTCATCTGGAAGGCGGAAGGCATTTTGACCGAGATCCAAAAGCAGATGCCGCAGTTGGGATCGGCGTTGAAAAAAATCTCCTCCGCCTGGGGAAAAGCGGACCAGGAAGAGGTTTTGGCAGCAAACTGGCTGGATTTAAAAAATGAGACCATTGATTATGGTGTTATGGAGCGCGCCGAAGAGAGTCGCCGTTTTGCCGGCTGGCGGCCTGGGTTGGAACGACGTCGGTTCCTGGGATACTTTGTTCGATGTGTTATTTCCCGATATGAACGGCAATGTATCCACCACCATACAGCACCTGGCACTGGATACACACAATACACTGGTTTATGGTAAAAACGACGACCGCCTGATCGTGACGATTGGGATGGACGATACCGTGATCGTGGACGCTGACGATGTTTTGCTCGTGTGCAAATCTGACCAGGCGCAAAAAGTACGCGACGTGGTCGAACATTTGAAGAAGCACAGGCAAGAGAAATACCTTTAAGTTTGGGAGAGTACATGGAAGCATATTGCATGAAATGCAAAACCAAACGGGAGATAAAAGACCCGGTTGCAACCTTTAATGCGAAAAGTTCCCCGGTAACGATCGGCAGCTGCCCGGTTTGTGGAACCAAGCTTTATCGCATGGGCAAGACGCCTGCTCATGAAGGCCTAATGGCCCCGCCCAAACCAGAGAAGGTCGAGAAACGGGATGGAAAACTGGTTATTGTTGAATCACCGGCCAAGGCAAAGACGGTCGGACGGTTCCTGGGTAAAGGATACACGGTCAAGGCATCCATTGGCCATGTGCGTGATCTGCTGCGGTCACAACTTTCGGTGGATGTGGAGAATAACTTTGAGCCGAAGTACCGAGTTCCGAATGAGAAGAAGGAAATTGTCAAAGAACTCAAGCAATTGGCAAAGAAGGCTGAAGAAGTCTATCTCGCGACCGATCCGGATCGGGAAGGCGAATCGATTTCCTGGCACCTTATGGAGGCCGCGGAGATTGACCCGCTGGTCGCCAAACGTGTCACATTTCATGAAATAACCGAACCGGCTATCAAAGATGCCTTTTCTCATGCGCGCCAAATCAATATGGATCTGGTCAATGCCCAGCAGGCGCGGCGAGTGTTGGATCGACTTGTAGGTTACAGCATCAGCCCCATTTTGTGGGAGAAGGTGCGAAGCCGTCTATCAGCAGGACGGGTTCAATCGGTGGCACTCCGCCTCATTGTGGAGAGAGAACGGGAGATCGAAGCCTTTGTCCCGGTTGAATATTGGACGATCCATGCTGAGCTCAGGCCGGAAGGACTCAAATCCACTTTTATCGCAAAGCTGGCGAAGATCGATGACAAGGATCCTGAGATTCAGGATGAAGCAGGCGACCAAGCCGGTCCTGGTTGACATGGAAACCGCTGCATTTGAAATTTCCAAGGTTAAACGCGGCGAACGACGACGAAAACCTTCTGCTCCCTTTACGACTTCCACATTGCAGCAGGAAGCATCGCGCAAGCTTGGCTTCACAGCCAAACGCACGATGGCTCTGGCACAGGGGCTTTACGAGGGTCAGGATATCGGTAATGGCGGTGCAACCGGCCTGATCACTTATATGCGTACCGATTCCACGAATGTTTCTGAGCTATCGCAGAAGGAAGCAAGGGAATTCGTTACAGGAAAGTATGGGGCGGATTTTCTGCCTCCTGAGCCACCGGAATATAAAACCAAATCACATCGGAGCCCAGGAAGCCCACGAAGCCATACGACCTACGTCCGTGATGCTGGAACCGGAGAAGGTCAAGGCATTCCTTGAAACACCGATGTACAAACTTTATAACCTGATCTGGCAGCGATTTGTCGCCTCACAAATGGAAGCCGCGGTTTACGACACATTACAGGTTGAGGTAACAGGCAAGACACGCGAACACGAATATCTTCTGCGGGCATCCGGTTCTGCGGTGAAATTCCCGGGTTTTCTGGTTGTTTATGAAGAAGCTAAAAATGAAGATATGAAGACCGAAGATGAAGAAAATGTGAAGATTCCGGCAGGCGTTGCGGAAGGACAAAAACAGACGCTGGTGCGGTTAATTCCGGAACAACATTTCACGCAACCTCCGCCGCGTTTTTCAGAAGCTTCCCTCGTGCAGATCCTCGAAGAAAATGGGATCGGCCGTCCTTCCACGTACGCGCCGATCATCTCGACGATCCAGCAACGCGGCTACGTCGAGCGTGTTGAAAAGCGACTAATACCGACCGAGACGGGCATTCTCGTAAATGATCTAATGGTGGAGTATTTTCCTGAAATCGTGGATGTCAACTTCACTGCTCATATGGAAGATGATCTCGATAAAGTCGCTTCCGGCGATATGCTGTGGACGGCGGCGATTGGCGAGTTTTACGAGCCGTTCAAGGAACAGATACTAAAAGCACAAGCCGAAATGCCAATCACCAAATCAGGGCCGGAACCGATTGGGCGGAAATGTCCTGAGGATGGGGGCGAACTTGTAATCCGATATGGAAGATACGGGAAATTCATATCCTGTTCAAATTTCCCGTCCTGCCGTTATACAGAGCCCTGGCTGGAAAAAATCGGCGTGAAATGCCCGAAGGATGGGGGCGAAATTGTGGAACGCAAGACGCGAAAAGGGCGCACGTTCTATGGCTGCGCCAATTATCCCACCTGCGATTTCACCTCGTGGAAAAAGCCGCTAGCCCAGCCGTGTCCAAAATGCGGCGGATTGCTGGTGATCGCTAACAAACGCGAGGCCCAATGCACCAATTGTCAGGAGACTTTTTTGCTGGATGAGATTGTTTCGGAAACAGCCAGGGAATGATTACAAATTGAACAAAGACCTGTATAATTGAGGGAGATTTTGGGAAAGGACATTCAAGGGAGCCTCCATGACCTCTTTGGTTGATTTATTGAAAAAGCCGCTAGTAGTGGCGGTGCTAGCGCTAATTGTTGGTCTTGCAGTAGGCATACCATTAGGGTGGAAAACAGTTACTGTCGTAGACACGACTCCGGCGGTCATGCGCTCAGACCTGCAGCAGGATTACCTGCGCATGGCGATTGATTCCTTCCGAGTTAATCGGGATCCTAATCTGGCTGTACATCGTTGGGATAATCTTGGTCCTGCTGCGGCTCCCATGTTTGTAGAGATTCGAAAAGAATCCCGAGGGTATAGATCCGGCAGTGATTACTGCCTATGGACAGGTAATCCAAGCGGTAAAAGGCGCCAATCCATCGAGTCCGGCACCAGCGACGACCTCGCCTGGCGGTCTATCAGGAATAACAGTCCTCATTGGTGCTGTCCTTGTGCTGCTTCTAGTTGGAGGCGCCGTAGGCTTTCTTTTCCTGCGACGGATATTGAATAATCCAACCAGCGACGAGGTCACCCCGGGTATGCAGGCCACTGAAATCAACCGTGAGGCTACCAAAAATAAGACAAACTTTGAAACCCTGGGCGTCGCTCCGCCGATTACGCAAAACATGACAACTTATGTCCTCGGCGATGACTTGTACGATGAATCTTTCAGCATCGATACTCCCAGTGGCGATTTCCTCGGTGAATATGGAGTAGGCGTATCCGAAACGATTGGCGTGGGCGATCCGAAGAAAGTCACTGCCCTTGAAATATGGCTCTTCGATAAAAACGACATAAAGACTGCCACAAAAGTATTAATGAGTACGCATGCCTTTTCTGACGCCGGGATCCGCAGCCGGCTTGAAGCGAAGGGCGAATTGATCCAGGTGGAACCTCAGAAACAGGTCGTACTCGAGACAGAGACTTTGCAGCTTCTGGCAACGGTTGTTGATTTGCAGTACGGCGATGGGGCTCTTCCGGATAAAAGTTATTTTGAACGGGTTACTTTGGAACTTGCGATCTGGCGGAAGTCAGATCATGCGTAGATTGGCACAGGCTGGGTTTTATACCCAGCCTGTTTTTTTTCGCGATCTAATCGATCTTGATGATCTTGAGATGGATTTTACCCCCCGGTGTTTCCACTTCAACGACATCTCCAACTTTATGATCCATGAGGGCTCGACCGATGGGAGATTCGTTTGATATCTTGCCATTGCGTGGGTCAGCTTCATTGGCACCGACGACATGATAGGTTTCAGAGGGGCTGCCTTCTTCCTGAATCGTAACGTGGTTCCCTACACTCACAAATTCCCTATCCACATTTTTTTCGATTATTACGACATTCCGTAAAAGATACTCGATTTCCTGGATTCGGCCTTCCAGAAATCCCTGATCTTCCTTGGCTTTATGATAGTCGGCATTTTCGGAAAGGTCGCCCATCTGAATTGCAGAGTGGAGACGCTTGGCAATTTCCTCGCGTCGTGGGCCTTTAAGCTCCTCCAATTCAGCTTTAAGTTTGGCTTCGCCTTCAGAAGTGAGGTAAGTAGGTTCAGACATGTTTTTTCCTTTATAGATTTTAAATGACCATATCTTGAAAAAGGTTTATGGAAATTATTATTTGATTGTACTTCTACCCGGTTTAGGATTAATTTTGAGGACTATTATCTTATCAAAATCAAGGATTGGAATTCAGGTGATTATAAAATATTCCCTAAGGTTTTTCGAGCGGATTAAATAATTTTTCATGCTCTTCGATCGCGAAACGGTCGGTCATCCCCGCAATGTAGTCGCATATTGTACGCTCCAACCCGCGTTTATCGATGAATTTCTGCATTGTATCCGGGAGGATAGCAGGCTCGGTTTTATAGGCGTTGAAAAGATCAGTAATCACACGCTCGGCTTTTACCGCCATTCGGACAACTCGATAATGACTATACATGTTCTTATATAAAAAATCTTTGACTTCACGGTTCCGACGCTGCATATCCTCGCTGTAACCGATGACATTTGTATTAAGTTTTTGAATATCCAACGGAGATTGAACCGCGCTGTCTTTGATCCGCTTATCGGTTGCTTCGATCATGTCTGTGACCGCCAGGCCGACCAGCTCGCGTATCATACGGTGGCGTTCCAGGTCTTCAAGCTCGGGACCATGCCAGTGATAGGTCTCTTTCAGGATTTCCCAGAGAGCAATTCCTTCCAACATTTGCGGAGATAGCATGCCGGAACGTAAACCATCATCCAGGTCGTGGGTCGTGTATGCTAATTCATCGGCAACGTTGGCGATTTGAGTTTCGAGGTTTCCCCGTAGAGACGGGTCGTAATTACGCGCATCGGATATATCGTATTCTGATTCGTGCTTGACCATGCCTTCACGTACTTCCCAGGTCAGGTTTAAACCGGGGAATTCTGGATAGCGTTGTTCAAGTTCAGTCACGATGCGTAGAGACTGCCTGTTGTGGTCAAAGCCGCCATGATCCTTCATCAAGCGGGCAAGGGATACTTCGCCGGAATGCCCAAAGGGGGAATGACCGAGATCGTGAGCCAGGCAGATGGCTTCAACGAGGTCTTCGTTCGCACCAAGGGCGCGGGCGATCGTGCGTCCGATTTGCGTAACTTCCAGGGTATGTGTCAGCCGGGTGCGAAAGTAATCACCTTCGTAGGTGATAAAAACCTGAGTCTTATATTCGAGGCGGCGAAAGGCAGTGGTGTGGATGATTCGGTCGCGGTCGCGCTGAAACGCGGTTCGATAGTCCGGCTCATCGTCCAGAAAGGCGCGTCCTTTTGTGTCCTTGCTGCGTACGCCGTAAGGAGCAAGCGCTTTATCTTCCAATTCCTCGAGTTTTTGACGGTCGAAAAACAATTTTGACCTTTCCGGGACAAAACTTGCATCACTCAATTTGCCATCTTGAAGTTTTATCTTAGATAATTTTTAGTATTTGGCGAATGTACATTAAAGTGAATAAGCGGACGGTTTTACGATTTCGCACAAGATTTGGCAGGAAAAAGTGGGGCGAGTGGGGGTTGAACCCACAAGGTGTTTCCACCGGCGGATTTTAAGTCCGCTGCGTCTGCCGATTCCGCCATCGCCCCGGCAAAACAATTGTATCTCATGGTGGTTTAGCGTCAAGGCGTTGTGATGCGTGATAGCAAGCCGCTAAATTTTAATCCGGGTTATTGACAAAAAGTTCAAGAAACGACGGCTTTTGGCTGCCTGTTATTGATAATAAAAGGAAGGTAAAGAATGAGAAATGTTGCAATACCAATCAGTTCCATGAAAATTATGTAATAAGGCCAGGCGGGCAGGATATCTAGAAGACTGGGAGTAGAAGGTTTGCCGTTGAGCATGAGGTAGTTACTTCCAATCGAGGAATTAAATATAAACATAATAACCATGTACAAATTCGTCCATGTCGTAACCCGCAGGACGGATTTCCAGGTGGGTCGGAATCCTTCGACAACGGTCATATAAATTGGAGCGGTGATTAAAAGGCCGTGTGAAATGAAAGTCTCGAAGAAACGGAAATGAGGGAATCCATAGATGCCGAGGTCCGGGGTAAGGAGATATTGTATTCCCGCTCCAATGCCCAGAAAATAAGCAAATTCGTAAATCTTGTAATTTCTGAATATCAGCATAAAGCCAGATAACCAAATCAAAACGCTGCAAACATTCAATGGCAGCATGAATTGGATCGACCAGGTGCCGACTGCTATGTTCCATATATGCCAGGCAATCTCGTCCAGCCAAAGGAAAATAGCCAAGGTCCAACGTATCGAAGTCTTTATTTGTTCATTAGAGTTTCTGGAAAGGGCGAGGAATAGATTCAGCGCTAATATCGCCAATAAAGCTGCCAGGTGAGCGGAGCCAAAGAGTTCGAAGGGCGGGCCGTGATAATCGCGAGCAAAAAAATATGCCACCATGTCTAATGACAAAAAGAAGAAACTCGCACTGATTTCGGCATATTTCTATGTGCTCATCCTTCGATCCGCGGCGAAAAGGCGGTTTAAGACATAAACCATTGACGCAAACAACAGGATTGCATTGGCCTGGTGCAAAAGCGCGATCGCGATCTCTACATGGTAATGGAGGACTAATATTCCAAGGATGATTTGCAATATGACCAACACAACAACAAGATTGATGCCCGTTGTTATATCTGAGGAATATTTCTGTTTGTGAATAAACCAGAATATCACAGCCGCGGCTGCCAGAACGACGAAGGCCCACCAGCGGTGAATAAATACGACAGTGAGAGGCGCATCGATAAGATTGAGGATTTTCGGCTGGACCTGACTCAGTAATCCCTTCGGAACCAATGTTCCCAACATTAAAGGCCATGTGTCGGAGATGTAGCCCGCTTTTAATCCGGCTGTGAAGCTCCCGTAGGCAATTTGAACAAGAAGTATGACGAGACCTGCGATTGTCATTTTTGTAGCTGTAGAGAATTTGGTGTTCTTTTTATCATCTGGAAAACCGTAATAATGCCCAAGTGCAATCCAAATCGAAAGGCCTATAAGCGTCAATGCAAGAAATAAGTGTGTCGCCAACAAATAATGGCTCACTGCCGGCTGATCCACGAGGCCGGAGGAAACCATAAGCCATCCCATAACCGCCTGTGCCAGGAATAGAACACCCATTACCAAATAAATGCCGATTTCTTTGATCGGGATGGTTTTGTTGAATAAAAAAACAAAGAATGGGATTGCAAAGACGAAGCCTGCGATACGTGCAAATATCCGATGGAACCACTCGACCATGAAAATTTCCTGATATTGACCGAGCGTCATTGTGTTATTGATTTTTTGATATTCAGGCGTCTGTTGATACTTGGCAAATTCAGTTTGCCAGGCTTGCTGATTAAGCGGCGGGATGGCACCGCTGACGGGATTCCATTCAACGATCGATAAACCTGACCGTGTGAGGCGCACATATCCCCCGAACACAACAAGAAAAACGGCAAACGACATGAATGCGAGGATCCAGTTCATGACAGCGCGATTTTGAGTTTTAGGCATATGCCCTCCGAAAAAAATAAAGCGCCAGGATTATACTGCACCATTGTAGGTCTTTCTCATTATGAGATTATTAAAGAATGCGCCAATTTGACGCGATTCCATTGAAATCATGGAACTTCATTACGTTAATAGCAAATCGCCTGGCGTGTACCAGACGATTGTGTTTATAGCTCTGCGGTCCCGACGGGATTCGAACCCGCGATCTCGGCCTTGACAGGGCCGCATGTTTGGCCGCTACACCACGGGACCATCTTTTTTAAGTGAGCGGGCAGGAGTTTATCATACGCATTAGTGGGTGTCAAGCAATCAATATGCTCCGCCGGTATAAAGGGAAGGATCGGTAGGAGTTTGGCCGGTCGGATCATAAACATGGACCCAATCGCCGACATGCGCCCAGTTGAATAACCAATGCGCATCGCCCACGGATAAATTTACGCATCCGTGGGATTGGGCATAACCGAAGCGAGTGCGCCAATATGCACCGTGCAGTGCGCGAGGGCCATCGTAGTACATGGTCCAGGGAACATCATCGAGATAATAAAAATCCGATGGATCATTATTGCGCATAGTCTCTGTTTCTTTTTTCTGGTAAATCTGAAACAATCCGGGTTTTGTCCAAAATGGTTCCAGCCCGCTAGCGATCACGGTTGCGTAAACCAGTTGATCGTTATCATAGACAGACAATGTTTGCTCTGCCAGATTGACGTCGATCCAGCGAGTGGTATTTGCTCCATCGGGAGGTTTTTGGTTGATTACCACTTGCGCCACTTTACGCGCCTCAACCCATTGGTCCTGACCAATCATGTTCCAATCCGCACCGTCTATAGTTTTAGTAGCGTAGATCTGAACAACGGTAAACGGAAGCAAATTAATTTTGGTATCGGGCCCGTTGTACCCTGGCAAGCTCTTGACCGGTATATTTTCAAATGTCCATCCGAAGGAATTACGCGGTGTGGAAGTGAATTGCAGTCCCTGAAAACCGGAAATTTCTTCAACACGCGCGCCTTTGCCGGGAATCCAATCCCCATTTTGGAGAAAATAATAAACGCCATGACTTGTATTGCTGTCCACATATGCGACATAAACAAAACCCGGGTAAAAACTTTGACTGCTGCTGGTCTGCCCCGGTGCACTTAATATAGGCACAGAGACGTTATCGAGGTGGAAATAGTGAAATGGTAAGGCGGTTAACCCTGGATCAGGTTTCAAAACTGGAAGAGGCGTTGGAGGAAAAGTCAGACCAATATCCGCCAAATTGGTCAAGTAAATTGACGGGCCAAGCGGTAAGCAATCGTCGGGTTGTATCAGATAAACTCCGGGAGGGCAGACAACTGCTCCGCTGTCTGGTTCGGGGGGAGGTTTTTGGTCCTCAGCAAAAGCTGGATTGAAGGAAAATCCGATCAAAATCGCAGCTTAAACCAATAAAAATCCATGACCTTTTAGTCATGGGTAATTATTATACTGCTGCAAGATATGTTAGCTTGACATAGGTTTGCCATGTGCTAAAATTACAGAATGGTCGCAGAGGATTACCCCACAGGCCGGTGAAGTGAGGGCTCTGTTTTTTATGGAGGGTAGTTTTGTCTAAGAATCGCACACAACAAATGGTGGATCGGCTGCGTGAATTGCAAGCCTCATCTCCAGATATAGAAGCCTCTGCGATTGTAAGTGTGGATGGGTTAAGCATTGCTTCAGCACTGCCGCAAGGCGTGGAGGAAGATCGAGTTTCAGCCATGTCTGCAGCCATGCTGTCCCTGGGGGAACGGATTGCCTCTGAGTTGGGTCGTGGCTCGCTTGAACAAGTCTATATAAAAGGTGAAAAAGGATACGTTGTACTTATGTCAGTCGGCCAGGAAGCTGTGCTGACAGCGCTTGCACGCGAACAAGCCAAACTTGGCTTGATTTTTCTGGATATGCGCCGGGCCACCGAAGATTTGGCAAAGCTGATTTAACGGAGATTGCATGAGTCCCATTCAGAAAAGCGGTTTGTACTATCCCAACAAATTTGGCTTGATCATCATTAAATCACTTGAAGAAGTGATGGGTAAGAACGGTCTCAATGCTATTCTAAATCTAGCCGGCATGTCGCATTATGTGGACAGCTATCCCCCGGATAACCTTGAAAAAGGGTTTGATTTTGCCGAATTGTCTGCAATAGGTGTGGCGTTGGAAGAAATGTACGGCCCGCGCGGTGGGCGAGGCCTGGCCTTACGCGCCGGACGTGCGACGTTCTCTGATGCTCTGAAAAACTTCGGTGCCTTAGCCGGAGTTGCCGACCTTGCTTTTGTCGTCCTACCCCTGCACGCCAAATTACGAATTGGCCTCCCCGCTTTTGCCAAGATTTTTGTCCAATTAACCGACCAACAAACGGGTGTCGAAGAAAAAGATAATGAGTATATCTGGACGATTTATAAATGTCCCTGCTGCTGGGGTCGTCATAATTCGGATAAACCGGTTTGTTTCATATCGACCGGATTATTGCAAGAATCCCTAAAATGGGTATCTGGTGGAAACGAATTCCGTGTCAATGAATCTAAATGTGTGGCTGTAGGTGATGACGTTTGTGAGTTTGTCATCCAGAAAGAGCCTGTTTCGTAGGAGAATCAGCTCTTTTGCATATTACTTCCGTTATTCCAACATATAACGAAGCGGAGAACCTACCCCAATTGGTCTCCGCTTTATTTACGCTTCCACTCGATTTACACGTCCTGATAGTTGACGATAACAGTCCCGATGGAACGGGCAGGATTGCAGATGAACTTGCCCAGCGCGATAATAGGGTAAATGTACTTCATCGCAAAGACAAGCTAGGGCTGCGATCCGCTTACCTGGATGGTTTTCGCCGTGTTATTGACGAGGGTGGGGAGGCTATTCTGCAGATGGATGCGGATTTTTCGCATGATCCCAATAAAATTCCTGAGATGGTGCGCAAACTCGAATCCTGTGACGTAGTCCTTGGCTCACGATATGTTCCAGGCGGGTCAGTTGACAAAAATTGGCCGGTGTGGCGTAAAAACCTTTCAGCCTTTGCAAATTTTTATGCGCGTACGATCCTGGGACTTCCTCAACGTGATATTACAACAGGGTTTCGTCTCTGGCGGCGCGAGACCTTGCTCGGCATGCCTTTTGAATCGGATACAGTCGAACGGCTATATCTTCCTCGTGGAGATGGTATACCTCGCCTTTTGCCTGGAATATAAAATAGGAGAGGTGCCCATTTATTTTGCGGACCGCCGTTTTGGAACGTCGAAAATGTCATTAAAAATCCAGGCAGAGGCTGCGTTACGAGTTTGGTTTGTCAAGTGGAATTTCAGGGATTTATATAAAGCAGGGGAAAAGGCAAGAGTATCTCTATAAGATGATCGGGGTATTAAGACCTTTGATCAAGGCTGTTAAGAATCTGAAAAATGTACGTGAAGTTAACCAGCGGACGATGGGTAACATCAATATTTTTTGATGTTACCCATCTCAAATTAGGTCAAGTTTTGAGATTAATTCCCGATGCAGCAAGTGATCCCCATTCTTCCAGACTTAATGTCTCAGCACGTCGGCGCGGATCGATCCTGGCCTGATCAAGTGAAGCTTCGACATCTGCAGTAGATACTGCGAGTCCTGCAGAAAGCGCATTCCGCAGGGTTTTGCGTTTCTGGCTGAAGCCGGCTTTTATGAGTTTAAAAAAGACGGGGAGATGGGCTTGGCAGATTATCGGTTCTGGATGGATTTCGATCATGACCACTGCAGAATCGACCTGAGGCGCCGGATAAAATGCTGCAGCAGGGATCAGCTTTGTAATAAATGGCCTTCCGTATACCTGGACGCTCAGCGCAAGCAGGCTCATTTTAGGTGGTACTTCACATATACGTTCGGCTACTTCTTTCTGGACTGTCAGGACAATCCGTCGCGGTTTGGATTCCGATTCGAGTAAATGGCGGATGATCGCTGATGTGATGTTGTATGGGATGTTCGCCGCAACGATGTAACCAGGAGGTAGTCCCAATTCGGTGGGAGAGAACTTCAGAATATCCCCGTAGATCAAGCGAACATTATTACAGGGTTTCAGAATGACCTGTAATATAGGATCAAATTTTTCGTCAAGTTCGACGGCCACCACTTCGTGTGCATATCCAGAAAGATAGCGTGTTAAGCTTCCCAATCCCGGCCCTATCTCCAAAACTGAATCTGAATCCATTATTTCAGCCATCGCGGCGATATATTCCAATTCAAATTTATCACGCAAAAAATTCTGCCCCAGGCGCTTATTCGCATGAAGTCCGTATTGCTTGATAAGAGCAGCCGGGTTAAGTTCCGGTATATTCTTCACGGGCAGATGGAGGCACTATGGTCCGAGCTGGAACTGCTTCCCGAATCGGGCCATGAACCGGATTGGAATTGCGAGACGTAGTTGCGTAAGATCTGGAAATCCACATCCCAAATAAAAACATCCTTCTTGAATACAGGATCATATATCCTGGTTCCGGTAAATAAATTTTCCGGGAAGCTGTACAGGGCGATATTCTTGCGTGAGGTTTGTGCAGCGAGACAAGCCAATTGACTCATTATGGCAGGGCTAAGATCGGTCTGAACCGATCCTTGAAAGGATTGGACCAAGCCGGGAATTTTTGTGATCACATCCGGACTTGTTAGCTTCTTTTGTAAAGCGCAAAGAACTATATCTTGATTGTCACCCCGCGAAAACACGCCCTCGGTCCGGTTGCGTGCCAAGGCCAAAGCTTCGGTACCGTTGAGATGCTCATTCCCTTTTTGAAGATGACCACCACCATAATTTTGATCCAGTATGACGTCTACTCCGCCAACGGCATCCACCATTTTCACAAAAGTCTGCATGTTGACGGCCAGATAATGGTCTACCTTCACCCCGAAATTTAGTATCTAACGTAAGGGCAAGAAGGCCCGGTCCGGCGCTAGGGTCATCCCAATAATGAAAGCCGTCTCCAGGATTGCCATATAAATAGGCCTGGTTAAGTTTTTCATGATCCTGCCCATTAAGATTATCAGAGATATATGGGATTTTCACCCAAAGGTCCCGAGGAAAATCGAGGATGGTTATACTTGGTTTAACAAAATCGACGCGTACAACTCGCATTACATCCGAGAGACCCCATGTATAACCGGTACTGCGCGTATCTGAACCGATGGCCAGGATGTTCATTACGGGCGGTCCTCCACAGATGGGGGATTGAGTAGGCGTGCTATTGACAAACGATTTTAGATTGATCGGATTGATCGGCCCGGCTGTTGCCGTCCAGGTCGGGGGTAAACCGATCGGAGTATAAGGAGAAGTCGGCAATCCGGCACCCAAAGGCTGCCCTGCCCAACTTTGATAAGTTTGCCAGCCAAAATATCCAACAAAGACGACCAGTACACATGCTGTTGTAGCTAATAATGCTGTGATGATTTTTTGCGTTTTTGTCAAGGCTGAATTCCTTGAATTGGGATGCCAAGCATTGTTCTATCGATTATATCTTTAGAAACATTCTTCTATTTCATGAACGCCGGGATCGTCGCAGGTGCTGGCATGAGAAAATAAACGGTGACCCATCCGGGTGCTTCCTGATAGTTGTTGTCGGCATATCCCAGATCAATCCAAAGCTCTCTTGGAACACCCAGTTCTTTTTCGATAATATATCCTCCACCGATGTCTCCCACAACTGCATTACCATATCCAGGGATGAAAACTTTCTGGCCAACCAAATAACCATAGGTTGACGGGTCCACTGCAATAATCCCTTTTTGCAGCGGTAAACCCGATTTTGTACCATTGAAGCATTGTCCCGGTACGCCAGACCTGCAAGGAGAGTAAGAAGTGGCGTACATCTTCATGGATCGCCAATATTGGAAAGTTACACCATTAATAGTTGTCGTATTAGGTACTATCTTGGATCCCGTTGCAATAACGCGCAATTGTGGCGGACGCACCACACTCTCTACATCCTGAACGCGGTTGACTTCCTTCCCATCTTCATAACGGATGCGCGTTCGACTGACAGACAAGCCATTCTGTCCTGGTTTTAATACCTGTTGTTGTCCGAGTGCTATTTCAGGCGAATCGATTGTCTGGCTTTCGTATGAGATGGATTTTTGAGCCAGAATAACGGACTCTGATACCCGGGTGATACGGATTTGACCATCCTGCGGCAGCGTTCCATTTTCGACTGGTTGGCTGGTATCCAATCCAAGGAGAGGAATTCCTGCTTCAGTTAATGCGGCGCCGATTGTCTGGCGCCGCGAACAAGCCCTCGGCTCCGGCGTCATCGTCACCAAGGACGGCTACATCCTCACCAACAACCACGTCGTGGACGGCGCCGACGAGGTGAAGGTCGCCTTGCAGGACGGCCGCGAGTTCACCGCCAAAGTCGTCGGCCGCGACCCGAAGAGCGACGTCGCCGTCATCAAGATCGACGCCAAGGACCTGCCCGCCGTCGCCGATGGCGGACAGCGACAAGGTCGAGGTGGGCGACGTCGTGCTGGCCATCGGCAATCCCTTCGGCATCGGCCAGACCGTGACCACCGGCATCGTCAGCGCCAAGGGCCGCGGCAACATGGGCCTCGGATTACGAGGACTTCATCCAGACCGACGCCGCGATCAATCCCGGCAACTCCGGCGGCGCGCTGGTGGACGCCGAAGGCCGGCTGATCGGCATCAACACCGCCATCCTCAGCCGCAGCGGCGGCAACCAGGGCATCGGCTTCGCCATCCCGATCAACCTGGCCCGCGACGTCATGGAGCAGCCTCGTCAAGGACGGCCAGGTGACGCGCGGCTATCTGGGCGTCATGATCCAGGACGTCACCCCTGCGCTGGCGCAAGGAGTTCAAGCTCAAGGACAGCACCGGCGCGCTCGTCGGCGACGTGACGCCGGACTGGCCTGCCGCTGAAGGCCGGGTTCGAAGGACGGCGACGTCATCGTCGAGTTCAACGGCAAGAAAGTCGACGGACAGCCGGCATCTCCGCCTCATGGCCTCGCAGACCGCTCCAGGCACGAAAGTCTCGGTCAAAGTGCTGCGTGACGGCAAGGAGCAAACGCTCTCCGTCAAACTAAGTGAAGTGCCCCCCGAAGGCCTGGCCAAAGCCGATGGCCGCTCTGGGGGACTGCGCCGCAGCCAGCAGGCGGACGCACTCGACGGTGTTACGGTCGAGGACCTTGACGTGCGTTATCGTCGGCAGTTCAACATCCCCAATCAGGTGCAGGGCGCGCTCGTGGTGGACGTTGACGCGGCTTCGCCTGCGGCCGCAGCGGGATTGCGCCCTGGCGACGTGATCTTGGAAATTAACCGGCAGCGCGTGACCACAGCGGACGAAGCTGTGCAGCGCAGTGAAAAAATCAAAGGCGACCGCGTGTTGCTCCGCGTGTGGAGCGGCGGCGGCAGCCGCTACCTGGTAGTGGACGCCAGCAAACGGCGCTAAAGACGGCGTTGATGAATATACGGCCTCGCTTTGAAGAGGCATCCCTAGCATGAGTGATTTCCGCGACAACATCCTGGGCCGGGCGTTTCAGGTCGTGCCGGGCGGCGAATTCAATCGCGCCCGGCGCGAGTTGCTCGAACGCGCTGACATCGCCCCGGTAGTTTACGAAGTCAGCTTGCCGGAGCGCGGTTCGTGGGAGTCATTTCGCGACGCCACGTTTCCGCTGCTGGTCCGCTACCTCAAGTCGCAGGGCATTGATTCCGAGTATCCGAAGCTGCTGGTCGCCGCAGTCTTCTTCAAGGG
>CAVWHR010000028.1:0-275541 GCA_963754835.1 uncultured Chloroflexia bacterium | reverse complement strand
GGACCGCCCTCGAAAGCGCCAGGTACGTTCGGCGATCGGGCTGCCACTTGCAACAGGAACCAGCGCCCGCTGATATAAGCGCTACATCGGACGGGGTAAGGATATTATCGTGCGGGGTAACGTTACTTTGGATTGAGATTTTACGAATAAAAAATTCTAAGCTATACCCCCTAATACTTATCAGAAGCATTGAATTTATTATACGAAGGGCTACAAATTCCACCCCCCTTCACCTTCACAAGATTTATTTTTTAAAGGCTTATCAATTAAGGAATCTAATGGATGGGATGACTTATCCCTGATTAGTGCTACCATTTGATTTACCTTCACCTCTTCCCTATTTTTTTTACCGATTTACCTTTGACTTTGTCTGAGCCGTTGATTTCGTTGGACGGTGATGAGTCGGCCTTTTCCCGTGCTTTTTCACGTTTATTTAGTTCAAGTGTCACCAGCCAATAAATCGTCAAGAAAGAGACCTTAACTAGGGAAGTACCACCATAGAGCAGCTTGGCAACTGGGAGCGCCGAGTTCGTGCCGGCAAATAACCCATGGTACGTACTTCACCAAGATACCCGACCAGGCTTAGAGTACTGTATGCTCCTAAAATGCCTGGGGCCACCGATTATTTTCCGCATGTAAAATGTCACTGTAACGAGCAGGGAAAGATAGAAACCAATAATTCCCAATCCAACCCAAAACGGTCGATAAGTGTCGATAAATGGCACTATTATTTGCCATATCGAGAACGGTAAAAATTGGTCGAGCATTAAGACGGCTACGTGCAGCAGGACAAATCCCAAACCAAGTAAAGAAAGAAATTCGTGGAAATCATACGAATAACTACCATCGATGGTTGGGTGAAAAAACTTGGTCGAGATCGCCATTCCCCACACCATCGATAACCACAACAGGAAATAGGATGTCAAACCGGCAGCTCGCGTCACATACCACCAGGCTTGCACCGAATCCATTGCAAACAGGGATTGAAGTGTTAATTAACCATGGTTGTGCCAGAAGTTGTCGACTCAACCATAACGCAGCCAGTAGACCGACGAAAATTATCCCGACGAAACCCATGATTGCAAGAAATTTTAGGATTTGCCCACCAGTTGAATTTGATTTTTTATTAGCTAAAGACGTGGTCGTAGTCATTCAGATACTCCTTGCCGAATTGCGAGCCGGAAATGCGGCCATCACGGTCAACTGTGATATAAGCTAATTCAGGAAATTTTGATATCAATCGATCGGCTCTGCCTATGCCCCCCGATCAATAAGGCCTTGGCATATGCTTCAGCCCTCGGTTATTTTTGGAGCGATCCCCGTTACGCTTAACCAGTCAGTTTCTGCTGGGTTGCCTGTCCGGGGATCGATCAAGTGGTGCCTTACCCGGCCATTTTGACTCCAGGTTCGTTTTGCAATCGAACAGGTGACTATAGAGCATTGGCCGACATACAAAACTGCTGCAGATCGATCGGGGTTGCTTCGGTATTTCCAATTCGACTTCCCAGCTTGAACCGGTACTTGGGATTCCAATCGGAGTTAATGTCGCCTCCTGCGCTGACCGCACAGGTTGAGGCGAAAGTCTCAGCAAATTAGACGCTTTCTCAACAATCCAGCCTTTTGCGATCCCACCCAGGTCAATTTCCATGGAAGCGGGTAATCGAACGCGTCCTGCCGCCAGGTCGAACTCGATATCAAGGTAAGGCTGACCTGCCGGGGTGAAACTTTCCTGAAATGGGCCCGGCTCCTTCAGCACGTATTATCTCCATACTTTTATCGTCAGCCTGCACGTTTCAAATCTGGCAGGATGAAGGATCGAACATTCCTCCTGTCTCATCAAAATACTTAAGAGACAATGTCAACAATTCCATTAGATCTTCTGAAACTTTATGCCATTTTCCACCAGAGCGATTAAGCTCGGAGAGTTCGCTCTCAGGCAAAAAACGGCTGAAACGCTTTCTTGATACCTCGATGAACGCCCTCGCAGCCTGAAGCCCTGAGATAACCTCGTCATCCCCCTCCGCTGCCATAATAACTGAAGTGTTCATTGACCGGAATTCAAGCGTTTGCATCAGGACCCGCCGGTGTGAAATATAGGCATGGGTGCAGAAGTACTTAAATGTTTGGATCGAAGGCTGAACTGGCTGTTGAACTTGTGGTTGAACAGAAAGAGGAGAATTTTGGAATGGATTCCAACTGTTTTGGTTATTGCTGGAACCCAAGTCAGGTAAAGGCGCAAGGGTTGGCAGAGAAGCAATGTTAACGGATAGAGCGGCGAACTCGTTCTGAACTGGCTTCGGCGCATGCGCTAGCATGATCCAACCTGCGAGAAAACTCATGATGCTCGTCAACATGATCCAGAGACGTAGACCGAATTTAAAAAGTTTCATATCTGCCTCGCTTTTTAATTATTGATGAAAATCCGACCGTCCGAGGTCAATGTGATCAAGCCTCGTTGTTGTAATGCATTCAACAATGCTTGGATTTGTTGCATCTGCTGCTGCGATTGTTGGACCTGCGCGCTGGCTTGGTCAATTTGTTGTTGTAATTGAGCTTCGCGTGCCTGGTATTGTTGGTCACGGGCCTGATACTGGGCCACTAAACTCTGTAATTGCTGGATTTGTGATTGTTGGTTTGCGTTTGGATCGACAACCTGCGCTTGCGAATTTGCTGCTACCGTGCCATTTGGGTTGAATAGTGCCACACCGCTGATTGCCAGCACGGCTCCCCCTACACAGGCGGTCATTAAGAGTGCCTGCCAATAACGCGATGAATTGTTTTTTCATAGGTCCTCCGGACTGAATATCAGCAAGAGTATACATTTCAAAGATTACGGGGAGATGAAGTCGAAATAACCCGGTTAATAAAATCATGCCTTTAAAGTGGTTTCCTCCTTGAATTTACAGATAGGCTCTAAAAGAGGTTGTCATCTTCTGATCATGTTGAAGTGCTAAAATAACAGGGATAGGGACTAAAAAACATGCGTATATTACTCATTGAGGATAATCGCCGTTTGAGCGAAAGCCTGCGGGCAACCCTCGTCGAAGACGGCTATGCAGTAGATGCCGCATTTGATGGAGTGGAAGGCGAAGAAATGGCCTTGCTGGCCCCGTACGATATTATCGTGCTCGACATTATGCTTCCCAAACGGGATGGCATCGAAGTTTGTCGCTCATTAAGGGACCAAAAAAATACCACCCCAATTTTGATGTTGACCGCGGGACGCGCTCGACGACCGTGTACTGGGGCTCGATAGCGGCGCCGACGATTACCTGGTGAAACCCTTCGAGATCAAGGAGTTACGCGCACGGTCTGCGAGCGTTGTTACGGCGTGAGACCGGTAATAAAAGCGGCAACCTCCTGATCGAAGATTCTGCAGCTCGACCCTGCCACCCATTATGTCTGGCGGGAAGAGAAACCGATTGATTTGACCGCCAAGGAATATGCCTTGCTCGAATACATGATGCGGAATCCAAACCGGCTCATTACTCGCGAAATGGTGGTAGCACATCTGTGGGATTACGACCAAAGCATAGCTTCTAATGTCGTAGACGTCTATATTAGGCGTCTACGTCGCAAAGTGGATGACCCATTCAAGGTTAAACTGATCGAAACAATACGCGGCGCGGGTTACCGCTTGCACGATCCCGAACGAAAGTAATCCAGGCATGAAATCTCTTCGTGCTTCAGTATCAAGTTTCTTCCAGAGTATCCGTTTTAGGATAACTCTGTGGTTTGTCCTGATACTTGCAATTGTCTTGGCGGCATTTAGCGTATTTATCCTGTTAACACAATATCGTGATTATCAAGTCGATGCTGTTGGGAATATGCAGGAAAAACTTGCCAGGTTGCAGACGTATTTCCGGAGCGCACAATGGCAAAATTCAAACCTATCCCCCACGGACGTTCCCAATAATCAGGCTCCGCTTCAAACCGGTGACTTAATAATATTGACCGATATAAATGGGCAGGTCTTGCAAAGTTGGGGTCAAATCCGGCGAATCCTACTGGCCTTGTCGGTACACTGCTTCCGGTGGCAGCTCAAAACCAGGATACTCGCGTTTACCAGCAAACAATTCCGATCATTAATAATAAAGATAAGGTGAACACAGACTATCTGTTTATTATCGTTCCTGTAGTACGTGGTGATTTAATGCTGGGATTTTTGATCCTCGGCAGCCCGTCTCCGTTGGCCGATCATCTTCGTCGGCTGGCGCTTTCTCTGCTTATGGGAAGCTTGGGAATGCTGGTCGTCGCCTTTCTTGGCGGTTTATGGCTGGCAGATCGCGCCATGCAGCCAGTCAAAGCAATAACTAATGCAGCTCATGCAATCAGTGAAAGCGATTTGAGTCGGCGGTTGAATTTGCAAGGTCACGATGAGCTTGCCCAACTGGCGGCCACGTTTGATGAAATGCTTAATCGTTTGCAGGCGGCATTCGAGCGTCAGCGACAGTTTCTGGCAGACGCCAGCCATGAGCTGCGTACACCTTTGACGGTCATGAATTTGGAGGTAGGCCGTACGCTCTCCGGTCATCGCACTTCCAGTGAGTACCAGCATGCATTGCAAACGGTGGACGCGGAAAGTGCCCGTATGACGAGGCTTGTCAACGAATTAATGGCCCTCGCCCGAATGGATGCAGGCCAGGCTGCAATAAAGTTGGAAGACCTTGATCTTAGCGACGTGACTGTTGAGGCAGTTGAGCGAATGTCGCCTTTGGCAGAAAGACAAAATGTCACTCTCGAGATGGGTGAAATGCCTGAACTCTCCGTTCACGGTGACCGTCATTACCTGATTTAAATGATCAGCAATTTGATCGAAAACGGAATTAAATATAGTGGATCGGGTCAAAAGGTGCGGATCGAGAATGGCCTGGTTTGCAATAATAATCGGGATCTAGCTTCCTTGCGCGTCTCGGATACGGGACCAGGTATTGCGCCCGATCATTTACCTCACATCTTTGATCGCTTCTATCGGGTCGATGCGGCACGCTCAAGGGATAATGACGAAGATTCGGACTCACCTACCGGCAGCGGACTTGGTCTTTCGATTGTTGCCTGGATCGTTCAAATACATGGCGGCGAAATTCACGTTACCAGCACTGTAGGCCGGGGTTCGACATTTGAAGTGACATTGCCCATTAAATAATAACTTGACAATTAGAATAAACGTTCTATAATATACGAGGTATGTATCCACAACCACTCATAAAGTACGAGAAAAAATGGATATGGATGGGGCGTACACCCCACGCATATCCATTTTTTTTCAACATCCTTCCTCCCAAGTTGAAAGCATGGGAAGTATGAACGCATTTGTCCGTTTACAGATACTAACCAGCCAAATGGAGCTGGAACCGGCTGAAGAGTTCTCGAGAACGACAAACTGCTCCGCCGGCTGAAGCGCGGCCAGGTTGTTTCACGCCCAAACAAAAAGACGCAATTTTGGTACAACCGGCCCAGCTTCCAAACGGTAAAAGCATTAAGTTACTCAAGACGCTGCTGACCTCTGCTTGTGAACGGGATTGTTTTTATTGCCCATTCCGTGCTGGTCGCGATTTTCGCCGTGCAACCTTCAAGCCGGAAGAATTTGCCAAAGTCTTCATTGAATTGAACCGGACGGGTATTGCAGAAGGAGCCTTTCTAAGCTCGGGCATCGCCGGTGGTGGTCTGAGAACACAGGATAAACTCATCGATACCGCCGATATATTGAGAAATAAACTGGGGTTCCGCGGTTATCTCCATTTGAAGATTATGCCGGGTGCGGAAAAAGCCCAGGTGGAACGCATTATGCAGCTGGCCGATCGTGTTTCCGTAAATCTCGAAGCCCCGAACACCGAGAGGCTGGCACGCCTCGCACCTCATAAACATTTTCTGGAAGAATTACTTCGTCCATTAAAATGGGTGGAGGAGATCAGGCGAAGCCAACCCTCTGTCCAGGGCTGGAATGGTCGCTGGCCGTCAACAACCACGCAGTTCGTCGTGGGCGGATCCGATGAGACCGACCTGGAGTTGCTATCAACAACCGCCTGGTTAAACAAAAATGTTCGACTCAAACGGGCATACTTTTCCGCTTTTCGCCCCATTGCTGATACACCGTTTGAGAATAAAGAACCCACGGACCCACTGCGCGAACATCGTTTATATCAAGCATCCTTCCTGCTGAGGGATTATGGCTTCGATCTGGAAGAATTACCTTTTATTGATAATGGCTTCCTACCTCTCCAAGCAGATCCAAAACTCGCATGGGCGCAAACCAGATTAAAAGAACAACCCATTGAAATCAATCATGCAGACAGGAAAGATTTACTCAGAATACCGGGTATTGGACCAAGAGGTGTGGACGCAATAATGCAAACGCGGCGTACCAATAAGCTCAATGATCTTTCATCGTTACGAAAGCTGGGAGTGATCGCGGAAAAAGCGGCCCCTTTTATCTTGCTCAATGGCAAACGCCCTGCATACCAGTCGAAACTTTTCTAAATGATCATGTTGTTTTCATAATAACAGCCGGATGGATGATCCATCCGGCTGTTATTATGAACCTTAAAGTTTTCAAAATATATGACGGTAAACCTTGCAATTGAATATATATCGTTATATAGTATGAACACGTTGGCAATGTCACATTCGAAGAGATACCCGGTTGTTGAATAATGGGACATTGTCAAAATACTTACAAGTCGCTTTGAAGAAAGGATAATGAAAATTTCAAATGAATACAACTGCATCGCTTGTTATTCGTACTCAAAATAAGTACAGGAGTTTGACTACAAAAGTAGCGTATAAAAAAGGGGAGATCATCTGTCCGATCCCAACCGAATCGCTTTATAGCAAACCGAATACTTATACAGTTCAAATCGGACGCGAACAGCACGTCGAGGTGAAAGAATTGGCTTCGATGAACCATTCTTGCGACCCGAGTACATTCCTCGATACAACTCGGATGCTCGTCTTTGCCGCGCGCGACCTGGTTCCGGGTGATGAATTGACTTTCTTTTACCCCTCTACGGAATGGGAGATGAGCTCTCCATTCATTTGTTTATGCGGCGCATCCAACTGCATTAACGTGGTTGCCGGTGCACGTTTCCTGCCTCTTTCCACGCTTGAACACCATTACCTTAACCACCACATCCGTGAACTTATGATCGAACTGCTGAATAATACAGAGCAGCACCTTATGCAATTGGAACGCGAGCGAAAGTTTGACGTAATCTCACAAAACAATCCACCCATTGCGTAAGCCTTCCCGGACGGCTTGCGTCCGGTTGACGGCATTCAATTTTAGATAAATGGATGAGACGTGAAATTTAACAGTGTGCTCGCTGATTCCCAATGCAGCAGCTATCTGTTTGTTTGCCAATCCCTTTGCGAGGTACGCCAGTACTTCGGTTTCCCGATCGGTTAACGGCCCGCGAGCTATATTATTGTCATCCGCAGCTGGAAACAATAATTCACGCGTACCGGCGATCAATCCCTGAGAAAGGGCGCGGACTGCAGCGCACAGTTCGGCGGCAGATGTATCGGTTGGTAAAATACCCCATACTCGCAAAGTTGCCGTTGTAATTTGAATAATCGCGGCTTCATCCTGTAAGAATAGGATTGCAGCTTGTGAAAGGTCAATTCCTTCTTCTGGATAAGCCGCGTACGAAGCCGACGTTGTGATCACAACGTCGGCTTCGTTTTGCTCTTCTTGCAAAGAGTCGCTCCATTCGGACCGCTCATCGATGACTTTGATCTCATTATCGGACGAAAGCAGAGAACGCAATCCTGCCCGTAAAGCAGGTGAAGGAACGACGAGCAGGACACGGATCAATTTATTTTCTCTCTCCTACCGTCACTTTAATGACCTGGGGCTTGCCGCCCCGCAGGACTTCGACCGGGATTGACTTACCGACCGCATCGCTATTCAGCGCGGAATAAAGATCATCCGGGTCTCCAACAGCCTGCCCGTCGACTTTCACCAGGATGTCGCCGACAAGCAAACCGCCTTGTTCGGCTGGGCCCTTATCTTCCAACCACAACACAAGCAAACCATGCTCTTGGTTGTTTTTAAGTTCTTTCTGCGCTGCATCTGGGAGGTCGACGCTTTGTGTGCGTACGCCTAAATAGCCGCGTTTTACTGTGCCGTGTTTTGCGAGGGAGTCTGCGATGCGCCATGCTGATTTTATGGGGATCGTCAAAGCAGTACCGCGGGCAAGGCCGGATGTGTTAAGGCCCACCACTTCGCCCTCAGTATTTACCAGCGGCCCACCGGAAAAACCGGGATAAGACGTGGTCTCTGTTTGAATATAGGCCTCAAGTAATCCTCCTCGACCGGTGCGAGCGGGTCCGCCTATGGCAGTAATAATACCCCACGAAGCCTGGACGCCGGAATTAGTGGGCCGCCCAAGCGCAAGCACAAGTTGCCCAACTTTTGGATCATCTTTGGTAATACTGGCAGGTGTGAAGGCTTTTTCTGACAGACGCAAAAGCGCAAGGTCGGAGCCGGGATCCCGACCTGCGATTGTAACTGGATATGATTTGCCGTCTGCGCCAGCGGCGTTTAAGTTTTCCTCACGAGTGACAACATGATCCGCGGTTAGGATAAGATCGGCTGCATAGACGATACCGCTCGCGGGATAACGCCGTCGTGCATCTACAAGGACGGTACTCGCGCCGCCTTTTTGAACGGCATTTGTCAAACCGTTGGAAAAATCAGTAAGTGTGCTCATGGATACTCCTTGTTAACTATAGCATGACTTTGAACATCTTCAGTTTATTCGCTAATTCGATAATTTACATCGGGCAAACGAATGGGAAATGACCTGCCCATTCAGCTAGTTAATAAAAAAAACTCCGGAGCTTTTCAGCTCCGGAGTTTTTTTTATTTTTCGATTAATTGATCATAAGATCCAACCCAGGGTCTCCCTAACCGGTGGTTCTCGCTGACCTGGATCTTATTGAATTTTTGTGCAATTTGTGCGGAGAGCGTTGCAACAGTCGCCCAATCATCTGACAAAACCGCATTTCGCATCTTCTCGGCTGTCGAACCGGTCCACATCCATTCCATGCGGAACTTGTCTGCTTTGATCCAATAATCCCGTTTTTCCCACGCCGTGACACTTACGTCGATGCCATCGGAAATAGTCTTCAAAGCCAGGGCAATAAAAGCTGCAAGATCACGGGTTTCTACCCCTGTTCCGGTTTGCCGAGCTAGTTCACGGATGGAAAGAACGATGCCCTTTATGAGCTGAGTACGTAGTTTTCCCACTGAATCGGGATTAATAACACGCGACATAGGGCGGGATTATACCAAATCCCGTATATGTAAAAAGTTAACACCCTTCCCCGTTTATTGACGCCCTCCTCCCTGTGCTTTATAATTTCGCCGCATTCCAGGCAAGGGGACGTGCTGGAATTGGCAGACAGGCATGACTTAGGATCATGTGCCGCAAGGCGTGTGGGTTCAAGTCCCACCGTCCCCATTATTTTGAGACCCAGGTTTGCATGGAGATCAAAGTTGAAATTCGAAAAAACCATTCAAGATGATCATCAGGCCCAGGTTGTAGTGGAGGTGGAACCTGATCGCCTCGATGCAGCCAGGCGCCGCGCAGCTCGTAAGCTCGCAGAGCGTGGGAAAATCCCGGGCTTCCGTCCGGGTAAAGCGCCTTACGAAGTGATCCTTCGTTATTATGGCGATGCGGCCATCTACGAACAGGCGGTTGACCTTCTCGTGGACGAGGTCTATCCAGAGATGCTCAAAGAAGCGGAGATTAATCCTGCAGCCGCAGGGTCCTTGGAAAAAGTGGACGGGACTGAAACCCCAAAATTTTCTTTTAAAGTACCTCTGATGCCCGAAGTCAAATTGGGAGATTATAAGGCTGCCCGTCTTTCTTACGAGTTTCAGGCCCCAGGCAAGGAAAAACTGGATCAAGCTCTCGAAGAACTTCAGCAAATGTATAGTTCGACGGAGACTGTCGAGCGCGAGGCTCAGGAAGGGGATTATTTGCTCGTTGATTTGAAGTCGGATAAAGAATCATTGACGCGGCCTGGTTTCGCAACGATAATCCGCAAGGAAGATCGGGATAATGAATTTCCCTTTTCCGGGTTTGCGCGCCAACTTATTGGACAGAAATCTGCAGACGTCAAAACCCTCAGCTACACTTTCCCGAATGATTTTACCGACGAAACGCTGGCTGGTGAGACGGTGGAGATTGAGACAACCATCAAAACAGTTCGATCTGTCACTTTACCTCCCCTCGATGATGAATTCGCAAAGATGACTGGTGAATATCAATCCTTGGAGGCGCTCAAAGAGGTTCTTACAAAAGATATAGAAGCTCGTGCCCGCGCCGAATATGATGACGAATACTTTGCCAAATTGGTCGATAAACTTAAGGAGGATGCGACTATTAAATACGCTTCCCAATCCCTTGACCATGAGGCGGAGCATGTCGTGGAGGATTTACGCCAGCGGCTTGCCAGCCAGGGGCTTGATCTTGAAACGTATTACAAGATGAGAAAAACGGATGCCGGCAAATTCTTTGAAGAGGAAGCTAAACCGGTTGCAAAGAAACGTCTTGAGCGTTCCCTGATTCTCGATGAAATTTCGCGTCAGGAAAAGATTGAAGTGGATGATAAATCGCTTGATCAGGAGTTCAACACCACTCTTATGGATTTGCAAATGCAAGGCGTGAATATGAACAAAATCCGAGGTGGCAAACAAGGACAACAACGTGTGGCCGAAGCGGTTGCCATGGAATCTGCCAATAGATTATTAACACGGCGCACCCTCGAGAGATTAAAGGCAATTGCCACCGGTGAAATTAAACCGGATGAAAAAAATTCGGGTGACGAACCGGAAGGCGAAGTGAAAAGTGAAGAAATTGACGATAAATTAAAAACCGGGAAAGCCAAATCCCTAAAAGAATCGAAGAAGAGTCCGGCCAAATCCGGTAAGACTATAAAGGCTGGCGCATCTAAAAAAGCAGAATCCGGTAGTAAATCGAAATCCACAATTAAAAAGTCGCCGGTTAAGAAATGAGAGAGGTTATGAATATTCCAAATTTTCAAAATGTTGTTCCTATGGTGGTTGAGACATCGGGCCGCGGCGAGCGCGCTTACGATATCTATTCACTCTTGCTGAAAGAGCGGATCATTTTCCTTGGCACTCCCATTGACGACCAGGTCGCCAATGTCATCGTGGCCCAGTTGTTATTTCTGAATCACGAAGATCCTGACAAGGAAATTCAGATGTACATTAATTCGCCCGGCGGTCAGGTATATGCCGGTTTCGCGATCTACGACACTATGAAGATGATTTCAAATCCTATTAGCACTGTTGCAGTTGGGGTAACGGCTTCCTTTGGGACAGTGTTATTGACTGCTGGGACAAAATCTCGTAGATACGCCCTGCCTCATGCCACAATTCATATGCATCAACCCCTTGGCGGTGCACAAGGTCAGGCGAGCGATATTGAGATTGCCGCCAAGCAGATATTACACCAGAGGGCCTTGCTGAACGGAATCCTGGCGAAACACACCGGACAGCCTCTTGAAGTGATCGAGCGTGATACTGACCGTGATTTTTATTTGGACGCCAAGGGAGCAGTCGATTACGGTCTGGTCGATCAAATGCTTGAAATGCCTGAAAAGCAAAAAGAAAAAGCGTAATAAAATATTTATCTAACCGAAAGGGCGGGCCGACAGCCCGCCCTTCTTGCGTTTATAATTCCCCGAATGTCTTCTTTATCAACATTCTCGATTGTTGCCTGCGATCTCAAATCCCAGGCTTGGGGCATCGCGGTCGCGTCGAAGTTTCCGGCTGTCGGGGCGGTCGTACCCTGGGCAAAGGCGAAAGTGGGTGCAATTGCTGTTCAATCGTTGGCAAATACTACTTTCGGCCCGCGTGGCTTGGAGCTTTTGGCGAGCGGTCTCACTGCCGAAGAGACTCTGTCAAAACTCCTTTCTCGCGATCGTGAGCGGGACGAAAGGCAGGTTGGTCTGGTTGACTTCAAGGGGAGATCGACATCGTACACAGGTAAGTCTTGTTCCGTTTGGGCAGGCGGCTTGATGGGGCCTGGTTACGCCATCCAAGGGAACAGCCTGGCTGGCGCTGAAGTTATACGGGAGATGGAACATGCCTTCCTGGATGCAAAAGGCGAACTTCCTGAACGCCTTTTTGCCGCCTTGGATGGAGGCAGTCGCGCAGGTGGCGACCGGCGTGGGCGCCAGTCCGCTGCCCTGTTCGTAGTCAAGCAAAAAGCAGGATATGGTGGATATAACGATCGTTGGGTTGATTGCCGCGTGGACGATCATCTGAATCCAATTGGGCGGCTGGGTGAATTGCTCGAACTCTATCGTTTATATTTTGGAAAAAGTCCCAAATCGCAAAAAGTAAAACTGGAGGGTAATGTGGTAAAAGAACTCCAGGCTATTATGAAAGGGCTTGGATATTACACCCCAACGAACGGGGATTATGATGATGCGACCCGCGGAGGCGTTCCGCGCCTTCATTGATAACGAAAATTTCGAAGAGCGGGCTGATCCCGATTCAGGCTGGATTGATCGCCCCGTTTTGGAATACCTTATGAAGAAGCTAAAGTGATTGGAATGATTAAACACTTCACTCCCCCGATACGTGGTTTGATCTTGGACATGGATGGCGTATTGTGGAAGGACAACTCCCCCATCGGAGATTTGCCCGCCGTTTTTAATAGCATCCGGTCACAGGGACTCAAAGTGGTCCTGGCGACAAATAATGCCACAAATTCTGTCCACAGAATACCTTGATAAAATTCAACGCTTTGGAGTTGAATTGGAACCGTGGCAGATTGTCACATCCGCCATGGCGAGCGTACATGCACTCGTTAAGGCCTTTCCGAAAAAAGGTGCTGTTTATGTAGTTGGCGAGAACGGTCTGATTTCCGGATTGCGCGAAAATGGCTTCATTCCGATAATCGATCCTTCGGATGATTCGCCAGTCGTGGCCGTGATAGCAGGGATGGATCGCGCATTAACCTATCAAAAACTAGCACGCGCTGCATCCCACATCCGCAGCGGCGCGCCTTTTTACGGTACTAACCCTGATGCAACTTTTCCAACACCGCTCGGTCTTGTGCCGGGTGCTGGCTCGATTATCGCTGCAATCGAGACTGCTTCCGAGGTTAAGCCGGTTATCATTGGCAAACCGTCGCCATTTATGTTTGATCTTTCTGCGGAGAGGATGAAGTTGAGTAAGAAAGAAATCCTCGTTGTAGGTGACCGCCTCGAGACCGACATTGCCGGCGGTCAGGCTTTGGGAGCGCGTACTGCACTGGTTCTATCAGGTGTTAGCACAAGTCAACAAGCATTGAATTGGAGCCCCCAGCCTGATGTGATCTCAAGAGACCTGACGGAGCTGATCTCCCAATAATGCCATCAACAAATCATGTTTATTTATGACCTGGATCTCCCGGAAATTGCAGAAATTATTAATATCGTGGGGCGAACCCTCTTATCGCGCATTGCAGGTCTGGCAGGGTCTATATCACAATTTTTATAACTCTGCATCACAATTTTCCAACATTCCTGAATCATTGCGCGAGAAAATGGCGTTGGAGTTTGGTTTTTCGCGGGATTGAACCGGTTCGCTTTCTCGATTCGAGCGACGGACAGACGCGCAAAACGTTATTCAAGCTGCACGATGATCACCTCATTGAGACGGTATTGATGCGCTACGATAAGCGCCGGACCCTTTGTATCTCCACTCAGGTTGGCTGCGCGATGGGGTGTGTTTTCTGTGCGACAGGTCAGATGGGATTCAAACGGAATCTCACAAGCGGAGAAATCGTGGCGCAGGTAATGTATTATGCTCGTCTGCTGCAGACCGAAGGTCAGGTGGTCACGAATATTGTAATCATGGGCATGGGCGAACCGTTTCATAATTACGATAATACGATGGCGGCTATCGACCGTCTTAACAATTCTGAAGGTTTTAACTTTGGCGCACGTCGCTTCACGATATCGACGGTCGGCTTGGTACCAATGATCAAACGTTTTTCCAATGAAAAGCGGCAGGTGAACCTTGCGATTTCGCTCCATGCTGCAGACGATGACCTGCGGCTGAGTATGATGCCTGTCAACAAGCGCTATAAGATCGATGAATTATTGGATGCCTGTCGTGAATATGTTGATGAAAACGGGTCGTCGTGTGACTTTTGAATGGGCACTGATTAATGGTGTAAACGACACTCCCGAACAGGCTCGTAAGCTTGGAGCACGCTTAAAAGGGTTGTTGTGTCATGTCAATGCAATTCCCCTCAATCCGACCGACGGGATATGAAGGCAAGTCCACAACGCACGAACGTGCCATAAAGTTTAAGGAAGCTTTGGAGAAAGCTGGTGTTCCCTGCACAATAAGAATTCGCCGGGGGATTGATATTACAGGCAGGCTGCGGTCAGTTGGCTGGTAGGTCTTTTTAGTTTGTTTCTTTTGTTTGGTTTGTTATTTATATAAATGGCTATGCGCATTTTTGCCAAATAACCGGAACCACTGAAAGGATAACTTGACTTTGTGCAAAAGCCTGAAATGCATCTCCGTTTATCTCTGGTGATTTTTACAACCTTTTTAATCCTTACCCAAGCTATTGCTTGCAAGAACAAAAAGTTTGCATTATAGTACATCACCCTAATCAACAGAGTTGATCATGGAATCTAAAAAAAATAACTCGTCCTGGCTTGAACGTCCAATACATCCCGGTTTACCGGCAATAACATATGAAGTTGCTATTTTTATATGCATCATTTTGGTAGCCTTCATTTCGCGGTTTTATAACCTCGGCGCGAGAGTCATGAGTCACGATGAAAGCCTGCATACTTATTTCTCGTGGCTTCTTTACAAAGGCGATGGCTACCAGCACAATCCGATGATGCATGGTCCTTTGCAGTTCCATCTCATCGCACTTTCTTATTTCCTGTTCGGCCCAAACGATTTTACGGCTCGGATCCCTGCTGCCCTTTTTAACATTGCCACAATTTCACTATGCTGGTATTGGCGTCGTTACCTCGGCAAGACGGGTGGTCTCCTCGCAGGGATAATGATGGTGATCTCGCCGATCATGCTTTTCTACGGGAGATATGTGCGGGAGGATCCTTATGCGATCTTTTCCGGAGTCCTCATGCTCTATACGGTTCTCCGGTATTTCGAAAGCGGTCAGCGTAAATATCTCTACTTACTGGCCGTTACATTGCTTTTACATTTTATTGACAAAGAGACTTCATATATTTATGCAGCGCAGCTGATGCTCTTCCTATTCATTTACTTTATTTACAGGGTTACCCATCATGTGTGGGAAGACAAAGTTTCCTACCGCGCGTTTATAACAACCCTGGCGATTGGAATACTTTTGATTGGGGTCGGTGGCGGATTGGCACTTGCAACCCACCAGACGGCCACGATAAGCTCTACGGAAGTGGCCTCGCCCTCCAACCCTTCCGCATCGCCATCCCCGCTTCAACCTGCGGCCAGCGGCGCTTTCCCCGGCGCAATCATCGTTCTCGTTGGGATCATCGCTATCCTGGCAGCTGTGTTTTTTCTTTTTCGTGGATACACCTGGTTGCGAATTAAATCCGAGCGCTCGTTCGACATGTTGATGCTCTCGGGGACGCTTATCCTGCCGATGCTGACGGCTTTTCCTATTAAACTTCTTGGGACCCAGCTAAACGTACAAATTCCCACAACGGACGCCGAGCTTCAGGCATTGACCCCGCATGACGTAATCGTGGTGGCAATATTCCTCGCCATCACTTTTGGATTATCGATCGCGATTGGCCTTCTTTGGAAAAGAGACTGGTGGAAACTTGCGCTGACATTTTGGGTGCCTTTCACTGTCTTTTATACGACTATTTTTACAAATACGGATGGGTTCTTCACCGGCGTAGTTGGGTCATTGGGTTATTGGCTCGTACAACAAGGCGTCCAACGCGGCAGCCAGCCTTGGTATTATTACCTACTCATTCAATTGCCGATTTATGAATTCCTGCCCTTATTGGGTGCTATTCTCGCGTTGATCGTAGCAATTCGCCGCTGGCCACGGGCTCTACCGACGGCGGATGCCAGGGATGTCCAATCCGATCCAGAATTAATTGAGGCGGCGAATTTCCCGAATACATTCAGCTTATTATTCTGGTGGGTTGTCGTCAGCATCATCTCATTTAGTATGGCGGGTGAGAAGATGCCATGGCTGACCTATCACCTTGCCTGGCCGTTGATTTTATTTGCCGCCTGGGGGCTTGGTTGGATCATTGATACAACCGATTGGCAGGGATTATTTAAACAAAGAGCCCTTCTGGTCCTGGGTATCGTATTTGTATTCTTTACAAGCTTCGCCGCATGCCTTATGGCATTACTCGGAACGAATCCCCCATTCCAGGGTAAAGATTTAAATCAACTCCAGGCCACAAGTGCGTTCCTGCTGCCAGCCGTCGTGACAGTCCTGAGTGCCATCGGATTGGTCTATTTATTGCGGAACTGGAGCGGTCGTCAAGTCGTTCGAGTATTCATTTTAACTTTCTTTGCATTACTAACAATATTAACAGTGCGGGCGTCATTCCGAGCTGCATATATAAATTACGACAATGCCATGGAGTATTTGGTTTATGCCCACGGAGCTACGGGCGTAAAAGATGTGATCAATCAGGCCACGGAAATCTCTGAGCGGACAACGGGCGGCATGGGCATTGATATTGCCTATGATGCCAGTGCCCCCGATACGGGTGTTTCGTGGCCCTTTGTTTGGTATCTTCGCGATTTTACCAACCAGCATTCCTTTGACCAACCTACCCGGGATTTGCGCAATTCGACCATTGTGATTGTCGATTCTAAAAATTTTGACAAAATCGACCAGGCCCTAGGGACGGATTACTACCGGTTCGATTACATTCGCATGTGGTGGCCCAATCAGGATTATTTTGGGCTCGTAACCGATCGCCAGCCCACCCCCTTTGATCAAAGCTATTCTTGCAACGGGATACTTGGTTTCTTAAGGCTTTATAAGACAAAGGATTTTTCCCGCATTTGCTCGGCTGTTTTGGATCCTAATATTCGCACCGGCATCATTGATATCTGGCTCAATCGCGATTACACAGCCTATGCAGCAGCGACGGGCCACACCGACCTAACGCTGGCTACCTGGCAGCCTTCGGATGCGATGCGCATGTATATCAAAAAAGACATCGCCGAAGAAATATGGAAATATGGCGCCCCGCCATCGGTTCAACAACCCGCAGAGATTGACCCATACCAGGGAAAGACGATCACTCTCTCGGCCAACCAGATCGTTGATTCTACGGTAATTAATCCACCGATGAATGCACCGCGCTCGATGGCCTTTGCGCCGGATGGAACTTTCTATGTGGCCGATTCGCGCAATAATCAGATTCTTCACTTTGCTGCAAGTGGCACTCTGATTAACCAATGGGGCTCCACCTCTGGAAACGATCCAAACAATCCAAATCCGGCTGCTCCACCATCCACGTTTAATGAACCGTGGGGTGTCGCCGTAGGGCTGGATGGTTCCGTCTATGTTACTGACACCTGGAATTATCGCATTCAAAAGTTTTCAGCCGCCGGGCAGTTTATTAAGATGTGGTCTACCTATGGCCCGGCAGATCAACCGGAAACCTTCTATGGTCCGCGTGGGATCGCTGTCGATGCGCAAGGACGGGTTTACGTTGTCGATACGGGCAACAAACGGATCGTCGTTTTCGATGCCAATGGGAATTACATTACCCAGTTTGGCTCCGCCGGACTCGATCCCGGTCTCTTCGATGAGCCTGTCGGTATTGCCATAGATTCTAGCGGCACTTTATACATAACGGATACCTGGAACCAACGTATCCAAACCTTTACGACATCTGTTGCTGCAATCGGCCTTCAATTCACGCCGCTAAAACAATGGGACGTTGTTGGTTGGAATGGCCAATCGCTGGATAACAAACCGTTCATCGCGGTGGACGATAAGGGTCATGTTTTTGTCACTGATCCGGAAGATTTCAGGGTGATCGAATACACGACAGATGGCCAGTTGGTTCAAACCTGGGGAGATTATGGGACAACCGATTCTACCTTCGGAACCACGTCTGGCATCGCAATAGACTCTTCCGGACATATTTGGGTATCAGATGCCGGTAACAATAGGATTATGGAATTTACATTACCCTGATTGCTAATTCGTCCGGCTAATTGCCGGACGAATTTTTTTGTATCGGCTCACAACCGTCTCTAAGGTGAAATAAATAAATATTTTGGGCGTGAGACCCGGTGGTATAATGCGCGTGCCCATTCGATGGATCAAGGGAAAATGCATGAAACTTCATGAATATCAATCCAAACAAATCTTCGCAAAATACGGTATTCCGATCCCAAAAGGACGGGTTGCGGCTACAGCAAGCGAGGCAAAGGCTATTGCCGAGGAATTGGGTAGCCGTGTTGTTATTAAATCTCAAGTGCTTGTCGGGGGACGTGGCAAGGCAGGTGGCGTTAAACTGGCTAAAGATCCCGAGGAAGCCGAACAGCTTGCTACCCAGATTCTTGCTATGGAGATCAAGGGGCTACCAGTCCGAAAAGTCCTTGTGGATGAAGCAGCTGCGATAGAAACCGAGATCTATTTTTCCATCACAAATGACCGGGCGGCCAGGAAACCGGTGATGATCGCTTCGGCAGCCGGCGGCGTGGAAATTGAAGAAGTGGCCGCCAAAACACCTGAGAAAATAATCAAGGTTTATATAGACCCTTTACTTGGCTTGCGGGATTATCAGGCGCGCGATATTGCCGCCTCGATTGATCTGCCACGCGACTATTGGAAAGATTTCGGTAAACTTGCGGGCGGGCTTTGGCGAGTTTATTCTGACACCGATGCGACCCTGGCCGAAATCAATCCGCTTGTGATCACAAAAGACAAACATCTTGTTGCACTGGACGGCAAGATGATGATTGACGATAATGCGCTTTATCGCCATGGCGACCTGGCCGAGATGCGCGACATCGACGAAGAAGCCTCCGCAGAAACCGAAGCCCGTAAATACGGATTATCCTATATAAAGCTGGACGGTAATATCGGATGCATGGTCAATGGTGCAGGCTTGGCAATGACCAGCATGGACATCGTGAAACTATTTGGGGGCGAGCCGGCAAATTTCCTCGATATCGGGGGCGGCGCAGGCTCCGATAAAGTCGCAGCTGCGATGCGCATCATTTTATCGGATCCAAATGTAAAGGCGGTGCTGTTCAATATATTCGGGGGTATTACCCGTTGCGACGAAGTGGCACGCGGCATCCTGGCTGCCATGCAGGACGTAAAGCCAAAGGTACCTATGGTGGTACGCCTGGTTGGAACGAACGCTGAAGAAGGACGTAAGTTATTGGCAGATGCCAAAATGATCACTGCAGAAACGCTTGCCGATGCAGCCAGAAAAGCAGTTGCGGCTGCCAAGGGGAAAGCTTAATAGCATGAGCATTCTAATCAATAAAAACACGCGTCTTCTTGTTCAGGGGATAACTGGTAATGAAGGCCTGTTTCATACTACTCACATGGTGAGTTATGGCACCAATGTGGTAGCTGGTGTGACGCCCGGTAAGGGTGGAGAATGGGTATTGGATGGAAAGATCCCCGTATTTGACTCTGTTAAATTAGCCGTGGAAGCGACCGGGGCAAATGTTACCGTGATTTTTGTTCCCGCACGGGGTGCCCCTGATGCAATGTTTGAAGCGGCGGATGCGGGTATTCCATTGATCGTTTGCATCACCGAAGGCGTCGCGGTCCAGGACATGATGCGGGTGCGTAATTATATTGATCAGAAAAAAGTACGACTCATCGGGCCAAATTGTCCTGGCCTTTTAACACCTGGTGAATCGAAAGTAGGTATCATTCCCGGTGACATTGCCATACCCGGTAACGTCGGAGTGGTTTCTCGCTCCGGCACGTTGACTTATGAAGTCCTGTATGCACTAAAATTGGTTAAGATGGGCGCCTCGACCTGCGTTGGTATCGGCGGCGACCCCATCAATGGGACAAACTTCGTCGATGTTTTGGAGATGTTCGAGCACGATCCTCAAACGGAAAAAGTAGTGTTGATCGGCGAAATTGGGGGTACCGACGAGGACAAAGCGGCTGAATTCATTTCAACCAAGATGACCAAGCCGGTCGTTTCCTTCATAGCTGGGCAGACCGCCCCTCCAGGTAAGCGCATGGGACACGCTGGCGCGATCATTGAAGGCGGCTCCGGCACCGCGGCTGACAAAGTAAAAGCGCTTGAAGAAGCGGGTGTAAAAGTTGCAAAGCACCCCGAAGAAATCCCGGGGTTGCTAAAATAGCGTCTAGCCATCTACCTACTCATAACCTCGGCACAAAGTTTCCGGAAAAAAGACATATGCAGGGCGTATGCCCTGCATATGTCTTTTTTCCGGAATTCCTCGTCCCAAGCTGAAAGTTGCAGATCCTGCGCAGCATGGTGTGGGACGAGGGCATGAGCAGATACCGGTATTTAAACACGTAGAGCCGCTCAAAAGCGGCTCTACGGTTATAATCGCATTATTATTTATGTGCGTCTATGTAGGATACGGCTTCGCCCACCGTTGTGATCTTTTGTGCGGCTTCGTCTGAGATTTCGGTTCCAAATTTATCTTCAAAAGCCATGATTAATTCCACGAGATCGAGCGAATCTGCCTCGAGTTCCTCGCGGAAACGGGCTTCCGGTGTCACTTTGCTCTCGTCTGCACCAAGCAGGTCCACAATGATTTTCTTGACTTCGGCGAACGTGTCAGCCATGAGATAATCCTCCGTTAGTTAGCATTTTTGTCGCGCCCATTGTATCACAAGCGGGTTTTCATATTTCAAACACAGGAACACTGCTCTATGCCAAAAGTTGCGCCAATTGAACAGCGAAAAGCCGACCATATAAAGATCAACCTCGAGAAGGATGTTCGCTCCGCATTGACAACTGGGCTGGAGAAATATCACTTTGTCCACGAGGCCCTGCCAGAGCTGAATTTGGACGATGTCGATACAAGATTGACGATATTTCAACAAGCAACTCAAGGCGCCAATCCTGATTTCCTCGATGACGGGCGGAACAGAACAGGCCGGGACGATCAACAGGCGCCTGGCAGAAGCTGCCCAAGCCTCCGGGATAGCAATGGGCGTGGGTTCACAGCGCGCAGCGCTGGAAGACTCGAGTCAAGCCGCAACATTCCAGGTCCGAAAATATGCACCCGATATTTTATTGTTTGCCAATCTTGGCGCAGTCCAGTTGAATTATGGCTATGGCATTGACGAATGCCGCCGCGCCGTGGATATGATAGAGGCGGATGCGCTTTGTCTGCATTTGAATTCGCTGCAGGAAGCGGTTCAAACGGGAGGAGATACGAATTTCAAGGGGTTGGCAAAGAAAATAAGTGAGATATGCAGAAAACTGGAAGTACCGGTTATCGCCAAAGAAGTCGGCTGGGGCATCTCTGAACGAACCGCAAAATTTCTTGCAAATTGCGGTGTCTCCGCGATTGACGTGGCGGGCGCCGGGGGAACGAGCTGGTCACAAGTAGAAATGCACCGCGCTGCAGAAGAGTTCACACGTGAACTTGCTGGAACTTTCGTCGGTTGGGGCATCCCCACTGCAGACTCGATTTTGAATGTCAGGAAGGCCGCACCTAAGATCGCAATCTTCGCCAGCGGCGGCATCAAGGATGGGCTTGATATCGCCAAGTGTATCGCCCTCGGCGCAACGCTCGGTGGTATGGCAGGTGCTTTCTTGAAAGCAGCAGTAATCTCGACAGAGAATGCTACGGAGATGATGGAGTTGACCAAAAGACAATTAAAGGTAACAATGTTTGCGGTTGGGGCAGAACGCCTGGAAGTGTTGAAACCCGCGAAGTTGGCTTTGGCTTAGGTATCATCCGGTGTCAAATTTAAAGTATCTCGGAGTCGGGCTGGGGATTGGTATATTGGTTTCATTTCTGGGGTTTACTGCTGTCGTGGTATTTATAACTCGTTTCCCATTTCCTCCGGCAGCTATCACACCGGTATTTCCAACAAAGAATCTTGTGAAACCATCCACAACACCGACTCAAATGCAATTATCGACTTCAACGTCAACGCTCACACCAACTGCGATCGTCCTTCCAACAAATACACTGGATACAGTGCTGCCCTCCACGGAAACCCCCGATGCGGTTCAATCAACAATTGATAATGGTGGATTGATATTCACCGGGGCTTTATCAAACGATCAACAGGTGGCTTTATATAGGGCATCCTTGAATTACGTACAACCCACTGTTGAAGATTCCATCCGTTCAGCGAAAGCGATCAATGGAGTGGGTTATGGCGATCCGAGTAATATTTGCGGTCCATTAGCCATCGCCATCATGCAAAGTGCGGGTTTATTAATTAATTCCAGGATTGTTCCACATGATTTCTGGCTATTAAATCCGTTAGCGTCTGGAGACCAGGAATTACTTGAACGCGCGTTTCCTCCCAACCGATATTTACACATTAAATTTCCCGGTCCCCTTAACAAAACGAATTGGCATGATTTCCCACTTGAACCCGGTGACTTTCTTTTCATCTGGCATGGCTCCGGAGGAAATTTCGATCACATGCTGGTTGTCACCCGGGTGGATAGCAACTTAAACGCCTATTCCGTAACCAATTATGGGACGCCGGATGGTTTCGTCATCGCAGAAACGATGCTATACAACCCTTCCGACTCTAAAGCCGGTATCTTCCATACTTGGACACAAGAACGGGATGCGATCTTGGGTTCGACGGGTTTCGGTGGCTTCGAGCTTTGGCGCCCCCTCTCACCTTGATATATTGCCAACAATATTATATGTAACCCTACCTCCTGTCCAGCATAAATCCATTCTTTGAATTCCTGTTAGAATCCCGTTCAATGACCCAAAATACATTTCAATCGATCATATTTGACTTTGGTGGGGTCTTGTTGGATTGGAATCCGCATAATCTATATCGTCGGTACTTTAATAACCCCCATGAAATCGATCAATTCCTTTCCGAAATCAATTTCCCTGAATGGAATTTACAGCAGGATAAAGGTCGCCCTTTTTCTCAGGGAGTGGCAGAACTCTCGGCTAAATTTCCTAAGTATTCACAACTAATTCACGCATATAGTGAAAATTGGGGTGAATCAATCGTTGGGCCTATCACAGGCACAATCGGTATCTTGAAGAGCCTAAAAAATGCTGGCTACGCAATATACGGATTAAGCAATTGGTCGTCTGAGACTTTTCCAATAGCATATGAAAAATATGATTTTTTCAAGCTATTCGACGGAATTATCATTTCCGGCGAGGTCAAGCTTGTAAAACCGGATCCCGCCATTTTTGAGATAATGCTCAAAATGATCAATCACCCGGCCGCTGAATGTCTGCTCATTGACGATTCTGCACCGAATATCGCCACTGCAGAAATGCTGGGGTTTACTGCAATTCATTTCAAATCACCCGAACAGTTGGAGCTCGAACTTCAAAAATTAAAAATATTAGGATAACGGAAGATGGAGCGCAAATCGCTATGAGTCTAAAAGATCAGACGAATTCAATGTTGCCCGCGATTGAAACGGAGTTGCATCGGCAAATTGCCCGCCTCGACCAGCCGCGTTTACACCCCTTCTACGATATGATGAATTACCATATGGGTTGGACAGGTGAAGACCCGGATCATAAACCAACCGGCAAGCGCATACGCCCCATTCTGTTATTACTGGTAACCTTAAGTTGTAACCAAAAGTGGCTACACGCTATTCCGGCTGCTGCCGCGGTTGAGCTTGTTCATAATTTTTCCCTCGTTCACGATGACATTCAGGATGATTCACCAATCCGTCATGGAATGCCGACTGTTTGGCAAAAGTATGGAATTCCTATGGCAATCAACATTGGAGATGCCTTATTCGCCATCGCAAACCAGGCTATTTTGGATCTATATTATGAAAATACTCCCGAAAAAGTGATCAAGGCGGCGAGAATACTGCATAATGCTTGTCTCGACCTGACATCTGGACAATTCCTGGATATGTCTTATGAAAAGCGAAATGATATGTCCATGGAGGACTATTGGCCGATGATAGAGGGAAAAACCGCCGCTTTGTTGTCCGCATGTACGCAAATTGGGGCGATCCTCGGCAATGCGGATGACTCAACAGTAGAGCAATATCGCATTTTTGGCAGGGACCTCGGTTTGGCATTCCAGGCGCAAGACGATTTGATCGGCGTCTGGGGCGAAGAAACCCTTACAGGCAAATCCACAGCCAGTGATTTACTGGAACGGAAAAACTCACTTCCAATTTTGTATGGCATCAGCCAAAAAGGAAAATTTGCGCAATATTGGTTCACTTCACAATCACGGCATGAAGACGTTGTAAAGGCTGCACAAATGCTTAAAGACGAAGGTGCCTATGATTTCTCCAGGCGCGAAGCAGTTCGTTTAACTGCACAAGCCTCCGAGGCGCTTCGAAAGGCAAATCCTCATGGCGAAGCCGGTGCTGCTTTGGAAGAGTTAGTAAACAAGTTGCTCGTCAGGGAATCTTGATTTATAATCACGCCCGTCCAGCGGGTGTAGTTCAGTGGTAGAACGCTTGCTTCCCAAGCAAGATATCGTGGGTTCGAATCCCATCACCCGCTCAAACTCAAGCCGAGGCAGATTGCCTCGGCTTTTTGTAATTCTGCTGTTATGAAAATGATTCTCACCCACAAGTACAATCATATTTCGGAGGCCACACAAATGTCAAGCAAAGGAACCATTCTATACGTGGAAGACAACTCTGATAACAGAAAACTGGTCCGGCGTGTCCTGGAAGTGGAGGGATATGTCGGTCGTTGAAGCCAAGGATGCGGCACAAGCACTGGAACGCCTTGGAACCGAATCGATTGATCTGGCCCTGATGGATATTAACATGCCCGACATGGATGGCTATACCCTGACCGCGAAGATCAAAGCCATGCCTGAGTATTCAGAATCTGCCGATTGTCGCTGTCACAGCCAATGTGATGCGTGGCGACCGGGAACGCTCGCTGGAGGCCGGCTGCGATGGCTATATCCAAAAACCGATTGACATTGATACACTTTCCCAGCAGATCGAAAGATTTTTGACAAGGAACGCGAATGGCTAATCTCTCCTGTCTCATCTGACACACAGCCCTTACCCAAATCCTCCATTCCTAAGGATGCGGCGGTTCTGGTTGTGGAAGATAATGTTTCGAATTTTGTTCTGATTGCCCGCATGTTGGGCTATCTTGGCATCCATTGCGAGTGGAAGACTTCCGGTTATGAAGTCCTGGAATATGCAGATACCTTGCCTCGCCTTGATCTGATTCTGATGGATATTCGCCTGCCTTACGAAGATGGCTATGGCGCCCAGAAAAAGATCCGCGCAGCCGAACGGTTCAAATCCGTGCCGATTGTCGCTGTAACTGCCGAAGCCAGTGTCGAACAGATGAATAAAGCAAAAGCAGCCGGCTTCGATGGCTTCCTAGGCAAACCGCTGGACGCCGATCGTTTCCCCGATCAAATCCGCCGCATTATGAATGGCGAACAAGTATGGGAGTTTGCATAAACTATCATGGCAATTGCTCAGCAGCCCACTGTAGATAGAAAAAGTAAAAACACCGGCTATCAAGGCGGCCTGTCACGTTCGCTTGTGCGAACATTGATGATTTTTACGTTTATTCCATTAACGTTGATGGCGGGTGCTGCATTTCTGCGGTCTCGCGCTCTTTTACGCGAGCAAGTTGTAAACCAGACACAAAGCTTGATGACCGCTCAAATTCAGCAGATGAACTCGGACGTTAAAACCAAAAATATCCGGCTGGACCGTATAGTCCGGCTTCCTGTCATTGCCAATCTGATAAATACGGCTCTGACAACCAATCCGAAAAATACTGGTTTCGAAACAATCCAGGGAAATTTCGTTCGTCAGGTCAGCGCTTTAAACATCGCAGGGGATAAACCTACATTTAACGATTTCATGCTGATGAAGGCTGATGGCACGGTATTGATCGCTAGTAACCCCGCCTGGCAGGGTGTCTCATTAAAAGGCTCTACTGCGTACACCTCATTGTTGACGGATAACGATCAATCGTATGTGCTTTATAACATTGCATCTCTATATCCAGGCCAAATGGTTTTGGCAACGATTGCCCCTTATCCAAATTCTGGCGGTAAGCCAACTGCAGCGTTGGTTGGCTTTACCGAGACTCAGGATCTTCAGGACAATCTGCAATCGATCTCGAATATATATCCTTCTTCCAATGCCTATTTCATTTTACCGGCAGGACAATCAAAAACCTTCATCGACATTGACCCTTATAAAAATCAATTCGGTGTTTTTCAGCCCTCCAATGCACAAAACGCGAGTCTGGGCTCGGCTCTGGATGCATTAATGGGCGCAGGCAGTGCGGCTCCGCGTGCTCTGGAATTCAATTCATCAAATAATCGTCCGGTTTTGGCGCAGGCGGCCTGGTCTGATACGATGCATGTCGGGATCGTGTTGGAGATTCAACAGGATGCGATATTCGGTTCGCTGAACAGCCTCATCCCCTTTACCATTGCAATATTTCTTATTTCCCTTCTTGCTATGGGACTTGTGATTTCCTTGGGTACAGCACGCGTCTTCCGCCCGCTTGCAAAACTCGCAGAGATTACACGCCGATTTTCCGAAGGCGATTTCGACCAACGTGCCGAGATCAACAGCAAAGACGAAATTGGCTTACTAGCTCAATCATTTAATCAAATGGCGGGAGACTTAAATAATCTTTATCGGTCTTTGGAGCAAAAGGTGGAAGACAGGACACGCCAGGTCCGTACCGCCGCTGACGTTGCGCTCCGAATTACGTCAACCAGGAATGTGGATGAAATATTGAACCGGACGGTTCAGCTTATCGTAGAGCAGTTTGATTTTTATGAAGCCAGCATTTTTATGCTGGACCGAAATGGCAAGGTGGCAATTTTACGCGGGTCATCCGGACCAGCGGCGACTGAAATGCTGGCACTTGGTCGGCATCTGGAAGTAGGGTCGGCATCAATAATCGGATGGGTTTGCGCGAACAATCAACCGCGAATTGCATCGGATGTTGCAGAAGATCCATTGCGCTTAACAAATGACCTGCTGTCTGGAACGCGTTCAGAGGTTGCAATTCCTATTTCGGTGGGCGGTCTAGTGCTGGGGGCCTTGGAGGTACAAAGTGACACAACCCGGGGCTTTCGGTCCCGAAACGATAATCCTTTTGCAATCTCTTGCCAACCAGATAGCGGTCGCGATCCAAAATCTGGAATTGGCAGAATTAACTCAAATTAACTTTCAGGAACTTGAGCGACTTCATCGCGCAAGCCGCCAGATCGCCTCTGCGCACTCGAAAGCCGAAGCCCTTCAGACAACGGCCCGAATTCTCATAGATACGCCTTATCCGGCAGTCGTCTTATCTGTGAATGGTAACCGGCTTGAAGTGGCGGGGCTTACCGATGCGAACAAACCGGAAATACTAAGGATTCGTACCGCCGTTAATGAATTGGAAAACAACTGGGAAAACGTGGAAAAATTATTATCCAGCGGTCCTGTGATAGCGGAAGCCGTGGCTGTTTCCTCGATCGGACAGAGGGCGGCATTTGTACTTCCTGGTCCATTGACGCAGTATCCCCGACAGTTAGGTTACCAATCCGCAGCTTTCCTGCCAGTTTTGAGTGGTAACAAATTGGTTGGGCTGATTACGATTGGCAGCCCTAAATTCACATTAACCAGTGTGATGGTTCAGCCCTATACAAATATCGCTGGTTTAATAGGGACAACGCTGGATAAAATAGTAGAGGCGGAGGAAAAAGATAGACAGCTATCGGAGCAGAAAGCTCTGGTATACATCAATCAGGCGGTTACAGAATCATCCACAGATCTTGATAAATTTTTCTCAGAGCTGCATACGCAGATCCGCCAGAACATTGGTGACTTTTCCTTTTCTGTCGCTCTATACGATGAGACAACGGAATCTATAAGCATACCCTATATGGTAGAAGAGGGTCGCATTGATAAAATCGAAGCATTTCCATTAGGGGAAGGGTTGCCTTCCATCATTATTCGAACCGGCAAACCGCTCATCTTGGTTGAAAATGTATATCGGCGCGCACTGGAGTTGGGTGCAAAGATGGTTGGGATACCGGCAAAATCCTGGATGGGAGCGCCTATGGTAGTTCAGAATAAGCCAATCGGTGCGATGATCATCCAGGACCTGGAAAATGAACATGCTTTCAGCGATAAGAATCTGGATTTCTTTATCGCGCTCACGAACCAGGCGGCAGCCTTTATTAACAATGCCCGCATTATTAATGAAAGCCGTGCCCGCGCGCTTCAACTTGAAACTGCCGCTGACATCGCACGTGACATCAGTGGATCACTCAACCTCGACGAGCTGTTGGTAAAAGCAGTTAATTTTATCCGCGACCGGTTCAATTTCTATCATGCCTCTATTTTCCTGGTGGAACCCCAGGGCGAATTTGCCGTGATCCGTGAAGCGACCGGCGAAGCCGGCGCGCATATGAAACGCATGGCGCACAAACTTGGCGTGGGTTCGAAATCGATTGTAGGGTATGTTGCCGGTCGCGGCGAATCTTTGATCGTCAACGATACGGCAAAAGATGCCACTTATTATGCGAATCCTCTTTTACCGGATACCAGGTCTGAAGCGGCTATCCCATTAAAAGTTGGCGAACGGATAGTAGGAATCCTGGATGTACAAAGTGAGCATCCCTTTGTATTCACAGACGACAACATACGGACACTGCAAATCCTTGCGGATCAGCTGGCGGTAGCCGTGATCAATTCGGAGCTTTTTGCCGAGACCCAGGAACATCTCTCCCAGCATCGTCTACTCCACCACATAACGACAACAGCCGCGTCAGGAACGACGTTGGAGGAAGCTCTCGATAGTGCAGTGACTGGGCTGCAAGTCACGCTTGGTGGTGATCGCGTGTCCATTATGCTTACAGATCGGGATAAGAAGCTGATGGAAGTCAAGGCAGCCGTAGGGTACTCTGAAGAGATCCTTCAACTTCGTGTGCCGATTGGCACTGGAATTACAGGATGGGCCGCTGCTCATCATCGATCTCTCCGTGTGGATAATGTCAGGGAAGATCCCGCGTTATATTGAAGGGAGTTCCAACACAAATTCGGAGTTGGCTGTTCCGCTCATCTACCGAAATGAAGTTTTGGGAGTTTTGAATGTGGAAAGCGAAAAAACAAACGCATACACGGAAAACGACGAGGAAATGCTCGGCACGCTTGGTGGAAGCCTCGCCGCCATTATCTCCAACGCCCGTTTGCTCGAGCAGATACGCTCGCAGGCCGAACGCGAACGCGCACTTTACGAGATAACCAGCAAAATCCGTCGGTCTACAGATATGCAGTCTATATTGGCTATTACAGCCAGCGAATTAACGAAAGCGGTGGGTGCGCACCGTACTCATATCAAAATTTCAACCGGTGAAAAGAATGAAGAAATTGAATTAAAGGAGAGCGAGAAATGAACAAGGAACGATCCTCGCCTCAAACGCCTGGTACATCTGCGCAGGCCGCAGCTGAAAATATATACAAAAATTGGCGCGAAAATTTTGTCCGTCCCATGATGTATGGCGCTCTGGTCTTTGGTCTCATTGCGCTCATTCCGGCGTTACTGACCAACCAGGGTCTCATCCAGGATACGGTTTTTGTCGTCTCTTATCTGGTCTTGATCATCATCACCTTTGTACATTCACCCTATTGGGTCAGGATGGGAATGCTCCTGGTTGTCATCTACGCACTGGGAATGAATGAGCTTTTCAGTACGGGAATTTTAGGAGATGGGATATTTTTCTTCCTGGCCTTTATTATCCTTGCAGCCATGATGTTCTCGATTGAGGTCGGGTTGGTCTCAACAGCAATATCCATGCTCACGTTTGGAGTTCTGGGCTGGTTTGTTCAAACCGGTCGTCTTGGCCTTCTGAATCCACAGGCGATGCCGGCCCAGGCTAGCGATTGGTTTAGCACCAGCGCGACAACGTTATTGATCAGCGTAACGATCATTTTGGGATTACGACAACTCCAGATCGCATTTGTCGAATCACAAAAGAAAGCCAATGAAACCTTACAGAACCTTGAATTGCAACAGGGCTCGCTGGAAGACCGCGTAGAAGCCAGGACTCTGCAACTGAAAGCAGTGAACGAAGTCGGCCGCGCATCGAGTGCCATTCTCGATCGGGAGGAATTGATCGAACGCGTTGTAAACCTGATTACTTCACAGTTTGGTTATTATTATTCGGCGCTTTTCCTTGTGGACGAAAAAGGGGAGCAAGCGGAGCTGCAAAGTGCGACAGGCGATGCCGGGAGAGTCTTGAAAGAAAATAAACATCACCTGCGCGTTGGTGGCAATTCCATGGTCGGGATGGCCATTAGTACGAGGGAGGCCCGCATTGCCCAGGATGTTGGATCTGAGCCTGTTCGGTTCGAGAATCCACTTCTCCCGTACACTCGCTCCGAGATCGCTCTTCCACTCATTGTGGGCGATCGTATTCTTGGAGCCCTTGACGTTCAATCAACGAAGGCCGGCGTTTTCAGTCCACAAGAGATTGAAACTCTTCAAGGGATGGCAAACCAGGTTGCAACTGCCCTGGAAAATGCCCGTCTATTCCAGGAAACGCAAAATAATCTGCTTGAGATGAGGGCTATTCAACGACAGTATGTCCTTGAGTCGTGGAAACCGATTTCTAGCGATCAGGATCTGCAATATATCGTGGGGGACGATGACCTGCCGCAGGATTCTCCCTATGCTCGAAGTCCCGATCGCATTGCGCGATGAAACAATTGGCAAGATCAGTTTAACGAGCGATACCGAATGGACCCCGGACCAACAAAACCTGGTTGAAGCGGTGGCTACCCAGGCAGCTCTGGCCCTTGAAAATGCGCGCTTGGTCGAGCAAAGTCAATCCTCCGCTGTCCGGGAACATCGTCTGGCAGAGATAACCGGTAAGATTTGGGCATCATCAACACTCGACGGAATTCTTCAGGTTGCTGTTAGAGAACTTGGTCAGGCTCTCGATGCATCTGAAGCGACTATCGAATTAAAGGTCCAGGAATAAGGCATCATCCTATGGCGGAAGCAAATTCGACCGACCCAACTGTCATTACATCATTCCCATTCCAGGCTTGGCGGGAGAGGTTTGTCCGGGTTATCTTGATCTGGGCGTCTGGACTGGGTTTTATAGCCCTCCTGGCGACTTTATTCAGTTCTAACGACCTGCTTGATAAGGCCGTTTATGTCACTGTGTATGTCTGCCTGTTGGCGATTACAGGTATCCGTCTGCCTTATACGGCACGGGTCGGTGTATTCCTCGCATTGATATATATTCTCGGGTTGATAGCGCTGATTGAAACGGGCATCTGGGGTAATGCGCTCGTGTTTTTATTAGGTTTCATAGTCATGAACGGGCTCCTTTTTTCGCCGCGGCTGGCATAAACGCGATTGTTTTTAGTATCTTATCGATTACGGTTCTTGGTTTCTTGATCCTCAGCGGTTATTACTTGCTCAGGTTCCAAGGAATGACAAGTGGTTCCCCTAGCGACTGGTTCATGGGTGGGGCTTCTTTATTGTTATTAGGCTCGGTATCACTCACTGGCATCTATTATTTCCAATCTGAATTCGTTCTGGCACAAGGCAGGGCCGGCGAAATACTCAAAACCCTTCAAGAGGAACGAAAGAACCTGGAAAAACACGTTGCCGAGCGCACCAGCGAGCTGGAAAAAAGGAATTCCAGTATGCAGTCCATGGTTTATTTCACCCGCCAGATTGCTGGGATTCAGGATGTCGCTGCGATCCCCGTCAAGGCGGTTGAACTCATTACTCAAAATTTTGGACATTACCATGCGGGTCTCTTTCTATTGGCCAATGACGGAAAAACGGCAATATTACAAGCGGCATCTTCTAAAGCAGGCCAAGAGTTGGTTGGAAAAGGTTATCACGTCGATGTAGGGGACAATAGTTTGGTTGGGCGCGTCGCGAAACAAGCCCTGCCGATCATTGCCTCGAAAAACCCGATTACTCCGGTGATTGGGGAGAAAGAAGCTGAAATGCCCGGGATCCGCTCGGAGATAGCTTTGCCTTTGGTTGCTCGTGGAAAAGTCCTGGGCGTGCTTGATATTCAATCGCAACAAATCCAGGCCTTTGGTCAGAGCGACGCAGAAATCCTGCAATTACTCGCTGATCAGGTTAGCATATCAATGGATAATGCTCGTCTGTTGGAGGAGACCAGGGCATTTGTTTCACAGTTGGAACTACAAAGCTCTCAGCAAACCCAATCGACCTGGCGGGAAAATTTAATAAATCAGAAGATGGTTTATCAATTTACGCCGTCAGGCACTAAATTGATACCTCCGGGTGCAAAATCGAAAGATCTGGATGGCTTGCACATTCCTCTCGTTTTGCGAGGGCAGGAAATCGGCTCTATTGCTTTGCAAAGAAAGGATAAAGTCGAATGGCTGGAACCCGACCGCGATCTTGCAAAAAAAGTGGCCATACAAGTGGCGCTCGCCCTTGATAATATCCGTCTGATTGATGAGACGCGCCAGCATATGGTTCAGGAACAGACCGTTAACGAAATATCCGCTCGGTTTAACCGCTCGTTGGATGTCGATACGTTACTTCAGACTGCGGTGCGTGAATTAGCCGCTTTACCTGACGTTTCAGAGGCCTCTATTTTTATTAAACCGTCCGATGAAAATAAAAACCCGCTATAAACCTGGCCTAACAAAACTATGAATCAACTTCGCAAAGAACTCGAAACCCAAACGACAAATGAGCAATTAAGCGATTCCTTGATCGGGATCATTCAATACGTTCCGCTTCTCTCGATCCTGGTGGTTATTGGCTTTTTGATTACTTTCTTTCTATCCCAATCGATGGTTAGCGGAAATCCCGCCTGGCAGTTGTTGGCCGTAACAGGAGTCGTTCTCTTCATTGCTATTTCCCATCTGTTCATTATCAGCCTCGCGTGCCGGAAGCATGGACTTCTTGCTTATTGGCTTTATGCCGGCGCGATGGTTGCAACGAGCATATTATTTGTTTTATTCTGGCAGGGTATCATCCTCGTGGCAATCGTGATTGCCTGGATCGCACCTCTTACTATGAATGCCATGGGGCTACGTCGCATTTATTTCTGGCTTTCTCTTTTTCTTAGCACGATTACCACGGTCTTTCTAATTTGGTTGAATGCCATTCCACTTTTCGAACGTCTCTCGAATAATAATCCGGCTGGTTTTGCTGCTTTTATCCTTTTGGCAAGTACCATCGCTTTATATATCTTGGCAACAATTGCCTCCCGTATTTTGCGTTATCGAACTCTGCAGAGCAGGCTGGTCGTTTCGTTCATACTCATCATAACGGTCCCTGTTCTATTCATAACGGCAGTATCGGTATTTAATGCCTTCACAAATAGTCAGAACCAGTTTCGCGACACGATGCAGGCCATATCTTCACTAAAGCAGGATGAAGTTGACGCATTGGTTCAGCGGGCTACAATAGATTTAAGTACGTTACAGTATCAGGTTGGCCCGACACAGGCTAACATCCTCTACATCGTTGACCATCAAGGGGAGAATGATCAGCTTTACCAGGCAAACAATTCACAGGCGATACTAAACCTTCAAAATTATTTGAGTAGTGTGCAATACCGTTATGAAGAAGTCCTGGTTTTGGACCTTACAGGCAAGGTGCTTCTTTCATCTTATCCATCCGACGTGGGGTTAAATCTGGGTCAACAGACCTTCTTTCAAAAAGGATCTACGGGTTCCTACGCCGGATTGAATAAATTTCCAGGCAAAAAAAATCCAGCAGGCGACGTTAAATTTCTCTTGGCTGGCCCCTTTTACGCTGTCAATGGAAAGGATATTCGGGGAGTTGTGGTCCTGGAGGCAAAAAGTGATGGGATTTCCCGTATATTGTCGGTGACACCGGGTTTGACAGACGCCGATACCTATATGGTGGATGAAAGCCTCATACCGATTACTCAAACCAAATCTCAACCGGAACAACTCAGGGCGATGAATGTTATTGACATCATTAAGAATAAAAACGGCGAGGGCAGCGCCATTTATGATAATTATGTGGGCAAACCCGTGCTGGGTTATTATCGCTGGTATCCGGCAATGCAAGTCGCGATCGTTGCGGAAATCCCCGAAAACGATATTTTAGAGAAGGCTTTATCTACCCTGTTGGTGAGCAGTCTCGTTGGTATTATTACGATCTTCGTTGCCATCGTTGCGATTATCTCCACATCGCGTGCGATCAGTGAACCGGTAAGCTCTCTTGCAAAAGTCGCAGATCAGTTTTCAAGTGGTCAGTTGAATGTACGTGCAAAAAGCGGGCTTGAAGATGAGATCGGGGAACTGGCCCGGTCGTTTAACGGCATGGCCGATCAATTGCAGGGGATTATCGGAAACCTGGAGCAGCGTGTCGCCGAACGTACGCAGGATCTTGAGCGACAGACCCTCCGCCTGCGCACCGCCGCGGAAGTGGCTCGCGACGCTGCCTCTGCATCTAATTTGGATGAATTGCTGGAACGCGCTGGCGGCCTGATTCGCGACCGTTTCAATCTTTATCACACTGGTATTTTCCTCTTGGATGATAAGAGGGAATTCGCTGTATTGAGCGCTTCGCCTACGGAGGCAGGGCGCCAGATGCTTGAAAATAACCATAAGTTACGGGTTGGAGAGCAGGGAATAGTAGGCCGGGTTGCTTCCAGCGGCGAACCGCGGATTGCCCTTGACACCGGCGTGGACCCTGTATTTTTTAACAACCCTCTTCTGCCTGCTACACGCTCCGAAATGGCCCTGCCCCTCAAATCCAATGAAGGAATTATAGGTGTGCTCGATATTCAAAGCGACCAGGCCGAAGCCTTTACCCGGGACGACATCACTATTATGCAGGTCATGGCCGATCAACTCGCTACCGCCATCGAAAGAACTCGCCTTTTAGGCCGGGCTGAAACAAGCCTTACGGAACTGGAACGCACAATGAGTGGGTTTACCGAACAATCTTGGCTGAAGTTTGAGCGGTCAAACCATCAAGCAACCGGATACAAATACGACAACAGCAGGATTGAACCCATCAACAATGTTTCGCAGGAAGCCCAGACTGCCCTTGAAACAGGCAGAACGTACATCGAGCCTTCCGATGATAATTCGAATACAGGTCGATCGGCGGCGATCCCCATCCGATTAAGAGGCAATACCATCGGTGTTGTCAACATCCAATTCCAATCTACTCAGGCGCCGGAAAAAATAATCTCGTTGATCGAACAGGTAACCGACCGTCTTGCTACGGCTCTTGAAAATGCGCGCTTGTTGGAAAATTCCATGCGCAGCGCAAGCAAGGAGCGTGTCATCGGCGAGATAACGTCAAGGATCGGGTCGTCCGTAAATATCAGGAACGTGCTTCAAACTGCCGTCGAAGAGCTGGGCCGCGCCCTGCCTGGCTCCGATGTGGTAATTCAATTTCAGCAAGGCAGGGAAGTACAAGGACAAGAGAAAAAATCATGATAGAAAACCTTTCCGAAGACACTGCCCATTCGGACCAGCCTCAACCCTGGCTTATCAGCCTCCGCACTAGATTGATCCTGAGCTACATACTGGTAACGGTCATTGCCATTGTGGCGTTGGGCTATTACATCTATTTGCGGGCCTTGCAATCGAACGTACTGGTTTCTACACAATTGGATGCAAGTGTCCTACAACAGGCGGAAGCTAATTTGACACTTGCCAATGCGGAACAGGCAAACAATCTTAACGGGTTCTTTACTTCTATTTCGAATGATATGACCACCGCCGGCACAACGGCTTCGGAATTACTCTCATATGGTGGTAGCCCCAATAACCCCTCGAATTGGGATGCATCGAAATCGTTGGTTCGGGCCGCAAACGGTAGCTGGACAAACTCAAGCTCAGAGAAAGCTTCGGTTTTTATACCCTCCAGGCAGGACTTGACCGACCCATTAATTTCAGAGTTGAACTCGCTCAGACAGCTGGATGTCGTGGCGCCTGCTATTCTTAATGAAAACCCCGACGCTTCGGCTATTTATTTTGGTGGACTTTCTGGTGAAACACTTAATTATCCAAATAACAACCTTGCCTCCGTGGTTCCACCCTATTTTGATGTGACACAGCAACCTTGGTTCCAAAATGTTACACCGTCCCAGGACCCTGGTCGTAAATCTGAGTGGTCCACTCCAAATCTGGACATTACAAAACAAGGACTTATTGTTACAAACAGCCTGCCCATTTACGATTCCACGGGAAATTTCCGTGGCGTAATTGCCATGGATATTCAACTTACCAAGTTAACGGATATCGTTTCCAATATACACATTGGACAAACAGGCTATGCAATTTTAATAGATAAAGATTTTCGCTTGATTGCCATATCGGAGCGTGGCTACAATGATTTAGGAATTAAATCACTGTCACTTTCTTTGGGTCAGATTCTTCAACCTTCCAATCTATCCAATCAACTTCCGGTAGAATTTTATAAAATCCTTTCCAACATGAGCAAGGGCCAAACCGGGCTGGAGCAAATTTCAATAGCAGGTGTGGATCGATTTATTGTCTACAGTCCCATATCCGAACCCGGGTACAGTTTGGCCATGATTGTTCCATCCCAGGAATATCTCACAAGTGCGTCAACGGCCAAGGAACAAATCTCCGAATCCACGACAAATACCTTGCAATCAAGTTTTGTGCTCGTGGCGGTAATTTTAATGTTTGCACTTCTGGCTGCCATTTGGATCGGCAATGCACTGACGTCACCGCTGATCGCATTGACTGAAACTGCAGAAGAGATCACCGGTGGAAACCTCAGTGCCGAAGCGAAGGTCAAGAGCAGGGATGAAATCGGGACACTCGCCAAAACGCTGAACACTATGACTTCAACCTTGAGAGATTTGATTCAATCTCTTGAGCAGCGGGTAAAAGAAAGAACCCATGCACTGGAAATTGCATCCGAAACCGCAAGCCGGCGCGCTTCACAGTTCGAAGCCATAACGCAGGTTACGCGTGCCATTAGCTCGATCCGGAATATGGAAGAACTAATGCCCCTGGTCGCGTCCGTGATTAGTAATTATTTTGGCTTTTACCATGTCGGCATCTTCTTGAACGATGAGAACGGCAAAAACGCCTTCCTGATTGCATCGAATAGCGAAGGTGGGCGGAGGATGCTGGCACGCCATCACAGCCTCAAGATCGGCGAACAGGGCATTGTCGGTTATGTAGCTTCAAGAGGTGAAGCACGTGTGACTCGCAACGTTGGCCAGGACTTTGTATACTTTAATAACCCCGACCTGCCTGAGACAAAATCTGAAGCAGCCCTGCCCCTCCATAGCGGAAACATAATAATCGGCGTCCTCGATGTACAGAGCACGAAAGAAGATGCATTCTCGCAGGACGAAATAGATATTTTGGCAATCTTGGCAGACCAGGTCAGCCTATCGATCGAAAATACTCGCCTCTTCGAGACGACCCGCAGATCCCTGACGGAAGCAGAAACGCTATATCGCCAATATCTGCATGAAGGATGGTCCAGGTTGCCCAAGGAAGAACAGGTGACCGGCTATCGTTACACACCGCGCGGGCTCCATGCCTTACCAAACTCCTGCGCCAGGCGATGTCCCGAATAAGATTGTCGGTGGTGACAATGAGGATAAATCGGAACAATTTTCGGTTCCCATAAAATTGCGTGGCGAAACGATCGGTAATTTAATGGTTAAATCTCCTGAGGGATCGACTTGGAATCAAGATCAGATGGACCTGATTCAGGCAGTGGCGGAACGTGTGGCTCTCTCTGCGGAAAATGCCCGCCTCTTTGACGAGACTACTCGTCGTGCAGAGCGCGAACGCCTGGTTACGGAGATCACGTCAAAAATACGCAGCACAAACGATCCTGAAGAAATGATCAGGACCGCACTCGAAGAATTACGGACTGCCCTTGGGGCAACCCAAATTCAGTTAATTCCGCAGGTGGTATCTGCATATCAAACCAATAATTCTGATGACTCCTCATTATCTCAAAAGGAATCAGGGCATAAACAGCGTGGAAACGGAGCAAACAAATGACCTATATTATTGCGGTTTCAAACGAAAAAGGAGGAGTTGCCAAAACCACAACCACCCTTTCTTTGGGTGGAGCCTTGGCAGAGGCCGGTAATAAAGTATTGGTAATGGATCTTGATCCCCAGGCGAACCTAACTCTTGCGCTGGGTGTCGAGCCGGGCTCTGCGGCAGTCACATCGAGTCATATTTTGATCGAATCGGCCCCCTTGATGAGTGCCAGACTCGCGACTGAAATTAATAATCTTGACCTGATCCCTTCCCATGCCAGCATAGAGAGTGCGGAACAATTCCTCCCGGTGCGTACCCATTACACGTCGGGATTAAAACGCGCGATTGACGCCGCATCTCCTTTGCCGTACGACTATGTAATATTCGACTGCCCCCCATTCCTGGGTGCCATTACTACAAATGCGTTAAGTGCGGCCGACTTGCTTGTCATTCCAACACAGGCAGAATACTTCTCGGCCTATGCCCTTGCGAAATATGATGGGGATCATCCGGCGCGTCCGGCAGGAGAGTAATCCAAATCTCGGTTATCGGATCATTATTACTCTTCTGGATCGCCGGAACCGTACTCATCGCAATATCCAGGAACAACTTCAAAATACTTTTGGAGAAGGCCTTTTTAAGACGGTAATTGAAATCGACACAAAGTTACGGGAAAGCCCAATAGCCGGATTGCCCATTACCCGTTATAGACCTGGCGCTCGAGGTTCCCAGCAATACCGTGAAATGGCGCAGGAGCTGATGGAATATGTCAAAGAAAAAACTCAACAACCGGCTTAACCATATTTTTGATGACCTGCCCAATGAGGCCACCGAGCCGCCAAAGCAGGTCAGGAAATTACCGGCGACTGGTACTCTATCGCCGTCAAGGATCCCGGCTGCCCGCTCGAAGGCTAACCAGCCTAAATCTTTAAGTGCTCATTTGGGAGATTCGCCAACAATTAATCCTGCGATCTCGGATAACGCAGGCACGATGTCGCTTGCCTTTCGCAAAGACGAGAAGAATTGGGCTACCTTGCGTGTTATCGACGAAACTTCTTCCCATGCCTGGGCCTCGGAAGAACAAATGCTCGTCAAGCAGGTCGCGGACCAGCTCTCGTTGGCTTTGGAAAATGCAAGGTTATTCCAGGAGACCAAACGGGCCGAAGAGGCCCTCAAGAGGCAAAATGAATACCTCGGAGCAGCAGCCGAGATTGGCCGGTTAGTCACTTCCACTCTAGACCTTAATACAATTTTTACCCGGACGGTAAATCTGGTGAGTGAACGGTTCGGGTATTACCATGCTGCCATATTTGTGGTTGAAGAGACCGGTTTTAACGCAATTCTTCGTGAAGCCACAGGCTCTGTGGGTGCCTTAATGAAAGCGAATGCCCACAGCTTCCCGATCAATGATAAATCGGTTGTAGGGAAAGTGACGCTGACGGGTGAACCGGTGATCGTCAACGATACCAGAAAAGATTCATCTTACAAATCGAATCCCTTGCTCCCGGAAACCCTCGCAGAAGCTGCGATCCCCTTACGCGTGGGTAGCCGCATTATTGGGTCCATGGATATTCAATCCACTCTGGCAGACGCCTTCGAGCAGGACGATCTAAGTGTTCTACAAATCCTGGCCGATCAAGTAGCCATCGCCATTGATAACGCCCGCTCATACGAACTTTCGCAACAAGCCGTAAGTGAGATGCGCGAAATTGATCAGTTAAAAACTCAATTCCTCGCGAATATGAGCCATGAGTTGCGCACGCCTCTGAATTCGATCATTGGGTTTTCTCGTGTGATCTTGAAAGGGATTGACGGGCCGGTAACCGACCTTCAGCAACAGGACCTCACGGCTATCTACAATTCCGGTCAGCACCTTCTCGGTCTGATTAATGATATTCTCGATCTATCGAAGATCGATGCCGGCAAGATGGAGCTTTCTTTCGATGAGATCAACATAGTCGATATCATTTCCAGTGTGATGTCCACTGCCAGTGGTCTTGATTAAAGACAAACCCATCAAGCTTGTTCGCAATATTCAAGACGACCTGCCTATTGTGCGTGCCGATGCGATTCGCGTACGCCAGGTATTACTTAACCTCTTATCGAACGCCGCCAAATTCACCGACCAGGGCGAGATCAGTGTGGACGCTTCCGTTCAACCGGGTCCGGCAGGTGTCTCTGAGATACTGATTAGCGTAACAGACACAGGGATCGGTATTTCAGAGGAAGATCAGGTAAAACTGTTTCAGGCTTTCTCCCAGGTTGACAATTCGCCCACCCGCAAGACGGGTGGAACAGGGCTTGGATTATCCATTAGCCAGCAATTGATCCAGATGCACGGCGGACGGATCGGTGTTCATAGCGAAGTAAATAAAGGCAGCACCTTCTACTTTACCCTGCCAATCTACCGCAAGTAAAGTGGAAAAAGTAGAATCTTCGAGCTCGAAAGTAATACTTGCAGTAGATGATGACCCGCAGGTGATCGCACTTTACGAGCGCTATCTGCAGCCTCAAGGGTATCAGGTCGTCGCATTGATGGATCCATCCCGTGCCGAAGAACGAGCACGCCAGATCAAACCGTTCGCGATAACACTGGATATTATGATGCCGGGTTATGATGGCTGGCATGTCCTCCGTGATCTAAAAAATGACACGGAAACTCGCGATATTCCGGTCATTATCTGCTCGATCATTGAGGAACAGGAACGTGGATTTAGCCTGGGCGCAGCGGACTATTTATTGAAGCCGATCCTCGAAGAAGATCTGCTCGAGCGCGTTGAACCAACTCAACGGCGACGGTACGATCAGGGAAGTTCTGGTTATTGATGATGATCAAAACTCATTGAGATTAATGGACAAGATCTTCCATAATCAGAAGCAATATAAAGCGGTCCTGGCTGAAGGGGGCAAACAAGGATGGGATATGATCACTTCCCATGCTCCTCAAGCCGTGATCCTTGATCTGTTCATGCCGGAAATGGATGGATTTACGATCCTTGAAAAAATGCGGGAGAACGCCAAGCTGCGGGATATTCCGGTGATAGTGGTCAGTGGTGGTGATTTAACTGCCGGCCAGCAGGCGCAGCTATCGGAATTTGGCAAACATCTAATCAGTAAAAGTTCCTTGAACGAAAAAGATTTATTGAACACGATTGAGCATGCCTTAAACCGCTTGAAGGCCAAAAAGTAGAGGCTCAACAGGTATGTCGTTTATCATCAAGTGTCTCGATTGTGGGCATACAACACCTTATTTTCCTACGTCGACCAACTGTCCGCGCTGCAACAGTCAATGGCGTGAAGCCGAATATGACTACGAGACTCTTGCAAAGACCCTGCCGCTCCAGCTGTCAAATCGTCCCTTTGACTTATGGCGGTATCGCGAACTCCTGCCTGTCCGAAACTCCAATCCGTTGCTTACGCTTGGCGAGGGAGGAACACCTCTTATCCAGGCCGTAAACCTCGGGATGATGCTTGGGACGCCGAACCTTTTTATCAAGGATGAACGGCAGGGACCAACCGGCTCCTTCAAAGATAGGCAGGCAGCCGTGACGATAGCCGCGCTCAAAGAGGCAGGCATCACGGAGATGGTCGCCTCCTCCACTGGCAATGTAGCGATATCCTATTCGGCGTATGCTTCCCGGGCTGGTATCAAACTGTGGGCATTTGTGACCAGCCTGGTTCCAGCCGTAAAGATGCGCGAGATAGCTCTTTACGGAAGTCAGGTGATAAAAGTCACCGGGTCGTATGATCAGGCGAAGCAAGTCGCGGCTGAATTTGCGCGTCAACGAAATTTATATCTGGACCTGGGAGCCCGAACGATAACATCCATCGAAGCGATGAAGACCATCGCCTTTGAAATTGCCGAACAACTGACTGCACTGCAGGGCCAGGCTGTACCCGCTAATGGCAAACCGACGATCTGGCGGACGCCGGATTGGTATATTCAGCCTATAAGCGGAGGTATGGGTCCTCTCGGTGTCTATAAAGGGTTTCATGAATTGAAGAAAATGGGATTGATCGAGCGTATCCCTTCCATCGCCGCTATTCAAGCGGAAGGGTGCGCACCTATGGTGGAAAGTTTCAGGCAGGGCCTTGAGTTCGGCCATTCCGGTTGCCTCTCCAAAAACACACATTGAAACTCTCGCAACAGGCGATCCGGGGCGGTCCTACACAATATTACGCTCTCATATTCTCGAAACAAATGGCACCTTCGAAAGCGTAACTGACGAGGAAGCCTTCCGGGCAATGCATGTTCTGGCAAAAATGGAGGGTCTCTCAACGGAACCTGCTGCTGCTGTGGGTTTTGCCGGCTTGTTTAAACTTGTCCGATCGGGCCTTATTAAGCCGCATGAAACCATCGTGGTAAATTGTACGGGACACACGATGCCTGCCGAGGAATTCATCCTGGGCTCGAATTGGACACGCGATGTGGAATATCCCACCCAAAAATCAGAAACCCCGCAGGAAGGATTGCTCTCCGCCCTGAACCAGGTCGTTCCAAATCGCTTCCCGCGTATTGCGATAGTAGATGATACTGCCGATGCAAGACGTCTCATCAGGCGTATCCTGCAATCGCAGGGTAATTTTACGATCTATGAAGCGACGAATGGCAAGGAAGGGTTGGACCTGATCCGACGTGAGCTGCCTGACCTGATCATCCTAGATTTGATGATGCCCGAAATGGACGGCTTTGCTGTAATGGATGCGCTCAAGATGGACCAGGAAACGGCTCACATTCCTGTTATCGTGGCTACCGCCAAGGAACTTACTCCGGACGAAAAAACACGGCTCGGTTCGCAAATACAAACTCTCATGCAAAAAGGCGATTTCCTCAACGACGAGTTCCTTAAGGAAGTGGAAGCGCTTATAAAATAACGCACTCGACCCGATTATTTTCACTGAACTTGAATGCAAAAAGGCCATAACGAAGGGATATTCGCAGCGCTGAGTTCGGCAGTCTTCCTTGGGTTTACCCCCGTTTTTGGAAAACTGGCGATTAATTTTGGCTTCTCACCCTTGGCGGTGGTTGCTTTCCGCACCAGTATGGCAGCCGCTCTGGTATTCATCGTTGTTATTCTTTTTTACAGGTCTTATCTTTATATTTTCCCGGTCGGCCTGTTGGGATGTATTCTGGCAGGGTTGATCAACGGTTTAGGCTCCATTTTATACTATATGGCCCTTAACCGGTTGAGCGCCAGTGTTGGCCAGATGTTATATTCCCTTTATCCCTTTTTCGTCGCCATTTGGCTTATCCTTGATGGACAATCTCTAAGTCCATTCACATTCTTCCGCATCGGCCTCGCCACGGCGGCCGTATTGCTCCTTACTGCAATTCCTTCCCATGGAACCGATTTAACGGGCACGCTCATGATGTTGGGGGCTGCCGCATTATATGCTCTCCATCTCCCTATCAATCAACGCGTGCTATACGAGGTTCCCGCCCCTACGGTGACCCTTTACACTTTACTCGCCATGAGTGCGGTTGTTGTTCCTGCTTATCTGCTTTTCGACCATCAATGGCCATCCATGAACATGCCTTGGTGGCCGGTTTTGGGTTTGACCCTGGTAACGTCCCTCTCACGATTGACTCTTTTCCTGGGGATTAAGCACATCGGCGGCTTGCAGACCGCATTGCTGGGCTTGGCTGAATTATTAGTTGCTATTTTTTTTAGTCATATCTGGCTGCACGAGAGCCTGGTATGGACACAATGGCTCGGCGCCATCGGCCTCGCAATAAGTTTGCTCCTTGTAAAATTTGAAAGCCCGCATTCGCATCATCAGGGCGGCAAGAACGGCTGGTTTTCCTGGATACGTCCGCCTCATATTCCCCAGGATGTTCCCTGGGGTCCCCATGAATAGAATGAGCAGCTTGCGAGCTGCTCATTCTATTTCATAAAATCTGCTTCATTTTTCTCCCTCATAAATATAGCCTGTCCCTCGTACGCTTGCAACACACTCCGACAGGATTGGGAATTGTTCCAATTTGTGCCTCAACCGGCTTACCAGTGGCCGCAAAATCTCGGGCGCTTCCCGTTGGGAGGTATCGTATCCCTGTACCAATAAGACGAGTTCACGATGCGAGAAGACTTTTCCCTCGTTCTCCATAAGGATTCGCAGTAAACGTCCCTCGGCGGGAGTCAAATGTGCGATTTTTTTGCCGGAGCGTATCTGTCTGCGCGATAGGTCCACAATGGTTCCGTCTTTTAGATTGAACTCTTTTATCGTCTCATCGACCTCGGCAGATTCACCCAATCCGCTTTTTGCCTGTATTTTGGCCGCGCGCCGGGCAAGACCCTTCTTTACACTCGCGATCACAATGGCAGGGGCTGCTGGCTTGGTCAGGTAATCATGGACCCGCAGCCGCAATGCCTGGATCGCCGTATCCGTTGAGCCGTGCGCCGTTAGTAAAATGACTTCCGTATCGGGCGAAGCTTGATTAACAACCTGTATGACCTCCAGGCCATCCATACCGGGCATTCGCAAGTCCACAATGATAAGGTCGATCGGATGAGTACGGACGTACTCGATCGCGGCTTGCCCGTTCGGTACCGAGACCGCGTTATACCCTTCCAGTTTCAATATGTCTGTTAGCGATTGTCGTGCAACGATCTCGTCATCTACGACTAGGATATTGGATTTCATATTTCCTCTCCTGCAGGCAAAAATACACGGAAACAGGCCCCTTCCCCATGGTTTAATAGCAGTTCCAGGTTTCCCCGGTGCGCTGTGATGATATTGTAACTCACGGTGAGTCCGAGTCCCGTCCCGCCTTCCTTGGTGCTGAAAAATGGTTCGAAAATATTCGACTCTCGTTCTCTGGGTACCCCCGGCCCGCTGTCCTGAAATAATATTTCGACCCCGTTACCTATGGGTCGACCGCTTATACGGAGTGTTCCACCCTGTGGCATTGCATCGTATGAATTCAGGATCAGGTTGATGAAAACTTGCTGGATTTGACTGCTAACGGCCATTACCTGGGGCAAATTGGACGGTAACTCGGCTTGCACTTCAATGCCGCGCTCGTTTAATTGTTTATGAGTAAGGTTGATCACATAATTAACCAGCTCGGCTAGGGAAACTTTTTCGGGCTTCGTTACGCCGGGTCGGTAAAAATCAAGCATGCGCTGTACCGTGACCGATAACCGTTCCAATTCGGTGCGCGCCATCTCGAAATACTCCTGGCGTTTATCAGGTGGCAAATCGTCGCGCCCGGCCAAATGCAGGCAGTTCTGCACGGATTGGAGCGGGTTATTCACTTCATGTGCTATGGAAGCGCTGAGACGTCCGGCGGCTGCCATCTTTTCAGCTTGCAATAAGGCGTTTTGCGAATCCTCTATTTTGCGGACATAAGCGCGTTGCTCGTCATATAGGCGCGCATTTTCAATGGCTGCAGCAGCTTGCCGCGCCAGGATTTGGAATAGGTCGGTGTCGGCTTCCCTGAAAGGAGCCTCTTCCGGGTCCCGCCCGGCAAAGAAAACTCCCCGGAATCCCTGGCGGGCAACGGGAATAAAAATAGCAGCGCCCAAACCGGCCTTCCGCAGCCGCGCCTGGGAGTTATTATCTCCGGGGCCTTTTGCATTTACTAGAGCCGGTGTACCACTGGCATCCACCTGGATGATGAAATCGGCAAGTGTTTTGCCTTGTCCTGCGAGACAAACAAATCTCCCCTCCTCAGGCGAGTATTGATAATAAGCGGCATTCCTGCACCGCAGGTGGCCAAGGATGGCGTTTACGATCAGTTCCAGTAGTGACTCGCTTCGCGTTTCCGAGAGCAACGATTCGGTCACCTCGAATAAAGGACGCAGCGCATGGATACGGGCAGCATCGCGTTTCTGCTGGCTGTCCGCAAGCGCCTGTTTGACGGCCTGGATAAGTTCGTTGCTGTTCTCGAAAGGTTTTAATAGTAAACCGTCCACCCCTTGCCGCAATGCCCGGATAGCCGTTTCCACCGTGCCGAATCCCGTCATGACCAGGACCGCCAGGTCAGGTTGTAGTCGCCTGGCGGTTGTGATTACTTCAAATCCATCCACCTCAGGCATTCGGATATCGACCAATAATAAGTCGGCCTGATTTTGCTTGAGCCACTCGATTGCTTCGCGGGGATCGGTGAGTGCCGTGGCAAAGTAACCCACGCGCACTAGCAGCCGTTTGCATAATAAAGCTATGCCCGCTTCATCATCCACAACGAGGACTGATATAGGATCCATAGATTATATGGGCAGCCAGACCGTAAAGCATGAGCCTTCACCCGGTCGGCTCTCGACTTCTATTGTACCGCCGTGATCGGTGACTATTCCATAGGTTACCGAGAGGCCAAGGCCGGTGCCGCCCCGGTTCCCCTTGGTGGTAAAGAACGGCTCGAATATCCTGTCTATATCCCTCGGGCCAATTCCAATGCCGCTGTCCCGTATGGCAACCGTCACCCAATCTCGGTTGTCTTTCAAGCGCGTCTCCGTTTTGACCTGCAAGCTTCCTCCTGTCGGCATGGCCTGGAGCGCGTTGTGTACCAGGTTCAAAAAAACTTGTTTCATTTGGTTACTGTCCACCGAGACCCAGGGTAAATCATCTTGGAACATGATCTCAAGCTGGACTCCATTGGTATGGATGAAATGAGTGGTCAATGCCAGCACGTCGTCTATGATCTGATTGATGTCTGACCGGGCGCGGGTTCTCTCGCCTTGCCTTGCAAAATCCAGGAGGCGTCTCACAACCCCCCGCGCCCGCAGCGCCTCGTGTAAAACCATCTCGATATCGGCTCGGTGCGGCGCATCTGCAGCCATCTCATCCAGGATCAATTCGGTAAACCCGGCCACCGTCGTGAGCGGGTTATTCAATTCATGAGCAATTCCTGCGGCCATTTCTCCCACGGCTGCCAGCTTGGCGGCTTGCACAAGCCTGCTTTCCGCTTCCTGTTGGGCAGTTAACCGTATCCGCGATTCAACTTGAGACGCTCGCAATTGACGTATCGTTTCCTGCAAACGTTCGTATTGGTTGGCAGACGTGACGACTGTTGCCAGCACACCGGCCAGTGATTCTATGGCCAGCAGATCGTTGGTCGAGAACGCATTTCGCAGGCTGCTTTCAACGTCGATAAAGCCTAAAACTCGATCTCCGTCTTTAAGTGCAACGCACATTTCAGAACCGGCATCCCATCCTGGCTCCACTTTATAACGCTTATCGATAAGGGTATCGTTGACAAGCACGCTTTCACCCGTTGAGAAAACATGGCTCGTAATTCCCTCGCGGGTTATAAATTCTTCCGACTTCAATTCATTTTGAACAACCTGGCCTCGCGAACCTCCGAAGCCAAAGACCGAAGATTCTTTATTATCACCTGCCAGCATAACAACTGCCAATTCGTAAGCGAAATACTGCGCCAGCAAATCGGCCGTGATTTGAGCCACGTCCTTTTTGTCGTTGAGGACGATCACCTGCTGGACGACTTCATGGATCAAACCCAAATTTCGGGCCCGTGCCTCGGCCTCCTCACGCAGGCGGCCATATTCGATCAATCCTGCCACATGGTTGGCAATCACCACCATCAGATGTTCATCATATGGACTGAACGCGTCGGGCCGGATGCTCTCAAGTTCGAGCAAACCTATGGTTTGGCGGTGGTATTTCAGCGGTACGATCAAGCCGGAACGTGCTCCCGCTGAAACCGGCTTAAACTCAGGCATCGAATCATTCATCCGCAGGATGCGGTCCTTGAGGAAGGGCAGGATATGATGTCCCACCAGGGATGTCGTTTGGGAGCTGAATTTCCCGTCGCGGTTCCGGAATTCGCGCACCAGCCTGCCATCCATGGATGGAATGTATAGTCCAATGAGTTCTGTGTTGAAAGATCGCACAAGATGCCCGAACATTCGCCGCGCGATCTGGTCGATATTTTGTGCGGAAGAAATCGTCAATGTAAAATCATTGAGCATGGCAAGCCGGCCGAGGTGTCGCGTTAATTCATTGAATGTGACGATGATCTCGACCGATTGGGAGACTTGTTTTGCAAGTTCCCTTAACTTTTTCATTTCCTGCGGAAGGAACTCCTCCTGCCCCCACAAAGCGACTGCGCCGATCAATCGCTGGCCTATGACCAATGGAATGCAGGTCCAAATTGAAGTTGATTTACGTACCGGGTGGGGCAGGTCCTGCCATTCAGGCTGGTCGCTCGCGACGGTCATATCGGAAAGGGTCCGGTTCAAACGGCGAAGGATCTTGTTAGTTTCGATGGATATGGAAAGGCCGGCAACCCGCGAATCGTTCCATTGTGCGGCTACCTCCAGCACGTCGCCGCTTCGTATGGCTAGCCAGGCGCCTTGTGGTTTGGCCGCATGGATGAAATTGGATAATACACGGTCGAGCGCGCGTGGCATGTCGTATGCCAATTCAGTTTGCAGGTCGGGTAGAAAATTTTCTGCCGCGCCATTGGGTACCTGCGACTGCATGATCCCCGCTACCATCTTCCAGGTATTTTGTTCTGTCGCATTTTGATGGTTTGCCCCGACCAGGATAAGTTGAGACTGTTCCATCAGCGGAAATGCATATAAACGCGGGGTGTCGAGTTGGATGTTTTCTGGAAGGGAGATGAACTTGATATCTTCCCCATTAAGCGCATTCTCAAGCCACCTGCTTATTTCATCCCCGCTTAGGTATTTCGTTAAAACATTTTGCTTTGATTTCGATAAACCATGTGCAGCCTCAATAAACCAACAACCTTTCTCGCGGTCGGCAAAGACAACCCATGTCGCGCCTGTTATCTCGCAGGCTTCTTTTAAGTGAGACTCTAAATTCCTGATCATTATGCGCAATTTTCAATCAAAATTATACAACACGACCGAGTTGTAAAATAGTATATATTTTGACCAATTTAATTATTATCCGCTCTGGAGCCTTGGAAACTGGTATAAAATGTAAAATCGTCGGTTACACGCAAACCATCAAACAATTTTATCTCTAAACGGTCTTCAACAGCAAAGTTCACTTGAACACAAAGAATCATAAATTCGGACTTCAAGGTTTCAAAATGAATCTTTATATTTTCTTTTTGTTCGTGCCTTAGTGTTTAAAAGTGATTTTCGCGGATGGTAAAATAAATTTACATGCCAAATCTAATTGTTATCGGTGGCGGGCTGGCTGGTTGTGAAGCGGCCTGGCAGGCAGCGCGACGAGGCCTGGATGTCGATCTTTATGAAATGCGTCCTTCCCTCACCACAGGCGCGCATGAGACGGATTATTTAGCCGAACTTGTATGTTCAAACTCACTCGGCTCCAACCTGCCTGACAGGGCCTCCGGGATGCTAAAAAACGAATTACGGCGGCTTGGATCATTGCTTTTGCAATGTGCTGAAGCATGTGCCTTGCCCGCCGGGGCAGCGCTCGCCGTGGATCGGCAGCTCTTTGCCAGGAAGGTCACGGAACGGATCCAAAATCATCCTCGCATCAGGGTCATCCGTAATGAGGTAACAGAAATTCCGGCCACGCTTTGTATTATCGCCTCTGGCCCATTGACTTCGCCGTCACTGTCTCGCAAGATAGCAGAGTTAAGTGGCGAAGAACAATTATTCTTTTTCGATGCCATAGCACCTATCGTGTCATCTGAGACAATAAATATGCAGTGCGCTTTCCGCGCATCCCGATATGATCAGGGAGGGCAGGAGGCTGGCGATTATATAAATTGCCCTTTTACAAAGGAGGAATATTATGTATTTGTCGAAGCATTGCTTCACGCCGGACGGATCGAATTAAGGTCATTTGAGGATGCTATTAAAAACGGCGTAAAAGCCGGGCAATTTTTCGAAGGTTGTTTGCCGGTTGAAATCATCGCTGAACGCGGCAGGGATTCCCTTGCCTTTGGCCCTATGCGCCCAATCGGACTGAAAGACCCGCGCACTGGGAAGCGTCCTTTTGCGGTCGTCCAGCTCCGGCAGGATAACCTGATAGGAGACATGTTTAATATGGTTGGTTTTCAAACCAACCTGAAGGTTCCCGAACAAAAGCGCGTCTTTAGCCTGATCCCCGGTCTTGAGAAAGCTGGGTTCGTTCGTTACGGGCAGATGCACCGGAACACATTTATTGCATCACCAAAGCTTCTCCGGCCCACGCTTCAATTTATCAACCGCAGCGACCTGCTGTTTGCCGGGCAGATTACGGGCGTGGAAGGATATGTTGGCAATATTGCCACCGGACTGTTGGCAGGTCTCAACGCTGCCTATATCTACAACGGAGAACAACCTCTTAAATTTCCACACACAACGATGCTGGGTGCATTGTGCCATTACATAACCCATGCGGATCTAAAAGACTTCCAGCCTATGAAGTCGAATTTGGGTATACTGCCTCCGCTTGAGGATGAAAATTCAAATAGGCGGAGCAAGCTCGAACGCGCAAAAGCCTTTGCCGAACGCGCCCGAAATGACCTCGAAACCATCATAAACACTGATCGGATCCTGAGAGAGAGTTTTGAATAGCCAAAGTCCTCAAGATAAATGGACGCACCAAACAAGAAGGTTCGAAAAATCTCCGTTTATCTCCGTTTACATCATGCCCGTAGGGTATCTCCGGTGAATTTTAAGAATCACTCTCAAAGCCAACTTTGGATTCCAATAATATGATGACAAAACGTCGCAAAATACTGTATCTCAGCACCATCGGGCTGCTTTTATTGCTTCTCGGGCTTTGGTATGTCTGGGCTTTCATTTTGTATCGTCAATCGGCCTCCACGAAATTTGATGGTGACCGCGCCTACGATTACGTAAAGACCCAGGTTTCGTTTGGACCGCGCATCCCAGGGTCTGAGGCTCATACCAGGCTCCTGGATTGGTTGCGCACCGAGCTCGAATCTGCAGGTTGGCAGGTACAGATTCAGCAGTCGCAGTCGCTTGGGCATCCCATCCAAAACTTAATAGCGTACCGGTCGGAGCAGCCACCACAATTCATTCTCGGTGCGCATTACGATTCGCGTATATATGCGGACCACGACCCCGATCCATCGAAGCAAACCCAACCGACGCCCGGCGCAAATAATGGAGCCTCCGGTGTCGCTGTTTTGCTCGAATTAGCTCGCACCTTACCGGCAGACGCGCCTCCTGTCTGGCTGGTTTTCTTTGACGCAGAAGACAACGGTAAGATCCCCGGCTGGGATTGGATCCTTGGCTCGAAGGCTTTCGTAAGCCTGATGACGATAAAACCGCAGGCTATGTTGCTCGTCGATATGGTTGGCGCCACAGATTCGACATTTTATATGGATGGGAATTCCGATCGGCAGCTTAGCAATTCCATCTGGGATACTGCCGCAAAGCTTGGGTATGAAGACGTTTTCATCCCTCGTATCAAATATAATATCCTGGACGATCATATTCCATTCATACAGGCGGGTATACCTGCCGTGGATATAATAGATATTGACGACAAATACTGGCTCACAACCTCCGACACACCCGAGCATGTCTCGCCAAAAAGCCTCCAAACCGTCGGCTCCGTGCTGTGGACCTGGCTCACACAGCAAAAGTCGCAATCGAATTAGAATTTCGAAACGCCTCTGGGTCGGGTAAACTGGGAGATGTTTGGAACAAACTACTCCACAAAAATCTTAATAATTAATCTTTGGGATCTCTCCATCCCCTAAAGGAGATGGTCGGGGTGAGGTCCTTGACAGCAGATATTAATAATCGATTATGAAAGCCCAACAGCTTCTTACGCTCATCAAATCGACCTGGTTGCAGCGGGTATCAAACAGCCTGGCGCGTGGTTCCGATTCCCGTGTAGCTTTTACAAACCAGTTGGAACGTTTTTACAATTCAGTCGAACAGGCCATCACAAGCGGAAATCCAGCCTGGCTCGACTCCATCCTTTTGGAATGGACCAGCTCCCCCACCTTGACCGATCTTCAGCAGAAGAAGAACAATGTCGCAGAGCTGTTGAACAAGATCATATCAGTCACGAACGACGTTGCAATTGAAAATTTGCCTGAACAGGAAGCGCTCGACCTTTTAACCACCATTACTCCCATTTACACCTATGCCCTCGAAAAAATCGCCCGACTGGAAATGGAAGCGCGCGTTTTGTACATCTCGAACGAGCTTACCCAGGTGCAGCAAAAACTAGAAAAACTCGACCGTTCGAAGTCGAATTTTATTTCTGTCGCCGCGCATGAGCTAAAGACACCCCTGACCCTCATCGAGGGCTATGCTTCCATGATCCGGGATATGGTTTCGGATACCGGAAATTCCCAGATAGATACCCTGCTTGTGGGAATTAACATCGGTATTCAACGTCTCCGTGAGATCATAAACGATATGATCGATGTCTCGGTGATCGATAATGATCTTTTATCTTTGAATATGCAGCCCTTATTGCTCAAACACGTGTTTGACTTGCTGAAACACGACCTTGAAGCAACAATCATGGAGCGGCATCTAACTCTGGAAATAAAAGAATTCCTGGGAAGCGAAGTGTGGATTTTCGCCGATTCTGAACGTCTCTATCAGGGTTTCCATAATGTGCTGCTTAACGCTATTAAATATACCCCCGATGGCGGCTCGATCACCATAGATGGACGTATGCTTCCGGGCTTTATCGAGATAACCTTTGCAGATACGGGTATCGGGATTTCTCCCGAGAATCAAACCCTTATCTTTCGTAAGTTTAGTCAGTCTGGTCCAAGTTTACACTCAAGTGGGAAGACCAAGTTCAAAGGCGGGGGCCCGGGGCTGGGGTTGCCGATCACACGTGGTATCATCGAGGCACACGGTGGCACGATTTGGGTCGAATCGACCGGTTACGATGAATTAAAATGCCCTGGTTCGACCTTCCACATTTTGATACCCGCCCGTACCGAAGCAAGTGATCCCAAGATCGAGAAGCTGTTCGGAAAATTGGAGAAAGTGCAGCCCGAATCTGATGGCAAAAAGAATCCCCAACCGACTCGACCGCCGCGTGAACGTGCATTTCTGGTCGGTGTGGAAATATATCGGCAAAAGCACAACTTATCACTGGAAAACTCCCTCACCGAGCTTGCCCTGCTTTCTGATACCGCAGGGCTTGAAGTCGTTGGTGAGCTAACACAAAGGCTCGACCGTCCCTATGCCGAGACCTATATTGGTCCCGGCAAAGTGGAAGAGTTGAAGGCCCTGGCGGAAGAGACTCAATCGCAAGTGGTTATATTTGACGATGAGCTTTCGCCGCGCCATCAACGCGAATTGGAGCTGGCACTTGGCGACGATGTCCGTGTTCTTGACCGGACAACTCTAATTCTCGACATCTTCGCACAGCACGCGCACACCGCCGAGGGGATGTTGCAGGTCGAGCTGGCTCAATACGAATACTTCTTACCGCGTCTCACCAGACAGTGGACTCATCTCGCACGGCAGGCTGGCGGCGGCGGCGGTCGGACCGGTTCTGCAGGCGGCGTGGGCCTGCGTGGACCTGGAGAAACACAACTCGAAGTTGACCGGCGTTCCATCCGGACTCGTATTGCACATCTCAAGCGCGAGCTCGAAAAAGTCCGTGAACATCGAATGCGATACCGGGCCCAGCGTAAACGCTCTCGTATTCCAACTGTGGTTCTTGTTGGCTATACGAACGCAGGAAAATCCACCCTTCTCAACAAACTTGCCAAAGCGGATGTTTACACCGCAGATCAGCTCTTTGCTACTCTTGACCCCACAACTCGTCGCGTCCAATTGCCCGCGGGTTACCAGGCGCTTTTCACCGACACCGTTGGTTTCATTCAAAAATTGCCGACTACATTGGTGGCATCTTTCCATGCCACTTTGGAAGAGATCACCGAAGCCGATCTTCTTCTGCATATCGTGGATATATCACATCCCAACGCGCTAAATCAATTCCAGTCCGTGCAAGCGACCTTGGACACGATCGGAGCCGGGCACATTCCGACCGTTACGGCGTTAAATAAAATCGACCTTTTGGGCCGTCCGGAACTCGCCCGTGAGACGGTTCGCAATTACCCCAAAGCAGTTGCCATTTCCTCTCAGCGAGGCGTAGGCCTGGCCGAATTACTGGATTTGATCAAACAGGAATTGTACGAAAGATATACTCCTATTCGCGTGCGCCTGCCTTATCGCCAGGGTGCGTTGATTTCCTTGTTCCACGAAACCGGCCAGGTCGAGAGGTTGGAGCATGAACGGGGCGGGGTATTTATTCAGGGGCGCATACCCGGACGATTGGCGGCCCAGTTTTCGGCGTGGCAGGTCGCGGCGGGTGATCCCGAGCCTGAGGAGGATGAAGAAATATAATGTCTAAATTATTCGATTTTCTATCTGAATATTTGGCCCATCGAAAAGGGCTGTTGCCATTGATAGGGATCGTTTTGGTCTTCCTGAACCTCGTTCTTCAGTTCGTCCTTCCACCCGGCTGGTTGACCTCGTCCAATCTTTTTCTTCATCTTGGAATAATTATCGCCATATTCGGGTTGATGCTTGCATGGGCGTTGTAAGTCGTAAAGTATCCGGGGATCGGCTCTGGATATTTCTTCTTTTGGCCGGGTCGATCGCCGGTCTTATTTTGCGTTTTTACCTGGCAAGCTTTGCAAAAATGCCGGGTCACGGCGACTCGGCATTCTATTTTACGGTTGCAAAAAACATAGCAGAAGGCCGGGGACCGGTCATCGATTACATCGTATATTTCTTTAGCGGGCTGCTTCCCCTTCCGCATTATGCCGGTGATTTCTGGAATCCGAGTGCTTCGTTTCTGATCGCCCTTCCAATGCTTCTTTTTGGCAGGACAATTTTCAGCGCGCTGATCGCTCCAATCGTAGCTGGGATTGTCCCGGCAGCGGCTGGCTTTCTGGCCGGTAAAAAATATTCGCAATCGCTCCTTGTAGGTGCTCTGGCGGGTGTACTCACGTTCTTTTCGCCCTTCCAGGTCTGGTTTTCTGTTACAACCGAAGCGATAATTTTTGCGGGCGCATTTGGTTCGATAGCGATTTATCTAATTATGAAGCACGATAAATCGCCGCGCTATTTCCTGGCTGCCGCTTTATTTACAGGGTTGGCCAACCTCATTCGACAGGATAATATCCTCCTGCTTGTCACCCTCGAAGTTTGTGTAATCATCGCCGCACTGCCTTGGAAAAAGAAGCTGGCAATCGCGGTTGCGGTGGTTGGAATTCATCTGCTTGTTCTTTCTCCTCTCATCATTAAAAACTTTTCGGAGCTTGGTGTAGCCTTCCCGCCTGGGCCTGCAAAGACGGCTTTCCTGACCACATACGAAGACTTTCATTCATACAACAAACAGATCGACTGGTATACCTTGCGTGCAACCTGGGGTTTGAAGGGCATCCTCAAGAGGAAACTGCATACCGCCTCAGAAAACCTCAACCAGGTGAATTATTTTCTCGACCCGGTATTCACATGGCTCCTCGCCGCTGCTTCGTTAGACCTCTTGATCTTCCACAGAAGCATTGTCAAACTTCGGCTTCTGGTTCCAGCCTTGCTTTTTGCTGTCCTTGAGTACCTGTTCTATTCGTTTATCGCCAGTTTTTCAGGCCCAGGTTCTCTGATTAAAAGTCTCGGCGTCCTCATGCCGTTTATCTGCATCCTCATTGTTGATTTCTTCTCGAATTTTCTCCGTCCCAAGGCTCTGCTTATAGGATTGGTGATATTGCTCTCCATATATTCGGGCTATCAGGGCTTTGAAAAAAATTACAGTTCGACAACATACTACAACAATGTTTACGACCAATATAAGATCGTCAAATCCATGATCCTTGAAGACAACCCTAAACGGGGGCCGAATACTGGCAATATCGCCATATTGGCAAGGGATACCTGGGACGTTTACGAGGGCACCGGATTTAATACTGTCATGGTTCCGAACAACGACATCAACACGATCATTTTCGTTGCTCAGCATTACAACGCCCACTACCTACTACTGCCGGCGCTGCGTCCTCAGTTGGATAAAATTTATACTGGCTCGGGGCCTGATCCTCGTTTTCACTTTGTAGGCTCGGTTCCAAATTCAGATATGAAAATCTATTACATTGATTTCCCAGAGTAAAAATATTTATATAACCTCTTATAACAATTGCCACGATAATTCAATAAAGCCATCTTCCGCATTCTCTTCGCGTCAGATCGCGGGGTGTCTGGAGACTGCAGTCAATTCTTTTACCTTCGTGCGACTTCGTGACCTTTGTGTTTAAAAAAGTTATTTTAGGGCGGTGGCTGGAAAACAATACAACAAAGCTTCTTTCCATGTATTCCGCCTCGTACGCGTCCCCTTAAAAGTTTAGACTTTTGGGCCTGCCTTAACTACTTCCCGCGGCGTATCCTCTTCGAACTTCTTGAAATTCTCCACGAACCGTTCGGCTAGTTGGCGATACTTCTCGTCATACTCATGTTTGTCAGTCCATAAGGTCGAAGGATCGAGTATCTCGTCGGGGACATCTGGACAGGAAGTTGGGATTTCAAAACCAAAAATGGGATCCTTCTTATATTTGACTTTATCCAATTTCCCGGTGAGTGCGGCATTGAGCAGTGCACGCGTATATTTGATGCTGATTCGCATGCCAACGCCGTACGCTCCTCCTACCCACCCCGTATTGACCAGCCAGCACTTCACGTTATATCGCTCGATCTTATTCTTAAGCAGGTTGGCATAGTATGACGGGTGATGAACCATGAACGGTCCGCCGAAGCATGCCGAAAAAGTGATCTCGGGTTCATCGCGCAAGCCAACTTCCGTACCGGCTATTTTGCATGTATATCCGGAAATGAATTGGTACAATGCCTGGTTCGGTGTCAACCGGGCAATCGGGGGCATTACCCCGGAGGCATCACAAGTGAGGAAAATAACGTTTTTCGGGTGTCCCGCCCTTCTTTCTGGCACGGCATTGGCGATAAACTCAAGCGGATAGGATGCCCGCGTATTTTCAGTGAATGTGTCATCTTCAAGGTCGATGGTACGGGTCGTTGGGTCGCAGGGCACGTTTTCAAGGATCGTACCGAACATTTTCGTCGTGGCGTAGATTTCAGGCTCGGCGCTGGCCGATAGGCCGATCACCTTTGCGTAGCATCCACCTTCAAAGTTAAAAACGCCTTCGTCGCCCCAGCCATGTTCATCGTCCCCGATGAGATTGCGCGTCGGGTCAGCCGAGAGGGTTGTCTTGCCCGTCCCGCTTAATCCAAAAAAAACAGCCACGTCGTTTGCGTCTGTCGGGTTGACATTCGCGGAACAATGCATCGAAAGCACGCCTTCTAGCGGTAAAAGATAATTCAGGATGGTGAAGACCGACTTTTTGATCTCACCTGCATAGGCCGTATTTCCGATGATCGCCAGCTTCTTTTCAAAGGATAAACAAATGAAAGTCTCACTTCTTGTATTATCCACTGCAGGCGAACTTTGGAAGGATGGCAGGGCGATGATGGTAAACTCCGGCACGAAACGCTTGTATTCTTCCAATGTCTGGGGGGGAGGAACATATTTCGGACGAACATGCTGTGCCATCCCAGTTCGGTCACAATACGGACGGGTAATTGATAATGATCGTCCGCACCCGCGTAAACATCCTGGACAAAAACGTCTCGTCCTTGCAGGAATCCCAGCATCCGGTTATATAACCCTTCGAATTTTTCAGGCGCAAAAGGACGGTTATATTGACCCCACCACACATGTTTCTCACTTGGCGATTCACGTACGATAAATTTATCGTTTGCCGAACGGGCTGTATGTTTTCCGGTGTTCACAACGAACGCCCCTCCGGCTGAGGTCAGGCCTTCGCCGCGGAAAACCGCCTCTTCGTACAACACCTCTGGCGCCAGGTTCCAATAATCCAATCGCAAATTGTTCACGCCGTGGTTGCATAGGTCGAACTCCGCTTTTCGGACTTGCGCAATCGATTCGGCAGGAGTTTTTATACGAAGCAAGTTGTTCATAACCAGTCCCTCACCATTTTCTTGTCTCCAATGTATATTTCATTGGGCGCAGTCGGGTCGAGAGCCCATTTAATGCGGGCTATGCCTTCGGTCACATCCTTTACCGTTCCACTGTATGAAAGGCGGATGTGGCCTTCCATACCAAAATCTTTTCCGGGAACGGTTACAACCAATGCCCTTTTGAGCAGGAATTTTGAAATTTCGACCGAATTGTAATTGTAAGCCCGCAGGTCAGGCAGCGCATAGAAGGTTCCGTCCGGGGGAACAAGTCGCACGCCGTTGAAGGATTTCATTTCCTGCAGCAGGACGTCGCGATTATTTTGGATTTGGAGACGGATGGCTTCCACGACGGATTGTAATCCATTCAACGCACCTTCGGCCGCTGCCTGGCTTACCGGGCTAACACCGGAGGTCATCTGGGCAGTGACATTGGTCATCACGCGCGCAAGTTCGCGCGGCGCAACGACCCAGCCTACACGGAAACCGGTCATTCCATAGATCTTGGCTACGCCGTTGACAATGATGATATGGGAATTTTCTATGTCCTTATTTGTAAAATGGAATGCCGGGACGGCTTCTTTTTCATCGAAAGTCAATTTATGATAAATGTCATCGCAAACAAGGTGGATGCTTCTACTCTCGCAGAAATCCACAAGCTTCTCGAGCAGCCCTGGCGGGTAGATGACACCGGAAGGATTATTTGGACTATTCACGATGATCACACGCGTGTACGGCGTCACCGTCTTTTCTATATCTTCAAAACGCGGTGTGAATGTTCCGTCTTCGGGCGTTACGATCACGGGCCGGGCCATGCATATTTTTACGATTTCAGGATAGGACACCCAATAAGGTGCGAGGATGATCACTTCATCTTGTGGGTTCAAAAGTGAAAACAATATATTGAATAGTGACTGCTTGGCTCCGTTGGTGACAAGAATATTTTCAGGCGCGGCTAGGCGGTCATAATTTTCCTCTGTATAACGGACAATTGCCTTTTTTAGGGAGGGAACACCGTCGACAGGCGTATATTTCACCTCCCCGCTGGTCAATTTGGCGGCTGCGGATAGTATGGCATTAATGGGAGTTTTGTTCTTCGGTTCGCCGATTCCAAGATTAATGACCGCCTCGCCCCGCTCGTGCAAAATACGTGCTTCTTCGTTCAATGACAGGGTCGGTGATTCAGCGATCTCACTTGCAAGCTTATTCAATTTCATAAAGGCTCCTTAATATTCTTCACCATTAAAAAAGAGGCCAGGATGAGGAAAAAATAAATCTGGTCAGAATCAACCTGACCAGATAATATTCGAGTACCTATTCAAAAGGACCCATGCTATAAGCGGCAACCCTGACGAACAAAACGTCAGACAACTTGCTCACTTTTTCATTATACTATACCCCCCACCCGCCCAAATAACGGTTTTATCGCTTTCTCAATGTCGCTCAGGCGCCCGTAGCCAAATTAGCTTTGGCTACGTAACATGTAAAGAATGAAAAGTCTTAAGATCTTCTTCGCGCTCTTTCGCGAACTTGGCGATTTAAAAATTTTGTCTGACTTGACTTTGAGAAAACCATGAAGTTATTTGTTCATCTCCGCGTACTTCGCAAAGCACGAGTCCCCGCTCTTTTCCCTGAGGGATAATATTCCCATTCTTGCTTATTGGGAACCCTGCTGGCTGTGTTCTCCGTTTTGAGATGACATTTCTAAATAAATTCAAAAACAGTGTCATACCAATGCATCAAAATCTGCCGGATTGCCGAGTGAAAAACCTGAAATAGAAGGGTCGATACGTCGGATTAGACCCAGTAAAACGCTTCCTGGCCCTGCTTCTACAAATGTTGTGATACCCCGCCTTTTCAATAATTGAATCGTTTCAGTCCACCGGACGCGTGATTGCATTTGCGATTGTATGTCGGTGCACAATTCATCCGCGCTTCGGAGCGGTCCGGCGTTTACATTTCCCACAATTTCTATGCTTGGGTCTTTGATCTTCGCAGCACGTACCGCTTCATTCCACTCACTCTGGATGGATGCCATCAATTTCGAATGCGCAGCGATGGATACGGCTAGCGGTATGGCTCGCTTTGCGCCCACAGCTTTGGCTCCAGCCATGGCACGCTCGACGGCTGCCTTTGATCCGGATATTACAACCTGGCCGGGACAATTGTCGTTAGCCACTTGTACGGGTTCTCCCTCGGAGCTTGCTTCCTCACATACTTTCTCGAGCGTGGGAATATCCAGGTTGAGCACCGCCGCCATGCTGCCTGGGTTTTTCTCGCCTGCTTGCTTCATCAGGTCGCCGCGTTTACGGACCAGCCGCAGGCCGGCATCGAAAGACAAGGCTCTCGCCGCGGTGAGAGCCGACAGCTCACCGAGTGAATGTCCCGCCACCGCTGCCGGCTTGAAATGGGGGTAAATTTGCGAAAAAACGCGAAAAGCGGCCAATGAGTGGACGTATAACGCTGGCTGCGTATTGATCGTGTCATTTAAGTCATCTACCGGGCCTTCCCACATGATTTTGGATAAGGCAAAACCGAGGATGCCGTCCGCTTCATCGAATGTTTGTTTTGCGATTGGATAATGGAGGGCGAGCTCTCGTCCCATTCCAACGGTTTGTGAGCCTTGTCCGGGAAAAATGAATGCAGTTGTTTTGGAGTCAAGTTTCATAAAAATTTCCTCTACTCGTTAAACACAAACGAGCCGTGTTCGTCACGGCTCGTTGTTATTACTCGGGTTGCTTTTTCTCTTTTTTGACTTCAAACACTTCCCTGCCTTGATAATGCCCGCAGTTCGGGCAGACCGTATGCGGAAGGCGCATCGAACCGCAGTTCGAGCAAGCGACGAGGTTGTGGCCTAACAAAGAGTCATGCGAGCGACGGCGGTCGCGGCGGCCTTTTGAATGTTTGCGCTTGGGATGTGGTGTCATGACTTTCTCCTTCTATTCACAAAATGTAGTAACGACATCCGTCGTTACTACAGGATAATTACAAAGCCGACAGATTATAGCGGCATCAGACAGTGACGTCAAGCCTGAAACGTTGTAGAATAAAACTGTGGAAGTGCAGATCGCAGTCGCCAAGGTCAATAAATATGCGTCTTCCGAAAGCGGAGACACGCTCGAAGCCGTCGAGCGCCCGAACGGCGGGCTTTCGGTCGTACTGGCCGATGGGCAGACTTCCGGATCACGGCGCCAAAGCCGTTTCGATGATGGTCGTCCGCAAAGTCATAGGTCTATTAGCCGAAGGTGTCCGCGATGGTGCAGCGGCACGCGCGGCCTCGGATGCGCTTTATACCGATAAAAAAGGCAAGGTGATCAGCACCCTCAATATAGCGTCTGTCGATTTGCATAGTGGTACCATCGTCCTGACATGCAATAACCCATGCCCCGATATTTGTTAGCCGTGGCGACAAGACAGATTGCCTAAATACCGGAAGCGTTCCACTGGGCACATCGCGTGATGTGCGTCCCGTCATCACCGAGATTGAGATCGAGTTGGGTTTGACCATCGTGGTTTATACCGACGGTCTGACCCATGCCGGTGAACGGCACGGCCAGCCCATGGATGTCTGCGAAGTCATCCGCTCGTTGCTCGAAGAACAGGATCCCGCTCCACAGGAACTGGCCGATTCATTATTGGCTTATGCAGTCCGGCTGGACGATAATCGCCCCGCCGATGACATCAGCGTCCTTGTCCTGAAAGTTGTCCCGCGCACCGGCGACGAAGTTCGTCGCATGGGCATCAGGTTGCCGATATCGCTGTAGAGAAAACCGGGTATATGAATAAGAAGAAAACACCGCCTGTCAGGATGTGGCAGGCCGGCCTGCCGTGAGACAGGTATCCTCTTGCGGGAATTCCGCCAGCCGGTTTTGATCTTCCTGGTTGCCATCATTGGCTTTGGCGCTTTATATAATTTTCTTGCCTCCCAGCTGGGCGAACCGCTGAATAGTCTTTCGGAATCCTTCTATCTTATGCTCACCCTGGCTTTTCTTCAGCCGAGTGGGAGCTTTCCTCATGCGCCTATTTTGCAGCTTTTTTACTTCCTGCTGCCCATCGTCGGGGTTGGCACTCTGGCTCAGGGTTTGGCTGAGTTTGGGGTAATGCTTTTCAATCGCCGCGCTCGCAGTAAAGAATGGGAGATCGCCGTGGCTTCGACATATCGGAATCATACGGTTTTGGTAGGTTTGGGGCATCTCGGGTTTCGCGTTGTTGAAAAACTTCATGAGATGAAAATCCATGTGGTGGTCATAGAGCAGAACCCTTCCGTGGACATGTTCGCGGCCGTGCAAAGGATGCAGAGTCCCGGTTATCCAGGATGACGCCACCCGCCTGGTTGCTCTTGAAAATGCAGTGATCGCAAAGGCCACTACAATTATTCTCTGCACTCAAAACGACGCGTTGAATTTGCAGATCGCTTTGAAGGCTCGTAAAATTAATCCGAACATTCATGTGGTTATACGCATTTTCGATGAGGATTTCGCACAATCCTTGCAAGAGCAGTTCGGGTTTTATGCCTTGAGCGGCACCGGCATGGCGGCTCCCGTATTTGCCGCCGCTGCCGCAGGTGCGGACGTCACTAATCCCATTTCCGTGGAAGGTCAGCAACTAAGTTTGGCTCGCTTGTCCATCAGTCCCGCCGCGGAATTCGCAGGCAAGTCGGTCGGTTATGTCGAGGATAACTACCACCTCAGCATTGTGCTTGTCCGGCGCGATCACGAGTCGGATATGCATCCAACGGATAATAAATTATTGAGCAGTGGAGACATGTTGGCGGTGCTGGGCGGTCCTGAACAGCTCAGCAATTTAATGCACGATAATGGATGATCCTGGAAGTAATAAGAAAATAATTATTGGTGTCGTTGGACCGTGTGGCTCCGGGAAATCGACTTTGATCGCCGGGTTGACAGCCGCGGGGTTGTTGGGCCGCCACATCGCGCAGGAGCATTCCTACGTTCCTTATATGTGGAAACGGATAACAAACCCCCACCTGCTGGTTTACCTGAGTGCCTCCTTTGAAACTTGCACCCAACGGCGCAAACTTAACTGGACGAACGATGATTACCTCGAACAACTGCGCAGGTTGGCCCATGCACATGAACATGCGGATCTGATTATCGAAACAGATTCGCTTTCGCCCGCCGATGTTCTCTCTCGCCTCCTTGAGTATTTGAAGTCAAAACATTGATGTGCGATTCATTTTTTACAGGGGTGGTCCCAATAAATCCGACAATCAAGGTGCTTTTTAAATCTAATTCTCTTATTTCAGGTGTATAATCACTTTCGCGCCAGCCAAAGGCTGGTATTTTTATGGATGGAGTGAACCATGCGAAGCCGAAATAACTGGCTGGTTGTGATTGTCATCCTGGTCGCCTTTTCGATCTGGGTGGACCTCGTCAACCAAATCACGATCATTAATCCCCTCAGCGACAAAGCTCTTATTAATCGCGATACACAACTTCACCGTGGCCTCGACACCCTGGGCGGTTTGCAAACCCTTCTCCAGGCCGATGTATCTAACTGTAATTCGGTGTCCCAAAACGATCTTCAGGTCACCCGTCAGATATTGGAAAGCCGCGCGAATGCCCTGGGCGTCGGCGAGATCGTAATGCAGATTGCCGGTAATTGCCGCATCGTGGCGGAGTTCCCTGGCGTGAGCAATCCTGAACAAGTGGTTGCTGCTCTGCAGCAAACGGCCCTTCTTGAATTCGTGGATTTGGGATCCAATCCGTTACCCGAAGGCTCAACGGTGGTGACAGATTACGATCAGGCTTCTACGAACTCTCAGCCCGGGTCGACTGCTTTGCCTCCAACTTTGGCTCCATCCGCGACCTCTACTCCAATCGTTAATGCCACTGCACAACCCGGCGCGACCCCCGCGGTTGCCCCCACCGCTGCTCCACAGGTCTATCATACTGTGATGACCGGTGCCGCTTTGGACACAGTGACTGTTCAAGCCGGGACGTTGGCAGGCTCGTACCAGATTGCCTTCACCCTTAAATCCAACGGTACTCAGGCTTTTTCCGACTATACGACCAATAATGTCGGCAAATACCTGGCAATCGTCCTCGATAAAAAAGTCTTGTCTGCACCGGTCATCAAGAATGCCATCACAGACGGCCAGGGAGTCATCGAAGGCGGCTTCACGGCAGATACCGCGAATTCTCTGGCGGTTTCACTCCGTTATGGTTCACTTCCCGTTCCTGTAAAAGTTGTGGAAAGCCAGACGGTCGGTCCTACCCTCGGCGCAGAGTCCGTTCGTAAAAGCTTATTGGCCGGGTCGATCGGGTTGGCCGTTGTCGTGCTTTTCATGGCCTTCTATTATCGCCTTCCCGGTGTCGTCGCCGACCTGGCACTGATTACGTACTCTCTCATCACTCTGATGCTTTATAAGATTATCCCCATCACGCTGACCCTGCCTGGTATTGCCGGTTTCATCTTAAGTATCGGTATGGCGGTGGATGCAAATGTGCTTATCTTTGAACGGTTAAAGGAAGAATTGCGCTCCGGACGTACACTCCAACAAGCCATTGACCTTGGCTGGAGCCGGGCTTGGCCTTCCATTCGAGACTCGAATACCTCCACGCTGATCACCTGCTTGATTTTGTATATTTTCGGTAATTCATTCGGCGCTAGCATGGTGAAGGGTTTCTCCATAAACCTCGGTTTGGGTGTTTTGATTTCTTTGTTTACTGCCATTATCGTAACCCGAACATTCCTGCACCTCGTGCTCGATAACCTGAAACTTGGCGAGCATCCTCGCTGGTTCGGGCTTTAAGCGTCAAGGAACACTATAATGAATATCATCAAAAACCGTTATCTCTATTTCCTGATTTCCCTCTTGGTCATCATACCGGGGATCGTCTTCATGGCATTGCATTGGACAAGCACAGGCCAGGGTCCGCTGGCCCTTGGTATTGACTTTAATGGCGGTTCCCTCCTGGAAATACAATTTTCAGGTACTCGCCCTACCCTTAACGAGATCCAGGACATCTATACCCAGTTTTCTACTGCCGCACAACCACTCACCAATCCCGTCATCCAGCCTTTGGGCACTGATTCATACTCCATCACGTTCCAAGCAGATGGATGACGCTACAAAAGGTAAAATGGTTGCCGCGATGCAGGCAAAGTTTGGTTCTACGATTACGGTATTGAACTTTACTTCTGTTTCACCTTCTATCGGTGCCGAAGTAACAAATGCTGCTGGCGTCGCCATCTTAATGGCCGCCGTTGCCATTTTGCTTTATATTTGGTATGCCTTTCGGGGTATTGATAATTCTTTCCGTTACGGCACAGCCGCTATCATCGCCATGTTCCATGATGTTTTCGTCGTCCTGGGCGTGGAAGCCATGCTCGGTTATTTCCTTCACTGGGAGGCGGATTCACTCTTCCTCACTGCCGTATTGACCGTCATTGGTTTCTCGGTTCATGACACCATCGTTGTGTTCGACCGCATACGGGAGAACGCTAATATCTACCGCCGTGTGGAATATGAAAAGATGGTCAACCATTCCATCGTTCAAACCCTTGATCGCTCGATCAACACCCAGCTCACCGTGATGTTCACTCTTTTTGCGTTGGCCTTGTTCGGCGGCGATAGCATCCGCCATTTTGTGATAATCCTGTTGGTCGGTATTTTTAGCGGTACCTACTCATCGATCTTCAACGCTTCACCCATCCTGGTAGTTTGGCAAAATCAGGAATGGAAAACCTGGTTTGGGCGCAAAGCGGAAACTGCTGCCTAGAATCGCAGTAATGTCGGTCTTCTACAATGGCGCATCCGATGATGCGCCATTTTGTTAATCCGGGTCTTCTTTTTGGAAGTAAAAAGATCATGAATAGGACGCAGCTTAACTTCCTCCTGAAAGGATTTGTCATTGCATTCGCCATCGCCGCTCCCGTTGGGCCGATTGGCGTTTTATGCATCCGGCGTACGCTGGCAGATGGCCGCTTAACCGGCTTTTTCTCCGGTCTCGGTGCCGCTACTGCGGACATGTGTTATGGTGCCGTGGCTACCTTTGGCCTGACCGTATTACAAAAAGCATTGGTCGGGCTGCAATTTTGGTTGCACGTGCTGGGGGAGATATTTTTACTCTATCTTGGAATCCGTACGTTCCTTGCACTTCAGCCTGGGAAAGAAGCTCCCGTCAAATCAAACAGGGGATTATTCCCGGCCTATATCTCCACCCTCGGGTTAACTCTGACGAATCCCGCCACTATCATATCCTTTACGGTTATCTTTACAGGCCTGCGCCTCGGTGGAACTCACGGAGATTATCTATCTGCTGGACTTTTGGTACTTGGCGTATTTTCAGGTTCGGCCGCCTGGTGGTTGACCCTCAGCGGGATCGTTGATATTTTCCGTGAAAAGTTTACGACCATCTGGCTGATCTGGGTAAATCGCCTGGCTGGTACGATCATTGCCAGCTTTGGTCTATTTGCACTCTTGCTCAGATAGGTGATAATATCACGAGGCAGCACAAACTCCTGTTCTGAAACTTCTTGGAAATCAACCATGAAAATAGCATTTGCAGGTACCGGGTATATCAATAAAGTTCACGCGCTTGCCGCTAAAAACAGCGGAGCAGACGTGGCGGCGGTTATCAACCACAAACCGGCCTCCATGCAGGCTTTTGCACAACAGTTTGAGATTCCACTCCAATACGAAACAGTCGAGGCGATGCTCATGGTCGGCAAAGTAGACGCCTTGGTCGTGAGCACGCCGAATTACCTGCATGCAGCTCAAACCATCGCCGCACTTAATGCGGGTGTCAATGTAATGGTTGAAAAACCGATGGCCATGGACGCCTTCGAAGCCGAACGGATGTGTGAAGCCGCCGCAAAATCGGGTGCGAAACTAATGGTCGCACATTGCTGGCGCTTTGACAAAGAAGCCCTCTGGCTCAAATCCCACTTGGCAGGGATCGGACGTATCATCCGCACAAAAAGCTATGGGAATCATGTCCAGTGGGGACCGTCGGGCTGGTTCACTCAAAAACAATTCGCGGGCGGCGGCGCAATGGCGGATGTGGGCGTCCACGCTATCGACACAACCCGTTTCCTGATCGGTGATCCTCAACCCCGTTCGGTTTACGCGAATATTGGTACCTATTACAAGGATTTCGACCTGGACGATACCGGTGTACTTTTGGTCAATTGGGACAATGGGATCACATCCTATATCGAATCTGGCTGGTGGCAGCCGCATTCGGATGGACAGATAGCGGCAACCCAACTTTATTGCCAGGATGGGTTTGCCTCGTTGTTTCCAACCCGCGTTGAAAAACTCCCTGCAGCTCGCGACAAGACGGAATTGGATGACGGTGGCTTTGTCTATCCCCGTAAGCAGCAGGCGACACAAAGCATGTATGATGCACAGATGAAATATTTCCTCGATTGCATTGAAGGAGACAAAACACCCGTCCCCGGCGGCGCGGAAGGATTGGTGAATATGAAAGTCATAGATGCGGCATATCATTCTGCAAAATCAGGCAAGGTGGTTGAATTGTGAAAATAGCAGTGATCGGCGGCGGCTCTACGTATACACCCGAGCTGGTCAATGGATTCCTTTCGCGAGTTAGCAGCCTGCCGCTCGAAGAACTCTGGCTGATGGACATTGACGAGCGGCGTCTGAGGATCGTCGGTGGTTTCGCCCAGCGCATGGTTCAGGCCAAAGGAATTCCTTTCAAAGTGATCCTATCCACTGACCAGCATGAAAGCATTTCGGGAGCTTCCTACGTCATAACCCAGCTGCGGGTCGGTATGATGCCCGCCCGTCGCGGCGATGAATACCTGGGGAAACGTCATGGTTTGATCGGTCAGGAAACAACCGGCGTTGGCGGCATGGCTAAAGCCCTGCGGACGATACCGGTGATCCTCGGCATCGCAAAAGATATTCGCGAAACTGCTCCGCTTGCCTTATTGGCGAATTTCACAAATCCTGCCGGCCTCGTTACCGAAGCGCTTACGCGTTATGCGCCGGATGTCGGCGCCGTCGGTGTTTGCAACGTCGGCATAACCGCTAAAATGAAGAATCTTGGAAGTATTGCATGAGCTTACCGCCTCGAAGATCGATTCCGACCATGCCATTCTGAACACTCTTGGCCTGAACCATCTGACATGGCACAGAGGTTTCACCGTAGACGGTGAAGAGATGTGGCCGCAGTATTTCCCGGCTTATCTTGACCAACTCCGTAAAGAAGACCATCCCGAATGGGATATTAATACCCTCAAGTCGCTTGGTATGATTCCCAACTACTACTTACAATATTTTTATTACACGGACAAGAAACTTAAGGCCCAGGAAAATTGGCCGCCCTCCCGCGCAGAAGAAGTAATGGAGATCGAAAAGGCCCTTCTGCGTGATTATGCCAATCCCGCCCTCTCGGAGCCTCCTGCTGACTTAATGAAACGGGGCGGCGCGTATTATTCAACCCTGGCAACCCAATTGATCAACTCGCATTACAACGACCTCGGCCAGGTGCATGTGGTTAACATTCGTCATGACGGCGCCGTAAAGGACTGGCCGAAGGATTGGGTGCTTGAGATGCCCGCCAGGGTTGACGCCCAGGGCATCCACCCGCTTCCCGCGGATCCGCTCCCTGCTGCTTGTTTCGGGCTGGTAGCCCAGATAAAGATGTACGAATTGCTGACAGTCGAAGCCGCCGTCCATGGCGACAAAAATGCTGCCTACCAGGCGCTGCTCGCCCATCCCCTCGGCCCCTCTGCCGACAAAGTCCGGGAAGTACTGGACGACCTGCTTCTTACCAATAAAAAATGGTTGCCTCAATTCTGAGTCAGGTCAGATTGCACTTGGAGCGAAATAGGAGAGCTTCGTTTTATTAAACTATGCAATGACGATTAAACCGGCGTATCGATGCTCTCCTAGAAATATTTCTTAAGAAATTAATGAATCTTTGCGTCTTGGCGTCTTTGCGTTGAATCTTTCCTTGCTCTAACCATCGTCTAGAAAAGGCAGGATATGTCCCCACGATATTTTCTCGGCCTCGACGCAGGTGGAACGAAAACCCACGCTCTGATCACAAACGAGACCGGCCAGGTCCTTGGGTTTGCCCAGGACGGGCCGGGTAACTGGCAGTCGGTCGGGTTTGAAAAACAACGTGATGTATTTAAGTCTATAACACGCCAGGTACTGGACATTGCCGGTTTACACATCGAACAGATCGCTGGGGCCGGGTTTGGTATCGGCGGCTACGACTGGCCCTCGCAGTTACAGTCGCATCTGGATGGCGTTCAATCACTTGGCTTATCTTGCCCATTTCAGATCGCCAATGATACGATGATTGGCCTCTTGGCGGGTGCCTCACAGGGCTGGGGAGTAGCTTTAGTGGCAGGCACGGGTAACAATTGTCGGGGCCGTGATCAAGACGGCCGCGAGGGTCGCATCACCGGCGAAGGAGAGCTGTTCGGTGAGTTTGGCGGTGGGATCGAAATGGTGCATAAGGCCATACGGGAAATTGCCCATGAATGGAGCCGCCGCGGCCCCGCTACTTCATTGAGCGCGGCCTTCATGAAAATTACGGAGGCAAAGGACCTTTTCGATTTGCTCGAAGGGATAGACCTGGGTCGCTTCGAACCGAAGGCATCCTGGGTATTGAGCATATTCCAGCTCGCAAAATCCGGTGATTCCGTTTCTCGCGATATTGTTGAATGGGCCGCTCGCGAACTGGGCGAATCGGCTTGCGCCGTGATTCGGCAGCTCAATATGGAAAATAACGAATTCGACGTCGTTCTTACAGGGAGTATCTTTGAGAGCGGCGATATATACATCGATCCTCTCCGCGAGACGATCCATAAACTCGCACCGCAAGCCAGACTGGTCAAATTGGGGGCCCCACCGGTTGTCGGGGCTGTAATCCTCGGTATGCAGAAAGCCGATCTTGTCACTACCCCCATTTACAAGAATTTGATCGAATCTACCAAAGCCTTTATCAATGGATCATTGAAATAACATATTTGTCATTGAGAGGAGCTGTTTCGAGCGAACCGAGAGCGACGATCGCGAAGCACACTCGTAGAGTGCGAAGCAAAGCGTAGTGTAAGCAATCCCGAGCCAGCCTTCCAACAAATAATATTACAACCGCTTCTCCCCATCAATAAGGCTATAATATTCTACAGTTATTTCTTCATCTCTTTTCTTAGGATTGATCATGTCTCAAGTTGCAGTTATCACGGATAGCACCGCATATCTTCCCGGCGAATTAATAAAACAATACAACATCACGATCGCTCCCCTTTCGATAATATGGGGAGAAAATAATTATCAGGACGGGGTGGATATTCAGCCCGACGATTTTTACAAGCGTCTCGCAACTTCCAAAGATCTGCCGACCACTTCGCAAGTCACAATAGCATCCATGAAAAGCGCTTTTGAAAGGCTCCTAGAGCAGGGTTACGACGTCCTCGGCATATTTCTATCCTCCAAATTCTCCGGCACCATTCAATCCGCCATCCAGGCTCGCGAAATGCTGCCAACCGCCGCTAAAAAGATCGCAATTGTCGATTCGCTTTCGACCACCATGGCCATGGGCTGGCCTGTTTTGATGACCGCCCGCGCTGCACAGGCCGGTGAAAATCTGGCGGCTTGCCAAAAAGTCGCCGAGACAACACGCGATAACAGTGGCGTCCTGTTCGTTGTTGAAACTCTTGAATTCCTCCATCGCGGTGGGCGGATTGGCGGCGCACAAGCTTTATTTGGCACGATCCTTAATATCAAACCGGTCCTGGAAATGCGCGATGGTAGCATAGAAGCCGTGGAAAAGATCCGCACCAAAAGCAAGGCCCTGGATCGTATGATTGAATTGGCCGGTGAACGCATCGCAGGTCGGAAACCCGTTCGATTGGCGACGGTTCATGCCAACGCGGAAGCCGAGGCCTCATCGTTATTGGAAGCCGCTCGTGCTCAACTTAACCCCATCGAAAGCTATTGTTGCCCGCTCAGCCCGGTCGTCGGCAATCACGCGGGTCCGGGAACAGTCGCACTGTGTTATATGGCTGGCATACAGTGAACCGCTTTACGCGTTCTTCACTCTTGGTAACTCTGCTTTTCAACACGGCCAATTTCCCCAAAGTGAGTATGGCCGAATGAATCACTGTACTTTAAGCCGTAGCCTAGCACTCTGTCAAGGCTGGAGTGACCAAGGAAGATAACGCCGATAAGAGAGATGACCGGGTTGTGTAGAAATGCCCCTGCCACGAACAGACCAAGAGCTATTGCTCTATGATGGATCAGATTGTATGTGATCGCACCGAGGCGCGGTCCGGCGATATATCCGATCATGGAAAGATCAGGGGCAAAGAAGAACAATGGATAAAACCACCACGGATAGGACAATAACGAAAACAGGTAGATGGAAAAAAGGAACACCCCAAGTTCTTCTAGTTTAATCAACGTTTTCATATAATTTTCCGTTTCCGAGGCGCTACGTTATTTCAAAGTACCGTGTAGTTTCAGTATCTCTAACAAATTTTGTTTTTTACCCCAATATATAATGAGAACAAGTTTGCAGTAAATTGCAAACCGGTTTGCGGAGCAGTAGAGATTTATACAAAGTGGTAAGCTCTTGCCTTACCAAGAAACAGTAAATCATTAGCGAAGAGCAATCTGTAAACACACCGTCATTCCATGTCTGCCATTAACGGAGCGGTTTTTTTCCACTAACATAAGCCAGGATCGCGGAGCGTGTAGGCCCGGAGCTAACTTCCACAAACCCGGCTGCCGAAAACAGCGAAGGAATGATGCTGACGTCCGTCTGCATCATATGCTGACCGACGATCGCGGAAGTGACATGGCTCAATATCGGGTTGGCCGGCGGCTTGAAATCCGCTACCAGGAAATGTCCATCCGGTTTCAACACACGGTATATTTCTGCGAACGCTTTACGTTTCAAATCGTCCGGCAGGTGATGGATCACCAGGCGGCTGACGACCACATCGAAGGTCGCATCGGGGAATGGAATTTTCTCGACCAGGCCTACCTCAAAGACAACGTCTGAGCCGGTCCGCATTGCCTTTTTCCGGGCAACGTCGATCATCTCGGGCGCGGCATCGATTCCGTACACTTCGCCGCTTTTTCCGGCGGATGATTTCGCTGTCAAGGTCAGGCTGCCCGTGCCGCATCCAACATCGAGCACCTTGTCACCCGGCTTGACCTCCGCCAGCTCGATGACCATCCGGCTGTTTGGCCGGTTTACTCCCATTCCCATCAATCCTGAAAATATATCGTATTGAGGAGCCCAATGAAGTGTGAGACCTGAAGTCTCAGGACCGTTTCCGGTTTTTGGTTCGTTGTGCATTCTATGCATGTTTGCCATCCTTTTTTGATTGGGAAAATTGGATTTGCTGGCCCGCCTGTGCCAGATAGCCGAAGGCCGCATGGACTGTTTCACGCTGCCTGGCCGGCATGGAATCCATCAAATCCATAAGAAAGTGGTTGGATGTAATGCCGTTTTGGATCAGCTTCAGGCACGCACCGGTAAGTCGCAATTTCTTATTCCGCCTGTCGAGTGGGTCTTCCGTGCGCTCCACCATTCCCTGCTGCACAAGCCTTTCCACCAGTTGGCTGGCGGCAGGCACACTCGAATCGGTGAGACCGCTGATTTCCGAGAGCCTGCATTCACCGTTCTGCGAATGATAAATATACAGCACAGCATTGATCTGAGGCGCGGAGAGGCCGGTTTGGCGCATGAACTTCATGAAATCCTGGATGATATGCGCCAGAATGTATTCCAGGCCGGCATGCGAAGGAGGAGAATCCATATCATTAATCCTGTATTTATAGTTAACTACAGATTAACTATAAACGATGAGTGAATTTAAAACAAGAGGTGGATTTTCGAAAAAAGTTTTTTCCGCCTCGTCCGCGTCCCTTAATTGAAATTTTCTCGCACTGGATTCATATCCAATACCCCACAGCCCCTTCGTAAAGCACGGAAAATTAATCCGTTTTCAGCGTTTCCTCGCGTCCCGATATTTCGATCACTTTCGCATTGACAAGCCCGCTGATCCCTTTCAATTCGAGCCTGCGGGACTCAAGCTCACTCCCGTCCATTCCAGCCTGCTTCAATGCCTTTTCACTGATGACGATCTCGCCTGCCGCAGCTTTTGAAGCCAGGCGCGCTGCAAGGTTGACCTCGTCTCCGATGGCCGAGATATTGACCAGTCCATTCGCAGAGCCCATCGCTCCGAAAAAAGCAACTCCAGTATGTATGCCAATACCCACAGGTATATTCTCTCGATACATGATTCTCAAAATGTTTTTTGCCGCCTCGATCGTCCTTGCAACGTACTTCGGTCCGGCAATACCCGGCCCCCAGAAAGCGGCAACTGCGTCCCCGGCCAGTTTTTCCACGAGACCGTCTTCATGAACAATGGCGCTTGTAGCCTCCACGTAAAAGCGGTTGATCAATTGGCTGAATTGAGTGGGGCTCATCTGTTCGGAAAGCGCCGTGGACCCGCGTATGTCCGCAAACAGCATGGACATTTTTACTTCATGACCGCCTGTATGTTTATTGGCATGATCCTCGCATACATTACAGAAATGCGGATTTAAGGTCGATTGTTTTTTTCCGAAAAGCACACGGACAATGACTCCTCCAACTCCTTGAAATGGTGCCCGGCAAAATTTGCAGCGCGGGTCATGCGGGAGCACCCGCATGAAGTGTATCATTTGCTTTTCCATCTTGAAGGCGTCGCCTTCGAACCAGTCATACCACATTTGGTCAACCGCAGATTGTTTATCACTCATGTTCGTTTCCCTCGAGACTATACTGATAAAGACATGCCGGGGCCTGTCGCTCAGGCTTCATGATTTCCGGGATTATACCTTTAGAGAGTGTTTGAAACCTCAATCTACATCTATTCAGGCGTCATTGCGAGCCGTACTTTGGCGAAGCAATCTCAAGCTCAAATGAAAAAAGACAGGTTTTTGGAGATTGGTTTGTTCGCTGGAGACACCCGCTAGTAATCACACAATTAGTTTTCAGAAGATCCTTAGAGGAAGGTTGCCGCCTCGCTTCTTGTATAACAAGAAAAACTGCTGTATAGTATAGCAAATCGCATCCATTTACACATGGCCCCATAAGAGAAGGTTCTATGACTGCTAAAAGAATTCTCCAATCGCTCGTGATTGTCGCAGTTCTGGCCGCATCTTTTGCCTCAACCGGAAGAGTGTTGGCATGGTCGGCCTGCTCCAGCTATATGACCGTCCAATGGGGTGATACGTTGAGCAGTATCGCGACAACCTGCGGCACCACCGTCCAGGCCATCCGGGCCGCCAACCCGGGCCTTGGCTGGTGGCTCTACCCGGGGCAGGTGCTTAACATCCCAACCGGATCCAACCCGTCGTCTTCGGCTTACAACCCACCGCAGGTGGGCAGCAGCTATGTTATACAGTGGGGAGACACCCTTGGCGATATTGCGGTTAAGCACGGAGTTTCCCTGAGCGATATTCTTGCTGTTAATCCGCAAATATGGGACGCCAGTTTGATCTTCCCCGGCCAGGTGATCAACCTGCCCGCGCTTGTGAATGTTCCGCCTTCCACCAATAATCCATCCACCTATAACCCTTACAATTGCAACCCTTCACCTTACAACCCTTCTGCCTGTGACTCTACAAACTATAATCAACCTTCATCTAACCCATCGCAGTACGACCCTAATTCCTGTAACCCATCATCCTATAACCCTTCTGGTTGTAATCCCTCCAACTACAATTCGTATCAATATAATACATCCAACTGCAGCAATTCCTCTTACAACTCTTCCGCCTGTGACCCTTCCTACTACTCACCTGCCAATTCTCCTTTATATTCGGACCTTAAAGTTACCTCTGGACCCGGATTATTGGTTCGGGCCGGACCCGGCATGAATTACATCGAGCTCCGCTCACCGCTTGTCTCGGCTGTTAACAATTCGGAATGGAGATATAGAAAAAATTCTGTCACTCTGGATTCGAGCGGATTAGTCTGGGTGGAAGTTGCCCTCAGCCAACCGGTAAACGGATATTCTACAGGTTGGATAATGGTAAGAGATCAGATCGGCACTCATTTTACCGACCCAAATATTGACCCTGACCCGTAGCCTATGCCTAAGTCACAGCCCTCCTTCCCTTTAGGGATCGCGACCGAAGGGCCGGGGGCTAGGTCCTGACCACCCATCACAAATTCATTCCAATTATTGCGTAGGAAGAAAAACTGCTGTATAGTATCGGCAAGTCGTGTTTTTTGCGTTCCTCCCTAAAAAAGAAGGCTCTATGACTGCTAAAAGGATATTCCAATCGCTCGTAGTGATCGCAATTCTAGCTGCATCTCTTGTCGTAACCGGCGGTGCCTTGGCATGGTCCGGCTGCACCGGCTACATAACTGCCCAAGCAGGTGATACGGTAACTGCTATTGCGGCAGCTTGTGGAGTTACTGTCGATTCCATCCAGACTGCAAACCCGGGTATTAGCGATTCATTGTCGGCGGGACAGGTGTTATACATCCCAGCTGCTCTCAATTCCGTCGTTGTTTCCCCCCTGTCGCAGACGGTCTCTGGCACTTATGTCGTACAGCAGGGAGACACACTCAGCGATATTGCAGCTAAGTTTGGCGTTTCTTTAAGCGACCTTCTGGCTGCCAACCCGCAGATAACGGTTGATCCTGGTCAGGTGATCAATCTGCCTGTTGCCGTTAATTTACAACCTTCCACCAATAATTTTATATCCATGACATACCCTTCGACTACTACAACTCCCGTAGCCAATTACCCCTCCACCATTACCGATATATCTCAATATTCCGTCCTTAGGGTTACTTACGGACAAGGATTGATTGTTCGGACTGGCCCCGCCACGACAAATCCTGAAATCCACTCGCCCCTTGTCTCTGCCATGGGCCGCACACATTGGTGGTACAGAAAAAACTCCGCCACTCTGGATTCAATCGGGATGGTTTGGGTGGAAATCCAGCTCCCCCAACCGGTGAACGGGTCCTCCACCGGCTGGATAATGGTCAAGGATATGCTAGGCAATTATTACACCGTTCCCAATATTGACCAGTAGAATTCAAGTTACAGTTTTTCAATTCAACAAAAATCTCTTTTAGTTTAGTGGCGAGTTCGACCCTTAATTAATAAAAGCCGGCTGGAAATAATCCACCCGGCTTCATTTTCGTGATTTACCTTATTTTTTCAGGATGTTTAGAAGATGTATATCAATATAATTAAAGAGCCAGATGGTTGTGATAACGATGGAAGTGGAGTAAAAAATACATACTGAAAGTATCATTGCCCACGAAAGGTGAAAGTACTGATCTGCTAAAAATAAAACAACAAACAGAATTGCTGTTGTAGCAATTATTTCCACGGAAGACGCATTCTCGTCGCTTATATCATATTTTTGCATCCCCATTTGCAACAACAGCAATACGCTTGTCAGGATGTTCCAAGTAACTAAAATCATCATGGTCGACGATCTTGAAGTCAGTGTTTCAGCCCCAACGAAAAAACTCGCTACTCCACTTACACCTAGGACAAACCATCCCATGAGGGCTTTTTCTAGTGCCAATTTTTCACGATTTATAAAAACATGGGCAATACATAAAACCAGACCTCCAGTTTCAATGAGTTCCAGGGCTACGAAAAATGGAGACCCTGATCCAAAACCACTAAAGAACATAAAAAAACCTTCGCGGAATTCGGAATGAAAAATAAATAACCAGCAAAAGGAGAGCCCAATTAAATACATTGATATTTCATGAAATCTTGGCTTCATCTCTTGAGAAAGAGCTTTCCAATATTCGTTCATAATCCTCCTGTGGTTATGCCTTACTGTTTGTGTTCGCGAAGCATAGGTGATAGTCGGTCACGGATTTTGCTTGAGAGCAGTATAAATTCGAAGCTAGAAGAATCCTTAAAATGGCAGCGAGAATGCCACCTGCCGAAGCGTATAGCAAATTGGCGCACGTAATATGTGACCAAACTGCTCACTGGTTATCTCAAGTTGATCTAGTCTCTAGCCTAGCTTAACAACTAATTGATTACTCAAATCCTCGTTATCTCATTTTGAAACAAAACGCCTAATTATGTCGCGTGCGTTATTAATATTTACTCAAAGTAGCAAAGAATTGATTTAGAGCCTTTTCTAATTTCAATTCACGATTACCTGCGATAACCAAGCGCACAATATCGGGAAATATTTTATCAGTCGGTTTTATAAAGACTGCTCCAATTTCGGTATCTGTCCTAGGCTCTGTTTCTGGGCTCATATTAACATATCCTCGGATATTAAAACCCTTCTCTCCATAACCGAAAGAGAACGATAATTGATTCTTAAAGTTGAATAAATCCACTTGTTCGTCGTAATTTCCAATATTAAATTCACCCTCAAAGGATTCCAAGAATCGTTTAGTCGCACCGACAAAAAGAGCCGCTAAATCTAAAGCTTCTTCAACTTGGTCTATAGTTGGCGCAATATATTCATGTTCAAGCACATTTCTAGCATTGGTCACTCGCTTAAGGATGCGTGGCGCAACAAATCCCAATTGGAGTAGCATTTCAATTTTTTTTGTTTGATTCCACCGCTTCAGATTAAATCCTAAACTTTTCAATGCTTGGTCTATTTGACAATGAATTGCTCGTTTAGCATTTGTAATTGCGTTTAATAGAGAAGCACTTCCACCAAGTTCATAATCATCTTCGGCTCTCTCCAAAAAATCTTCGGGAGTAAGATCAAATTGATAAGAAAGTACGGATCCCCCCGAAAGAAGCTTCGTTGCTTTATCTTCTGTAATTCCAAGCTTCTCGACCAGGAGCTTTAATTCTCTCGACATTATTCCGGACCTAATTTCTCAAGATTGCTTATATAGCAAATCTAGGCTGCGCGAGCAGGTATTCAGCAGTCATTACGCCGCTGAGGGTTTCTAAATCGTCTATCTTCTGATACCCATAATTAGTTTAGGCGTTAGGCGGATTCGGATTAGAATATATGTGCGATTATTTAGAGGTACTTGTTTAGCGTGCAAAAAAATGCCCTACCTGTGGTGGTAACCTTCAAAATTTATCATCCCGGGCTATAAGTACGGCCAGCATATACGGCATTGTGTGGCTTATTGGCTAAGGTTATACAATATGTGGTGGTTTTATGACTTCAGACGCTAAACAAGTACATTTAGAGTATACCATACGCAAGAATCTAAGCATCTCAGAACGATTTTGGTATTGTCGCTAGTTAGTACGTTGCCTTTGTAAAAACTTGTCCAAGGTCGGAACAATAATGATCAATCTCACCCCCTTCTTACTATTTGACGGAACTTGCGTCAAAGCCATGACATTCTATCAATCCTGTCTTGGCGGAGAGTTGGCCATCACAAAGGTCAAGGACACTCCTACGAAAGACCAAACGCCGTCAGAACATCACAACAAGGTTGTCCATGCCCACTTGAAAAGCGGCGCCATCGAATTTTCGGCCACAGACTGGCTGCACCCCACCAGAACGCCGAAACAAGGCAATACGGTCTGTATGTATATTAATGGCGGAAAATATAACGAACTAAAACCAATTTTCGACAAACTCTCGGCTGGAGCAGACGAATAGTTGCTAGACGATTTGCGGGATATGCCGTTTGGGAGCTATGGACATCTCTCCGATAAATATGGTGTCCATTGGTTCTTCCAGGGGGAAAAGCAGTAGGTGTAAAAACGTGCGAGTAAGTAATCAATTACTGAAAGTTCAATGCTCAATCCCTTGAACCTTGAACTTTAAACCTTCAACCAAATTTACCTTGAACAAAAATTAACTGCGATCCGTCCTCAGCTCACTGCTTTCTTCACGAGCGCAATGATCTTTGCCTCTTCGGTGGAGGTCAACTCCTTCACTGCGTAAACGGTAGGCCACAGGGTGCCTTCGTCCAGGTTCGCCTTGTCGCTGAAACCTAACGTCGCGTACCTCGTCTTGAACTTCTGCGCGCTTTGGAAGAAGCAGACCACGTTACCGTCCTTGGCATACGCGGGCATCCCGTACCAGGTTTTCGGTGAGAGAGCTGGCGCACTGCCTTGATGATCGCATGGAGCCGCTTGGCCATAGCGCGATCCGGTTCTTCGCATCGCCGCAATTGCCGCCAGCACGGCGCTTTCCCCCTCCGCCTTGTCCTTGTTCGCACGCGCTTCCGCCTTCATGTCTTGGGCGCGTGCTTTCATTGCTGCTAGTTCATCGTCCGAGAATCCTTTGGACTTCTTGTTGCTTGCGGCGGCGCTTTTGCCAGGCTTTTGCGTTTCCTTCTTTGGGCTCATGGAAACCTCCATAGTATGATCTTTTACATCTTGATATGGCTTTTCCCTCTCCCGTTGGGATGCGAAGCAGTGTCTCCACCAGAGGGCAGGGTGAGGGATTTTTGTCGGATGAACCACCTGTGCTCAAGAAGGTAGCAACTTGGTTTAATTATATGGTTTGTATAACGGCTTACGGGAAAAGCGCTTAACCATATACACAGATGAGGAAGTTGGAATCCCGTATCCTAGATACAAAATGAACGATTTTGGGTAGTATATCACCGAAAATATTTACAATCTCAATAACCCCTCGAAAATAGAATCAACGAAAAACTATAAGCCTTGATATGCTATGGATTCTACTCTGCTTGACTTCTGAACATTTGTTCTGTATAATGAATTTACATTTCTAAGGCATCTACTCATGTCTAATAACCTTGTTATCAATACACACTCTGCATCACAGAATTACTCAAACCATTTCCCCACCCTGTCACCCTATAAGTCAAATTGGTGGTCGAGCGTCGCTCTGCGACCGGAGGGAGTGTCGAAGAGTATTCGGAGCTCTCCCCATCGTAAAATAGTAAGTTCTCGCCATGCCATTCGTTCCTCTTCGTTCCTCGAAGATGCCGGGCATTCTCCTCGGCACGGAACGAATATGGCAAAACATCACAATCTTCTTTCATATTTGAGAATGCAGCTGGAGGGAGGATTTGAACCGGATTTGAATGGTTTTTTTCCGGAAGTATCGAAGATTATCATCTCATTGGCGCCGGGAGGGGTCGAGTTTGAGTCGAATTGCTCGGAAACTCCCTTAAATCACCCATTTTTAAGGAGATTTCCAGCCACACGAGACAGTTAAAACCGATCGGGTTGTGGAAATTTGTACCTTAATAATTAAATACGTGGAGATAGAACGGAATGAGCCAACACTAGAAGCACAACATGGGTTCAATTGTTCTTGCGCTTTATCGCGATGATAGCAAACACTATTGATAAGGCAAATACAAGACCTGCCCCGATTATGATGAACAAGCTCGCTTGTTCACAGGTCGAAATCGGCCCACTATCGCAAAACATGATTGGCATTACTCCCATGCAGCACCCTCCGAGCGCCACGACCAAGAGGACAAAGCTAAGTATTAATAAAAGTGTTTTTTGGAGGCTATTTCCCTTTTTCATAATGAGTCTCCTTTTTGCCAAAAGAAAGTCTGTGTGAATTTAGTTCCTAGGCGATAGTTCAATATAACAAAAATACCGCTTTTACACGGTATTTCGAGGCTGGGGATTAGGGTTTCGAACCCCAAACTTCACATCCAGAGTGTGACGTGATACCATTTCACCAATCCCCAAAATTACCTACTGACTGATCCAGAGTCAGCCGTCCTGCCATTAGACGAGCCCCCACTAAACAACAGCCCGTAATTCTAACATGCCCTCCAATCGGCAGCAAGGGATAATTAGCCGAGTGAGCATCAGGCGAGCATCGGCTACTTCGACGACATGAGTTGTCGAAGCACGAGCAAGCTTCAGGCCGCTATCACCTATTTCGACGACACGACAGAAGGCCGAAGGTGTAGGTGATTTTCCTACAAAGGCGTTCTTCCTGCTCATCGAAGCACGAGCATCGGTTTCTTTCGGGCAAGGTGGCATCACCATCCGCGCCGCGCCAACAGGCTTTTTGAAACAGAAAGTAAAAAAATCTCCGTTTATCTCTGTTTATCTCCGGTTATCCCCGTTCATCTCCGGTGAATTTCAATTAAAATTAGGAAAGGTCTGGTCTGTTTGTTATAATCAATGGATGATCCTCACCCAAGCAAAGGCACTTTTTCATGATTCCTGAAGACACCAAACCCACCGACTTCATCCGCGAAGCCGTAATCGAAGATTTGAAGAACGGACGCTTCAACTACGTCCGCACCCGTCTGCCGCCTGAACCCAACGGCTATTTGCATATCGGGCATGCCAAAGCCTTCATGATCGACTATTTGATCGCTAAAGAAAACGGCGGCGAGCTGATCCTTCGCTTCGACGACACCAATCCCATCAAGGAAGACACGGAATACGTGGACGCCATTCAGGAAGATGCCCGCTGGCTGGGTATCGAATGGATCAAGGTCACGTATGCATCGGATTACTTCGATCTGCTTTATGAGTGGGCCGGAAAACTGGTTAGGCTGGGCAAGGCTTATGTGGACGATCAAAGCCCGGAGCAGGTCAGCGCCAACCGCGGCACACTCACCGAACCTGGAAAAGAGTCCCCATTCCGCAGTCGCTCGGTCGAAGAGAATCTCGATCTGCTCGAGCGCATGAAGAACGGCGAATTTCCCGATGGCGCACGCGTTCTGCGCGCCAAGATAGACATGGCCCATCCGAACATTAACATGCGCGACCCGGTGATGTATCGCATTATCCATGAGCCGCCGCATCATCGTACGGGTTCGAAATGGAAGATCTATCCCATGTACGACTGGTCGCACGGGCAAAACGACGCCATGGAAGGCATCACCCACTCGTTGTGTTCGCTCGAGTACGAAAATCACCGTCCGCTCTACGAGTGGTTTCTTGACCGGTTGGGTGGCTTCAAGCCGCGCCAGATCGAGTTTTCCCGCCTGAACCTGTCCTATACGGTCGTGAGCAAGCGCAAGCTTCTGCGCCTGGTCAAAGAAGGCCGCGTCAGCGGCTGGGACGATCCGCGCATGCCCACCCTGCGCGGTATGCGTCGCCGTGGATACACCCCCGAGGCTATCCTCGACTTCGTAAGACGCGTGGGCGTCGCCAAGAATTACAGCACCATCGATATTTCCCTGCTCGAATCCTGCGTCCGGGAGGATCTCAATAAAAGATCACTTCGCCGCATGGCGGTTCTGAAGCCGCTCAAGGTGGTCATCGACAATTATCCCGATGACCTTGTTGAGGAGATGGAGGTCGTGAACAACCCCGAAGACTTGGGCATGGGCACCCGCAAGGTCCCGTTTTCCAAAGTGCTCTACATCGAGCAGGACGACTTTCGCGAAACGCCCCCGCCAAAATATTACCGCCTCTATCCGGGCAACGAGGTGCGCCTGCGTTATGCTTATTTCATTAAATGCACCCATATGGTTAAAGACGCGGAAGGGCAGATAACTGAAATCCATGCCACGTACGACCCCGCTACTCATGGCGGCGATGCACCGGATGGCCGCAAAGTCAAATCCACTATTCATTGGATCTCTGCCTCTCACGCCAAACCGGCGGAATTCCGCATGTATGATCGGCTTTTTACAAAAATAGACCCGGAGGAGGGCGAGGACGATTTCCTCGACTGCCTCAATCCAAAATCTTTGGAGATTCTTACCGGATATGTCGAGCCGGCTCTGTCTTCCACCCATTCTCTGGACCGCTTCCAATTCGAACGCCAGGGATATTTTTGCACAGACCCCGACTCAACCGCCGCCCTACCGGTCTTCAATTCGACAGTTTCCCTGAGGGATGCTTGGGCGAAGATCGAAAAGAAACCTGGCTTATATATCCCTGGCTGACCCTAAAGGTCTGCTTAATTTATATTATGTCTGCCTAGCAAGAAAGACCTTTAGGGTCTGAGACCACGGCGTGATCTAATCGTGTCGTGCGGCACGGCGTGTATTGTCTTCGATGTCAAGGAATATAAGCAATCCCTTGGATGCCGCTTGCAATCCCGCAAAATATAATATTCCACGTAAGGCAGGTTCCAGGATATAGAGGAAATTTTGAAGATTGCCGGAAAAGCCCATTCCCACGATCTGGCCACGCATATACTGCAATAGATAAATGCCTACGGCCACTAATACATCCAGGGTATAAAATCCCGCCACAACCCATGACAGAATGGCTATCACCTTTGCTATGCGGATCACGGCATCGCGGTCGAAATAAGTGCCAAGGAATTTATTATTTCTTTCAGTCATCTTCTAACCTCCGCCTGGGTAAAATCATAAGTCTGCCTGTTAGCCCGCCAGGCTTTCATGAACTGACGCAAAGCGGTGTAACTTCCAGCAGGGGTTTTAGCCCCGTAGCGTTTAATCATAATGAGAGTGTTTAAAAATCAACTGCAGCCTTAAAAATATCTCCGTTCACATCGTACCTGGAGTGTATCTTTGTTTATCTCTGGTTTTCTTCGGTTCTCCAGTAAGCCTCTACCTCACACCATCTTCTCCAGTATCTCGATTGCCCTTCGGACGCGCTGCAGCACCTTCTCCCGCCCAATCACCTCGAGGCTCTCGAACAACGGAGGGCTGACTTTTTGCCCCGTAGTGGCTACACGTAAAATACCAAAAACCTGGTTGGCGCTGAAACCCGATTCTTCCACATAGGTGCGCATCGGCGGCTCGGCTGCCTGCTGGTTCAAATCTGGCAAGGCTGATAGGATTTCGTACGTCTTGCGGGCCACCCCCTCCGACTGTTTCACATCCAGTCCCTTGGCGATAAGCTCCTCCGGCACAGGCGTCACCTCCTCCATAAAGAAGAATCCGCCGAAGGAGAGACAATCGTCGAGCGTAACGAGACGCTCACGGATCAATGGAACGATCTTTAAGAGTCTTGCATCATCTACGCGCAAATTAGCATTGAGGAAAAAAGGCTTAATGCGCGCGGCCAGTTCATCCACCGGCAGCAGACGGATGTGCGTCCCGTTGAAATGGTCCAGCTTGGCAAAGTTGATTGCCGCCGGCGAAGGGTTCAGATGCTCAAGGTCGAATTTCTCGATCATGTCATTGAGACTTAAGACCTCCCCTTCGGCTACGCCCCACCCCATCAGGACGATCCAGTTAAGCACACCTTCGGGTATGAAGCCGAGTTCCTGCAGGTCCTTGGTGAAGATCGAATATCCATCCTTGATCGCATCGGCAGCATCCCGCTTCGACATCTTGCCCTTACCGCTCGGTTTGAGGAACACGGAGAGATGCACCCATTCAGGTTCCTCCCAACCGAAGGCCCGCACTACATTTACGTGTAGCGGGAACGTGCCAAGCCACTCCGAGCTACGTAATACGTGTGTGATTCTCATGAGGTGGTCGTCAACCATGGCAGCTAAGTGATAAGTCGGCAAACCGTCCGATTTCAGCAGTACATAATCGTCGATATTTTCATTCTCAACGACAATGTCTCCACGCAACAGATCATGTGCCGTCGTCGTTCCCTCCATTGGCATCTTGAAACGGATGATATGCCTTTCACCGTTAGCCACGCGGCGTCTGGCTTCGTCTGGCTCTATTTTCCGGCACAACCCGTCGTAATGCGGTGATAGTTTAAGTTTTTGCCGTTCCTGCCGCATCATTTCCAAACGATCGGGTGTGCAAAAACAAGGATAAGCATGACCGCTGTCAACCAGGATATTAGCATGTTGCTGATAGATCTCTCGTCTCTCGGTCTGGCGATACGGCCCGAATTGCCCGCCGACATCCGGGCCTTCGTCATATTCAAGGCCTAGCCAGCGTAAGCCGTCCATGATCTCCTGTTCCGATCCTGGCACCGTGCGCTTTATGTCCGTGTCTTCGACGCGTAAGATGAATTTACCGCCTGTCTTTTTGGCAAGCAAGTAATCGTAAAGTGCGGTGCGCGCCGTTCCGAGATGCATATGCCCGGTTGGCGATGGTGCCACCCGCACCCGTGCAGGTTTGGAATAATCTGTCATTGATCTCCTTGTTTATTGCCAGCTTTCGCGTAGCGCGCATCGTATGCGGCTTCAAATTTTGGGTTGGATTCTATCGTGGATCGACGAGGTGCCTGCAAATTTGTGATCCGAGCCTGCTAATCGATTAGTTGCGAAATGGTTGATGGGAAATACCGCTAGAAATCCATCTCTCGATGTCTCATCACAACGCTTTCAACAAAGCCGACCCCGATCATCAGCGCCATCAATCCCGAACCTCCATAACTGATGAATGGTAGTGGCAGACCCGATACGGGGATCAATCTCAAATTTACGGCAATATTAGCCGCACTTTGGAAAAACAACAGCAGGGCGATGCCGAACGATATCATCGCACCTGAAAGGTCACGCGCCTTTTGCGCTGCCCTGAAACACCGCCAGACAATGACCGCTTCCATAAGGATGACAAATATGGCACCCACCATTCCGAATTCCTCTGCCGTTGCGGAGAAAATAAAGTCTGTATGTCTAACCTTCATGAAACGTAATTGGGTCTGCGTCCCATGGCCATACCCCTCCCCGAACAGCCCCCCGGAGCCGATAGCAATCAATGCCTGCGTTACATTGTAAGTCGCGCCGTTGCGGGCATTGGGATCCGGTAAAACAAAGTTTATTACACGCGCTTGTTGATAAGGTTGCAGGAATGGAAAAGCTATGGCAAACAATAATATTAATGCAAGTCCCAACAGGATGATCTGTCTGATTTGGACGCCATTCATCCAGATCATTCCCGCCCAAATGACCATCGTTACGATAACATTCGACAGGTTGGGTTGGAGCAAAATCCATATTACCAGGCCCCAAACCCAGGCCAGGCTTTTTAGTAACCATTTAAGATCCCGCGGGTCGTTCCGGCTTTTATCAAAATATCGGGCCAGTATTAAAATGACCACGATCTTGGCAAATTCAGTGGGTTGGACGAATAACACTCCTACCTGGAACCAGCGTTGTGCGCCGAAGGCAGCCTGGCCTAACCCTGAAAGCGCCACCAGGAATATCATCATCACGATGTAGATCAGCCAATGGATGGAAAGCCAGTAATGATAATCTATGGCTGGCCAGCAGGATGATGACTGCCACTCCCGCGATCGCAAAATAGATCTGGCGGTTGCCCAGCGGCAGCAGTCCTTCATTGCCCGCAACAGCCGAACGGATCATCATTGCCCCGAAAGCGCTCGCCAGGACTACTGCGCCCAATAACAGAAAGTCGAAATTACGCCACGAAAGTCCGCGCATGGTCTATCCTGCACGACGGCGCGTCAGGCTCCTTAGAGGAATATCGGCTACCAGTCGTTGTTGACGTCCGTCATGTTCAACAGCGATTTGCACTGCGTTTGAATCGATATCTACGTGACGGGAAATGACTTCAAGTATCTCGTCTTTCATGGAATTCAGCTCCGCCGGGGTCAGATCTGTCCGGTCGTGGATAAGCACCAGCTGCAAGCGTTCTTTGGCGCTTTCGGCACTCCGCTTGGGTCCAAACCAGCTCATTATCTCCTCCCTGTCATTTTTTGGAGCCGGTCCCATAATCCCGCCTGCTTTTCCATATCCAGGAAAGGAACTTCCTCACCCTTGATCCGTTTTGCAATATTACGGAATGCCTGCCCGGCGCGGCTCTTTGTATCTTGAGCCACAGGTGTCCCGCGGTTCGAACTGACAATAACGGATTCATCCTCAGGGACAATTCCAATTAACGGGATACCCAATAAATCAAGGACGTCCTCAGGCGAAAGCATGTCATGTTGTTTCACAAGTGCTTGATTTAATCGATTAATGATGAGAGCTGTAGACCGCTTCTCCTCCGCCTCGAGGATACCGATCACACGGTCGGCATCGCGCACCGCGGAAACTTCGGGGTTGGTCACCACCAACACCCGGTCCGCAGGTGCGATCGCATTTCGAAAGCCGCGTTCGATACCCGCCGGAGAATCGATAAGGACAAAATCCACGTCGGCACGCAGTTCATTGCAAATGCGCATCATATCCGACGGTGAGACCGCATTCTTATCGCGCGTTTGAGCAGCGGGAATGAGGTAAAGTTCCGGCAGGTGTTTATCGCGGATCATCGCCTGCCGCAGTTTGCATCGCCCTTCGATCACATCGACAATATCATAGACAATGCGGTTCTCCAGTCCCATGACAACGTCAAGGTTTCGAAGACCGATATCACCATCGAGACATACGACCTTCACACCATCTGCCGCCAGGGCAACTGCCAGATGTTCGCGACGGTGGTCGTCTTGCCGACGCCGCCTTTTCCTGATGAAATCGTGATTACTTGAGCAGTCATGAGTTATCCTTTGTTACCGGGTTGCCAGGTTTCAACGATAACCTTTTCATCGCTTATAAAAGCCATTTCAGGTTTACCGGTTTCCTTCCTGGTTGAACTATTCATAGCATCATCGGCTACTTGTAATCGGATTGGCAAAAGGTCTAATGCACACACGACAGCGCTTTTATCTCCTTTTGCACCTGCATGCACTGCACCGCGCAGGCGGCCCCACACAATTACGCTTCCCTCGGCGACGATCTCCGCGCCTGGGTTTACATCTCCTAATACAACCACGTGGCCCGAGAATTCTATTCGCGCACCTGACCGCAGGGTTTTGTTCACAAAAAGAGCGGTTTCTTCGTTGATGTTACGGGTATCAAAGCTATGACTCTCTTCCGGCCTCGGTTTAGAGACACGGGTGGCTAACCCCAATAACTGCGCGGTTTTTTCCGTTATGGGCGATTCGCTGATAACTGGCCCAAAGTGAAACGTTTCGCTCAGAAAGGCGGTCGCGTAACTCAACCATCTCGTTTACTTTTAGTATCTGGCTTCCTATATCCAGAGCCAGACGCGCCCCCTTGAAAAAGGCTTGCTGCCCGTCAATTTGAGCCAGCAGAGCGGCGCTCTGCTCTTCCCATGGTGCATCGGAGAGGGAAACCAGCAAGCCATCACGCAGCCCCTTGATATGGATTAAAGAAGCTATATCATTCATCGGACGAATAAATTCAGGTAAATTATAGCATGACTAATGCCGCCCTTGCTGGTTCAGACGAGTTATATTTAGCCTCCGTTCTTGGCAAGATCGATGGATTTCAATTCAAAATATGCCTTCATAACTCTTGCAACTACCGGAGCAGCTACAACTGCGCCTTCACCGCCGTTGTATTCAAAGGCCATGATAACGATCTCAGGGTCTTCATAAGGGGCATAGGCAAGCGTCCATCCGTGGACAGGCCATGCGCCAAATTGACAACGATTTGCTTTCAGCGCAACGTCGTCGCAGTATTCTGCTGTTCCGGTCTTTCCGGCAACTGCTATCGGTAATGAATAATCTACCATAAAGGCTTGATGTAACGTTCCTTCAGGGTCCGTCACGGCAAGCCGCATTCCCGCTTGCACTCCCTTAACAAAGTCTGGATTCTCCGTCTTTTTCGCGCCGGTCGGCAGACAGTTTCCAGCCTCACAGTTATAAACAGCGATGCGCGGATCTGTTGTAATATCCCATTTCTCGTTAGGTACAAACGGTGAGATCTGATAACTTCCCGCAGGTGGCTGGTCGGCTGTCGACGAATCCCCAAGATTGACCCACATCTGACGTGAATTACCGGTATTATCGTTGACCACACGCGGCATCCATAAGCTAAAGTCCTGTGGGTCGAACCAAACGGTCTGGACTTTTCCCTGGCTATCTTCTATGTCACGAACAACCGTTGGCTGCATCAACTTTCCATTATTCGCCATCGTTTCGCCTGACATCAAAACCTGCAAGGGTGTTGCCAGGACAAATCCCTGACCCACTGTAGCGATGTAAGTATCGCCGGTCGACCAGTTCTCTCCCTGGTTGATTCGCTTCCATTGTGGGTCCGGGATCAATCCATTTGCCTCACCTGGCAGTTCGATGCCTGAAGCCGTGCCATATCCCAATGCACGTGCATATTCACCTAAACGGAAGATACCAAGCCCGCCGTTCTTGATTTCATCGTCATATCCGCCGCCTAATTTATAAAAACACACGTTGCTGGAAAATGCGATGCAATGTAAAAAGTCAATTTGACCAAAGCCTGCTGGCCGCGTGTCAAAAATCCAATCAACATATGGACGTGTATTACTCGGCCCGCATGGTTCGTTCGGTGTAAATTGCTCGCACAATAGAAGTTCGCCGGGGGCATAAATGACCTGGTTCGGGCTTGACACGACCCCTTCGTTCAACGCCCCATTTGCAGCGGAAAGCTTGAACACCGAGCCCGGGGGATACTCGCTCTGAATGGCATTATTCAAAAGCGGATGTCGCGGATCCTGGCTCAACTGATCGTAATAGTAGGAAGGGATAAAACGTGCCATCCGGTTGTTCTCATACGTTGGGTAAGAGACCATCGCCAGGATTTCACCTGTTTTGGGATTCATGGCAATTACCACTCCGCTGGAGATGCGTTGTTGACCTGAATTGCCATAAAAGTATCTGTTCCAATAATTGATTTCATCCATAAGGGCCGCTTGTGCCGCAGCCTGCAAACGCGTGTCAATAGTCAATGATACGTTGTATCCTGGGACCGCTGCGATCGGGGGTTCCAAATTGCGAAGTCTCCTGGCCTGCTACATCCACCTGGATAACCCGTTTACCGTTTTGTCCAGTTAATACATCTTGGAGTGAAAGTTCAACTCCGGCATAGCCGACTTTATCCCGGTTGGGAACGAATCCCTTTGCAACGTATTGTTGTTCCAGGATGGCGGGTATTGGTCCGAGATAACCGATCAAGTCTGCCGTCAGTGATCCTGTTGGATAATCTCGGATCGGGTTGATCTCCACGTTTACACCGGGCCAATCTGCAGTATGTTCCTGTACCAGTCGCGCCACATCTTCAGTTACATTACATTTGATTTCTACCGGGCTGTATGGAGCCAGCGAATCGCCCAGTTCGACCAATTGTGAAATGCCCGAACCTTCCACGCAAGGTGCATAGAGTTTGGCCTGTTCCAACGTGCCTTCATTCACCGGGATGCCTGTAAGGTCAGACACGGAACGGTAAATTCGTTGAACATCCGCATCATCATCAGGTAGATATGCAGGAGTAATTGTTACATTATATGATGCGACATTGCGGGCCAGAATATAACCATTCCGGTCATAGATAATGCCTCGTGGAGCGGGAGAACTGATATCTTTGGTGTAATTCTCAACCGCCAGAGTCGATCCATTCCTGGCTGCCAAACACCTGAAGAGATATAAGGCGGCCTAATAGAACGGTTAAGACAACGAAGATCACGGCGAAAACAACGAACAATCTCCACGCTTCAAAACGTGATGAATTTGGCACGCTGTGTGAACTCATGCTTCCTCCATGGATGGAAATACCCAACGGGCCAGATCTCGCATCATACTAAAAAGGGGGATGGCAATAAGCATATTCAATAAGACGCTTGGGAGTGTGATCAACCCCATGGAGTCGGCAAAAGATAAAGGGGTCCCGCTAAAATTCAAATAAAGGTAGGACAAAAGATGCATGAACAATGTTCCCAGAAAAGTGACGCTGACCATTGCCAGTAAAGGCACTTGCCAGATGCGGCGCTGCAAGCAGCAAAGCAAGAAATACAACACCGAAATATCCTATAAAATAAATGATCCAGGGCAAATGCGAAACAAAACTGATCATCACGCTCGCAAGAAACGCCCATTGAAACGCAGTGGTAACCCCTTCTTGCAAGGCCCAGGCTGCCAAAATAACCAACAACAGATCGGCATAACCGGCAAGCAAAGAGAATTGACCGACAATGGCAGACTGGACGATAACAGCAAGACCGAGTAAAGGAATTGCAACAATATTACGCATATCAAGGTGTGGTGGTAGGCGCCAACGGGGCTGTATCAATGGCGCGGAAATTGGTTATGATGAGGACGATCTGCAATCGGCTAAAATCTACTGCCGGCTGGACGGTAGCTTGCTGAAATAATTCAGCAGGCAGCTTGCGAACATTAACTACTTGTCCTACGATCAGGTCAGCAGGAAAACCGCCGCCCAAACCAGATGTCAAGATAAGATCGCCAGAATCAACTGTCGCATCTTGAGAGATCAAATCAAGAGAAACGTCACCTGTAACAGAGCCTATCAACAACGCATCGGTATTTGCATTTTTTAGGTGGATATTCACAGATGAAGCGGTGTCGGTGATCAATTGGACGCGAGCTGCATCCGCAATCACGGCATCTACACGGCCAACCAGGCCTTCATTTGTCACGACAGGCATTCCACGTTCGATGCCGTCGTTTGAACCACGATTAATAATAACATAATGAAGAAAAGGGCTTGGGTCTCGGCCGATAACGGAGGCCGCCTTATAACTGCTTTCGGGATTCGCGCGGGAAAAGTCTACTAAAGCAGCAAGGATTTCGGTCTCATTGACCCGCTGCTGGAGGTCGATTACTTCCGTCTGCAACTGTGAGACTTGGGCTTCAAGTTCTGCGTTACGAGTCCGGAGGGTTACAATATCGCGCGGAGCTGCAAGGAATTCCTGAATTGCTTGAGACCGGGTAGCGAACCATTCCTGGATCGATACCATACCGCCCGTAAATTGGTTCGACACGGGGCTGAAGAAACCGCCAAAAGCCAATGCCAGAACTCCCCCTACAATCAAGAAAATTATCGTTGTTTGCAAAGTACGTGAGAACTGATCTTTCATTATTCAAATACTTACAAAATTGGAGTCCAAATGCAGACGCACTCTACGAATTATGACGAGTGCTCCCGCGCTCCAGGCCAACCAAATACCGGCTAAGATTATCGAAGTCTTCATAAACGGCTGCTGCTCCGCGGGCAACGCAGGTAAGAGGATCCTCTGCTACCCAGACCCGCAATTTAAGCTCATCGGTTAGGCGATCAGCCAATCCCTGCAGAAGTGCGCCTCCACCTGCCAGACAAATACCGATGTCCATGAGGTCTGCAACGATTTCAGGAGGGATTTCATCCAATGCATCGCGGACCGTGTCAATAATTACCTGCACTGACCCTGATAGAGCTTCACGGATTTCAACGGAAGAGATCTCGATAGTTTCGGGTAATCCTGTCACAAGGTTTCGGCCGCGAACTTCCATTGTTTTTTCAGGCTGGAGAGAATAAGCCGAACCAATTTTCCACTTTACCTGCTCAGCGATCCCCTCACCGATCAACAAATTATATTTGTTCCGCACATACTGGACGATATCCTGATCCATTTCGTCGCCGGCTACACGCAGAGACCGCGAGGCTACTACCCCGCTCATGGACATAACGGCTACTTCAGTGGTTCCACCCCCAATATCAACAACCATCGAACCGCGTACATCCCCGATGGGTAAGCCCGCTCCTAACGCAGCCGCAATTGGCTCCTCGATCAGCATGGCTTGGCGCGCCCCGGATGCCATGACCGCATCATATACGGCCCTCTTCTCAACTTCTGTGACACCGGTTGGAATACCAACTACTACACGTGGACGAGGAAGTGGGACTACGCTTTGTTCATGGACCTTGCCTATAAAGTACTCGAGCATAACCTGTGTCACATCAAACTCAGAGATCACACCATCCCGTACGGGCCGAACCACTACCACATTTCCCGGCGTCCGGCCAACCATTTCCTTGGCCTCCAGGCCAATGGCTAAAGGTAAACGAGATTTTTTATCAATAGTTACCCAGGAAGGTTCATTAATAACAATACCCTTGTTACGTACGTGAACGAGGGTGTTCGCGGTGCCTAGATCTATGGCGATGTCTAGTGAAAACAGGCCTAACAGCCAGTTTATTGGGTTGAAGGCCAAAGAAAGGCTCCTTGATAAGAATCTATCGCAAACCGATGGCTTGACAGTAATGATTATATCATAAGGCTTGAGAGCCACTCGGCTCAACGGCGAGACCGTCCACTCACCCGGGACAGCGAATACCATCAAATTTTTTATCAATCCTTACTTTCTTAAACCACCCGATTTTGCGCGGCTGTTTTTTTGCAAGGTATAATTCAAGCGTGAATCATCCCGATCCGTTGGTCATCGGCATAGCAGGCGGCTCAGGTTCTGGCAAAACGACTGTGGCGCAGGAAATTCTCAACCGTGTCGGCGCAGACCGTATTGCCTTTCTTCAACACGATTCCTATTATAAGGACTTAAGTGGGCTTCCTCCGGGATTGCGTTCTGAACTTAATTTTGATCACCCTAATTCCCTTGAGACTGAATTACTAACCGAACATATTATGTCCCTGCAACAAGGCAGGGCGGTTGAGGTGCCAATCTATGACTTTTCAGTGCACAGCCGCACCAACAAAACTTTCACGGTTGTGCCTCACCGCGTGATCCTTGTGGAAGGAATCCTTATTTTTGTGGATGCCACTTTGCGAAATTTGTTTGATATAAAGATCTTTGTGGATACAGACGCTGATATTCGTTTCATCCGCCGCTTACAGCGTGATATTTCAGAGCGCGGACGGACAACAAAGTCTGTCATCAAACAATATCAAACTACCGTCCGTCCAATGCACCTTGAATTCGTTGAACCATCCAAACGTTATGCGGATGTCATTATTCCGGAAGGCGGTTTTAATGCTGCCGCTCTCGACATGCTCGCCGCCCGTATTCAAGCATTATTGACGTAATAATTATGAAGTTCCTGAATAAAACACGATAAGGAGAAATAATAATGCCAAAACAATGGAAAATCCCACCGGAAATGAAGATCGACCCGAAGAAAAAGTATAAAGCTCATCTGGATACTGATAAAGGCATGATGGTGATCGAACTATTTGCCGATAAAGCGCCTAAAACTGTCAATAATTTCGTCTTTCTGTCTCGTGAAGGATTTTACGATGGAATCATTTTCCATCGAGTCATCAAAGACTTCATGGCTCAGGGTGGTGATCCCACGGGAACGGGCACTGGTGGACCCGGTTATAAATTCGCCGACGAATTCCATCCAAGCCTGAAACATGATAAGCCCGGCAAACTCTCCATGGCAAACGCGGGACCTGGAACGAACGGCTCCCAGTTTTTTATAACGCATGTTGCCACACCCTGGCTGGATAATAAGCATACAATTTTCGGTCAGGTTGTGGAGGGAATGGATGTCCTAATGTCGATTCCACCGCGCGATCCTTCGCATCCTGAATATCCCGGGGTGAAGATTCTTAAAGTGAATATTGAAGAATCAGCCTGACTCGGGTGAGAAACGGCTGCCCGTTTCGCCTCCCCATTTATCCAATGCTGTAATAAACATCCTGCGCGTTCTGGCTGTGATTTTTGTACTGGCGATCACAGTTTCTATTTACAGTTTACGAAATCACATCCGGGAATTTGCCGGATATGGTTATCCCGGCATTTTTCTAATAGCGTTTCTCGCGAATGCAACTGTGCTCATTCCTGCGCCAGGTGTAGCTGTTGTCTTCGCAATGGGAAGCATATTAAATCCGCTTGCCGTGGCTTTAGCAGCCGGAACAGGAGGCGCATTAGGCGAACTTTCCGGTTATCTGGCCGGTTTCGGTGGACAAGCAGCAATCGAACGAACCGATATTTACAACCGGATCCATCCTTGGGTCGACAAATATGGAGGATGGACGATCCTGATTTTTTCTGCCATCCCCAATCCTTTCTTTGATTTGGTCGGGATTGCTGCGGGAATCTCGAAAATGCCATTTTGGCGTTTCATGTTGTCTTGCTGGATAGGGCAACTCATTAAAATGTCTATTTTTGCTTTCACCGGAGCTTACTCACTTAATTGGCTTTCCGGGATTATAAGATGAAAGTAATAAAATATATTCTCGATATGGCACGAGCGGGCATTTCGCCGGGTAATTAATTATGAAGGTCTTGCGATGATCGCAAGACCTTCATGCCAACGAAAACTTTGGAATAGGCAATTATAATAATCTATTATTTTCGCTCCCGTTGTTGGGATGCTTTTCTGCTTGAATTTCTTCGGGGCCCAGGCTTGCTCGCCGTCGGCTTTGGGCTTCTTACAGGCCTTTTATCTACACGCTTAAACCCTTTCAATTCGGCAACTTCACTCTCTGTTAAATGGCGCCAATCACCGGGCTTTAATGAGCCTAAACGCAAAGCACCAATGCCAATGCGAACAATACGAACGACAGGTAATCCCAACAAGGACCCGATCTCACGGATCTGATGTTTCCTTCCCTCACCCATTGAAAGACGGAGCCAACACCCCTTTCCAGCCCCGACTTCAGCATAGACATCAGCAGGCGCCGTCTTATATCCGTCTTCGAGCACGACGCCGCGACGCCAGGTTGCAAGTTGTTCAGGTTCGGGGCGTTTTGCAACGAGGACCCTGTACTCCTTTTGATGTCCATACCGCGGATGGGTTAGGCGGTTGGTCAAATCACCGTCATTTGTCATCAAGATCAAGCCTTCGCTATCCCAATCCAACCGCCCAACCGGATAAAGATGTCCGGTCTCTGGAATTAGATCACGGACCGTCTTGCGTCCAACTTCGTCCTCAACGGAGGAGATAATATTACGCGGCTTGTAAAGGGCAATATAAGTTAACGGCTCACGCGCGGACAGGAGTTTGCCGTCCAGTGTAATCTTATCCACTGTCGGATCCGCCTTCTGACCGATGATCGCAACCTGCCCATTGACGCGCACACGCCTGGCATGGATGAATTCCTCGCAAGCGCGGCGTGACCCATAACCGGCCTGGGCCAGGAGTTTTTGAAGGCGTTCTGACATTTTAGATTTCTCCGATACTCAAATATGGGAAGCACTGTGATTGTGAGGGCACTTAATGCCACACTTCTGAAACCAGCTTTTATCCCTTCAACATATCATCATGACTATTATCCGATTCGGTTAACTCCAGCGGCGGCAGTTCCGTAATGGAGCTCAATCCAAAATGCTGTAAGAATTCAGGTGTCGTAGAATATAAGATTGGGCGACCCGGTCCTTCCGTCCGTCCGGATTCAAAGATCAATCCTTTATTCAACAGACTCTTTAACATACTCTCCGAGTTAACACCGCGCACAGAATCGATTTGCGGCCGCGTAACCGGTTGTTGATAAGCGATCATCGCTAGCGTCTCGAGGGCTACCCGACTCAGGTGTGTTGTCGCTTCAAGACCGAGGAATCGCTCGATCGTCTCAGCCAATTGTGGTGCGGTGGTCAATTGAACCCGCCCGGAATATTGCTGCAGGCGCAGACCGCGGGTTTCCAGTGCGGTGACTAATTCCTGGAGCGCGGCTTCCACCATTGTTGGATTCACATCTAATGCTTCAGCCAGATGGGCCAGTGGCACAGGCTCTGCCGCTACGAAAAGCAATCCCTCCACCTGCACCGAGAGCGGCAACTCGCTTGTTTCATTTTCGCTCATGCTATAATAACTCCCGATCAAATTCATTTGAGAGTGAAGTGGACAACAAAAGGCTTATCATTGCTTTTATCGCGTTGACTATAACAACGCTGGCTTGCTCTATTTTCGTTGGCGGGCCGGCTTATCCAGATTCGCTTGTGCTAGTTCCTACAGCTACAGAACAAGATTTACAGACTTATGTCCAACAAGCTGTTACGGAGGGAGCACAAACCGGGATAATAACTTTGCAAATTACCGAAAGCCAGCTAACTACATATTTGGCATTTAAACTTGAATCGCAGACCCATCCATTGATCACCGAACCCCTGGTATTACTTAGCAAAGGTCAAATGGTGATCTTTGGGAAGGCGCAAAGCGGCATTTTTACCGCAAATATCAGCATTATTACACGAGTCAGCGTTGACCAGAATGGTCAGCCACAGATTGAAATTACACAAACCGATTTGGGCCCGCTTCCTGCCCCTCAACGACTCAACGAAGCTATAAGCGCTTTTGTGAGTGAGGCCTTTACCGGTTCACTCGGACCCATTGCAACAGGCTTTCGGTTGGACAGCATTTCCATTGCCAATGGGGTAATGACAGTCTCAGGTCGTGTCAAGTAAGACGGATTATACCAGTGGTTCAATATATCTTTTTGCAGAAATCCAATAATATGCGACGAGCCCTTCATAGAATTCTATTGATTGTGTTAATGGCGTCCATTCTTTCGGCTTGCGAATTATCGCAAGCCGGCCATTCCGAAATAAGTGTTACGTTGACAGCGAACGGAAAGACTCGAAAAGTCAATGTGCCGGCTGGCAGCACGGTCACACAAGCGCTTCAACTAACTGGTAATACGCCTGGCGACCTGGATAAATCAGATCCTCCCTTTTATACGATACTAAGCAATGGTGATTCGATCAAATTAATTCACGTAGAAGAAAAATTCCAGACCGAAACACAGACCATTCCATTCGACCGGCAGACCGTCCGGAACGAGTCGTTGCCCGAAGGGCAGCAAAGACTTGTCCAGGCGGGTATAAACGGACAGGAGGAAATAACAACCCGCACTGTTCTCGAAGATGGGGTTGAAACTGATAAAACGATAGTCAAGACGTTGATCCTGCAGGAAGCGGCCCCGGAAATTTTAATGGTAGGCGCCGAGGCGTCATTCGCTCCATTACCTATTCCCGGCAAGCTTGCTTTTTTGGCTGCTGGTAATGCCTGGGTTATGGATACATCGACGTCAAATCGACGCCTGTTGGTTAATACGGGCGATCTCGATGGACGTATCTTTTCACTTTCACCCGATGGGAGTTATCTGTTATTCACACGCAAATCAAAAAAACCGGCGGATCAGCAAATTAATACCCTTTGGGTAGTCAACACAAAATCGTCTAATCCAACTCCGGTTTGGCTGAACGCTGCTAATGTCATTCACTTTGCCGCGTGGATCCCAAATGTGACGAATGGAGTTGCCTATTCTACGGTCGAGCCACGCAGCACTGCACCAGGCTGGCAGGCCAATAATGACTTATATAAAGTCACAATAGGTGGACAACCCCAATCGATCTTGGATGCCAACAGCGGTGGCGTTTATGGATGGTGGGGTATGTCATTCGCCTTCTCATCGGACGGACGCTTAGCTTATGCCCGTCCCGATGGCATCGGCATGGTGAGTCAGGATGGCGGCTATCTTTCCCCTTTATTGGATATAACTCCACTCCAGACTCACAGTGACTGGGCTTGGACTCCTGGTATAAGTTGGGGCGGCGACGGCAAAACAATTTATTTTGTTGATCATGCAGCCGCAACCGCGCCGGTTACCGATGAAGAGTCTCCATATTTCGACCTCAAAGGGGCGTCCCTCACAAATAATTCCACTGTGGATATGGTGCAACAAGTTGGCATGTTCGCTTACCCATCCGCTTCACCGGTACGCTCGAATGGCCAGGAAAAAGCATATCAGGTCGCTTACCTGCAGGCCATATTTCCCGACCAAAGTGAGACAAGCCGTTACCGTGTCGTTGTAATGGACCGTGATGGCTCAAATCAGCGGATTCTATTTCCTTCCGCCGATTTAACCGGAGTTGAGCCACAAACTCCCGTCTGGGCACCAGAACCGATCCAGGGGCAATCCGGCGACTTTCTTGGAATCGTCTATCAGGGTAATCTATGGCTAATTGACAGCGGCAATGGGCAGGCATATCAAATTACAGGCGACGGTTTGATTTCGTTGATCGACTGGAAATAACAATCTTGCACTTTATCTGGGATCAACCCCGATAAAGCATTTCATGAGGTCTTTATGAGAATTCTAATTTCGGGCGCAGCCGGGTTTCTTGGCTCCCACCTTAGTGATCGGTTGTTGAAAGATGGCCATGAGATCGTTGGTCTTGATAACTTCATCACCGGCAGCCGGGACAACATTGCCCATTTAATGGGTAATGAGAGGTTCACATTCTTCAAGCATGATATTTCGAATTATATTTTCGTACCGGGAAAAATCGATGCCGTCCTTCATTTTGCTTCCCCTGCCAGTCCAAATCCGCTATCACCTCTTGCTTACTTCAATCTTCCTATCCAAACCATGAAAGCAGGGGCTCTGGGAACGCATAATACACTTGGAGTCGCGAAGGCACAAAATGCACGCTTTTTGCTCGCTTCCACGAGTGAAATCTATGGGGATCCGCTGGTTCATCCACAGAAAGAATCGTACCCCGGAAATGTAGATCCGGTGGGCACGCGTGCCGTTTATGACGAAGCGAAACGGTTCGCAGAATCCCTTACAATGGCTTATCATCGCCAACATGGTGTAGATACTCGCATTGTTCGAATTTTTAACACGTACGGTCCAAGAATGGACCTTGAGGACGGCCGGGCCCTTCCGAACTTCTTGAAACAGGCCTTGCTGGGTCAGCCGCTCACCGTCTACGGCGATGGACAGCAAACGCGTTCATTTTGTTATGTGGACGATTTGATAGAAGGGATAGTCTGTCTTCTTATGTCCGATGAACATATGCCTGTCAATGTGGGGAATCCAATTGAAATGACTATGTTGGAATTTGCAGAGACCATCAACAAAGTGATTGGGAATAAAGCCGGCATTACTATCGTTCCCGATGCTCGGAGCGAAAGAGATCCGCAACGCCGCCAGCCCGATATTACACGCGCGCGTGAGATTCTCGGTTGGGAACCCAAGATTAGTCTCGAACAAGGTTTGCTCAAAACGATCCCCTATTTCAAACAAAAACTGGAACTTGCATGATAGCCGTTCTTAACAATCCAGTCGAACGAACTCGTTTTCTGAAATTCATGGCAGTCGGTGCTTTTGGTGCGCTGATAGATTTTGGTATTGCAAATCTGCTTTCCCATTTTTTTGACATGCAGCTTGTGTACGCAGGAACTATTTCCTTTGCATGTGCAGTATTCAGCAACTTTATTTGGAACCGATACTGGACCTATCCGGAATCCCGCTCACGCCCGGTTGCACATCAAATGGGTATGTTCATTGCTGTTAATATTGCGGGCGTCGCGATACGTATCCCGATCCTGAATTTCGTCGAACCACCGCTTGTTAATTTTTTTCGATCTTCTTCCTTAATTATGTCCTTAACTCCCGAATTCCTCGCCAGGAATCTCACTATCGCGATGGCGGTTGGAATTGTTATGTTGTGGAATTTTTTCATCAATCGTTATTGGACTTATAATGATGTTGACTAACGCAGAGGCTTTTTATGGCGCTTATACCTATTTATACATCCAAGGGCGATCCAGAAGCTTTTCTGGAATATCCTTATTTATTCAATCGCACAGGCGACTGGATCGGCTGGGTCACAGCCAGTCGTGAAGTATATTCAGTGATAGGATATTTTGTCGGCTATGTAGGTAGTGGACCCCGTATCCTCCGAAAACGCGCGACTTCCACTCTGAGACCTCGCCAGACGCCTCCCCCTCCTCCAAAACGAGTTTATCCACCCGCAAATATTCCGCTTCCTCCAATGATGAGCGAGTTATCTAACAGCACCATCGACGTAATGCTTGACGAACCCGAACGGCTCCATACGCTCGACGTAGGTGAATTACGGGAAGATATGGAGTAAATTGCGAATAGAGATATGAGATCTTATAATTCATGATCATGCGTACTGGTCAGAAGCCCCTGGAATTCAGACGCCAACAAATCTCCATATGCTGAAATAGCAGGGATCATTGGAATATGAACAACTTACTCAAAGCCAAAACCGTAAAAGCCTCCCGTATAAGCATCGCCCAACTCATGCAACCTGAACATGCCAATAATCTGGGCAACGTCCATGGCGGATGGATCATGAAGCTGGTGGATGAAGCGGGTGCATTGGCTTGTATGCGTCACGCACAAAGGCGTGTGGTGACGGTTGCCATTGATTCGATGGTATTCCACAACCCGATCAAGATCGGCGAGCTGGTATTACTTACTGCCGAAGTGACTTATACAGGGCACACATCCATGGAAGCCGAAGTCCAGGTGCAGGCCGAGAATCCCATCACCGGCGAACGGACTCATACGAATAACGCATATCTCGTTTATGTGGCTCTTGATGACAATGGCAAGCCAGTGGCAGTGCCATCGATAATTCCAGAGACCGAAGACGAAAAGAAAAAACTCGAAGAGGCCCGGCAACGCCAGGTACAACGGCTTGCAGCTAAAAAATGAGGTATTTTCCCGCCAGGTTGAAAAATCCAGTATTTTTATTATTAGCCGTCACGTTAGTGCTGGGCTTGCTTATATTCCGTGACTACGGCTTCACCTGGGATGAGCCGCTCTTCTACAAATATGCCGATGCTCTCGGCTACGCTTACACACCTGCCAATTGGGTGAGCGGGCATTTCGATCTCAACCAATCGTATGGCCCAAGTGCTGATGATCACAAAAATCGGGGGCCAGCCTACCTGCTTCTTGCGCGGGAGCCGGTTTATTTGCTCGAAAAATTCAATCTGGATACTGGCTCTGCTTGGCATCTCATTAACTTCATCACCTTTTTACTCGGCGTTTATTTTCTTTATCGGATATGTGAACGCTTTGTCCAACCATGGGCCGCGTTGGCCGCCTCTGCTTTATTTGCATACCAGCCGCTTCTATGGGGTCACGCTTTTATCAACCCAAAGGATATGCCGTTCCTTGTTTTTCTTACCGGCTCAATCTTCCTTGGATTCCAGATGGTTGATCAATTAGAGAATGCAAAAGGGCAGACTGCCCGCCAATTGGCCTTTCACATTTTGTTGCCTGCATTTTTCCTTGGCATCGCCACGTCGAACCGGGTCCTCGGACCCCTAGCTGGCTTGTTTGTGGTAATTTATTTTCTCAGCCGGCATCCTACCCGGAGAAATGCCGTTTGGATTCTTTTATATGGATTACTTTCTGTAGCGATAATGCTGGTAAGTTGGCCTTATCTTTGGGAAAGCCCATTTCGATTTTTACAAGTATTTCAATTCATGTCGGATAATCCGACGGTCCTGCCGGTTCTGTTCGGCGACCAGGTTTATCGTGCTTATGATCTCCCTCGCCGATATTTGCCGTTTTTCCTTTTCTTTACACTAACTGAATTTATTTGGCCGCTCTTTTTGTTGGGCTTGGTTGCAGCGTATCGTAAGATAAAGAACCGACTTTCCCAGACTTGTCCAGCTGCTTCTTATTCTTGCCTGGTTTGTAATTCCTCTTGGATATGCCGTTGTTAGCCGTCCACCTATGTACGATGGAATGCGGCATTTCCTTTTCATCCTTCCGCCCGTTTTCATTTTTACAGGTTTCGCTTTTGATTATCTTTTCATGATTATTAATAAGACATGGATCAACATTCTATTAACTATTATTGTCCTGATGCCCGGAATTTTTGGGATGGTTCAGTTGCACCCCTATGAATATACATACTATAATTCATTCATTGGCGGAACCGCAGGCGCTTTTCGACATTACGAAACTGACTATTGGCTGACCTGTTACAAAGACGCTGTTGAACAATTCAATCAATCTGAAACACAACCCGTCAAACTCTACGTCCACCGCGAGGCCGAGGTCGCGCAGCCTTATGCAGCAAAAAATGTAACGGTTCTCGATGAGCGTGGCGCTGACAACCAGATCCAATCCGGTGATTACATCCTTATCAACACTCGCACCAACGAGGACCGAAAGACATTCCGTGACGCCCCAATCATCTTGAGCATCGGCCGCGCGGGAGCAACCTATTGTGTTATAAAGGAAATTCCATGACAACTCATCGCGAACGGATCGAATCCTGTTTACAAGGTGAACTCCCGGATCGTCCACCGGTTGCTTTATGGCGCCATTTTCCGGTAGACGATCAATCGCCTGAAAACTTGGCTGAGGCGCAGCTCGCATATCAACGAACTTATGATTTCGATCTCGTCAAAGCGACCCCTGCATCATCTTTCTGTCTCAAAGATTGGGGTGCGGATGATGTTTGGGAGGGCAGCACTGAAGGGACGCGCCGCTATATAAAACATGTGATTATTGAGCCACGCGACTGGGAACACATCCCGGTTCTCGATCCATCCGCGCCCCGCCTAGCCGGGCAATTGGCCTGTCTCCGTCAAATCCGCAAAGGTCTGGGACCTGAAACTCCACTTTTGCAAACCATCTTCAATCCATTGGCACAGGCAAAACATCTAGTGGCGGAGGATATGCTATTAGTACATCTTCGCAAATATCCAGAGGCCGTAATGAAAGGGTTGGAAACCATTACAAAGACGACTAAGCGATTCATTGAAGCGGCCATCGAAACCGGTATTGACGGTATTTTCTATGCGGTCCAACATGCTCAAGCCGATCTTCTTTCATCGAACGAATTCACGGACTTCAGCCAAATTACCGATCTTGCCCTGCTTGAGTCAGCAAGCGACTTATGGTGCAATATGCTCCATATGCATGGAAAGAATATTTATTTCGATATCCTTTCGAAATATCCGGTTCATATTCTAAATTGGCATGACCGAGAAACTCCTCCTTCACTTTCGGAAGCGCTAAGGGGATTCAAGGGAATATTATGCGGCGGCCTCAGCCGGGATTCACTGGTTTTCAATAAACCGGAAGATATTCAAGGCGAAGCAAAAGATGCGTTTGAGCAAACAAACGGGAAACGGTTAATCCTGTCCACGGGTTGTGTTGTCCCCATTATCGCGCCTCATGGAAATATCCAAACCGCGCGACTCGCAGGTCGTCCAATATCGAAAATCTGAGATTGATATCAACTGATTTTCATGGGTCTTCGTGTGATTTCCGGCACAGCAAAAGGGCGTAAACTTAAATCGGTGCCTGGCGATATTACGCGTCCGATCACAGATCGCGTCAAAGAGGCGCTCTTCAATATACTCGGCACAGACGTGATCAACTCCACTTGGTGGGATATGTTTGGAGGAACCGGTGCGGTGGGTATTGAAGCCTTGAGCCGCGGCGCCACTTTCGTACGTTATACAGATCTTTACCGCGCACCAATTGAAACGATCAAAGCCAACTTAAGCGTAACCCATTTTACGTCCCATGCCGAAACAAAACAAGCAGACGCCTTTGCGTTGCTGACCTCGCACCCCGATAAACAATTCCATTATATTTATATTGCGCCGCCGCAATACCATGAGTTGTGGTCAAGGGCTTTATTGACGCTTGATAACAATTCCAATTGGTTGGCAGAGGATGGCTGGGTCATTATCCAGATTTCTCCTAAGGAATATCAAGGGTTTGAGTTGAGAGCCCTCGAAGAATTTGATCAAAGAAAATACGGGAGTACGCTGTTGATGTTTTATAGAACATCACAGCAAAAGGATGATCTATCAGGTACAATCTGACCTCGGGTTCTATATTATTTGGGTTTATTTTTGTTGTTTTCGATTAAACCCGAGCAGCTAGAAGTTGGAATTCCGAAATCCACAAACTAAATACGAAATCTTCAGGTTATTTATTTCCACGGTGCGATAATAAGCGGGGTGTCTGCATCTGCCGCGTGGCCTAAATAAGGCAAACTCCAAGCCGCCGCGATCGTTTTTAATAATGAATAATGCGTGTAAGGGGTCGCATCTTGATAACCGCTCTTTACTTGTGGCGATATGAGGATGGTCGCAATTCGACCACCTGCCTCTGCAGGCAGGCCGCAACAAGAATGGTTGCCTTGCCCCTCATCCCAGGTGAGAATAATAAGATATGGTTTTCCTTCTGCATCAAGGGCTGGCAGAAGCTCGGCCATTAAACTTTTCAACCAGCCGTCAGCAATATTAACTGGACAGTCGTGTGCATCATTGCAAAGGTTGGGAGTTATGAAAACAAAATCCGGAAGGGATCCTGATGCAAGGTCAACAGAAAGCTGGGTAAAAGGAACGATACTCCGTGCGCAGCGCGTTGGATCCAATCGGATCGACTTGAAATAAGCAAATGGGTTATGCTTTATGGCATAGTTACCGGCTTCCGCGTCTGGATAACATGGAGAAGGCATGTCTTCCTGATAAGTTTTCCAGGTCAGACCATGGCTTTCGATCAAATCAGGTAAAGTGACGGCATCTTGAAAACATTTTGTGCAATCAAACGTCACGCCAAATGTGTCCCCGGCGATCATAGCCAGATAATTTGGCAGGCTGGGATGCGTTTCGGCATAAAGCTGTGTTAACAAGGTATAGGATTGGGCAAGTTGGTTAAAATATGGCATTTGAGGATTATTTACAACCGTACCAAATTCTTTATTTTCAAATACTATAATAATAATGTGTTTAAAATCTGGTACGAGTGGAACAGGTGTTGCTGTCGGGGTGATGGGTTCGGTTGGAACAATGATTGGAGTTGATGATGAGGTTATGGGTATTGGCGCAGCAGTTGGAATCTCAATTTGAGGCAGCACTGCGCAAGCACCAAGAAAGAGTGCGGATAAACAGATGAATACAAAACATCGGCGTAAGGTCATATTATGATTAACCCTTATAAATCTCTTCCAAAATTTCGCGCTCAGATACGCATGGCAGCATGATGGGATATTTGCTACAATCATACCAAATTACTGAGTACTGCATAATTACGCAGTAGAGATTTAAGCAAGAATCAGTAAGAAGTTCAAATTGGAGGAACCTTTCATGGACATCGAAATTGTTAAAATCGAAAAACCCGACTCGATAAATTTCATTCTCGGTCAATCACACTTTATAAAATCCGTGGAGGACCTGCATGAGGCTCTGGTTAACACAGTGCCAGGTATCAAATTCGGCCTGGCTTTTTGTGAAGCCTCTGATAAATGCCTCGTTCGCTGGAGTGGAACGGATGGGTCGATGATCCAGTTGGCAAAAAAGAACGCGCTGGCAATTGGGGCGGGACACTCTTTTATCTTATTTTTAGCAGAGGGTTATTATCCTCTAAATATTATGAATGCCGTCAAAGCAGTGCCGGAAGTCGCCCACATCTATTGTGCGACCGCTAATCCTACGGAAGTATTGGTAGCACAGACCGATCAGGGGCGTGGTATTCTCGGAGTGGTAGACGGCTTTTCACCTAAAGGTTTGGAGAATAACGAAGATATCGCTTGGCGGAAGGAACTGCTTCGCAAAATTGGCTACAAATTTTAATTAATAATGATGTGTGCTATCCTTCTTTAATATTTCCGTGTAAAACTTTTCACGGCAAGGTAGGTGGTTCCAATTCGAGGCATCCATGACCAACTCTCGTTCTCCCAGCCGAATTATTCCTATTGCATTTCCGGGTATCACGCCAACCGAAGTAGATGAGCTAATCTCCATCAGCATAATTAATAATTATCCGAGCGGTACGATCTTATGCCGGGAAAATAATTTAGAGCAAACCTTTTATATGATCCTTGAAGGGGAAGCAGAGGTGTCGAAAATAGTTAACAACGCCGAATCTCGTTTGCTTAAGACCCTTGGCACGGGGGACTTCTTTGGAGAAATGGCGTTGATCCACAACGCACCTCGCGCAGCCACCGTTGTCGCTAAAACGTCTCTAATGGTCCTTGAATTGAACAAGGATGGTTTTGATCGTGTATTGCATCGCTCAAGTAGTATTGCCATGGCAATGGTCAAAGAAATCAGCAGCCGTCTCCGTCAAAATGATAATATGGCAATCGAAGATTTACGGCTTCGGGCGGGTGAATTGGCGGAAGCATATCAAAAATTGGCTGAACAGGATCTGGCCCGCAGGGAGTTTCTGACAAATGTAGCTCACGAGCTTCGCACACCTTTGATGGCCGCAGGTGGTTACCTTCAAATTATGCAAAAGGGGATGTTGACAGGTGATAAATTGAATGAAATACTTGGCACGGTATCACGAAATATTGATCAGATAGTCACCCTGGTAAACAATGACGCCAGCGAACAGCCGATTGAGCGTCCAAAAAAAGCCAAAATCGGCATTACAGCGGCAAAAAGAGGCGACACACCCAAAAAGCGCAGTTGATCGCTGACCCCAAAACTGCTCAAATTATCGCCACGGCCTTTAGCTATGGGAGCAAACATGACTTCCAGCTTTTTCAGGATAACGGGAGCGAAATCGCAGAGCATATTCGAATTCTGGCAGATGCTGGCTATCAAGGAATGGCGCAGTTGCATGAAAATTGCCAGACACCCTTCAAGAAATCCAAATACCATCCTCTGACGATCAAGGAAAAGTTGAGGAACCGCAGCTTGGCTCGTAAACGGATTTTGATTGAGCATATTTTTCGCAAATTGAAGGTGTTTCGTATCTTGAGTGAGAGGTATCGTAATCGCAGAAAGAGATTTTCCTTGCGTTTCAATTTGATCGCCGCGATCTACAACTTTGAACTCAACCTAAAATGACTTTTGCAAGAGGTCTAATATTTTATTCTTACAAGAGATCGACCTCGTCTTGCCGGATTTTCAACCCGTAGATGTGGTTAAGATTTCAGAAACGGTGATTAAAAATTACGCCAAAAAGGCTGAAGATCGTCATGTACGGCTAAAATTAAGACATGATCGAACAGTTCCACTTGCAGCAGGCGATCCCAAGTCCTTGGAACGCGCCTTGACTGCCTTGATTGACAATGCTATTAAGTTCAGTCCTCGCGGGGGTAACGTGGATATCAAATTTAGCACGAAAGAAGGCAATTTAGTCGTTTCTGTCGAAGATCACGGGATTGGTATTGCTCCTACCTCACTTCCCCATATCTTTGATCGCTTCTATCATCTTGAGCAGAGCGGCGAAGACCTGTTCGGTGGACTTGGTATCGGACTGTCTATAACTCGTCAAGTAATTGAACAACATCGCGGAAAGATCGAGGTCGAGAGCAGGCAGGGTCGCGGAAGTACTTTTACGTTATTTTTACAGACATGGATGAATGAAAAAGAGGGATCGTCTTGAAACGATTGGTAATATATAGGTATGGTTTACAAATACGCAAACCATCTAAATAAATCGGGCAGCCTGAGGCTGCCCGATTTATTTATTCTTCAAACGAAACAACGAGATGTTGATTCTCATCATAGAAGGAACGTGCTGCAAAAGGTGCATCCCCGGGTTTTAAGCTTTGGACCCTGAAGAGGATGGCAGGCAGGTCCTCAACAACTGGCAGTTCTCCTATCCCTTTATAAGGGACCCATTCAGCTATTCCCTCACGGGACGATATCAACTCGCCTTGATAACTATTACCCGTAAATACAAACAGGCAAATGCCAATTTCACCCGCATCGACGATCACCGTGCCGCACAGCCACAAATTCGCATCGAGACCGGTTTCTTCGAGTAGCTCGCGCCGCGCCGCAGACAACGCGTCCTCGCCGCGCTCTACATGGCCGCCTAGGCCATTATACTTACCGGCCCAGAGACGCTTTGTAACCGCACCTTTCAAGAGTAAATACGAATCACCGCGCGATAGAAAAACCAGGGTACGCGGGATAAGCATATAACGATTCGGCGTGTTACCTTGATCAGATAAAGGCATAAAGATGCCAATCTGTTAATCGGCCAAATCATCTGCCATATTTTCTGCAGCTGCCTCACCCAAGTAAAATTTCATACTAGGCGCGATCTTAACTGGTTTAACAAACTTTTCAATGTATTGACGTGTATCTTTCATGCCAAGCAGTTTGAATAATTTTTCAAATTGATCTTCCCAGGCTAAGCTCAATTTATCTTTCTGTGTCTGGGAAAGTTCATACATTTTGGCTTTGAATGAGCCGATTGCATTCTTGCGTGTTTTGTAATAAAACTGTTCATCCGTCATCCCCGGTTTTCGGTCGGAAGCGGAATTGACATCCAACCAGGCATACATTTCTTTTTTCAGGTCCGCCGGCGCATTATCATAGAACATGGTCATAAAGTTGGTCGCCAAGATGTACTTCGATTGCTTCGTTTTCGACAAATTTATGAAAAGCCTCTTCCGGCAGTGTGGATGCGCCGTGTTGTACTGTCCCACCCAGCTTGTAATCCTTACGGGCAACGCGCGATAACTCACGCAATGTATCGAAGTCGATACTGACCTTTGCCAGTGTGCCGTCCGGCAGGACCGTACCACCATGGGATGTCCCGGTCTGGATACTAATCTTGCTCAGACCCGGTTTTCCGGGTGCGCCTTTCTTCATTGCAGCATTGTAACCGTCCATGAAGGCCCGTAACTCTTCTTCAGTGGAATTATGGCCGCCGACTTCTCCTATCTCTCCGCCGATGGAAATGGTTATATTCTTGGGTTCAACCTGACGGATATATGACCCAAATTCAGCTGATAAGTTGACGTTTGTCAATTGCTGTTCCGGCACCGTCGGCTTGCTAATATCCACAAGTGTGGAAGTGTCGATATCGATATTGTAAAATCCCGCCGAAACGGCTTCTTGGATCAAATCTTTGACAGCATTAACTTCTGCTTTGGGGTCGGCTGCATATTTCTTTGCCGATACCTGGAAGTGATCGCCTTGTATAAATACTGGACCTTTCCATTCTTCAGCAATCGCCGCGGCCAGGATGTTCGCAGAATACTCCACTGGGCGTTGTGCAGTATAGCCGATTTCCGAACGGGCGATCTCGAAAATAAAAGCACCTGCATTCATTTTTTTAGCCGCACGGAACATGGCACGAGCTGCATGATATGACAGAACTCGCAAATTAAAAGCTGGCGTTGTAAAAGTCATTGGGATATCACCCCGGCCTCGCGCCATATAAAGATCTTGCACCGATGCGGGAGTAATACCTAACTCTAAAGCAGCCGTACGGATGATATATCGGGCCCATCCTTGTTTCGCTCCGGTACCCAGGGCCGAAATTTCGACAAGTTTGTCAATATGGGTACGAAACTTTGCTGCATCCTTTACTTTGACTGCTGAACCCTCCACGACTGCGCTGTTCCCAAGTATGGAAAGTAAATCGTTGATTTCGGACATTTGTCCACTCCTTAATATTTAAGTATATTGTATCTTGATTATACTGCTTCTTGTAACTATCCTTCACGAGCGAGTTATGTCAGTTGAGATACATGGCTCTCTCGCGGCTGCTCTTGCTACATAGTATAATCAGTTGAGACGAATCAAGCACTTCTCCGTAGATTATTGCAGGAGGCACAAATGACTGATATGTATCAAAACGTAAGCGGCCAGGTTGATCCGTTTAAAAAACTGGCTTCATTCATACCCGGCTTTAGCGGTTACGTGGAGCGACAAAATCGTCGTGATGCGGACAAATTAGTCCGCGATACCGTGGCTCGTCGGTTCAATGAACTCTGGAAACGCACTTCGAACCTGCAATCAGATATGGTCAGCGCGGGTAAGATCGAGTATGTAGACGATATGGAGAAAGCTGCTCTTCAACTGCGTACATTTATCGATAAGATAAGTACTGCTTCACGGGGTTATTCCGGCTTGTTCGATGCAGTTAAGATTAATGAGAAAGAATTGGAGCAACTTTACAACTTTGATTTGGCATTCTTTGATCTTGCCGATCAAATTGGCCATGGACTCGACAATGTCGAAGCCAGCATGGGCGATGACAATGCCCTGCCCGCAGTAATCCGCAACCTTACAACCCTGGGTCGCCAGGCTGTCGACACGTTCAACCGGCGCACAGAAGCTTTTACCGGAAATGGAAAATAACTTGTACCCATTAATGCGAGCAGATGGTTCTCGTATTAATGGGTAAATCGATCAATATGTGGCACGAATATATAAATGCATCCAACATAAATGAAGTCCTGAATACCCTCAATGATATGGGAGATCGTGCCCGCATCGTTGCCGGTGCTACCGACCTGATCCTTGAACTTGAGCGCGGCGTCCGGAAAGGGATTGAAACACTTATTGACGTTACGCGCATACCTGGACTGGATGGCATCCATGTGGACGAAGATGGGATCATTCACGTTGGGCCATTGGTTACACATAATCAATGCGTCGCATCAAAGCTTATCCGTGAAAAAGCATATCCCTTAGCGTGCGCTGCCTGGGAAGTAGGTGCACCTCAAATCCGCAATCGCGGCACTGTCGCCGGTAACCTGATTACCGCCTCGCCGGCTAACGACACCATCACGCCTCTGATGGCTCTGGGAGCCTCCGTAACACTTGCGTCAACCCGTGGTGAACGGCAAGTCCCTTTACAGGATTTCTACACAGGTGTACGTAAAACCGTGATGCGCCCCGATGAGATGCTGGTCGACATCTCCTTTCCTGGCATGACGAAAAATCAACGCGGAACGTTTATAAAACTTGCGCTACGCCGTGCACAAGCGATATCATTGATTAATATTGCTTTTGTCCTGACGCTGAAGAGAGGCATTGTAACGTCTGCTTCGGTCACCCTTGGAGCGGTGGCCCCAACGATCATTCATGCTTCGAATACAGAGACCTATCTGCTTAATAAAAAACTCACGGACGACGTCATAACCCAAGCAGCTGAAATAACGATGAACGCCAGCCGTCCAATTGACGACATCCGCAGTTCAGCCGCTTATCGGCGTGAGGCCGTAAAGGTAGTTGCAGACCGCGGGTTACGGTCTATTCGTGATAAAACGGAAAGAAATGGAATTCCGCATGAGCCGGTATTGTTATGCGGGAAAGGAAAAGCTGGCTAGCGTTGCACCAAACCCAAGCCAGAGCCGTCCAACAGAATCGTTGGATAAGAAGCCGGAGAAAGCCGTCATCCGTACGAACATAAATGGCAATCCGTACACATTTAACAGTGGTCAGGATAAAACCTTGCTCCGGTTGCTTCGGGAAGAGGGGGCTTTGACAGGAACAAAAGAAGGCTGTGCGGAAGGCGAGTGCGGCGCCTGCACGATTTTCCTGGACGGCAAGGCGGTCATGTCGTGCCTGGTCCCCGCGCCACGTGCCCACAATGCGGAAATCGTTACAATCGAAGGTCTGGCCACCGGCGAAAATCTGCATCCTGTACAACAGGCATTCGTGGATGACGGCGCAGTTCAGTGTGGATATTGCACGCCAGGGTTTATTATGTCTGCTGCTAAATTATTAGAAGAGAATCCCAGCCCTACCAGGGACGATATCGAACAGGCGATTACCGGCAATTTGTGCAGGTGTACTGGTTATTACAAGATCGTGCAAGCTATCGAAGATGCATCATTGATGACAACCTAAGAGGATCGATGACAAAATAATGACAAAATACTCAGCTGTCCAACGGCACAGAAGTGTAACGAATAACGAACGCCCGCTGCACCCGGTATGGCGAGGCATTGGTTGCCTGCTGATATTGTTTGTACCAGTCTTGTCTTACATTCTTGCAGCCGCCACAGTCCAACTTACTGTCGATCAAAATTGGCCAATGCCGTATCAATTAATGGGATATCCCGTTATACCGGTTTTGCTTTGGAAAGATATTGGGATCGTTCCCCTGCTCTCTTTTATTCAAAGCCAGAATAATCTCTACGCAATACTGGCGCTCACACTGGTTTATATCGTTTTCTTTAGTGCACTTTATTCGTTTGGTTATGCATTTCTTTACAGGTTCATAGGTCCATCGCGCTATGGCCCCTTGGACGCCCCGCCACCCAAGGTGAAAGTTAGACGCTATACTCGATAAAGCAGAGATGCCGTGAAATAATTTCATGGCATCTCTATTTCAATCTTCTCCCTGGAATGGATCGTCCTCCTCTTCCAGCCCGTCGAACAGGTCATCAGACTGGGATTGTTCGATCTCCGGCCACTCGGTTTCTTCCTGTTCAAATCCCGCCTCTCCCTCAGTTCCGCCTTTTTCTGATCCAGCCTCAGACTCATCGTTTACTTCATTAGTTGCAGCTTCTCCTTCAGACTCGGTTTCATTATCGTCGGGTTCGGCTTCCTCTTCCGACGGTTCCTTTTCTTCTTCCTGAGGCTCATCAGTTTCGGTTTCGTCCACCAGATCATCCACTTTGTCGTCGTCCGATTCTACTGGCTCTTCACTTTTGATGTCTTCTTGGTCACTCTCCTCTTCCTCAGGTTCTTCTTCGTCCACTTTTTCCGATTCCTGCTCTCCCCCAATCTTCTCAATCGTTTCAAGTGGATTAGTCTCTTTCTCTTCTACTTCTCCAGGTTCTTGAGGCTCTTCCTTCTCAATTGGCTCGCCTTCTGTAACTATTACATTACCAACCCCCTTTTCAGAATTAGCTTCAATACCTCGTAAATTCGAGTCAGTTGTGACAGATTCCCCAATATTCGTGTCCCCATCGTTCTCTTCCGATGAATTGGTCTTAATTCTCTGATTCCAGCTCGAGACAACATAATCATATACATCTGGTTTCTCATGTTGTAATAATTTCATAAAGCCGGCATACGACTGATAAACTTTAGAGTCGCTAACTGCCCGTTGTCCCAACTCATTATGGACCGCGCTTAACATTGCCAGCGCTTCGTCCATTGATAGATCATTTGCTTCGAGTTTTGAAAATAATAATTCTAATATCCCCTGCGGATCAGAATCACGGAACAGATCGTTGAATTCAGGTATAGACATTCACGCCTCGCAACTCACGAATATACCCCAGCCTTTATAAAAGGGCAATCTCAAGCGTTGTATAATACAAGCAGCTATTCGGTATTTCGGTATTACGGAGAAAATATGCCAGCAATTGGACAATCTCTACCTCGTGTAGATGCGCGCAGCAAGGTTACGGGCCAAGCTAAGTATTCCGGGGACCTTTTGATGAAAGACATGCTATATATGAAAATTTTATTCGCTGAACGGCCCCACGCCCGCGTTAAAAGTATCAACGCCAGCTATGCTCAATCGGCACCCGGAGTGGTGGCCGTATATACTGCGCGGGACCTGCCCGTTAATGAATATGGATTGCAAATTCCCGATCAACCGGTTTTGTGCGGACCTGGTTCATCCAAACCTTATACCGATATAGTGCGCTTCATAGGCGACCAAGTGGCGGTAGTCGTTGCGCAAAGCGAAGCAGAGGCTCAGTCTGCCATCCGATTGATTAAGGTGGAATATGAAGATTTGCCTGTGCTCAGCGACCCCGTAGAAGCGATGAAACCAGGGGCCTATATTCTTCATCCGGACCTCGGAGACACAAATATCTGCGTACATTACAAGATTCGTAAAGGAGACGTTGGATCCGCGTTTTTAAACGCGGATGTCATTGTTGAAGGAGAATATCGCGCGCCCGTTCAAGAGCATGCTTATCTCCAACCCGAGGCAGGGCTTTCTTATATTGACGAAGAAGGCCGTATCACCGTTGTCTGCGCCGGCCAATGGACTCATGCCGATCAAGAATCAATCGCTCACGCACTCGGAATGCCGGTTGAAACGGTACGTGTGATTTACCCGGCTATCGGCGGAGCTTTTGGCGGTCGTGAGGACCTCTCAGTGCAAATCGTTCTGGCATTGGCAACATGGAAATTACAGCGGCCTGTAAAGATAATCTGGAGTCGCCGCGAATCGATGATCGGACACGGCAAAAGGCATGCCGTTATCATGCGCGCCAAATGGGGCGCCACAAAAGACGGAAAACTGGTTGCCGCCGAAAGCGAGTTGATTGGCGACGGCGGAGCCTACATGTATACGTCCAATAAAGTATTGGGGAACTCAGCGATTACTTCTACCGGACCATACTTTATCCCAAACGTCAAAACCGATGTTTACGGCGTGTATACAAATAATATCCCTGGCGCAGCCTTCCGCGGATTTGGCGCTCCCCAGGCATTGTTCATGGCCGAAGGCCAGGTAAATAAGCTGGCCGAAAAACTTGGCATGGATCCTGTATTATTTCGTTTAAAGAACGCGCTTAAGGATAACTTAACATTGGGAGTTGGTACGCCAGCTCCCGGACCTGTGAGCGTTCCACAAGTCATTGAGGCAGCAGCAAATAAGTTTGGGTGGGATCAAAAGTCTAAAAGAAAGAAGGTGCAGCCTTCCTCCTCACCTACTGGCACCGCCATAGTTCATGGTCGAGGCTTTGCCGCTGGTTTTAAAAATGTCGGATTCTCGTTTGGATATCAGGAGAATTCCTGGGCCAAGGTGGAGATCCATGGCAATGGCAATATCGAAAACGTGATCGTCCACCAGGCCGGTGCCGAAGTAGGACAAGGCACACATACCGTTATGGCTCAAATGGCTGCAGAGGTGATTGGTATTGCCCCGGAAAAAGTCAAGGTAATTTCCTCTGACTCAGGCGATCAGGGAAGTTCTGGTTCTTCCTCGGCATCACGTATGACATTTATGGCAGGCAATGCCATTAAGGGTGCAGCCGAAGCAGCACTGCAAAAATGGATGAGTGAGGAACGACCCGCCATCGCAGAATATACATACCTGGCGCCTCAGACAACTCATTTTGACGAGGAGACGGGTTATTCGACTCCAAATTTTTCGTATGCCTATTCTGCGGAGGCTGTTGAGGTTGATGTAGACACCGAAACAGGTCATATGCGGGTAACACGCGTAGTCGTTGCAGACGATGTTGGTAAAGCCATAAACCCTGGCCTTGTAGTTGGCCAAATAGAAGGTGCGGTAGTGCAGGCGCAAGGGTATGCCATCACGGAAGATTTTAAAGCCAGGGATGGATATGTGTTGACCGACCAGTTAAGCACGTACTTGCTTCCTACCATTTTAGACATACCGGAAAAAGTCGAATCCGTGATTGTGGAGGTTCCCGAACCCAATGGACCCTGGGGTGCACGCGGTCTCGGCGAAATCCCATTCCTGCCTTATGTGCCGGCCGTTGCCGCGGCTATTCATGATGCCACAGGCGTTTGGATCAATGAATTTCCTTTTACTCCCGAACGCGTTTTGCGGGCCTTGAACAAAATAAAATGAATTGGGATTTCATCTATCGAGGTGAAATAAAAAACCTTGATGATGCAATGCGCAGGACAGTGAAGAGTGGATCCTTTATTAAACTTACCGACGGTTATACTCATTTCGAGCTTGATGGTAATAGTAGAGGTCAACCGGTTGTCTTAATCCCGGGATTTTCTCTCCCATATTTTATTTGGGATCCAACCTTCCACGCCCTGGCATCCGCTGGATTCCATGTCCTGCGGTATGATCTTTTTGGTCGCGGCCTCTCTGATCGACCTCGTCTAAATTATGATATTAATCTTTTCGTGAGGCAGTTGCGCGATCTGCTTGATAGCCTGCAATTTAAAAAGGTTGATCTGATCAGTCTCTCCATGGGCGGGGCGATTGCTTCTGCCTTCAGCGTGAGTTCACATCAAAGAGTTCGTCGATTAGTGCTTATCGATCCTGTTGGCGTTTTGCCCATGCCGATGAGTTTGCTTTACAAGGCAGCTATCCTACCTGGTATAAGCGAATTAATCCTGGGTCTCGTTGGCACTGAAAAGATGATTCATGGTTTGGCTTCCGATTTCTTTGACCCCACATATATTAAGCTGTTTCGAGATCAATACTCCACGCAAATTCAAATAAAAGGTTTTAAACGTGCTATTTTGTCAACCTTCCGTAACAAAACGGTAAACGGCTTCCCTAGGATTTATGAACAACTCGGTAAGTTAAGCATTCCCATTATGCTCTTTTGGGGCCGGGATGATCAAACGCTGCCATTGAAACAAAGCGAAGCTCTTCTAAAGCTGATCACACCCGTAGAATTTGACATCATAGATAATTGCGGTCATATTCCACATTACGAAAGACCCGAGAAGGTAAATCCAGCTCTTATTAATTTTCTTGAATCAAAATGATCCGTAGACTCCGCTATAATTTCTTAAACCATAGATATAAAATTGGGGTGTTCATGCTGTTGTCTGCAGCATCTCTTATTTGTATCATTCTTGTTATCGCACGGATCACATACAGTGATACCAACCGGTATATTGGCCTCATTTGGAACCTTTTCCTTGCATGGATACCCTTTGTTCTGGCTTATCTCGCTTATATCTTTTCTTGGCGGCGGTCATTGATGTATTTTGCGATTCCAACCTTTACACTTTTATGGCTCATCTTTTTCCCGAACGCTCCATATATCTTAACCGACTTGCAACACCTTAGCCAGGGATCCAACGGAGTTCCTCTTTGGTATGACGTGATCCTTCTAATATGGTTCTCATGGACGGGAATGTTGCTGGGCATTGTATCCCTTAATCTCATGCAGGAGATCATCAAGCGCCAGATTGGCCGTTGGGTTGGCTGGGCTTTTGTTTTTATTGTCTCTGTCCTGAGTGGCATAGGACTTTATGTCGGACGGTTCATTCGTCTAAATAGTTGGGATGTTTTACAAAACCCGGGCGGTACTGCCTTGAACATTACAGACTGGCTGTCCGACCCAAGCCTGCGTTCCATTGGTTTTATTGCGCTATACACTCTCTTTTTTATTTTCATTTATCTCACCCTATATGCTTTCGGCCATTTTTTTAATGAAGGAGTGGGTAAATCCTGATGCCTGCCCTGATCTTGGTTCGCGGAGGTGGCGATTTAGCCAGTGGAGTCGCAATTCGATTGTTTCGCGCCGGGCTTAATGTCATGATTACCGAACTTCCCGAACCTCTCACCGTACGCCGATCTGTTGCTTTTTCAGGGGCCATCTACGAACGGGATGTTACCGTGGAGGGAGTAAGCGCACGGGCAATAAATGATCCAACAGACATGCTTAAGATTTTAAACGTTGTCGCCAGGAAGCAAATCCCAGTGCTGGTTGATCCGGAATGTATATCCGCGCGCACAATGCACCCCTTGGTAATTGTAGATGCGCGCATGACTAAACAACCGCCGGAACCCTTATCTCATACTTCGCTCCTCTATCTCGGTCTGGGACCGGGTTTTACAGCTCCTACTAACTGTCATGCCGTGATTGAAACCCGGCGCGGGCATACCCTCGGACGTGTTATCTGGAAAGGAGCATCTCTCATTGATACATCCAAACCCAGTGGTGATCCGCGCCGCGTACTCCGGGCTCCTATTGACGGCGTGCTTACGTCCAATGCAAAGATCGGTGATAGGTTTGAAACAGATCAACCGATCGCGAGGATAGGCGATCAGGATATCTCCGCCCCTTTCACCGGGGTTTTACGGGGACTCTTACATCCGGGTGTAAAGGCAATTAAAGGCATGAAGATCGGTGACGTTGACCCACGCGATGATCCCCTTCTGTGCCAGCTTATCTCTGATAAATCACTGGCTGTTGGTGGCGGAGTACTCGAAGCGCTGTTATCGCGCCCCGAAGTCCGGAACAAATTATGGGTTTAACCCTTGCAAAAGCTTTGAGATTATCTTCCTCTCCCTGCATTGCGTTTATCGGTGCAGGCGGCAAAACGACAGCTATGTTCCATTTGGCACGTGAACTTTCTCCAACAGTAATCGTCACCTCTACGACACATCTCGGCGCCTGGCAAATCCCTCTGGCAGATCATCATTTTGTCGCTACTTCATCCGATGCACTTACTAACATTAGTTTTGAGGGTGTCACTCTTATTACTGGCCCGATAAGAGAAGACAATCGTACAGAAAGCCTAAATCAAGATCTGATATACTGGCTACGCGCAGGCCCGGTTAAAGGTAATATTCCTCTCCTTATCGAAGCCGATGGAGCTCGACAGAAGCCAATAAAAGCACCGAAAAACCACGAACCACCCATTCCAGACTTTGTGGAGAGCGTGGTAGTTGTAGCTGGTCTTTCAGCTATTGATAGGCCCTTAAACGAAGAAACCGTGTATTATCCAGAATTATTCTCTAAACTTAGCGGTTTGGAGTTAAATCACAACATTACCTCCAATGCCATCGCGACAGTCCTATGTCATCATCTGGGTGGACAGAAAAATATTCCAAACGCCGCACATCGAATAGCGCTACTGAATCAATCTGATACACCTCAATTACAATCCATAGCTCACGGTATGGTTCCTTCCCTACTGCCTGTTTTTGACTCGGTAATAATTACAAGTTTGAACAATCGATCCATCTTTGCGGCCCATGAACCGGTTATAGGAATTATTTTAGCGGCTGGAGCCTCAAAACGTTTTGGCCAGCCGAAACAGTTACTGGATTGGCGCGGCCGGCCTTTCGTTCGCGCGGTAGCGCAGAACGCGCTTGAAGCTGGCCTTTCGCAGGTTGTTGTTGTAACCGGTGCCAATGCCCACTTGGTTGAGGCTGCGGTTAACGATTTACCGGTTATTATTAAACGAAATGATAATTGGCAAACCGGTCAAGCCAGTTCTATTCGGGCGGGAATCGATGCAGGTACCCTCGCAGGCAGTCACCGAATCGGCGCCGCTGTTTTTCTTCTCGCCGACCAACCCCAGATAGGGCCTTCGGTCGTTAGGGCGCTTATTGATTATCACACCGCTGGATTAGACCCGATCATCGCACCATTGGTTATGATGGAGAAGCGCGCCAACCCAGTCTTGTTCGACCGCATCACTTTTCCAGATTTAATGGGCTTGGAAGGTGATGTCGGCGGCCGAGCCATATTTTCCAGGCATCATGTAGAGTACATGCCCTGGCATGACGACAGGTTGTTGCTGGACGTGGACAAACCCGAAGATTACCAACATCTGATTGGTGATGACACATTGTGATTTCAACCATTATTCTCGCAGCCGGCGAATCAAAACGAATGGGGCAACCTAAAATGTTGCTACCCTGGGGTAAAAGCACGGTCTTGCAAACGGTCATTACAACTTTTCAAGCCGCAGGAATACAAGACATTCTGGTTGTTACAGGTGGAGCCCACGATCAGGTCAGTGCATTGGTTGGCCAATCGGTACAAATCATCTATAACGAAAACTATGCGCGTGGTGAGATGCTGAGCTCGATACAGAAGGGTTTACTGATAAAAAAGTCGGAGTCGCGCGCAGTATTGATTGCCCTGGGCGACCAGCCTCAGGTTCAAATCATAAGCATTCAGAAAATACTTCAAGAATATCAACAGACCAATGCCCCTTTGATCGTCCCAAGTTATCAAATGCGGCGCGGTCATCCGTGGCTGGTTGCGCGGGAATTATGGGACGAAATTCTCGGTATGCCGGCTGGTGAGACCTCACGGGAATTTATAAACCGGCACGCTCGCGACATACATTATGTCCAATTGGATACCCCTACGATCCTTCAGGATTTGGATACGCCTGAGGACTATTTGGGTTCTCAGCCTCAAAAGCCAGCTCAGAATTTAAAATAATAGGAATTCGTCTCACGGCGCTTAAATCCCAACCGTTGATAAAGTCGATTGGCAGCCTCGCGCTTCGGATTGGAAGTCAAGTTCACGCCTTTTGCACCCTTTTCCCTGGCAATATCCAATAATTTTTGAACGAGCACTTCACCAATCCCCTGCCCTCTCGCTGACTCATCCACAATTACATCTTCGATGATCGCACGTATCCCGGTTGGGACACGATAAACAGTTAAACTTGCTGACCCAACAATAGGCCCATGCGTATCTATACGCGCAATCAACAGGATGGAAGATTCTGACTTTATAAGGGCATCCAAATCTTTCCTCGCGGGAGGCGGGTTGTTTGCCGTCAATTGTGGAGTTAACCGCTGGAATGCGTCGAAAAGTTCTTCACTCATTATTTTTACTTGTTCCACCTGCATGCCAAAATTATACTAGCAAAAAAAGAGCCGCTAAAATGCGGCTCTTTAAATCAACACTAGCGTATGGTGAATGTAGGGTTAATTATTTCAACAATCTTAACTGTTATACCTTCACCAATCCAATTTTGACCTTCTCACCTTCAAAATCATCTTCAATTACTGAAACCATGGAGGGCGGCGCACTAAATTCAAGTTTGAGTGTCAGGGTCTCGGACGTAACGTATTCCTGATGGGCTTCGATCGCTGATCTCAAATTTGTGGAAGCCTCAACGAAAAGATTAATTCGGTCAGCCACGTCCAGGTTCGTGCTTTTCCTCAGGTCTTGTACCCTGCGGACAAATTCGCGTGCCAGCCCTTCGGTCACAAGTTCCGGTGTAAGGTCGGTGACAAGAGCTGCCAGATACCCACCTTCCTCAGCAACTGAGAAACCTTCCTTGGCTTGAGCTTTTACCTCGACTTCATCAGGGAGGATATCAAATCCTTGCCCGTCGACTATCACATTGACCGATCCGCTGGTTAGTAATGTTTGCGCAACATCTTCGGCATTCATCGCCAGAATCGCCTTTTGAATGGCCGGGAACTTGTTTCCATATTTCTGGCCGATTTGTTTAGGCAGAGGTTTGACCGAATGCGAGACAGCTTCCGTAATCGCATCGAGCAAACGAACCGTTTTGACGTTCAATTCGTCTTCGATCAGGTCGGCAAAATCTTCCACAGCTTTTCTGTCAGACACATTGCCCAGCGAAAATGCCGCCTCTTTAAGCGGTTGGCGTACCTTGCGGTTGGCTTTTTGGCGCGCTGAATGACCGAGAGAAACCAGTTTTATCACCAGAGTCATCTCATGGTTCAACTTCTCATCGATCAGTTCTTCATCATACTTCGGCCAATCTGCCAGATGCACCGACTCAGATGCAGATTTGTCTACAGAGCGGACCAGGTTTTGATAAAACTCATCAGCGATGAATGGCATAGCCGGCGCGATCAATTTGCTGACCGTCACCAGAGTCGTATAAAGCGTGTTGTATGCGGCTTGCTTATCCGCATCCGAACCTGATTTCCAGAAACGTCGACGCGAACGCCGTAAATACCATGTTGATAGTTTTTCAACGAACGCTTCGATTGGACGAGTCGCACCGGTAACGTCGTACGTTTCATAAGCATGGGTCACGTCTCGAACAAGTGCATGCAGTTCCGAAAGAAGCCATCGATCAAGTACATTTTTGCTCGAGACGCGCCCGGTAGTCAATTGCGGATTATCAAGATTGGCATAGGTAACGAAGAACGAGTATATGTTCCACAATGTAAGTGTAAAATTGCGGATCACTTCGCCTACCAGGTCCACAGAGAAGCGACGTTCATTACCGGGTGGAGTAGCCGTGTAAAGATACCACCGGAAGGCGTCCGCGCCATCCACTTTCAGCACATCCCAGGGATCAACGATGTTACCGAGGCTTTTCGACATCTTCTTACCGTCGCCGTCAAGGATCAAGACCAAGGCAGATGACGTTTTTAAACGCAACCGAATCCATCAAAAGCGTGCTGATGGCGTGCAGAGAGTAGAACCAACCCCGCGTTTGGTCGACTGCTTCACAAATGTAATCAGCCGGGAACTGTGCTTTGAATTTATCCTGGTTCTCGAACGGATAATGCCATTGGGCATAGGGCATCGACCCCGAGTCGAACCAAACGTCGATCAGGTCCTTAATTCGTCTCATCCTACCACCGCACTCTGGGCAGTTATAAAGGATTTCATCTATATAAGGACGGTGCAAGTCGAGTTCCGCCAGATCGCGTCCAACTTTATCGGATAATTCTTTAACCGAGCCGATGCATTCCCTATGCTTGCACTCTTCACATTCCCAGACCGGAAGAGGCGTGCCCCAATATCGTTCTCGGCTTAGGGCCCAATCAATATTATTTTCCAACCAGTTTCCGAACCGACCTTTCCGGATATGCTCTGGCACCCAGTTGATCGTGTTGTTAAGGGATACTAATTTATCTTTAAATTGGCTGGTTCGGATATACCAGGAGTCGCGCGCATAATACATCAGCGGCGTTTTGCAGCGCCAGCAAAACGGATACGTATGTGTATATCCCTCGGTGCGAAATAATAGGCCGCGGGCCTGCAGGTCTTCGATGATCTGCGGGTCGGCATCTTTTATGAAAACGCCTCGCCACGGTTTGACTTCCGGGATAAAGGTGCCATCGGGAAGCACGGTCATCAGGATGGGCAAATTATGTTCATTGGCCATCTGCAAATCTTCTGCGCCGAATGCAGGCGCCATATGAACCAGTCCGGTACCGTCTTCCGTTGTGACAAAATCACCCATGACAACAAAATAGGCGGGTTTATCGGGCGGCAGGAAGGTAAAAAGTGGAAGATATTTTTGTCCCTTAAGCTTTTTACCTTTGAAGGTCTCAAGGATATTGACTTCTTCGCCTCTGAAAACCTTTTCGATTAATTGCTTGGCGAGAATCAATTTTTCTTTACCACCGTCCGGCAGGTTTCGCTCCACAGTCACATAATCTACATCCGGATTTGCTGCGACCGCCACGTTGCCAGGCAGGGTCCATGGAGTAGTCGTCCATACAAGGAGGGACGTATCCTTTTTATCTACAAGCGGCATCCGGACAAAGACCGACGGATCCGTAGCTTCATCGTAACCGAGGGCCACTTCATGGTCCGAAAGAGGCGTGCCGCAGCGCGGGCAATATGGCACAACTTTATACTTTTTGAATAGAAGGTCTTTTTCCCAAAAACTCTTCAGGATCCACCAAACCGATTCAATATATTCGTTTGTATAAGTAACATACGCATCTTCAAGATCAACCCAGAATGCGATCCTGTCCGTTAATCTGCCCCAGTCGCGAATATATTCAAACGCAGATTTCCGGCATTCTTCGTTGAATTTTTCAATGCCGTATTCCTCGATTTGATGTTTATTTTTAAATCCGTGCTTCTTTTCAACTTCGATCTCTACCGGCAGGCCGTGCGTATCCCAACCACCGCGCCGCGAGACGTGATAACCGCGCATGATTTTATAACGGGGGAAAATATCCTTGAATGCCCGCGCCAGGACATGATGAGATCCCGGGCGGCCATTGGCAGTCGGTGGACCTTCATAGAAAACATATTCAGGGCCGCCTTTGCTCTGGTTGAGAGTCTTTTTGAAAATCTCATCACGCTGCCAGAAGCCCAGGACGCCTTCTTCCATAGCCGGTACGTTAAGTTTGGATGGTACGGGTTTGAACATTCAACCTCCGATAATTTCATAAAATAAAAACTCCCATCTCTGGTTCAGAGACGAGAGCAAGGCTCGCGTGGTACCACTCTGTTTCCTGCTTTGCAGCAGGCGCTTTTCGAGAAATACATTCTCGCGCTGGGTATAACGGCAGCGATTCCGGCTCGCTTACTCTTCGAACCTTCAACCAATGAGTATTCGAATTTCAGTTTGCTGCTCCGAGATGATTTTCAGTATGCTTTGTTGACCTGCTCACACAATACCAGGTTCGCTGACAACGCCACAGGCTTACTCGTTCTCATCGTAGCATTTTTCCTGCTATGCAGGATTTCTTAAGGTTTGCAAATTATCTCACAACTCACCACCATCGTCAAATCCACAAAAAGTTACGGCCAGGTGTGAACGGAAGAATCCGCGCGCTGGTCTCAAGCGATCTCTCCTATAGTTCCGGATGAATCCCCAGAGGTTAAGTGTTCCTTTAGGACACGGATTTCACGAATTGCTCGGATCTATTTCATCCTTTCCTGGGAAAATCCTGTAAAAAGCAAATCAATCCAAGCTACCTTGAGAAAACCCTTGGCAAGATATGGCAGAAGATAGGCGATGACAAGATCGTCCAAGTAGAGAGTACACCTCAAAAAAGCGCTGATTTACGGCAGTGCGCGCACGGTTCGAATCAAATTCGAATCATCCCGCGGCCTGGCTGTTGCCCAGCGAGAAACTTACTGCCCCGAATAATTTTGAGTAGAAAATGGCCAGTTTTTTGGAGGAACGAATGGAATGGCAAAGTGATATTTGATAAGCAGATATTCGGGAATGAGCGGCTGAGATCGGGGTAACGAGGAATATTGATTTACAAGGGCGCTGCAACATAATATTGCTCCGAGGCTATAGAAGTCATTATACAGAACAAATGTTCTTGCGTCAACCGTAAAACCTTTTCATTATTGATGTGCTGCGCGGCTAAATCTAATCTGATCGTGAGAACCAGGGCGACTTTGAGAAAGCCAAAGATGAATCCCGGTAAATTCTTGCGGAACAAGTTGACTTGCAGGATAATGATGCCATCATGCTAACCATTAAATTTAGCGAACAATTCCCCGTTGAACAGATTGTTTCTGGGGCATCGGTCACTATAAACCGACCTTTTACACCAAAACATTTTTTCCGTCACGGCTGGCAGTCTTGGTCTCTCGCATCTTGGATAGATACTTCGACCCCTCTTCCAGTTCAAAAACCACGGCTTCTGCACCCTATGCAGCTTGATCCAACCTATGCATTCCACCCCAATCCGCACGGCTCATGGGTTGGAGCTGTCGAAATGGAAAAGGAAAACATCCTATTGCTCGGCTCTCTAGGTCTTGATGCGCATGTGGAATTAAATAACAATCAACTACGAGGATGGTATGAATCAGGGTCGGGGGATTGGCTTGTTGGGTATGGAACGGAACAATCCACCTTTACCCGGTATACGGAATTACTTCGTCAAAGGTTGGGTTCTGCCCACAACTTGACGTCTCCGCGCGTATGGTGCTCATGGTACAGTCTTTACACTGCGATAGACGAACCGCTCCTTTCGAAAGTAATCGACGGTCTCGATGATTTGCCTTTCGACACTATTCAAATTGATGATGGATGGCAGGCCGCAATTGGTGATTGGCAGGAAAATAAAAAGTTTCCATCAGGCATGGCCGCGCTGGCAGAAAAGATCAAATTAACGGGTCGAAAAGCGGGGCTTTGGCTTGCGCCCTTGATAGCCGTTAAATCATCCAGGCTATTCCACGACCAACCAAATTGGTTCCTAAGGGATAAATACGGGAAATTTGTCTCCGCGGGTTTCAAATGGGGCGAACAGCTTTACGCACTCGATACCACCCATCCAGAGGTCTTACACTGGTTGGCCTCGTTGATGAAGGAAGTACGCCGCTGGGGATTCAGTTACATCAAACTCGATTTCCTCTATGGCGGCGCGCTTCCTGGCAGACGTCATTTGGATATTCCTCGTGAAGCTGCTTACCGCGCTGGGCTTAAAATCTTACGCGAGGCCATGGGTGAAGATGCGTTCCTCCTCGCCTGCGGCGCGCCGATCCTGCCATCCCTGGGTTTATGTGATGCCTTGAGAATAGGGCCTGATGTGGCAGGTGACTGGGAAAGCACGCGCGATGCAGTGTTGCTTTACAATCCCACTATACCTGGAACAAAGAACGCTATCCGCACATCAATTCACCGGAGATGGCTTGGTCCGCTTATACAGACAGATTCCGATGTCGCTTACTTCCGCTCTATGGAAAGCTCTCTAAATGATGAACAAAAATCTTTATTACAAGATCTCGCTCTAGTCTGTAACTTCAAGGCTACATCCGACCTGCCTCAACGGCTCAGTTCGGATGAACGAGAGAGACTTCGTTCTTTTTTGATTGCTAAACCCGAAATTAAACAATTATCTCGTTATGCTTTCCGGATAGATGGCCGCACCGTTGATTTTAGCTCTGCCGTACCCCTGCCCGAAAGACCTCGCGGTTATACTGCCATGAAAGCCGAGATGCTGGGTTGGTTGGCGAATCATAAATGGGCGTTAAAGATCGATAACTATATGCAAAAAAGCATTTTGAAGAAATTGATCAAGGACCTACATAATCAAGACGCGAATTATTAATTCGCGTCTTGATTTTGTTATAACAATTTGTTCGTCTTCGCCGCCATGATGAAATCGTTCTGATGCAGGCCGTGGATCTTATGCGTCCACCACTGTATTGTAACTTTCCCCCACTCTGTCACAATCAACGGGTGATGGTCTTCTTCTTCGGCAGCAGCACCGACTTTATCGGTAAATGCAATCGCTTCAACAAAGTTCTTGAATTTAAAGATACGCTCCAGCCGCTTCTCACCATTTTCTTCCCCGACCTGCCATTCCGGCACTTGTGGCTGAAGGGCAGTTATTTGTTCATCAGTCAAAGTCGGTTCGCCGCCCCGACACGCAACACATTTAAGTTTTGATAAATCAGCCATTGATACCTCAAGACAAAGCGGCAGGCGCTTTGGAAGTGTCTGCCGCTTTGTCTGCCATTTATTCCAGAGCCTTCACTAACAAATCGATATCATTTGGTTTGGAAAGATGCACACGGATCACACGGCGGTCGCGTGCAACGAGTGTCTCATAATCTCCTAATGCCTGTGCCCGGATCAGTGTTCCAAACGTCATGCCCTCGTTGGGTATTTTCACATCCTTATCAACGTCTGTGATGATTTGTATGAATAGACCCGTATTCGGGCCGCCCTTATGAAACTGTCCCGCCGAATGTTGGAAACGAGGACCGAAACCGGCCGTCACCGCGCATTTGGTCCTTTCACGGATGGCGACTCGCATTCTTTGTAAAGCGTCGACCATTTCGGCGTTTCGGGGGAGATAAGCATTGACGGCAACGTAGTCGCCCGCCTTTGCCTGCTTAAGATAATTGGCGACTTTTCCAAATTCCCGAATCCCAATTCCCTTATCCGCTTCCGCCAATTTGCCGGTTGATTGATACTCCTCGATCTTGGCTTTTGTGCGATCCTTGCTGTCCTGCACGTCGGGCTGGTCGAAGGCATTCACTCCCAGGATATGACATGCTATGGAAACAGCGATCTCCCATCGGAAGAACTCTGCCCCAGCATCGTAAGGGTCGGATATCGCAAACTCAACGACCGGGTATCCTGCTGCACGTAAAACCGCAACGCCATTGTCCAATTCGCCGGATTGGCGCAAATAAACAAATAAGCGGTCAGTGCCATATACTTCGGGCATGTCCAATGGCTCCAGGGGCACCGGCAAAATACCTTTGCCATTCTTGCCGCTGGATTTAGCGATGATTTGTTCGATCCAACCAGTTAATGCGAACAAGGTTTTATCGGCAAAAATCGTTAATTTGTTTCGGCCAGCCAGGGCCGATTCTGCGATTATCGCTCCAAGAGCTATCCCCGGATTTCTCGCCGTAGGCAGTTCTTTTAGACATTGATTCTTCATCCAGTCTGCGCGTCCCAGCAAACGGCTAAGATCCAGCCCAAGCAATGCAGCCGGAACCATACCAAAATCGGTTAATGCCGAATAACGCCCACCGATGGTTTCATCCGCTGAAAAGATCTTTCGGAAGCCGCGCTCGCGTGCAAGCTGCGCCAGCGAAGTGTTTGCATCTGATATTGCAATGAAACGCGAGCCGTCGCCTTTGCTCAATTTCCAAAAAATGTCGAACGTCGCGTTGACTTCGGCGGTTCCACCCGATTTACTGGCAACGATATACAGGCTTTGGTCAGGTGGAAAATCTTTGATTGCCTTGGCAACTTGATCAGGATCCGTTGAATCCAGGATCGAAAGACAACTGGATAACTCAATCCCGGCTGCCGTAAATAGTGAACTCAAAACTTCGGCAGTTAAAGATGAACCGCCCATGCCGAGCACCAGGATTCGGCCAATACCTTCTTTATGGATCTCATCCGCAAAAGATTGATATTCAGGTAAACAAGCACGTGCTTTCTCGGGTGAATCCGTCCATCCCATCCGGATCGTAACCTCGGCCTGGCCTGCCGGGTCGATAGTCCACAATGTTGGATCATGTGTCCAAAGCCGTGCGGAAACTGAATTCTCTTCCAATTGGGCAATTCGTTTGGCGACCGGAACAGCCAGGGGCCCAAGCGAAGATACTGCATTCTTTCGTCTATCATCGATCGTCTTAAATAACGCTGTTATCGAATCAGCAAATGATTTGACGCCTTCATCCTCTAATTCCTGGGTTACGTGATCCATCGAAATTCCGGCAGCATCGAGTTGTTCTATGACTTCACGCGCCTTATCTACATCCCTTGTGATCGTAATTTCTGTTTTTGCATGGTCACGGGCAGCATTCAGGGTGACCGGCGGGACCGTATTGACCGTATCCGGCCCAATCAGGTTGTCGATATAAAGTGTATCTGGATAAGCGGGATTCTTCGTGCTTGTAGAAGCCCATAGAGGACGTTGAAGACGTCCGCCCTTTGCTTTAAGCTTTTCCCAACGATCGCCCATAAAGGTTTTTGAAAATTCGTCATAAGCAAGCTTCGCATTGGCGACTGCTGCCTTACCTCTTAAAGGCGAATGCTTGGGTAGACGTTCATCCACTTTGCTATCCACTCGTGAGACGAAGAAGGATGCGACCGATGTAATGTGGTCGATTTCCTGTCCAATAGCGACGCGATCTTCGAGACCCTGCAAGTAAGCATTCATGACTTCGGCATACCTGGCCAAGGAAAAGATCAATGTGATGTTGACATTGATGCCAGCAGCAGTCGCTTGACGGATGGCAGGAATACCCTCTTTCGTGGCCGGGATCTTGACCATCAGGTTTGGCCGGGCTACTCGCGCCCATAATTGCTGGGCTTGAACCGCAGTCGCTTCAGTATCGTGGGCAAGATACGGGCTCACTTCAATGCTCACATAGCCATCCCCGCCATTTGATTCTTCATAAAGCGGGGCAAACAGATCGCAGGCTTCCTTGATATCTTCAGTTACAAGTTCCCAAAATATTTTTTCGGGGTCCCAGCCAGCCCAGGCCAGCGGGACAAGTGCGGCATCGTAATCGTGGGTCTTGGAAATGGCATTATTGAAAATCGTTGGGTTGGAGGTCATGCCTCGGATTTCACCCTTCGCGATCAAGGATTTGATTTCTCCATTTTCCAACAACTTTCTCTGGATATTATCCATCCAGAGTGATTGACCGATGTCTGTAAGTTTTTCGATTATGGATGACATAAACACCTGACCTATAAGATAGACTCACCGTTTTCCATTTTTCTTATTTTGCCTACCCGTCTGGCAAGTCGCTTGCCATCCGGGTCATTACCTAGATATCGCGCGGCCAAAAACGACTTAACCAGGACGGTGGCCAGCTCAGGCCCCACTACGCGTCCTCCGAGGCACAGAACATTCATATCATCGTGCATCACACCTTGTGCGGCAGAATATGTGTCATGACAGATCGAAGCATATATCCCTTTCATCTTGTTCGCCGCAATGCACGCGCCCACACCGGAACCGCAGACCAATATTCCGCGCTCGGCGTCATTGTTTTGGATCGCACGTCCAAGCTTCTCAGTATAATCCGGAAAATCCACCGGACTACTGCTATTCGTGCCAAGATCGATTGGTTCATGCCCGGCCGCGATAACCGAAGTGATCACAACTTCCTTTAGCGGGAAACCCGCATGGTCACAGGCAACTGCGACCTTCATTTTCGCCTCGCAGGTTTTCGCGAATTGCTCTTGGTCTTATTCTTTTTCGTTTTTGGCTTGGCCCTCTTCACCGCGGGTAAAAGCGATCTTGCCTGTTTAACTACGTTATCAACTGTTAATCCGAATTTTTCAAAGATGGTCTTATAGGGCGCGGATGCCCCAAAATGGTCAAGACAGATTGTCGTACCTTCAAGGCCAATATACCGCTCCCAACCAAGGCTGGCTGCCGCCTCGACAGCTAGTCTGACCTTGATTCTTTTCGGCAACACGGATTCTTTATAAGCTTTATCTTGTTTTTCAAAAAGCTCCCAGGAGGGGATCGAAACCACTCGTACGCTATAACCGGATGCAAATAGCTTTTGAGCAGCATCATAGATTAAAGTAACTTCCGAACCAGAAGCCATCAAGATAATATCCGGTGTTTTCTTCCCAAAAGAAGCCAACACATAGGCGCCGCGTTCCACCTCTGCTGGCACTTTGCGTTCAAACGTAGGAACATTTTGTCGGGTTAAAGCTAATACCGTTGGTCCATCTCGCCTTGTAATGGCTACACGCCAAGCTTGGGAAACTTCATTGGCATCTGCTGGTCGAATAACAACAAGGTTCGGGACCGCGCGCAGGGCTGCCAATTGTTCGATGGGTTGGTGTGTTGGGCCATCTTCACCGAGACCTACACTATCATGAGTAAAAACGAAAATGGATGGAATATGTGATATCGCTGCAATTCGGATTGCAGGCTTCATATAATCCGAGAATATCAGGAAAGTGCCGCCATAAGGGATTAACCCTCCATACAAAGTCATACCATTTAATGCAGCTCCCATTGCATGTTCACGAACACCGAAATGATAGTAGCGGCCTCCCGGGTTGTCTTTTTGGAAGTCAGTGGCCCCTTCAAATTTGGTGTTATTGGAAGGAGTCAAATCCGCCGACCCCCCCACCAAGCCGGTAAGTTTGGTGGATAATGCAGTCAGTACTTTTCCTGAAGAAGAACGTGTTGCTAATCCCTTTGGATCAGACGGGAAAATTGGCAATGCTGATTCCCAACCCCTGGGCAGCTCACCTTTTAAGCGGCGTTCTAATTCGACGCCGAGTTCAGGATTAGCTTTCTTGTATTCAGCAAACTTCCGTTTCCATTCATCTTCGGCCTTCTGTCCATTATCAACCGCTTCACGGAAGAATTCCAGGACATCGCCCGGGATAAGGAACCTTGGCTCAAGCGGCCAACCGAGATTCTTCTTTGCCGCGTTGAGTTCATCATCGCCAAGTGGTTCCCCATGAGCCTTGGATGTATCTTGTTTATGCGGTGCGCCGAAGCCGATATGCGTGCGACAAGCGATCAGGGATGGACGTGGGTCAGCTTTGGCTGCCTGGATCGCCTGGTCTACAGCTTCGACATCATTGCCATCTTCTACAGTTTGGACATGCCAATTGTACGCGGCGAAACGCGCTACCCGGTCTTCAGTGAACGACATATCCGTAGAACCGTCAATCGAAATGTGGTTATCATCGTAAAGAAAAATCAATCGCCCCAATTGTAGATGGCCCGCCAGCGAGGCGGCTTCAGAGGCCACACCCTCCATCAGATCGCCATCCGTGACGATGGCGTACAGGTAATGATCGAATAAATCTTTATCGAACTCGGCAGATAAATGCGCCTGGGCAATCGCCATTCCTACTGCAGTTGCAAATCCTTGACCTAGTGGCCCCGTGGTGGTTTCGACGCCTGGGGTCAATCCATATTCGGGATGGCCCGGCGTCTTGCTTCCCCATTGTCTGAAATTTATTATCTCCTCAAGAGGAAGGTCGTAACCGGTTAGATGCAAAAGTGAATATAACAACATCGATCCATGCCCGCCTGAAAGCACAAAACGGTCGCGGCCCGGCCATCGCGGATTCCGCGGGTTGTGATGCAAATGCCGTGTCCACAAAGCAAAAGCCATTGCGGCGGCACCCATAGGTAATCCGGGGTGGCCTGAGTTGGCTTGTTGAACGGCATCTGCTGATAGGAAACGAATCGTATTGATGGCGCGTGTTGATAAATCGTCTGTCATGTCGTCTGCCTCCAGGTTTTAGTTCATTTTACCACTTGCTAAATTACATGTTCTGGATGTGGTTAGGTATATTTTTCTGAGTAAAAATATTATTTAAGGAAGGTATTGCTCATCATAAAATCAAAACAATTTACTCTATATGAAATTCAATTACCCTTGTTCGTTTAACAAAATATTTTTGACGATGTTGCTAACTAATACTTTGCTTTTAATGAAGGACTTGGCAGGGTGATGATCCCCTCCTGCTTGTTACCCACGTGTGTTATCCCGCCATGCTTGACTGTTGCCCACCAGGCTGTAAACGCTGCCACTAAGGCATCTAATTGTTCGGGTAAATGAACAAGTTCTATCGGCAAGATGCCGTTCATCAACTTATGTCTTGTAATCTCTTCGTAGAAGATCATTGGATCTTTGATCCGCACCCCCTGTTCGAATAAGATCAGCTCGCGCTGCAAACGCCCCTCCAAGGTCGGCTTGGGTAATGGGGGATGGCCGAGCAAAACGCAAAAACTGGCATGTGGATGCGTTTCCAGCCATCGACGCGAATCTTCTTCGTCTGAATAAGGTTTGAATCCAAGTTTCGATAATCTATTATAGAGAGCAAAACCCACCTGAATCCAGGCCGGACACAACATTTCCCGCGACCCAGTCCCACCGATTGCTATGCCCCGCTCCCGTAATTCAAATTCTGCGACGCGCATATCAACGCCGCGTAGCGGATGGGGTGTCAGGCTTTGTTTTTCGAGATTTTTTCTTACTAACCCGGTATTAACGTGAGAAGGTGCGTTGACTGCCACCGTTACCGATTTTTGACCCTCGAGGAATGCTGTAACCTCATCCAGTTCTGCATCTGCCAACGCGATGACGTTTAAGTCTCGGTCGAGCGCGGCGTAAGTAAACGCTTTGCGCCCTCCAGTCGTGTCGATTCCAACGCAAACCGAATCAGTAAAAAGCATAGTAAGATATACAATAATTAAACGAACAATATCAGTATAGAGCAAAAAGGTTAGATATGCAACCAGTCCAACGACGTTTTCTTTATGCGCTTCTCCTCTTAACGGGTGTTGCTTGGATTTTCGTTAGCGCCGACAAAACGGGCGCATCTACATCAGGACGAATACCCCTTCCGCTAAAAGGCTACCTCGCACCTGACTTTTCGCTAGATACTCCGGCAGGCAAAGAATTAAGTCTCTATCAACTGCGTGGTCAGGCTGTGCTTGTCAATATCTGGGCTACGTGGTGTCCACCTTGCCGGGCAGAAATGCCTGCCATCCAAAAATATTACTTACAATATAAAGATCAGGGCTTGGTTGTATTGGGAGTCAATTCAACCGTTCAAGATAGCCCATTGGAAATTGTTCCTTTTGTAAACGAATATAACCTTACCTTCCCAATACTTCTCGACGAGACCGGTCAGCTTGGCTCCAAATATGATTTACGCTCGCTTCCTTCCAGCTTCTTCATCAATCGTGATGGCACAATTGCCAATGTTGTTATCGGCGGTCCGATGTCTGATGCTTTACTTCGCACAAATATCGAGGAAATTCTAAAAAGTTCTTCCAACTAGATTCCCCCATCCGACAATATGCTGGTTTTATTTCGAGAATCTCTTCGCCCCGCCGCGCAATCTTATTCTTATCGTGGCTGCTCTGTGGATCGGTTTATCATTCTCCGAAAAACGAGCAAGTCGGTATAAAATCAGCGCCTCCACTTTAAACAACCTGGTTTTGACTATTTCTTTGGCATATCTGATCGGGGGCAGGTTCTTTTATGCTTTCGAGCATATCTCGGCATTCGTTCAAAGCCCCATAAGTTTAATTTCGTTAAACATTGCTCTTTTCGATAATTTTGGCGCATTGACCGTAACTATTCTCGCTGGTTTAGTTTACGTCCAGCGTCAAAGACTATCTCTTTGGTCCACCCTCGATACCCTGACCCTATTATTTTCCTGGATGGTGCTTGGTTTGGGACTCTCGCACCTCGCGACCGGCGCAGCATTTGGGCAAGAAACAGATTTACCCTGGGCAATCTACTTATGGGGTGCTATGCGGCATCCAACGCAATTTTACGAGATTGGTGCTTCACTTCTGATCTTGTTTCTGATTTGGATCCGAAAACCCAGCCCAAAGCCCGGGAGCGATTTCCTGCTCTTTATAGCTTTGATTTCTGTAAGTCGACTGGTAATCGAAGCTTTCCGTGGGGATAGCACTTTGGTTCTGGGAGGATTGCGCCTAGCACAAATCCTTGCTTGGCTTGCTTTAACAATCTCTTTAATAGGACTCGAGTTGCTCAAACCAAAGGAATCAGGCTTACTACCGGAAAGCCAGGATATTCGATTGAACAAAGCAGTAACACAGTCTGGAACCAGCAAAAAATCCAGGAAAGTGAGCTTGAAGAAAAGTAGACGCGACACCAAAACGGATTCAACAAAAACTAATATAAGAACTCACCATACTCAGTAATTGCAGTAGCAGACATCTGTATCTGAGAAATGATAAAATCTCCAACCATGATGAGTGACTTGCCTTTGGATAAAAAGATTGTTTTGGTTACCGGGGCAGCCAAGAGAATCGGACACTCCCTGGTGCGTGCCTGTGCTCTGGCAGGCGCAGATATATTCATCCATTATGGCCATTCTAATAAGGAGGCCGTCGAAACCCGGGACGAGATCGTATCCCTGGGCCGCCGTGCCTGGATCAAGGCTGCTGATCTAAGCCGGCCTGATGAATTGTCTGACCTTATATTAGAGGTCAGGAAAATCGGACCTATTTACGCTCTCGTAAACAACGCAGCAATTTTTGAGCCAATTTCCTTGCAAGAGACCACACTCGCTGATTGGGAGAGACACATGGCTGTCAATCTGACTGCCCCCTTTCTGTTGAGTCAAGGCTTTGCGAGACAGGTAGAAAAAAATGGAACTGGCCGCATAGTTAACATTTTGGATTGGCGCGCCCTCAGGCCTGGTGCGGATCATTTTCCTTATACCATTAGCAAAGCTGCACTCGCCACCTTGACCAAATCGTTGGCGATCAGTCTCGCGCCAAATATTACAGTTAATGGGTTGGCACTCGGGGCCATATTACCTCCTAACGATAAACTGGCTAATTCTGATATATTAAAGTCTGTTCCGGCGGCCCGTTGGGGTGAGTTACCCGAGATTGAGGAAGCCTTGATATTCTTGTTAACTGGGCCATCCTATATAACTGGTGAAATCATCCATGTGGACGGTGGCCGACATCTTGTCTAGGAGATACGATGGACAAAGTTATTATCAAAGATTTACTCGCCCGCGGTATTATTGGGGTAAACACATGGGAACGGGAGCAACCTCAAGACATCCTGATCAACATAATAGCAATGACAGACACGCGTCGATCGGCTGATACCGATGATATTTCGGATTGTGTCAATTATCGGACTCTAGCCAAGAAATCCCTGGCCCATGCCGAAAGCGCCGCACGTTTCACAGTAGAAGCGTTGGCAAATGACATAGCGAAATTATGTTTACAGGAAAATGGCGTTGAGCGGGTAATCGTTCGCGTCGAGAAGCCCGGTGCCGTCAGGTTTTCCGCCTCGGTCGGTGTTGAAATCGAACGTAGTCGCGATGAAAAAACCTCATAGGTTTTACCTGAGCATCGGTTCCAATATTCAACCGGAAATAAATCTCCCGAAGACCATCGTGCTGCTTTACGAATATGGCACAATACAAATAATTTCGAATGCCTGGGAATCTCACGCTGTTGGCGGGAATGGCCCAAATTTTTTAAACGCCTGTGCTTTATTCTCAACACCAGTAAGTCCGAAGGAATTAAAATATAAAATAATCCGCTCCATCGAGACAACACTTGGTCGTGTAAGGAGTAGAGACAAGAATGCTCCGCGGACAATAGACATTGATATTATTATGGTTGACGACGAACCATGCAGCCTGGAGAATTGGAAAAATCCGTTTGTGGTCCTGCCGATGGCAGAGCTGGTGCCTGAACTGAAACACCCCATTGAACATCAAAAGCTTTCCGTGGTGGCCAAACGGATGAGTTCTCAAACATGGATCAAAAAACGTCCGGAAATCCTGAAATTCAGGATTTCCGGACGAATTGGCGAAAGTGGCTAGATTTTAAGGGGTCCGGCTCCACGACTTATGTTTTCAAGGAACTCCTGCCGGGTAGCTGCATTGGTACGAAATGCTCCATGCATTGCCGATGTTGTCAAACGGGCATCATGTTTCTTAACTCCGCGCATCATCGTGCATAGATGCATACCCTCCATGACCACAGCCACACCGTCAGGCTCCAGGAGTTCTTGTAACAGGTCGGCGATTTGCCGTGTCAAACGTTCTTGAACTTGCAAACGGCGGGCAAACATATCGACAATTCGGGGGATTTTTGATAATCCGATTACTTTTCCGGCGGGCATGTATGCGACATGAGCCCGTCCAATGAATGGAAGCAAGTGATGCTCGCATAAACTATAGAATTCAATGTCCCGGACGATCACCATTTCGTCATATGTAATATTGAACAAGGCGCCGTTTACGATTTTTTGTGGGTCTGCATGATAACCACTGAGCAATTCAGTATACATGCGAGCGACTCGTTTGGGAGTGTTTTTCAACCCCTCCCGCTCTGGCTTTTCACCTAATGCACGCAGCAAAAGGGACAAAGCCTCTTCCGTTGAATGGATGTCAATACCGCTTTCAGCAAGGTGTTGATCGGTTAAATCGTCATCAAAATCGAGAATATCCATAATTAGTTTTTGTCCAATTGACAGATTTATTTGCAGAGGCCTCTGCAAATAGTTCTTACAAATTCTTTTCCAGAGGTTTTAGCCCCTTTCAACTTCGATCAAGCCGTAGGAATCATCACGGCGTCGGTAAAGAACATTTATTTTGCTGGTCACTGCGTTATAAAAAACAAAGAAATTATTGTGACCCAGCAGGTTCATCTGCTCGATTGCTTCCAGTTCATTCATCGGCAGAACTTGAAAATGTTTCCTGCGGGCGATGACCGGAGGCAATCGGTCTGTATCATCATTTGATGCGGGCTCATCGATCGCTTCAGCAGCCGATTGTCCATCTCCCCGTCCATGATAGTGCTTCCCCTTGTAACGTTCGATCTGATGCTGAAGTTTATCTAGAGCAGTATCAAAAGCCGTCAATATTTCATCGGCACGTTCTTCAGTCCTGAGGATTAATCCCTTCCCCCTCACCGTGATTTGCGCCACATTGCGGTCATTTATACTACGTGCCGATTTATGGTGGGTAAGCTCAACATATGCTTCTTCGATGATCGGCAGGTAATGGTCGAGTTTGCCTGCTCTTTGTTCAATATGTTTCCTGATACGTTCTGATAATCCAACACTACGTCCCTGAACGTCCACTTTGGTTGCCATCGGGCCTCCTCTATAATCTTAATTTGATGTCAGATGTTAACCTGGATACTTATACAACTTTCAAGCCGTGATGAGTTAGTGCACGGGCTACGGTCAAAGCAAAAACGTCCCGCGCACCCGCAGCATAAAGCGCCTCGGCGCAGGACGAAAGTGTGGATCCTGTTGTAGCAACATCGTCTATCAATAAAATTACGCGGCTTTTCACACACTTTTCCTCGGCTTTAAACGCCCCGCGTACATTAAGGTGCCGTTCCACTTTAGTCAACCCCACTTGGGATCGGGTCTCATGATCGCGGGATAATGCTTGTGGGGCATAAGCAAAGTTCATCGCCATGGATAGCGGACGACTGATCAAGCCAACTTGATTATAACCCCGTTCATCCAGCCGTTTTTTCCCCAACGGTACCGGAACAATGAGGTCAATCGGCCAATTCAAACTAGCGACAAATCCAATAAGTTGTGCAGCTATGGCGTCCCCCAGGCCTATATCGCGACGATATTTCAATCGATGAAGTGCAGTTTTCACCGGGTCATCGAAAGCAGACCAGGACCTGAGCATCCGATAACGAGGCCGCTCCTGCTGACAATCTGGGCAAATGCTCATATTATCAGAAAGTGGTATTCCGCATAGTTCGCAAAAAGGTTCCGTGATATTATGGACGTTTTTTTGGCAATCAAAACACCAACGAGTGCCAGGCTTACCGCATCCTCCGCAAATTGGCGGAAAGAGCAAATCTAATCCTGCCCATATCAAACGATAGAAATAATATTTATTGAGAAAACTCCTCATATCTGTCCCCCCGCCTGGTAGTTATTCTTAGGGATGTAATTGACCAAAAGATTTAGAAAGTTCTATGCCTGCCGGCGTCAAGAGGATGATAAAAATGGATGGAAAAATAAGGAATGCCAGCGGGATGATCATTTTTACCGGCGCCTGATGTGCTTGCTCCTCTGCTCGCTGGCGGCGCTTTACGCGCATCTGATCGGATTGGATCCGCAGGACTTTCGCCAGGCTTACACCTAGAATCTCGCTTTGGATAATTGCAGCAACGAAACTGGTCATTTCCGGTATCCCGATACGTTCAGCCATATCTCGCATCGCGTCCCGCCGTGATTTTCCAAGCTGGATTTCACGAATTGCACGTAATAAAGCTAAAGAAAGTTCGTTCTCCCATTTTTCACTTACTTTGGACATGGCTGCTTCAAACCCCAAACCCGCCTCTACACAAATGGTTAATAGATCCAGGGCATCAGGCATGGCTTTTCGGACATCTTTCTGTCGGGCATTGATCCGCGCTTGAAGCCATAACTGCGGAAAGAAAAATCCTAAAACAGTAAAAATTGTAACAACCAGAAAAGTCTGGCCGAGCGGCCATTTTGTAGGAGCGAGAAGGCTTACCATGAACAATACCCCCCCGAAAAATACCGCTACAACGAACCGTGAAGCGAGAAAAGTGGAAGCGTCGATCCGGCCCGGGTTTCCCGCAATTTCAAGCTTTGTCGTGGTATCCTGTAAAACCTTTTGCGGTGTAATGGATGTAGACATCTCGCCAATGCGTTGCAGTAATGGCACGATAACACGTTGGCTGAATGGCTGCTGCATTTCAATTTGTTCTAGAGAGGAAATAACATCCCCGCGCTGAGTGGCCTCCTCGAGTCGCGCCATCAACGGATCGTTCTTCCTCTTTTGAACGGCTGGCTCGTAAACCGGCAACAATCAACATAGCCGCCCCGCCAATGACCACTAAGCCAACGATTATTCCGATCAAGATTGTCATGTCATACCTCGATATCCGCGATTTTCATCATAGACGTAAAACCCAAGCTGATTAAGATGATCACCACAGCAGCGGCATAACTGCACAATAGCGGACCGGCATCCATAAAGGACATTAGATATTTGGGGTTGAGGAACCATAACACAACTGTCAGAAATATAGGTAAAAGAGAAATTACGGTTCCGGACGCACGGACTTGAGAGGTGATCACACGAATATCTCCCTTGATCTTTACTCTTTCACGGATCGTGAATGATATAGTCTCGAGGATTTCAGAAAGATTTCCGCCTACTTCACGCTGAACGTTTATTGCCGTCACAACAAAATCCAGGTCATCACTTGGGATTCGACGTAAAAGATTATCTAAGGCGCCTTCCATGGGTATGCCAATTTGCATTTCTTGCACCACCCGGCGAAATTCATCGGAAATGGGAGGCGGCAACTCTTTACTGATCGCTTCCATTGCTTGCAGGGTTGAATAACCGGCTCGCAAGCCATTAACCATCAAGTTTAGCATGTCGGCTAGCTGTTCATTGAATTTTGTAAGTCGTTTTGCCTTTTGGCGACCAACGTAAAAGCCCGGTGCTAAGGCTCCGATAACGGCTCCTATCAAGAATGAAATGATATTTCTTCCACCGATCAACCAGGTCAGCCCACCAACGAGGATGATCGCAATCACAATGAGGGCGAAATATTCGCCAACTTTCAACTTCATATCAGCCCTGGCAAGGTTTTGGCTGATCCTATCACCGATTGATGTACGCTCGACCCGCTTGGACACCCAATCGGTAATGGCAGTTCGCTGGGCTTCCCGTTCTACGGACGCGACTTGATCACCAAGGTATTGGTTCAGACGCTCATCAACTAAAGTCTGCTCTCTTGACGTGGTTACAACCATCCCGATAATCAAAAGGATGATCACAACGATCCCACCGATAATTATGATCCATGCCACCATTTAGCTACCGAATTCCTTTTCTACTATACTTGTACTGCTAATATCGCCGTCGCTCTCCGATGCCAAAAATCGAAGGCGGTAAATGTATACCTGAGGCTTCGATCTTATCCATGAATTTCGGGCGCAGGCCGGTGGGTCGCAATCGGCCAATGATCTGCCCGTTCTCCATGCCTGTTTGTTCGTAAACAAATATATCCGTCATGGTTATGACATCCCCTTCCATTCCACTAACTTCTGTAATATTTACTACTTTACGCGTTCCATCCCGCATGCGTTCCTGATGGACAACGACATTAATGGCAGACGAGACTTGTTCGCGGATTGCACGAGAGGGCAGGTCCATACCAGCCATAAGAGTCATTGTCTCAAGACGTGACATGGTATCGCGCGGGCCGTTGGAGTGCAGCGTGGTCATTGAACCATCGTGGCCCGTGTTCATCGCTTGTAACATATCCAGGGCTGCCTCATCACGGATTTCACCGACGATAATTCTATCAGGTCGCATTCGGAGCGCATTGATCACTAGCTGACGGATCGTAACCTCACCCCGTCCTTCAATGTTGGGTGGGCGGGATTCGAGGGTAACTACGTGCTCCTGTCGTAACTGCAACTCAGCGGCGTTTTCTATCGTTACAATCCGCTCGTCATTGGGAATAAAGCCGGAAATAATATTCAAAAAAGTTGTCTTACCAGATCCTGTACCTCCGGAGATTACAACATTGAGACGGGACTCCACACAAGCCTTCAGGAATTGCAGGGCCTCCTGCGAAATGGACCCAAACTGGACCAACTGGTCGACAGTGATTGGGTTACGAGAAAATTTTCGGATGGTGAGAACGGGGCCTACCAGGGAAATTGGAGCAATCACTGCATTAACACGCGATCCATCAGGTAAGCGGGCGTCAACGTAGGGGCTCGCCTCGTCAATGCGTCGTCCAAGTGGTGCAACGATACGGTCGATGATTCGTAGGACGTGCTCGTTATTCTCGAAAGTCACCGGCACCCGGTGGAGCTTACCCTTACGTTCGATGTAGATATTTTTCGCACCGTTGACCATAATTTCTGTAATGGTTTCATCTTCCAACAAGGGTTGCAGTGGACCAAACCCCAGGATTTCAGCGGCGATTTGTTCAAATAAGCGCGCCCGTTCCGGTCGTGAAAGGACTATGTTTTCTTCAGTAAGAATTTGCTCGAACAATTCCTGGATTGTTCGGCGGACTTCCTCAGTTCTTGTAACGTCCGTCGATGGGTCAAGTTCTGCAAGCAGTTTATTCTGTACGCGCGTTTTAAGATCGAAATAAGAACCGGCTTGTGGGGATGTAATAGGCGCACTGACACGTCTGGCTTGTAAGGAAGAGAGACGCGAGTTATCCCCTCCACCTTGTCCTCCGGCCCCTGAGGATTGGGAAGGGGCAGCGTTTTGCCCTCCTTGTCCTTGTTCGATACGTTTAAGCAACGACATAGCCCAACTCCTTAACGCTTGCTGGCAGGCGCTTCATTTACGTCTAATGTGGCAAGTTGTGCCCGCACTGCCTCTGCGAGCGCGAAGACGCCTTTGGCAACCGGCTGGGCCTTATTATCCAACATAAAAGGTAATCCACGGTTAACCGCCGGTATTACAATTCGCTCGTCTAATGGTATCACTACACTGAGCTTTTGTTTAAGATTTTCACCAATTCGCTCCGGTGTTATCCCAATACGTCTATCAAACCGATTCATGACGAAAATAATATGTTCGCGATCTACTCCCATGGTTTGCAAAAGATCAAGAAAAAGACGGGCATTCTTGATGGCCGGGATATCCTGGGTCGTAACCAATATGATCGCATCACTGATATCGATAGCCGAGAGGACCACCTCCGTCAGTATGGAGGAAGTGTCAACGACAATATAAGCATATAACTGGCGCAGGTAATTAAGAACTTTTGAGAATTGCTCTGCAGATATCTTCTCCGCTAACTCAGGTCGTTGTGGAGCAGCCAATATATGGATACCGGACTGTTCATGTTTTATCATGATCTCTTCAACAACGTCCGGATCCAGTTCATCAACGCGCGGGGCAATATCTAGAATTGTATTCTTTCCCTGTTCGTTGAAAAACATTGCTACATCGCCATATTGCAAATTTGCATCAACCAGTACAACGCGGGTCTCCTCATTATGGAGCGCAATCGCCATGTTGACCGCCAGAGTAGTGCATCCTGTTCCACCCTTCGGGCTATAGACCGTTACGATCTTGCCTTGCACAAAACTTGGCATCCCCGACATGGGAAGCATCCCTCTACCGGGAGACCCCGAACCCCCGGAAGGTTGTTTATTCTTGCTGCGTTCAATTTGCGACATTTCCCCCCCCGCCGGACAGCTGAAACCAGGTCGTCGCCCATGGGGGGTTTAGTGAGGAAATCACGCGCACCGGCCAACATGGCACGGCGCATATAATTTTGATCGCCTTGGACGGATAAAATAACCACCTGTGTATGAGGTGATTTTTGCCGGATGGATTCAGTAGCTGTAATACCATCAATATCGGGCATATTGATGTCCATCAGTACTACATCAGGATCAAGCTCCAGGGAAAGTTGAATGCCTTCCTTTCCTGAACGAGCCGCCCCTACCACATCAATATCAGCCTCAAACTGTAATAGCTTCCGTACATTTTCCCGAGTGTCTGCAACGTCATCCACGATCAAAACTCGGATTTTATCACTTGAAGCCATGTCGCTCCTTTACCAGCAATTATAATCTCTCATCATCCTCGCTATTGGGCAGGCGCATTATCATTTGGAAGGGCTGGCTTGGCCAACGAGTTCGATCCTCGGTTGTAATGCATACGGCAGCTTGGCGGGTACAGGAATATTGTACTGGCTGAGAAGAAATTGAAGAGTTGCTGCTTCCGTCGCAAGACGGGATTGATCGGACGGGTTGCGCAAAGTCATCATGATCTGTGCATTAGTATATACCATATAAGAAAGCGTATCAGCATCCTGCGGCGACACGATTAAAGTGATAATATCGGGCGCCGCCGGTGCGGCAGCTTGCTGCTGTTGAGTTTGCTGTTGAGATGCCTGAGGAGTGATCGGTGTAAGCGCGAAGTTCCCAAGCTTCATAACTACAACATCTTGCAGTATCGTCTGGCAAACAACGCGGGGACGCTGCGGTTCTGAAGGGACCAGGTAAAAAGGTTGCTGCAACGAGGAATCTAATTCGAGGCGCCCTTGAGGCCCCCCCGTGGCACCTACGCCCAACGACAATATGGGCAAAGCACCCGCTGGAAAACCTGTCGCCGTCAGGGTTGCCGTATTATCAGGTGTGATGCTTTGAAAACTTGGATCAACGTCCACAAAAAGGAAACAAGCATTGAGATTTATATGAGCACCGTCAGCTACACCGTACGCAACCGTAGAGAGGCGTGATGCCGGGATCGAGATTGCCGTCATACCCGGTGGGATAAGCGCAGCCCACTCGGGCCCCGCAATGGACACGGCTTGAGATGAATCTGCGACCATCGAACTGGTAATGACGACTCCTTGATCGAGGGGGTATTTTGCTACCTTGTTATTTAAAAGATCTGCTTTTTTGTCAATGGTATATTCAACATCCGTCACTTTGTCTTGGGGTAAAGTGATGGTTGTTAACTCATCTTCTGTGATCTTCCCACCCTGAGGAATATTTTGCCCCGCCACGAACACTTCGACGTTGAGCGGTACCTGTTGCTGAGGGGTACGGGTTTGCAGCAGCATACGGATCGCGACAAACGCCACTGCCAGGCCAACGACTACGATCAATAGTAGAAAAATTACGATTCGCCCTCGACGCATACAATTCTCCTCTTGTTCTTATACTTGGAGTAATTTTATGACAGGATTATACAAGAAAAATGGCAAAAACATATTGATAAAAAAGCGGGACTCTGTCGGATTGACAGAGTCCCATATTTCGCCAGAATCTTAGTGAACTTATACGCTATTAAGGCTATTATTGATTGTGCTGAATGTGTTACCAATGACCGGGCCGAGGATCATTAGGGCCGCGATAACTACAATGGCGACTAGAACAAGAATAAGCGCATATTCAACTAAACCTTGGCCTTTTTCTTTCGGAGCGAATAACATTGTGTATACAATACTCCTTTCATTAAGATTTACTCTGAACATATCAGAGTTAATTCATATTATATATTCTCTTAGGAAATTGGCAAGCGGTCCGCTTAACACTTATGTTAGCTTAACGATTTTGCAATTCCATTACTCTTCGGCAAAAAGGCGGGGCTCTTAAGGAGTTATAGATCAGCACTGCCTGCCTGCGTCTTAGTGAAATTAGGCGCTATTGAGGGGCTATTGGTTTTTAAGGAATAGTAGGGTGCCTGAAGGGTCTCGAACCCTCAACATCGTGATCCACAGTCACGCGCTCTGCCATTGAGCTACAGGCACCATATTTCGAGCGGGCGGATTATATCATTACGTACTTTCACTTTCAAGGATTTGACGAATCACATGGATTGCTGCCTCTTGCCCCACGGTTTGTTGGTTTCCGTTCGATAGATCCTTTATGGTTGCCTGGTTTTTAACTGCTTCATCTGGCCCTAGGACTACCGTAACTCGTGCTTTTATCTTATCAGCATATTTGAATTGCTTTGGCAGCTTTGCCGGTTCTGGGTAGATCGCCACATTTAAGCCAGCGCGTCGTAATTCAGCAGCAAGCTTGAAAGATGCCAACAATCTTTCCTGGTCGAATACCGTGACCAGCACGGATGCGGGGTGGATGGGTGGGTTTTTGGGTAAAAGGCCATATTTTTGTAGCATCAACGTGATAACCACGTCACCCATCGCGAAACCGACGGCAGGCAATCGTTCACCGCCGACTTCGGCCAGTAAATTGTCGTACCGACCGCCGCCCAGTATGGAGCGTTTGATTTCTCCTCCAACCTCCCAGGCTTCAAATACTGTGCCGGTGTAATACTGTAGTCCCCGCACAATAGAAGGATCGAACAAGACATATTCACTTAAACCAAGTGCCTCGATTGCAGAAAAGAAACGCCTTAATTCTTCCGATTGTTTCCAAAGTTCTTTGTCATTCAATACATCTTTTAATCTTGTCAGTTGCGCGGGAGAAAGGCCGATTTCCCGACCATTAACCTCCCAGGCTTCGAGTGCCATTTTTCCTCGGCGGTCGATCCAGCCGGAGACGGAGAGTCTAATATCTTTTCCTATATCCAATTTGTCGAACTGTGCGTCCATCAACTGGCGATTATTGACCAGGATCAAAACTTGCGATGGGGTCAGCCCGACACGTTGAAAAAATGTGGCTAATACGGCTACATTTTCCGCATCCGCTTCGGGCGAATTAGCACCCAGCATATCGACATTCCATTGAAAAAATTCACGTGTTCGTCCTTTTTGAGGGCGTTCATATCGCCAAAAGGGACCAAATGACCACCATCGTACAGGAAAAGTCAATTCGTCTTGTTTCTGAGCGATCATCCGTGCAAGACTGGGCGTAAGTTCGGGTCTCAAGGTAATTTGAGATCCGCCACGGTCGGGAAAGACGTAAGATTGCTCTTTGACCAGCTCCTCCCCCGATTTTGCCGCGTAAAGCTCAAGGCTCTCGAGCATCGGAGCATCATATTCCTGATAACCAAAGGATTCAGCAACCGATCGTACTGTTTCATATAACCAGTTGCGGATCGCCATTTGTTCAGGATAAAAATCGCGTGTGCCTTTAACAGCTTGAATAATACTCTTCAATAATTTAATACTCCAGATGGACGGTGGCATTTTAGCATATTTCCACATTAAAAACGGTGACATGCGGCATGAGGAATTAGGAAAGAACGCACTACTGATTATTTGTGATAAATATTACAAATAATGGTATGATAATTCACTAAATAATTATTTTTTCGAAGGAGACCTAAATGGGCAATGTAGAAGATGTAAGTAAAGAGCTACAAAAAATCCCCTGGTTCCACGAACTAAATAAAGAACATATTCAGAAAATAGCTGAAATTACAGATGTGCGTTATGTAAAGACCGGCGAAGTATTATTTCGTGAAGGTGACAAGCAGGAGTGCATTTATGTTGTTATCGAGGGCCGTATAGCCCTGGATATGTTCATTCCTCACCGGGGCAAGATCCGTTTCTACACTGCTGAACCATGGGAGGTTTTTGGATGGTCCAGTGTTACACCCACAATCCGTCAACGTACTGCCGGTGCAACGGCTGTGGTAGATGGTCTGATCGTTTGCATTAATGCTGAAAAGTTGCGCCAAGTCTGCGATGAGGATCATGATCTCGGATATTTGGTCATGCGCCGCCTGGCAAATGTGGTTGCGGGCCGCTTGTTGGTCACCCGCCTGCAGCTATTGGATATGTTCGCTAACCCGGAGACAAAAAATGTCTAGTAATCGCCGACCAGAGATCGGAAGCACTGTATCGATCCAAAAAACTGCTTTCGATACTATTTTGATCCGTTTGAGGCAGGCCGGTTATCAAACAATTGGCCCCCGCGTTAAAAACGACACGCTTGTGTACGAGCCGTTTGAAAGCCTCGACCAATTTCCACGAGGATATATTACCGAACAGGATGCCGGTCGTTTTCGCCTCACCTATACCGGTCATGGCCGTTATTTTGACATCATCCCTGGTGCGCAATCTTGGAAGCAATTTCTATTTCCACCGCGAACTCGATCTGTTTACCCTTCAGAAAAACGGAAAAAACTGGGAAACGGCTACGCCACCCCAGGTTACGCCTAGTTATGCTTTTATTGGGGTCCGCGCCTGTGAATTGGCAGCAATACAAATACAGGATAAAGCGTTTTTACGGGAAGATTTCACCGATCCGGTTTACCGCGCTCGCCGGGAGAAGGTCTTCATTCTCGCTGTGAACTGTTTGCATCCAGCCGGCACATGCTTCTGTGTCTCCATGGAGACCGGACCACGTGTAAAAGATGGCTTCGATTTTTGCCTCACCGAACTCGATGATGTTTTCCTTTTGACGATCGGCTCGGAATTGGCTCGCGAGCTGCTAGTGGATATGCCTTTTGAACTTGCCAGTGCCTTCCTTTTAAATAATGCGGAGCATGCTATCGAACATGCGACGCAGGAAATGGGGCGAACTCTTAATACTGACGATCTCCCTGAAGTGATTTTGGATAATCTGGATAACTCCTATTGGCAAGAAATCGCCAAACGTTGTTTGAGTTGCACAAACTGCACGCAAGTTTGCCCAACTTGTTTTTGCTGGGACGCTGTAGATCAAATGAATTTAAGCGGCACAGAGACTCACCGTGAGCGTGTTTGGGACTCATGTTTCAACCCTGGATACTCATATCAGGCAGGGGGGAATACGCGGCCGACGATAAGTTCACGCTATCGCCAATGGTTATCCCACAAAATGGCAACCTGGAAACAGCAATACGGTACCTTCGGTTGTGTAGGCTGTGGACGCTGTATAACATGGTGTCCCGCTGAAATAGACTTGACCAGGGAAATTTCCGTACTTCGGAAGGAAACACAAAAATGACAACGCCGCAATTAATGAGACCAACCGCAATACATCCAGATCGCCTTCTTGAGCCGTGTTGGGCTGAAGTGACTGCCATCACAACAGAAATAAAGGAAGTATCAACCTACTGGTTAAAATTCGCAGATTCTTCCATTCAGAGTGCCTATACTTTCCTTCCTGGTCAATTCAATATGGTCTACGTACCGGGTTTCGGCGAAGCCGCTATATCGATCAGTTCAGATCCAGCTGACCGCTCCACTCTCGGGCACACGATACGGTTCGCCGGAAACGTGACCCATGCCGTGAGTCGCCTGAAAGTTGGAGATATGCTCGGTTTACGAGGTCCATTTGGTACCAGTTGGCCAATGAAAGAATTGGAAGGGAAGGACGTATTTATCGCATGCGGAGGTATAGGCCTTCCACCGCTACGCCCGGCTATTTATCACATAATTCGAAATCGCGGAAAATACGGCAAGGTAACAGTGTTGTATGGCGCTCGCGTCCCCGCCGATCTAATGTACACAGCTGAATATGACGCATGGCGAAAAGCGGATATTGATATTGAAGTGACGGTTGATCGCGGCGATACAAACTGGAATGGCCGCGTCGGCGTGGTGCCCATGTGGTTCTACCAATTCCGGATGGATCCGCATAAAACTGCCATGCTGACTTGCGGCCCTGAGATCATGATCCGTTTTGTGATTTATGAAGCGCTTGCGCGCCGCATCCCGGTCGACAACATTTTTGTTTCACTGGAGCGCAACATGAAATGCGGCCAGGGTTCCTGCGGACACTGTCAGTTAGGACCTTATTTTATTTGCAAAGATGGGCCTGTCTTCCGGTTTGATGCGTTGCAGCCCTTCTTCAATGTGGAGGAGTTCTAATGCCTGCCTCAAAACCAACAGTTGCAGTTTATAAATTTTCGTCTTGTGATGGCTGCCAACTTTCACTCTTGAACATGGAAGACGAATTATTGGATTTGGCGAATGCAGTCGATATCGCCTTCTTCCTCGAAGCGACGCGTGCTTCTCAACCCGGGCCCTACGATATTGCGCTTGTCGAAGGTTCCATCACGACGGAACATGAAGTCGAGCGGATAAAAGAAATTCGAAGTCAGGCAAAGACATTAATAGCCCTCGGCACTTGTGCCACGGCGGGCGGTATCCAGGCATTACGAAATTTCGCGGATGCGGATGATTATGCCAAAGTAGTCTATGACCATCCGGAATATTTGCATTTTCTAAAGACCTCGAAGCCGATCTCCGAATATGTTACTGTAGACATGGAGCTTTGGGGTTGTCCGGTCAACAAGGCTCAGGTGATTGAAGTTATTGTCGCCTTGCTCAACAATCGTAAACCTAATTTACCGAATTATCCGGTTTGTCTGGAGTGCAAGCGCCACGGGACGATCTGTGTGCTTGTAGATAAAGGCATCCCTTGTCTTGGTCCCGGTACCGTGGCAGGCTGCGGCGCTTTATGCCCGGCTAACGGACGAGGTTGCTATGGCTGTTTTGGCCCTGCACATCAAATGAACTTTGATTCTCTATCCGAAATTAATCAAAGACTTGAACGTTATCCAGGCGAAGCTGCCCGGTTGTTCCGCGGGATTAGTGGCTATGCGCCAGATTTCCGCAAAACGGCTGATGCCATCCTGTCCACTCCAAAGGAGACAAAATGAAGACGATTGAAGTCCCGGCCTTGGCCCGGGTGGAAGGTGAAGGTGGATTGTATATTGGCCTTCAGGATGGCAAAGCGGTTGAGATCCGCCTGGATATATACGAGCCTCCCCGATTTTTCGAAGGTTTCTTACATAACCGTTTTATACAGGAAGTACCCGATATTACAGCCCGAATCTGCGGTATTTGTCCCGTCGCCTATCAAATGAGTTCGGCTTATGCCATCGAAAATGCTTTGGGCGTCAAAATTAGCCCTGACGCGCGTGCCCTTCGTCGCTTGATGTACTGTGGTGAGTATATCGAAAGTCATGCTTTACATATTTATATGCTGCAAGCTCCCGATTTATTCGGTAAAGACTCGGCGTTTGAACTTGCCGCCATAGCTCCTGATGTAGTCAAAAATGCCCTACGGCTAAAGAAGATCGGTAATGAGATATTGAAAGCCATCGGTGGACGTTCAGTGCATCCGGTAAACGTTTGCATCGGCGGTTTCTATAGCTGGCCGGAGGCTGCACTCATCCATGCTCTGCTCCCTGATTTGGAATGGGGATTGCAGACGGCTATTGATTGCGTCAAGTGGGCTATGACCCTTCCTTATCCTGAACTTGAGATTGATTATGAGTTCGTTGCTCTTCACCATCCGGATGAGTACGGTGTGATCGAAGGCGAGATCTGGTCCTCAAAAGGCCGCAAGCTTTCCATCGCGGATTATGAAAAGGGTTACATCGAAGAACATGTCAAACGGTCTAACGCATTACACGGTCACACCATAGATGGGAATACCTATCTTGTGGGCCCACTGTCCCGTCTCAACTTGAATCATGAGCAATTACTTCCGGCTGCACAAAAAGCGCTCAAAGACGCCAAACTGAAATTGCCTCTCAAAAATCCATATAAATCGCTGATTGCGCGCGCCATAGAATTGGTTCAATTCTATGAAGAAGCCATCCAGCTCGTCAAAAACTACAATCCGCGAGGTTCGGCACATGTCGAATTAAAACTAAAAGCCGGTGAAGGCGCAGGCGCTACCGAAGCACCGCGCGGCCTTTTGTATCATCGCTACAAAATAGACGAAAACGGTCTTGTACAATTTGCAAAGATCACTCCCCCCACTGCGCAAAATCTACCGCGCATCGAAGCCGATCTGCTTGCTATGGCTCCAAAGATTGTGAAAATGCCGGAAGCTGAAGCCACGCGCACGGCGGAGCATCTGGTGCGGGCCTATGATCCTTGCATCTCATGCGCCACTCACTTTTTGAAATTAAAAGTTGAAGAGGTGAAGTAAGAATGAAAGTCGTGTTGATCGGTATCGGCCAGAGCCTCCGGGGCGATGATGCCGTTGGTTTGGAAGCTGTTCGTCAATGGCAGAAAAATTATCCCGAAACCGCCAACCGGCCTGATATCCAGGTAAACTTGATCGAGTTACCAGGCCTAGCCCTCCTTGACCTTCTTGACGAGTCGGAAGCTGCTGTTCTGGTTGATGCGGTCAAATGTTACTCTGTGCCGGGAACTATACACACCCTCCGTTCGGAGCAGCTTGCTGCTTTCACAACCGACGCAAAATCCGCGCATGGTTGGGGCGTTGCTGAAACACTTCGATTAGATCGAATGTTGAATCCGGATCGACAGACCATCCCAATTCAACTAATTGGCGTCGAGGTTGGACAAATGGAGATGGGTTACGGGTTAAGTAAAACGGTGGAGCAAGCATTGCCGCGGGTCTGCGAAGCAATTCAAAACGAAGTTCAAACATTGCTTGCAACCTAACGGGCACGGTCCCATGAATTGGTTTAAATAGAGAGGGCTGCAGTAATTTCACGGCAGCCCTCTCTATCATTCTTTATGATGGCCTATAGTACCAGACACCATACCTATTATTTCATAACCCCAATTTTTTTCAAATTCTCCTCCAAAAACTCAAGGGTAGCCGGTTTGATGATCATGGCATTCGCTCCCCCCTTCATGACGCGTGCCCGGGTTTCTGGTTGATCGTCCGACGTGATCACAACGACAGGAACTGTCATTAACCTCGGTTCCCGTCTTAGGTAAGCTAGAATTTCAAGGCCGTCCACACCGGGCATATTTATATCCAGAAGGATTAATCCGGGTGTAAAACCGCTCAACAGGGACATTGCCGCACTGGCTCCATAAGCGACTCGGGTGGGTATGTCCAAAACCGTAAGCATCTGATGCAGGGCGTCAGCGGTCGATCGGTTATCGTCAATGATAATTGCATCGTTCATGGTTCCTCCAAAATCACATTACCCGATATGGAAATGTCATATCCTTTAAGTGCGGTGACAGCCTTTCGGAAATCGCGCTCTTTTATTATTTTGAAAAGAGGCGCAAGCAATTCCCCTTCAGAAAATTCTTTCGGTATGACCAGATCATACCGCTCTTGGAATAACGGGACAAAATCCAAGTCAAGTGCCTGCGCTGCGGCCGCAATGCCAAGTCCACAATCGGCACGTCCGGATGAAACTGCCGCTGCAACATTGAGGTGTGTATACTCCTCTTGATTGTACCCTCGAATTGATTCAGGAGAAATGCCGGATGATTTTAGGTAATAATCCAAAAGCACTCGCGTACCAGCGCCTCGCTGCCGGTTCACAAAATCGACCTCAGGGCGGCGTAGGTCCTGCAATGTTTTTATCTGCTTTGGGTTTCCTCTACGGACGATCAGGCCCTGTTCGCGTTTGGCGAGTGCTATCAACTTTACAGGAATTCCCGGCATATACTGCCGGATGTAAGGGATGTTGTACTCACCCGTTTGTGGATCGAATAAATGTGATCCGGCTAAATGCGCCTCTCTCCGGCTGAGCGCGATCAGTCCCCCCTGCGAGCCGACATTAGCCGAAATAAAACGTCGATTGTGCTTCGATAAAAACTCCGCCAGCAGATCGAGAATAAGGTCATGCGAGCCAATGCAAAAAATTGTATGCTCGAGTTCTGACCTATTTCGATATAACTCGACAGTAACTTCATCCCCTGCTTCAAGTCCTTGTGTGCCGGAATGCAGGACCACCAGGCCATCCGCCTGGACAAGCGAGGTGATAACGCCTGCCCCACGCGCAAGCGGCGCGGCCAGCATTCTATCTCCAACTTTACCGACCACAACCCTGATGTAATCATCATCACCCGAAGGCGATGTGATTTTGCGTGTTATTTGAGCTGTTTCAGTTTGCAAATATTTTATCTGGCGTCCCAGCCATTTCGCCATGATAGGCTCAGCAAAGATTTCAATTGTCAATGCCGCAGATACTGGATAACCAGGAACTCCTATAATCGGGATTGCAGGTTTCAAGCCTTCTGCTTCGGTGGTTATGCTTGAACCCTCGGATTGTAACTTTTTACTTTCAATGAATCCCAATATCACCGGATGCCCTGGTCGTACGGCCACCCCATGCACCAGGAGAGTCCCAAGTGTGTCAATAACCTTTGCAGAGTAATCATCGGCTCCCGCAGACGAACCGGCATTCAGCAGGATTAAATCATAATTTCTGGCAGCCTCTTCGACGCTTCGACATATTAAATCAAAATCATCCTTTATTATGGGAAACCGTGTCGGTTCGCCGCCCATTGTCTTAATTTGCGCGGCGATTACCAGCGAGTTATATTCCAGAATATCCCCGGCTTCAAGTTTTGACCCTATGGGGACAAGCTCTGTCCCGGTTGGTAGGATCGCCACCCTCGGTTTGCGTGCCACCTTGATCTGACCGTACCCTGCCGCCGCAATGGCCCCCAAATCAACTGGACGCAGGATGTGCCCCGCGGGAATAACGAGTTGTGTTGCAATAATGTCTTCGCCAAGTGGGCGTACATAATTCCAAGGCACAACTCCTGCACGGACGCGGATCGACTTCGGCCTGCGGATTTCTTGCGTGACAGCGCCGTCATGATCGAGTGATTCAATATTCTCGATCGGGATGACGGCGTTCGCCCAGCTAGGCAGAGGATCGCCGGTATCGACATATTTCGCTTTAATTAATCGAACCGGTTTTGGGTTCCCCTAACCCAACTTCAACCGAAATAACAATCGGGGATGTCGGCTGTGCTCCGCTAGTGTCTTCAGCACGCACGGCAAAGCCATCCATTGCCGAGGCATGGTAATGGGGTGAAGAAATTTTTGCCCAAATCGTTTCGGCCGAAACACGCCCAAGGGCATTTTCATCAAGGCGAATAGTTTCTACTTCGAGTATTCCCCAAATACCAGCTGCTTTTAACGCGAATTCCAGGCGGGCTTGTGCTTCGGGGAGAGGTATATCGTGCAGGTAAACGGACACTTTAAAATTATATCAGGAGGTTTATGGAGGAAACAAATTACTGATTTATTAGACGATGGTCAGAAAGTCTTTGGGCGATATTAATGCCTAACGATTATTGCTTGCCTGTCTCAGAGTAATACTACTTCCACTCTCTCTCCTGCGCTCAAGCCGGTTATTTCCGGTGAAATCCTCAAAAGACCATCCGCGTTGATCAGTGTAAATATCAGGTTGCTTTTTCCAAATATGGGTTCAGCCTGCCAGTCTTCAATAAAGCCCGAACCCTGATCTCTTATCGAATAAGGATTATTCGATCTTGGAATCGGCGTAAGTCTTACGGGCCACCAATCTTCCCGTCCTGTCTGCGAGGCCAGGTTTATAGTTAACCTTGCGAACACAGAAGGAAGCCCGGTTGACCCTGGCAAGGTATTATCCGGCAGCCCTAATAATTTCTCTATTAGCGGTACTACAAACAAATATCCATTTACAAGTGCGCTTACCGGGTTACCCGGCAGTCCGATCACTGCCTTTCCCGAACATATCCCTAAAATCGTTGGTTTTCCTGGCTTTGTATTAATGCCGTGAACGATAACGCCCGGATCCCCCAGCGAACTGATCACTTCTGCCGTCGTGTCACGTGTGCTAGCCGAGGATCCCGCTGTGATTACCACCGCATCACATTCCACCAACGCCTTTGCAGCGACCTCCTTCAACTGCGTCATTTGATCTGGAACTATCCCGTAAAATTCAGGCTCACCGCCCGATTTCGTCACTAATGCTGAAAGTGTATAAGAGTTTATGTCACGCACCTGGCCAAGGTGTATTTGACTATTTGGATTTACAATTTCATCGCCTGAGGAAATGATTCCGATTCGTGGTTTACTGGCTACGCGCAACGACAGAATGCCCAACGCAATAAGGCCGCCAATTTCAGACGGCCGTATCCTCCGGCCTTTGGGTAAGACAACTGTTCCTGCAACCACATCTTCGCCGACAAGGATTGTATTTTCCCCCACTGCCACTGGTCGCATGATCTCAATCTCGTTATCAAACCGATTGCTTTCTCGTTCCACAAAATCTTTATTTTCACCGTTACCTTGCATCCCGACTCGTTTGTGCTTGATTTCTTGGGTGTGTTCCAACATCACGACTGCGTCAGCCCCCTTTGGCATCATACCCCCTGTGTGGATCAGAACACATTGCCCGGATTTCAATTCATGCGATGATGTTTCACCCATTGGTATTTCACCGATAAGATTTAAGTAGGCAGGCATCGAGTCCGTCGCGCCAAAAGTATCCCCTGCCCGGACAGCATAACCATCGACCGATGAGCGTGGAAATTCAGGTAGCGAATGAGGTGCGACGATTTCCTTCGCGGAAACCCAACCCATTGAAAGGGAAGTATTAATTATCTCGGTATTTTTTAAAAACCCCGCCTGATCGGAATTGAATGGTCCCGAAAGATTGGAGAACAAAAGTGTACGAGCTTCTTCTGGAGAAACTAGTTGAAGGAACTGGGACATTTAATGCAGCCAGAAAGCCAGAATCAAAAAATATACTGTCATTCCAAAAATAGAGATAGCATTGGCAGTTAAAAGAGTCCAGATCGGCTTTGCGCCCAAAGCAATATTTCGAAGGAAGTAAATCTGGAGGATGGCAAATGGAACTGTGAGAAACGCAGGCCACAATAAACCCAAAGAAAAACCGAATAGGGGTTCAAACGCAAAAAGAACATACGCCATGATCACGAGACCGTCATGCAATGGTACCGCTCGTTCCCAGCCCATGCGAACGAGCAGGGTTTGACGGGCGTATTTAATATCTTCCGAATAAGACGGGAAATCAAGAGCCAGGATGGAGGCCAGGCAAAGAAATGTGACTGGAACAACCGTGGCGTTTAACAACCGATGATAACCATCGCTTTGAAGAATGAAGGAGATCGAGGGTAAAAGAAATCCCAGTTGGATGGCCAACAATACTTCGCCGTAGCCTTTATCAATAAGCCTCAAAGGAGGAACGGAATAAATGAGTATGACAAGCAGTGAAAGCGCGAGATAAAACCAGACCGGCGGTGCGAGATGGCCTTCTTTGAATAGAAGGAAGGCAATTACGGCAACGACAGTTAGCCCGGCGATTGAAACAAACAAGGCGGCATCATGGACAGCTTTGCGATTCGCAATCGTCTCACCCATGATGATGGGTTCATTAATTGGGCGAAAAACTTCAACCAATAAATTCATGCTCATCTGCATCAAAACCACGCCAGATAACCCCATCCAAAAAGCCTGCATGACGATAGGATGTCCTAGGTACCGGGCAACTCCAGCACCAAGAAAATACGTTAACGCGGCGAGCAGGAGATAAAACGGACGAGAGAGGCGTAGGATTTTAATGAGTTGTTGCATTATCGTAAGAAAATGGACTCGTGTTTGAATGTTGTTGAATCGGTTTTTTGATCGATTCGACCGCTAAGTATCCTTATCCAAAAACTCGCTCAATCGCGATATTGCCTGGGGCAGGTTCTTCCGACCTATTCCGAGACGGAAATGGTTGGCACGCTCGTCGTATACGGAGCCGGGCAGGAGCAAGACACCTGCTTTTCGGACAAGTTCGTCACAAAAAGATTCTACATCACCGGCAAGGTACCTAGGAAAAGCCATGGAACCCGCTCGCGGACGAGACCATGAGAATTGCTCGATATGGTCCTGGAAGAATCCATCCAATACCGATAAGTTTTCCTTTATGATAAGAAGATTGCGCGCCGCCAACTTCTGATGATTTCGCATGGCAACTTCAGCCAGAAATTCACTTGGAGCAGAGTTACAGATCGTAGTGTAATCCTTTAGAGCTGCCATGCTTTTGTAGACCATCTTGTTCTTCGTGGCAATCCAACCGATTCGCAAACCAGCGAGACCATAAGTTTTAGAGGTCACACCCAAGGAGATATTGAATTCGCTTCCATCGCATGCAGCCGGCAGTCGAGTTGATGGATCATACTCCAATTCACGATAAACTTCATCTGAGAATATAAGTAGGTTGTTTTCGGCCGCGAAGCGCTGAACGGACATAAAATCACTGTACGACATCAAAAAACCAGTTGGGTTGTGAGGCGTATTTAAAACGATCAACTTCGTGTTTTTTCGCAACAGTTTGGGTAGATCTTCAAGGTCAAGCCCCCAATTATTTTCTTCACGAGCGACCCACGGGCTTGATTCACAGCCGATACCGCGCGCCACTTCCGACAAAGATTGGTATCCTGGGGAATGGACAATTACATGGTCGCCTGGCTTGAGGACTGCCTGCATAAAAAGAAAGATCGCCTCACCTGCCCCTGTATGAACAAGCACTTCTTCTGGGCTAATGGATTCATACAGTTTACAAATTTCCTTCCGTAAACCAAAACTACCCTTCGAATCCGTATATCCCAGCCAAACTTGTTGAAATTTCTCAGTTGCATCGGGTTCAAGGGCCAACAACTCGGCGATAGACATGGCTTCGCAATCTGAGCTGCAAAGCAAATACTCCGTGGTGAATTCGTATTTAGCAAAATAACGTTCAAGCTTGAATTCTGGTAATTGCATAATTCTTTATTAGACCTCTTGCAAAAGTCATTTTAGGTTGAGTTCAAAGTTGTAGATACGCGGCGATCAAATTGAAACGCAAGGAAAATCTCTTTCTGCGATTACGATACCTCTCACTCAAGATACGAAACACCTTCAATTTGCGAAAAATATGCTCAATCAAAATCCGTTTACGAGCCAAGCTGCGGTTCCTCAACTTTTCCTTGATCGTCAGAGGATGGTATTTGGATTTCTTGAAGGGTGTCTGGCAATTTTCATGCAACTGCGCCATTCCTTGATAGCCAGCATCTGCCAGAATTCGAATATGCTCTGCGATTTCGCTCCCGTTATCCTGAAAAAGCTGGAAGTCATGTTTGCTCCCATAGCTAAAGGCCGTGGCGATAATTTGAGCAGTTTTGGGGTCAGCGATCAACTGCGCTTTTTGGGTGTGTCGCCTTCTTTTGCCGCTGTAATGCCGATTTTGGCTTTTTTTGGACGCTCAATCGGCTGTTCGCTGGCGTCCACCAGCACAACCTCAAAGACGGTCTCACTAGGCTGGAGCGCCTTTTTGCTTGGCAAGCGAAACTTCCCGGAATGGACTAACGTGTCTTCTACCTTTTGAATGGTGCGACAAACCGCCGATTCACTGATCCCATAGGATTGCGCAATATGAAATTCCGTTCGATACTCACGCCAATACATCAAGGTCATCAACAGTTGATCGGCACGACTCAATTTTGGCGGTCTGCCAAAGTCTCGCATTCCTTTCTCGATCACCTTCCGCATCGTTTCAAAGGTCTCTCGTTGGACTCCGGTCAGGCGTTTAAAGTCCGCATCTTTTAGGTATTTGATGGTTTCGTAGCGCATGTGCCTATTATGGCACACTTATGCAAGAGGTCTATTGATAAAGCCTTAAATTAGACTGTGCCAAATGTCTTTATTGATTTAACGCCCTTTTAATATCACGATAATGGATTTGGTTATGCAAATATACCATTTTGATCATCTCGCGCAATGTTGTTTGACCAAGGAAAGGGTGGCGTCCAGTTATTTCCAATTCCGAATCACCGATACTTGTGACCCACGCAATCATTTCCTCTCGTACGGATTTAAATAGTTGAAGTAATTCCTGCGCCCCTAATTCCTTCGTTTTCTCCTGCTGTCGCGCGTTGTAGTGATCAATGACAAAATCGTCGGTTACGCCGGTGCCGCCTTGACGGATACTCTCGAACAACTTCACGAAGGCACGTTCGGACGTCATAAAATGTGCAAGAATATTCCGTATCGTCCATACGGTATCCTCGGTATAAATCTCGATTAGCCATTGTTCATCCCTCAGGGTCTCGAAATATTTAACAATCTTCTCACCTTCCTGTTTTAATTTATCAGCCAGCAGTGAAGTTTCAGACATTCTCACTCCATTTATGGTTGAAAGCTCGCATAATTTATAGACTTCCTTCCGCTGACGTACCAATAATAATTTTTCATTTCTGAAATATCATGAACAATTTTTTGGCTGTCGACAAAATCATCTCTTACATAATAATAATGAGTCTCATATGGGCTGTCACCAAATGCGGCCGCTAGCACATACCCATGTTTTTCCGCATATTCCTTCAAAGTGATCGTCATTCGGAACCATCTTTGGGATAGGTTTTTTTCTGTCAGCTTGGGGGGAATCAGCGGCGAGAAATATGCATGAAAGACAATCACAGTAGGCTTATATTGATCGAGATAATCATCGGTTATTTCACCGTGATGAGCTATCCACTCATCGTTTAGGCCCCATGTGTCGACGGCAGTCCAATTCGAATAAAATGGAAGCAGCCCCGCTTCGCTTGTGGCAATTACATACCCCTTCCCTTGATAATCAGATAGATATTGGGCAACTTCATAGCGTCCATCAGCTTCGTAGGCAACCCCGCAGGAATTCTGAGCGCTTGTTAGAACGCAGCTTTGCGATATGGAGTATTCCAGAATACCAAATATCAAGGCTAACGCCGTGAGCATCCAAACGATACGTCCGCGTGCTTCAGTGGGCCTTGATATTGAAACGCCCATCTCTTTCCACAAGCCATCTACAAGTGGGTACCAACAAAGAAGGACCATCGGCCATAAGGCGTATTGGAACCTTCCACCAAAGTTGGTCTCATTGGAAACCAGGATGAACGACGCCGCGAATAAAAGTATGGGAAATAGAAAAGCGATTGCCTGACGCGATTTCTCTTTGGAACGAAATCCCAATAAAAATGCCAGCATAAATGGTCCCCCAAAACGAAAGAGATTACCAAACGACTCCCAAAACGAATCCCAATATAATAAGCCTCCACCTTTCGCATAAAACGGGTTCGGTAATGGATAACCGAAATAACCCCAATGCCAAAGGAAATAAGTCCCACCTAAAATGAAAAATACAGCTGCGAATATCACAATTGTATTTAGTGACGCACGCCAGCCCTTCATGATGATAATGGAGATCAACAAGCCGGCAGCAAGGATCACACCTTCCGGACGGCTTAACCCGGTTAACAACCCTGACAGGGCGAATAAGACGGAGAACCACAGGGGCGGTTTTTGCTTTTGTATCAGTAATATTGCTAAAACTAAAGTCAAGCTTGCAAAAAATGCGAAGAATGGCGTTCCAAAGAACGCCGCTACATAAGCGAATCCCGTTCCGACAGCCAGATAAAGTCCACAAATGAAGGCTACAAGAATATTTGCTTTCCAAACCCTTCGATTAACCCAATAAACCATTAGGACGGTCAATATTTGAGAAACGAAAGCGATGGATCGGACAGATCGCCCTACCGCTACACCTAGCTTTATTAGTCCTGCCGAACTGACCATGAAAAGAAAATCGGTGGCGCCGTCCACGGGATGCTCACCTATATTCCAGACAATCCCATATCCGTGGGCGAAGTGGTCCGCATATCGCATCAACATTGCAGCATCCTCGAAAGGGGGAACATTGAAGCTGACAAAGCGGACTGCATATGCCACCGCCACCCCAATCAGGAGGATGGAGGCAAGCCAATCTGCCTGACGTTTTATAAATACCAATAGGTTATCCAAGTAGAGAGTACCCGCCATCGATCACAAGGGTTTGACCAGTAATATATTCATTTTTAAGCAAGAATTCAAGCGCGGAAGCAATTTCCTCTGTCGACGCAGGGCGTCTAAGGGGTATTCGTTCGATCAACCGACTCCACTCTTCAGGTGAGATCAGATCGGACTGTAACACAAGGCCGGGCGCAATGGCATTAACTCTTACCGAAGGTGCAAAAGCCCTAGCCAATACCTTCGTTAATGACTCCAAGCCCGCTTTACTGACAGAATAGGATGGATATCTGCTCCAGGATTTTTGAGCACCGACATCGGTCACGTTAATGATCAGGCCCCCCTCCGCCATACGCTTGGCGGCTTGCTGCGCGCATAAAAAAGGTGCGCGCAGATTGAGATTAAGAGCATTGTCCCAATCATTGACAGAAAGCGTTCGAGGGTCGCCTGCCGAGATGGCTGCCGCGGAATTCACCAGAACCTTGAGCGGGTGAGGGATTTTATCGACCATTGCAAACAAAGAATTGATTTTTTCAGGATCAGTCAGGTCAGCTTGGGATAAGAATACAGGCACACCTAATGTACGTATTTCCGTCGCGGTCTTAGATGCCTGCATTTCAGCACTCCGATAATGCAGCAATATGGCATATCCATTGCGGGCTAACGCCAGGACAAAAGCCTTGCCCAATCGGTGCGCTGCACCGGTCACTAATGCCAAAGGCTGGTCGGACATAGCATGGTTTTACCACAAAAATAAAAACGGCGTTCTCCTCCTTATAAGGGACGCCGCGGGATCGAAAATGATCATTATCAGTACTTTACGAAAGGACATCCGTTTTTCCGCGATCTACTAATTATCTAAAAAAATTCGAGATAAAAAACCAGACATTGGCAGGACGTTCAGCTAAACGACGCATAAAGTACGGATACCATTGGGTGCCAAACGGCACATAAACACGAACAGGATAACCCTCTTTTACTAATTGATCCTGTAAGTCGCGGCGGATCCCAAATAACATCTGGAATTCAACTGCATTTTTGGACAACCCAACCTTCCGGATATATTGTTTGGCAAAAGCAATACGATTTTCGTCATGGGTTGCAATAGCAGGCATGGGTGGAAAGCATCGTTGGGCATTATGCTGCTCGGGACTATATGTCAGGGCCGCATCGATCATGATCTTCGTCAATAGGTCATAATTCGCATCTACATCGGCTTTCTTCGGAAAGGCTTTATCTGCCGGCTCCCGGTACGCCCCTTTAACAAGGCGGATGGGTGTATTGTCTTCGAGCAACCTGCGGGCATCCGCTTCGGTCCGATAGAGATAGGACTGCAGCACCAATCCAGTATTCTTATAGCCTTTATTCCGCATTTGATAATACAGGTTTATTGTCTTATCTGTGTACGGGGTGTCCTCCATATCAATGCGAATAAAGTTGTCTTGCTCTTTAGCCCGGAAAAGGATCCGCTCCAGATTTTGAGCGCACAAATTCTCATCTAAACCCAGGCCGATTTGCGTTAGTTTGATGGATACATTGGCATATAAGTTTAATTTTTTGATTTCGTCAAGCGTATTTAATATGTCATCAGTCGATTCAGAAGCTTCTTCAGGCTTGCTTGTATGTTCCCCCAAATGATCGAGCGTTACATTGATTCCTTTGGCATTTAATTCGCGAACCACATCTAAAGCTTCCGCGATCTTCGTTCCTGCCACGAACCGGGAAGCGGTCTGCCAGGCAAAACCCCAACTGCCCACTAAATCCTGGGCCCATGGCGCTGTAGAAAGATAAATTAAGAAGGAGCGCAGCATGAATTAAACCTTTCTTAACAAAAGCTAATGCTATTCTAGCACAGGTGACCTGGTTGATTGTGTTATACTTTTTTTGAGACGAAAGTCACCTATTGGAGGCCTAGTGAGAAACCGCAATGCCAATATATTCCTTCGGGGGACGGCGATTTTCCTTCTTATCATCGCCACTGTGCTGACCATATCTTCACTAGTTGGCTACAGCCGTCAAAGGAATAATTATCCATCGGGTATGACGATGGGCGGCGTACCAATCGGGGGACTTGACCCACAAGCGGCTTCCCAGCGTGTATTGGAAGTCTATAAAACCCCTATCCAAATCCAATACAACGGCGACCTTATCCAAATTGATCCGACATCGGTTGGTTTCCAACTGGATATTGATTCAATGCTTGCTGCTGCGGATTTAAGCCGCACTGGTGGGGCTTTCTGGGGCGGATTTTGGGATTATCTCTGGAACCGTAACCCTGCACCGGAAGCTATCCCTTTAAGAGCATCAATAGCAGAAGATCGTTTAAGAGCTTACCTTCAAACCGAAATTGCCCCCAGATATGACCAACCACCATCCCCAGCTCAACCAATCCCAGGATCTACTTCTTTCACCCCGGGACAACCTGGGCTAGTTCTTGATATTGACACCGCCGTCCCACTGCTGGAAGATGCCTTACGTTCCCCAACAAGCCGATCAGTAAGCTTGACATCGACTAAAAACGCAGCAGATACTCGACCAACACTTCAAAACTTGGAGATCCTGATGAAGCAGGTCGTCACTACTTCCGGTTTTGATGGTGTAATCGGCGTTGATATGCTTGATCTCCAAAATGGGCAGGAAATTCACTTCGCTCTCAATAAAGGGCAGGATCTGTCCGTTAATCCTGATGTCGCGTTCACTGCTTCGAGCACTATCAAAATACCCATCCTGGTTTCATATTTTATCCAACACGGTACTGCACCCGTGGACGATTCAGTCAACACGAAGATACTAAATATGATCCATAAGTCTGATAACGTAGCTTCAGACGATGTTATGGCTGAACTTGACCCCAATACAGGTCCATTGGTTGTAAGTCAGGATATGAAAACACTCGGCCTGCAAAACACATTTATGGCCGGTTTCTTTTATACGGGTGCTCCACTATTACAAAAGTTTACTACCCCGGCCAATCAACGAGTGGACATTAATAACCAGCCTGATATTTACAACCAGACTACCTCGTCGGATATGGCGATGTTATTGGAGGATATATACCAGTGCTCGGAAACAGGCGGCGGCGCTTTAGTTGCAGCGTTTCCGGATAAGATGAACAAAGATGTGTGCAAACAAATCATTAATTATCTGGAGCAGGATAAGATCGGCGTTTTGATTGAAGCGGGCGTTCCCGAAGGGACTGAAGTGGCGATGAAACACGGGTGGATACCTGGCAGCGATAATATCTTGCACGATGTCAGTGCTGCAGGGATAGTTTATTCTCCTGGCGGAAATTTTGTAATATCAGCTTATACGTATCATCCCATTCAAAACTTATTTGACGTAACAAATCCATTGATTGCAAATCTGACGCGTGCGGTCTACAATTATTTCAATCTAACCTCACAATAATTTAAACCGCTCTTTCACGAATTCGTCGGTCAGACCGTAATCTGACCGTAAATGCGGTGAAGGGGTTGAAGAAGGGTTATTAATGCTTCCTCGTGTTGTAGAAGAAAAGGTTTTTTCGTATATAATCGAGGAATGAGCGCTGCTCTTGGTCTCTTCCGTCTCCAACAGGTGGATAGCCGCATTAATCAGATCGAAGCCCAATTGGAAAAAATTCGAGACATATTGGCGAACGACTCGGAAATTCAAGCCGCAATGGAACACGTCAAAATAGCTGAAACGAAACAACATGAGTCCGAACGGTCCAGGCAAATTTCGGAAGAAGAGGCGCGGGAGAAACAAATTAAAATCCAGGAAGCGGAATCCAGTTTGTATGGGGGAAGTGTCAAAAACCCCAAGGAGTTGCTGGATCTACAGGCAGATGTAGTATTCTCTGAAAAAGCACCTGGCGTCCATTGAAGACCAGGAATTGGAAGCAATGCTCAGAGTTGAATCCGCACAAGCCGAATTGCAATCCGTGCTCGACGATCTTAAGCAAGTTCGGGCCCGGCTTGGCAATGAAAATAAAAAACTGCTTGCCGACCAGGATTCGCTTTCACGCGACTTGGCGGACCTGCAAGCGGAACGCAACGCTACGATCAGTCGGGTTGATGCTGACGTTTTGAAAACTTACGAAACCTTGCGTAAACAACGACGAGGCCTTGCGGTCGCAGAAGTTACGGAAAACGCTTGTCGTGCATGCGGTACTACGCTTAACGCCGCCTTACAGCAAAGTGCACGCCATGCTACGGAATTGGTATATTGCCCGTCCTGCGGGCGGATCTTGTATGCAGGCTGAGTTCAGCCATGAGACTTCCTTTTTCTGTTTCAATTGATGCTCTTTCATTTTTCTTTGGATTCGTGATAGCCACCATTTTCTGGTGGGTCGTCGGGCGAGCACGTCCGCTTTGGAATGAGATCAATTTAAATCTAAAAAAACAACGGGAAGAGTCGCTGGTTCTTCGGACGAGCAGCGTGGAAGAGACTCATCGCCGCATTACTCTACGCCGTGCGCAAGGCTTGCATTTGGCAGCACCATTATTTGCATTGAACGAAATCCTGCAGGAACCTCGCATCCTTGCTCCATTGCCTCATGTAGAACCGGGTGGTTTGATTGCCACAGAAGACGCAGTCACACAAACCTTGCCTTATATGCCTTCCTGGCCCGAGCTGGCTGCTGTTTACAATGCACCTACTCTAACGTTGGCTCAGGCTCTTTCCGGCGGGGCAAACCTGGTCGTCATCGGTCAACCAGGCATCGGGAAGACGGTTGCTATAGCTCATCTTGCTTCCCAGGCAGCTAATCGAAGTGAAGAGCTCGGACCCCTTAAAGATGCAATCCCATTCCTTATCCACGTAGCGGATTTGAAATTACCTATCCATGAGAAAAAAGAGCTGCTTGACCGTTTCATTGAGATGACTTCCGAACATGCCTCCATGCTTGACCTTGGAAGGGTCGCAAGTTTTGTTCAAAATTCATTTTCATCGGGCCGGGCTCTAATGCTTCTCGACGGATTTGATGAATTGACGATCGAGGCCCAGCAGGAGGTTTCAGATTATCTCAAATTGCTTTTAGAAGAATATCCGAAAATCAGAATTGTAACCACCGGGGCACCTGAATATTTGGATGGTCTTCTTTCCCTTCGGTTCATACCGGTTGCAATGGCTGCTTGGAATAAACAACATGAGGTGAGTTTTATCAAGAATTGGGGGCAGCTTTGGACTCAATTCGTTTCCGTGGAAGCTTGGGCACAGGCTGGCCCACAACAAGTCGATCCATTGTTACTTAATATTTGGCTGGGTTCTGATAATCAAAGGTTAACACCGCTTGAATTGACCCTTAAAGTTTGGGGCGCATACGCGGGTGATTCTTTTGGACCGCATATTCTTGAAGCAATAGCTTCTCATGTCCGCCGCCTCGCTCCGAACAATACTCCCTTGGCGGCACTCGAATCGCTTGCGATGCAGGTTACACTCACTGCCCAACCTGTTTTTGATCCTCGGAAGGCGCGAGCCTGGGTAAAAGCATTCGAACTTCCTGAAGAAGCTGCCGGCTTAATGGCAGACCAGGAAATGGAAAATGAAGATTCTAAATCAGCAGACAACGAGATAAAGAAAAAAGAGAAGAAGAAATCCCGCAATGCGCCTTCACCTACACCGGGCCTTTTAGGTAGGTTGGCAGCAACCGGATTGGTCGTTTCGCACCCTGATAATAAAATGCGGTTTATCCACCCTGTCATAGGCGGCTTCCTCGCCGGCCGGGCATTAAGCGCATTCAAGGCCGATGAGACGCTGCTTAATCAGCCCGATTGGACTGGAAAACTCTTGGCGATGCGGTATTTAGCGTCCTACGGCGATGCGAATTCATTGGTTTTGAAAATGCTTGAATGGTCTCGGCTGCCAATGCACCGCCCTTTGTTGACTGCCGCCAGGTGGCTGCCCGACGCACCGCGCGAAGCTCCTTGGCGCGGAAAAGTAATGGCGGCACTTGCAGAGCTTCTGCAAACGGAAGGTCTACCTTTATCCCTACGCGGTCAAGCCCTGGCTGCTTTTGCTTCAAGTAATGATCCGGGAGTTCCCCCGTTATTCAGGCAGTTCATGAATACTCTTTCCTTTGAGCTTATGAAACTGGTCGCACTGGGTAGTGGGGCAATTCGTGATGCTAAAGCAGCTCCAAACCTTATAGGGATGTTGCAGGCACCAAGCCTCTCTGCCAGGCGCGCGGCGTGTTTGGCTTTGATTGCCATTGGAACGCCCGATGCTCTCGAGGCCGTCGCTCAAACCCTTCTCAATGCAGATGAAGATTTACGAAGGGCCGCGGCTGAGGCATTGGCAAATGACCCAAATGAAGGTTATGCCATGCTAAAAGATGGGGTTACCATGAAGGATATCTTGTTGCGGCGTGCGATTGTTTATGGATTAAGACGTGTGGATCAGCCTTGGTCTACTGAACTTCTCCAAAAGATGTTGGTGGAAGATGATCAATGGGTTGTTCGAAATTCAGCCAGCGAAGTACTGGAGGCTCAGAATCACGCGAACGATCCACGTGTGCCGCGCCTACTTAAATCCCCTTCTGCAACTCCCTGGTTGATTGAATTCGCTGGGACCCAGGGGGTCGGGATTTCACCGGGGGCTCCCGCTACGGATATTCTATTAGCCGCATTGAAAAGTACAAAAGAAGAGGAGCGATTGGGCGCGCTGGCATATCTCAAACAGGTCCCGAGTGACGGTATCATCAAACAAATTTACGGCGCCATGTATGCAGACGATCCCGAACTCCGTGAGGCTGCTTATATGACTCTTTGGGAAATTGGCGCCTCGGGATATAAATTGCCCCACCCCGCTCAATATGGATTTAGCTAATGCTGATCACAAATGCTACATTGATTACTTGGGAGTCACCCAATCGCATTCTCGAAAATCAAGCAATTTATATCTCCGGGGATCATATTCACGAAATCGGGTCATCATCCAAAATTGAAAAATTATATCCAAAATCCCGGAGGCTTGATGCACACGGCCAATTCGTCATGCCTGGTAACATTTGTGCGCACACCCATTTTTATGGGGCCTTCTCGCGCGGCCTCAGCATTCCTGGTATGGCGCCAAAGGATTTTCCTGAAATACTCGAAAAGCTGTGGTGGCCACTGGATAAGGCGCTCTTTGAAGAGGACATCCGTTACTCGGCATTAATTAGTTTGGTGGATGCCATCAAGCATGGTACCACCACATTAATCGATCATCATGCCTCACCCAATGAAATCGATGGCTCGCTGGATATAATCGCTGATACGGTTGATCAATCCGGAGCCAGAGCAGTCTTGTGCTACGAGGTTTCCGATCGCGATGGACCCGAGAAGACCGACGCGGGCATTAGAGAGAACGTTAGGTTCTTAAAACGGCTTGCTTCTGACCCGCATCCACATTTAGCGGGCGCCTTTGGTTTACATGCCAGTATGACGCTTTCAGGCGCAACACTTCAGGCATGTCGCGTTGCCGCGCCTCAGGAAGCTGGTTTTCATATTCATGTTGCCGAACACGAACAAGACGAGTACGACAGTTTGAGCAAATCGAATATGCGTATTATGGATCGCTTGCAAGTTCACGAAATACTCGGCAAAAAAACGATTGCCGCACACTGCGTTCATATTGACGCACGTGAGATGGAACTTTTAAAGGAAACCGGTACTTGGGTAACGCATCAACCGCGTTCGAATATGAACAACGCTGTTGGAACGGCGCCCGTTGAATCGATGATGCGGGTTGGAATAAAGGTCTGTCTGGGCAATGACGGTTTAAGCAACTCGATGTGGGATGAATGGAAGGAAGCTTATTACCTTCACAAAGTTACGAATCGGGACCCGCGCCGAATGAATGGAAACGACGTTGCGGGAATGGCGATCTATAACAATTCAGCGCTCGCAAACGCCTTCTTCACAGACAGCCCAATTGGACAAATCGTTCCAGGCGCATATGCAGATTTGATTTTCCTTGATTATCAATCTCCTACGGAGGTGACGCCTGAAAACTTGCCTTGGCATATTATCTTTGGCTTCCAGCAGGATATGGTAACAACCACCATTGTAGCCGGAAAGATTTTGATGAAGGACCGTGAGTTAATCACACTTGATGAAGACAGGATCGCCGCGCGAGCACGCGAGCTTTCGCATAAAGTATGGAAAAGATATCAGGATAACTTCAAGCCATGAACGATCCGTCGATCCTTATGACAATTGCCGTGGTGGGCGGTACAGGCAAAGAGGGCAAGGGCCTGGCTTATCGTTGGGCGAAAGCTGGTTATCGAGTCTTGATCGGCTCGCGTTCATCGGAAAAGGCGGTTGTAGCCGCGACTGAAATTGTTCAATTACTTGACAGCACTTCCTCTATAGTCGGCACGACTAATCTGGAGGCTGCGACACTGGCTAATGTCGTTGTACTGACCGTTCCCTATTCTGCACACCGCGAAACTCTTGAATCCATAAAAGACGGATTGATCGGAAAAATCCTCGTCGATGTTACAGTACCTCTTATGCCCCCGGCAGTGACGAAAGTTAAAATGCCCCCTGCTGGGTCGGCAGCCCAGGAAGCCAGGCAAATAGTGGGCGAAAAAGTGGAAATTGCTGCTGCGTTCCATAACATTTCTCACGAATATTTATTACAGGACAAAGAAGTTCAGTGCGATGTGCTGGTAACCGGGACGAGCAAAGGAACGCGCGAGGAGGTGCTCAAACTCGTTGCAGCCGCAGGGTTAATCGGCTGGGACGCCGGACCCATTGAGAATTCTGTTGTCGTCGAAGGCCTAACGAGTGTGCTCATAAACATCAATAAACGTTACGGCTCCTCGCATGCCGGCATAAAGATAACGGGTGTAATCAAAAAATAAGATGCCTCTCACCCTTACTCCTTTAAAAGATTTTCCCCTCATTCGTGAGGGTGATAACCTTGTGGACATTATTATTAAAGCTTTGCAGGCCTCAAACTTGGTGCTTGAGGAGAACGATATCATCGTTCTTGCACAGAAAATTGTAAGTAAAGCCGAAGGCCGCATGATTAACCTTGCCGCTGTCAAGCCAAGCGAACGTGCCAGTCAAATTGCCCTTGAAACCGAAAAAGATGCACGGCTCGTCGAACTTATACTCCAAGAAAGCAATGAAGTTCTTCGTATCCGTCCGGGGACAATTATTGTTGAACATAAACTGGGGTTTATTTGTGCCAATGCAGGTATTGACCACTCAAACGTTGAAGAAACCGGCCATAAGGCGGAAGAGGTTGTGTTGCTCCTTCCAAAAGATCCGGACCAATCTGCCAAAGTATTACGCAAAAAATTGGAGGCAATATCCGGCAAACGTATCGGCGTGATGATTATCGACTCGCACGGTCGTGCCTGGAGGATCGGTACCGTTGGAATGTCTATCGGCTTTAGCGGGATACCCGGAGTTATGGATGAAAGGGGTTGGAAGGATTTATTTGGTTATCAACTTAAAATTACAATCGTCGGGATAGCTGATGAACTGGCTGCCGCTGCTTCCTTGATGATGGGCCAGGCAGCTGAAGGGACTCCCTTGGTTCATGTACGTGGATTCCCTTATTCATTACGAGAAGGGTCGCTTAAAGAAGTAATCCGACCGAAAGACAAAGATCTTTTCAGGTAAGACCCAAAAGGAATGTATGAAAGCCATACCTGTCTCACATCGGGATTTACTCAATGATGAAACTGGCGCCTATGCATATCTTTCCACATTAATGGCAGATGGCTCGCCGCAGCTTACGCCGCTTTGGTTCAACACCGATGGAGAATATATTTTAATCAATTCTGCGAAGGGCCGTGTTAAGGATATTAATATGCGTGCCAGGCCTCAAGTTGCGTTGTTGATCGTTGACCCAAAAGATCCCTTTTATCGTTACCTGCAGATACGCGGTCGCGTGGTAGACATAATTGAAGAGGACGCAACTGAACATATGAATGTGCTCTCCCTGAAATATGATCATAAGCCCTGGAAATCCGTGGCTGGACAAACCCGGGTCATCTATAAAATATTACCCGAAAAAGTCTTTGTCAATAATTAGTCCAAATGGAGGACTTGCATAATTTTCTCCGTTCGCGTCGATCTGTACGTCGGTTCAAACCATACCCGGTGCCGGAATCGATGATATTGAAATATTCTCACCACGGCAACCTATGCCCCTTCTGCACATAATCGTCAACCTTGGCGTTTCGCAGTAGTGACCGGTCAGAATGTCAAGGCAAATCTTGCAGATGCAATGGCGTTGGATTTCCGCCTTGATCTCGAACAGGATAATTTACCTGAGGATGAAGTCCTCGCCCGTCTCGAAAAATCCCACTTACGGATAATCTCGTCCCCCGCGGTCATTATCCTTTGCATGGATATTTCCGAGATGGATGATTATCCCGACTCCAAGCGGGCGGAAGCAGAAAGGGTTATGGCAATTCAATCCACCGCGAACGCCGGGCTGCAGCTGCTGTTGGCCGCACATGCCGAAGGGACTGGGTTGTGTTTGGACATGCGCGCCATTATTTACTCCCGACACCGTTAGGATAGTGCTTAATTTATCAACAACATGGGAACCGCAGGCAATGTTCTTTTTGGGTTATCCTGCAGAAACTCCTAAATCACGCGAAAGAAAATCAATTCAGGAAATATCAATATTTCTATGAAAATTACTGCACTCGCAGGTGGCGTGGGTGGTGCAAAGCTAGTCGATGGCCTGGCTCACGTTCTTCCTCCTGAAGATCTTGCTGTCGTCGTGAACACAGGGGATGATTTTGAACATTTGGGGTTATATATTTGTCCCGATTTGGATACTATTTGTTACACATTAGCGGGTATCGCAAATCCTTCTACCGGTTGGGGACGGGCCGACGAAACCTGGCATACGATGAAAAACCTAAAGCAGCTCGGCGGGCCAGCCTGGTTTCAAATTGGCGATCAGGATTTTGCCACCCACATTGAGCGTACTCGTCGGATGAAAGAACGCCAACCGCTAAGTCAAATCGTCAGGGAGTTTTGCAGGATATGGGAGATCAAACAAACCATATTGCCAATGTCCGATCAGGCAGTCAGGACAATTGTGGAGACAGACGAAGGTGTTCTGGATTTTCAGGAGTATTTTGTCCATCGAGAGTGCAGGCCGCATGTCAAAGGATTCAAGTTTCTCGGTGTTGAGACAGCCGTGCCTGCGCAAGGCATATTTGAAGCGATCGACGGTTCAGACGCGATAGTGATTTGTCCGTCCAACCCCTGGGTTAGTATCGGGCCAATCCTTTCATTAACCGGTATGAAATCGAAAATTCAATCAAGGAAAGTTGTTGCAGTATCGCCCATCATTGGCGGACAAGCTGTAAAAGGCCCGGCCGCTAAGATGTATCGCGAACTGGGCATACAACCATCGGCACTATCCGTCGCCCAACAATATCAAGGCATTGCAACACATTTCGTCATGGATAAAACCGATTTGGAATTCCAACGGGATGTCTTACGATTAAATATCAAATCTTTTATCACAGATACGCTGATGAAAACTATTAAAGATCGTCGGCAGCTGGCCCAGGATGTGCTAAACTTTATTGGATCCAATAACCAATGACACTCTGGGCGATTGTACCTGTTAAGCCTCTTCGGCGCGGTAAATCGCGATTGGCGGGCGCATTATCCGAAGACGAACGGGCGGACCTAAACCGTCTACTTATTGGAACATACGCTGAAAACCTTGATCGATTTGGAAGAGGTTGATCAGGTTCTTGTGGTTAGCCGCGATTCGTCGGTATTAGCGATCGCCCGTGAGATGGGGGCGCGAACTGTTCAAGAAGACGGTGCGCCTGCATTGAACACCGCATTGAAACGTGCCACGGTAATCGCGCAGGTCTACGCCTCTCGCGGCGTGTTGGTTGTGCCGGCAGACTTGCCGCTTCTCTCACGTGAAGCTATTTTGACATTACTTGATCGGGCAATAAATCCACCGGTAATCGTCATCGCTCCCGATAGGCATAAAAAGGGAACGAACGCACTCCTACTCTCTCCAGCTAACATTATTGAGTATGATTTTGGACCGGATTCATTCAAACGTCACTGTGAGCGAGCAAATAAATCAGGCGCCCGGTTGGAAATTGTTGACTTGCCAAGCCTTGGATTGGACTTGGATTTACCGGAGGATCTTGAACTCGTCCGCAAATTGGAAGGCTTAAAAGCACAGAAATAATGATGGAATAAATTTTTCAGCAAGCCATTAATAATATCCTGGACAGCAATCGGGGTTAGCTTCGTCATTTCCAATAACAAAGAAATAGACAACTTAATATGACATAACACACTCTGGATACGGAGCTTTTTCATTTTAAAAATTTCTACCGGATGCTATAATAAATTTGGGGTTTTTGATGAAATAACCCCAATATTATTGAATTGAGGTGTTCCATGGAAAAGAATGTCCACTCAAATTCCATTATCATGACTAAACACCAACTCCAGGCGGAACTTTCAAGGTGCGAGTATTGCGAAGAAAAACCTTGTCAAACAGCCTGCCCCGTAAATTGCTCGCCATTTGATTTCATTATGGCAGCCCGCGTGGGCAATACTTCAGACATTAAACGCGCCGCCGCTGAAATCATGCGAAACAATCCGTTGGGCGGCATTTGTGGCTTTGTTTGTCCAGACCGTTTTTGCATGTCTGCCTGCTCCCGCAAAGACTTCGATGGGTCTATCCAAATTCCAAAGGTACAGGCAACTTTGGTTGAAATGGCAAAACAACTGGGAGGAATTCCGAAATTCTCCACCCCGCCACTTAATGGAAAAAAGGTCGCTGTAGTCGGAGGCGGACCTGCAGGTCTTGGGGCAGCGGCTGCGCTGGCTCAGATGGGATATCGAGTTGATATTTTTGAGAGCCGCGAAAAGTTGGGTGGTATGATCAACCTGATTCCGGATGAACGTCTTGATAAAAAAATAGTCCAGACCGATATTGAATTCCTTCTTTCCCTCGGGACAATTACAGTCAAAAAAGGAATTAAGGTCGAGGCGCCTGAGAAATTATTATCTCAGGGCTACCATGCTGTTTGCATGACGATCGGCCTTTGGAAACCGATTGAATTAGGAATTGGCAACGAGGACCTTGCCATTAAAATGGTGAAGCTCCTCTCAGATCCAAATGCTTACAATTTTCACGGTAACGTAGCGGTTATTGGAGGCGGCGCAACCGCGGTCGACTGCGCAATCACCGCGAAAGAACGAGGCGCCGGTCACGTTGAAATGTTCATGCTGGAGAAATTGTCCGAAATGCCATTAACCTCTGAAGAACGACGAGGGTTAATTGACCATGATATCGAAATAAATGGGCGAATTCGAGTTAGCAAGATTAGAAAAAATAATCTTGGTATTTCAGGAATTGAGACCAAAAAAGTTCAACTTCCGGATGGACAGCCGTTCAAACCGGCGAATATCCGCGATTTGGATGGAACCGAGGGTATTAGAAGTGATTTTAACTATGTGGTGATGGCAATCGGTATGCGTTCGACGTTGCCGCTTGAAAAGGCAGCAGGAATTTATTATGCTGGCGATGTAACCAACGGCCCGACAACGGTGGTGGAAGCGGTTGCCGCAGGTAAAAATGCAGCGGTCGAAATTGATGCTTACCTAAGCCATCGACCAGGACCTGCCATTGATAAATCTACCAAATCATCCCATGGCTTACCTGGCTATAACAAGCTCCCGGTTTCCTTAAATACCGACTTCTTCGGGCGTCAAATTCGATCACCCTACCTTCTCTCAGCCTCTCCATTAACGGATGGCCTTGAACAAATGTTTAAAGCTTACGAAAGTGGCTGGACCGGCGGGATCATGAAAACCGCCTTCGACAATGTCCCGATCCATATTCCAGGCGGATATATGTTCACTTTTAGTCCGTCAACCTATGCCAATGCCGACAATGTATCAGGACATTCCCTTGATCGTGTCTGCGGTGAAGTGGAAAAACTGGTTAAAAAGTGGCCTGATCGACTTACAATGGCATCGACAGGTGGCCCTGTAACGGGTCACGATGAAAACGATAAAGCGGCATGGCAATCGAATACTCGCAAGCTTGAGGCAGCCGGGGTTATGGGCATTGAATATTCCTTATCCTGTCCGCAAGGTGGGGATGGGACGGAAGGCGACATCGTTTCTCAGAACGCGGCGCTAACGGCAAAGATTGTTTCTTGGATCATGGAAGTCGGATCTCCGGATATCCCAAAGCTGTTCAAACTGACTGCAGCGGTGACGTCAGTTGTACCGATCTTACGCGCGATCAGGAATGTTCTCGAAAAGTATCCCGGCAAGAAGGCTGGCATTACTTTGGCGAATTCATTCCCAACCCTCGGTTTTCGCCCGCATACTACTGGCGATTCGTGGGAAAAAGGCGTTATAGTAGGCATGAGTGGCGAGGGGGTCACGCCGATCTCTAACCTTACTCTTGCTCAATCTGTGCCGGAAGGAATTGAGATCTCAGGTAATGCCGGACCGATGAACTATAAAGCTGCCATGGATTTCCTGGCACTTGGTGTCAAGACGGTTCAGTTTTGCACCATCGCGACGAAATATGGCTACGGGATCATTAATGAACTTGAGTCTGGAACCTCATTACTTATGCAGGAACGTGGGATAAAGTCCATGAAAGAATTGATTGGAATAGCCCAACCACATCCAATTATCGATTTCATGTCTCTTTCTCCTGTAAAAAGACTGTCGGAAGTCAATTACGAATTGTGTGTATCCTGCGGAAACTGTGCACGTTGTCCATATTTAGCCATTGACCTGGACGACATGGGCAATCCTCATACGGATCCGTCCAGGTGTATTGGTTGCTCAATTTGCGCTAAGAAGTGCTTTGTAGGCGCGATCAGTATGCGAGAACGCACTCCCGAAGAATTTGCGGCATTAAGAGAAAACTGATGATGGACGAATGGAGAGGATAGAAAATGACTATTCGATTTGAAAATGGTATTGTCATTACACTAGGTGCTGATAATCACGTTTTGTGGAACGGGTCTGTTGTCACCGACGGTGAAAATATTGTTGAAGTTGGCAATGCAGCCGAGATGAAGCGGCGTTATCCCAAGGGGGAAAGCGTAGATTGCGCTGACAAAATCGTCCTGCCGGGATTTATCTGCACACATCATCATTTCTACTCTACGATGGCGCGTGGCATGGCCATTCCGGGAGAACCGGCATCTAATTTCACGGAAATTCTCGAACGACTTTGGTGGAAGCTCGACAAAGCGCTCTCCGATAAAGACATTACCCTTTCTGCACAAATACCGCTGATCGAATGTATACGCAACGGTACGACCACCGTAATAGATCACCATGCCTCTCCAGCGTCGAGAGAAGGGTCTTTGGACCTGCTAGAAACAGCCGTTCGACAAGCCGGCATACGCGCCTCTCTCTGTTACGAAGTTTCGGATCGAAATGTAGCAGGCGGTGGCATCGAGGAGAACGAACGATTTATAAAGAAAACAGGCAAGGGTGATGGCCAGATCGCGGCCATGATGGGCCTGCACGCTTCGTTCACCCTATCTGAAGAGACGCTTGAGAAATGTGTAAGCATTGCCAAAGATGCGGGAGTTGGCTGTCACATTCATGTAGCCGAGGGCGACGCGGATAGGGAAGATTCCAATAAAAAGTACGGAATGCCGACAGTTAAAAGACTCGATAAGAAGGGCGCATCGGGAGAGAAGTCTCTTTTTATTCATTGCGTGCACATCGACGAATCAGAAATGGATATTATCGGCTCCACAAAAACAAGCGTCGTTCATAATCCCGAATTTAACATGAACAATGCTGTTGGTGTCACTAAAATATTGGAGCTACTAAAAAAGGGTGTAGTGGTGGGTCTTGGCACGGATGGAATGTCCTCCGACATGCTCGCTCAGATGCGGTGCGCGTATCTCCTTCATCGGCTTGCTAATCTTGATCCTCGAGTTGCTTTTACGGAGGCGCCTCAAATGTTGTTGCGAAACAATGCCGAAATATGCGAGCGTCAATTCGGGATTCGTTTAGGCGAGATTTCCAAGGGACACCCAGCTGATCTTGCCATCCTAGATTACCAGCCCCCAACTCCGCTTAATGAAGGGAATTTCCTCGGCCATCTTATATTCGGTTTAGTGGACGCCACAGTTGACACAACTGTGTGCAGGGGAAAAATCCTTATGAAGAACAAGAAAATCCTCACGCTCGACGAGCCGCGTGTCGCTGCTCGCTCACGCGAACTCGCCTCACAGATGTGGCAGCGCATCTAGATTCATGCAGCCGAAGGTTTTAATGAATAAAAAAATAGAATGCCCCGAGATCAACTAGGGCAATCTATTTTTTTATTAACAAAACGCCTGTATTCAATTATCAGGATTTTCGACTTTATTACCGAGTGTTAGTTGCCTGCCTTATTTTTCTAGTATTATCGATGATCTCATCTAAACGTGGATGCTGGCATAGAAAACAATATCCAAACGGTAGCGCAAAAGAGCATGAGTTCGGACCTGTAAGGAGACATTCAGCTATATTATTTTTATCAATTTCTATGGCCCGGCAATTATCTATATTATCCCGTGGTGTTATCTTTGACGTTACGGATTTGTTAATCATGATATATTTCTCCGCAGAGCAGAATTTCTGAAATACCAATTTTATAATTATGGGATCCTAATTTCATTATAGAATATACAGTTGCCTTATTCAAGATGATTATCCTCCTATTCGCCTTTGATAATCATCCTTCTTATATCAAAGGCATAAATATGCCTTACCCGCCTGGTTCCACTTATTCTAGAAGCTAACATATACTTTCAGGTATAATGTCAAATCTTATAATTACTACAATATTTATCTTTATTAACACCGGCTTCATTCAGCCGGATAATCCTGCCAAAAACGCCAATTGAAAATAAGCTGTCAAATCTTCACATTAATCGAGGAGTTTAAGCTGTGGAAAGAGTAGCTCTATATTTACAAGACTCACATGACCTTCGAGATGGACTTGATTATGTTCGTTACGCTGAAGAATGCGGTTTTGAAGCAGTTTGGCAGGCAGAATCCAGATTAGTGCGCGACGCGATCGTTCCGATGGCAGCTTACGCAGCTGTTACGCAACGAATTAAGGTCGGCTCGGGAGTTATTAATAACTGGACTCGCAATATAGGTTTGTTGGCCGCAACATTTCTTACCCTCGACGACTTGGCGCCTAATCGGATCATCTGCGGAATTGGCGCTTGGTGGGATCCTTTAGCAAGCAACGTTGGCATCAAACGCAATAAACCGTCAACCGCTATGCGTGAGACGGTTGAGGTGATGCGCCGCTTGCTTAATATGGAGCGTGTCACGTTCCATGGTGAATTCCATCACGTGGATGGGATCGAGTTGGACGTGGTTCATGGCCGCAGGGAACCGCGGAACATCCCGATCATGATCGGCGCAACGGGCGATCAAATGATGGAATTGACTGGCGAGATTGCTGACGGCGTTGTGTTAAATTACTGCGTTCCCCCTGAATATAATGACAAAGCATTGGAATTACTCGATAAAGGCTTGAAGAAATCAGGCCGAAAGCTGGAAGATTTCGATCGCCCCCAATTAATTGTCTGTTCGGTTGATGAGAGTCACGAAAAAGCGATTGATACGACAAAAATGCTTCTCTGCCAATATCTCGCCCAGCAGCCTCATATAGCAAAAGCATCGGGTGTTTCGCAGGATGTGATCAATGGGATTCAGTCAATTTTGGGTTGGCCCGCTACAAAGGAACAAATCATAAAAGCCAAGCACCTTGTGCCTGACGAATTGGTTTATCGCATCACTGCCTCCGGGACACCCGAGGAAGCACGCTCGAAAGTGAATGAATATCGAAAACGCGGCGCGACTTGCCCCATCTTGTATCCCGCCGGTGGAAATTTTAAATTACTAATTGATACATTTAAACAGCATTAATCGTCTTATTCACTCGAAGTTCACGATATTCATTGATTTCAATCATCGCTGGTCGTTCCAATTCAGCGATCTCTACGACATCTAATAACAATCGTTGCTGTCCATAACGGATCAATTTCATGGTTTTATTGATGTCTTCCAATAGCTTGGTTCCGTATCGTTTCTCGATCCTTCTCATCACTGTCTGAATGATTGCAAATGACATTTTACTTAACGACTCAAGCGGTTGGTTATGGTGGATCCGTTCTTGAAGATCGACTTGAGCGATGGCGCCCAGGCCAAATTTCTCGAACACATCGATGGCGAGACCAATTTCTACGCCATAACCGGAAGAAAATGGCACTTGTTCAAATGCCTTCCGTCGTCCACCATATTCCCCTGAAAGAGGCTGGATAAGTCCTGAGAGTTCGGGAAAAAATAGATTTAATAAAGGACGCGCTGTTAATTCTGTAACCCTGCCACCTCCACTCGATTGCAGTTGGTTACCCACTTTTAACGGACGGTGATAAAAGCCTTTGACAAACTGGATTTCAGGATGGAGGATGAGCGGTCCTAATAACCCATAGACAAACCGCGGATGGATATTCACAATATCCGTATCGATCCAAATTACGATATCGCCATGCGTCAGGTACAGGCTTTTCCACAAGGCTTCGCCTTTACCGGCTCGTGGACCTAGCTCGGGTAGGACTTTTTGATGGATAAAAACCGGCACCCCCAGCCCAGAAGCAATTTCCCGGGTCCGGTCGCTTGAATCCGAATCAACCAAAACAATTTCATCGAGCAGTGGAACGCGATCCATCAATGCATCTTTTATGGTTTTTATAACATGACCCACGGTTTCTTCCTCATCCAAAGCCGGAAGGGCCAGGCTGATGGTGAGGTTTTGCTTGCGTTTGATTTCAACCAAATGATCAAGGTCGGTAAATTCACCAGCGTGATAAGTATTTTCAGCAAACCACTTGTCGACGAGGACAGAGATTGCATTTTGGCCGACGACCTCGTTGTCCATATTAACCGGCATTGGTTTACGGGACTTTACAATTAAAATACCTTTTGTGGTTTGTCGCAGTATTTTATCGGCCACAGGTCCTATCGAAATTAACGAATCATGGGATCGGGCAGTTGCCCCCAACACCAATAATTCATAATCATGGACTTCCGATAATATCGCATTTGCCGGATCGTCTGTCGTTATTTGCTTACGCCTGACTTCGGGTAAATTCCTTAATACTCTATCCATACCCTTATAAGCGGGGTCGGCAATTTCAGTATTGGAACTTGACAGGAGATGAAGGGCCGTAATCATCGCCTGACTTGTTCTCGAAATGGAAAGTCCTAACCGCAGTGAAAGCTCTGCGTAGGGACCGCCGCGCAGTGAGACAAGCACCTTTTGAGGTTTCTCGGGCATGTTTCCACCGGCTATCACGATATCACAGGGAGGAAAACGTAAAGCATCGTTCGGAGTAATATTTAATACCTTAAAATGAGAAGACTCCAAAATTAGAAGGTCCGGCTTTTCCTCCTGGATGACATGTATCAATTCATCCCATGGTTTATGAGAAACACGGATGTGTTGCATGGAGCGGACAAAGGTTTTACTTGTAACTTCCCCAAGAATTTTACGCAGATGACGCGCCGGCACTGCTGCCGTGCTCAGCGACTCTTCATTAGAGATACCAACAATTCCCACTAAATGGATGTTTTCTTTGTCTGCAATAATTAAGGCGGTTTTAATCGCAGTCCCATTGTCTGCACCATAAATGATCGGTACTAATATTTTTCTGAATAATCTGGTTGAATACCGTTTTTTCATGGGTCAACCTTTCTTTAATAATCGATATATTTTATTTGTATATATTTTTTCCCACGAATAGTTTTGCAAGACCCGTTTTCGGAGCGCGAAAACTGAACTTGATTCCAATGATTTTATTAATCGATTAGCCAAATCACCCGGATCAATATCCAGCGAGAAATAAGTTACTTGTGAACCTCCAAGTTCGCGAAATGGAGCAATATCTGCGCAGAATACCGGGATACCTGCCAACCCCGCCTCCAAAATGGGTATGCCAAAACCCTCTTCTCTGCTCGGAAACAATAATAGATCCGCAAGCCTGTATAAATCCGAGATTACTTCATTGGACAACGACTTATCGCTCAGCTCGGCCAAAAAATATGCTGCCTCCCCAAGGTTCAACTCGCGTCGCAGCTCGACCAGGTGTTCCAAATATTGTACATTGGCCGGGTTATGGGCTCCAAGCGGTCCGGTTACGACCAGCTTGGCGTTTTTGAATCGCTTACGCAATTCAGCCAGCACTTTAAGGGCATACTCAATATTCTTTCGAGGGGTAATACGGACTGGCAGCAGGATTAGCGGTTCAGCAGAGATTAATTCCAATTGTTTGTAAATTTCCTGTGTTTGTACTTCTAATTTCAAGAAATATGCTGCATCGATGCCGTTAGGAACAACGCTGATCCGTCTATTGTTGACATTAAGCAGTTTTGCAAGTTCAATTTGACGCGATTCTGATACGACAACCTGCTTTGCTTGCGGCCAATCTGTGCAGAGTAAATCCCAGGGATACCCATCATGGAGTTCATTCCTGTAACGCGGAGTTGTCCAGGCAAAGTCATGGTGCCACAAAATGAATTGGGGTTTAATTTGATTCTCGGATATTTGTTTAAGTGCTGCGGTGAGAGCTAAATTTTTATTTAAAGAACAGACATTATGGGCAATAAGCCAATCCGTATTTCCAATAATTTCGATAAGCTGCGATTTGATTTCTTGAACCATTGAGTCAAATCCTTTGGGAATACGTCCCTGGTCGAGGTCCCTTTTGAGAGCTAGAATATTCTCATGGCGGGAATCTACCAGGGGCAACTTCGTAAAAGGATCTTTGGATCGATCTGCTCACCGCGCCCGGCGATAATTCGCACGTGATGGCCGTCATTAGCCATTAGATGTGCGTGGCTGTCAATAACGCTTTCTACACCTCCAATGATGGGCGGCGCAGCATAATGGATCAATGCAATTTCCATGTCTCAGCTTCTCACATCTTCTCCCGTGAGGGATTGGAGCAGTGCTTGCAATTGGTGTTCCAGGAACGCGAAGGAATAAAATCGTTTCGCAAGTTGATAGTTGTGCTCTGCCATTTCATTTGCTATTTTGGGATTATTGAGCACCTTTTGCACTTCCGCGATCGTATCGTCAGTTAAAAATCCATCGAGCTCTATTGCCTGGAATCCTTTGGGCTTTATATCAATGGCGTAGATCGTATAATCATTGACCAGGATGGGCCGGCGGAAATAAACCGACTCCAGGAAAGCATTTCCAAAGCCCTCCAGCAAAGAGGGATAGGTGATAAGGTCGGCAAAAGGATAAACGTCCCATAGTGAATATATTTTTCGCCCATCCGGTGTCCTGCCTCGCTGGTCGCCGATGATATCGGAGACAAATAGGGTGGAGACGCCCAGGAGCTGGGAAAAGGAACGGAGATGCTTTTCATAAGCATCGCCTTCATCGCCGCTGGCGTGCGATATGACTAATCGAGCGCGTAAAGGCAAACGACGCACCAGTTCAATGGCGTGTTCGATCCCCTTCCGTTGAACGATACGTGTCGGCTGGAGAAAAAAATATTCCCCCGAATTAATTTGTAAGTCCGCTTTAACGGTCGAGGCATACTCATCCGCAGGGAGTGGTGGATGATCGAAATCCATTACATTGGGAATCAACAACGCCGAGATGCCTCGGCGAAAGCTGAGCTGGGCGGCGGCAGGTGAATTAATGACAACGTGTTTGATGCTGGGGAGGCGAGGCGGAAAACACATGTCGAGATAATCCCATATGCAGTTGACGAGGAAACGCTCTCGCTCCCAGTACAGATCGTGATGATGGGCAATAGTATGGATTCCGGTTTCAGAGATAAATTCTGTTAAAGCGATCCCGAGTGGAATATTCAGCGGAATGGCCAGGGCGTTCTCAACCAGTAAGATATGAATATCAAATTTCCTGGCGAACTCATACAACTGGGTCTTAAGATGCTCAGCAAGATCCCGGATGGCACGCGTTAATTTTTGTGGACGATTTCGGTTTGAAAATGCTCCTTCATAGGTTTCAACGATGGCAGGATGAGCGAAGTGAGCCTCCGGTACGACAAAACTTAGGTTTTCGGGTCTGTCACATAAACCCGCGAAATAATAACATTCGTGATTAAGTCGTTTAAATACATGACTCCACTTCTCAGATTCCAAGGAAACCCCGTCCGTACTCTCGAAACGAGTTGAAACAAATCCGATGCGCAAATCATTGGCGGGTATGGAATTTGAAGAAACCATGTTCGACACTCCCAATATTTAGTTAGTCAGCCACGCTGTTTGATAAGGTGCAAGAGAAAATCTTAGGAATTTTTCTACGTCGAATTGTTCGCTACTGATCAGGTCAAGCAATCTTCCCGGGTATTTATAAGGTAAAAGAGACAAATCCACATTAACGGATATCGATTTGGCGCTTACGTTATGAAAACACAATACCGATTTCTTAGAATATTTGTCTATGCGCAATACTGCGAACACTTCGGAATTTATTTCTAATACTCGCTGTCCGCTTTGTGGTTTAAATGCGGGGTTCTGGGCACGTACAGATATCAAATTTTTAAGATGCATAAATACTTGCTGACGTAAGGAATTGGTATTTTCCAGTTCAGCTTGGAGGACTTTTCTAACAAGTTTTTCGCGGTTGATGGATCGATTATGCCCTGTTTGGGTCACACCTCCGGGCCATCCGCGCGAGCCAAACAAACTGTGGAAATATATCCCCGGAATACCTGCAATGGACAGCAGGATTGCATGGGCCGTAATAAACCTTCGTAATGTCCCGTCCTCGGGTTCATCAGGATTGGATAATGCATCCAGGTAATTAATATTCAGTTCATACGGACTTTGTACCCCGCCGGAATCGGTCTTAAATGACACCAATCCCCCACGTGCCTTGGTGCCTCGCACCAGCTCTTCAATATCTCCATCGTTAAGTATTCCTCGTACCGGGTTTAATCCTATCCCGTCGTGGGAGGCAAGAAAATTGAAAAAAGTGGTTGTCTTTGAAGGCGATTTCAGGCCGGAGGCCCAACGCGGAAAGGACCCTTGCATCTCCGCTATAAAATGTATGAAGGACAAGGGGCGGTAGCGGAAAATTATAAACCAACTGAGCTTCGTTCATCCCATCGCCAAAATACGCGATATTTTCCTCGAATGAGACGTTCGTTTCGGTTATTATCATTACGGTAGGCGCCACTTCATCCAGCACAGCCCGGATCAACTGCACGATCCAGTGCGTTTGCGGAAGATTGATGCAGGGGGTGCCGATTTCCTTCCATAAATAAGCTACTGCATCCAAGCGGATGAATTCTGCACCCCGTTTGATGTAATCCAACAGTACGTCCAATATTTCCAGGAGTACGGCAGGATTATGATAGTTTAGATCGGCCTGGTCCGCGCTGAATGTTGTCCAGATGGACTTCGTTCCATTTGAAGTATTAAAGGTGGTCAATAGAGGTAAAGCCCGCGGGCGGACAACACTTGAAATATCCGGGGACCCTGCGACCTCAATAAAATAACCATCATATTCTTTATCGTTGGATATATATCTTTTGAACCACGAGCTTTGTACAGACGCATGATTAATAACAGCGTCGAACATGAGTCTGAAATTTCTACCTAAAGATTCTACATCAGTCCAACTCCCGTATTGGGAGTGTACTTCCCGATAATCAATCACGGAGAAGCCATCATCGGATGATGAGGGAAAAAAAGGCAGAAGGTGGATTCCGGAGATTACACCTTGTAGAAAATCTTCACAAAAATCTCCAAGAGATTGGAGCGGCGCTCGATTGGGTTCCTGAACCTGATCTGGATAAACGATTAAAATAACGTCGCGTTCATTAAGACCGGAAGATAAATGGTCCGGTATTTGTCCCCGATATTTATCGAGGACAGAAGTGAGACGCTCAACAATTTGGGCGCCGATGATCGGGTTATAAATCTGGTTCAATAGATGACGAAATTTCTTTTTATCTTTCATAATCCATTAAAGGTATCTCGTATCAGCCATTAATATTGTTTGAACCTACTTACACATCTTCTAATTTATTTTTATTCGTATATCTCGGGGTTGACGCAATTAGGTAACTGTTCGCCTTTCAATCCGGCAATTACGTTTTGCGCGGCAAGAACGGCCATTTGATCCCGCGTCCATTTACTGGCGCTTCCAAGATGCGGGACAATAATACAGTTCGCCAGGCTCAACAAGGGATGTTCTGAGGGCAACGGTTCAGGATCGGTTACATCCAGTGCGGCCGCGAAAATATTGTTTTCTTTCAGGGCATCATATAATGCCTGGGTATCTATAATCGGGCCTCGGGATGTATTTACCAATATTGCATTCGGTCTCATCATCCTTAACGTTTCACGGTTGACCATATGACGTGTTAGTGGAGTCAACGGAACGTGCAGGGATATAAAATCAGACTGGTGCAGTAATATCTCCAGGTCTACCGGCGTTGCACCAAAGGCGGGATTCGCAGAAGGGTCGTGATAGATCACATGCAGATTAAAACCCGTCGCTCTTTTCGCCATCGCTTGCCCGATTCGCCCGAATCCAATGATTCCCAACGTTGAACCGACAATGTCAGCGCCGAGCAAAAGCTGGGGATCCCATGTTTTCCACTTTCCATCTTTGACATAACGTTCACCCTCCACAATTCGTCGCGCAGCGGCCATCATAAGAGCAAAAGCCATATCGGCCGTGGCATCTGTAAGGACGCCGGGAGTATTCCCCACGGGGATCTTACGTATCGTCGCGGCCGCCACGTCAATATTATCGACACCGACCGCAAAATTACTGATCACTTTCAATTGGGGAACCGCATCCATCAATTCAGCATCGACACGCTCTGTGAGCGCGGAGAGTAAACCGTCCACTTTTTTCACGCGGTCAAAAAGTTCGTTTCGGCTGGGTGGGATTTCACTCTGCCATACATCTGCATCGCAGAAATCCCTAACCAGGGCCACTCCTTTTTCTGGGATTTTTCGGGAAACGAAGACTTTTTGTTTCATCATGAGCAAAGTATACTTCAAGCGTGGATGCGAATCGATTTCTCACTCACAGTCTTCAAGATCCTAGTTTAACTCGCATCCTGGCCGCCGCCATCGAGGCTGTCGAACCAGGCAGGATTGTCAGACAATGGCTGGAAAAGACACAACTGCCAGGATATGATCGCCTTTTCTTATTGGGGATTGGCAAGGCTGCCGAGCCGATGACAATGGCTGCCGCAGCCTTCTGCAAAGATTTTACCGATGCTCTTATCGTCACAAAACATTCATTAAACGCAATGGACGATGGTTCCTTGACCCGGATTGGGAAGCGCGTAACTATTATGGAAGCTGGTCATCCCGTCCCCGATCAACGTAGCTTGGCTGCCGGGCAAGCCGTACTGGATTTTATATCACGCATCCAGAAAAACGATTTATTAATATGCTTGATATCAGGCGGAGGTTCCGCGCTTGTGGTCGCTCCACGGGAGGAACTTTCATTAACTGATATACAGGTATTGACAGAATCTATGTTGGCAAATGGAGCGACTATCGACGAAATTAATGTCCTCCGTTGCCAGCTTGATCTCCTCAAAGGAGGAGGCTTGGCTGCCGCGACTAAAGGTAAATTATTGAGCCTGATTCTTTCCGATGTAATCGGGGATCATTTAGATGTAATCGCATCGGGGCTGACTGTACCGAGCCAACGATCCGTTGAGCAAATTCGGGGTATCTCGAAAAAATATGGTATTGCCAGACTGCTATCGAGTTCGAAATTAAAAATAGTTGTTAGTGAAAAAAACTTGGTTCCTTCAGTTTCCGATCATCTATGGAATGTTATAGTGGCTAATAATAAATCCGCTCTCCAGGCGGCGAAGGAAAAAGCGGTGGTGGAAGGCTTCATTACGGATATTATCAACACAAATCTGCAAGGGGAAGCACGTAGGGCCGGGAAACAACTGGCAGAAACCTTGCGTAAAGCGGTTATGCAAAAGCCGAGACCTTTTTGTTTAATATCAGGCGGCGAGACAACAGTCACAATTCGAGGAATTGGCAAAGGCGGACGTAATCAAGAACTGGCGCTTGGTGCAGTGGAAATAATGGATAACTTGAAAAATGGAATGCTTATATCTCTTGCAACAGACGGCAACGATGGGCCCACGGAAGCAGCTGGCGCCGTGGTTAATGGACAAACATACCAGCGGGCAAAAAAGCTCGGAATGTCCGCAGCCGAATATTTATCCAGGAATGATTCATTTCCATTCTTTGGATCGCTCGGAGATTTGCTTAAAACGGGTTATACCGGGACAAACGTCAATGACCTGACATTCCTTTTCGGGCTTTGATACAATTGAAATCATGACAAAAAACAAACAGCCAAATTCAAATATGTGTTTTATTTGCGGGCTAAAAAACCCTATCGGGTTGCATTTACATATATACGAAACGGAACCGGGGGTTGTAGAATCAAACTATATTGCACCCGAACATTTTCAAGGTTATCCGGGTGTGTTGCATGGAGGGATTGTAGGCGCAATATTGGATGAAATGTCCGGGCGTTCTCAAATGGGGTCGGACATACTGGCTCCTCGGTTTATGTTCACGGCCCGGCTGGAAGTCAAATATCGCAAAAATGTGCCAATCGGCAAATCGCTGCGGATCATTGGCAGAGCGGGAAAATCTAAAGGCAAAACCGCCGAAGCGTGGGCCGGCATTTACGATGCACAAACTGACGAACTACTCGCTGAAGGCAATGCTTTACTTATCAATGTCCCCCGTGAACAATTTAATCTTTCAAAGCTGGGAGAACTGGGTTGGAAAGTCTATCCAGATGAGACTATCACTGAATAACTATATTACAACACTTCATCTATCATTGTACATACAAAACTGGATGAATATCCCGTATATCTTGTATAATGAAACTCCTCATTAGTAGATGAAATCGGTGGAGCTTCTATGATCACAACTTATCATCGCCCTCAAACTCTTGAAGAAGTTATTGCTTTAATTTCTCGTCCACATACCAGGACTTTACCCTTGGGAGGTGGGACGCTTCTTTCTCACTTGCAGGCAGAGCCTGTTGAAGTCGTTGACTTGCAGGCCCTCGGTTTAAATCAAAATAAGAAAAACGGCAACAACCTGGAGATGGGTGCTACGACAACCCTCCAACAATTGCTTGAGAGTCCAGATTTCCCGAATGCCTTCCAGCCCGCATTGAAACTCGAAGCTCCCCTCAATATTAGGAATGCTGCGACTGTCGCAGGTACGCTTGTTGTTTCAGAGGGTCGCTCTACCTTTGCAACGATTATATTGGCCTTGGATGCGAAAATCATCATTCAACCGAATGACCAGGAATTGCTTATTGGCAGCCTGCTGCCTCTTCGCGAGAATTTATTGCGGGGAAAGGTGATTACTAAAATCGTTATGCCGTTGAATATCAAAGTCGCTTTTCACTATGTCTCACGAACGCCTTCAGATAAACCCATCGTTTGTATGGCATTGGTACGCTGGCCTTCCGGTCGGACGCGCCTTGCCGTAGGTGGATACGGCAAAATGCCATTGCTCGCTATGGACGGTACCGAATCTGCGGGTCTTGAAGCGGCCGCACGTAATGCCTTCAATGATGCCAACGATAATTGGGCAAGCGCAGAATATCGTCAGGAAGTTTCAGGTATTCTGGCAAACCGGTGTCTTGCAACGATCAACCTTAAGAACGAATAAATGCAAAAATCACTTTTACGTATCAAAGGTATTGAAAGTTATAAATGGATAATGGCAATCACCATTTTAGCAGCAGGTGTTCATTTCGCAATGGTTTTATTTGTTATCATATCGCGAATTAACTATCGCTACGATCTCGAATGGATGGAAGGGGCATCTTTAGTTCAAGCCTATCGTATTTCCATGGGGCAAAGCCTTTATCTCCAACCTTCATTGGAATACATTCCATTGATTTACCCACCGTTATATTTTTATTTATCCGCTCTGCTTGTCAAAATCATCGGCATGAGCTTCCTGCCTTTACGGGTCGTTTCATTCGCTTCCACGCTCGGATGCCTGCTGATCATCTTTTATGCCGTTAAGGAGAAAACCAATTCCATAGCGATTGGCTTCGTGGCTGCCGGCTCGTTTGTCGCAACATTCAGGTTGGGGGGAGCCTGGTTCGATATTGCCCGGGTAGACATGTTGTTCATTTTCCTCTGTCTGGCAGCCGTATATTTTCTTGGAAAACAGAACACGAAAAACTCGATAATTGCGGGGATTTTATTCTCGCTCGCCTTCCTTACAAAGCAAACTGCGATTTCGATTTTTGCTGTTATGGCTCTATCAACTCTTATCTTGTTTAGAAAACAGATAGTTCCGTTTGTTGGCAGTTTCATAATCCTAGCGTTGTTTACGTATTTTTATTTTAATGTTTCAACACACGGCTGGTACCAATATTACTTTCTCACTCTTCCGGGAAGTTACCAGATCAGGTGGTCGTCTCTCCTCAGCACTCTCCAGACAGGCTTTCAAGTTGAAGCCGTAGTTCTATTAATCGGTTTTTCGCCATTATTATTGGGTATTCATAAACTTTTTCAAGACAGGTTACACCTTCATTATTATTTTGCATCAGCTGGTTTCATCGCCACGTCTGTCGTTGCGCGAATTAACCACGGTGCATACGATAACACGTTAATCCCCGCATACGCAAGCCTTGCAATACTTTTTGGACTGGGTATAGCTCGGTTGGTATCGCGTTTTGAATTACGGAGTACTATTAACAACCTTTCCCTGACGTTATTGTGGCTGGTGATCGTCATTCAGTTTATATGGCTGGGATACAATCCATTTACCCAAATACCGACGCAAGCCGACCGCATGGCAGGTGACGCCCTCGTCTCAGAAATACAAAATGTTCCTGGAAATGTTTTGATTCCTTACGATAACTATTTGTCGTTATTTGCCGGGAAAAAAACTTACTTTCATTTTGTGGCCTTCAATGATGTTCGAAGCCTTCGTACAAAAACACGACCCGATTTGAGGAATATACTTCAAGAGTTCCACTCTACACCTTTTAGTTTGTTTATTATGGATTTACCGGACAATTTCATACAAAACAACCACTGCGCTTACACTCAAAATATAAAATACGCTTCAGCGGCTACTTTTTACCCAATTACAGGTTATTCAGTTCGACCTACGACCGAATATTTTGATTGCCCCTAGTCGGTAATTATGGGATCTTTTAATTTATGGAAAGAAATAATCATGGACATCAACCTAACCATTAACTCAACCAATTATAAAATTGAGACAAAGCCAGGTGAAACCCTCCTGGCTGCTGTTCGAGGACTCGGTTTCTTTAGCGTCAAGTTTGGGGATGAGGGTGGATTTACCGGGGCAGATACCGTCCTGCTGGACGGAAGACCTATCAATGCGGGATCAATGCTGGCAGCGCAGGCCGAGGGTCACAATGTCGTAACCATCGAAGCATTGGGTGAACATCCGGATCAAGGCTGGCTGAAGACTGAGGGATTACATCCGTTACAACAGGCCTTCGTCGAAACAGGTGCTATCCAATGTGGATATTGCACACCTGCTCAAATTCTCGCGGCCAAAAACCTACTGGACAAGAATCCAAACCCGACAGAAGATGAAGTTCGAGAAGCGATATCCGGTGTTTTGTGTCGATGTACCGGATATCTCAAACCCGTCCAGGCTGTGTTAAAAGCAGCCGCAGTCATGAGAGGTGAACAAGCCGTTGATCAGGAATCGGTTAATTGGGATTTGGGTAATTGGGAAGGCGGAAGACCATCAGATGACCAGCCATCAAATTTAACGAATGACAAATTTTCCAATTTATTGACGCGGCCCAAGGTCGTAGTCGCTTCTCAGACAGAGGCATGGAAAGTGGTTGGTAAGCCCGAAAAGAAAGTGGATGCCGTGAAGCTCGTCCAGGGTAAACCTGCCTATACCGCAGACATTGAAAAGCGCGGTTTGCTGGTCGCAAAAGTCTTACATAGCCCCTTGGCACATGCACGGATCAAGAAGATCGATGTCAGCAAAGCTAAATTATTACCTGGTGTCGCAGCCGTTTTGACTTGGCACGATATTCCACGCGTGGTTTGGTCTACGGCCGGCCAATCGGATCCAATACCAGGCCCACTGGATACGTTCTCGCTTGATAATAAAGTCCGGTTCGTTGGTGACCGCGTGGCTCTGGTCGCAGCCGAAACAGCGGAAATTGCAGAAAAGGCCGTCGGCTTGATCGAAGTCGAGTACGAACTGCTCCCGGCGGTTTTGGATTCATCGAAAGCCATGGATCCAAATGCTGTTCGCATACACGACGAACCTGAATACGTCAACTTTGCCGACTCAAACCCGAGTCAAAATCTCGCCGCAAAGATTCGCATTGATATCGGGGATGTAGAGAAAGGCTTTAAAGAGGCAGATGAAATCTTTGAGGAAGAATATGAAGTACCCAAAGTACAACAAGTTTCGATTGAACCTCATGTTACCGTAACATATTGGGACGAGGATGATCGGCTGGTAATCCGTACATCGACCCAGGTACCTTTCCATGTGCGCCGAATGTTGGCGCCCGTGCTTGAGTTGCCTGTAAAGAGAATTCGTGTGATTAAGCCGCGCATCGGCGGAGGTTTTGGCGGGAAACAGGAAGTTTTAATGGAGGACGTAGCTGCTCATCTTACGATCGCAACAAAGCGGCCTGTCATTTACGAATATACCCGTGAAGAAGAATTTATTGCTGCCCGCTCGCGTCACCCAATGAAGATCAAAATGAAGACCGGCGTCAAACGCGATGGGACAATCACAGCCAACGAAATGTATGCATTATCTGACACCGGGGCTTACGGCTGTCACGCATTGACGGTGACTGGCAATACTGGCCACAAAGCCATGGCTTTATATGTCGGTGACGGTTTATATCGCAAGTCACCAAATATCCGATTTTATGCTGACATTGTTTATACCAACACCCCTCCGGCGGGCGCCTTTCGCGGGTACGGGGTTCCACAGGGTTACTGGCCTGTTGAAAGACACATGGAGAAGATTGCCCGGGCATTAAATCTCGATCCAATCGAATTTCGGTTAAAGAATGCTATTCACGCGGGCGAATATCATCCTTTTTCCACGGCCTGGAACGAAGGCCGGGAACCGCGGCCCGAGATCGTTCATACAGTTGGGTTGGAAGAATGTGTCCAGCAAGCTAAAGCCGCAATTGGTTGGGACTCAAAATTTGGAAACGAAGCCTGGCATACGGGAAAAGCCCCCTTTCGCAAAGGGATTGGCGTCGCGATGGTTATGCAGGGCACGGCGATTCCTTATCTCGATATGGGCGGTGCATCGGTCAAGATGAACGACGACGGCTCGTTCAACCTGCTTATCGGCGCAACAGATCTGGGAACCGGTTCCGATACGGTCATCGCTCAAATGGTTGCCGAGGTGCTTGGCGTTCCACTGGACGATATCATTACATATTCATCCGACACAGACTTCACCCCATTCGACAAAGGCGCTTACGCCTCTTCCACGACATACATTTCCGGTGCTGCTGCCGTCAAAGCCGCGGAAATGGCCCGAGAGCGTATAAAACTTCGAGCGGCAAAGATGCTCAATGTGACGGATCACACTACCATAAAACTATCAAACAAAATGGCAGTCGCCCCAGATGGAAAATCCGTTTCTCTGTCCGAGATTGCATTGGATACTTTGCATCGAAATGATCAAGAGCAGATTATGGGTATCGGTTCATTTGTTTCGCCGTCATCGCCACCTCCCTTCGCCGCACAGTTTGCGGAAGTGACAGTGGACACGGAAACGGGCGTCGTAACTGTCGACAAGCTTGTAATGGCGGTGGATTCGGGAGTGATTGTTAATCCTCTCACTGCTTCCGGTCAGATAGAAGGCGGCATGACACAAGCGCTTGGCTACGCAGTCTGCGAAGAAATGAGATATGACGAAAAAGGAATTGCAATCGAACGAGACCTCGACCGCTACCATATATTCCGCGCCAACGAAATGCCGGAATTGACCACGATCTTTGTCGAAACCTTCGAGCCGAGTCATCCTTTCGGTGTTAAGGCTGTTGCGGAGATTCCAATGGATGGCGTGGCACCCTCAGTAGGTAATGCTGTTCTCGATGCGATAGGGATAAACGTGAACGTCAACCCGATCTTGCCGGAGAAGGTTTGGAGAGCGCTTAAAGTTAAATAAGAATACACAGAAATCTAAGTATGGATAAAATTCCGAATACCCAATTAATTGAAAGCGATATCCCCAACCAGCGCGCTGGTTGGAAGAAAATCGAGCCATTTGCTTTCACCTTCAACGGTTATGACTATTGGGGCTCGTTCAAGAAATGCCGCGAGATAGCCCAGCTTGGACTGACTACTTATCGCAATCATCAAGGCTTGGATCAATCGCTTACGGACCTTAGGACTTGTTTGTTCTTCGAGGCGCGCCGCTGGAAACATTTCGAAAAAAGACCAAGTAAGACCGGGATGGATTATATACATGCATTGGTAGATGCAATTCGCTTGCGAGTCAATGCAAAAGAATATTCATAAATTCGTTTTAGGGATTGCCGCTGTCCCTGATTAAGAAGAATAATAAAGAATACTTATGAAATATGACTCGCGTAAGCGGCGGACAAATCTTTTCAGACAGGAACGCCGGAGCGGCCCCTTACTGCCAATCAGCATTATCGTCCTGGCTGTCATTATTCTTCTTTTTTCACTGATAACTCCATTTCAATTCATTACAAATATCAACCCGGCCAGCGTCAAGGTTCCCCCACCCACCCCTACTGCTACCCCTCGGCCTTTTCCAACTAGCATTAACGGAGGCCATATAGTCTTTACTTGTACGCGGAAAAACATAAACCAGATTTGCCTGATCAATGCAGACGGCACGGGGTACAAACAACTGACAGATGCCACTAATAACGCTTATTATCCGGCGATATCCCCTGACAGTAGTTCCGTCATTTTCGCAATTAATAAATACGATAACTTCGACCTTTATCTACTAAACTTGGAAAACTCAAAATTGATCCAACTGACAGATAACATTGGAAACGTGTTTTCACCCGAGTATTCACCCGACGGGAAACAGATTTTGTTCATAAACAGGGTTGCGGATGGCCATTCATCGTTGTGGCTGATGGGGTCGATGGGAGAAAGTCCTCACCTTTTGTATGGCGGGTTAAAAGACATCGTCGGTGCGGCTTGGTCACCGGATGGAAATTCAATTGCTTTTGCGATGGCAGTGGACACACAGTATACATTTGAGATCTTTTTACTCGATCTTGAAGATCTCAAAGCGCAGCCTCGCGGTCTATCCCATGACCTTACAGACATCGGTGGCAGCATAGCTTGGTCTCCCGACGGCAATAACCTGTTGATATTTGCCGGGCCGGTGGCAGCTCGGGAGATCTACAGCATCGATGTTCGCACAACCGCGATCACACAATTGACTTTTGGTGGCAACAATGCCGCTGGCGCATATTCTCCAAATGGCCAGTATATCGTCTACAATTCCCTGCGCAACAATAACCAGGCCGATTTATATATTATGCGCGCTGATGGTCATAGCACAAGACAATTGACTGACAACCCCGAACCTGATTGGCAGCCAAAATGGGGACCGTAATTTTATTTATAAATTGAAAATCGGATAAAATCAGCATGGATAAAACATGGACACTATTTATCAGGCGCTGGCTGAAATCGAAAGATCGAATGGATCCGCTGTATTATGTACAATAACAAAAAGCGAAGGCTCTACTCCGCGTCACCAAGGCAGCAAGATGTTGGTTTATCCGGATGGCCGGATCATTGGGACGGTTGGTGGCGGCGAGTTGGAAAATCGTGTCAAGGATGAAGCTAAGCTTGCATTAAACGATGGTCGGTCCCGTTTACTTCACTACAACATGTCGGATCCGTCAAATGGCGATCCCGGTGTTTGCGGAGGACAAGTAGAGGTGTATGTGGAACCCATGATCCCTCCCGTCACTTTGCTTATCATCGGCGGAGGGCATGTTGGAAAAGCGGTAACCCATCTGGCAAAATGGCTAGGTTTTCGCGTCGCCGTGTCGGATGATAGACCCGAATTTTGCAATAAAGAGTCCTTACCAGACGCTGATGTTTTCTACGTTTGCCCGATGATGGAACTCCCCCAACATCTAAATATCGATCGCTATACCTATCTTATCCTGACTACACGCGGTTCTTCTGTGGATGTGGACGGCCTGCCGACTTTGCTTGATACACAGGCTGGCTATATTGGAGTGATAGGATCGAAGCGCCGTTGGGCTACCACTGCTAAGGAATTAATTTCTCGTGGAGTACTTCCGGAAAAAGTCGCCCAGATCCACTCTCCAATTGGGCTCGAATTGCAGGCTGAAACGCCTAATGAAATTGCAGTTAGCATCCTCGCAGAAATCCTTATGGTACGGGAAAAAGCAACCGGAAAACTCATGAAATCCTGATCTCATATTCAAGACGTTATACGACACGGTCATATATTCTAAGGTGGCATATAAATCTCTCTTGCAACAATTATCTGCCTTGTACGTAGTAAGAATAGGATAAACGGTTCTTGTATCGAGTAAGCCCTTCGGCTATAATCAAACCGTTATTATGAAAAAGGAGAGAGCAAAAAATGGCCAGAATATTTGATGTTATAGAATATCCAAATGAAATGGCAGATGAAATCGTCCATCGCTTCCCCGACGACAGCTCGATAGGCGATTACCGCATTGGCTCACAAGTTATTGTTCGGGAGGCGCAGGCCGCAGTCTTTTTCCGTGACGGGAACGCCTTGGACGTATTCAAAGCCGGTCGCCACACAATCGCGACGGCTAACGTCCCAATGCTGATTGACTTCATTGGCAAGGCTTTCAATGACCGGACCCCTTTTCCGGCGGAAGTTTACTTCGTTGCCATGAAGGAATTCGCGAATAAGAAATGGGGCACACCGCAGCCGATTATTGTCCGGAATCCGGGTATGGGGCTGGGAGTTGCCCTCCTTCAGGGTTTCGGAACGTACTCGTTCCAGGTCAGCGATCCGCAAATGTTTGTAACAAAGATCGTCGGCACGCAAGGCACCTACAAGACTGCTGATATTGAAGATCGGTTGCGAACGATGCTCCTTTCGAAGCTTCAGGATGTCTTGGGCGAGACAGGGGCAAAACATTCCGTTCCAGAGATCATTGGTCTCACGGAGGAAATCGGTGCAGGGGTACGCGCCAAAACTCAGGACGACTTTGAGGCCCTCGGTTAAACTCTAAAAACCTTTTATGTGGGTAATTTGAAACCGTCTGACAAGTCGGCCCAAGAATTACGGGATATGGGTATGCTCGATATGTCAACGTATACCCAATTGCAGGCGGCGGATGCTATGCGTGACGCGGCCAACAATCAAAGCGGCGGCGCGGGTCTGACTGCTGGGATTGGCGCGGGAATGGGCATAGGCAATTTGATGGGCCAGGCCCTGCAAGGAGGAATGGCAAATACTTCACAAGGTGGTGGTGGCGCAAAGAATAATGCCATGCCTGATGTAATGACTCCGTCGGAGGCAGCTGCCGCCATGAAGGTGACTGAAGACGACGTAATGTCGGCAATTAAAGACGGTAGCCTGAAAGCTAAAAAAGTGGGTACTGCCTACCGGATCAGTAAAGAGGCTTTGGAAGAATTTCTAAAGAGCTAGATTCAGCACTTCCACCTTATCGGAATTGACAATGAGACGCCCCTCTATTCGAGGAGCGTCTTTCTATAAACAAAACAACTTTTAGCTTGAATATTCGATCATTTAATTCAAATCTGCAAGTACACTGCTCACGGAATTCAGCACATCTCCAGCCATTACGGATGTAGTCGTACCTAATTTGCTTGCAGCATATAATCCTGCCTGCGCATGGATCCAGGCCCCGGCCACTGCTGCTTCGAAAGCGTCCACGCCCTGTGCTCGCAGTCCAACAATAAGACCCGCTAATACATCACCCGTCCCTGCTCGGGCAAGAGCTGGTGACGCAACAGGGATGATCGTCATGCGTCCATCGGGAGAGGCAATAACAGTGAATGCACCCTTTAATACCACCACATGTCCCCAACCTTTTGCGAACTTACCGGCAATCGCCTGACGATCCTTTTGAATTTCTTCTATGGATAGTCCCGTTAGCACTGACATTTCACCTGGATGCGGGGTAAGCACCGCTAACGGAGGGATGATTTTGTGCCAGTTATCGATACTGGCTAGCAATTTTAAACCGTCGGCGTCAATGACAACGGGGGGCAGCACATTTTTGGTTTCTTGTCTTTGGTTACCTTCGCTTTGTAAAAAGCCAATCCGGGTGTTTGCATTCTCTCGCGCGGGTTTCTCTGTAAACACGCTTTGTATGAAATCCTTGGTCGTATCTTCAATTCCCAGGCCTGGACCTATAAGAAGAGCAGTAGCGCGCTCCATATTTTTCTTCAAAACTTCGGCTGCACCCGCTGAAATAACTCCAAGTTCATGGGGTAAAAGGATCCAGGTCGCTTCAGCCAATCGGCCGGCTAATATTCCATGGAGCGGGGATGGCACGGCCAATGTTACAAGACCTGCACCGATACGATATGCAGCCTCACCTGTTAGCAACGCGGCCCCGGTGTAATTGACTGAGCCGGCAACGATCAGCGCCGTACCAAATGTTCCTTTGTGGGCAGTCACAACGCGGTCGGGCAGGATTGCGCTGACCTTGTTTTCTTCAGCAACCTCAATTTGCGCGGAGTTCAATGAGTCCAGGTTATCGGACAAACCGATATCCACGACTTGCAAATCGCCGATTAAAGAATACGCTGGCATTTTCAATTGCCCCTGCTTCACCGCGGCCATTGTGACGGTTAGATCAGCTGGAATACATTCTGGAGCAGCTTCGCCTGTATCGCAATCCATACCCGAAGGGCAATCCACCGCAATAACAAATGGTCGTCTTTCGTCAATATTATTAATAATAGAATTTCCCTCAGAGAGGATTTTTGCAAAATCGCTTTTTAGAGGCAGCTTAATTCCTGTTCCCAGGAGGCCATCCAGGACAATGGTCGCTGTCTGAAGAAAAGCATTTAGACTTGATAATTTGCCGTCTTCCTCTGCAAAAACAACCTGACCGCCGGCTTTTTCAAATCGCTCGACCAAAGGATCTTTTTTCGCGCGACCAAATAAGCCCGGGCAAGCCAGCCATTTACTGCAAGGTGGGTCAATGCAACCAGCGTATCCCCGCCGTTATTTCCCGGCCCAACGAACCCGAATATCTCACGTTCGCTATCCTCGATCAATAAGTCATCAATAACTTCGGCTAATCCTTGTCCCGCGTTTTCCATCATTTGGTCGAAGGTCAAACCGTTGGAATCAGCTTCCTTCTCGATTGATTTCATTTCTTTAACCGAAACTAATTTCATTGTTATATCTCCTGGATAAACCTTCACGCAGTTGCGCACCGTACATAATCGAGGCTACAAATCATTTACAAAAACCATTCAATCCTAATGCGAACACACATCTTCTATACGAGGTGTATAAAACATTTTACCACTGCAATTTCAACCTCTTCATCACACAATATTTTAATGGATTTAACTCTTGCACAAATCGGTAAGATAGTCTATCCTTACACATCTTTAATTTCGCCGACCGGAAAGGAGGTAGAAGCTTCGCGATATTTTCCTGTTTAACACCATCAAAAATAGGTATAACCAATTCTCTGTCGGAGGAGAAATCTAATGAAGAAGCTGCATATTTTATCAGCCCTGGTGATAGTTTGTGCATTGTTCTTGAGCGCCTGCGGTGCCGCCGCTACACCGACCACCGCCGCGACTCAATCGCCCGCCATGACTCAGGCACCGGCCGCAACACAAGTACCTGCTACGTCAACCCCTGTAAACGACTTGCTCAATCAGATCAAAACGCGAGGTTATATCCTCGTGTCCACCGATCCGAATTATGCCCCCCAGTCATTCCTAAATACTAGTGGCACGCGACCTTCGGATACCAAATGTCCATCAGACGCACTCACGACGGCTGAAATGCAGGGGTTCGATGTGGATGTGGCCGCCGAACTTGCTAAACGTCTTGGCGTCGAGACTTGTTTTGCAACACCATCCTGGGATTTGATTACCGCCGGCAGTTGGGCCGACAAATGGGATATTAGCGTTGGATCAATGACCATCACCCCTGAACGCCAGAAAGTTCTCGATTTTACTACGGCATATTACTATACTCCCGCCGTGGTCGCAGTTTCCAAGGACTCGGGAATTACATCTCTTGATATGTTAGCCGGTCAATCATTATGTGTTGGCACAGCCACAACCTACCAGGATTGGTTAGGTGGCAAGCTCGACCTGCCTGCGGCCAGTATCTATGCTCAACCTCCCGCGGGTGTTAAGATCGTAGCTCTCTCGACCGATCAGGATTGCGCCCAGGCCATAGGAGCAGGCCGTAAGGATTTCGTCGGCTATGTAACATCAGAAACTGTCGTCGATCAAAACATCGCAAATGGTCTCGCAGTCGTGAAAATTGGCAATCCTGTATATTCTGAGGATCTGGCGGTTGCGATCGATAAGTCACACACCCTGGATGTAACGAGCCTTGTTTCCACTCTGGACGGGTTTGTTAAGGACATGCATTCAGACGGTACATTGACTCAACTTTCCAACAAATGGTTCAAGGCCGATCTGACGCAAGCTCCCACACATTAACCTTGTAATAAACACATCCAGGGAAACAGCTTTTTGCTGTTTCCCTGGATTCTTATATCCCATACAAGTCGAGGAATACAAGGTATGAACCTCCTTAACAAAGATTCTGGTGAAGTAAAAACCCAGGCAGACCTGCTCTATGCGGCCCAGATGCGTAAAGAATCCCGGTTTCGACTCAACGTGGGTCTTACATGGATTTTGCTCCTTGTAATATTAATATTCATCTTCAGTGGCCAGGCTTTACCTTTCGGGCTTCATACAATTAAGCTCGATGTAGCCTTCATGAGTGATAACCTGCGGTTCATAGCAGGTGGCATCAACACCACGATCGGGATATCACTCTTATCGATAACTCTCGCGACTGCGTTGGCTTTACTTGCGGCCTTGGGGAGACTATCGACATTTCCACCCTTTTATGCGGTTAGCACTTTTTATGTTTCTTTGATCCGAGGCACCCCTCTTTTCTTACAAATATTTTTCTTCTTTCTCGCTCTTCCACAACTGGGAATCGTCCTGCCAGGACTCTGGGCCGGTGTCCTGGCTCTTGGCCTTAATTACGGCGCGTATATGAGCGAAATCTTCCGTGCCGGGTTGAGTTCTGTCGGCAAGGGTCAGCGTGAAGCAGCCCTCGCCCTTGGAATGACCCCGGCCAAAACAATGCGGCGGGTTGTCCTGCCACAGGCATTACGCTTCGCAATTCCCCCTACGGGTAACGAATTCATTGCAATGACGAAAGATTCAGCCCTGGTATCTGCTACCGGTTTTGTTCACGAATTAATGTGGCGTGCTACTGAAGTGGGTCGGGCGCACTTTCGGAATCTCGAAACATTGATTATTGCTGCTATCTTTTATTGGATATTGACACTCTTTTTATCCTATTTCCAGGGCTTGATCGAGAAGCGCATGTCCAGGGGGGATCGTTAGGATGTCAAATCTCGTGAAGGTTACGGAATTGGATAAATACTTTGGCCGCTTGCAAGTATTGAAGAAGATCAACCTTGTAGTTGATCCAAAGGAGGTTGTCTGCATCATCGGGAGAAGCGGCTCAGGAAAAAGCACACTTTTACGATGTATAAATTTTTTGGAAGAACCCTCCTCTGGAATAATTGAGGTGGATCAATTATCGGTACCCGCCGGTGGCAAAGGAAAAAATCACCGCCAGTTGGTCCACGAAGTAAGGTTGAAAACCGGAATGGTCTTTCAGGAGTTTAACTTATTTCCACACCTTTCTGTTCTCGAGAACGTTATGGAAGGACCTGTCACGGTCAAAAATATGGACAAAACCCAGGCCGCTTTAATCGCCGAAATGAATCTGGATCGGGTGGGTCTGCTTTTCAAAAAAGATGAATACCCAAACCGGCTCTCGGGCGGACAAAAACAGCGAGTCGCCATCGCCCGGGCCTTGGCCATGGAGCCAAAATTGATGCTTTTTGACGAGCCAACCTCCGCGCTTGATCCGGAACTCATTGGCGAAGTTCTTAATGTTATGAAAAAGCTGGCACAGGATGGGATGACCATGCTCGTTGTAACACATGAAATGGGTTTCGCCAGGGATGTCGCCGATCGTGTCATTGTCATGGCGGAAGGCGAAATCATAGAAGAAGATAATCCAGAGAAAATCTTCAAATCGCCGAATGACGAACGCACCAAGGCCCTTATTGACCGTTATCGCTCCGGTGGGCAATGATTAAATAAGTAGGAGGACAGTTAAACACTATTCTTCAACCATGACATAACGTACCTGGAGAAAAGGATATGCATAGGCCTACGCCTGTGCATATCCTTTTCTCCGAAGGTGCTGGTGTTTTTTGCGGAGCATACCTGGCTGAAAGTCGAAGATGCCGAACGTACTTATCGGCGCGAGCACAGCGAAGATGGCAAGTTAAGTCGATATGGAAATCTGAAATAAAAATTAAACAGCCCGATATTTTGGTGCGCTGGGAGGGACTTGAACCCTCACGCCTTGCGGCACATGGCCCTCAACCATGCCTGTCTGCCTATTCCAGCACCAGCGCAAGCAGGCGTATTATAATCGGCTTGGTTTGCTTGTCAAGCAGAGATACATTTTCAGGAGTAAAATGATGACTAGAATTGTTGTGGACGCAATGGGTAGTGACAATTATCCTACACCGGATGTGACGGGGTCGGTTATGGCAGCCCGCGAATATGGAGTCGAGATCATTCTCGTAGGGGAGGAATCAAAGATCCAACATGTATTAAATACACAAGATTTAGGTAATTTATCGATCCGAGTTATTGATGCACCCGAAATGTTAACCATGGAAGACAAAGGCGAAGAGCTCACGCTAAAAGCTCGCCACAAAGATGCAAAGAATTCCATGGCAGTAGGCATGGATCTGGTAAAAAAAGGTGAAGCGGATGCCTTTGTCACTGCAGGTAACACAGGCGCGGCGATGGTAACCGCTTTGTTCCGGTTGGGGCGTCTAAGGGGAGTGGATCGTCCGGCAATTGCTCCGATCTTTCCTACCGCTTCGGGGTCGTGCGTTGTCCTGGATGTCGGAGCAAATCCCGACTGCAAACCCGAGAATCTAGTGCAGTTTGCTATTATGGGTAGCGTTTACGCTGAAAAAGTACGCGGGGTGAATAACCCTAAGATTGGCTTGGTGTCAAACGGAGAAGAAGAAGGGAAAGGCAATGAACTCGTACGGGCTGCGACTCCTCTATTAAAGAAATCCCGGCTCAATTATTACGGAAATGTTGAAGGCAAAGAGGTCATTGGCGGAAAGGTGGATGTGGCTGTCACAGACGGCTTTGTGGGGAATGTAATGCTGAAAACCGCCGAAGCTGTAGGTAAACTGATTTTGGATGATGTTAAGTTGGCAATCAGCAAAGGCGGACCGTTTGTTATGGTGGGTGGCTTGCTTGTCAAACCTGCCCTGGGCAGCATCAAAAAGTTACTTGACCCCAGCGAACAAGGCGCGGCAATTTTATTGGGCGTGAATGGGCTGGTACTAATTGGTCATGGTCGATCTGACGCCCTAGCGATCAAAAGTGCCATTCGACTTGCTAAAAACGCAGCGGATGCAAATATCCAAGCTGCATTGAGATTAGCTATCGAAGATAGCCTGAAAAATTAAGCCGCCTCCGCTGAATGTCCGGGGGTTGACAAAAAAAACTCTCGGTGTCTGGCTCTGAAAAAATTTTGTATTTATTAAGGACAAAATGAAAATCATCAAGAATGAAAAGTTGATTAAACGCAACGGACGCATTGGTCAATATACCAGCATCGGCGCTCTGGGTGTCCTGGGCATTGGGATGTATCTCTCCTTTGCGAGACCTGATTTGTTTGTTTATTCTATCGGGGCCTTGATCGTAGGTTTTACGATGACGCAAGTAGGGATGTACTTCTCCAACCGCTGGGGACGCAGCCCTCGGCCAGATGAACAATTGGACGCGGCTCTTAAAGGTTTACCCGGGGATATGACCATTTATCATTATGTCTCGCCGGTTCCACATCTACTGATTGGGTCTGCCGGACTGTGGATCCTGCAGCCTTACCATCAACGCGGAAAAGTAACGTATTACAAAAATCGCTGGCGTCTCTCGGGTGGAGGTTTTATGCAAGCTTATATGACGATTTTCGGCCAGGAAGGTATTGGGCGTCCGGATTCTGAGATAGCCAACGAAATCGAACTGGTAAAGGGTTTTTTTAGTAAACAACTGGATGGACTCGAGGTTCCAGATATCCGCGCAGCGCTTATATTCACCAATGACCAGGCCGAGATTGACAGCACGGACGCGCCCCTTCCGGTGATGAAATTGAAACAACTAAAAGATTTTTTCCGACAAAAGGCCAAAGAAAAGTCGGCAGACTCCCTGACATTGGAAAAAATAAAATCTCTTCTTCCGGCGGATTAATTAATACTTCAGTACCTCACTAAAAAGTACCCAATTTTTAGGGGTAAAGGGTGCGTACCACATACGTGCCCTTTACTCCTAAAAATCGGACTCGTCCTTCCCTTTCTTGATCTACTGATACTTCGGTATTTCAAACCTTATCTTTTGTGCGGCAAAATAAATTATTTCGTGTTTAAGTATTCGATCAATTTGTTCCACGATCACTATTCCATATAAGAGCAGCAGATCAATTGTGAAGATCAACCTAAAAAAAACAGTGCTCCCTGCATTCCTATCGTTTATCGGAGCGCTGGTTATATTATTTCCTAGTAACCCCGAAAACATGACTTTACCGTCCAGGGATTCGGGGGTCTTTCTCTATGTTGGCTGGCGCATATTAAGCGGTGATATCCCATACAGGGACGTATGGGACCATAAACCGCCCCTTATTTATCTTGTCGATGCTCTGGGATTAGTACTGAGCCCTCAGTCCCTTGCTGGGGTTTGGTTCCTCCAATTTATTTTTTTGTTTCTAACGATCTTCTTCCTGTATAAATCGCTGGATGAGTCGTTAGGTACTGTTCCGGCTATTGTCGGAATGGTCATCCTGACTTCAGGGTTGTTGAACATTTTAGATCAGGGCAATGTTACGGAAGAATACGCATTAATATTCCAGGCGCTTGGTTTTTGGTTGATAGTAAGGGCTCAAAAGAAGAATTATCCGCTTCAAACGACGTTCTGGATTGGCGTATGCGGAGGGCTCGCATTTTATTTTAAGCAAACAACCGTCGGTATATGGATCGCTTATGCGTTGTTCCTGCTTTGGATTCGGATCTCGCAAAAAAAATCGCCACTTGCCGACCTCTTTTCCCTCTCAGCAGGGATTGTACTTCTCTCAATTGTCTTTGCTCTCCTATTTGCAAGCCAACACGCCTTGAACGATTATTGGAGTGAAGCGTTCCTCTATAATTTTGCTTACATTGGCAAGCATGAAGGAATTAGACGGTTAATTCCGGTTTTTATCAAAGGGTTTCTATTCATGAGCCAGGGCGCCGTCCTTTATCTGGCAATTCTTGGATGGCTGGCAGGTGGAATATATATTTTTCAACTTCGAAAACAATTATTTCAGAATATCCAGCCTGTTATTCTACTCGCCCTGGTCGATTTACCTCTCGAAGTCGGGCTTATTACAATTTCCGGTCGTTCCCTTCTTCATTATTACTTAACGCCTTTACCGGTGATGGCGGTATTAAGTGGAGGTTTGGTTTATTTACTTTGCGTATCGCTAAAAAAAATACCTTTCTTGTTATCGCCGCGAACGGGAAACACAATTTCCGTGCTCACATTGCTTGTAGTCCTATTCTTACAGGAAAACCAAATTTTGAATTATCATGATTATATCGAGAGAGAAGCTGAGAATAGTTATGCTCCCGTAATTAATTATGTAATTGAACATACTCAACAAAATGACAGGGTCCTTATCATAGGTGCAGAAAGCGTTGTGAATTTCCTTGCTCGCCGGGAGGCTCCCACACGTTATGTTTATCAATATCCCCTCCAGCTACTCGGAAGCCGCGTCATGTTCGAGGAATATTTCCAGCAAATACTGGATAATAAGCCCGTTCTTATTATCGATGCACCGGGTAGCAATCAGTTGGATGAAAACCTGTACAAACCTCTTCAGGTAAGATCCGCTAAAGTACGTGATGGGGTTCAATACCTGATCAAGAATTACCAACCTGTGGCGACGTATGGAGAATGGGTCATTTACAGGTTAATACAAAATCCATAATCTAATACCCATTCATGGTACACTTGTTCTATCAATTATCAAGTCAACAAAAATATTCAATAAACCCTCTATAATCATTGTATGCATTCTATTGTCGCTATAGATATCGAAACAACTGGGTTGGACGAGAATCGCGATTCCATTATCGAGATTGCTGCAGTCAAATTCAAGGGAAGTCGCATCGAGGAAGAGTGGTCGTCGCTTATTAACCCGAATCGCCATATTCCTGAATTTATTACCGGCCTGACGGGAATTGACGATGCCATGGTGCGTCAATCGCCACATTTCCGCGAGGTTTCCCGAGCGTTGGAGGTCTTTGTCGGTGACGCACCGATCGTCGGCCACAGCATCCGTTTTGACCTTGGTTTCCTGCAAAAGCAAATCCCCTTCTCCGAAAATGACGTAATTGACACGTACGAGCTGGCTGCCGTGTTGCTCCCAAACGCCAGTCGTTACAACCTTGGCTCGCTTGGGAAGGAACTGGGCATCCTTTTACCGGCTACCCATCGTGCCATGGACGATGCCAGGGTTACGATGGCCGCCCTCAACCGGCTGCTAGATATGGCCGGCGAGTTGCCTGTGGATTTGGTAGCAGAGTTGCTTCGTTTGAGCGAACCACTGACCTGGGGCGCAAGCTATGTTTTCGAAGAAGTGATGCGGTCGCGTTTAAAAGAGGGTATTCAGCCCAGGAAAGATCAACAACGAAAAAGTCAATTATCCGATAATCACCGCAATCCACCTCTTGAGAATCCTGAAAATCCTCTGCCCCTCGACCTGGAAGAAGTTGCGTCTATCCTTGAGTATGGCGGACCTTTTTCTCAATATTTTGAAGCCTATGAGCACCGTCCTGAACAAGTGGAAATGCTTAAAGCTGTAACAAACGCTCTTTCGAATGGCAAACATTTATTGGTGGAAGCGGGGACTGGTGTTGGAAAATCGGTCGCATACTTAATTCCTGCTGCCTTGTTTGCCATCCGGAATAATACGCGCGTTATTATCTCGACCAACACGATCAACTTACAGGATCAACTTATCCAAAAGGATATTCCTGATCTTCGTGCTGCTCTAAATATTGATTTGCGTGCAGCGGTCCTGAAAGGTCGCGCGAATTATCTTTGCCCACGCCGCCTCGATAACCTAAAACATTTCGGCCCGCGCAATACTGAGGAAATGCGCGTGCTTGCCAAGGTGATGGTCTGGCAGCTCACCGATCAAAGTGGCGATCGCAATGAGATCAATCTGAATGGCAATGTGGAGCGCGAAGTTTGGGCGCGTCTCTCTGCCGAAGACGATGCATGTACGACCGAGACCTGCCTGAAACGCACTGGTGGCGCATGCCCGTTCAATCGCGCTAAAAATGCTGCACAAACGGCCCATCTACTCGTGGTCAATCATGCGCTTCTGCTTTCGGATATTGCAACGGGCAGTAAGGTATTACCTGATTACTCATATCTTATCGTGGACGAAGGCCACCATCTCGAATCGGCTACGACGAACGCTTTGTCTTTTCGTCTGACGCAAGTCGACTTGGAACGGATGTTAAAAGAAGTGGGCGGGTCGAATGCGGGTCTCCTTGGACGCGTGTTAGGCGAAACCCACGAAGTACTTCGACCCTCGGATTTCGGCTTGCTCCAGCAAAAGGTGAATCGCGCAACGGATGCAGCTTTCCGATTGGAACAACTCAACAGGGAATTCTTTAACACGGTGGGCGGTTTTATAGCTCTTCTGCGCGAGGGCCAACCGCAAAATAATTATTCCTGGCAGGCAAGGGTTTTACCATCCACACGGACTTTACCGGGCTGGGACGAGGTGGAGATCACATGGGACGCTGCCGGGGAGACACTGGCCCTGCTTCTCAATGGCTTGACTGAAATTCACAAAGCCGCTTCGGAGTTGTATGCTAATGGCCATGATCAATTGGAAGATGTGATCGGTGATATCGGTAATATATATCGCAGGTTGAGCGAGGCACATGCTAATATTTCAGGAATGATCAGCAAACCAAACGAAGGACAGATCTATTGGCTTGAAGTCAACCCAAATGGAAACAGGCTCTCATTGAATGCCGCACCGCTGCGTGTTGGAGAATTGATCGAGAAATATTTGTGGCATGAGAAAGCCAGCGTCATATTGACATCTGCGACGCTCACCGCGCATAACGAGTTCCAATATTTGCGCAACACACTGGGTGCGGATGAAGCTGACGAGATACAACTCGGCTCGCCCTTTGACTACGAGTCAAGCACTTTGCTGTATATTCCCAATGACATCCCTGAACCCAATGCAGCCGGTTATCAACAAGCCCTCGACCGCGCCATCATCACTACGGCAAAAACCATCGGCGGCCGAATGTTGGTTTTATTTACATCCTATGCCGCTCTCAAGAAAACCTCCGCCGCAATTACAGGTCGACTCGCGAGCGAAGATATTTTTGTCTACGAACAGGGTGACGGGGCTTCACCGAATGCCTTGCTCGAATCTTTCAAGACCACCGATAGGGCAGTCCTTTTGGGAACACGTTCGTTTTGGGAAGGTGTGGATGTGCCTGGCACATCTTTATCGGTCGTATTTATAACCAAGCTGCCATTCGATGTACCGACCGATCCGCTCATAGCAGCTCGTTCGGAGATGTACGAAGACTCATTCAATGAATATTATTTGCCAGAGGCCATATTAAAATTCCGGCAGGGATTCGGGCGGTTGATCCGTACTTCATCTGATCGCGGAGTGGTAGCGATTATGGATCGTCGTGTTTTGACAAAGCAATATGGCCGGTTGTTCCTGGAATCTTTGCCAGGATGCACTTCCAGGCAGGGACCTGCAGCGAACTTGGCACGCGAAACTGGAAAGTGGTTGAATATTTGAGGGATCGGCAAACAACTGCACTCGACTATATTTCTTTTTTTTTCTACTCATAGCACTATCATGAAGCGACTAAAAAAATGGACATATGCAAGGCGCACGCCCTGCATATGTCCATTTTTCCATCACGCCTTGCCCCAAGCTTTCAGCTTGGGGCAAGGCGTGAATAGATATTTTCTTTTTAGGGTTCTTACAAATTCTGATGCATCGAAAGAATCATTTGTTGATCTTGAACATCTGCATTAATTTCATTGCCAGGTTCAAATCGCCCGCCAGTTTGATTTTGCCCTGCATGAATGCTTGCATGCCATCCAGTTCACCTGTGAATATCTTAACGTAATCGGCAGAGTCTGCGGTAAGCGTCATCGTCGGTTTGACTTGAGGAATTCCCTCAGCAACAGCGCATTTACCTTCTTTGATGACTGCATTCCATTCGCCGGGCTCTGTGCCGGTGAATTTGAATTGCACCACGGCATCTACACCGGTGGCTTTTTCAGGGATGAACGCGCCGGGCATTTTCGCCATAAGATCGGAAATTGTTATGGACATGATAGTTTCTCCTTTTTGTTGATTAACCTTTATAAGGTCTCGAAGGCCTTCAAGGCCTGCGATTATTGCAGATTTTCAAATATAGAAGCAGCTCCCATGCCGCCGCCAATACACATTGTGACCATGCCGTATTTGGACTTCCGTCGGCCCATTTCAAACACGAGCTGTGTCGTCAGTTTGGCGCCCGTACATCCGAGTGGATGACCAAGGGCGATCGCACCGCCGTTGACATTGACTTTCTCCTGGTCAAGGTGAAGTTCACGGATGACCGCAAGGGATTGCGCCGCGAAAGCCTCATTTAATTCGATCAGATCAATGTCGTTCAATAATAATCCTGCTTTATTAAGGGCAAGTGGAATTGCGGCGATGGGACCGATACCCATCAACTCTGGTAGGACTCCGCATACGGCAAATGCCATAAACCGCGCCAAAGGCCTGATGCCCATCCTAGAGGCTTTTTCTCCTGACATCACGATCACGCCGGCCGCGCCATCTGACATTTGAGAAGAATTTCCCGCTGTCACCGAGCCACCCTCTTTAAAAGCTGGCTTGAGTTTGGCGAGCGCTTCCAGGCTCGTATCCGATCGGGGGCCTTCGTCGCGCGTAACCGTGAACATCTTTTTTATTGGTTTTTCGTCACCGTCGAGTTCAGTTGTTTCTACATTAACCGGCACAAGTTCAGGGTCAAAGAGTCCTGATGCCATTGCTTTGGAGGCCTTATTATGGCTATTAAGGGAGAAGACATCCTGGTCCTCACGTCTTATATTATATTTTAACGCTACGTTCTCGGCGGTCAATCCCATATTGGTGTAATACTGAGGCAAGTCTTCCGCAAAAAATGGATTCGGCGAGAACTTATAACCGGTCATCGGCACCATCGTCATGGACTCGGCCCCGCCCGCTATGGCAGTATCAATTTGGCCCGATTGAATAGCATATGCCGCGTGCGCTATCGCCTGTACGCCTGAGGCGCAATACCGGTTAATGGTTTCACCGGGAACAGACACCGGTAACCCTGCGCGTAAAGCGATCATGCGCGCCATGTTGAGACCCTGTTCGCCCTCCGGAAAGGCGCAGCCAATAATGACATCCTCGATCTCTGCCGGGGCAAGATCAGGTGTTCGTTTTAACAAGGCCCGAATTACCACGGCTGCCATCTCGTCCGTTCGAACCGTGGAAAGTCCTCCACGCTTTGCTTTCCCAACAGGAGTCCGAACCGCAGAAACAATAAAGGCTTCTTTCATAATGGCTCTCCTTGTACACGTCCTAAGAAATACAATATCGTAAAATATTATTATCGGTCACGACAACTTTACTTCGTCAATTTCGCAATGGCTTACCAGTCTGCAAAATTGACCACATGCGTGCTTGTGTCTTCTCCTCGCCGCACAATGACAGGAACGCTTCGCGCTCAAGGTCAAGGATATATTGCTCGCTAACACATTTTGGATTAGTGAGCTCGCCACCCGACATTACATTAGCCAATCTATCCGCAATATGATGATCGTATTCACTTATATATTGACCTTCCTTAAAAATCCATACGCCTACACGCAGCGCATCAAGCGCACCGCGGCCTGCTGCATAGATTAACTCGGGCGCGGGCCGGTGATAACCCGCAGCAGCCATATGTAAGACTTCACGCTTGGCATCGGATAGTAAATGATCTCGGTTCATTACAATGCGATCCTGGAGACCTAGGATCGCCATTTGACGCGCATTTTCTGCAGATGTAGCCACGCTTGCCTGGCCAATTTGCAGGAATGCACGCTGTAGGTGTGAAAGGACGTCGGCATTCTCCGTGTGCATCGGAGGGTTGACTAGTCGGCGCAGCATCTCCTTCGTTCCACCGCCTGCCGGGATCACTCCAGCACCAGTTTCAACCAACCCGGCATACGTCTCGGACGAAGCGACTACGCGGGAGGCGTGCATTACAATCTCACAGCCACCGCCCAGGGTGAGCCCCTTGGGAGCAACTACTATCGGTTTAGGAAAATAACGCATCCGCATGTTCAAATTTTGGAATTTCCGTACTGCAAAATCGAGGGTCTCCCACATCGCTTGTTGCGCAGCGACGACAATCGGAAACAAATTCGCACCCGCACTAAAGTTTCCAGATTCGGTGCTTATTACCAATCCATCGAAATCGGTCTCTGTTTTGTCAAAAGCTTCGTTAACGATGTTAAAAATATCATCGTCGAGTGTATTCAGCTTTGTATGGAAGTCCACGCACGCGGCTCCATCGCCCATATCGTAAAGTGTAGCGCCTGAATTTTCGAGAACGACCTTCTTATCCTTGAGTATGATTATGCTTTCAGGAGGTGCGAAGCGAACATACCTCCGTTTAGCTGCATCATAGACTCCGATTTTTGCCCCGTTCTTATATTTATAGAATGATTCGATCCCAGCCTTCAACATGGCGCTCACCCACTCAGGCGGGATGTAGCCGGCAGCCTTCATCTGCTTGACTGTCTCTTTTACACCAAGCATGTCCCAAATTTCGAACGGACCTGCTTCGTGCCCGAAGCCCAAACGAATAGCATCATCGATGGCTTTTGGCGAGTCTGCCACCTCTGGCAGAAGGGAGGCGGCATATTGGAAACCCTGATATAACAACGCTTGGACAAGATAAGCAGCTTTATCTGATTCGCCGAGTAATACTTTGAGCCTCTCGCTGAGTTCGGTTATTTCCCTGGCCTTACCAATCGAATTAAAACTCGGTTTGGTCGGGGGAATATGTTCAAATCTCTCAAAATCAAGAGGCCAAAACTCCTTACTCCCATTTACTTTACGGACTTCCTTATAGAATCCGGTCTTTGTTTTATTGCCAAGCCAATTACGTTCAACCAAGGTTTCCATAAGGTTGGTGGCGGTTTCACTCTGAAGGTATCTTTGAGCTAGTTTGTCATTCGGGATGAGTGGTTCGATATTCTTGGCAACATTGTTCCAAACATCCACACCGACCAGGTCGATAAGACGAAACGTGGCGGTCTTGGGCCGTCCCATGAGCTGTCCGGTGATAGCATCCACTTCATCAACGGTATACCCATTCTTCAGGATGAAATCGAGTGCGAACGCGCCTGTACCGAAGGCAACACGATTGCCGATAAAGTTTGGTGTATCCTTACAAAGTACAACACCTTTGCCAAGCCTGTATTCCGTGAATCGAGAAATAAATTTTATTACTTCCCTATCTGTATGGGCTGTCGGGATGATTTCCAACAGCTTTAGATAGCGGGGGGGATTGAAAAAATGCGTTCCAAGGAAATGCTTAACGAATCCTTTCGATCTTCCGGCTGAAATATCGCGGATGGGAATACCTGATGTATTCGTGCTGACTATCCCATCTTCCTTACGGACGAGGTCAATCCGTTCCATTAATTCTTGTTTGGCCTTCAAGTTCTCAACGATCGCCTCGATCACCCAGTCTGCGTCAGCAACCGTACCAAAATCGTCTTCCAGGTTGCCAAGTCGCACCAGGGTCCCCAAATTGGATGCCATCAAGTTGGCAGGTTTGGCCTTCAAGCAGCGGTTCCACCCTTCGTTGACTATTTTATTTCGTGAGGCCTTGTCATCTTTCGGAACGATGTCAAGAAGTGTCACAGGAACACCCGCATTCGCCAGGTGTGCCGCAATCGCCGAGCCCATGGTGCCTGACCCGATCACAACTGCTTTGTTTATATGAAAGGCCATTGCTCCTCCGGCACAAATCTCGTTTATCTCAATTCACTACCGCTATAGCCCAAAATTTGCCGCGCAACAACCAGGCGATTTATCTGCCCTGTGCCTTCGTAGATGTCCGTGATTTTGGCATCTCGGAACCATTTTTCAACAAGAAATTCCCGGCTGTAACCCAGCGGCCCTAAAATTTCGACCGCTTTTTGGGTGATCCTGGTTGTCACATCACCGGCTTTCACCTTGCACATCGAAGATTCAAGTGCATTCGGTATTTTATTGTCTGCCATCCAAACGGCTTTGATGACCATCAGCCATGCAGACTTTAGCATGATCTCCATATCGATCACTTCGCGCTCTATATTGGTTAACTTCTGGCGAGGTAGACCGTAACGGATGGGGACCTCGTTTTCAGCAAGACTATCTTTTAAAAATTCAAGAGCGGCTCGGGCAACACCCAGGCCGGATGCGGCCACGAGAGGCCGGGTTGCAGTCGAAAGTTGCCATGGCGCCTTTGAAACCTTTCGAGCTTTTCTCGATGGTCGGGCTTCCAAGTATATGATCATAAGGCACATGCACGTCCTGGAAGGAAATCGCCGCCGTATCGCTGACGCGGATCCCCATCTTTTTTTCCAACCGTACAACGCGGATACCCGGCGTTCCACTTTCAACGACAAAGGCCCGCATCCCTGATCGTCCTGCAGAGGGGTCGATGGAGGCCCATACAACGACGAAACCTTGGCCAAGTTTCTCATATTGGGTCAATGATTTATCACCGCCTGTGACGAATATCTTTTCGCCGTTGATCACCCATTCCTTGGCATTTTCATCCAACACAGCCCGGGTTCGAATGGCAGATGTATCTGAGCCCGCGCCGGCCTCAGTCATGGACATGGCAGCAAAAGTTGGTTTCTCGTCGCCGAACCGTAACAGGAATTTTTCTTTCTGCTCCATCGTCCCGGCTGCCTGAACGGCTGCCGCACCAAGACCGCCTCCGGGTGTATTGAGGTACATCCCGACGTCGCCCCAGGCTAACGCCTCGATCTGTGAGGCTAATAGTTGATATCCAATCAGCGGACGTTTTTCTTTCAAGTCAGAGGCTTCTTGCCCATTGCGTTTTTCTTCGTTGACCGCCAGAGATCCGCCGCCAATGGCTTTCATTGCCATGTGTATGAAATCGATGTAGTCCCATGGAATTTCGTGCTCATGCTCATCAAAATATCGGGATTTGGGTCGCATCATTTCTTCTGCAACTGTCTTTAGGACAGATTGCACCTGAGCAATTGGTTTTGGCGCTTCAAATTCAATGGACATCTCTTACTCCTAAACCATGGCAAAACCGGTAAACATCCCAAATCCGCGGCCGTTCCGCATCCACATCTCCACGGGATGCTCACGGATATAACCGTGTCCGCCCAGGATTTGTACGGCCCTGTCCGTGACCATCATTACCATATCCATCGCGGCAACTGACGCAAAATAGGCCTCGGTAAATGCGTCGTTTTTATTTGTGTCGAGTTTCCAGGCGGCCTCCCAGGTGAGCAGCCGGGCAGCCTCGATCTCCGTCCTCATTTCAGCCAGCATAAAAGCGATGGCTTGTTTTTGTGCAATTTTCACGCCAAACGCTTCGCGCTCTTTGGCATAGTCTCGTGAATATTCAAAGGCAGCCTTGGCCACACCGATTGCAGCGGCGGCCTGGGCCACACGCATGGACGCAAGGACCGGCTCGAAATCATGACCTGATGCGCCGCCCAATCGACTCGATACTGGTACTTTCACATCCAGAAGTTCCACCTGATAAAGAGGAAAAGCATTCAGACTCATTAATTTTTCCTTTTCCTCAGAGACGGACAATCCGGGGGTATCCTTTGGAATAATAAATCCCTGGGTGCGGTCTTCCAGGTTTGCATAAATTAATAGAGCCTCGGACTCCCTTGCAAAAGGCACAAAATCCTTTTTGCCGTTCAAAATATACAAATTGCCGCTCGCAAGAGCCGTAGTTTTTAGCATCATGGGATCGAAATCAAAGGAATGTTCGATTAATGCACCGGTATAAGGCTGCCAGCTATCTTTGACGATCTTGGGGAGATAATTCTGCTTTTGAGCCTCCGATCCCGCGAGCAGGATCGGCAACGCAAACAGACCCGGGGATTCGATAGCAAACGTGAATGCCAGATCACCAAATGCGAATTCTTCCAACGCAAGCACGCCCGTGATCGCAGAACGGTCGCCGAAGCCGCCATATGTTTCGGGTATGGAAGCCTGGATCAATCCAAGTTCCCATCCCTTTTTGAGGAGCTGGTTCGGTAATTCTCCACCCTCTTCCGCTTCTCGTGCTGCAGGCCGTAAATCCGCCGTAGCATACCGGTTAATGGCCTTGGTTAACATATTTTGTTCTTCAGTAGGTTCAAAAGAATACATTCCAGCTCCTCTCACTGGTTGAGCAAGCCATTGAACAACATGTCTGCATATCGGTCCGCTATTTCCCCGATCGACAATTCTCCATCAGGGCGATACCACGTAAGCGTCCAGTTAAGGGTGCCCATCAATCCTCGGACCGCCAACCGGCAGTCCTGACATGCGAACAATTTTGAGTGTACGCCTTCGATAAATACATCCTGCCACAATTTCTCAAATCGATCTCGATTGGGGACGTGGCGCGCATGCGATTTTCGATCAAGAGAGCGGTGTTCAAATAAAAGAACGGAAGACAGATCTGAATTTTCGGCCAATGACTGGAGATAAATCCGTATCATCATCCGCAATTTTTCGTCCGCCGGGATCGATTTATTTGCAATGGGCTCAATCCGTTCTGTCAGCATATCCAGCGCTCGGTCGAGCAACGCCAGCAAAATTTCCTGTTTCGATGAGACGTGATGGTACAAGCTTGCTTTTTGAAGGTTTACAAGGCCGGCAATATCTGCCATGGAAGCGCCGCTATATCCCTTTTGACGAAAAACTTGGGCGGCGGCATCCAGGATATCTTCTCGGGTCATTTCTTCTCCCTACCGAACGGTCGGTAGCAAAACGATACACCCGATTTAAGTTGATGTCAAGGAGCTATCCTTCTTGCACATGATATAATAAATTTATGGTAGGTCCCCTTCCCCAATCTCAATCGGATGCCCCTGTTCCACCTCCATTGACACCGGAACAGACCGCAGCCTCCAAAGCACAGGAACGGCAGACGAAAACAATCATCGCCGCCGTTATCGCCGCCGTTGTTGTTATCCTGATAGGACTTGGCTTTGCTGTCTATGCCCTCCTTCAGCCCGGAACTCCAACAGATCGTATACGCGATATCTTTATCATCATTGTTGCACTCGAGACTTTGGTAATCGGCGTCGCCCTTGTGATTTTGCTCATCCAGCTCGCAAGTTTGATCAACCTTCTGCAGAACGAAGTTCGGCCAATATTGCAAGCCACAAATGAGACCATTAATACTTTGCGCGGCACGGCAGAATTCTTGGGAGAGAGCGTGATTGAACCGGTTATTAAACTCAATGGTTATTTAGCCAGCATTCAACGTGTGTTAGAATTAATGGGCTTGAAACAAAAATAATCTTGAAAGGAGAAAATCCTATGTCATCTGATCGTGATGAATTTGGTGCTTTTCTCGTCGGCTTCATCGTCGGCGGTTTGACTGGTGCTGTTGTTTCATTATTATTCGCCCCTCAAAGCGGCGAAGAGACTCGTGCGCTTATCCGTGACAAGAGCATTGAAATACGCGACATGGCCGCGGAGACCACGGAAGAAGCCTTGGCTCGAGCGGAAGCCGCCGCATCGGAAGCGCGTATTCGCGCAGAAGAGTTGACTAAGATTGCCCGCACTCGCGCGGAAGAGTTGGCCAGGGAAGTTCGTTCACGCGGCGAAAGTGCATTGGAAGCCGTCCGTAAACCCGCCTCGAAGAAATCTGGCGGCGAAACTACCACCTCTTCGTAATATTTGATTTGAAAGCAACAAGGGTTTGGTCCGGTTCAGGCCAAACCCTTGTTTTGTTTGTAGAATACTGCCCTCATGTTACGTCGCATAATGCGATTTTTCTTTCATCACTTTTATCATACCTTTGCCTGGACGTATGATTTTGTTGCTGCCATGGTTTCCGTGGGTCGTTGGAATGCATGGATTCGCACCGTTGTCCCTTACATCCACGGAACGAACATCCTTGAGATCGGGCATGGCCCGGGTCATTTACAGGAATTATTGATTGACGGGCAACTGTTTTCTGTTGGGTTGGACGAATCGCGGCAAATGGGGCGCCTTGTTAAACGACGTCTCAAAAAAGCCGGTTATTTCAAATTTAATTTAACCCGGGCACGAGCCGAATCGCTTCCTTTTGCAAACGATACGTTTGATACGGTCCTTTCGACCTTCCCCACCGAATATATATTCGACGCACAAACGTTATCAGCTATCCATCGCGTACTGCACAAGAATGGACGGTTGGTTGTCTTACCATCGGCTTGGATAACCGGACAAAAGTTTTTGGATAAAAGCGCAGCCTGGTTATTTAATTTTACAGGGCAGTCACCGGCTTTTTCCTATGACATCGTAAGCCAACAAATTAAACCACTGCTGGAGGAGGCGGGCTTCAAACCGGAATTCCACGCAAAGGAAGTCAAATTCAGCTCTGTTTTGATAGTGATCGCCAGTAAATCAAAGGGGATATAATATCTGGATCAAATGCTCATTATAGATAAGAAGAAAAATATGTTGGCAAAGCTTCGCGAACCGGTTAACGGATTAACACATTTCTTTGCAGCCATCGTGGCGTTCATCGGCCTCATTTTGTTGGTTGTACTGGGATGGCATAGTCTTATCAAGGAAATATCTTTAAGCATATACGGTACTAGTTTGATTCTCCTGTTTGCCGCCAGTGCTACCTACCACATGGTCAAAGCGAAACCAGAAATTATCGCCACTCTTCGCAAACTTGACCACTCGGCAATTTTTTTGCTTATCGCTGGTACATATACACCTTTTTGTCTCCTGATGTTCACGGGCTTTTGGAAATGGGGATTTCTTGCCATAGTGTGGTCGTTGGCTGCAATCGGAATATTGGTAAAAATTTTCATTTTGGATGCACCGCGCTGGCTCCATACGGGCGTCTATGTTGTGATGGGCTGGTTGTGCATGGCGGCAATTGGCGAGATGCTACACGTATTACCCACAGGCGCATTGATCTGGCTGATCGTCGGTGGAGTCGTCTACACGTTAGGCGCAATAATATACGCGACCAAAATTCTTGACTTTATTCCTGGCAAATTTGGCTTCCATGAAGTTTGGCATATTTTTGTTATTCTGGGAGCCGTGGCGCACTTTATCGCAATTGCAGGATACATCGCTCCGCACGCGGTCTAAAAAAGAATTTTTCTCAAGTGCGCCATTAATCCATCGGAAATTTTATTTGCAGGAGAAAGCAATCCCAATGAAAAAGCCGTCTTCGTTTAACATTCGAGCAAGTTCGCCGGTTTTTTTGCTTCTTGGTCTTGTTTTCTTCATCATCGGTCTTTCCTCGAACCAAAATATATATACCTGGATCGCCGTTGGTTTTTTACTGGTTTCACTGGTTACCGGAGGAAAATGGCTGAGAAGGAAATGATGCGTTGCTCTTTAATGGAGCTTAATAATAAGCCGAGTCCCTTGACTCGGCTTATTATTTCAGATAGAATAATTTAGGTAAACCTAAATTCTATTTTAGCCATGACAGATTTATTAACCGATTCGATCCAAGATTATCTTAAAATCCATTTACGAGTTGACCGAGAACGGGCAAACCGCCAGTACGACCTCTCTGGCGTTGCGCCTTGGTATTGCGCCGGCCTCCGTCACAGGTATGCTGCAAAAACTGTCATCCGTCAAACCTGCCCTGGTTTTTTATCGCAAACATCAAGGCGTAACACTGACAACGAAAGGCCGTCGTGCCGCGTTGGAAGTCATCCGCCATCATCGCTTGATCGAAGCCTGGTTGGTACAAACACTAGGGTATTCGTGGGATGAAGTCCACAACGAAGCCGAGAAACTCGAACACGTTATCTCGGAAGATTTCGAAATGCGGATCGCCGCTGCCATGGGAGATCCGGAACGCGATCCGCATGGAGACCTGATCCCCTCAGCAGAATCTGGTCATGCCAAAAGATGAAAGCATATCGCTTTCGACTCTGGAGTCGGAACAAGAAGCGATCGTGCGTCGTGTCGACGCTCAGGATGACGGGGTTTCTTCGGCATCTGGAGGAGCTGGGGCTCATTCCAGGCGCACGCGTCAAAACGCTGTCTGTGTCGCCCTATGATCAGGTAATGACGTGTACAAGTTCAAGGGCAGCAAAGAGACGGTCATCCTCGGACCTGCAATCACAAAGCGGGTATTCGTCGAAATCTTATAAATGTAAAGGATAACGGATGTGACAACAAAAAAAGAAAAAGATCCCGTGCGAGCAGGGGATATCAGCACTCTGAAATCAGCCAATGAAGTATTGGATGGTACCAGCAAGAAAGGATTCTTATTACGCATACTGCCCTTCCTCGGTCCAGCCTTCATCGCTTGTATAGCCTATATCGATCCGGGAAACTATGCAACAAATATCCAGGGCGGTGCTCAATTTGGTTATGAGCTATTGTGGGTTATTGTTGCCAGTAATTTGATGGCCATGTTGGTTCAAACCTTGGCCGCAAAACTGGGGATCGCTTCAGGTAAGAATTTAGCGGAAACGATGCGTGATCACTACCCGCGCTGGGCTGGAATTGGGATGTGGCTTGTAATGGAAGTCGTCGCAATGGCCACAGACCTGGCGGAATTCCTTGGAGCTGCCCTGGGGGTCTATTTACTCTTCCCAACATTATTTCTTAAAATCGCTGCCCTGACCGGATTACCGGAGTTGTTAGTGCCTGCGATATTGATGGGCGGGTTAACTTTTATCGTTTTACTGCTTGAGCACAGCGGCTTCAGGCCACTTGAAGCCTTGATCACTTCACTGGTGGGCGTGATCTTAGTCTGTTTCATCATCGAAACGATCCTCGACCGTCCTGATATGGCAGTGGTTGCGTATCATTCGGTTGTCCCAATGTTTTCCGGGACACAAAGCGTTCTCCTGGCAACTGGGATCTTAGGCGCGACCGTTATGCCGCATGTGATCTTCCTGCATTCGGGTCTGACCCAGGGGAGGATCGTTACAAAGGATCCGAAAAAGCTTCGCATGCTCTTCCACTTCGAATTGATCGATGTGATCATCGCCATGACGCTCGCCGGACTGGTCAATATGGCCATGCTGATCATGGCCGCTTCAACGTTCCATGCACATGGCTTGAGCAGCATTGGGACCATTCAGGAGGCGTACAAAATGCTGACGCCTCTGCTGGGCGGGGCTGCGAGCTTCGTCTTTGCGATTTCATTGCTGGCATCCGGGCACGCCTCCTCGACTGTCGGAACAATGGCAGGCCAGGTCATTATGCAGGGATTTATTCATCGAAAAATCCCGATGTGGACCAGGCGAATGGCAACCATGCTGCCTTCCTTCATCGTGATCGGAATGCGGCTCGATCCCACCCGGACGTTGGTCTTGAGCCAGGTAGTATTGAGTTTTGGTCTTCCTTTTGCGATCATTCCATTGGTTATTTATACGGCCAATCGTGAGATAATGGGAGGGTTGGTGAACCAAAAGATCACAACCATCGCAGGGAGTTTGGTCGCTGCATTGATAGTCGTCTTAAATATCTTCCTGCTCTATCAATTATTATTCGTTGGAAGTTAATCCATGTTCAAAAACATTCTCGTCCCTCTGGATGGATCAAATCTCTCAGAAGCCGTCGCTTGCGCCGGCTGCCTATCTGGCAAAGACTCTTAAATCGCAGGTTACACTTTTGCACATCATCGAACAGGATGCCCCGACCGAAATCCACAAAGAACGCCATCTCACCCAAGCCGGATGAAGCAGAATGCTTATCTCAAAGAGGTTGCGAAACGCGCCTTTCCCACGAAAGTCAAAGTCAAAACCCATGTTCATACTGCAGCCGTCTCAAATGTTGCCCGCAGTATTGTCGATCACTCAGCAGAACTCAAACCTGATCTCATCGTTATTTGCACACATGGGCGGAGCGGAGTGCACGATCTTCTCTACGGTACCATTGCACAGCAGGTCGTAGCCATGGGAACCATTCCTCTCCTGGTGATCAAAACTAAAATTCCCTCATTCGAATTGAAAAAGATCCTGATCCCGCTGGACCCGGACTCGATGCACGATAACAGTCTCGGTATGGCGGAGAGCCTTGCGAAGAGTCTTCAAGGCTGAACTTGCACTTGTTAAGTATTATTCCGACCTTATCAACGTTGGGTGACGAGCAGGCTGCTGCAGGTAATTTAATGCCAGTGACCACACAGGCCTATCTCGACTTGAAGGTTGAGAACGCAAAGAAAGATCTTCAAACACATATTGACGCGCTGCATAAAGGTCATTTAAAAGCCATCGCTGAAGTAGCCCGCGGTGATCCCGCCTCGATCATCGTCAAGAACGCCGAGCAAATCCGGCGCCGACATGATCATCTTGAGCACACATCGCAAAGCCGGCATGGGAGCATTCTGGGCGCGCAGTGTTGCTCCTCATGTTGCCAGACGGACAAAATTACCGCTTTTGCTAATACCACTGGCATAGAGCAGTTGGCCCGCTTTAGTGATATAAAAGTTCCAAATCGGATCTTCAGCTTTCGATAACAAAATCGAATGGCCATATTTCAGGGAGACAATTATGAATTCTATGGATCAATCGAATTTCACGAATGGCTTGATCATTGCCTTGCGGAAGGAAAGAGCCAGTCAGCGTATATATCTTGCACTTGCTAAAAAGGAAACAAATGAGAACCGGCGGAATGCCTTGCTCAGCCTTGCAGAAACTGAACGTCGTCATAGCGGAAATTGGGTTGATCGTTTGGTTGAGCTCGGCGTGCCTTTGCCGCCTGATCGGGATACCCTGGGTGAAAAGATTTGGCGATGGGTATTGATCCAAAGTGGAACGGATAATGCCTTAAAACGGATCGAAAGTAATGAAGAAGACGATACCCAGATGTATGAAACTTTATCGCAAATTGCTCCAACCGAAGTTGATCGAAGCGTTATCCAATCTGTAAAACATGATGAACAAGTTCACAGCGGGGCCATGCAAAAGAACAGTAATGCAAGCTCGAACACTGTGATTGGTCCTCAGGCAATGTTGGATACCATTTTGCATCGCGAGAGCTGGCACAGGAGTGGTGGCGGCTGGATCGGTCAGGCAATTTATGGCGCGAATGACGGCTTGGGATCGGTGTTTGGAATTGTTTCGGGTGTAGCCGGAGCTACTGCCGGCGGTCCGGCCGTTTTGATTGCCGGACTTGCAGGCATGTTGGCTTCGGCTTTATCAATGGGTTCCGGCGCTTATCTCGCCACGAAAACTGAACGCGAGGTTCAGGAGGCTGAGATTAGACGGGAAAGCCAGGAACTAGAATCGCATCCGGAAGAAGAAGCAGAAGAGTTGGCATTATTTTATCAACTTAAGGGTGTTCCTGCGGATGAGGCGAAAATTCTTGCCGGACGCTTAATTGCACAACCAGAATCGGCTTTAAAGACCCTTGGAAGCGAAGAATTGGGTATTTCCGAACAAAGTTACCCAAACCCTTGGATATCTGCTTTTTCAGCCACTCTGTCAACGGCCGCTGGCGCTTTCATCCCGATTGTGCCATTTTTCTTTATGAGTGGATATTCGGCCATTATTTTCTCGTTTGTAATCAGCACGTTGTCCCATTTTTTGATCGGTGCAGCCAAAACAGTTGTCACGGGATTGAGTCCCTGGAAGAGTGGCTTCGAAATGACGGTCATTGGCTTGGGCGAAGCTATTACAACCTATCTCCTGGGGATATACTTTGGGTCGATGATTAAGTGATCGATTTCATAAATCGATAAAATAGTATTTCCGGTAAGGCTGTTATTCTTCGCCAGCCAATAATTTGATCCTTTCCCATGGTTTTAGGTTAGTCTCATCCGCCAGGATTGATCTTAATTCATACATCTCATCTCGCAATGCTGCCGCTTTCTCGAATTCGAGATTAGCAGCGGCTGCTTTCATCTGTTTTTCCATCTCGATTATGATTTTTTGCAATTCACCTTGTGAAGTTTTATCGTGCTTTGTCTTGTAATCTGCTTTTCCTTCACCAAGCGTCATCACCTTCTCTTTTGCATCCGAAGATAATTGGTCGGTGATATCACGGATAGCTTTATGGATGCTCACGGGGGTAATGCCATGTTCTTCGTTGTATTTCACTTGTTTTTCACGACGGCGGTTGGTTTCAGATATCGCCGTTTTCATGGAGTCCGTTATCCGGTCGGCGTACATGAACACACGCCCGTTTAAGTGGCGTGCCGCTCGTCCTATGGTCTGGATGAGAGCCGTGGCAGAACGAAGGAATCCCTCTTTATCCGCATCCAAAATAGCAACGAGCGAAACTTCTGGAAGATCAAGTCCTTCTCGTAACAGGTTGATGCCAACGATCACGTCGAAAACACCCAGCCGTAAATCACGCAGGATACCTATTCGCTCCAGTGTTTCAACCTCGGAATGTAAATAATGTACTTTTATCCCAAGTTCCATCAAATAATCTGCTAGATCCTCTGCCATCCTTTTGGTAAGAGTAGTCACAAGTACTCTTTCACCTCGCTCGACCCTTAGCCGGATCTCAGCGATCAAATTATCGACTTGGCCTGTTGTCGGTCTGATTTCAATTTGCGGATCAACCAAACCGGTTGGACGGATGATCTGCTCCACGACTTGGTCGGCAACGCCCATTTCATACGGCCCGGGCGTGGCGGAAGTGTATATCGTATAACCCATTACTTTCTCGAACTCGGCAAACTTAAGGGGTCGATTGTCGACGGCACTTGGTAACCTGAAACCATACTCGACTAGGGTTTCTTTGCGCGATCGGTCTCCGTTGTACATTCCTCGTATCTGTGGAACGGTCATATGGCTTTCATCTAATACAAGCAAATAATCGCTCGGTAGAAAGTCGATCATTGTCCATGGATGGGTCCCGGCGGCCCGGTGGTCGAGATGACGAGAATAATTTTCGATCCCGGAACAATATCCAACTTCCTTGAGCATTTCCAGGTCGTATCGTGTTCGTTGTTCGATCCGTTGCGCTTCGATCAGTTTACCTTCAGACTTAAAAAGTGCAATCCGTTCTTCTAGTTCCTTCTCGATATCACTGATTGCTTCCTTGAGCTTGTCGGCCTCGGTTAGGTAATGTTTGGCGGGATAAATGGATGCTTCCTTCGGCTCCTCGAATATCTCGCCGGTAAGTGGATTGAATTGCAGGATACGTTCGACCTCATCGCCAAAAAAGGTAATTCGGTAACCTTTTCGATCTTCATAAGCCGGGATGATCTCCAATGTATCGCCCCGCACACGGAAGTTGCCTGGGCGGAGTTCCAGGTCGTTACGTTGATACTGCGACTCGACCAACTGACGTATGAGGGCGTTTCGACGATAGATCTCCCCCACCTTCATGGTGACTGTCGCTTTACCAAACTCTTCCGGGCTTCCAAGTCCGTAAATACAGGAAACGGAGGCCACGATAATTACGTCCTTACGCGATATCAAAGATGTCGTCGCTGCCAGCCGCAGGCGCTCGATCTCTTCATTGATCTCCGTCTCTTTCTCTATATACAGGTCATGCCGGGGGACATACGCCTCGGGCTGATAATAGTCATAATAGGAGACAAAATATTCAACTGCATTCTCCGGGAAGAAGTCTTTGAATTCCGCATACAATTGCGCCGCCAGTGTTTTATTATGCGCCATGATAAGAGCTGGCATTTGCAGCTGTTCGATCACGGATGCGATCGTGTATGTTTTACCTGTCCCGGTCGCGCCCAACAGGACCTGGTTCTTCATACCATTACGAATACCATCTACGAGCTGAACAATTGCATCAGGTTGATCGCCGGTTGGCTGGAAGGGTGCTTGAAGTTTAAAGGTCATAGGTCTCATTTCTTAAGAACGTGTGTTCTATTATAACATGGATAAAACGAATTGGTGAAAAGTCTGTCTCGCGATTAATGGTTTTCTAATAGTTGCCGTGTTTCTTGTCATCAAATTGGAATTGGCCGTCAAACACTTTAAAAACGAATTTTGGAATTTTCTTCGCGCCCTTGGCGAGCTTCGCAATTAAGTCTTTCGCCTGAAATTACTTTCAGAGAACCATGTCTGGTGATCGAACCATTTTATACTTTCAAATGATATGGAACGTCAATGACGATTCGCTCCCCACCGGCTCGTCGTCTTCCATAAAGCAAAGCTGCTTTGATGATTAATGCCTCCTGGTTATGCAATAAATTTTGCCACCAGTGGGTGGGAACGAATTCAGGCAATACGACCACAGCCAGTTGACCATCGTTATGTTCCAGGTCGGTTTTTTCCAGGTATGCCAGCAATGGCCCAATGATCGACCGGTAAGGGGATGGAATTACAACTAAAGGTAAATCCGGCCACCACTCCTTCCACTGCTTTATTACATGAGACCCGGTATTTTCATCCAGTTCCACGTAAACGCCTGTTACATTGGACGAGATGGCCCTGGCAAACAACACGGCATTGATCATACCCCGATGCACACCTGAGATCGGGATTACTACTCTTGCAGGACTAACGGGTCGCAGGGAAGGCGGAAAACCGTGTAAAGAAAGTTGCTGTTTAACCTCGTTATAGTGATGTTGGATGCGGAGAAACCCAAAAACAATTAAAGGAATTAAGAGAATAGTAATCCATGCACCACCCGTGAACTTGCTGAAAGCTACAATTATAAAGGTCGTCCCTGTAGCAATTGCACCCGCACCATTGAAAACTGTCTTGAGCAACCATCCGTTGCCCTTTTCTCTGTACCAATGTACTACCATACCTGCTTGAGACAACGTAAATGCCAGGAAAGCTCCGATCGCGAATAGGGGAATGAGTAAATGTGTGTCGCCTCCAAAAATTAGGATAAGTACGGCGGTTGCAAACGCCAAAACCAGTATGCCGTTTGTAAAGACCAACCTATCACCTACTCCTCTAAGCTGGCGGGGAACAAAACCATCCTTCGCCAGCATTGCGTTTACACGTGGAAAACCGGCAAAGCTGGTATTGGCAGCAACAGTTAAAATGAGTAAAGTGGAAAACTGAATGATCAGATAAAGGAACCCGTTTCCTAATAATCGTCTTGACAAGGCGGATAGAATTGTCTCATCTGGGCCGGCAACCACGCCCATAAATTGTGTCAGGCCGATACTTCCTACAAAAAGGATTCCCATCAGCACTGCCATGATGATCAGCGTCCTCCCGGCATTCTTTGATTGTGGGCTTTTAAATTCCGGTACCCCATTGCTGATCGCTTCGATGCCGGTCAAAGCTGTACATCCGGTTGCAAAAGCATGCAAGACTAACAACAAGGTCACCGGCTCAAACGCTTGAGAGGTAACCATCGTCAGAGTAGTAGGGCCATCGATCCATAATCGGATTGCCCCATAGGCCAGCATCGATAAATAGGTTATTAAGAATAAATAAACCGGCACAGCCATTACCACCCCGGTCTCACGTAGGCCGCGTAAATTTATAATCGTAATAATAGCCAATAATAGGAGCGCCACGGTTACGCGATACGGCCAAAGGCCGGGGAATGCCGAGGCAATGGCTGCGACACCCGCCGTGAGACTGACAGCGGCATTCAGGATATAGTCAACTAATAACGCTGCAGCTGCGACCAGGCCTGGGAGTGTGCCGAGATTAGAGCGGGCCACTGTATACGACCCGCCGCCAGACGGATAACCGTGAATGGTTTGAAAATAAGAAAGGGCCACTAAGACCAATAAGCCTGTTATCGTCAATCCAATCGGCCACGCGTAAGCCAGGCCTGCACTGCCGGCGATGATCAAGCCGAGATAAATCTCCTGGTTGGCATACGCGATGGAGGAAAGCGCATCCGGTGAGAAAGCCGCCAGGGCCAGGATCTTGTTCAGTTGCCTGTGTCCAGTGGAAGTACTCGGTAAAGCTGGGCCGATGATGAAATCTTTTATGTGGGAAAACATCTACTTCTCCAAAACAATAAAATGCGGTATCTTTGACGGTGACAAATGTATCGGATATTCCCTATAATAATATAAACGAGGAAAATAGGAGCAGTTGTATGGCGCAGAGAAAACTCACTATGAAACCAGATAAAAAGATTGCGCTAGTAGCGCATGACAACAAGAAAAAGGATTTAGTGGAATGGGCAAAGTTCAATCGCGACCTCCTCGCACATCATGAGGTATATGCCACAGGCACAACCGGGGAAATGCTTGAACGCGAGCTGGGGTTTGAAATCATTAAACTTCAAAGCGGGCCCCTGGGCGGAGATCAGCAAGTCGGCGCAATGATCGTCAGCGATGAGATCAATTTTCTTATCTTTTTTTGGGACCCTCTTGAGCCTATGCCGCATGATCCTGATGTCAAGGCCCTCCTGCGTATGGCTGCCGTATGGAATATTCCGATTGCATGTAATAGAGCATCAGCCGATTTTATGATCTCGTCTCCTTTGATGGACAGCGAATACAGCCGTCTCGTCCCCGACTACGACGAATATCGAAACCGAAAAATATCTGGCGTTCAGGCAAAAGAAAAGCCGCCTTTGGAATCCAAAAAGGTATGAACCTCGGAAGGATGTGCTTATAAAAAATGGCTATTTATTATGAGCAGGTTTAGGGTTTCCAATAACCTTTCCTTCCAATCTGGATTTTTGCCAAAATTGCACCAATAAGCGCCTTTTCCACCTCGGACATCATGGTTTAGGTCAGGCAGCCGCTTATCTTCTCTCGCATCAGGCCCCCACGGAAACCGCAGGATCACTTGGTCGGTTTCCCATCCAACCGAAGCCAGTCCGATCTTTTCTGCGCGGAGCTTAACGCGCATTTGATAGAATAAGTTTTGCACCGAACCGGGAAGGGGACCGAAACGGTCGCTGAACTCATTCGCCAGGGCGTCGATCTCGGTCTCGTCGCGCAGATCGGCGATACGACGATAAAGTCGTAAGCGCAGGTCCTGGTCCGAAATGTATTCGACCGGGATTCCAACTTCCAGGGGAATATCTACGTTCACAGGCATTGAAACGGGTTGATCAAATGACGGTATTCTGATTTTAGAACTTGAAGGATTATTGTAATTGGGTTCTTCGCCCGTCAACTTTGTGCCTTGAATTCGCCTTATTTGACGTACTGCATCGGCCAGCAAACGAGTGTATAAGTGGAAGCCTACGGCCTGAATATGTCCGTGTTGGCGCGTACCCAGCAATTCACCTGCTCCTCGGATTTCAAGATCACGCATCGCGATCGAATATCCGGCGCCGAGCTGTGTATTCTCCGCGATCACTTCCAGTCGTTGTTGTCCTTCAGGGGATGGAGCAAGCTTTCGGTGTCTGAAAAAATACGCATAAGCGCGGGCAGCGCCTCGCCCTACTCTGCCTCGTAATTGATAAAGCTGGGCTAATCCAAAAGTGTCGGCGCGGTCTACGATCAATGTATTCGCATTGGGGATATCCAGCCCCGACTCGATGATCGTTGTGGAGAGCAGTATGTCGGTTTCGCCGGCATTAAAGTTATGCATCACATTGGCTAATTCGTGCTCCGGCATCTGGCCGTGACCAATATCAACTTGCGCTTCGGGCACAAGCTGGTTGAGGTGCGCCTTCATGGCGCCGATGGTGGTTACACGGTTATGCACGAAGAATATTTGACCGCCCCGTTCAAGTTCGCGCAAGATCGCCTGTCGCACCAATTGAGGGGTATAGGGGCCCACATGGGTTATGATGGGCAACCGTTCCTCTGGCGGGGTGTTGAGGTTTGAAATGTCGCGTACACCTGCTAGAGCCATATAGAGCGTACGAGGGATAGGCGTAGCTGTCATGGTGAGGACATCCACTTCTGTTCGAAGCTTTTTAAGATGTTCTTTGTGTGTCACCCCGAAACGCTGCTCTTCATCGATGATGACAAGGCCGAGCTCTTTGAATTGTACGTCCGAAGAGATTAAGCGGTGTGTTCCGATAACGATATCGATCTCGCCTGCGGCCAAACCCCGCAGGATTTGGCTCTGCTCATTTGGTGAACGGAACCTCGAAAGCATTTCAACCTTCACAGGGTAAGCCGCTAGACGATGCAGGAATGTCTCATAATGTTGCTGCGCCAGAACGGTGGTGGGTACCAGGATGGCAACCTGCTTGCCGTCCATGACCGCCTTGAACGCCGCGCGCAAAGCTACTTCGGTCTTTCCATAACCCACGTCCCCGCACAAAAGGCGGTCCATGGGGCGCGACGATTCCATATCGCGTTTGATTTCCGTCAATGCTCGTGCCTGGTCCGGTGTTTCCACGTATGGGAAGCTGTCCTCCAATTCTTTTTGCCATGAGGTATCCGCCTTGAACGCATAACCCTGTGCCACGTGACGTTTTGCGTAAAGGTCGAGCATGTCTTGGGCAATTTCGAGGACTGCCTCTTTTACCCGCCCTTTTTTCTCGTGCCATTCCTGGCCGCCTAATCTATCTAAGGCAGGCTCTACACCTTCTGCCCCTACATACCGTGTTAATCGGTCTGCTTGATGGACAGGGACATATAATTGTCCGCCGTTTTCATATTCAACGGCCAGGAATTCGCGCTCGAGGCCATCCAGGTTGCGCTGCACCAATCCAACGAAATGTCCGATCCCATGGTCAATGTGGACTACATAATCGCCTGGTCTTAAGTCGGAATATACCGTTTCAGGGGTTTCGGCAATTACCCGCTGTCTCGCGCGGCTGCGGACGTTCCCATCCAAAGATTTCAGAGTCCGTGATCAGGTTAAGATCATCAAAGATGAACCCCTCTGATAATGACGCCTCCATAAAAATTGGCGGCATTTGGTTGTCCGCCGAACTCTGCCCGCTGACTAAGATCTCTTTCCAAAGTTCTTCGAGACGTTCAACCTGTCTCGAAACAATGACCAGGGTTTCATTTTTATTGACCAAATTCGCAGCATGATCAATGAAAGGTTTCAACCGACCCGCGAACCTCTGCCCCATCGTGAAAAAAGAAGCTAATCCATCTACCCCTTCTATCGCAGAAGATTGACCCAACTCCAACGCCCCAGATCCGTGGAATTCATCCACCAACTCCGGCCAGGTTATATAAGGGATCGGATAGTCTGGTGATAATGTCCCTTCTCTTATTTCGTCCTGCCGGAATTTAACCGCTTGTTCCTCTACCTCGGCAACCATGCTTTCGACAAGCGACAAGTCGTCGATCAGAACAAGCGGTTTTGACGGTAAATAATCGAGTAAACTCGCGGACTGTTGGTAAAGTACCGGGATATGAAATTCCGATAGTACATTGGTTTTAATAAGAGGGTCAATGCTTGCTGCAGCTCCTGATTTTCCGTTTCCAATTGTAGATTCTTGTACAATGAATTCCCTCGCTGGAGTAACAAGAATGGAATCCAGTTTTTCAATTGTTCGCTGGGAAGCGGGATCAAAGCTTCGGATCGTCTCAACCTCGTCTCCAAAGAAATCAAGGCGGATCGGTGATTTCGAATCCGGCGGCCATACATCCAGGATGCCGCCGCGTCGGGAGTATTGACCTTGCTCTAGAACCGTATTGACCCGTTGATAACCTATTTCCGCCCAGTTGCGTAATAACGCATCGGGTTGAACCGATTGGCCAGCAGCGAATTTTTTACAGGCTTTGAGAAATTCCCGGCGAGGTATCGTACGCGTCATCAACGCGCGCGCCGAAGTGACCACGATCGGTGCGATCTCTGGCTTCTCAGCGAACGGCAAATGATATCGGGTTAGGGCGGTCAATACCTGCAAACGCTCCCGCCGTGTATTGACCCCCCAGGCTGCTTCTTCGTAAAACAACGGAGTCGGTTCTGCAAATAAATAACGCGGCGATTTAACCCAAAACCCTAATTCATCGAATAGCGATAAGGCATGATCCGCGCGATCGGTGACTAACAGGATCGGTCTATTTAAGTCTAAATGTAGGGCGGCCAAAATGGGTAGTCGCGCAGAACGCGGCAGGCTCAGGCCGGGTTGCTCCTTGCCATCTTGGATCTGCTTCAATAGTTGGAGATATTGTGGATGTGACCGGATTTTATCGAGGATTATTTCCATGATGCAAAAAGAGTGGATAAGGGGGCTGGGGATTTTCAAGGATCAATACAGGCGTTTTATTCCCTGCACACTATTCCAGGACCTCCCCATTAAATTTATTCATCGCGCTGTCCAGTCCTTCGACCACAAAAAGCAATACTGCATCTGCGGCATGGTCGAGGATTTCGGATAAGGTCATAATTTCATCGCGAGAGAAATCCTGCAGGACATAATCCGCAGGATCCATCCGGCTTGGCGGACGGCCAATCCCGATTCTCAAACGCACGAAGTCTTTCGTCCCTAAATGTTCGATGGCAGATGCAACTCCTTTTTGTCCTCCAGGACCGCCACCGGGACGCATTCGGATCGTACCGAATGGTAGGTCCAGATCGTCGTGTGCGACGAGCAAATTGCTTAATGGTAGCTTATAAAAATTGGCAAGTCCCTGCACCGAATGACCAGATAAATTCATATAAGTCTGCGGCTTGGCAAGGATTAATTTTTTATCTTCGTATAAAACGCTCGTCACAATAGCCTTGGATTGCAATTTCATTCCGTGTGCATTAAGCCGCACAGCAATGCGGTCGATAAGCATGAAACCGGTATTGTGACGGTTTTCCCTGTATTCGCGGCCCGGGTTACCGAGGCCAACCAGGAGGAAAGTATTTTCAGTCATTGATTATTTCAACCCACTCAGGAACGACGTAAACGGATCGCTATTCCAAATACGGAAAATAGTAGCAGTGCTAAAAGGCCTCCACGCCAAAACCCTGAATAAACATCGTTAACATTGGTTACCGCAGGGTTCATTGGGAGCAAAGTCGGGGTCGGTAAAGGAGCCGAAGTAGGGGTTGTAGACGGAGCGATTAATATGGCAGTAGGGACTTGAATAGCGGGTTCCGTGGGTACCACGGTGGGTGTTGGGGATGCGGGGGCGGAGTAATTCCGTATTTTTACGGGTACAGACGAATCCTGGAAGGAACCATCTGTCGAATATACTCGCAATAACAATAAATAATCGCCGTCGCTAATGATCGTCGTGTCCCAGGTTGCCAGGACGCTGTTCTGGATTACTTGGGTCAGCACCTGGATGGGAAATCTGGTTTTTGTCTGGTCAGATAAATAGGAAAAATCGAGTTCAGCCGAAGCAAAGTTTGGAATATCCGTTGTGCCGGTGATCGCGACCTGCCCTTGTAACACCTGGCCCGCACTCGGAGAGGTGATAACGGGAGTGGTTACACCTTGAGCCTCCACGGGGGATTGAAATAGAAGCGCTGTCAGGACAATCCAACCAATCAATCTTAAACGCATTAACGTATCAGGTGTAGCCAATCTGTGTGAGTAACGATGGAGCAGGCTGTGATCAGTACCAGGAAGAGCAAAATAATGCCGCAGCCGAACCCACTGCACGAACAACCCCGGCCAAATCCAAAGCGGCGCTCGGCCCAATTAAAAAGTTTATCCAGTAGAAATAGTTCCAGCAGACCAGCTAGACATCCCTGACGATTGCGCATCGGCTCCTCCTTGAAATTTAGAACGTTCAAGTCTAACACGAAGCGTTAGAGCGGTCAATTTTTATGGTAAACTCAGAGCGTTCTTGATCAAGAGAATAAAATAATTAATGGCAAAGTCTCGCTCTGACCAGATGGTGGAACGTTTACGATCGATGCAGGCTGCTGCGCCTGATATCGAAGCATCCGCCATCGTTTCTGTAGACGGTTTGATCATGGCTTCTGCTCTCCAGCAGGGCGTGGAAGAAGACCGGGTATCTGCTATGTCAGCGGCAATGTTAAGCCTGGGTGAACGTATCTCGGGTGAACTGGGTCGCGGCAACCTCGAACAGGTTTACATCAAGGGAGACACAGGCGCCATCGTGCTTACCTCCGTTGGTTCCGAAGCGGTTCTGACTGCCCTGGCAAGGCAGGAAGCCAAATTAGGCCTAATATTTCTCGAGATGCGTCGTGCTGCTGAAGATATAGTCAAGTTGGTTGGATGAAATCAATAAACATACTTTGCTACTCGATGATTACGATCCTCAATGGGGAGGGCTAAACGCCCTCCCCATTTCCTTTGTTTTAGGAGCTTTCCGGCCTGTCTTTTTCACTACCGAAGTATGTTTATCAAAATAAGAGGTGATCTATGACTACGAAATATTTGTTCTTCACGGGCGGCGTTGTTTCATCGGTAGGTAAAGGTGTAACCGCTGCGGCAACAGGATTGCTCCTGAAAGAACGCGGGTTCAAAGTTGCTGTGCAGAAGCTTGATCCATATATCAACGTTGACCCAGGGACGATGTCACCTTACCAGCATGGGGAGGTTTTTGTTTTGGATGATGGCGCTGAGACAGACCTCGACCTGGGCCACTACGAACGGTTTATTGACATTCGGTTGACCCGTGTAAGCAACTTCACAAGCGGGCAAGTTTATGCGGAGATCATCAGCAAAGAGCGTCGCGGCGATTTTCTTGGCGGAACCATCCAGGTAATTCCGCACATAACCAATGAAATAAAACGAAGGGTCGGCTTGGTGGCGAAGGAAACCGGGGCAGAGATTGTCCTTGTGGAAGTCGGCGGGACGGTTGGAGATATCGAATCGCAGCCGTTCTTGGAAGCTTTGCGGCAGCTCAGGAACGAAGTCGGGCGTGAAAATGTATTCTTTATCCATGTAACGTGGATGCCCTATATCGGTGCAACCGGTGAACTTAAAACCAAGCCTACGCAGCATTCCGTCGCTGCCCTTCGTTCCATCGGCATTTCGCCGAATATGATCATCGCTCGCTCCGACTATCCGATTGAAGATGGTATTTGCGACAAGATCGCCTTGTTTTGTGATGTCGAAAAAGACGCAGTCGTACCAATGGTGACAAGTGATGTGCTTTATGAAGTGCCTTTGATTTTGGAGAAAGCGGGCGTGGGTGATTTCCTGGTGGAAAAATTGGGTTTGAAGGCTACGCGTAAACCTGACATGAAGCCGTGGAACAAACTGGTGGACACGGTCCGAAGGCCAAAACCAACTGTCAAAATCGCCCTGGTTGGCAAGTATGTCGAATTACAAGACGCCTATATGTCGGTTCGCGAAGCACTTAAGCACGCCGCACTTGCAAATGATGTTGAAGTTGAAATTGGCTGGGTACACTCCGTAAATCTGGAAAAAGAAAAAGGATGGGATATTGTCCAGAATGCCGATGGTATTGTCGTGCCGGGGGGGTTCGGATCGCGGGGTATAGAAGGCAAGATCATGGCGGCTCGATATGCGCGCGAGAAGAAGATCCCTTATCTTGGTTTATGCCTGGGCATGCAAGTGATGACGATTGAGTTCGCCCGCCGCGTGCTTAATCTGGAAGATGCCAACTCCACCGAGTTCGATCGTGGAACCGAATCGCCTGTGATCGACTTGATGATTGATCAACGCTCAATCAGCGATATGGGGGGTACCATGCGCCTGGGGCTTTATCCTTGTATATTGCAAAAAGGCACCAGGGCGGCCGAAGCCTATGGGGTTCCGCAGGTGGAGGAACGCCATCGCCACCGGTTCGAGTTTAACAATGCTTATCGGACTGATTTCGAAAAAGCCGGCATGGTTTTTTCAGGGATGTCGCCTGACGGGAAATTAGTGGAGATCGCAGAATTGGCCGATCATCCCTATATGTTGGGAAGCCAATTTCATCCAGAGTTTTTGTCACGGCCAATGCGGCCCCATCCTTTGTTTGTTGGATTGCTGAAAGCGGCAAAGGAGTGCAGAAAGAGGTGAGAATTTATATCACCCTCATATTTCGGCCTTGCCAATGAAGGACGAAATAAATCCATGAAATCCGAGTATAAAACGTCTAATAATATTGGACATTAACGAAGCCATCCCACACCCTTCATGTATAGCTGGTAACCTCGGCCCATTTGGAGTATAGTTAAACCACTATATTCTTACGACTGGAGGAAAGTACTATGGCTAGCGTTACTTATGAGCACGTAACCAAGAAGTTTGGGGATGTGGCCGCAGTTGACGACCTGGATATCAAGGTGGATGACAAGGAATTCCTTGTCCTGGTTGGCCCTTCCGGCTGCGGAAAGACCACCGCCTTACGTTGTCTGGCCGGCTTGGAAGAGATTAGCGAAGGCCAGATCATGATTGGCGATAGGGTGGTGAACGATGTCGCTCCAAAGGATCGGGACATTGCAATGGTCTTTCAATCGTATGCCCTATACCCCCACCTCTCCGTTTTTGATAACATGGCTTTTGGATTAAAACTCCGCAAAGTACCCAAGGACGAGATCAAGAAACGTGTGGATAAAGCGGCGGATACATTGGGGATAGCCGACATGCTCAACCGGAAACCCCGCCAGCTTTCTGGTGGCCAGCGCCAACGGGTTGCGGTCGGTCGCGCGATCGTACGCGAGCCAAAAGTCTTCCTCTTCGATGAGCCTCTTTCCAATCTGGATGCGAAGTTGCGTGTCCAGATGCGGGCCGAGATCAGCAAGATCCATCAGCAATTGCAGACTACTTTTATTTATGTGACCCACGATCAAATGGAAGCCATGACTATGGCTACCCGCATCGCAGTCATCAACAAAGGTAAACTTCAACAGCTGGATACACCCCAAAATCTATACAATAATCCCGCTAACTTGTTTGTAGCTGGTTTCATCGGCTCACCGGCCATGAACTTCTTCCCGGCCAAGATCCGCAATGATGGATCCAAGATGATCGCCGATGCAGGCGAGTTTACTGTCCCGTTGCCTGCTGATCAATCCAAGGCCTATCAAGCCTTTGTTGATAAAGATGTCATCTTTGGTATTCGTCCGGAAAACATTCACGATGCAGAATTTGTGCCGGCCAATACGCATGCCGCTAAAATATCCGCCAGGGTTGACGTAACGGAATTGATGGGGAACGAAATTCTGCTCTATATGGTTACGGGCAAGAATACTTTCGTGGCGAGAGTAGACCCGCGGTCAAAGATGCGAGTGGGCAATAAAGCTGATATAGTATTCAATATGGATAAGTTTCACGTTTTTGACGCAGTCACCGAACAAGCGATCCACTAATTTTTCACTAAGAAAATATAAACGCGAAGGCAACCCTTCGCGTTTATATTTACCTGCCTGATTTTAATTCTATGCATATCCCTAACTGGGCTTCAGAAGCTGTCTTTTATCAAATATTCCCCGATCGGTTTGCAAAATCGAATCGAGTTCATAAAGAGGGTCTTAATCTCGAATCGTGGGAAGCGCCGCCCACCACGCATGGCTTTAAAGGTGGCGATTTGTACGGCGTGATTGAGCACCTTGATTATCTTCAGGACCTTGGGATCACTGCTATATATTTCAACCCGATTTTTTCATCAGCTTCCAATCATCGCTACCACACCTATGATTACTTTAACGTCGATCCCCTTCTGGGCGGGAACGATGCCTTGCGGGAACTCCTCGACCAAGCTCACGAACGGAAGATGCATGTCATCCTCGATGGCGTCTTCAACCACGCCAGCCGTGGGTTTTGGCAGTTTCATCACACTCTCGAAAATGGTGCAGCTTCTCCTTACAAAGATTGGTTTTATTTTGACCAGGATCATCTCCTGGGAAAGAAACATTGGGGTGCTTATCCTTCCCATCATGACGAGCAGCTCATTCAGCAGGAAGGCAGTCTAAAAGCAATAGGTTACCAGGCATGGTGGAACCTCCCTGCTTTGCCAAAATTCAACACCGGTCAACCTGAAGTTCGAAAATTCATTTTTAACGTGGCTGAATTTTGGATCAAATTTGGCATCGATGGCTGGCGCCTGGATGTCCCGGGTGAGATTAATGACGACTCCTTTTGGCAGGAATTTCATCAACGTGTACGGGCTCTCAATCCGGAGGCATATCTTGTCGGTGAGATTTGGGACGATGCCAACCGCTGGCTGCAGGGTGATCAGTTCGATGCCAGCATGAATTATCTTCTCACGGGTGCTTGTTTGAGTTTTTTCACAGGGAAACATCTGGACCTTAACGCAGCGCTTCAGACGGGCGGTTATAGAGGCATCGTAAACTCTGTTGACGCAAAGGGGTTTTCTGATCGGATCAATTCAATTCTGGGCATGTACAAACCTGAAATAACCTCTGTCCAATTCAATCTTCTGGATTCCCACGACACGCCTCGCTTCCTGACCTGCGCAGGGCAGGATATGGCCAGCCTCCAGCTCGCATTGACATTTATCTTCTCATATCCGGGCACCCCCTGCATTTTTTATGGCGACGAGATTGGACTCTCGGGCGCGCATGATCCTGAATGCCGTCAGCCCTTTCCTTGGAATGAAGATAAATGGAACTATGGTCTGCGCGATTTCGTAAAAAAGTTGATCGCACTCCGCAGTTCACATACAGCGCTTCGCACCGGCACTTACAGCGGTCTCTTATCCACCGATGGGATTTATGCCTTCAAGCGCGGGTTAGATGATGAGAATTTCGTGATTGCCTTAAACTCTTCTGAAATTATAGGCACAGTTACTATCGAAGGCGTAGGCTCAAGCTCTGGAACGGGTAAGGTTTTATTTGGACATGCGGAATTCAAGATTAATGGGACAAATATCCAATTGACCATACCGCCGCGGAGTGGAGTTGTCATTCAAGTATAAGAAGATGAAGTTTATTCCCACTCTTGAAATTCATTTCAATTCAATTTGATATACCCAACCCAGATACCCAAGTCAGGGCGGAGCACAAATAGAAAGAAATGCGTGCGTTTCGCTTTATTTTTAAATCCGTGCAAATCCTTTGAATCCGCAAAATCCGTGTTTCAGTTCTAGTCTCCGCTACGGACATGGCGCTACAGTGATGTTATTCAAATATTCCGCCGAGGCGCCTATTCTCTGAAGGTTAATGTCGGAGGCCACCAGTTGGTATTGACCCCAGGCATTGATGTATTCTCGATAATGACTGAACGACTTGGCCGTCAAAGTATATGAAAAATTTCCCTGGCCATCATCGTTCATGATCGCGCCTCCGCCCCAGTCGGTTGTGTCGCCTGTTGTCTTGTTGGCAAGACGAAGCCAGATCGTTACAACTCGAATATTTGATGGATTTGCAATGTGGGTGGTGACTTTAATGGACGATGGTTCGCAGTCGCCCCAGTAAACACTCCCGCCGGAAATCAAAATCGTGGTAAATAAACTGTCTTGTGGTATCGTCTGGGATGCAGGGGTTTCGGTTATATTTGATGTTGAGGTAATTATGGGTGGTAAGGTTCCTGTGGAAATGTCCACTGCAGTTATCGCCTGTGTTGGGATAAGGTAGATTAATGTCGGGGTTTCGGTGAAAGTTGGCGTGGCGAGGGTCGGAGTAACGGTGAATGTAGGCGTTGAGATTAATACTTGGTTGGTGGCGGGTGCAAGTGTCTGAGGAGGAATGGCCGTTGAAGGGATCAAGTTTGGATATGTACAGGCAGATAGCAATATGCTTAATAAAGGGATAAAAAATTTCATTTTCATAAATCACCTTTTGTTATGTCCAGACAATGATTCTGCGTTATTGTAGTATCCATTACTATTTTACAGGATTTTCGCGCCTTTTTTTCTGGTATAATTTTAATTCGTGACTGGTCCTGCCCTGCGGTCTCGGCTGCGGGTATGGAGACCTGCGAATATCTCAGAAAGGAAGCAAAAGTCATGCCTCTTGCCAAGGAAGTTAAGAACAAATTTATCACGGATTATCATCGCCACGAAACGGATACCGGCTCGCCGGAAGTCCAGGTTGCCATAATGACAGGCCGTATTCAGCAGCTAACCGAACATCTGCGGGCTAATAAACACGATGAGTCTTGTCGTCGTGGACTGCTAAAATTGGTCGGGCATCGCCGTCGTATGTTGGCATATTTGCGGAAGGCAGATTACCAACGATATCTGGGAATAACCGAAAGCCTCAACTTACGCCACAAATAATTAATAGTAGGCCCGGGTAGATGGGCAATCCCCATCTACCCTTTTTATTGGAAGGGATCTCAAGGAGATCCAAGGATGATACCGCTTGTCAGGAATTGAATAGTGTTGGCAACCGCGTTGCCGCCGCTCTTCAGTCCCTGACCAGGCGGAAACCTAATTAGGGGCTTGCGCAAAAAGACATCAAGTTCAAGATTCCAAAACCATAAACACCGCAAAGAATTAATTCTTTGCGTATTTGATGCGTTGCACGGTTTAGCTTGCACAAGCCCACAACAGGAGACTAAATGAAACCTGAATCCAAACGTTATTCTGCAACTGTAGGCACACGGACTGTCACTTTTGAGACCGGAAAGTTGGCCGGTCAAGCGGGCGGTGCAGTCACCGTCGGGATCGACGACGCGATTGTTTTCGCGGCCGCCACCATGGGTGGTGTACGAGAAGGCATTGATTTTTTTCCGCTCCAAGTTGAGTATGAAGAGCGCCTGTACGCAGGTGGCAAAATACCCGGCTCCTTTTTCCGCCGCGAAGGTCGTCCATCCACGGAGGCTATTCTTACTGCCCGTCTCACCGACCGCCCATTGCGACCCTTATTTCAGTACGGCATGCGCAATGAAGTCCAGGTGATGATGTTTTCGCTGTCCGCCGATGGCGAAAATCCGCTCGACATCATCGCGATCAATGCTGCCTCCGCCGCCATTATGATATCCGACATTCCCTGGGGCGGACCCGTGGGCGCTGTTCGTGTTGGTCGGTTGAACGGCGAATTCGTCATTAACCCGACTTTTTCCGAGATGGATGCCTCAGATCTCGACCTGCGGATCGCTGGGACAAAAGATGCAATTCTCATGGTAGAGTGTGGGGCGAATGAAATCCCTGAAGATGTAATGGCCGCGGCCCTGGAATTTGGTCACAAATCTCTACAGCCGCTCATCGAAACACAGCTCAAAATGGCTGCCGAGGTCGGCAAGCCCAAACGTCAACCGACCATTGCACTAGCCAACGAAGACCTTACAGAAGAAAGTTTTCGAGCGAGTGAATGTCAGGATGAATGAGCTGCTCGATAAACCTCTGAACAAATCTGAGTTCTACGGTGGGATGGATGCTTTAGTGGAAACGGTCGTGTCTGAACTTTGCGTGGCACAACCGGGCTCAAACCCTTCAGATATTCCTAGTGAAAATGATGTGAAATCGGCCTTTAGCGAAGCCGAACATAAAATCGTACGGGAACGCATTCTAAGCTCCGGAAAGCGTCCTGATGGCCGCACACCGACCGAGATCCGCCCTATTTGGTGTGAAGTAGGACTATCCCCACGAGCCCATGGGTCCGGGCTGTTTACTCGGGGTGAGACTCAGGTTCTTTCACTTGCTACACTTGGTACATTGGGAGAAGCCCAGGAATTGGATTCGCTCAACCCAACAGACACCAAGCGTTATATGCATCATTATAATTTCCCGCCGTTCTCTACAGGCGAAGTAAAGCCCCTTCGCGGACAGAGTCGGCGCGAGGTTGGGCACGGTGCGCTGGCTGAACGAGCCTTGGAGCCGGTTATTCCTGCAGAAGAGACCTTCCCTTACACGATCCGCGTTGTCTCCGAAGCCCTGTCGTCGAATGGCTCAACTTCCATGGGTTCGGTCTGTGGTTCCACATTGGCCTTGATGGACGCAGGCGTGCCTATCAAAGCACCGGTCGCTGGCGTGGCAATGGGCCTGATCACCGACGAGAGTGGCCGCTACAAGATCCTGACTGACATCCAGGGCACGGAAGATCACCTCGGTGATATGGATTTCAAGGTTGCCGGCACGGCGCAAGGTATTACTGCCCTTCAAATGGATATTAAGATTTCTGGATTGAGCGCGCAGATGATGAAAGAAGCTCTCGAACAGGCCCATATAGCGCGCATGTCTATCATGGAAAAAATGCTGGCCGCACTAGCCGCGCCTCGTCCGGAGTTGAAGCCGCACGCTCCTCGCATAATTACGGTCAAGATTCCCGTCGAGAAAATTGGTGCTTTGATCGGACCGGGTGGCAAAAATATTCGTTCTCTGCAGGAGGAAACCGGCACAAAGATCGATGTCCAGGAAGATGGCACAGTATATATCGCCTCAACGGGGGGCGTAGGCGCCAAAGTAGCTCAGGAACGGGTGGAGGCCCTCGGCGAATCTGCCGCAATAGGCAATATCTACACTGGTAAAGTAGTGCGTATCGCAGACTTCGGCGCATTCGTCGAGATCCTTCCCGGTGTGGACGGTCTTGTTCATATTTCCCAATTGGATAGTGAGCGGGTTAACAAGGTCGAGGATATCGTCAATATGGGCGATGAGATCACCGTAATGGTCACGGATATTGACCCACAGGGCAAAATCCGGTTATCCCGGCAGGCCGTATTGGAAGGCTGGACCGCAGAAGAAGCACGCGAGAAAGATCAGCGCAAGCCCGGGGGAGGCGGTGGCAACCGCAGTGGTGGCAGTGGTTTCCGTGCGGGTAACAGCCGCGGTGGGGATCGGGATCGACATGGCAGTGGAGGCGGAGGAGATCGAAACCGGCGGTAAGAATCAACTAACTTCTTGTCTCCCTCGGACAAAATCCTGAGGGAGACAATGTTTTAGTAGTGAAGCAAGACGATCCATGGTTAAAAAGGGAGATCGATCCTCATTTTCCTAGCATTTGTTCCAACCTTGACTTCACCTGTGGCCATTCCGAATTAATAATACTGTAATAGATCGAGTGACGGACATACCCATCGGGCAGTATCATGTGATTCCGGAGCATTCCTTCTTTCACAGCCCCGAGCCTCTCGATGGCGCGTTGCGAACGTTCATTCCTTGCATCGGTCTTTAATTGCACACGGATACAGCCTAATTTTTCAAAAGCCTGGCGGAGCAGGAGATATTTGCACTCGGTATTTACCTGGGTTCGCCGGAACTCCGCCCCATACCACGTTCCACCGATTTCAAGTCCGTTGTGTTCCGGACGAATTTCCATATATCGTGTCGTGCCCGCCACACGTCCTGAGGCCTTGTGGATCACGACGAACGGGAGGTCGGTGCCATTTGCTCTACGGCCCAGCAATGTATCTATCCAGTGTCGGATATCTTCTTCGTTGTGCATTGAACCATAAGGCAGATATTCCCAAATGGTATCATCCATGCCCACCGCAGCTAAACCCGCCGCGTGGTCTTCGGTTAAGGGTTCGAGTCTTACGAATTGACCAGTCAACACCACCGGCTTTACATCCATCATTTCAACCAGTCTTCTTCATTTTTGTCTTGTGTAGGTAAGTAAGGCATTTGTGAACTCCCTAAACCCAATAATTCTGTCAAGGCGGACCGCATCGCAATCCGATCATCCCATGCGTATTCGATCGTTCCGAAACACATCGATTGTTCATGGCCTTTACCACATGCGATGACCATGTCGCCCGGACGGGCCAGCCGAAGTGCGAACTTGATTGCAGCTGCGCGATCGGGTATGCGCCAGAACGTCTCGCCCTCGCGCCCACCCTTCGACCTGGCTCCGATAGCCATGTCTTCCAGGATGTTGTTCAGCGATTCGGTTCGCGGATCCTCAGCGGTTAGAACGGTAAGATCTGCCAACTCTTCGGAGGTTTCTGCCATGATCCGCCGCTTTTCTTTATCGCGAAGGCCGGCCGAACCAAAGATAGAAATAACGCGCCCATTTGTTAATTCCCTGGCTGCTTCCAGTGTTACTTTGAGAGCATTAGGCGTATGAGCAAAATCGACAATGGCGGTAAAGTCCTGGCCAAGATCCACCCGCTCCATTCGGCCCGGTACACCCCGAAGAGCCGAAATACCCCTTGCTGCAATTTCGGGCTTGATGTGGAGTCCAATCACTGTGACGGCCAACGCAGCTAGGGAATTTGAAATATTGTATTTCCCAACTAACTTGCTTGAAATGTCTACACGCAAGTCGTTGTAGACAGCTGTAAACTTGATCCCGAATGGGCCATATTCTACATCCACTGCGCGGATATCGGCCCCCTCCCCTAAACCATAACTCAATTTATTAACTTTAATGAAGTCATTCAAAAATTCGAACGAATTGTCATCATAGTTAATGATGCCAAGACGCGGATTTCCCTGTTTCTTGGGGAGAGTCCATTTGAGACTGGAAAACAGCCTGGCTTTGGCCGCACGGTAGTTCTCATACGATCCGTGTTGGTCCAAATGCTCATGAGTTATGTTCGTGATGACGCCGATGTCAAATTCGCAGGCATCCACCCGAAATTGGGCCCAGCCATGTGAGGTGGTCTCCAAAACAATGTGTGTCATACCGGAATCCACCATCTTTGCTAAATAACGCTGTACGTCATGTGCATCGGGGGTTGTTACATGGAATCCCGTATCTAAAATCTCGTCACCGATAACGGCATTAACGGTTGAGATCAAACCGGCTCTTAGACCGGCTGCAATCAGTATTTGATGGATAAGATTAGCGGTTGTCGTTTTGCCGTCCGTGCCGGTAACACCGATGACTGTCAGTTTGCGGCCAGGCCAATCGTAAAAGGCCGCTGACAACCAGGTCAATGCCTGGCGTGAGTTTTCCAGCCGAATATAAGGAACAGGAAGGTCCTCAATTACCTTCTCCCCGGCAATCACACTCGCTCCGTTTTCAATGGCCTGTGGAATAAACTCATGCCCGTCCACGGAGCCACCTTGCATTGCCACAAAAAGATGACCCGGTTTCACCATGCGACTATCCAGGGTGATTCCGCTGACGGACAGGTTGGGTAGGTTTTGGGGAAAGTAAGAAAACGGAAAGTCGGTAAATATTTGTCGGAGAGTGACTCTTTTATTGTCCATAAAAATAAAAAGGTTTCGACGATTTTATCGCCAAAACCCTTCACTGTCCAAAGCTTTATTTTTTGGTATTAACTCACGACCTTTATGTTAAATCGTGGGGAAGATACTGCGTCACGCAGGCTTTGCCAAAGGACAACAAACATCTCCACCCCCCGTGACGTTGTAATGTCACCCAGGTCCACCACTGACTTCCATCCGAACCAGTCGCGAAGTATGGTAATGACTGTCGCCTTCGCCTCGATATCGTTTCCACTCACAAAGACGTCGGTTTTTTCCGACAACTTGCGTGGATCGACCATCACATCGCAATACATCGTATTCAATGTTTTTACGACCAGCGTCTCCGGAAAAGTGCGCTGGATTTGCTCACCAAGCGAATCATTATTTGAAATGGTAAGTGTCCAATTTTTAGTTGAATAGTCGAGGGGATTGGAAGTGTCGATTAATATTTTTCCCTTCAAGTTCTCACTCCCTGCCTGGCGCAATGCATCTAATGACGCAGAACCTAAAGTGCAGTTGATGATTAATTCACCAAATGCGGCAGCATTCATAAAGGAACCATACAAGGCGTGATGTCCCTCCTTCTTTGCCCACGCTATCCCCTTCGGGTTAGCCGGGTCGCGGGACCCCATCATGACGTCGTGGCCCAATTGCACCAGCTTGGTTCCAATCGTCTGCCCGACAGCTCCCGACCCCAACAAACCTATTTTCATAAACTCTCCTTCCAAGATCATTCATGATTGAACCGCCACACAGGAGCCTGCTATCTTAATAACAAATTAATGGGTAGTTTAACATAAAATATTATTATTTAACATTACCGAGTATCAGGGTTGGACAATTCAATCACCGTTGTTCTGCACCGGACATCCGGGTTTTAAGCAGCTTAAGCCTGAAAGTCTCTTCCCGCTCTCGTTCTTCAAGCGAACTGACGATGAAGGCGACTGTATCCTCGTAGTTGGGGATGAAAATATGCTGCAATGCATTTACACGCCGCTGGGTCTTGCGCAGCTCACCCGCCAGGCGCCAAACAGTGGTCACCAGCATGGATAACTGGGGGATGCGAATAAGCACCTCCCGAAAACCGGCGCTGGCTTCATCCAGGGCGGCGTTCGTATCACCCGGGCTGTACAACAATTTATGCGGTTCACCGCTCGCTTGGATCACCGGGATGGGAACTCCCATGATACCGCGTGACCTGATCTCCACCTCGACGGTTTTGCTGGCCGCCAGCGCCGCCCATTCCACATGTTCACTGCCCAGGGTTAATTGGGCTTTTTCCAGGGCGCTGTAGGCACTTTCCAGCAACTTCCAGACTTCGCGCTGGGTGGTATCTGCCTCTTTGGCAACCCTGATCAACTCTGCGGTCAGCGCTTCGCGTTTTCGATCAAGGATCTCGTAGCCTTCCCGCGCGAACTTAAGGTCCTTTTTGACGCGGATCAGGTTTGTGCGGGTCGGGGCAAGCTTAAGAACCGCCATCTTCGCCCTTATAATATTTTTCGATTTCTTCGAGGCTCACGCGCGTCAGCTCTGCCTTGGGCAGCATGGAAAGCAGGTTCCAGTCAATTTCAAGTGTCCGTTCGATATTGCGGTTTTCAGTGGGGCCCTGCTTGACGAAATCCTGCTCGAAGGCCAGACCAAACTTCAAATATTGCTGATCGACCTCGCTGAGTTCTTCTTCACCGATAACCGAAGCCAGCGCGCGGACATCCTGCATATGGGCATAGGCTGCATACACCTGCGCAGTCACCCGGGGATGATCGTCGCGCGTCCGTCCCTTGCCGATCCCGTCTTTCATCAAACGCGAGAGGCTGGGTAATACGGTTATGGGTGGATAAATGCCCTGGTAGTATAGCTCACGCCCAAGTACGATCTGACCTTCGGTAATATAACCGGTCAAATCCGGCACAGGATGGGTGATGTCGTCGTTCGGCATGGTTAAGATCGGGATCTGTGTAATCGAACCTTCGCTTGTGCGCACACGCCCGGTTCGTTCGTAAAGCGAAGCCAGGTCGCTGTACAGATAACCGGGATACCCCTTGCGGCTTGGCACTTCACCGCGTACATTGGATATCTGGCGCAGCGCTTCGCAGTAGTTGGTCATATCCGTCAGGACCACCAGCACATGCATGCCGCGTTCGTATGCAAGGTATTCGGCGAGAGTTAATGCCGCCCGCGGCGTAACCAAACGCTCGACCGCCGGATCATCTGCAAGGTTCAGGAACATGGCCACCCGGGTCAACGCCCCGCTCTCGGTGAATGATTTGCGGAAGTAGTCTGCCACATCGTGTTTGACCCCCATGGCTGCAAACACGATGGCAAACTGTTCTGCATCGGTGGGCGGGCTTCCGGCCGGTGTGCCCAATGCCGCCTGGCGCACGATCTGTGCCGCGATCTGGTCGTGCGGTAGACCTGCGCCCGAAAAGATCGGCAGCTTCTGACCGCGCAGCAGGGTATTCATTCCATCGATCGTGGAGATTCCGGTTTGGATATAGTCACGCGGATAGACACGCGCCGTCGGGTTGATCGGCTGCCCATTTACATCCCGGTATTGGTCCGTGAGCGGTTGCGGGTCCGCCATCGATCGGGCGGCCGAGACCGTCGAATACTCGCCCCAGCATTTCCTCCGTCACCGGTATATGCAATGTGTCCCCGAGAAAGCGGGCATTGGTCCCGTCAATCGAGAGGCCGGTGGAGCCGGAGAAGATCTGCACGACGGTTACTTCTTCACCCACTTCGATCACGCGCCCGCGTCGCAACCGGCCCTGTGAATCGGTTATATCCACGACTTCGTCATAGCTGACATTCGGTGCACCCTTGATCATGACGATCGGGCCTTCAATCGTGCCGACGCCTAAAACTTCCTGTCCGCCGTGTACGGCAATCGCGCTCATTTGTGCTCCATATCTAATTTGTTCATTTGCTCATCAATTGCCTTTTGAATTTCATCCATCTTTTCCAGCTGGTCGTTTTCGACCAGCGTCTTCATCCGGATAAGCGTACCGATAACCGGTAGGGAACGGATTTCCGCAATCGTCGCTCCGTGTTTGATGACCCGCGTAGCCCGGGAATGGAAGTACAACATCAATTCCAGCATGCGGATCTGCTTCTGGATCGTTGAGAACGCGTCCACGGTGTCCATGGCATTTTGTTGCAGGAATCCTTCACGGATGATACGGGCAGTCTCAAGAATGATTCGTTGTTCATCGGGAAGTGCATCCGGACCGACCAGTTTGACGATCTGCGATAGGCGGTTTTCTTCGCTGAGTATTTCCATCGCCTCGGTGCGCATCGCAAACCAGTCTTTGCCGGAGTTTTCCTGCCACCAACCGGCAACGTCCTGTAGATATTCGCTATAGCTATCAAGCCAGTTAATCGATGGGAAGTGCCGGGCCGAGGCAAGAGATTTGTCCAGTGCCCAGAAACAACGAATAAACCGTTTGGTGTGCTGTGTCACCGGCTCGGAAAAGTCGCCTCCCGGAGGAGAAACTGCACCGACAATGGTTACGGATCCATTCATACCATTGAGGGACTCAACATAGCCTGCGCGTTCGTAAAACTCAGCCAGACGTCCGGCCAGGTAGGCGGGATAGCCTTCCTCGGCTGGCATTTCTTCCAGGCGGCCTGAAACCTCACGCAGCGCTTCCGCCCAGCGTGAGGTTGAATCTGCCATCAGCGCGACGTGATAACCCATATCACGATAATATTCAGCAATGGTTATACCCGTATAAATACTCGCTTCGCGTGCCGCCACCGGCATATTCGAGGTATTCGCGATCAATACGGTGCGTTCCATCAAAGGGCGACCGGTGCGTGGATCCACCAGATGGGGAAACTCCTGCAGCACTTCGGTCATCTCGTTACCGCGTTCACCGCATCCGATGTAAACAATCACTTGCGCATCTGCCCATTTGGCGATGCTGTGCTGGGTCACCGTTTTTCCTGAACCGAAAGGTCCCGGTATGCCGGCCGCGCCGCCTTTGGCCACCGGGAAGAAAGTATCTAGCACCCGCTGGCCGGTAATCAAGGGGATGCTCTGGCCGAGGCGGGCCCGTAAAGGACGCGGACGACGAACCGGCCAGTGTTGCAGCATGGTCAGTTCGACCTCACCGGTCTTGGTCTTTAGTTTGGCAATGGGCTCCTCGATGGTGTACTCACCGGCTCCGGCTACCCAGGTGAGTATGCCGGAAAGATCCGGCTGAACCATCACCCGATGCTCGAATGTATCGGTCTCCATGACGGTACCCAGGATCTCACCGCCGTGTACTGCCTCGCCTGACTTTGCCGTGGGTGAGAATTTCCATTTTGTTTTTCGATAAAGCGGCGTTAAACGCACACCCCGCCCGATAAATGAACCGGTTCGTTGCTCGATGACCGGCAGGGGTCGCTGGACGCCGTCAAAAATACTGGTCAATAATCCGGGACCCAATTCGACCGATAAGGGTAACCCGGTGCCGAAGATCGGCGCACCGGGCCGCATACCCGATGTTTCTTCATAAACCTGGGCGGTGATCACATCGCCTTCCAGGCCGATTACCTCACCCACCAGATGCTGGTCGCCCACTTCAACAAGTTCCAGCATGCCGACGTGGCGGGACCCACGGGCTCGTACGACCGGGCCGTTAATCCATGTCACTGTACCGACTTGCTCACTCATTGTGATTCTCCCATCAGCAATCGATAAACCGGGTACCGCAGCTCGTTCTGAACATGGTCGAGGCGGTTCTCGAACGTATTGTCATATTTCAGTCGTCCCTCGCCGCCTTCGACGATCAGGCCCGTACCTTCCTCCAGCGGTTCACCGACCGTAATCTCGGCTTTAAGTTCTTTGGATATTTTGGCAATCACACTTTGTTCCAATATTTTTTGCGTTTGCCGGTCGGCCCGTACCTTGGCCTTGTGGATATTCAACTGGGATATCCCTTCGCGCAGCAATTGGGCCACGATCTCCTCATAATTTTTATCTTTTTGAATGGCGCCAAGTTGCTCGCGTGCTGATTTAAAAACCTCGTCCAGTAATTTTTCGCGATGTCCCAGTTCCACGGTCCGGGCTTTTAATTGGCTGGTCGCCACGAACTGGCTGCGAACCCGCTCGGCTTCCTGCTTTGCCTTTTCCAGAACCGCTTTGCGTTCCCGCTCTGCCTGTTCCCGGGCGCGCTGCCAGATCGCATCGCCTTTAGCTTTGGCAGTTTGCTTGATCTGTTCAACTTCCCCATTCGCTTCAGTAAGGATCGCACGTCCGAGGGCGTCCAGGCTTGCTTCATCTGCTCGCATGGCTTGATTACCAAACCTTTCTCCGCCCGATAATTAACGGGCAGGGGACGTTCACAATTTGATTCCAATTGCCTTTAGAACAATATCACTCAAAGCGGGTTGATCGGCCCCAACGCCCATGGAAGATGGGATTTCAACCACCAGAGGTACGGTGCTGCGCAGTTTAAGATTGTCCATGCGCGCCTGGATCAGTCCGGCTACGTCCTGGGTCACCAGGATGATGCCATGCTCCTTGGATGCCAGGGCGCTATCCAATGCCTGGTTCACCTCCGGCGTAGTCCGGACGGTTGTGCCGGCAACCCCGACCAGCGAAAACCCCAGAACCGCTTCCTGACTTCCGATCACCAGGATTTTCATCGTTGCTTATGTGTACAGGACCAGGAAGGCAATCAGCAGACCATAGATGGCAACACCTTCAGCCAGACCCACGAAGATGAGCGAACGGCCGAGGGCTTCCGGTTTCTCTGCAATTGCACCGATGGCCGCCGCCCCGGTGCCACTCACGGCTACGCCTGCGCCGAGAGCCGCAAGTCCCGTTGAAATACCGGCAGCCAGGGACGCATATGAATCAGTTGCCGCCCTCAGCGGCAATATTCCAGCCGCCAGGACCGTCTCGGGCGAAACCAGCCAGACGACGCCGATCCCCAGTGCCATGAGTGCCAGCACGAAGTTATAACTTTTGAAGACCACCACTAGATCTTTTGCTGTTTTTACGGGATTATTGCTGTATCGGTTCATAAAATACATTACGACCGGCGTTACGGGAATCACACTTGCCATAATCACAATAATCATTCTGATCATCTTTCTCTCCTCTTTTCCGTATATTTTGTTTTTTTATTCCATGCAATTTAATTTGTCAGGCTTCCTTTATACCCAGAGGGGCAAGCGGTTCATAGGTGGCTCCTCCACCGGTGAAGAACTTGCTGAAGAATTCATAGTAATGCAGACGCATTGTTTGAATGGCAACAATGAAGCCCTCGAGGAATACGAGACCTAAATTCCCTACGACAACAACCGCCCAATAGACAAACCCGCCATCATGACCGCCGTTGAACAATTTCGCCACGATAAAGATCGCCAGGCAAAAACCGCTGTGGGCCACAGCAAACGCGCCCACGCGCACATACGACATCGTATTGCTGAACATGCTGATCACCTTTTCCAGCAATTCGGCCGCGGATTGTACCGCAAACATTGCTCCACCTCCCTCGATCAGGGGGCGGTGACCTTCGATCCAGTGTTTCAATGGCTCGGAGAAAATGACCGCCGCCAGTATGCCCGCGACTATCCCTACTCCTGCAATTACAATTGCTAGGCTTGGAAATATCGATCGACCCACAAACAAATTACCGGCCAGTTGCCCAACCAGGATCAAAAACGACAAGTACAAAATCCACCCAAAAAGCCCATTCGAATCAAAAAGGAATCGGCCCCAATCCCGTGCCCTCCAGGCATTAAAGAGATTGAGAAGGATGCCCAGGTTAAGTATCACGATACCAACGGCAATTGCAATCCCCAGGATCTTAATGGGGTCATGCAGCGGCTGGAGCACAACGAATTGTTTAAAAAAGGCGTTCTGTGGTAGAACATCCTCAAATCCAAAAATACTGCCAAACAGAAAACCATACACGGTAGCCGACAGACCGCAGGCAACAATCACCCATCCCAGTCCAGACATGCCCCTCAGAGCAGGTACGATCTTACTGGCCAGGAGCCAGCCGACTAATGCCAGTGTAAGCCCATGTCCCACATCACCGAACATGGCGCCATACAGTAGCGGGAAAGTGACCGCGATCAGAATAGTCGGATCGATTTCCTCATAGCGGGGTCGGGCGTAGGTGGTGATCAGTAATTCAAACGAGTTAAGGAAGCCGGGATTTCGCATGGAAACTGGAACTTGCTGATTTGCATGTCCTGTACGGATTGAACGGCGCGCATCGATGATGATATTTTTGGAAATCTGCCGGAGCGACGCCTCCAGCTTTTCCACTTTCGAAGAGGGCACCCAACCGACGATCAGGTAGGTGTAGTTCAGTTTCCCGTAATGCGCCATGACGTCTGCCAGCAGGCGGCTGGCGCGTGTACGCCAGAGCAAATCCCGCAAATCCTTCTCATATCGTTCACGCAATTCGGTTATCTTGAGCTTGTTTTGTCCATTTTGTTCGGCGGCCGCCTTTACCGAGTTATTAAGCGCAATGATCATTTCCGACGGCGTACCATTCTGCGCCTCGTCTGAAATGTCCAACGGTGTGAGAAATGCACTGTGTGCTGCACGTTGCAGGACGTCGGCATTGGCCCGGGTTCCGGTGAGCCACACGATAGCATTTTCGCGGTCCTTGTTAAGGATTCTCCAGTACGTGTGGTGTGCGCGCCAGACTGGTTTTCATGCGTTCGATATTGGCTACCGGCATCGTACCCAGGATGGAATGGATGTAGCGCGGCTGCCGCAGGACGCCCAGATCCAGGTCGCTGCCGGCGATAGGCCCCAGTTCGCGCAGTTGGTTCTGCAGCTGGGTGATCCTCTTCTCATTGACCGATAACTGCCCGGTGGTCTCCCTTACTTCCTGTTCGATCTTGTCCACTTGCGGACGCATCGAGGCGATATCCAGCAGGTCCGATTGTGGCGGCAGGGGCATGCCCTCGTCCACCGCTAAGGTTTGCATCAGCACAGTTAATTGGCGTTCCAGGAGCGCGTAGGCCGCCGCGCGATCCCGCCAGGATTCGGTCGGGACCACTCCAACCTGTGATCCCATGTTGCTGGCATCGATCTGCTGAAATACGCCCCACCCGGCCAGCGTTCGGGTAATGGCCAACAAATCCTTCTCAGGGACAATCAGCTCCAATTCGGTCATCTCTTCCGGAAATAGCATCGAACCTCCAAAATGATCAGCAGGATTAAGCCGGGGATTTTTCGTTAAGATTATCGCCCATCAGCAGGTAGGGCATATATTCTTCTGCTGGCAATTGCAGGGATTTGGCCTCGATCAGGACCGTCAAATCCTGTAGTTCCAGTTCGCCTAACTGTACCAGCGCCAGCGCCAGTCCGATGGTAAACGGATAACTTTGAAAAACTGCGATGAACTGTTGACGCATGCGGCGCTGCAACTCCAGTTCGAGCTTCGGCAGGCCGCGTTCAGGATCCAGCAGCATGGCTTCAACATTGCGTATACCGGGATACAGGCGTTCCACGACGTGTGCCGCGTCGGCCCCGGCTGCAATGGCCCGGATGTCTTCATCGCGCACATGATACCCAAACGGCAGGGTATAGTTAATCACTTCCTCTTCTGAAAGGTGATAATAGCTGTGATAGCGCAGGGCCCACATCAGGTTGGTGACGTCTACGGTTGTGCCTATGATCCGAGCCGCTTGTGCATGATCCTGGCCGGGGAGTTGCGCGGCCGCACCCCACAATTTACGCCAGTAATTCAAGTCAAGCGCAATTTCAAGCGGAAACAGGCTCTGCTCGCTCACGTAGCGCTTCATGGCTTGTGTCAGGGTCTCGTAATACGGGGTTCCATTTAGTTGCGCAACCGCTGCTTCAATATTCCCGGCTTCCAACATTTGTTGCGCGGGAAGGACCGAGAGACTGCCGAGTGGAAAAAGAATATTCTGGATCTGCTCCCAGCTGGAGCCAATCACAATCCCCCGCAGGATGGCTTTCAAATTACGAACTTCGAAATGTCTGAGGGCCTGGGTCAAAAGCGCTCGATCCTGGCCAGGCGCAGAATGGATGACGGCCATATAAGAATCGGCCACCTTGTGCTTAAGCTGTGCCTCGACCTGCCTTGGAGCCAAATCCTTTTCATCCGTTGCAGTCAGATAAGGCCCATAGGCGGTGTTCTTAAGTCCGGCCACCAGCGCCGGCAGGCTGGATGTATCGCGCAGCATGGCGCTCTGCTGTATGGTCAGCAAACCGGAATACAAGATGCGGACACGTGAGTGTAGGGCTGCGTATCCGGCTACGTCGTTAGCCATTATGACTCCCGGTTAACGACTTGTTTTAGGACGTAGGCAACCGCTTTATCGGAGTTCTTCTTTGCGGCGGCTTCCATTTGCCTGCCCTTCTCTTCGGCTTCAGCCAGAATCCGGCCGGCCTCTTCTTTCGCCTCCGCCTTGGAGATTAGATCACGAGCTTCGTTCTGCGCATCTGCCTGCGCCTTCTCAATGAACGCCTGGGCTTCCTGCTCAACCTGTATGGGTAATTGCTCGGCTTCCTTTACAGCAGCCTCATAAACCGAACGCGCTTTTTTCTCGAGCTTTAATACTTCCTGAATATTCTGGTCATTCATAAGAAATTGGTCCTCATGATGCGAATTTTTCAAACAAGCTGCGCTATTGTAAGAGGAAAGTACTGTACAATCAAGGTCTAAAAGACACTAATTATCCTTATTTGTGCAAACACGGTCAATTAAATTATACCGGCTTTAAATTGAAAACTTTCGTAGAGAAAGGGCTGAACGAATATTATTGTATTTATAGATAAAATAAATGTGAATCGAATCGATGCCACCTTTTTTGAATCAAAAAGTTCGACTATCTCTAAGTCGTGTAGATGCCCGCAATCAAGTTGGATGTAGCGACTGATAGCGTTGAAGAAGACTACCCTATTCCATTAGAATGATTTTTTTATCCGAGCAGTTCCATGGTCCGCCTGAGTTTTTCGTTGAGATTCAACCCTGTTGATTGTCTTAAAATCTTTGGTTTTCCCGGCTTCCGGAGCCGGGAAAACTAAAAACCATAACGCCATCATTTATTTGGTCTCAACACTCAATTTCGATAACATAACCACGCATATTCCCCAGACAACCACATGCATTACCATCAATGCAATAGTTATTGGCCAGGTAGAGTTCAAAAAGTGCATCTCTACAAAGACTACATCCGGCACAAAAGTGAGTAAAAGGACGACGAATGCAATGACTTGATAGGTACGGATCGGGTTCGCTGCGAAACGGGATACCAGTGCGAATACCAGCACTGCTCCGGTGACGAAAACGAAAGTAGAAATGATGGGTATTACCCAACCGAGACTCAGCGGGATCGGGTCAGGCTGTAATATCGCCACGGCGACTACGCGCACGATCAAAACGCCGAAGATGGATGCCAGGACCGTGAGTGGACCAACCCATAAGAGCCTGCGAAGCTGAACCTTTGGAGAGGAACCGATAAAATTTTTGTCGTTCATTTTCACTCCTTAATGAATGTTATACTTGTAATATTTATAACGGAAGTATAGAATTGGGTTGTGAATTGAATGTGAAGAACAGGTGGATGAAGAAGGGAGAACATATATCGGTTGGCAAATAGGTGCAGATTTACGCTGATCTTTGGGTCCGGCGATTTCGAATTCTATGTGGTATAGTAGCCCTGCCAAAACATCCGAGAGGTAAAAATGAAAATTAATTATCAGGAAACCACCAAAGATCTTTTGACCCGTATTGATATCCATGAAAAATATGGCGCACGTGATATTGACCGATGGACCACCGAGGTGCTCCAGCCGAAACCCGGTATGAAAATTCTCGATGTAGGTTGCGGTGCGGGCAAGCAGTGTTTCTTATACAGTGATTTCACCAAGCGCCAGTCGGAGATTATCGGCGGTGATTTTTCCAATGAGCTGCTTGAAAAGGCGCGCGCAAGAAATTCCGAACGCAGCGACAAAATCACATTCCAGTTTCTCGATTTTAATAAGCGCTTCGAGTTTGCGGATGACACGTTCGACCTGGTCTCAAGTGCCTTCGCGATTTATTACGCCGCTGATTTGGATTTTACTTTTAGCGAAGCCAGGCGTGTGTTGAAGCCCGGCGGACGACTGTTCGTCACCGGCCCTCTGCCTGAGAACAAAAAAATGTTCTATGACATTATTAAAGAAGCTACAAACCGGCCGATTCCACCCATGCCTGGCTCATCTCGCTTCAAAGGCGATATTTATAAGACTATCGAAGGGTTGTTTTCCAAGACGGAATTATTGACTTTCGAAAATCCCATTACTTTTCCGTCAGTCGAACCGTTCATGGATTACACCCGCGCCTCTTTATCCGAAGATCGCAAACTGTGGACATCTATGTTCAATGGCAAAGAGGAATATGAGGCCTTGATCAAGTCCATTGAAGAGGTAGCTAGTAAGTGGTATGACCGTGACGGGAAGTTAGTGATGACCAAGGTCGTCGGCGGGATTTTAGCAACCAAATAAGTCTATGATCTTCTACGGCAAACGTACTCTTTTCCTTGGTGCCCATCCGGATGATATAGAACTGGGTTGTGGGGCGTTGATTCATCATATAGCTCCGATATGTCAAGTTCGCTGTGTGACCCTCTCAGATAACCAGAAGAATCCTTCATTGAAGAATGTGGTGGAAGAACATTATAAAAGCATGGATATTCTTGGTGTAACGCGCGAAAACGCGGTCTTTGGACAATTTACAACCAGGATTTTCCCTGACGCCCGCCAGGAAATTTTGGAATATTTTTTGAAGTTACGTGAAGAATTCCGGCCCGATATTATATTTGTCCACAGCCGCCAGGACGTCCACCAGGACCATAACACGATGACGGAAGAATCCCTGCGGGCCTTCCGTGGTATCACGGTCCTGGGCTTCGATGTTGTCCGTTCTTCCTACGGATTCTTTCCTCATTTTCTTGTCGAAGTATCCGAAGAGGATGTCAATGCAAAAATTGAGGCATTATCCCAGTACGAGACATACCGCGACAAATATTATTTCAACAGCGAATTGACTCGCTCGATTTCGGTTCGTCATGGCGCACTGGCGGAAATACCCTTCGCAGAGGGTTTTGATATTTTACGTATTGTTGGAAAGTTCGAGATTTGCGATTAGGGAGGAACGGGATGAAATTCGAGACCCTTTATCTTGAACTTGTCAACAGCACCGACATGATTCTCACTTTATTGACTGGCTTATCTCAGGTAGAAGCCCAGGTCAAGCCCAACGAGGGGTCATGGTCCATACTTGAGACGCTTTGTCATCTTTACGATGAGGAACGGGAGGACTTCCGGGAGCATTTGGATTTTGTTCTAAACCGTCCGGATCAGAAGTGGCACCAGATTGACCCGGCCGCCTGGGTTACGGCTCGAAAATATAACGAAAAGGATTTCAGGGATATGAAGGAAAAGTTTTTCGTGGAACGGAGCAAATCCCTGGATTGGCTGAAGGGCTTATCGAACGCAAATTGGGATACGATATACACGTCGGAATTCGGTACTCTTTCAGCAGGCGAGCTGTTCGCATCCTGGGTTGCGCACGATAACCTCGCTCTCCGTCAACTCGTAGAATTACGGCGTGCCAGGATTGAAAATATAACCAAACCTTATAACATAACCTATGCCGGTGATTGGTAAAAAGCGTTGTTCAATTAATTATCAAGATATTGTAAGGTTAATTTACTTTGGAAATCACTAACTCGCAGTAAAATTTCCGTTGAAACATCTGGTTTCCACAAATTAGCTTTTGGAGGGATATTCATGGCCGCTAACTTTACGATTCAAAGTCTTCAGGATCTTCTTACTTTTCCTTTTAAAACATCGGATGGAAGGAAAAAACTTTTAATCGCGGGTCTTCTCGGTCTGGGTAGTTTTATCATCCCCATTCTGCCGACCCTGTTTTTAATCGGATATGGTGGGCTGATCATGCAGCGCATGATCCTCGAAAAGTCTGAACCATTCCTGCCCGAATGGAACGACTGGAATAAGATGCTGAAATTGGGATTAAAACTTTTCGGCGCAGGTTTCGTTTATAGTCTTCCAGCTACCTTGATAATGGTAATTGGGTATTTGGGAATGCTGGTACCCGCATTTTTGACATCCTTTTACGATGGACAATCAAATAGTGCGATTGAGCGGTTTTTGGGTCTCCAGCTTTTCGGTTTGTTCGGTGGTATGGCTTGTTTTGGGATTGGTTTATTTCTGGCTTTAGCTCTTTGGGCTGTCCTCCCTGTCGTGCTGAGTCATGTGGCAGCCACTAATTCATTTTCTGCGGCGTTTCACATAAAAGATTGGTGGAAAATTCTTCGTGTAAATCTCGGCGGGTTTCTCGTTACCTTGATTTTGATCGGTGGGCTTTACATGGTCATGGTGCTCGCGGCAGAAGTTTTTTATTTGACAATCATTTTGTGCATCGTTATACCCTTTTTATTCGCTTTCATCTTTGCATATCTATTGATTATGGCAAATGTATTGTTTGCACAAGCTTATCGTGAAGCGATTGGAAAACTATCAACTCAGGTGGCTTAAATATTCAAGGCGTCCCGCTTGAGTCGCCCTGCTTTATAAGGCTTCATTACTTTATTCTTTTGGAACTCCGAGTTGTATCATCCCATCCACCACTCTGACGGGATATGCTGGAATGTCCACAACGGCCGGCATTTGGACTACTTTTCCGGTCCGTACGTCGAACTGTGCTCCATGGCGCGGGCAGGTGATGTTATATCCATCCAACTGTCCCTCTCCAACGGGCCCGTCATCGTGAGAGCATACATCGGCGATTGAGAATAACTGGCCGGCAATTTTAAAGATCACGATCGGCTTGCCGCCAATTTCAACGAACAACCTTTCTCCATCAGGCAGCTCGCTGGCGGGGGCAATTTCAAGAAATTCGACTTTGGATTCATCGACTGTGCTGTAATTGAACATACCTACTCGACCAACTCATCGCTGGCTTCGCCCAGGCCGTAAACACCGGCCTTTAATACCTTCAAGGAAAGAAGCGCACATTTTAGGCGTACAGGGCCAAGGTCAATGCCGAGCAGGTCGAGAATGGTTTGTTTATTAAGTGCCTTCACATCATCGATGGATTTGCCGATAATGGATTCGAGCAGCAAGTCTGCAGATGCTTGGGAAATGGCGCATCCGTGGCCGTCGAAGCGCGCGTCTGCCACTTTGTTATTTTCGTCCACTTTCAGGTCGATTACGATATGATCGCCGCACAGGGGGTTGCTGTCTTCAAATGAAATATCGTTCGGATTTAATCTCCCGCGAAAAGCTGGATTCTTATAGTGTTCAATGATCACTTCACGATAGAGGTCGTCCATATTTCTCCTGCAGAACTTCAAAGGGTGCTCGATTAACCGAACACTTTCTTGACATTATAGAGGCCGTTGATCAGGGTATCCACTTCTTCTTTGGTCGAATAGAGGTAGAAGCTGGCGCGTGTCGTTGCAGAAATTCCAAATTTCTCATGCAGTGGCTGTGCACAATGGTGTCCGGCCCGCACCGCAATGCCGTCACGGTCGAGTATTTGTGCAACGTCGTGTGGATGGACACCTTCGAAAGTGAACGAGGCTACGCCTCCTTTTTGGGAAGCAGACGGGCCAAAGATTTTCAATCCCGGCACCTCTTCTAATCGTTCTAGAGCGTATTCGATGATCTCGTGCTCGTGTCCGGCTATTTCGTCCATGCCGATGGACGAAAGGTAATCCACCGCAGCGCCGAACCCGACCGATTCTGCGATGGCAGGTGTGCCGGCCTCGAACTTGGATGGTATCGTATTAGGGCGAAATGAACGCAATTTAACTTCCTTGATCATGTCGCCACCGCCCAAAAAAGGCGGCATATCCTCAAGCAATTTGGTTTTGCCGTACAACGCCCCGATCCCGGTCGGACCGCACATCTTGTGTGCCGAGAACGCCATGAAATCAACGTCGAGTGCCTGGACATCCACTTTAGTATGTGGGACGGACTGCGCCCCATCCAGGACGGTTATTGCACCGGCCTCATGAGCCATCTTGATGATCTCGGCCGCTGGCGTGATCGTGCCCAGGACGTTAGACATATGTGTAAACGAGACCAGCCTCGGGTTCTGTTTAAGAAGCATACGGTAAACATCAAGGTCGAGCAACCCATCATCCGTTACAGGGATGAATTCAAGTCTGACGCCGCGTTCTGCCGCCAAAATGTGCCATGGCACCAGGTTGCTGTGGTGTTCCATCTCGGTCAGAATGATCAGGTCGCCTGGTTTCAAATTTGCGCGCGCCCAGGTGTAAGCCACCAGGTTTATCGACTCGGTTGTATTCCGGGTATAGATCACCTGGTGAGGAGAACCGGCATTTATGAACTTGGCGATCTTTACGCGCGCCTTCTCATACATGCCAGTCGCTTCTTCTGCGAGAGTATGAACGCCTCTGTGGATATTGGCATTGGAATGTCGATAAAAGGTATTCATCGCTTCGATCACGACCTCAGGCTTTTGTGATGTAGCGGTCGTATCGAGATACACCAACTTCACCCCTGGCCGGACTTCTCGGTTGAGAATGGGAAAATCCTGACGGATGTGATTAACGTCAAAAGTCATAGTGGTTACACACAACTCTTCTTGTCATGCCTTGCACTTCTTTGATCTCTAATAATCAGGGATGATTTTTTTGCTTCCCTTTTTACCGGTCGCCGCGGAACGGATCTGGTCCGAGGTGAGTGAATACCAAAGGATGCGGTCCGGGACCATCCAGCCATCGGTCAGAAACACATTCGAACGGAATTGCACCGCAACCAGCTTGTTATCTACTTGAACAACGGTGCCTTTGATCCACCCTCTCACACGTTCACCGGACTGTTCATGGTCGCAAAAAACCTCGACCATGCCGCCGACATCGAAAACGTCTTCCAGACCTGGCGCATTCATATAGGTGAATTGCGGAGCACGTGCCAGCCGCACCGCCTGGCGGTGAGCAGCCGAATTGGAGCTTGTCACACGCGGCACTCGCGAGGGGTGTGTCGAGTGGATCTTGGTTTTGACCGGCTGGCTTGTAGTGGAAATGCTTTTAGTCGTAGTCGTAGCCTTTACAATCGTCTTCGCCGAGCTTTTCGCAACGATTGCGGTTGGACGATTTCGGATCGGGCGGGTGACGACTTTCACCGATGCCTTTGTAACTTTTTTATTGTTTTTTTTTGTCTTGTTTGCCATATTATTTCCTGACACAAATCCCTTCGATTGATTTTTCACCGGAAACAATTTCCGGTGCGCCCTACCCCATCTTTTCTAAAATTGCCTGGTGAAACCTCTCACGTACGCCTTCATATGGAATGCGCTGCATGATAGGGTCAAAGAAACCCTCCACTACCAGTCTTTCTGCGTCTGTAGGCGGGATGCCGCGCGACTTAAGATAGAACAGCGGCTCTTCCTCTAATTTTCCGACGGTTGCCCCGTGTGTGCAGCGAACGTCGTCTGCCAGGATTTCCAACCCTGGGATTGAATCGGCACGCGCGCCTTCATCAAGAATGACGTTGCGGTTGGCCTGGTATCCATCGGTCTTTTCTGCTCCCTTCGCTACGTAGATCATCCCCTGCCAAACCGAACGGCTCTTGCCTTTTAACGCACCCTTGAAGAGCAAATCGCTGGTTGTATGTGGGGCGAGATGGTTTTGTTGTGTGTCATGGTCAAGGTGCTGGGTGCCGTCGGTAAAGTAAAAACCTGACATGCGTCCGGTCGAGCCTTCACCGGCAAGGTCGAGTTCTGAAAAGTTTTTGGTCACTTTGGAGCCTATCGCTCCGAAGATCCAGTCTAAACTCCCATCGCGCTCCACCTGGATTCGCTCATGGGTGAAATTCCACACATTCTTGCCCCACGATTGAAGTTCAACGAATTTCAAGCTCGCACTTTGCATGACTTTGATCTCGACAATACCTGCGTGGAATGCGTCTTTTTGTTCAGTGGGCGATGCGGACTCATGGACATAAGTCACGCTGGCGCCATCGTCGACAAAAATAAGCAGGTGGGATATGTGAGCGAAGCTGGCGCCTGGTCCCCAAAAAATGCTGTGTAGGGGTTGTTCGACCTTGATATTTTTTGGTACGTAGAGCAGGATGCCGTTTTGCGCAAGGGCTCCTGCTAAAGCGGCGAATTTACCTTCTTCTGCGTTGACAGTCTGCCCGAGGATCTTGGCGACGATATCCGGGTGCTTTTCTAAAGCGGTCGCCAGGTCAGTAAAGATCACGCCTTGTTTGGCGAGAGTCGGGTCGAGGTCTACTCTAGCGCCGCCGGGTAATAAAACGATCTGCCCGCCGTGTTGATCGGCAACCAGCGGTTTGAGCAAGTCTTCAGGAACGGAAGGCAATTCTTTATATACATCCCTAACGGGCAGTCGGAAAGTCTCGAGTGGCATGGCCCGCAGGTCGGTGCGCCGCCAGGCTTCCAGCGTTACGTCGGGAATAATTTGTTTCTTATACGCTTCCCAAGCCTTCGCTCTGTAAGAAGCGATTTCCCCGCTCGCCACGGGGATATCGTTCTGGGTAAAAGTAAAATCCTTTGCGACAGATTCGGACCTTCGCGTCTTGGAAACAACAATTTTTGGTTTTTCCAGCATGCCTTTTCTCTTTGAGCTATAAAATTACAAACCAACTAACCGATTGAGCTTTCCATTTGCAGTTGGATCAAACGGTTCATCTCGACCGCATATTCCATCGGTAATTCCTTGACCAGCGGTTCGATGAAGCCTGAAACCACCATTGTGGTGGCCTCTTCTTCACTTAGGCCTCGCGACATCAAGTAGAAGAGTTGTTCTTCGCCGACTTTGCTGACAGAGGCCTCATGCCCGATGGTTACATCGTCTTCATCGATCTCAATGGATGGATAAGTGTCTGATCGAGATTTGGGATCAAGCAGCAGCGCATCACAGACGGTGTTGGACTTTACACCCTTTGCGCCTCTATAAACCTTGAGCAGTCCGCGGAAAGAAGCCCGGCCGCCGCCTTTACTGATGGACTTGGAAGTGACCTTGCTCGTCGTGTTCGGTGCGAAGTGGTACATCTTGCCGCCTGCATCCTGGATCTGTCCGGGACCGGCAAAGGCCATGGAGAGCATCGAGCCGTGCGCGCCTGGTTCCATAAGGTAGCACGATGGATATTTCATCGTGATTTTTGAGCCGAGGTTCGCATCCACCCATTCATGCGTACCGTTCTCGAAGACTTTGGCGCGCTGCGTGACAAGATTATAAACATTAGTCGACCAGTTCTGTATAGTCGAATACCGGGAACGTGCACCTTTCTTTACGATGATCTCGATCACGCCGGAGTGAAATGAGTTGGTGGTGTATTGCGGTGCAGTACAGCCTTCGACATAATGTACGGAGGCGCCTTCATCCACAATGATCAGGGTGCGCTCGAATTGACCTAGGTTGGCGGTATTTAACCGGAAATAAGCCTGAAGGGGCAGGTCAACTTTGACGCCTTTTGGCACATAAACGAACGACCCTCCCGACCAGACAGCTGAGTTCAGCGCCGCGAACTTGTTGTCTTCGATCGGGATCACCGTCCCGAAGTATTCACGGAAAAGGTCGGGATGGTTCTTCAAGCCGTCTTCGATCGATTCGAAGATCACACCTTGTTTTTCGAGATGTTCCTGTATCGAGTGATACACCATTTCCGATTCGTATTGAGCGCCGAGGCCCGCCAGGAATTTACGCTCCGCCTCGGGGACGCCGAGTTTGTCGAAAGTGCGTTTGATATCGTCCGGAACGTCGTCCCAAGATTTCTCGCTCTTTTCAGTTGGCTTGACATAATAATAAATGTCATCCAGGTGCAGTTCTGAAAGATCGGGCCCCCAGGTCGGGATGGATCGCTTTTTGAAGTGTTCATACGCCTTCAGGCGAAAATCGAGCATCCATTGCGGCTCCCCCTTCATCCGGGATATGTTTTCGACGACTTCACGGTTCAATCCTTTTTGAGATTTGAAGACATACTTGTCTTCCGGGTCATGGAAGCCGTATTTATATTCGCCGATGCCTTCAAGGATCTTTGTGTCTTTGTTTTTAACAGTCTCAGTCATGGTATCTCCATAAACCTGAATACACTATCATTAAATTGGGCAAACCATTAAAGGTCTCTGCTTGGCTACGCTGTTTCTTCAGCTTTATCCTTGATCCAATCGTAGCCGTGCTCCTCGAGACTGAGCGCCAGGTCCGCATCGCCTGATTCGACGATGCGTCCCCCCATCATCACATGCACAAAGTGCGGTTTGATGTAATTGAGCAAACGTTGGTAATGTGTAATAACGAGCACACCCAGGTCAGGACCTGTCAGGGTGTTGACTCCTTCGGAAACGACCCGCAGTGCATCGATGTCCAGTCCTGAATCAGTCTCGTCCAGGATGGCAATCTCCGGTTTAAGGGTTGCCATCTGCAATATTTCGGCGCGCTTCTTCTCGCCACCCGAAAAACCTTCATTTAGGTATCGACCTGCAAAGGCCTGGTCCATCTTGAGCATTTCCATTCGCTCTTTAAGCAATTTACGGAATTCAGGGATGGGGATGCCTTTGTCTTCCTTGTTGACCGCACGGCGGCGTGAATTAATCGCAGTTCGCAAAAAGTTGGCGACAGTCACACCTGAAATGGAGATTGGATACTGAAAAGCAAGAAAGATACCTAGCCGTGAACGTTCATCTGGTTCGAGTTCAAGCAGGTTTTGTCCTTTAAAGTGGACTTCGCCTTTCGTCACCTTATAAGAAGGGTGTCCCATTAAGGTATATGCTAACGTAGACTTTCCTGTGCCATTAGGACCCATAATGGCATGTATTTCGCCCTGCTTGATTGTTAGTGTGACGCCCTTGAGGATTTCCTTGCCGTCAATACTGACGTGCAGGTCTTTGATTTCGAGTTGCGACATACAGATGTGCTCCTTGCGGGGTATTTGGTTTGGAATTAATGAACCTACTTGGCTACACGACTAAAAAACAGATGTTTTTCGCCTTTATGTCGACCCTATTATAGCAGGTTTGGTCTAAAATGTCAATATTTATGATATTTTTCTAGTAAATTCGTCGAAAATACTTGACTATTTTACCAAGGATAAACCAGTTATAAATTCACCCACACTTACAAAAAGTTTGTTAATACTTTTGTCTGTCAATAACTAGCCACCTGACAGTTTTTATTATGAATTCAGCGTCATGAGTTTACCATCTCTGCCGTAAACTCGATTTCCCAATCTGTAATTTAGGCACCCGCCTGATTTTCCAAAATCGGCTTAGCAGCTGGCTTCAATGGGTTTTCACGACCTCAGGCGGTGGATGAATTCACCGCCAACCGGCGCGGAAAGTCCGAATTGTGCAAATTATCCTATGATGACTGACTAATATATTTATTCCTATCTTATAAAAGCTTTAGTGCTCGCACTATTAGCTCTAATTTCATTAGAGGATCAACTCCCTCAAGCAGTTTAATTTCCAGAGTGGACCGACTTTATTCAGGATAACTTTCATGCAATTCGGGTGTATTATTTGCAGAACCAATGTCAAAGGAGATGTTATGAACACTACCTTCACTATGTGGCGGAAGTCACTCAGCCAGCTGATTAGGATGGACGACAAAAAAGAGTGGGATGCATTGGATATTCTCTCCAAATGGTTTATCGCCACCCGTTCGGCAGTCGGTACGATTACGCTTTACTCGGGGCTGATTGGCGGTTTACTGGCCTGGCAATATTTACATACTAATAACAAACCGTTCGATTTTCTCACCTGGGTTATCCTGACTTTGGGTCTCTTCATCGCACACGGTACGAATAATCTCATCAACGATTTCACCGATTATAACCGCGGCATAGACAAGGACAATTACTTTCGTACACAGTACGGCGTCCATCCCTTGGCTCAGGGTTTTTGGGATAAGCGTACTCACCTTATTTGGTTCGGCGCGAGTGGCTTTCTGGCTACATTAGCAGGTATATACGCCATATTCTATACTCACTTCTCACCTATTGTTGTTGGCTTGTTTGTCTTTGGGGCGCTTATTCTATTGTTTTATACCTACCCACTTAAGTATATTGGTATTGGCGAGCTTTCCATCTTTATCATCTGGGGTCCTCTCATGATCGGAGGTGTATATTTTGTCCTCACCCGTCTTTGGGATTGGACGGTTGTGCTGGCAAGTATTCCCGTTGGCTTGAATGTCGTTACAATTAACCTGGGTAAACACACCGATAAGCTCAATCAAGACAAAGTCAAGGGCGTAAAGACATTGCCTGTATTAATCGGCGAACCAGCTGCGCGCATTGTCACAATTTCAGCGATTGTGTTGTCCTATGTGATTATGTTGTACCTGATCTTTGTTACCCATTTCTTCACACCTGTTATGCTTCTGATTTTCGTAGCTCTCAAACCGGCACAAATCGCCCTCCAGCGCTTGTCACAGCCGCGTCCGTCTGAAGCGCCTGCTGGTTATCCTATCTGGCCGCGTTGGTTCTCTACAGTTTGCTTCGTCCACAACCGGGTCTTTAGCAATTACTTCGTGCTGGCTTTGATCGGCGAGACAGTCCTGCGTACCTTCTTTCCCGCTTTCTGGCGCTAAATTATACGATTTTCACCTTCCTGGAGTCCAAACGAGAATTCGTCTGGGCTTCTTTTTATATAACTCCTCACAGCCTTTCGTAAAGCACCTGGAAAAATTGGTATTGCGAGAAATGCCCTGGACACACCGATTTATCCAATTTCTTTTTCAATCCGCATATATCGCTTTTGAGGCAAGTAACAGAAAGTTAAAAAATCCTCGTTCACATCGTACCCGTAGGGTATCCCAGGTAAATTTCCCTCCTCGGGATGAAAGTGCGCTACTAAGTTACGCATATTCTAATTCCGTGTAAAATACTCCCAATTATCAATAATTCCATAAAGGAGGCCAAATGTCTGTCCTGATCACTATGCGTGTCAAGGTTAATGATTTTGAAGGCACTAAAAAAACGGCTGTTTTATTTGCAAAAAACGCCAAAAAAGACGGCTGTCATTCGGCAAAGGTCTACCAGTCCGAAAATGATCCGAACGATGTTTTATGGGTCATGGAATGGGAAAGCCATGAGGCCTTTAATAAGAGTGGTGACGAAAACGGCGATGAATTCAACTCTCTTGTAGAGCCGGTCGGGGAGTGGGAGGATGTTGTCTGGCATCTTTCAGATGCTGCAAGTATATAGAATATCGGATTTTTTAGGGACAAAGGGTTGTACCCTTTATCCCTAAAAATCGAATTTCCTCGCTCATTTCGTGATCTACCTATAATAATCAGTCTAGGTGGATATTTATCATAATTATCTATAATATTGACAGTTCGTTTGCGGCCGGGTATACTTTTACATAATAACCTGACTACCCTCGTTACCCTAACGGAGAACGAGAGGAAGACCAATATGAAAAGCACGCGTGATCGGATCTTACAAACTATCCTTCACCAACCCCGGCGGACCATCAATGAATTAGCCGAAGCAGTTGGTATTAATCCCATTTCTGTTCGCCACCACCTGACAAATCTTCAGGTAGAAGGGCTGGTCGCGGCCGAGGAAGAACGCCATGGCGTCGGACGTCCGCGCCTGGTTTATTTCCTGACTGATGAAGGGATGGAAAAATTCCCTACCCGCTACCTGCGTCTGACCACCCGCTTGTTAACCCAAATGAAAGAAACGATGCCCGCACCCGTAGTCAGCAAGCTTTTTAGTCAGATTGCGGACGACATGGCAAGCGACTATACCGACCAGGTACAAGGCTTGGGTATGGAAGAGCGCCTTGATTTCGTCAAGACTTTATTGGCAGATGAAGGCTTTACGGTTGAATGGGAAAAGAAAGGCGAGCAATATCAGATTCACGAGATATCCTGCCCCTATTACCAGATAGGCATTAGCCATCCGGAGGTTTGCACGGTAGATCAGGCTTTGATATCGAAAATGCTGGCTTTACCCGCAGAAAAAGTCCAGTGTATTCTGAACGGAGGCGCGCATTGCACTTATGTTGTTCAGCCGGTGCTCAGCGCCAGCAAATCATAAGATAAAGGAATTTAGACATGTCTGAGGAACAAAAAGAAGTTGCGAATCAAATCAAATGGTCACTTCATGATACTAATCCGGAATTGGTCGAAAATGCACGGGCCAGGCTTTCGGAAGTGGTTGACCCTGAAATCGGAATGAACATCATACAGTTGGGCTTGATACGTGACGTAAGCCTTGAGAATGAAATTGTTCATATGAAAATGATCCTCACCACACCCTTCTGTCCCTATGGTCCGGCGATGATCGAGATGACTCGGCAAAAAGCTGTGGAAGCTTTCGATAAACCCGTAACTATTGAAATGATCCCCGATATGTGGGATTTCGGTATGATGGAAGACCCCTCCGCCCTGGACTGGGGCATGTACTCCTAGGCGGTAGTTAACTTTCGAAATCAAAGCCGTTTGCTAGATTTTTGGCAAACGGCTTTTTTACTGACCTGCTTTTTTCCAATCCGTGGAATGTGGGGGTTCTCCCTCCAAAAATCCGGATAAGACGACCAGTGCATTTGTGACTGTATTACCGGGGTTCCGCCAGCGGTGATTAAGCTCCGCCGCGAATAAAAGGCTGTCCCCAGCTGCCAACTCGATCAACTGTTTTTTGACTAAATACTCCAATTGTCCCCGTAAACAAAATACAAATTCACAACCGGTATGTACCATCGCGTTCTGTCCACTGGTGGCCCCGCTCTCTAATGTCAGGAGGAAGGGTTCCACGCGCCCGCTAAACTTCTCGCCGCCCAATCCCTCCCAAACGCCTCTCGTTATCGGGATTCGTATCCTCTCCTCAGCTCTAATGAAAATAACATCACTTTTAATGGATGGGGTGCCAAAAAACTCGGTGATTGGCACACCGAGCGCGTCGGCTAGTTTATAAAGCGTGCTTACAGATGGTGAAGTACGCCCCCGTTCGATCATGCTCAAGGCATTAGCCGAAAGGCCGCTCTTGGTTGCGAGGCCCCGCATGGAGATCTTCCGCTCCTCGCGCAGCTCCCTCAATCGGGCCCCAACATTAACGGATACAGCATCACGTTGGAAATCCATAATGAATACTTCACTTCGTCAAAATTCTTCCGTCATTTTATCACCCAAAACCATAAGACCATTTATAAATATGTGGTTGCGCTGTATATACTCACAGCCCTTGTATGAAGTGCTCGAAAAAAAGGCGTGAGTGTCACGATACACCAATTTGCTATAATGGATTAATAGACCGGAGGTCTAAATGAATGGACTTAAATGGGAAAAATTGACAGAAACAAACGGGCGCATGGAAGCAGACATCCTGAAAAGCTATCTCGAAGCGGAAGGTGTCCACGTTGAATTATTTCAGGAGGCTGTCGGGCACCACATTTACCCTGTAATGATTGACGGGTTAGGCCGGGTCCAATTATTCGTCTCGAAAGAGCAAATTGCGATTGCAAAAGAGTTGCTGGCAGAATATAAAGGTTGAAACTACAACAAGGATTTCTCAAGTTCGCCATACTGTTGGCAATCAGGGTGGATTTGCCCGCCGAGCTTCTCACAAACGAAAAGTTTTTATGATTTTCTCGGCGTTCTCTGATGTAGAAATTGGAGCCTATCCGCCTTCCAAGGAATCGCGGTTAGGCTCCAAATCATTTTTCAACAATTATCCAGGAATTGAAACCTTTCGTCACTATCCTCACCCTCTCCGGAGCGAAAAGCCCTGCAATTTCACTGGGGGACAGGAAATGACTGCGCATTAATAATAGTTTCTCGAAAAGGGCGACCAACTTAACGCCCATAGTGCGAATATTCGGTTCTTCAATGACGATCCGCCCTCCAGGTTTGAGAACGCGCACAAGTTCATGCGCTGTCTCGTTTTGATTTACGACATGATGCAAGGCGTCCACCATGATTACCCGCTGGAAAAAATCGTCGGCGAATGGTAATCGTTCCGAAAATGCCGCAGCCGTTTGAAGGCCTGGCTTCGAAGCGGCAAATTTTAGCATTCCAAACGATGGGTCCGCAACGATTATTTGCTTGGCATGACCGCCTAAAGCCTCAGCCACACGTCCGGTTCCGCCTCCAACATCCAATAATCGCCCATCGGCGGGGAAATTGCCGGTTTCCACTATCATTTCGAGGGATGAATAAACACTTTGTCGGTTGTAAAGAGGCGCAATGAAGCCAAAATGGTCGAAACGCATACTAATTTGATTTGATCAAGCCTTGTATTTGATCGAAAGTTGCAGGGCCGATCCCTGAAACATTCATGATATCTTCGATATGGATGAAAGGGCCGTGCAGGTTCCGATAATCGATGATTTTTTGAGCCGTTGTCGGACCAATATCGGGTAATGATTCAAGCATCGTGAGATCGGCAGTATTAATATTGATCAGGTTAGTTGCGGAAGAATTACTTCCCGGTGTGGACAAAACATGGAAAGGCGAGCTAGACGGTGTGCTCGCTCTAGAAGTTGTTCCATTTGAAATTTCCAGTTGCTGGCCGTCTTCCAGTTTTGCCACAAGGTTGATCGAATTCGGATCGGTCTCAGCTAGCAGGCCCCCGGCAGCAGTTACTGCATCCAGTACACGGCTTCCTTCCGGCAAAGTATAAACTCCTGGACGGACAACCCCACCGATAACTTGCACCTCGATCGGCGCTTTCGTAGGTGATGGTTCGAGGGCTACAGTAGTGCCTGTCTCCATATGGGTAACCCAAAAAAGAGTGCCGGCCAGGATGAAGCCAAGCAGCAAGCCAATCAAGATAGAAAAGGTTTGTTTCACGCCTTGATTTTACATCAACTTCATGACGAGCAGTTTATCCGCGTGCTCCCCCCACGAAGGTATCATCTTGACCAGTTTGACTAATCGACGAAAATATGTCGGCATCTCGTCTATGGTCACGGACCGGAAGCCCCATTTCTCATAGAATACACCCATGCTTGACAAACATGTTAAATATAAAGGCCGAGGCGCCCGGTTTATCAAATATTCGATGACTGCCCGCGCGACACCCTTATTCCGATCGGAGGGCTCAACGGCAATGGACGCCAGCTCGACAATTCCTCTGCCATGCGGTTTGAGCTGACCGCACCCAATCATCCTTCCGGTTTCGTCAACAGCCACGACAAATCGATGCCAATCCAGCCCGGTCGGGTTAATCTGAACCAAGTGGATCAGTCGCTTGATCGCGGGAAAATCTTCTGAATTTGCAAGCCTGAGGCTGAACTTGTTCATATCGTTGATATTAACCGAGCAGGCCTGCCGCTACAATGATAGTGAATGAGGCCACGAACCAATGGATGAGGAAAGGGTAAACGAACGAGCGTGTCCGGTATGACACCCAGGCAAAAACGAACCCTCCAAATATCGTAGATAGGACCTCAATTTCAGGCTTGCCAATATGAGCCAGTGCAAATGGGACAGCCTGCAGCCATAACGCCTCCGGCCCAAATTTCCGCATATAGGCAAAAAGGATAAAGCCTCGAAAGAAGAATTCCCAGCCGAACAGGTCGATAAATGTATTCCACGGTAAGCCGCTGACCTGCGGTTTATAGTAATCTTTCATAGCGCCGCCATGAGCTGTCACCCATAATACAGGCGCGATCAGCAGGATGCAGATACTTGTAAGAAGCAAACCGGTTTTCCAATCGCCGAAGGTAAACCCATAATCGCTGGGTTTCTCGCGGAACACGATCAGCACGATCAACAATGGGATGACCAGGTACAGAATAGTGCGGTCTAAATCCTTGTCCGGGGTCAAGCGCTGGTAAGCATCGACGATCAGGAGTAGTGTACTTACGATCGTAACAAACACAATTTTCCAATCGAAGTTGAGCCGGGGTCCCAGTAATGTCTTCATCTAAGATAGGTCCGCCGATCAGTAAGGGAGATAGAGTTGGTTGCCGTTTGGGCCTAGCATTTGAACCAGGATGGGCCCGTCCCGGCTGAGTTCAAAACCCCAATTTACGATCAGGAGCACGGCCACTAAGCACGCAATTAATAGCACAAGTCTCCCACGGGATTTTAATGCATGGAATCCGTATACCCACAGATTCGCAGCGCAGATGGCTAGAAAAGGGATTAAGGTCAAATGGAATCGTTCTTCGGAAAGGATGAATACGTGTGGCAGCAAATACCCAAGCAGCAGTAAAGCCAGCAGTATTAGCTCCGGACCTTTTGGAAGTAAGGCTGCGCCAAACGCAGCGGATAAACTGATGATGACAAAGGGGACGCCAAGTAGTAAAAGGATGAGGATTACCAATGGATCTGGGATAAGTCCCAGGTAATTGTTTACATAAAAATAGGTGAACGCCCGAAGTTCCAAATTATAAAAGTAGCCCAACCTCCGTACCGCCAGGTACGGGAATCGTGCCGGGTCCTGGCGAATGAATTCTATTGCTTTTTGTGTGCCAATCTCATCACGTGTCTGGTCGTTTAGGATGGAGAGCAGGTCAAGCGAAGGGCCGAAAATAAAGGTTCCGGTAGATTGCGGATGATAACCCACATACAAGTTGTAGCCCAAGGAAGACTCGATGCCTGTCAGCTTATGGGCGATCAGTGAGTTACGGATGATCCAGGGTGTGATGGTGATGATCAAAGCCAGGCCTGCTAAGATAGCCTTCCTCGGTAGTCGAAGAGTGAGCCATATCCAAAGGATGGCAAGGCCAGCAAAAGGGAGAATAACGGAACGCGTCAACGCAGCCGATCCCAGTAACAAGTCCTGATAGAAGCGAGTAGAAAATGATCGATTTGGATTTGGTTCCATGGGTGCGGGCCTGTGCAAGCTTCAACAAAGCAAGCACGCTGGCAAGGACTAGCAAAAAGAATAGGTTCTCAGTAGCAAGTGCTAGTGGATAGATCACAAGCGTTGGATATAGGGCGACCACCCATGCTGCTACGCGGGAAGTTTGTTGGCTGCCTGGAATTTTTTTTATTATTTCCGTTGAAGCAAAATAAGTCAACGGCGCCAGCAGTGCGCCAAGGACTGTCTGCGCCAGGCGCGCCGCAAAGAAGCGCCCATCGTTGATTCCATTTAGCAAGTAGACCAATGATAAGAATCCGGGATATAAAGGTGCGCGGAACGTGGTGAGCATGCCGCGTGGGTCAAGATTTAAAGAAGCCATGTCCAAATGGAGGTACGGAGCGATACGCGCCAGGTCCTCTGGAGCATACCAGCGGAATCCGTTTCCGGAAGCCAGGCTGCGCGCCAGCATGTCATATTGGAACATATCGTCGAGGCCAATGCCCAACGGGCGCGCCAAAATGACGGGGATCAGCCGTAAAACCAGCGCGATCAGGAATATTTGCGCCGGGAAAGAACTAACCCACTTCCACTTTGCGTTCTCGGTGACTCTCTTTCTTTATAGCTGCAATCCGGCGTTGGAGATAGGGTGAAAAATATCCATTGTATCGTTCCCACAATTCCGGGCGTTTCCAATCTTCGCCGGTTATACGACCCCGGCACTCAGGGACTCCGCACGAACAATCGAATTCATCGTAATTTGAGCCGTCACACATGGCGTAATCGAGGCAGACCTCTTCACCGGTTTGGATGTCTCGCATGGCGATCAAGCCGATCTGCCCCGTCAGGCCCACATTGGGGTCGCACGAATGGTTGAAACAATCTGCTGGCTCCATGGAAGGGGTTAACAGAAAGAAGTTTTCTTCGATCTGCAAAACTTGCTGGGTGAAATTCTCCATATCCCGGTCGACTTCATCGGCGGATACGATCTTGCCACCCCATAGGGATATCAATTCTCCTTTCTTCACAGGTTGCCGGGCAAAAACCCCGCAGTTACCCTTATCGTGATTGGGACGGGTTTCGAGCTTGGGTGAAAGATATGAAAAATTTTTTCCGGTCATTCTTCTCCTTGCATTTTCTCATGGCCAGGCTGGCCGTGATTGATAGGTTGGAAACGAAAAAGCCGATTTTATCTTTTTCCTTCCAGGCGGTTAAAAAACAACTACAGGTCATTGCATACTCGTAGTATCTGGACCAATCATGCCAATAAACACCTCTTTCTATCCTTGAAATCGGGCTTCGTTAATTACATCCGCCGCCTCGCTGAGGGACTATTCCTCAACAGGCGGCGGTTTGCAGCTTTTGTACACAATGTTATTAAACACAACCGTAGAAATGTTCTCTATCATTCTCCTGTCTAAGCGTCAAATTTTACTGCCTATCGCCAAAATCTACTAGGATTTTTCACCTTCGGTGTCGCTGGTCCTGAGTAGTTAATCGCTGTGCCAGCAGGATTGGCAGCGCGGTGATCAATACCACCAGCATCGCCGTGACATTGGTAATGGGCCGATTGCGTGGTCTCAACATCTGGCTGAACAACCAGATCGGCAAAGTCTGCTGTTGACCCGCTGTGAAGGTGGTGACAATAACTTCGTCAAACGACAGCGAGAATGCCAGGATGCCGCCTGCCAGCAACGCGGTTCCAATGTTGGGCAGTACGATATGCCAGAATGTTTGAAAGGAATTTGCGCCTAGGTCCATGGAGGCCTCCACCATGGAACCGCTTGTACGCCTGAAGCGCGCAAGCACGTTGTTATATACCGTGACTACACAGAATGTCGCATGACCGATCACGATCGTCCAAAATGAAAATGGGATTTGGAGCAGGCCAATGGCCGACCGCATCGCGATCCCGGTTACGATTCCAGGTAAGGCCAGCGGCAGGATCAGGATGAACGAAATGGCTTCTTTGCCAAAAAAGTTATACCGATAAACTGCCCCGGCAGCCAGCGTGCCTAATATCAAGGCAGTGAATGTCGCCAGCACCGCTACGCGTATGCTCAAAATCAAGGACGTTTGCATGTCGGGATTGGCGATCGCTTGCGGTATCCATTTCAACGTCAATCCCGGAGGTGGAAAGGTATAGGCCGACGTCTCGGTCGTGAATGAATATAAAAAGATCAGCCATACTGGTATATGCAGGAAGAGCAGTGCGCCCACTGCACCCATCTTCAACCACCATGACGCCGGTTCATCGGAAGTCTGGATTTTCGCTTTATAGCGCATCAAACGCTCCCAGTCTACGGGCAACTAAAAGATAGGCGATCATGATCACAATGGGTCCCATTGTAAAAGCCGCCGCCAGGGGAATATTGCCGGAGGTGCCCATATAAGTGAGTACCGCTTTTCCTATGAAAAAACTGGAGTTCCCAAATAATGACGGGACGATAAAGTCGCCCAGCGTAAGCGAAAAAGTGAAGATCGATCCGGCCACCACTCCTGGAAATGCCAACGGCAGGATTACATTACGGAAAGTCTGCGACGGGTTCGCACCGAGATCGCTGGATGCTTCAACCAGCGATTTCGGGACGCGTTCGAGGGCGGTCTGGATTGGAAGGATCATGTAGGGCAGCCAGATGTAAACAAACACCAGGAAGATACCGGTGGAGGATACCGATAGCGATGGCCCGCCGACGACGGGCAAACTCAAATACCAGTTTAAGACCCCGTTTAAATGGACTAAACCGGCAAACCACGAGATGATGCCCTCCTGGGCCAGGATTAATTTCCATGAATAAACCCGTACTACATAACTTGACCAAAGCGGCAGGGTCACTGCCAGGTATAAAAATGTTCTCATCCGCTTGGATGCAAAGCGTGCCACATAATAGGATAATGGGAAAGCGATAAAGATGCAGGCCATCGTCACCAGTGCGGCCATGATCGTCGTCCGGAAAAATATCTGTAAATTGGTGGGCTCCAATAATTTCGAATATGTTTGTAATGTGAATTGCTGGACAACTTGCCCGGTGAACCCGTCCAGATAGTAAAAGCTGTTCAGCAGCATTGTAGCCAGTGATCCCAAATAGACGATCACAAACCAAATCAGGGGTGGCAGGAGCAAAAGCGCTAATCCCAGCCTGGGTCGGCGGTATAAGAATGTCGAGAGGCGGTTAAGCATTCGGACCTCCCAGGTAACGTATATGCTCTTTATTCCAGAACAGGCGCACCTTCTGGCCTCGGGTTCTCATTACGTCCATCGAAGTGGTATGCAGGTTCTGTTCGACCACAACTAGGTCGCCGCCACCGTTCAATTCCACCAGGTAACGTGTGTATAAACCCAGGTAAACCACGTCACGGACTCTCCCGTCTGCCGAGAACATTTCCTTGCCGGTTTTCTCATCGGGTCCGGAAAGATGGATTTTCTCCGGCCGTATTGAAAATTTTGTTTCTTTACCTGTAATGCGTTTTGCCACTTCCCCATCGATTAAGTTCGAGATCCCCACGAAACTGGCGACGAAGGGCGTGGATGGATGTTCGTAAACCTCCGCTGGGCTTCCAATTTGTTCGATCTTGCCCTGGCTGAAGACCGCTATACGATCGCTCATCGTCAGGGCTTCTTCCTGGTCATGTGTGACAAATACAAATGTAATCCCTACTTGCTTCTGGATGTTCTTGAGTTCCACTTGCATCTGCTGGCGGAGTTTCAGGTCCAGGGCGCCGAGTGGTTCATCCAGAAGAAGCACGCGCGGGTGGTTGATCAAGGCTCGCGCCAGGGCTACGCGTTGACGTTGTCCTCCTGAAAGTTGTGACGGTTTCCTGTACCCTAAACCGGCTAGCTGGACTAGGTCGAGCATTTCGCCTACTTGCTTGATCCGTTCTTCCTTTGAAACCTTCTTGATCATCAACCCATAGCCGATATTTTCGTCCACCGTCATATGAGGAAATAGTGCGTAATCCTGGAAAACAGTGTTAACCGAACGCTCGTAGGGTGGCAAATTTGAAACGTCCTGCCCAAAAAGGAATATTTGACCGGCAGTCGGACGATCAAAACCCGCGATCATTCGCAAACAGGTCGTCTTGCCTGAGCCAGAAGGACCAAGCATTGAGAAAAACTCCCCATCGACAATTTCAAGCGTCACGTCATCAACCGCCTTAAGTTCACCGAAATGGCGGCTGACATGTTTAAAAAGGATTGCGGAATCGCTCATCACATACCCTCGACGTACTTCTCCGGACGCGCAAAGTGTCTTGCGCGCCCGGAAGGTGATAATTTATTACTGTCCGACTATCGCCGTGAAAGCTTCAACCCACTTATCGTAGGTCACACAATCACTCTGGCCGTTGCCACAATCTGCAATCGGCGTCTTCCAGAAAGCGATCTTGTCGAAATTGTTGTACCCATTGGTTTTGCATCCATCAGGTCCTAACAAATCGCTGGATGTGCAGCCTGCGGGTACAGCCGGGTTGGAGCCGAACCAGGAAGCCACATCTCCCTGGACTTTCGGGTCAATGGAATGCTCGAGCCACATGTAAGCGCAATTAGGATGCTGAGCTTTGGTAGCCATCATCGTTGTATCCGCCCAACCGGTAGCGCCTTCCTCAGGGATCGTGCTGGCAATTGGTTGATTGGCTGCCAGGAGCAAATTAACCTGATACGGCCAGGAGGGTGCTGCCACAAAACCTTCATTGGTGAAGTCAGCAACCTGGCTGGCGTAGTCTCCCCAATATTTCGAGGCGATCTTGCGCTGGCCTTGCAGGAGAGCAATGGCTGCATCGAACTGGGGTTGGGTCAGCTCATAAGGATCGGTAATTCCAAGTTCGGGGTTGTGATACTTCAAATAAACGGCGGCGTCCGCAATATAGATCGGTCCGACATATCCCTGAACACGCCCGCTGTTTGATTTACCATCCGGTAGGTTCATTTCCTTGAAAACCACATCCCAGGAAGTGGGTGCTGTCGGGAAAACCTTGGTGTTGTACATCAAAACGTTGGGACCCCATTGATAGGAAACACCATAATGCTTACCATCCACTGTGTGCCATGGCGCGTTCTGTAAACGGGGATCTACGTTTTTGTACGAGGGTATTCTGCTGATGTCTATTTCCTGTACCGACTTCCCATAAACCAGTCGCAGGCTGGCATCGCCCGATGCCGTCACAAGATCGAAGCCGCCGCTATTGATCAACTGCACCATCTCGTCGGAAGTCGCGGCGTCTTTTACCTTGACCATGCATCCGGTTTGTTTTTCAAAACCGGTCACCCAGTCGTACTTCGGATCGTTGGCACCCCGCTCGATATATCCTGGCCAGTCAACGATATCGACTTCGCCTTCGCCGGCCGCAGCCGTCGGTGCCACAGTTGCAGCAGGGGCAGTCGGTGCTTCAGTGGATGCTGGCGCCTGGGTGGCGGCTGGCGGGGCCTGTGTAGCTGCGCTGCCACAGGCGGATAAAGCAAAACTGATTAAAGCCAGCATGGCAAACAATTTAAATGTGAACTTC
>CAVWHR010000027.1:0-34220 GCA_963754835.1 uncultured Chloroflexia bacterium | reverse complement strand
TTATTTGAAACAAGCAAGATGGCCGCCACCCCCAAAAGCCGAAAATTCCCAGAAGTTGTCTAAAAAATACCCGTCTTCGTACATAGCCACTATATATGGCGGCTAATCAACTTCGCCAGTGCATATTATGGTTTTTGAGATAGTTTCTAGGAAAAGGATACCAATTTGTTGAGAATTGCCAAGTACTGCTCAGATACCATATCCCAAGGAATTGCTATAAAGCATACTCTCTTACTTTAATTCTCAATTTTATACAATTGATTCAAGAATATTCTGAAAGACAGAACCTAGCTTATGCTCGATATCGAGAGTGTCCGGAGAGACAGAATAAAAAAGCTCTCGATCTTCTTTATTGATTTCATCGAGGGACTTCTTAGAAACCAGCAAAACCGGCGTTCCACATGCCATAGACTTAGATATCACTAATGTTATCCCTTCTCCCGTGGAAGGATGCACAAGTAGATCAGCACTAGCATATAGATCCTTAATTCAATTTCTGAGACACTTTGATAGTAGGTGAGATTTTCCAACAACCAATTGCCAGGGTCGTAATCATCCGGTCTACCCACAAGGACCCAATGCCATTCTTTATGGTGTTCAATTAATGGACGGATCAATGGACGCCCTTCCGTTCTACCATCCGCCCCACAAAAAGAATGATGGGCTTCGCAGAATCACCACGTATTTTTTTGCGAAGCGTTTCGTGATATCGGGGGGAATGGGGCATAAAAGTCAAGATCTACGCCGTAGGCACTACATCATATTCACCCCGCATTTATCTGGCTCATACCATCGCGAACATTAGAAGTAATAAAAACCAATCATCCGGAGTCTCCAACATGATTGTCGAATGGTCGAAGAAGCAAGAGTGATTTGGAGAACGTGTCGATAGAATTGATGATAGGGAATAATCTTGGCGTATCGAAAGGCATCAAAATGGGCTTTTTCAATAACTTCGAAATGAAAAAAGCCAGAATATTGGTCAGGTAGAGACAATCCTGCAAATGAACTACGTTGCACCACTTAAACATTGACATATAATTTCCGGAAAACTTCCGGATAAGGGCATGGGGCTTGGAAAGCCCAATTTATCTTCTGTAATATTCCAGGACCTGATCGGAACATCGCCATCTCCAACTACCCTATAATTTGGGGGCACATCCGCGCGAGCCAACGGACCTCCTGGCCAAGTTTTCGATAATGCCTGGTTAAGTTAAAAGAAACGGTCTCAACGCCTCCGTTATGTTCGGGATAATAATAGTTGCCGATCACTAATATTTTCATAGGACATTCTAGATGCGAATAACACAGGTAAAATCGTCAGTCGCCAAGGCGCTCATTTTAGTATGGTCCATTCTATGTATAGCAGTCTTTATTTATTATCCTGGAAGGGCCAGTGTGTTGTATGGATCAAGCCTGGACGATTTACCGTCCCTGGCCTCCAAGTTGGGCAGGATCGAGCCAGTGAATTATATCTCCAACATTTTGTGGGCATTCATCGGGGTGATCATTTTTTCAATAGTTTGCATTTCTGTGGGAGGATTTCTACTCCAATTATCGAAGTTCCATCCAGAGGAAAGTACCTCCTCAAGACTTGCGCAGTTCGCCTTCCTGGGAACAGCATTTGCGATTGGGCAAGGGTTGCTTTCGATAATTCTCCTCACTCTTGCAGTATTTAATCAATTGACTCCATTGTATGTGATTCTAGTGTCGGCAATTGGCTTTGTTATTGGAATCGACCCCATCTCAAGATTCGTAATAAAATCTAAAATAAGGAATATCCTAAATCCTTTTGATATATCAGACAGCAGGATCTATCGAACGATTATCTGGTTAATCATGGGCATTCTCGCCCTCAGCTTAACGTATTCAACAGCCCGGTTAAGTTACGATTTGGTTGCTTTATATTTTTCAGCAGCCAAGATCACTGCGATGACGCACCATATACAGTTTTTTTCGAACGAATTGTTTATAGTAAGTTTCTTTCAAACCGGGATCCAATATCGCAGCCCTCATCCAGGTCTTCGGAGATCAAGCGGCTCGAATGTACTCCTGGATAAATGGCGTCATAATACTAATATTTGCGGTTGCGATCGGTGAAAGAGCAGGTCTATCCAAACGTGCCAACCTAATATTATTAACGTTAATATTGACGTCAACTGCCTTCTTGGACCTCATGGGAGACGGTAAGATCGAACTTGTTAGTACAGTTCCGGCAATTGCTACAATCTATTGGATGGAAATTAACGACAAACCGTCCAAAGGTGCCTTATTACTTATGGGATTTTTGGCAGGCCTCGCAATGGTTGCGCGCCCATACAATATCTTTTTGATTGCCCTCGTAATCGGATTATTCTATTTACAGGACGCTTACCAACAACGGAAAGAGAATGCAAAATGGATTTACAACCTATTCGTCAAACCCTTACTCTTAATTAGCATCGGGGTCATTTGTTTATTAAGCTATCACCTAATCGCCAATTGGGCCATCTTAGGAGATCCATTAGCTTTTATCAAGAACTACCAGAATGTAAATTCATCCGACTGGCAATGGGCTTTAGACCCTCATCAGATTTGGATATTCCGGCTCCTTTACCCATTGGTGGCAACATATTTAAACACCCCGCAAAGCCTTGGAAATATAACCCCATTATTTATTGCTTTTCTGCCGATAATATTGGTAACAAGTTTTAGAAGAAAACTGCAAATAACGCGAAAGCTAATCGCATTGGTAAACGCAGCATCAATAACATTACTAACCTGGGTGATATTGCAGTTCACCGTCTTCGAGAATCCGCTATGTACTTTTCCTTTGGATAATCCTTTTTATTCCGCTTGCGTTAGTCATTGAAAAAATAATAGATGCTGGCGACCCATTTTTTCAAATTACAACAAAATTATTGCTGATCGTTCTTCCTGCTTTCATCGCTCTCAGGATTGTCTACATTTCTTTGGACACATATTCACCCATAGACCGCCGAGGGAATCCCCAATGCTACGACTTCCCCTTCTGCCAGTTCCTGAAACCAGTCAATGAAATGGCAAACGTTGGGGATCGTGTTCTTACACTGAACGCCTATCGATATTATCTTCGCAGCGATCTCTTCGCCTGCTCTACAACAAACGAGGAATATTCCACGCTACAAAACCTTTCCAAAGAAAACAACACAGCTTTTTGGACAGAAGTTTATCGTGAAGGGTACAAATTTATCACCTATGAGAGCAATTATAGCGTTAGGCACTTATATCTTAATTTGATCCCAAATCCATACGATACACCACCCTGGCTATCACTAAAGCCCATCTATGGACAACCGGGTGACCCGGAAGTTGCATATCAAATCCTTGTCAAGGACCCACCAATAAATGTTGAATTAAATTGCCAAAAGTCAATATCAGGGGTTTGGGACGTGAAGCAAATAACAAAATGACAGGAGGGTTGGAAATCTTTTTATTCTTTTTGCAATTTAATCTCATATTAAATAAAAAAACATCGCCCACCATAATGGCGGGCGATGTTCTATGACAAAAACGCTATTTTCCTGCAATAGTTGGCGCTGGCGCCTTTGAGCGCATTACTGCCCATGCCAGTACACCGATCAGCACAATGGCAATCGCCCAAACAACGTACAAAGCGGTGCCGGTCACACCTGCATACTGCACAATGATCGGAGCGATGATCACCGAGACCAGGTTGACAACCTTGATCATCGGGTTCAACGCAGGACCCGCCGTGTCCTTGAATGGATCGCCAACCGTATCACCCACGACAGCAGCTTTATGTCGTTCAGAACCTTTACCGGTATTCTTCTTTGGATCTTTTGGTTCATCTTCAATCAGTTTCTTGGCATTGTCCCACGCACCGCCTGCGTTATTCAGGAAAACTGCCAACAACTGACCGGATACGATAATACCGGCCAGGAAACCACCGAGGGCTTCGACTTGCAACAACAAGCCGACAACGATCGGTGTGAGGATTCCAAGCAATGCCAAAGATACAAGTTCTTTCTGGGCGGCATTGGTTGAAATCTCAACCGCCTGTCTATAATCGGGTTTAACTTTTCCCGTTAGAACACCAAGCTTAAATTGGCGACGAACTTCCAAAACGATCAAAGAAGCCGCGCGGCTTACAGCCTGGATGGCAAACGAAGAGAACAGCCAGGGCAACGCACCGCCGATCAACATACCGACGAAGACCTGTGGTATATCCACGCGAATGCCCAAAGCTTGAATTTGGCATTCCGACGGGAATTCCCATACCGTTTTGTGCCCGGGATACATCAACCAGGAAGGAACCGAAGAGCGCTACCGCGGCGATCACAGCCGAACCGATGGCAACTCCCTTGGTAATAGCTTTTGTGGTATTACCGACCGCATCCATATCAGCCATGATTTGCTGGGCATCTTTGGTAGCTTTATCGGTTTTACCGGACCAGGCCATCTCGCCAATGCCATTGGCATTATCAGAGATTGGACCAAACGAATCCATGGCGACATTATTACCGGTCAAGGTCAGCATGCCAATACCGGTCATCGCAACACCGTAAAGAATAAATGTCACTTTGGTGGCGGCATCGGCAGCGGGATTGGTTCCAAATATAAAGATGGAAGCGACGATGGTTAATGCAATGACAATCACCGACCAAACGGATGATTCGAAACCAACCGAGATACCCTGCAAGATCAAGGTCGCCGGACCCGTATCTGCGGCCTTCTTGATGTCATTCACCGGAGAAGCATGGGTACCGGTGAAGTATTCAGTCAACCGATCAATGACAATGGCGAGCAAAACGCCAACCGCTACTGCTGCAGGAGTCCGCCACCAACCACCCAAAGCCGGATCCTGTAAATAGAAGAAACCGGCAATGAAGAACAGTACGGCTGAGATAACAGCAGAGGTGAGAAAGCCGCGGAAGATCGCGGCCATGGCGTTTCCACTCTTGCCGGGGCCGCCACGAACAACATACGTACCGATGATCGATGACAAAACGCCGATCCCGCGCACCATCAACGGGAAGATGATCCATTCAAGTCGTCCGGTCAGATGCCAAAGCGCCAGGCCCAGAATCAAGCCAGAGACGATGGTCACTTCATAGGACTCAAAAATATCCGCAGCCATACCAGCGCAATCACCTACATTATCGCCAACTAGATCGGCCACCACGGCCGGGTTTCGTGGGTCGTCTTCCGGTATTCCGGCTTCAACCTTACCGACCAAGGTCGGCACCGACATCAGCAGCCTTAGTGAAAATACCACCACCTACTCTCATGAAAAGAGCCAGTAGGGTACCGCCGAAGCCAAATCCCAGCAAAGCATCCGGTGCGGCAATTCCGAGGAAGATAAAAATCAGGGTGCCGCCAAGCAGGCCAAGGCCATCGGTCAGCATACCGGTGATCGTCCCGGCACGATAGGCAATGCGGAGCGAATCGGCAAATGACCGCTTGGAAGCCGAGGCAACACGTACATTCGCCTGGACAGCCATACGCATCCCGATCTGACCGACCGTCAACGAAAATGCGGCGCCCATGACAAAAGCCACCGCGCGGGCAATACCAATGATCAAACGAACCTGATCCGGTGTATTCGTGCTGAATCGCTCAAGGCTTCCGGTGACGGTGGAACGATATAAACAGAAAGGAATAAGGCAAAAGTGAGGATGATGATCAACGGCAGGATCGAACGCAACTGCTTCCCCAGATAAGCATCCGCGCCGTCCTTGATCGCACCCCAAACTTCCTGCATCTTGGGTGTGCCTTTATCCTCTTTCAGAATCTGTGTTCGGAGGACGAGCGCATAAAGAAGGCCGACAATGGCAATGCCAAAGACAGCCCAGATTGCAATCGCCTCGAATGAGGTAAGTCCTTGCATGGCATACATATTAGAGTATTTCCTCCCGGAAATTGATAAAATAATTAGGCATTCGCCTAAAGGTAAAACAACGAGATTTTACAGTCCCGAAGGATTTGTGTCAAGCATAACAATTAGTGTATGAAGTAAAAGCCTAACCAAAGGCTCTGTTATAAATCACTAAGCGATCAGCCAAGCAATCAGCGTGGCTTTGGTTTTTTCCATTACACTCACATAGCGCCCAATTCACTTTTACTCTTAAAATATTCTATAAAGCAACTTTTATTGACATTTAAGGCGATATTTGATAAGATATGTCAAATTTACTCCTACAGGAGACATACATGTTACAAGAAATTGATGTTCAAACCATTGAACTTACACCTGCCGCATCAAAGGCAGTAACCGATATCCTGACCGAACGCAATCTCGAAGGTTACGCTTTACGTGTTTACGTGGCTGGCGGTGGATGCTCGTCGTGTGTAAACTTCGGAATGGCGTTGGATAATAACGTTCGTGACGTTGATATGACTTTTGTATCAAGCGGCGTCAAAGTGGTTGTAGACGAAGTTTCAATTGATTACCTACGAGGAGCAAAAATTGATTTTGTAAATGATCCGGAGCGAGGCGCAGGTTTCCTTGTAAATAGCCCCAATGTCCAGGGTCATAGCCATGATCAAGGGGAAGAAGGTTGCGCATGTGGCGGCTCCTGCTCTTGTAACAACTAATTTCGAAAGGAAAAAACAAGGCTGATTTTCATTAGAAAACCAGCCTTGTTTTTTTAATTTAATTCTCCGCAATACCCAAATACTTCGTACAGGGGCTGTGAGAGTAATTTTTCGTGAAGTACTTATCATTTAAATAGCTCATCTGCCCCGCAAAAATGAGATGATCGTTCCCAAGACACCCACAATCGCAAAGCCAAACACCAAAAGCCCGATGGGTATCCGACTGAAGCGCTGGTTTTCGTCAGCAAAAGTAGGGACAGCCAGGGGTGCAGGCGGTGTAAAAGTAGGCAAGCGTGTCGCCTGTGCAGGGGGGATAAACGCGGCAGCCAGTGTAGGGTTTATTGTCGGAGTAGAGGCGGGAGTTGGAGTGGGAGGAATGTCGATTAATGGTAATTCAACACCATTGGCCCCCGTCAAGGAAACATATAACGCATATACCCATCCAATCGAGCCGGGTACGCCCTCGTAACGAATCATGATCCAATCCTGATCGCCGCGGGCCCGACCCAGTGCCGGAGCGCTTCCTCCAGTCAAAAGTACGCCAATAGCGGGGTAATTAAAACTACTCGGCCCGGCATATACGTCAATTTGTCCCAAACTAGGATCGACAGATACCATAGGGCCGGCAGGAGTGCCCGTAACTGTGGGTATTGAGCCTGTTGGCTGCTGTGCGGATACCGGGTTTCGCGGCAGGAATGCTCAGGGCGAGCGAGACTACCCCCAATGTTATGAAAACTAAAAAAAGGAACCTGCGGATTTTCATTAACGCCGAATAAAAAGTGAAATCACCAGAACAATTACCCCAAGCACAGCAATTGCAAAGATGGCCCCGCCTATCGGGAAATTAACCTGCGGTGTTTCGGTAGCAAATGTGGGAACGACCAATGGCGGAGCCGGGGTGAAAGTCGGCAGCCTGGTTATTGTAGGTTGAACATTAAAGGCCGCAGCTAACGTCGGATCAATAGTGGCAGTGGCGAGAGGCGTCGCTGTTGGAGGAGGTTCAACAATTGGCAAGTAGCCGGGAGACAGGTCGACGTTTGGCGCGTAAATCCATCCCTCTCCATTCGGACAGCCGTTGTAAGCGATCAGGATCCACTCGTGAGCAGGTGAACTGCCCAATGCTGGGGCCGTCGCACCATAGGGAAGTGAACCGCACGGATCCGGATAAATGATCGTACTTGGTCCAGAGCGCACATTGATGGCGGGTTCACCCTCGAATACATTCGTAATGTAAGGTGTGGGGCCACCGGGGGTCGACGTGGCCGTCACAGGTGCTTGAGCATCGACCCTGGTTTGGGCCGGCCCTGCCAAAAATAACCCCAGAAAACCGGCAATACAGCCTATCCATAAGAAAAAATGAAACCAGAAACTCTTCATATCGTTATATACTTTTGAAAGTTTGAATCAAGGCTAGGGTACCTTTTATGAAAAAAGGAAAATGATCCATTTTTCCAGGTGGTGTTTGCTTTTTGCAGGAATCGAATGGGTGAATGTGCAACAGTATTGAGAAAGGCTGATAAGGAAATCGCTTCGCGATTATAATCGAAAATATGGACCAACGAATTTTCCACGGCAACTTGAATCCCGCCGACATTGCGCAGCCACTTTTGGCAGAATTTAACCGGGGTAATTTACGAGCTCAAATTGTGGGCCAGTCTGAAAACCTGGCAGTTCAAATCAGCACCCGTGCCGGCGCAGCCTCGGGCGGCCAGACAGCCCTGACAGTCACCCTTCAAAAATCTCCCGACGGGGTACTTATCCAGCTAGGACAACAAGAATGGTTAGGTACAGCCGCTTCACTTGGTCGCACAACAATGGCAGCACTCATGAATCCCTGGAATTTATTAAACCGGCTGGATGACATCGCCCAGGATGTTGAAAATTTACAACTTAGTGAGCATGTTTGGCAAGTAATCGATCAAGCCGCTCGTGCTCTTGGCACCGAATTTCAACTCTCAGAAAGGCTTAGCCGGCTGACATGCGAATATTGCGGTACAGCAAATCCGGTTGGCGAGGCTTCTTGTATCGCATGTGGCGCACCGCTTGGAAAATCCCAACCGAGCACCTGTCCAAATTGTGGCTTCGTCATCAAGCCAAATGAAATTAAATGTCCCAATTGCGGACAAGAATTGTTCATCAAAAAAACATAAGGGAGGGATGCGTATCTTGTTCAACAAATCTCCTTAACTCTCACACACTAAATCGTCCGTTACATTATGTGAGCTGAGGTTATTAAATTCAGGGAAGAAGTATAATAATTAATCAGGTTCTTAGAGAAAATGAATATTCATGATTTGGAATTACGCCTGCAAACATTGATCGAGGTCCAATTAATTAATGCATTGCCGGGACAAAAATCTGAAGATCTGGTTGTCCAAAAACTCACCACCGCGTTGCATTCGAACCTTGTTGAACTCGAGGACGGCACTTTTGTTGCACCTGATGTTTATACCCTATTGTCACACACCGATTCAGCTGCCCATTGGATGGAACCGCACCTTATCGAAACGCTGACCGAGATTCTTGAAGACTGTTGGCCAGGATGAAGGCATCCATTTTAATCACCCACCGACAATTACCGTTGCAGAAGACCCGAGCATCCCCTCCGGAGACTTTAATTTAATCGCATCTCATAGAGTGGAACCAATGGAAGAGACAAAAGAAATGAAGACCGATACTGAAAACCAAAATGAAGCCAATGACGATGACGCTATTCCCGAAAATGCCTTTTTAATCGTCGAAGGCGTTAAAGTGTTCCCATTGAAACAGCCGGTTATTAATATTGGTCGTCGGCTCGACAATACCGTCGTCGTAGACGACCCGCGCGTCTCACGGAATCATGCCCAACTCCGCTCGATAAAGGGCCGGTACGTGGTATTCGATCTCAATTCAACCGGCGGCACCTTTGTTAACGGACAACGCGCCAACCAGAGCGTGCTTTATCCCGGCGACGTAATCTCACTGGCGGGAGTGGCTCTCATATTTGGGCAGGATAATCCACTTCCCCGTCCTGATCTCGCAGATACGTCCCCATTTAATGACGCCAGCGCAAACCGGAAGACAGCCGTAATTCACACCCTTCCTCCCACTCCAAAAAAGAAGAAATGAGCGGCCTGATCGTCCTTGTGTTCCGTATCCTGCTTGCGCTGGCCTTGTACGGATTCCTGGGATGGGCTTTTTGGACAATCTGGCTCGATTTGAAACACACCGGTTCACAAGCCGCCCTGCATAAAATTCGAACCATTCGACTTGAAAGCAAGATAAAAGGGCAGGCCCCTTTTTTTCGATCTTTTTCTCAACCTGAGGTAATTCTAGGGAGGGACCAAACTTGCGATATTACTCTGGAAGACGAGTCAGTTTCTGCTCACCACGCCAAACTCAGCTTCCATCACGGGCAGTGGTGGCTTGAAGATTTGGCGTCAACCAATGGAACAAGATTAAACCGTTATAAATTGACGACCGCCACAGTGGTGACAAGCGGGGATGAAATTAAGTGTGGAAAGGTTCATCTGACTGTAAATCTTGGCGATAAATCTTTTATTCCGCAGTAATAACCATAAAGGAATTATATGACTGAGAATATTCAGGTTGCGATCATTGGCGGATCTGGCTTATACGAAATGAGCATTATACAAGATTCAAAAGAATATATCCTTGAAACGCCGTTTGGCGAGCCCAGCGCACCGATCGTCGTAGGAAACTTGAAAGGTCGTCGCGTTGCTTTTCTTGCCAGGCATGGCATCGGCCATCATCTGACACCTACGGAAGTACCATACCAGGCCAATATTTACGCACTCAAATCGCTGGGGGTTGATCGAATTATCAGTATCAGCGCGTGTGGTTCACTTCGAGAAGATTACGCCCCAGGCGATATCGTTATCCCAGACCAACTCTACGACAATACTAGTAATCGTCGTCGCTCCTTTTTTGGAGAAGGGCTGGTCGGTCACGTCAGCATGGCAGATCCTTTTTGTGAAGACCTGTCAAACCAACTGGAACAAGCCGTAAAAGCCACAAGAGCCGTATCTCATCGCGGCGGAACGTTCATTACGATTGAGGGCCCTCGATTTTCAACCAGGGCGGAATCCGGCGTTTATCGAAGCTGGGGCATGTCATTAATTGGCATGACCACAGCCCCCGAAGCCTTCCTGGCACGGGAAGCGGAAATTTGCTACGCAGTAATGGCACATGTCACAGACTATGACGTGTGGCGTCTTAGTGAAGAGCCTGTGACAGTAGATATGGTTATCCAAACATTAAATAAAAATACTTCAATAGCAATGCAAGTCATCGAGAATCTTGCGCTCCATTTAATATCCACCCGGACTTGCAATTGCGAACATGCCCTCGCGGACGCATTGATCACACGACGCGATGCGATACCCAACGAGACGATCATAAAATTAAAACCTTTCATCAAAAAATATATAGGAAACTAAAGGAATGCAATTCCATCAGTTTTTGGACGGGGGGACTGAGCCGGCGCTACAACTAAAAATTTCACCTTGTAATTCCCTCAAATGGGAATGGCAAAGCGCTCCTCTTCTGGAATATTCCTCGCGGCAGCAGGCCAAGGTGACGGATACCCATGAGTAAGCCAGCAATCGCCCAAAAACTCAACCAGTTCCCGGAATACCTTATTTTGATAGCTATCTTTTTAATTACTTATGGTATTCATGCTCTCAGCCCGGTAACCACAAGTACTGATTCGGCCTGGTCATTTCACGTTGCGGCCAGCATTCTCCGAGAGCACAACATCAATCTCGACGAATACCGCAACCTGATAGATATGAAGATTGATTACCGGCTCCGTCTCGTTGACGGGCATATTTATTACTATTATCCTGTTGCGACCCCGCTGCTAATCACGCCCGTTGTATGGTTGATCAATAAGGTCTATCCAATATTTTATCCAACGAATTTCTACACCTATCTGGCCCAGCACGCCCCGAACTCGCACACAGCGAAAATGGAAAAACTGATCGCATCCGGCTTTGTCGCCTTATCGGCAGTTCTTATTTACCTGATCGGGCGACGTTATCTGGGGGTTATGAAATCATTGCTGCTTACGTTTATCTTTGCCTTCTCGACTTCCATGTGGTCCACTGCCAGCAGGGCCTTATGGCAGCACGGACCATCGGTGTTATTCCTTGCATGTGCGCTGTATTTACTCCTGCTTGCAAAAGACAAACCTTTTTATTTTCCGTTGATCGGCCTGCTTCTAGGATACGCATATCTCATCCGGCCAACGAACAGTCTTGAAGTTGCATTTTTCGGCCTTTACATACTTGTCAACCATCGAAAACAGTTTTTTCCTTACACCCTGGGCGTTGCCGCCATTCTGATCCCCTATATCATCAGCAATTGGACGACGTATGGCAATATGTTTCCTCCTTATTCCTACCAGCTTTTCGAACGATTATCCACTCTAAAAGGATTCGGGGAGGCCCTCGCCGGGACTTTGATAAGCCCGGCTAGAGGACTCTTTGTTTTTTCATCAATTTTCATCTTTTCGGTATACGGCGCCTTTCTACGGATAAAGCAAAATCGATTTTCACTCACCAACCTCGATTTATACTTGATCGGTATTCTTCTTGCGCATTGGATCATCACATCTCTATTCGAAGATTGGGGAGGCGCATGGTCCATCGGTCCCCGCTATTTTGTAGACGTGATTCCATTTCTTATTTATTTTCTTATCCCCATTTTTCAGGGTAATTTACTAGCCAAACCGGTTTGGAAATATGCGTTCGTTGCAACCCTTCTTCTAAGCACGTTCATCCAATTCCATGCATCGACCAGCATTTATCCATTTATGTGGAATGGAAAACCTCAGGCGTTAGTAGACGCGCCTGAAAGAAAATGGGATTGGGGTGATCTGCAATTCCTGCGCGGTTTTTGTCCGAACAATCCCCTGGAAGGGAAAGCACCGGATTGCTGGTTTCATACAAATGACTGATCAACGCGAAAGCCGGTTATTAATAGTTGCTGCCGTATTTTTATTTCTATATTCCGTCATTCTCTCTCTCTCCCCCGCCGTACGTGAGCATAGTTGGGCTGTTACATATCGTCTATCTCATTGGGTTGGATTTCTCGATTGGACAGTCCTGGTATTTATTGCACATCGAGTTATCTCTCGCAAGCTCCCTGACCATGATCCCTACCTTTTACCATTGGCCTCTATTCTTAGCGGATGGGGTTTGCTCACGATCTGGCGACTGGATACAGGATTTGGCTGGCGGCAGGCACTTTGGTTGGGAGTTAGCTTCGCAGCCATCCTCATAATGCTTTATGCACCCAGAGATCTCAATTTCCTTCGACGGTATAAGTACGTACTTCTCAGCGCAGGGTTAATTCTTACCGCGCTTACGCTTTTACTCGGCACAAATCCCGCAGGTTTTGGCCCGCGCCTTTGGCTTGGATTTGGTGGATTTTATATACAGCCGTCAGAGCCCCTCAAGCTCCTTTTAGTAGTTTACCTGTCTGCTTATCTTGCAGATCGTTTTCCGATCGGTCTTCGCGTCTTTCCACTTCTCCTGCCGACCCTGTTTATAACCGGTTTGGCGCTTCTGCTGCTTATTGTGCAACGCGACCTGGGTACGGCGAGCATTTTTATATTGCTTTATACGATCATCCTCTATGTGGCAACTGGCAAACGCCGGGTGCTCGTGTCAACGGCGATCGCGCTTATTATTGCCGGACTTATTGGATTCTTTTTTATCGATATCGTCCATGCACGACTCGAAGCCTGGATCAATCCGTGGAATGATCCAAGCGGCCGATCGTATCAAATCATCCAATCGGTCCTGGCAGTCGCTAATGGAGGGATAGTTGGACGTGGGCCTGGGCTGGGAAGCCCCGGCCTTGTACCTGTGGCACACTCTGATTTTATTTTTACTGCCATCGCAGAGGAAACAGGCCTGATCGGAACACTTGGATTACTTGCTATTTTTGGATTAATTCTTGGGCGTGGTCTAAATATATCCCTGAGTGCGTCAAACAAATTTCATCGATTACTAGCAGCCGGTTTAACAGCCTATCTGGGCATCCAGGCATTAATAATTATTGGCGGCAATATCCGGCTCCTCCCCTTGACAGGTGTCACCCTGCCATTTGTGTCATATGGGGGATCGTCGCTTCTTACGTCTTTTTTTGCTTTAGTGCTTTTGTTGATCATCAGCAATAAAACAGAAAAGGAACCGGCCGTCATCCCATCTTTGAGGCCTTTTTACATGCTTGCTGCTCTCTTTGGGTTTGGCCTGATCGCGGCTTCATTGACAAATTCATGGTGGTCGGTCATCCGCGGGCCGGATTTGCTTAACCGCACAGATAATCCTCGCCGGTCAATTTCAGATCGCTATGTTTTACGGGGCAAATTATTAGACAGGAACAATCAACCCATAGATATAACTCAGGGAAAAAGCGGCGCTTATCAAAGAATTTATCTCTATCCTCCACTGGGTCCAATTTCTGGCTACACGCATCCCGTATACGGACAGGCGGGTTTAGAGGGTTCACTCGATGATTATTTGAGGGGATTACAAGGTAATCCAACCAGCACCATTTGGTGGGATCAATTACTTTATGGTACTCCTCCGCCAGGATTAGACGTTAGATTGAGCCTGGATCTGGAATTGCAAAAACAAGCCGACAAATTGATTGGAAATAACAAAGGAGCTGGGGTTTTGTTGAACGCATACACGGGAGAAATCCTGGTGTTAGCTTCCCATCCAACTTATGACCCAAACAAACTTAATGAAATTGGCACATCTATAACGCAGGATAAGGATTCGCCACTGATCGACCGCGCTACGCAGGGAACGTATCCGCCTGGTACAGCCATTAATCCGTTTATCAAAACTGTGACAAATGGAAACAGTCTTTCAGAGGAAGCTTTAACTAACCTATATTCAAAACTTGGTTTTTACACGACTCCCCAGATCAGAATGCCGGTGGGATTTGCAAACAATTTTGGAGATATAAATATACATGTCAGTCCGTTACAAATGGCAATTGCAGCGGCTTCGCTCAGCAATGCCGGAATCCGCCCTGCGCCGCGCATCGCTCTCGCAGTTAACACTCCGCAACAAGGCTGGATTGTGTTACCGGCATTAGGTGCAACAAGTGAAATATCCTCTCTAGATATGGCAAAAAACATTACTCTTCAATTTGCCTCTCAAAGCCACACTTACTGGGAATGGACAGGAGTTGCCCAATCCAACCAGGAGTTCAACACTTGGTATCTCGCGGGTACGTTACCAAACTGGCAAGGTACACCATTAGCTCTTGTGATATTAATCGAAGGGGATAATCAGCCTCTTGCACAAAGCATAGGGCGTCAATTAATCCAGGCATCTATTAAGCCTTAAAAATATTTATGATTTATCGACCTGCGGTGACAATAAAAAAGCCCGTTCTCAAGAACGGGCTGTGTGCCGAACAAGTAAATTACTTACCGTCGTCGTTATCCTTCGCACCGTAACCAGGACCGGTCTTGAAAAAATCATAATTGGGTTTAATGTCCTGTGTCAGATCAATGACCTCGCCTGCCGCGAGCTTCTTAGCTGTGTTAAGCTCAATCTTGTTGCCGAAATGATTCGTGCCTTCAAAATGATCTGTGAGATCTTTCCTGCTGATAAACTCGCTCCCTTTGGCAGTGTAAGCCGCCGGTACTTCGTCTTCGGGAAAAATAGCCGCAAATGGACATTCCGGAACGCAAGCGCCGCAATCAATACACGTATCGGGATCAATGTAGATCCACGGCCATTCGGCAAGTGGTTGGCCAGGAATCATGCATTCAACCGGGCAAACTTCGATACATCCCCGATCACGAACACATAAACTGGTAACAATATGTGTCATAGCTTCTCTCCTTGGATAGATTATATAAACCAGATGCCTATTATAACTTGCTTCTTCACCTATGCAAGAGATTATTAATTGGACTACCGGTAAAAGATTTACTGAATGAATTGAATCCGGATAAATATCCTTAATTAATTCCGCCTTCCCGAAACGGGTTTACCATAAAAAAAACGGGAAGCAGCGAGTTACCTCCGCTTCCCGTTTTAAGTAAAATTATATTTGATTATTTCGCCGCAAATCGGCTCGCAACCGCATCCCAATTGACCACATTCCACCAATTGGTTACATATTCTGCCCTGCGGTTCTGATACTTTAGATAATAGGCATGTTCCCATACATCGATGCCCATCAACGGTGTTGTGCCATCAGACATTGGATTATCCTGGTTGGGAGTGGAAACCACCGCCAAACCGCTTCCTTTTTTGACAAGCCAGGCCCAACCCGAACCAAATCGAGTTGTGGCCGCTTTTTCAAATTCGGCCTTGAAGTTGTCAAAAGAACTAAAAGACGTGTCCAGGGCTTTGGCGAGCGCACCTTTTGGAGAACCGCCTGCTTTGGGAGCCATAATCTCCCAGAACATGGAATGGTTCCATGTGCCGCCACCATTATTGCGCACAACTATGCGAATATCTTCGGGGACTGCGTTCAAATCTTTTATAAGTGCTTCAACGGACTTACTGGCAAGTTCGGGATGCTTCTCGATCGCACCGTTCAGGTTTGCGACATAAGCCGCATGATGTTTATCGTGGTGGATCGTCATTGTCTGCGAATCGATATAAGGTTCTAATGCGTCCACCGCATACGGAAGTTTTGGAAGTTCGATAGCCATATTCCTCTCCTTTGAATTGGTCTGCATGTTTGCAGGTTTTATGAGAATTATCATCAAAATTGTAGCTTAGCGAAGAATGCCTGTCAAGCAATTACAGGAAATGTTAATAAATTACTTACATAAAGGCCAATGAAGTCTTGTGCGTATCTGCACTTTTAACTTTCCAAATTCCAATCACGCTACGTGTATACTTAAATAATCCTTCACAATTGATGCCACAGTTAATGAATAATCCCACTAACCGATACATTTATCCTTTTGTCCTTTTCATTGGAATCCTTGCCGTTTCAACCGCCTCGATCTTTATCAGATTCGCACAGGCGGATGCGCCCTCTTTGGCGATTGCAGCGCTGAGGTTGTTGTTTGCCAGCCTTGCATTAGCCCCAATTGCATTGAAAAATTATCGGTCTGAATTATTCGCTCTCACCCGCGGCGAACTAACACTCGGCTTGCTTTCCGGCTTATTTCTCGCAATACATTTTGCCACCTGGGTGACCTCGCTCGAGTACACGACTGTTGCAAGCTCAGTAGTATTTGTCAGCACAGGGCCATTATGGGTAGCTTTGCTTTCGCCAATTTTCCTCAAAGAAAGACTGGCACAGCCGGCCTTTTGGGGACTAGGTTTGACATTGCTAGGAGCAACCCTGATTGCCATGTCCGGGGTTTGCGTTTGGGACAGCGGGATATCATGTCCTTATCTATCAGATATCCTGCACGGCCGGGCCATGTGGGGTAACTTCCTCGCCTTGGTCGGTGCGTGGGCAGTTACCGGGTATTTAATGATTGGCCGCCGACTACGTGTAAAAGTTTCAATAATCCCCTACATTTTTCTCGTTTACAGCATTGCCGCCCTGGTTTTGGTCGCCGTAATGTTCGCAGCCGGTGAATCGCCATTTGGCTACCAACCAAAGACTTATATTTGGCTGCTGCTCCTGGCCTTTTTACCGCAGCTTGTCGGTCATTCAATTTACAACTGGTCCTTACGCTTCTTTCCAGCCGCGATTGTGGCTGTGACCACCTTGGGAGAGCCGATAGGATCGTCAATTCTTGCTTATTTCATACTGAATGAAAAACCTGGACTGGCTATTCTATTCGGTGGTGCTTTGATCTTGATTGGCATTTATTTCGCCACCAGGGCAACCGGAAAAAGCAGGAACCACGCACAAACGGATCGCGAATCCAATCCTACATCTCCACCTTGATCTATTGGGTCGCCTCATCGTTCATATAAATAATTTAATTCAGATAATTTTGCCATTAACTGATTTGATAAATCTTTTTCTTCCATGCGCCATTCCCAGTTACCTCCCAACCTGCCGGGATAGTTCATGCGCGCTTCCGTGCCTTGATCGAGCAAATCCTGCATGGGTGCCACAGCAAAGATCGCCACGGAGGACCAAATGGATCTTATCAAGTTCCAAACGAAATCGCGTTTATGTGAATGGAGATAGTGGATGGCAAATTCGCGCTCCCGCTTCGGAGCGGTATTTAACCAACCACGCGCAGTGTCGTTATCATGTGTGCCGGTGTAGGCCACACAATTCCGAATATATGCATGCGGAAGAAAAGGATTATCGGGAGCAGAAAAGCCAAACTGCAACACCTTCATGCCAGGCAGGTGATAACGCTCCCGCAAGTCCACAACATCAGGAGTGATAAAACCCAAGTCTTCAGCAATAATAGGCAAGGCACCGTCGTTTCCAATAGATTTTAGATGATCTTCAACCACATTGAAAAAATCAACAGCAGGCCCGGAAACCCAGCGTCCTATTTCAGCCGTTGGATTTCCCGCAGGAATTTCCCAATAAGCTGCAAAACCCCGAAAGTGGTCGAGACGGACGACATCCACTGCACTCAAGATTGCGTCAAATCGTTCCAGCCACCATGAATAGCCTGTCCGAGCGTGAGCTTCCCAGTCATAAAGGGGATTACCCCATAATTGGCCGGTCGGGGTGAAATAGTCAGGGGGGACCCCTGCCACGACAGTCGGTTTCCGATCTTCATCGAGATGGAAGAGCTCGGGGTGCGCCCAAACATCAGAGCTATCCGCCGCAACAAAAATAGGGATGTCACCTATTATTTTAATGTTCTTCTTGTGAGCATAATCGCGTAATGCATACCATTGGCGAAAAAATAAAAATTGATAAAAGGCAAATTTTAAAACCGATTGTCCCAAAGAATGACGCGCTTCCTCCAATGCGTGCTCATCCCGCTTGCGGACCTGGGAGGGCCACTCCGTCCAGGAACCACCTCCATTCGATTCTTTAAGAGCCATAAAAAGAGCATAGTCTTCAAGCCAAGTGGAGTGTTCTACGCGAAAGACTGCAAAATCCTCCCTTAAATTCACTGGATCGGTTTCTTGGAATCGCGCAAAGGCCCGTCCGAGGATAGAAAGTTTCCAAGGAATGAGGCCCCCAAAGTTTATGCGTCCTGGGGAAAAGTCGGGCTTCTCTTCGAGATCCGATTCTCTTAATAATCCATCCTTGAGAAGGGTTTCCGGACTGACAAGATAAGGATTGCCAGCAAACGCAGAAAAACATTGATAGGGCGAATCGCCATAACCTGTATGTCCCAGTGGCAGGACTTGCCACAACTTACAACCGGAGCCGGACAGCCAATCTACGAAACGGTAGGAGTTCGGACCGAGGTCGCCAATACCATATTGACCAGGTAAGCTGGATGGATGAAGAAGAATACCGCCGGAACGAGAGAATTCCATTTTTCTCAAAAGGTTTGGTTGCGGTTTGGGAGCCTGGCCATTAACCGATCGTAAAGTTGAAAATATTGCCGCGCCGAGGCTGCCCAGGAAAAATCCTGTGACATACCGGCTTTCTGCATGGCTTCCCAACGAGGATGGTCGGAAAAAATCGTAAAAGCTTTTTTAATTGCGGTTGCCAGGCGGCTGGGAGTTGGCTTTTCAAAAATAAAACCGTTTTCATCATGATAGATGGTGTCCTTCAATCCTCCCACCGCGCTGACGATTGGGACACACCCGTAACGCATGGCTATCATCTGCGAAAGTCCACAGGGTTCATACCGCGACGGCATCAGGAAGATGTCTGATCCGGCATAAATTTGCCGAGCCAGGCCGGGATCGTACTTGAATTCAGCACGGATGCGATCTGGGAATTCGGCTTGCACGCTCTTTATGGATTCTTCAAGCTTCGGATCTCCGGTACCGAGAATGACGATTTGCCACTTCAAGTCCTTCAATTTTCGCAGGGCTTTTGGTATGATATCAATGCCCTTTTGTAGATCCATGCGTGAGATGACACTTAATAAAGGCACGTCAGGGTCGTTCGGTAATTCAAGCCGGACCTGCAGGGCAGTTTTATTCAATGAACGTTTCTCAAGCGTTGGGATTCCAAAATTGGCCCCAATTGCCGGATCGAGTGCTGGATTAAAAGAATCAACATCGATCCCGTTTAAAATGCCATTGAGCGATTCGCGCCGTGCGTGGAGGTAATTCTCCAATCCACAGCCGAATTCGGGAGTAAGAACTTCGCGTGCATATGTCGGGGAAACCGCCACGATCGCATCGGCCGCCCACAGGCCCAGGGGCAACGGCTTGGTATTAGCCCATTCCGGCAAGCCGGTTTGCACTAGGAGAAGGTTATGTTCTTCCATATTCGTTGAAATATCCGGCCCCATGAATGGTAAGTTGTGCAACGTCAAAACAGAACTAACTCCAGGGAACTCTCCTTCCCAACGTCCAAGTAATAATGCATAACAAGCGAGCGCAGTATGCCAATCGTTCGCATGGACGATATTGGGTTTCCAATCTAATTGACGCGTCAGCTCAAGCGCTGCCAGGGAGAAAAATGTATATTTTTCGCCATCCTGGGAGGATTCAGAAGAATAAACGGAACCACTCTCGGCAATAGGTTGACCATCCAGAAAATATACCGGGAGCCCTTCCAATACCGTCTCAAAGACCTGCACCTGCATATCGCCGGCCTTCACTGAAAGTGGAAAGATCAATAGCGGCCGTAATCCATGTGAATCATTTTTGATCGCGGGGTGGTACGGTAGAACCAGACGGACATCTAAAACCGTTCCATTTGTGATGTCAAGCGGGAGACCCCGTAAAAAGCGAGGCAAGGAACCTGCTACATCCCCTAAACCACCCACTTTAATAAATGGGTCGGCCTCTGCCGCTAAAAAAAGGACATTCATGGTTTCAGGCATTTGAATGATTTTACAACGAAAAAGGCAGTCTGCAAACTGCCTTAAACTATTTGGAGTCTAGCCGTAAATTCCGGGAAGTAATACTATCAATCTCAGGGAGGCGTGGAAGGCTTTGGCTGTAGAGGAGTTGGTTTTTGCTGAAGTAAACTACCAACAATACGATAAACCGTCAGGAACAAGAAGCTCCCGCCCAGGAACCAATAGATTCCCTGAGCCCACGGAAGCGTTGTATCTGTACCGCTTACCAGGCCATGAATGATAGCGATCAAAAAATTGAAGAAGCTGGCATAGTGAATTATTTTCCAGGCCTTCGGCCCAATCTCTTTTCGAATATAAAAAGTGGCAGAAATGATGGCCCAGGTATATAAGCCAATTTGCCCTAAACCCACCCAAAACGGGTGATAATTCACGCTTCCAAAGGGCAAAAGGATTTGAACTAGTGTGTAATTTATATATCGGTCCCCTAATAATATCAAAGCGTGAAATACGGCAAACGCCAATCCCAACAAACTTACATATTCATGTAGAGCAAATGCAGCAGGTGTACCAGGCCAGGAACGGGCAATTTTGTTCGTTATCAACAAACCTAACATCATCGATACCCATAAGAGACCAAGTGCCACAAAAGCAGCTCCGCGCGATAAATACCAATACGCCTTCGGGCTGGCCCCAACCGATGATTTAACAAAGAGCGTGATTCCTGTGGGTAAAAAAATAAAGGCTGCTATTACACCGAAAGCGACAGCCATCAGGAGACTCACTAAAGAAGCCTGGGTAAGGTACGATTTCTCCTGGGTTTCTTCATTTGCAGGATGTAAAGACATAAATACCTTCCTCTTCAAAATATTAATTATTAAGATATTTTTTTAGATTCAAGCTATCGAGCCTCTCTCCGTTTTCGAGAATGAGTAAACCCGCGAAGGCCTCATCGCCATCCAGCCACGAAAGCCCGGCCTGGCTGCCGGAGATCATAACTGCCTTGGCCATGGCCTCGGCCTGCATAACCGTCGGAGCGATCACAGTAGCCGTTAATATGTCTGTTTCGGCAGGTAGGCCCGTATTGGGATCAATAACATGATGTTGCGGCTTGCCATTCCGCCTCCAAAAGTGAAAGTCTTTTCCGGACGTCGCAATTCCACCATATTTAAGATATATGGTTTCCAAATAAGAATTCAAATTAAAAGGATCTTCGACTCCGATTGACCATGCTTCGTTATTCAGAAGCGGACCGCTGACTGCAATATCGCCTCCCGCGCTGACCAAAGCCGGGCCGATTGCCTTTAGTCTCTCCATCGCCTGGTGAGCTGCCCACCCTTTGGCAATCCCGCCAAAATCAAAGCGCGCCTCTTGTGGCAAACAAATTGTTTTATTTGATTCGTCAGAAATTACTTGTTTTAGCAAAGGTACCGACACATCGACTTCAGTAAAATAAGTTGTGCTTTCAATCTGAAATCGGTCAAAACTTTTTTCATATCCTGCATAGACGAGCGCATCCAGGATTAATGGATTCACCAACCCCTCGGTCAATCGTTCGGCTTCGAGCGAACCCTGGAATACATCCCACAATGCCTGGCTGACTGGAACCGGGGTCCCAGAGTTGAGATTGAGTTGGCTTAACTCACTATCGGAGCGGAAACGGCTGAGAGCCTGTTCCCATCCTTCAAACCATTTCGGTACGTCGTCAAGTATTGATGGGCGAGTATCACTATCGATAATAGCCAGGGTTTTGCAACCCATGGCATGAAATTCGTAACTATGTATCATGGGTGCGATGAACCAGTTGAAGCATGAGCACCTCCACCGCCTCCTCCCCCACCGCCTCCGTGTTTTTTGGCTGTTATAACTATTTGTTGAGGCTTTGCCGGGGTCGGCGTTTGTAATTGAGATAGTGACTGGGGGCTTATCCCATTGAATAACAATTTTTGACCGGGTAACAACCCGGGCGATGTAGAGGAGACAAGCGCCTCAGGCTGAGTGGGTACGGCAACTTCGCCGCTTACCCCGGCGACAGATTTTTCGTGTGAAGCAAATAGGCCCCACAAACCCAGGGTAAGCGCAACTGAAATGGAAGAAATGATCATTTGGACATCGGTCCAGTTTTTTGATTTATTAGGCATTTTTAAACCTCGGTAACATTAATCGCCCCTGCCTTCATGTTCACCACCTCCGCCTCCGCCAGGGTTATTATTACCTCCGCCATGCCCGCTTGTTGGGCGTTTTTTGATAGGACCTGTATACACAACCTGTGGTTGGGTCGTTGGAGAAGCAACCACAGGTTGTGATAACGATGCAATCCCAATCACCCTCCCGTCCATTGCAACGTAAATCACATCGCCAGAGCTAAACACCACTTTATAAGTCTGAGAGCTATTGAAATCCGCAAGCTCTACAGAATATAAATCTGTTCGATTAGAGAATTTAACTGCAACTGAGGCTGCATCCTGTGGCGATATAGCGGGGGTATCGGTCGGAGATGGGGAAATTACAGGCAACGCCACAGCCTGCATGTAAGAAGATGCTTGAGCAGTAGGCAAAGACGCGGATGTTATGGACCCTTGATATGCATAAACCACACCTGCGAGAAGTATAAGAACAAACGTGGTTATTGCTATCGAAATAAAGGTCACGCTTTTTATCATCGAATCCTCCAAGGAAATCGGACTAATAGACGTGCTTACATCTATGATATTCAGTCGCTAAATTCGTAAAAAAGTTATGGCCTACAAGGCTTTTGAATTATTAAATGAACTCTTCCTTAATCGAAAATATAACTTGCTCAGGCTTCGCAGAAGAATTTCCTAAAAAAATGGTGTGTGTTGTGGCGTACGCCACAACACACACCATTTTTTTAGTTTTCTCCTCACAGGCCTGAGCAGTTACTCGGAACTTAATATAGCTGGATGCTAAAAATTAGTCTAAAAAACATACGCCGACAACCAACGTTCTAAAATAAAGTGACAAATGACATGTCAAAAGGAACTATTTTCCTGATTATATATAATATACAATACAATCCATATTGACAGGAGCTTGTTAAAAGAATGGTCATGGAAGATACCTCCCCAATCCTTCGAAAATCAATGCGAGATGACGTTTTCGATATTTTGCATGAGCGCATCATTGCCGGTCAATATGCGCCGGGTGAATGGTTGCGACAGGAAGATATTTCAACCCAGCTAGGAATTAGCATGACGCCGGTACGCGAAGCCCTGGACTTGATCGTATCAGCCGGGCTTGCAGAACGTATACCTTATCGGGGCGTGAGAATCCTTCAGCCGTCCTCGCAAGAAATTGTCGATTCTTATGCCATGCGCCTGCTTTTAGAAAGTTCAGCCATCTATATTGCGGCATTCAACATATCGACTGCACAAATATCAATTCTGAATAAGATCCTAGGCCAAAACAAATCGCTTGTGCAGCTCAAAGACACATCACATGAAAGGGTGTTGAGCCGTGAATTACACGAAGCCATGGTTTCAGCTTCGGGTAACGCGCTTCTCCAAAAAATGTATTTGAATGTTCTAAACACTTTTCCGGATTGGATGCTTTATAAATATTTATTCCGTCATCCGGAACTTCTTGATAAAAGTATAAATAAAGAATACCAGGAACACTGCGGCATCGTAAACGCACTTGCTGAACACGACCCGGAATTGGCGGTCCGCAGAACCATTGAACACATTTCAAATCGCGGCCGCGAATTAGAGAATTATCTTGGAATTCCAAGGGATTTGGTTCGTTCAAAAGAAGCCTGCATATTACCCCTGCTAACACAATACATGAATTCAAAAAATCTGTCCGACAAGGAGATCCCATGAACGAAGAATTGTATAAGAAAATGGCACAAAGCATAATCGACGGCGATTCAGACGCGGCGCTCATGCTTGCCAAAGAATCAATAAGCGAGCAAGTCAATCCATTAGACGCTATCACAAAAGGTTTTGTCGTCGGGGTCAACACGGTTGGAGCCGCCTTTGGAAGAGGGGAGGCGTTTTTACCCGAGTTGGTAATGGCCGGCGAGGCGATGAAAGCCGCCGTATCAATCCTGGACCCTGAACTTAAGAAACGCGGAACAGAACGCAAAATGCTCGGCAAAGTAGTGATTGCGACGGTTGAAGGCGATATCCATGAGATTGGAAAATCTCTGGTCGCAACAATGTTAGGCGCATCGGGGTTTGAAGTCTTTGACCTTGGTGTGGATGCACCCTCCAATAAAATAATCGGCAAAGCTCTTGAAGTAAATGCTGATATTATTGCCATGAGCGCCTTGTTAACTACAACCATGGTCAAACAGAAAGAAGTCATTGAAGAACTCGAAAAAGAAGGCTTAAGACGAAAGATTAAGATCATGGTTGGCGGCGCTCCCGTAACCCGTGACTGGGTTAATGCAATCGGCGCCGATGGATTCTCGGAAGACGCGATTGGCGCAGTGACATTGGCGAAGCAATTAATGGGAGTGGAATAACATCATCCTGCCTTTGACAAGAGGCGGCGTGTAGGGAGCGCGTAATGGCCAGGAACATTAAGTCAATTACCAACCCCAAACTCAAGTTGGAGATTTTAACTCCTGAAGAAGTCAGGAAAATTCACGATGCAACTTTGTGGATTATAGAGAAGGTCGGCGTTAGATTTCCTTCGGAACGTGCTCTTGATATTTGGGCGGCGAACGGAGCCACTGTGGATCGCGGGCAAAAGGTCGTTAGAGCAAAAGGGGAATTAATCGAGTCGGCATTAAAAAAATGCCCGCCTGTATATGCCTTAGCCGCGCGTGATCCGGAGCAGGATTTGATCCTGGATGGCAATCATGTTTTCGTCGGTACGGATGGCTGCGGTGTCGAGGTCATTGATATTAAAACCGCTCAGAGGCGGACTTCGGAATTACAAGATATACGAGACATCGCCCGCTTAGCCGACGCAACCGAAGAAGTGGCTTTTCATTGGGTGCCTGTCTCGGCCCAGGATACACCGGTTGAGACGCGCGGTCTGCATGAGATTAAGGCAATTTGGGAGAATTCCACCAAGCACGTACAGACTGAAAGTATTTATAAGGAAAGCGAAGCCAGAGCTGCCATAGATATGGCTGCAATGATTGCGGGCAGCAAGGAGGCGTTACGCCAACGGCCCGTACTTTCGTTAATGCAGTGCACTGCGTCGCCTTTAGGGCATGATGGAGGTTCCCTTGACGCTGCTTTGCTGGCAGCTGAAGCGGGCATCCCAACCGGCTTCATGACCATGGCCGCCTGCTTGACTACCGGACCGGCAACTTTAGCAGGTACCCTGGCGGTCGGAAACGCAGAGGTCATTACTGGGACCGCACTCCTTCAGCTGGCATACCCGGGTGCGCCTGTGTTTTATGCCGCAGCACAAACCGCTTCCGATCTGCGTACAGGAGCCTATACGGGCGGCGGTCCTGAGGATTTTCTGTTCGGGGCTGCGACGAATGTCCTTTCGGATTTCTATAATATTCCCCTTTCCATGGGCGCCTTTGCAACTGGCGCAAAAGCCCCGAACTGGCAGGCCGGCGTCGAAAATAGTCTCTCCACCTTCATGGCCAGTGTCGTGATGTCCGATATGCTGCTTGGAGTCGGTTTTTTACATGGCAGCCGTATCTGGTCTTATGCTGAAATGATGTTGGACTGCGAGATCTTTTCAATCATCCATAAGACGATGCAGGGTATCCTGGTGGACGACGAATCGCTTGCCTTGGACGCCATCGCCGCGGTCGGCCCTGCAGGTCAATTCCTCACACAAAAACACACACGCCAGCATATGCATGATTTATTCTTACCCGAATTCATGGATCGCCGGCCTTATAACGAATGGGAATTGAAGAAAGATGGGGCAATTGACTGGGCTTTGACAAAAGCGCGCAGAATTCTGGCCGAACACCAGCCGGATCCACTGGATCCAAAAATAAGCGCAGAATTTAATAAGATGATCAAGTCTATGGAAAAATAAGGGATGCCAGGAAAAAGTCAAGGCCGATCGGTATAAAAATGGCTATACACGCCAGAATGCCCAAGCTACCGACCATATCCCAGAGGTGAAAATGTTAAAACAGTCTTACCATATACAGGAAGAAATCATTGAATGGCGGCGTGACTTTCATATGCATCCTGAGCTGGGATTTCAGGAAATTCGCACATCCAGTAAGGTAGCCGAAGAACTTGAAAAGCTCGGTTATCGAGTTCGCCGGAACGTGGGCCGGACGGGTGTAGTTGCTGACTTAGGCGATGAAAATGGCCCGTGTTTTGCCATTCGAGCGGATATGGATGCTTTACCCATCCTCGAAGCGAATGACGTTCCATACAAATCCCTGAACGACGGAACAATGCATGCCTGCGGCCACGATTCTCACACGGCCATGCTTTTAGGTGTCGCGACCCTTTTGGCAAAAGAGAAGTTCCCCGGAAAAATCCGCTTTCTATTTCAGCCCTCCGAAGAAATCGGCGACGAGGAAGGGATAAGCGGCGCGCCTCGCATGATCGAAGATGGCGCCATGGAAGGTGTGAAGATGGTCATCGCCTTGCATGTCGATCCTTCTACGCCGGTTGGCGATATTCATATAAATTCGGGACCTTCCTCTGGCGGTGTCGACTCATGGTACGGGCGTCTTTTTGGAAAAGGTGGTCATGGTGCAAAACCGAATGAGACCATCGATCCTTTTAATATCGCAGCGCACGTCATGTTTGCACTCAATACGATAGTATCGCGACGATTGCATCCATTTGATCCTGCGGTGGTCAGCATTGGCACATTGAACGGTGGGTTTACCCAAAATGTAATACCGGCCCATGTCGATATATCCGGTACGCTTCGCTATACCGATATGAGAGTCCAGGATCAAATTCATGACGAGATAAGGCGCGCGTTTGAATTATCCAGGCCACTTGGGGGTGATTACGAGCTGCGGTTTGAGATTGGCGCTCCGCCGATGATTAATAATCCGATGGCAGCCAGCCTGATCGAAACCGTTGCTACCGATTTATTAGGTAAAGAACACGTCACTCCGATACCGAAAGAGTTAGGCGCAGAGGACTTTGGTTCATTCACACAAATTACCCCCGGGGCAATGTTTACGTTGGGTACATTAATTGAAGGGGACGAACGCTTTCTCCATCACCCACGACTCGACCTGGATGAACGCGCCCTGCCGATTGGTACGGCGATCCTGGCGGAGACAGCTTTAAGGTTTTTGCGAAACCCTTGATTCCATGGATCAAATCATCACATCTCAGAGTCCAACAAACCGAAAAATCATGAACTGGAGCAGCATATGCACACAATCTTGAGAAGCGGAAAGAAAGAAGTAACTATCGGCATTGACAAGCCCTTTGTCATTATCGGGGAGAAGATTAATCCCACGGGCAGCAAAAAACTCGCGGCGGCTTTGCAAGAAGGCAACCTGGATTTAGTCCACCAATTGGCCGAACGCCAAGTGGCCTGGGGAGCAGACATCCTGGACATAAATGTCGGCGTTCCGGGAATGGATGAAGTCGCAATGATTTCAAAGGTCATATCAGAGATTTCACAGGCTTTTGATGTGCCACTTTGCATCGACTCAGGCAAAGTTGAAATCCTTGCTGCGGGTTTAAAGGCCGCGATCGGCAAACCGCTTGTGAATTCGGTCAATGCAGAAGAGAAACAACTGGCAAGTATATTGCCCCTTGTCAAAGAACGAGGCGCGGCAGTGATCGGCCTGACAATAGACGATAATGGAATTCCAAAAACTCCCGAGGAGCGTGTTGCAGCCGCAGACAAGATCCTTCAGCGCGCCGTACAGATTGGCATCCCCGTCGAAGACGTAATCATTGACCCGCTCGTGATGACGGTCGGCTCCGACAGTAAAGCAGCCATGGTCACTCTTCAAACGATCGAGCTGATTTCCAGGGAATTTGGAGTGAATATAAATCTCGGCGCAAGTAATGTCTCTTTTGGATTGCCGGATCGCCTGACTGTCAACCAGACTTTTCTTGCGATGGCGATCCAGGCCGGTGCGACATGTTCCATTACAGATCCGATCAAACTCGGTTCAACGATACGTTCAAGCGACCTGTTACTGGGTCGCGACGACTTCGCCATCCGGTTCATTAAATATTTCCGCAGCGCCGAGACTCTGCGTGAAAAAGAAAGCCAGCCCGTAAAAGCATGACCCGGACGCACCAGGTAATTTTGCAGCCATCCGGCCGGCGGGGTCAATTCGCTTCAGGCACCAGTCTGCGTGCCGCTGCCCGCTCGCTCGGTGTGGATATCGAGTCTATTTGTGCTGAAAATGCAACCTGTGGAAAATGTAAAGTAATTGTCGAGGAAGGGAAATTCGAACGATACGGAATCACCTCGAGCCGGGAGAATTTATCGCCGCCTGCGTTTGAAGAAACTGAATACTTCTCTAATCGCCCAAAATTACTGGCTGCGTACGGTCTGCAAATGGGACAAATTCGTCTAGCCTGCCAGGCAAAAATTCAAGGCGATGTATTGATCAGCATCCCTGAAGAGAGCCAGGGCAATAAACAAATTGTCCGTAAGTCCGCGCGCGTGCGCCACATCGATATCAAGCCATCTGTTCGGATTTATCTTGTGGAAATGAATCCACCCACCCTATCAAATCCAAAAGCTGATTGGGAGCGCCTGGCAAGTGGGATTGCCACCTCAATTGAATTGGTCCGTTACGGAGAACCCGATTTACCGCACGCCAAGGACCTGACGATTGACTATGATTGTCTGAGGACTTTAAGTGATACGCTGCGTGATTCAAGATGGCGGGTCACTGTTTCCATATGGCAGGACAAAGAAGTGATAAGGGTTGAGCCGGGATTCAAAGAAGAACTGTATGGTGCCGCTGTTGATATCGGTTCGACGACCGTCGCCATTTATCTTTGCAACCTGGAGAACGGCAGCGTCGTCGCTACTGCATCCGAAATGAATCCGCAGATCGTTTACGGCGAAGACGTGATGTCGCGAATTCAATATACGATCGCCAACCCGGATGGCCTTGATAAATTGCACAAGGCGATCATCAACACCTTGAACCAGTTATTTGCAACTGCCGCCAGAAAAGCAGGTATCAGGACGGATGATATTCTCGAATTAACCGTGGTCGGCAACACAACCATGCATCATATATTCTTGAATCTTTCACCGCGCTATCTTGGCACGGCACCTTATGTACCAACACAATTTCATTCGATCGACATCAAGGCCCGGGAACTTGGTTTAAAGATCAATAAGTCGGCTAATGTTCATGTCCTGCCGACAATTGCCGCATTTATCGGTTCCGATACAACCGGGGTTCTTCTTGCAGAAGAACCTTATAATCAAACGGAGAATTGGCTCATCATAGATATTGGCACGAATGCCGAATTGGTTTTGGGTAACAAAACCAAGCTGATTTGCGCCTCCGCCCCCACCGGTCCTACATTGGAGGGTGCACACATCCAATACGGAATGCGCGCCGCTCCAGGAGCAATCGAACATATAAAGATTGACGGCAAGACGCTTGAACCCGTTTTGAAGATTATCGGTGAGTCAGGCTGGAACAGTGGCAAGGCAAAGGGTATCTGCGGTTCGGCGATAATTGATGCAGTTGCCGAGTTATTTCGAGTAAGTATTCTTGACGCAAGCGGCAAATTTACATCTCAAGGATCCACGACACGGCTACGCCGCGGCGATAATGGCCCGGAATATGTAATTGCTTATCCGGAAGAGACCTCAATCGGGATAGCTATTTCAATCACTCAGAAAGATGTCCGACAAGTCCAATTGGCAAAAGGTGCCCTGTTTGTGGCGGCAAGAACCTTGTTAAATCAAATGGGGCTTGGAACGCCGGATAAAATTCTTCTGGCCGGCGCTTTTGGTTCATTTATTGACAAAACGAACGCGATGCTAATCGGGATGATCCCTGATTGTCCATTGGAAAATGTATTTGCTGTTGGAAATTCTGCAGGCGATGGCGCGCGAATAGCCTTACTTAATATTGAGAAGCGCCAGGAGGCCCTGGAAGTTGCCGCACGTCTCACCCGCTATGAACTGCCAACCAACCCCGAATTTCAAAATCAGTTTATCCAAGCCATGAACCTTCCGCATAAGACGGAGCAATACCCCCATATTGCAAATTTGATGCCGCAGCGCAGTTCCAATTTGTCATCTATTAAGTCTGAAGGAGAGAACGATTGAACAAATTTGTTGAACGGTTAAATTCCGGTGAAATCCTCGTTACCGACGGCGCCACAGGCACAAACCTGCAGAGCGCCGGATTGTCGGCAGGTACCCATACTGAGGATTGGGTTTTCGATCATCCAGAAAAAATCCTTGATCTCGAAAAAGCTTTTGTTGCGGCAGGCTCGGATATTATCCTCACTTGCACCTTTGGTGGAACACGCCTGCGCATGAAAGACGCAAAGCACGGAAAGGAAATTGTCGAGCTTAATAAGCGTGCTGCAGAGATGGCACGACGGGCAGCGTCATCACGGCAGGGCGTAATCGTTGGCGGCTCGATGGGCCCTTTGGGTCAATTGTTAAAACCCTATGGACCGATCACCTATGAAGAAGCCAGGGATGCGTTCGCAGAACAGGCCGGTGCACTCGCCGATGGCGGGGTTGAACTGCTTGTCATCGAAACACATTTTGCACTTGAAGAAGCGGATGCGGCATTTGAAGGTGCCCGCTCGACAACAGACCTACCGATAGTTGTTTCTTTCAGTTACGATCGCGGTACTCGTACCATGATGGGGATCAAACCGGCAGATGTAATCAAGAAATTTAAAACAAAAGGTGCGGTGGTCGTCGGCGCCAATTGCGGCACGACTCTTGAAAATATGGAATCGATCATTAAAGAGTACGCTGTCGCTGAAAATGATATTCCGTTATGGGCAAAACCGAATGCAGGGATTCCCCGACTAGTTGGGTCGCAGACAACCTACGACATTACCCCCAAAACAATGGCTGAGTTTGCAAAGAAATATATTGAACTCGGCGTACAAGTTGTGGGAGGTTGTTGTGGGTCGACTCCTGAACATGTGGCTGCCATCGTAAAAGCTGTAAAATAAAACAATTCCGCGGCAGGTACCTGCCGCGGAATTGTTTTATTTTTTAGGATCCTGGAGAGGAAATTCTATACGTGAGCCGGTACGCTGAAGACGATCCGCGCACCCTTTCCGACAGAACTGTCCATTTCAAATGACCCACCTAGCATCTCGGTTCTCTCTTGAATAAGCTTGAGGCCGAGGCTGTTTCCACTACGGATTACTTCCGGATCAAAACCTTTTCCGTTATCATCGACGCTGACACGCACATATTCATTACCCATATCGACATGCATCTTTATCGTCGCCGCCTGGCTATGCCGGACAGCATTTCCCAGGAGTTCCTGGATGGCACGGAAAGTCATTATTTCAAGATAAGGTTCCAGACGGCGTTCCGTCCCCGTCACTGTCAGATTAACATCCATGCCTGTCTGTTCCTTAAACGCGTCCATATATTTTCTGATCGTCGGTATCAGGCCTAAGTCATCGAGCATCATTGGGCGCAACTCGAAAATAAAGTTGCGGACCTTTTGAAAAGTAGTCATGGCCGCATTCTTTAAGCTGCCCAGTTCTTCCTTGGCTTGTGCGGGATCCACGTCAAGTAACCGCATCGCGATCTCGGTCTGCAAAATGAAATTTGACATCGCCTGGGCGGGTCCGTCGTGCATCTGGCGGGAAAGCCTTTGACGCTCGGCTTCCTGGGCATTGACAATCATTTCGATGCTGGATAATGGATCTTTTCCTCCGCTGGGGGCCGAGCCGCTTGCGGGATCAACGGAAGCAACACTCCGCTCCAGCAGCTTTTTATATTTTTCGAGGTGCATCTTATCGCTCTGGAGTTTTTCCAATTGACCATGCATCACGAATAGACGCTGTTGGGCATCCAAAGCAGAGTCATATGCCATTTTTATTTCCTGCGGAGAGGTCTGCTGGATTTGATTTTGTGCCTGTTGCAGGTGTGCAGTTATGGCAGCATTACGCTGGGTCAGCTTGGATAATTCGCTCTGGCTTTGCTCGATCATCAATGTGACCTCCCGCAATGCCCTCTGGGTATCTGCCAACTCTGCCTGTATATCAAAGCCCTCTTGAATCACCTTGTCATTATCTACGGCCATAAACGGTCACTCCTCAGACTTAATATTCGAGTGATTTAATTGCACCCAGCCGCGCTTCAATGCGTATACAACGGCCTGTGTACGATCTTCTACCCCAAATTTCCGCAAGATCGAAGTAACATGGTTTTTCACGGTTTGATGGCTGATGCCAAGCAGACCGGCTATCTCTTTATTGCTCATTCCTCTAACAACACATTCCAAGACTTCCATCTCCCGTTCAGACAACGGGTGAAAAGGACTACCAGGTTCACTGTAAGAATGGCGAGCGCCCTCGATCTGCTCTTCAATCCAGGTTTGCAGCTCCCTGCTGTTCATAACATTTGAACCGAAAACAAAACCGCCTTCCGCTACATCGCGGATAATCCGCAGTAATCCTTTGGGTTCAACATCCTTGGAGCAATAAGCCGCCGCACCCGCCAAAGCCGCATGTAAGGATTGCTCAATATCGTCATACCCTGTCATCAGAATAATGCGGGTTGGTAATTTTTCCTGGGTAACCTGATGAGTGATCTGCTGCCCGTTCATACCGGGCAAATTGACGTCCAACAGGACAATAGCAGGCTTCAATGAGCGTATCAATTGAACCGCATCATCCCCACTCGATGATTGTCCAAGAACCTTCATATCAGTTTCAAGTGAAACCGCATCCGATACACCTTGCCGGAAAAGCGGATGATCATCGATTATAAGGAGGGTAATCTTATTCATTTTTGTCATAATAAGCGATGTTCTGAAGAATCAATAAAACGACAACCTTACAAAATTGGATTACTTTCCAATCACCTGAAATCCTGTCCTTGATTAGCGATTTCCCGTATTTTAGCTATCCTTTTCGGACATCTGGCAACTTCCAGAACGATCAATTTAGCGAAAAAATCGACCAGATTATCTGAGTATAGCACAATGGCATCTTTTGATTTTAGACAGTTTAAGGCTGGCGACAATTCATCCTTTTCCGCTTATCAATGTCGAATCCCTGCGTTCCACTTATAAACGGCCATATTTTTCTCCCCATCAGCCGGGGCGAATTTTCCCCCAGTTGTAAAAATTGGCTTTATATTTTGTGTTAATTCAGGGTAAAAACCAGGAAAAGCGATCAAATAATTTGCGCCTCGTCGATCCAGATACTTCGCTAAGCGAGGCTCATCAAGCATAAATGGAATCACTTCGGGCGAGACCAATCCAGCCAAATCGATTAGTTGATGATTATCGTAATAACCCAGTGCGCCGATATCGTGCGCGGCCACGATCGTGGAAGGAGGTAAATTCACAGCGACCCATTTCGCGGTAACTACCATCTCTGATTGAATTAATCCAACATCCTCACCATAAGAACGAGCTCCCAGTACGACGAAACAAATTGTAAGCAGGGCCAGGCTGAACTGCCAGGCAGTGTCAATCGCCCAATGTTTAGAGCCAAAAAGGAACGACTTCTTAAATTCAAAATATCCCAACAGACCAAACATAAAGAATACCGGCATGGCAGGCATCAGGTAACGACCATGCTGGTAGGCGGGCAATCGCAAAATGTAAAGGAGAAGATATCCAACACACCAAACGAAACAGGCAAGTATTGACCAGGCGTGACGGCGAATTGCCAGGACAACAAAACCAATTACACCTGGG
>CAVWHR010000026.1:0-8883 GCA_963754835.1 uncultured Chloroflexia bacterium | reverse complement strand
CGGCCGGCGAAGTACCCACTTCCGCGCCCACTCCAACAAGCCCCACCAAAGACAAACCCGAAAAATGATCCATATCGAATCCTTCGCCTGCCTGCAGCCGGTCAAGGCCGATCTGATCGAACAGGCCGCCTTGACCACGCTTGCGCATGAATCTGCGGACGGCGACCTTTCCATTGTCCTGACCGACGATGCCCAGCTTCACCAGCTCAATCGCGACTATCTGGGAGTCGATGCGCCCACCGACGTGCTGTCTTTTCCCGCCTCCGAGACCGACCCCGAAACCGGTGCGTCCTATTTGGGCGACGTGCTTGTCTCCATCCCGCGCGCCGAGGCGCAGGCGCAAAGCGCAGGCCATCCGCTGGAGGCTGAGGTACAACTGCTGGTTGTGCATGGCGTTCTGCATTTGCTTGGACACGACCATGCCGAGCCTGAAGACAAGGCGCGTATGTGGTCTGCGCAGGCCCAGGTGCTGGATAAATTAGGACTGGCCGGTCTTGAGATTCTGAATCCTGACACCCGATCCCCTTATGTGGAACTTCATTAAGTCCCGCGCTCGCTCGTTCGGCTATGCCTTTCGCGGTTTTTGGTACGTCCTGCGCACCCAGCAAAATGCCTGGATCCATGTCGTTATAGCGACCCTGGTATTCATCCTGTCGTTGTGGCTGCGTTTGGACGCCCGCGAATGGGCCATCATCATCCTTACAACTGCCATGGTTTTCACCGCCGAATTTCTCAACACGGCAATCGAAGCGGTCGTGGACCTTGCCAGCCCACAGAAACATCCGCTTGCCAAAGTGGGCAAGGATGTCGGCGCTGCCGCCGTGTTGATCGCCGCGCTGGCCGCGATCCTGGTTGGCTTGTTAATTCTAGGTCCGCCGCTGTGGGCGCGCCTGGCCCCATTGTTCACTGCTCGCTAAATCCTGCTCACTTCACGGGAGGTCCTACATGACTTTATCGTTTCGCTTTGGCACCGTAGGTTCCCCGACTGGCACGCCCAAGAAACCGGGCGGATCGGTCGGCGCGATCGAATTCAGCAAATCCATCGGCCTGACGGCCTTTGAATTGGGCTGGGTGCAGTCGGTGCGGGTATCGGAAGAGACCTGCGCACTGATCAAACAAACCGCAAGCGAACAGGGAGTGGCGATCAGTGTGCATGCGCCGTATTTCATCAACCTGAATGCCACTGACGAGGAATGGCCCAAGTCCCGCAAGCGTCTCATGGATGCTGCGCATTACGGAAACCTGGCGGGTGCCACCGATATTATTTTTCATCCGGGTTCATACTTCGAGCGTCCACCTGAGGAAGTGTTGAAGGTTGCGATCCCGCGTCTTAAGGGCTGTGTGGATGAATTACGGAAGGCGGGTAACCCGGTGACCATACGCCCTGAGACGATGGGTAAATCGGCTATGCTGGGCTCGGCGGCGGATACTTTCGAAATGGCGAAGTCCATTCAGGGCGTCGAGCCGTGTCTCGACTTTGCCCACCTCCACGCCCGTCCGGGAGATGGGTCGATGAATACCTACGAAGAATGGAGCGCGTTGTTGACCGCTTACCAGAAAGCAGTCGGTAAAGCCGCGCTTAAGCATTTGCATATCCATTTATCGGGAATTGAATACGGTCCAAAAGGCGAAAAGAATCACTTGAAACTGGCCGAGGCCGACCTGGACCTAAAGGCTCTCTTCCGCGCCCTTAGCGAGTTTGGCTGCGCGGGGCGCATCCTGTGCGAAAGCCCGATCATGGAAGAGGACGCGCTCAATATGAAAAAAGCCTGGGTGAAAGTAAGCGGGGAATCGTAATTACTTTTACTGCTTCCTGGTAATGCAAGAACTTGCCACTTTGCAGTGCGTTGGAATTACGCAGTACTCTGTATATCACAGTGATTACATCACTTGACACATAAAGCTATTTTCGGGCTGTTTGTCAAGTGCCTAAATTGATTAAGGGGTTATCTTTTTTTTCATCCTTTTCTTGATTTTTTGCAATTCCATCAATTTCTATCTTTCTAATTACAAGTCGAGGTTGGCGAGGATTAGATAAATTTGATGCAATTTCTTGAATTGATAATTCTTTTCCTTTTGGCTGTTGAATTGTTGCCAACATGTCTATGTGTATTTTGTATGTTTCATAAAAACGTTTTAATGGTTTCCCATTTAATTTACCGTGCAAACTAAACAAAGCAACGTAATCACAAGAAAGTTCATTGGGGGTTACAACTTTTTGATTATATTTTTCTCTATTTTGGAATAGAAAGTTGAAACCATCACTAACTACCTCGATAATATTTAACACTTCATTACCACCTGCGCTAATTGTAATGGTCCCATCTTCAAAACTACGCCTATCCCACAGAAGATTTTTTTGATAATTTTCTGGTTGAAACGGAAATCTATCTAGTGGGTAATTCTGGCCATGTTCAAAAATCAAATCGATAAGTACAAATCTAGCAAAACACTTTTCCAAATCGGCAGTTTCATTTTTATTAAATACAATTAATTTAACTGTATTGCCTTCACGAAAACCCTCGTGGGGAATCATTATCTCAATATTTGCCTCACTAGGTTCTAATTCTTTTATTTTTTCAAGTTGTTTCCAATCCCTATAAGCGGCGATCTCTGGTTTATTCAGACAGGCTAAAACAGGTATTGAAATTAGCATTCCAATAAAACCCATAAAATCAGCTATAAATAAACCAAAAACAATACTTGCAACGGTTTCATTTTGTTGGAGTTTCAATATACTGAAGTATACAAGAAGTCCAACTCCTGCAAAACCTAATGCGACAGAAATTACCCTCCTCATAAATTCCCCCCTGGTATCAATCTTTCTGCGTTCTTTATCATAGGATTTTCGACGTACCTCTTTCCAGTATTTCTTCCTGTAGTCCTTCGGGTATTCGTTGTTCATTTTGGCCCATCCTCTCCAACTCTCATTTTACCCCGTAGAGAGGAATAGCCTAGTGTGTGTCAAGTATATATACCAGACCATCGGTAACTATATACTTGACGCACAGAACCTTTTAGAGTAGACTCTGAGTACATAAATCAATTCAGAGTCTACTTGTCTTTATTGTTGGTTTTTGGCATGGGCGGGGATTTAAGTAAATCTTGCAATACTTCCTTTTCGCTCACACCATAAAGAGATAGGGGCTTCTGATATTTATTATTTCGCTTCTTTGTTTTTGGTTTCTTTTGTTTCATGGTGTTACTCCTTTTACACAACTGGCAAGATGAAGGAAACAAGATAAGGTTGGATTTGGAAATACCAAACCCAGAAAAATAGAAACAAACAATAGGATGACCATGCAAACCATAATATTTGAAGATACCTGTATTACCGCATCTTTTTTTGCCAATATTTCACCCGTCTTTTTTATAGAGTGAATATGAGCAATGATTAGGTTATCAAGAGATTTTTCTTCTGTGACATTGACACAAACATCTTGCAGATCGTTGTAATCTATGCTTATAGGGTTTTGGAAAGTAGCGGGCATTTGCCCTTCTTTTATCTTTAGAACTGTGAAAATATATAACCCTAAAACAATTAACAATCCAAACCAATAAAGGATGCCAAGTCTGTCCAGCAAAACTGATGCTGTAATGGCAGACACTACAACAAATATGATACTGGAATAATCCAATATATTTTGCAGTTTTGCGTCAAGCATGTCGCTAGCAATTAATTTATTAGAAAAAGCTCTTCTTAATTCTTCGAGAACATTTTTTAGATTTTCTTTTTTCTCTTCGTCTTTTTTCATTCTATCTCCTTAGGAGGCATATATGCCTGATGATAAAAACAAACCACAGCAAGTACCACAAACAGTACCACCCACAAAACAACCTGAATCTCCGGTTAAAAGAAACGACAAGAGTACTCCTTTTACAGAGTCAACTCCACCTAATCCATTCAAACAACCGGATACGTTTAAGAAAAACAAAGATACTCCTCCAGAGAAAAAAGAGAACGGATAATAGCCTTTATACAAGGCTTTCTCCCTTATTTTCCTTTGTCTGGCGGTAAGTCAATCTCTTACCTGCTACGCGCTTGATTGCCTCTTTTGTTCTGTCGCCGTCTTTATCTTTCGCGTGTTATATCGGTAATCAAATTCAGCTAAATATCGGTCAAGGTGTTTTTCTGACACGTGGTGGAAAGTTCCGCTCAATGACCTCTTTAGTTGAGAGAAATAACCTTCGACTGTATTGGTATAAGCATTTCCGTGAACATATTCACCAGCGGAGTGATCTACCATCTGATGCGCTAAAAATTCTTTTCCAACTGAATTATAGGCAGGGAGGGTATCTGTCTCTAAAACTGCCCCATGACTAACTCGGTCATTCAATACCTGGCGAATGTTCTTACTTGAAACGGATTGCAAAGATTTTGAATAAACCGACCCGCCGCGTTCAACCGAGGAAAGAACAGGAGTCTTGGTGTCAATGCTTCTACCCCACGCATTTTTTATTCGTTTGTTGGCATGTTTATTCTTTTCAAGTCCGCCGATATAGGTTTCGTCTACTTCAACTGTACCGTCCAGTTTTTCATCGAGTGACGAACGCGCCATTGCGAAACGAATTCTTTGTGCCATGAACCAAGCTGACTTTTGGGTTATGCCTAACTTGCGGGCAAGTTCACATGAGCTTATGCCATTTTTATCGGCATTGAGTTCGTGGATTGCTAATAGCCATTTGGAAAGGGGAATGCGGCTATCTTCAAATATCGTACCGACTAGGACAGAAAACTGCTTCCCACATTCATCACAACGCCAAATTCGACGAAATGTTACTTTACCAGTGCGAGTCTTGCGTCCACCATTTTCAGAGGGGATGAACTTAGCACCGACGTTTCCACAATGTGGACAAAGTATGCCGTATTCCCATCGAATTCCCTCAAGGAATTTGTATGCTTCATCTTCGTCTGAGTATTGTTTTGCAATTCGCGAGAAGTTCAGTTCGTTTTTCATGTCCGTTTATCCTTGTTTGTCATGTACCTAATCTGTGAAAATATTGTACTTCTATACCTCCTGTTTGTCAAGTATATAATAACCAGACCATCCATACCACTATACCACTTGGCTGATTTAGAGTCCTGGGGGTGACATTTTATTACTTCGAGGGTGATAAAACTCACTTGCTCTATTCTGTTGTAAAGTCATAAGATACTCATACAAGAGCATCTTTATTGTTTTTTGAAGATTTTTGCATAAAACAGATGCGAACCTGACCGAATTTGCCAAAGTTTTTACGGTCTATACCACAAACCACTTTATTGTTTTACCGGTTTAAAACGACAGAAACAGGAAAGTGGTTATGAGCGAAGAATTAAACAAACCTCTATACAGCCGCATCCAGGAATATATTGCCGAACTGATCCTTTCGGGTAAATTGGCGCCGGATGACCAAGATCCAATCTGAACGTGATTTCAGCGAGGATCTCGGCGTCAGCCGCATGACCGTGCGCAAGGCGATCACGGAACTGGTCAACGAAGGATTGCTGGAGCGCAAACATGGTTCGGGGACTTATGTAGCCAAACCCAAGATCACCTATGAATCCCACGAATTGGTGAACTATGTCCAGGCCATGCAGGCCAGGAACATCGCAACGGCCAGCCAGCTGCTCGAATTCGACGAGATAGTGGCCAGCCGGCGTTTGGCCGAAACACTGAAAATCGAAATCGGGAACCAGATCTACCGCGTGGCCATCCTGCGTTTTGCAAATCGCGTTCCAGTTATTCTGGAGCGCGTTTTTATTCCCTGTTCACTCTGTCCAAACCTGGAAGAATGGGACCTCGAGAAGAGCTCTTTCTATGACCTGCTGACCGATGTCTATCACATCAACCCGGGCCGTATCTCGCAGACCGTTGAAGCGGTCATTGCCGCTGATACCGTTGCCCAACAGCTGCGGGTGAGTGAGGGTTTCCCGCTGTTGATGCTTTCACGGATCATTTATGGAAAAGAAACAAAAAAACCGGTTATTTTCTCCCAGGACTTTTTGCGGAGCGATTACGCGCGCATCCATACCGACGTGCAGCTTGAAGAATTCAACGATGGTGAAGGGAATAGAATGGGAAAGGAGGATGGCGAGGGAATATCCACATCACAACCGGAAAGTGTACAAGTTGGTCAGCTCTTAAACAAAATTCGAAAGGAGTAATTAGCAATGGCTGAAATGCTTACGCCTACTGCTTCAACAGGAAAGAAACTTTACGCACGCAAGAGCTCTGGTTTGGTTAGGACGATCGGCGTCTTTGGCGCGATGGTCTTCGGCATTCACTGCATCAGTCTCTCTTCGTCAGGCCTGATCCCTTCTCGTGGGTGGCCGGTGTCTGGCCCGGGAGCAGCATCATCGGAGTGCTGACGGTCGCCATGATCTTCTGCCTGTTCCACGCCTACACGTACGCCGTAATCGGCGCGACGATGCCTCGCTCGGCTGCCGACTATACGTTGGCCAGCCGTACCTTGAGCGCGCCCCTGGCTTTTGCCGCCTCCTGGACGCTGGTCATTTTCAGCGCCATGGTGGCGGGCTCCCTGATCGCCTGGATCCCGAAGACGGCCCTGCCCGGTGCTGTTTCACACCATGGGCATCGTCATGGGAAACCAGGGCTTCATCGGACTTTCGCAATACTGGTCATCGACGCCGGTCGGGATCGTCGTAATCGGCACGATCTGCACGGTCATCACATTCGTCCTCATGATCATGCCGACCCGTACCATCCTGCGCATTTTGGAAGTCGGCTTCTTCCTGGGCCTGCTGGCCTGGGTTGTGCTGTACTTCCAACTTGGCACAGCTGCCAAGGATGCCTTCCCGGCTGCCTGGGATAAATTCATGGGCGCCGGCAGTTATGCCGCCCGAATTGCCCTGGCCAAAGCCAACGGCATGGTGGTCAATCCAAATGTCGGCGTCATGACCCTGGCCGGCTTGATCATGGGCTTCTGGATCTTCTATGGCTACTACATCCCGACCTTCTTTGCCGGTGAAGTGAAACAAGCCGAAAAGACCCTGCTGGTCGGTTCCTGGGCATCCCTGATCGTCACCTGGGCGATCTTTGTGGTAGCCGCCATAACCCTGCAGCGACTTGTCCCGTTGGAGTGGATCGCTGCCGAAAGCTATCTGAGCAATGCCGGGGTCGCCAGCGCAAACCCGATGCCGTGGATCACCTTCTACGCAGCCATCCTCAAACCAAACATCATTCTGTTATGGATCGTGGCGATCGCCTGGGTCTTCACTTTGATCAACCTGGCGCAGACCTACTTCTTCTACTGCAGCCGCATCATCTTTGCCTGGTCGTTTGATCGCCTGGTCCCTGAGAAGGTATGCTATATCCACCCGACCCTGAACAGCCCGATCGTCGCCATCCTGATCATCGCCATCATCGCGGAAGTCGGTGTGCTGGATGCCTCCGGCTGGCTGTGGGCCGGCAGCGTAATGGGCGCGCAGCTGAACTTTGTGTTCTTCGCCGCCTGGACCATGCTGGTACCGGTGCTGGCCATCACATTGTTCCCGTTCATCAAACCGGATCTGTTTGAGAACGCGAGCGCCTTTGTGAAGCGCAAAATTGGCAATGTGCCGGTGATCACCATCGTAGGCTCCATCACCCTGTGCTTCCTGGTGTGGCTGATCGTAGCCTCCTTCATCTTCCCGGCGGTGGGCGGCATGATCGGTGTGGGAACGCTCGGTACGCTGGCCGGCTTTATCATCAGCGGCCTGGTCGTGTTCTATGTTGCACGCGCTTATCGCTTGAGTAAGGAAGGCATTGACATCAACTGGACCTTCCAGTCTCTGCCACCCGTATAAACATTCTGGAAAAGAAGGCTCTCTTATTTACATAGAGCCTCGGTGGTCCGGCAGGATACCCTGCCGAACCACCGGAAACCTTTATCTCTCTGGAGTATCCAATGACGATGACCCGTATTCTATATGGTTCAGATTTTCACGGCTCTGAAGCGGTCTTCCGCAAGTTCCTGGCTTCAGGCCTTCAGTACAAAGTGAACGCTCTCATGGTAGGAGGCGACGTCACGGGCAAGGCCATGGTGCCTGTCATCCACCAGGGCGCAGGACGTTACCAGGCCACTTTATTCGGTGATGAAAAGACATCCTCCACACCCGATGAGCTCGAAAAACTAAAGAAGTCCATCAGCAACGTCGGTTTTTATCCCATTGTCCTCGAAAAGGATGAAGCCCAGGAACTTGAAAACGACCCGGCAAAAATGGGGACCCGCTTCGAGCTGGAAATGTGCAACCGCGTGCGAGAATGGATGAAGCTGGCAGAGGAAAAACTGATCCCCCAGCATATCACTCTCTACTTTATGCCCGGCAATGACGACCTGCATTCGATTGACAAGGTGATCGACGAATTCAAGTCCATCCGTAACCCGGATATGAAGCACTTCGAGATGGAAGACGGCTATGAAGTGGTGGGCCTATCCAATGCAAACCTGACGCCATGGCTGTGTGCCCGCGACGTGGATGAGCAGGAACTTACCAGGAAATTAGACGAGCTGGCGGCCATGATCCAGAAGCCGGAGCGGACGATTGCCATTTTGCACGTCCCGCCGTTCGGTTCCGCTCTGGATACCTGTCCCGATCTCGATAAGAATCTCAAGATCATCACCGAAGGCGGACAGGTCGTGATGAAATCGGCAGGTTCGCCGGCGGTCAAAGCCTTCATCGAGAAGGTGCAGCCGATGTTAAGCCTGCACGGACACATTCACGAGTCGCCGGGACATGTCCATAACGGCCGAACACTCATGATCAATGCCGGCAGCGAATACGCGGAAGGCATCATGAAGGCCGCCATTATCAACCTGGAGAATGGCAAAGTGAAAGGCCATCTGTTAATTTCCGCCTGATGGAGGCACCTATGGCTAAATACGGTGAATCCCTGGAAG
>CAVWHR010000025.1:0-35556 GCA_963754835.1 uncultured Chloroflexia bacterium | reverse complement strand
CCCGAACTGGAGCACACCGCGCGCGATCTGAGAGGCGCCCATGATCAACGCCAGCGGGATCAGGATGCGCACGTCCGGATGGGTCTGGAGCATGTCGTTGAAGGCGTTCCCCACCAACACAGGCACGACCGCAGCCAGCGCGGCATTGCCTATGGCGCCCATCACCAACATGGTAAGGATCGGCCAATAGCGTATGGCGTGCGACCATATCCAAAGCGCCGGACCTTTCCACCGCTCGGAAGTTTTACGGGTAAGTGTAAATTCAGCTGCTGATGATAGCGAGGTCATATAGGCAGAAAAAGCCTACCGCAGTCGTTGCGGCAGGCCGCGAGTTAACAAAAATATCGTTTAAATTGTACCACGCGGCGCGCATCCTCTTTTGCAGGGTCGTGTTTAATGTATAGACTGTCTGAGTAGACAGTCAAATCCCGTCTCACCAAAGGAGAGTGAATTATGGTCTGGACATGGGCTTCCGTCGCTACGGTTCTATTTTTCCTGTGGTATGGGTTATCGGCTTTTATCCCAGCTCTTAAAAGTGACATGTTCATGAAGATCGGAGCAGTGCTGGCCCTTCTCATTGCCATCTTCACAGTAGTTAGAATGTAAGTACTACTTCCCCAGGGTATCTACTCATCCCTACTTGGGGAGGAAAACACTCGCCATCTGCGACCACGCATTCTGCCTAGGACTACTAAGAATTCCGAAAAAACGATATGCGCAGGACGTATGTCCTGCGCATATCATTTTCCGGGCACTCTCAGTGGATAGATCCACTTCGCTAATCTTTTTCGTCTACGATGCGCAGAGAGACAGAAGGCGGACCCTGCTTGCGATAAAGAAGAACATCGGGGTGAAGCTCGGCATATTTCTCGATGCCGTTGTTATCCCATGAAGTGCGGCCTTTTGTATAAACCGCACGGAACGTTCCACCTTGTACGCTCTCCCCATGCAGAAGCACATCGGTCTTAATCTCTGTTTCCAGCATAGTGATATTCTCATCAACCGACTCGAGCAGAGGCTTGTATTCCGCTTCGAGCGCGTCCAGTTCGGCCTGCACTTGCCTGAGGATCTCGAGCGCGTTTGGCTTCGTAATCCAGGCGTGTCACATCTGCCGCGCCCCGCAGATTGCTTAACCGTTCCAGCTTTTCCGCAACATGTGCGCGGGTTGGACGTTCCATCTTGCCCAATTGAGCAACCGCAATCTGCTGAAGACCCTTCTTGAAATCAGCCTGGGCTGTTTTACTCTGGCATCTTTTAAGGATTTCCTGGAACAACTGGCGCAGATATGCAGGGCTATCGTTCCGCTTTTCCGAGATGGCTTCGAGCGAATCGGGCGACTCACCATCCAGCCCATAGCGGCGGCTGAGGATCTGATAATACGTATCTTTGCCCGATTCGCTCGTGAGTCGTTTATGGATCATCTCCAGGAACTGATCGACAACTACTTCGAGATGACGGTCGCGCAACTGGTCAGCCTGGGCTTGTTCGAAGCCGAGGTCCCGAAGAAGCGTGTCAAGCTGCGTCCTGTTCCCATAGATCACGGACAGTAATTCGTTCAGGCCTGAAAGTTGGGTTTTGAAATCCATGGCTGATCTCCAAACTTTACTTATGAAGGGAAAAATCTTGTCGAATACTTCCGGACAATATTTGGAAACCATCTCCGAAGAGAGACCGTTCTCTTTACAGATGGCCGCATACAGGTCCGACGCTCGGACGTCTGGTGCGTTTCTGGGTTTCAACGTCCAACTCCCAGAGTCCAAAGCGCTGCGTCCAGCCGCGTTCCCATTCGAAGTTATCCACCAGCGACCAGTGGAAGTAGCCCTGGATCGGCCAGTTGAAATTCACGGCGCGCCACATCCTATGGATGTGCTCGGCCATATAACGCGGCCGCATATGGTCGTCGGCGCATTCGACTCCGTTCTCCGTGACGATGATGGGCGTGCTGGGATACGTACGCACAGCCCATTTGAGAGAATCATAGAAACCCTGGGGGACATTGGCAATATAACGATTGTCGCTCAGGTCGGCATCTTTTGGAAAGCCGGTATCGGTAAACAGCTCGGCCGCTTTACGGATATTGAAGAAAACGGTATCGACTGAATAATAGTTCAGGCCGAAATAATCCTGCGTGCCTTTGGCTTCCGGCACGTGATATGCTGCCAACGGGAGATCGCAAGATACCCGTGCTGATCGCAGACGGGAAGGCCAGGTTGACGCCGCTGTAGCGGATATTCCGCATGAGCACATCCAGCGGAGACCAGGGGTTGCGCGCCGACCATCGGGCGATAATGCAAGGCATAGCCGACCCTGCGCTTCGGGCTGGATTTCATGGATGGCGCGATAGGCCGCGGCGTGGGCGCGCAGCATGGCGGCCTCCACGCGGACAGCGCGCCGGATGTCGTTCACACCGGGCGGGAAGGAGCCGTTGGCATATCCGCTCAAAGCATAGACGTTGGGTTCATTGATCGTGCACCACAAGGTTGCATATTCCTTGAAGGCTTCCACCGTCTTGCGGACAAATTTTTCGAAAAGCTTCGCGATCTCTTCGTTTTCCCAGCCGCCGCGCTCCGCCAGCCAAAGCGGATCGGTGAAGTGATGCAGCGTGACCATGGCGGTCAGGCCGCGTTCGTGCAGGCCGCGCAGCATAAGGCGATATTTATCGAGAGCGTCTTCATCCCATTTATCGGGCGCGGGTTGGATGCGGCTCCACTCCACGGAAAAACGATGGGCATTCTGTCCCGTTTCGGCGGCGCGGTCGAAGTCTTCGCGCCAACGTCCACCCCACCAGTCACAAGCCAGACCGGAGGTCCCGTCGGTGTGGCCGTCCTGTTCCCATTTCCACCACTGGTTGTTGGTATTGTTACCCTTCCACTTGATGAGCGGCGGTGGCCGTGCCCCATAAAAACCCGCGTGGAAAATGATACGTCGCTTGCGGCATGTTAGGCTCCTGCCAGAATGGATATCAACTTTTTCACTCTACTATTAAACCACAGAGAAACTTTGATGAATGCCAAGAGGAAAAAAATTTAAACACAAAGGACCTCACCCCGGCCCTCCCCTAAAGGGGAGGGAGAAAATTCCGAATTTTGGGGTGTAGGCTGGAGAACACTGCCCACACCCCAAAATTCGATGATTTAACAGAATGCTGTGAGCAGATACATTTATTTTTATCTATTTATTTCGAGCGAGATATGCAAGATAGAGGGCAATGGAACCTGCCACCGAGGCATTGAGCGACTCGACCTGGCCGCGCATGGGTAATTTAAGCAGGATGTCACACTTCTTGCGCGTCAGCTCATGCAGGCCCTCGCCTTCCGAGCCAACCACCAGCCCCAACGCACCCTTCAGATGACGGTCCGATTTTTCATTAAGGTTCTCGCCCTCCTGATCCAGGCCCACGACCCAGACCTCCGACTCTTTGAGCGCATCCATGGCTTGCGATAAATTCGATTGGGCCAGCAGCAAATGTTCACTGGCGCCCGATGAGGCGTTGACCACGGCAGGCGTGACCTCGACCGTGCGCGCAAGGGGGATCACGACACCGTGCACACCGACGACCTCGGCGGTGCGGAGCAGGGTGCCGAAGTTCTGGGGATCTTGCAAGGAATCGAGAAGCAAGACAAAGGGCGGCTCCTTCTTCCGGCTAGCCAGTTCGAGAATCTCAACGAAATCGCTATATGGATAGCCTCCAACTTCGAGCGCCACGCCCTGATGGTTGGCGTTAAGTTTCTCGAGCTTTGCGCGCGGGACGAAGCTGGCCTTAATCTTATTGAGCGCCGCCAACTGCAAGATCTCGGTAATGCGGCCCGTCTCTTTTACGCCATCGGCAATCTCGAGGCTGAAGCACTCGCGCCGTTTGGCCCGCAAGGTTTCGTAAACCGCGTTGCGTCCGTATATAAATTCTTTCATGGGACGATTTTACTTGAAAAGAAATCCAGCCACCCGACAGTTTCAAAGGGGACGCGGACGAGCGCGGAGAACGCGGAAAGAGCTTTTTGTTTTCTAAAAAAATCGGCGTTCATATCTACACCTACATAGTCATTCGTAAGTCTATATACTTGTTCTATGCTTTTCGGGGGCTCAACCCCCGAAAGAACCATAAGGTTATGTTTAATCATTTTCGACCGACTACTTAGCGCAAGTGACCACGTCGGAGTTCTGGAATTAAGCGCGAAAAAGATAATTTCAGGCGGAAATACCATATACGCCCGCGCACGGGGAAACCCGGACGTAATCCACTTTCAGACCCACATTTTTCAATGCGGGCAGGGAGTCTTCTACAAGCCAGAAAGGTTCCGCTTCCCAAAGATCGCCGACAGATTGAGCAAAGGCATCCATCTCCTTTTGATCCTGGAAGGAGAGATCGGCGATGACGAGTCTTCCGTTTGGTGCCAGGCGACGAGTGACAAGTTCTTTGCACAGATTGACTTTTCCGGCCAGGTCAAAGTGATGAAATACATAAGCGGAGACAATACGGTCAAAATGCCGGTCCAGTTCGGTAGGCCAATCGGCACGGAGGTCGTGAAGGAGGAAGTGAGCTTCGGGTAGTTTTGCGCGGGCTTTCTCGAGCATCAATTCTGAGAAATCGGTACACCATAATTCGCAGCCGCGCCGGGCAAAGCGGAGAGCGAGATTGCCTGTACCAGTGCCGATGTCGAGAATGGACATACCCTGTTCGGGAGCGGCCAGTTTTACGACGGTGTCCAATGCCCGTTCATAACCATCGAAGGGGAATTTATTAAGAGCAGATACATCATGGTCATAGGTCTCGGCCCAGGGATCGAATTCGCCAGGGGAAAAGGGGTCACTGGAGGTCATAGGGAGATTTTACTTGAGCGGGATGGAAAGCGGTATTCGATAAATCGAGATTAGAAATGGGGTAATGATGTGATCAGGATGGAAAGCGATATTCGATATTCGGGACCAGGGATTGGGAAATGGTGTAATCAGGCATCAAGTGATCCGTGAATAGGGCAAAAAAAAGCAGATTTATGCTTCGCAACACCGTAGAACACAGTGCAGGCGGATTATTTCTATCTGCGGAGAATTGATCTCCTACGCTGATCTACCTTAGGAGTTGCTGGAGGATCAGGATGAATGCACTGCCGGCTGAAAGCGCCAGCACGGCATAACGTGTCGTACTAGCCCTGAGCTTGTTGATGAGTAGGGCCGAACACAAGAATCCCAAAACCACACCTGGCAATATCCATGCCGAGAGAGATATCTCCGCCATTCCCATTCGCCCGGCGTGAAAGACTCCCGCCAACGCGGCAATCCCGGACACGAGAAAATAACCCGAAAGGGTGGCTCGCAGTTTTTTAGGCTCTAATTCCTGGTTCACCAAGGCGACGGGTGGTGCGCCAATTGAAGCCAGTGTCGTGCCAAACCCGGAAACAAACCCGGCTATCCACAAAACCCACCAATATCGCTGAAAATGCAATCCTGAGAGGCTGAGTCCCACTCCCATCAACACTAGAAATCCCCAAAAGCAAAGACAGGGTTTTTACTGGGATCACTGGCAGTAAAAGGCTTGCCAGGGCTGTTCCCGGCAGCATCCCGAATACCATCCAAGCCACCCCACGAAGATCCACACCGGAGTGATCTCGCAGGCCCATCAGAATTACCAAAAGCAAGGCTCCTACCATGATCGGACCAGGAATGAAACTCGGTTGGATCATCATCAATAGAGGCGATGCGAAAAGGTTTAGGCCCAAACCGGTCACCCCCTGGAACAATGAGCCGGCAGCAGTAGTCAGGATTACAAGAATAATCTGCAAACTATTCATGATATGTATGATGGAGTGGAGAAATGTGAACTTATCAAGAGTGCCAACACGGGGATCACATCGAGCTTGTTGGTGAAATTGACCTTCCCTCCAAGATTGTACCATTGGCAAAGTTGATCTTAGGTGCGGGCGAAAGTTAAAGCCCAAATGATGGCCGCTCGGACTAAAAGCGTGAGCGTGCGGTTACCATTGCTTTGCTAAAAAAATATTCGGAGTCGCCTTTCCTTATCGGTTGCACCTGCGGCGCAATTGCTATACTACGGTGTAGAAACTGTATATTTTGTAGACTGGATTATCCTTAAATATTGAACGGCATACACTGTTTACTGCTATATAGACCCTGTAGACGAGCTTAGGAAAGACTCTTAATCAGTATCTGGATTCGGTAGTATAGTTTATTGTTGAAACGACCCTAAGCGGGATTTTGCAGACTTGCGTGAAAAACAAATGAAGCTGAGGGCTAACGTAATTATCTGGTTAACGCTTTTTCTTGCATCCTGTGGACTAGCGGTCATCGTCCCAGATGTGACGCCAACAAATCCGTCTCAACTAACATCGGTTTCAACTGTTCAACCTCTGCCCACCCCAGAAGCACAAGCACAGCAGCCGGCTTCATGGCCAGGTTCACATGGTGGCTGGATGAACTTTAGTGGCTTAGGTCAGTCAGCACTCGCTGATTTTTCCTACGATTCAACGGGAAATTTGTGGGCGCTGGAGAATGGCGGTGTGGTTCGTTGGGATCTGAAAACCAGCAACCTGACAACATACACCGCATTGGATGGCCTTCCTGAAAATCTATCGTACCTGACGATTTTCCAAGGAAAAGCTCTGGCGGAATCAGAGGATGGGGAAATAAGCAACATATTCCAGTGGAAAGTGGATAGTCAGTAATTATTGGATTGTTCCAACGACTTCTACTATTTCCAATACCGGAGATCGTCTGTGGTTCAGTGCATGGAATTCAATTCAATATTATGACTCAAAGGGTTTGAGCGATCTGTCCGATGTTCAGTCTCTTCCGAATTGCCACGAAAACTATACAGTCAACGAATCGCGTGGTGGTTTCGTGTGGTTTTTGGGGTGCCGACAGGTGATTCGTTATGATGGCCAGAGCTGGAAAAGCTATGATAATCTGCGAGGAACACAGCAGATTTTTACACTAGCTGATGGAACTTTGATCTTTGAGATGAAAAATAACCTTGTGCATTTTGACGGCAGTCGTTTCGAGACGGTTCTTTTGCCAGGACAACCTTATGGATATGCTATTTATGGCGTGCCGCATTTATCATCTTCTGGCGATCTTTGGTTTCAAATTGAAGATGCTTACGGTTATCCAGGATCTATCAATGTCATTCATGATGGAGAGGTTCACCAACTTCCCCCTTTAGATCGCGGCCCCGCTCCTGACCCTGCATTAATTTCACCCATAGCCATGTTTCCAGGAGGCATGGTGTTTTACGCTTCCAGTAGTAATGTAGTTTATTTGTATGATGGACAAAGCTGGAAAACCTTGGGGACCACGAGTGATCCATGGTCTGATATTATTTCATCCCAGCTTATTGGGTTTGCTCCAGATGGAGCCTTGTGGGTAAACAACAAAAACGAGCTAGAGCGGTTTGATGGCAAAAGGCTGGTTTCTCCGTTTCAAGGACAAATTTCCCCAGATGAAGATAGCCAATGTTCCCAAAATTACAATTTCATTATCGATTCAAAAGGATCGATTTGGAGTTGGGTGCCTAACAGTCCACTCGTTTGTTACTTTGATTCAATGACCAATCGAGTTTCCCCATACACATTGTTTTTCAATGTTAGCCAGCTTGTAGCGGATAACGATGGAGGCGTTTGGGCCGCATCTAATGCAGGATTTGTCGCTAATTTGACCCCAGATATTTTGGAGAGTAGAAACTACCGGAAAATCAATTTGATCCGTATCGGCGGCGACACCATCCACTCTACAGTGAATCCGGATCGTATCATAGTCAGTTCAGATGGCTCGATTTGGGTTCTCGCCAAGAACAGCGGTTTATACCGCTATGACGGCAAGAATTGGAAGTTTATCCAGCAGAAAAGCTTGCAGGCCGCCAACGATCTTGCCATTGGTGAAAATGGTGTCATCTGGGTTTTGTGCAACTCACCTGAAAAATACGATTCTGAAAGTTTGCCCAGTGCTTATTTTCACGATTGTGGATTGTCGCAGGATTTGACCATTATGCAAGACGGAACAGTAGCGTGGTTCATTTATGACGTTAATTCGCGCTTCGACGGATTGTATGGCTTCGATGGGACTCGGTGGACACAATACACAAAATATCAAATAGGTAATTTCACTCCAAACAAAATGCTCGTGGCTCCGGACGGCGCACTATGGCTTATTGGCCGGAATATTTGGGCGAGATACAAACCATGAAATATATCTTTGGAAGAACGCATAGGAAGCTATTCAGTAATTCTTAGAGTCGCCTCTCCTTTTCGGTTGCAGATCGGTTGCAATTGCGGTACTACGCTATAGAAACTATATAGCTTGTAGACTTAATTGCCCCTAGATATGGAATTCTATATACTCCTTGACACTATATAGACCCCGTAGACAAGCTTTTGAAAAACTCTTAATCATTGGGTTCACCTATATCGCATCCAACAGGTATCTGCGACCACAACATCCCGAACGGGATGATCATTCGTAAAAGGCTTTAGGGGGGAAGGATTTCGTTTCATTCCCCAAAAAGCTCAGCCCCATCTCCACTTTGTACCTTCCTTGCCATCTTCGATGGTTACGCCGAAACCTTGCTTATCAGCCAGGTGCAGCCAAACACACCGGTTAGCTCACGGAGAGTATCCTGGATGGGTTTGTGATGGTGTTTCGTTCACCCACAGTATTGGTCTGGGTTGAAAACGATGAGCCAGCTTTTATATTTCGAGGTATAATAATGGATAATGATTATTTGTTAGTATCAATTCTCGAAAGAAATCCAATGACCGATCCAGATGTCCGTTTTAATCAACTGATCGCCGCATTGAAGGAGCGCGATTTCCGGCTGACCCCCCAACGAGTCGAGTTGGTGCGTTTGATTGCAGTCAGTGAAGGACATCCCAGTGCAGGCCAACTATACACAAAAATCAAGCGCCAATTTCCAACCATGAGTCATGCAACAGTTTATAAAACCCTGGCCCTGTTGAAAGAAATGGGGCAGGTGCTGGAGATCGATTTGCGTGACGACAGCCATTATGATGGCAACCGTCCTGAACCTCATCCCCACTTGATTTGCATTAAGTGTAACAAGATCATCGATGGGGAAGTGTCACTCGATCAGAAATCGCTCCAGAGTTTGGAGCAGACGTCAGGTTATAAGATCCTCCGCCCTCAAATATCCCTTTATGGGCTTTGTCCGGATTGTAAAAAGAGGAGAGATAAGATACTCTTTATTGGGAGCTGCGGAGTATCATTCAAAATAACGTTGTTCAACAATTCACACCACACAAGAAAGGAGTAAATAATGGACGACAGCAAGAACCCAGTAACAGGCAGTAATCACAAACACACGACCGGCAGAGGCACATCGAACCGGGACTGGTGGCCAAACCAGTTGAACCTCAAGATCCTCCACCAGCACTCTTCCCTGTCCAATCCCATGGGCGAGGCGTTCAACTACGCTGAGGAATTCAAGAAGCTCGACCTTCAAGGCCCTGAAGAAGGACCTCTACGCGCTCATGACGGACTCACAGGACTGGTGGCCGGCCGACTTCGGTCACTACGGGCCGCTCTTCATCCGGATGGCGTGGCACAGCGCGGGCACCTACCGCATCGGGGACGGCCGCGGGGGCGCGGGGTCCGGCAACCAACGCTTTGCGCCCCTCAACAGCTGGCCCGACAATGTGAACCTCGACAAGGCGCGCCGGCTGCTCTGGCCGATCAAGCAGAAATACGGCAAAAAGATCTCGTGGGCCGACTTGATGATCCTGGCCGGCAACTGCGCCCTGGAGTCGATGGGCTTCAAGACCTTCGGCTTTGGCGGCGGGCGCGAGGACGTCTGGGAGCCGGAAGAGGACACTTACTGGGGGGCCGAGAGCAAGTGGCTTGGCGACAAGCGCTACACCGGTGACCGGGAACTCGAGAATCCCCTGGCTGCCGTGCAGATGGGCCTGATCTATGTAAACCCGGAAGGGCCGAACGGCAATCCGGATCCGCTCGCCGCTGCCAAGGATATCCGCGAGACCTTCGCGCGCATGGCGATGAACGACGAAGAAACGGTGGCGCTGATTGCCGGCGGCCATACCTTTGGCAAAACCCACGGCGCTGGCGATGCGTCACTGGTGGGCCCGGAGCCGGAAGCCGCCGGCATCGAGGAGCAAGGCCTGGGCTGGAAGAGCAAATTTGGTACGGGCAAGGGAGATGACACGATCGGCAGCGGCCTGGAAGTCACCTGGACCACGACGCCAACGAAGTGGAGCAACAACTTCTTCTAGAACCTGTTCGGCTACGAATGGGAGCTGACCAAGAGCCCGGCCGGCGCGCATCAGTGGAAACCGAAGCAGGGTGCAGGCGCCGGTACGGTGCCGGATGCGCACGACCCGTCAAAGCGTCACGCGCCATCCATGCTGACCACCGACCTCGCCTTGCGGTTCGACCCTGTTTACGAAAAGATTTCAAGGCGCTTCTATGAGAATCCGGATCAGTTCGCAGATGCGTTCGCCCGGGCGTGGTTCAAGCTGACACACCGCGACATGGGTCCCCGCTCGCGCTATCTCGGCCCGGAAGTCCCGGCGGAAGAGCTGATCTGGCAAGACCCCGTCCCCGCAGTCGATCACGACCTGATCGACGCGGCCGACATTGCGGAGCTCAAGGCCAAAATCCTTGCCTCGGGGCTGTCGATCCCGGAACTCGTCTCGACCGCCTGGGCATCGGCCTCCACCTTCCGCGGCTCCGACAAGCGCGGCGGTGCGAACGGGGCACGCATTCGTCTTGCGCCGCAAAAGGATTGGGAAGTCAACCAGCCGACCCAACTGAAGACTGTGCTGCAGACCCTTGAGAAAATCCAAAAGGAGTTCAACAGCGCACAGTCAGGAGGAAAGAAGGTTTCGCTCGCCGACTTGATCGTCCTGGGTGGATGCGCAGGTGTCGAGCAAGCTGCGAAGAATGCCGGTCAGGATGTGACCGTTCCCTTCACGCCGGGACGCACGGATGCGTCGCAGGAGCAAACCGATGTGGCGTCATTCGCCGTACTCGAACCGGCTGCAGACGGGTTCCGTAACTATCTAAAAACCAAATATGCTGTATCGGCAGAGGAACTGCTGGTCGATCGCGCCCAACTGCTGACGCTGACCGCTCCCGAGATGACGGTTCTCATTGGCGGTATGCGAGTTTTGAATGCCAACTTTGGAAAGTCGCAGCACGGCGTCTTCACCAAGCGGCCAGAGACGCTCACCAATGACTTCTTCGTGAACCTGCTCGACATGAGCACGACCTGGCAGGCAAAGGCGGAAGACGATGGGGTGTTCGAAGGTCGTGATCGCGCAACAGGGGCACTCAAGTGGACCGGCACCCGTGTCGACCTGATCTTCGGTTCGAACTCCCAACTTCGGGCCGTGGCGGAAGTCTACGCATGTGCGGACTCACAGGAGAAGTTCCTGCACGACTTTGTAGCAGCGTGGAACAAAGTCATGAACCTTGACCGTTTCGACCTGGCCTGACCGGAGCAAAAACATCTTCGAAGGGCGGCAAAAAAGGGTCAGCTAACAACCGGTTCAGCAGAAGGCGTATCGCCTTCTGCTGAACCGGAATGTTTTTTTAGGGGGAGGCTTGGTCAACATGACGGGCTATTATGAAGACGCATAGCCCAATATAATGGGAGGGTTGATAACATGGACTATCTTCGGCGTTGGATTCAAAATCTTTTTATTATTGTGTTGGTATGCGTAGGGACGTTGATCTTCATGGGAATTTTCTACCCCGGGGGCTCTCTCGTTTCTATTCTTTTCGGGTCAATTCGCTGGTCAATTGACTGGCGCACTCAAACTTTGGCCCATCATCATTCTAATGATAATTGTCAGCACTTTGCCTCGGCGTAGGAAATAATATGGAAGGTAGCAAGTTAGATGATAACAGTAGCGCAAATTGCTTCACTTCGTGGTCAGGAGATTGATTACGATCAAACCGAAAAACTAAAGACCAAATTCGCACGGCTACGCTCAGAACGTATTCCATTCTATTTGACTGCTTCTGAATTTGAAGAAATCCTACAATGGAAATTACAAAAGCAAATTGGCCGTCAGCGCCATATGCGTGTCCCTAACACTGATGAAATTATTCGTGCCGTCACCGGACTTGCGCTGACAATTACTCATTCTGACAAAGAATATGAACTCGAACTGCGCGTGGGCCTTCTTTGTACATTGCGTGGTGTAGGTGTGCCTGTAGCATCAGCTGTACTTGCCCTTGTCTTTCCAGAAGAATATGCCGTGATTGATTTTCGGGTATGGCTACAAATCTTTGATAAAGACAAATCAACATTATTGATCCCAGATTACAAGAAGTATATGCGTCAGATCCGTCTCTTAGCTGACGAGTTAAGTTGGCCTGTTCAAGAAGTTGACCATGCGATTTGGGGATATGACAGAATAAACAAGTAACAAAATGGAGAATGGATTTGCAAAATAAAGAAATACCAAAATATTACCGCCTCTTGGGACATCCCTTCTCTTTAAGCATTATGAAAAACGAGAAAATAGTCTCTGCACCTTTAAGTGCCCAAGCAACTAGGGCGTATCAATCGGGTAAAAATCCAAAATTTTCTTTTACGCCAGAGATGGTATATCACTTTAATGTTAATCAATATTTTATCGGCCTTATCAGCACCGTTGAACGCATAGAATATGTTCCGATATTTCTACGTCGTTTTCCACACTCGAAATTTTTTAACGAAAACAATATATCCTTGCATAAATGGGTAACCTATCATTACATAAATTTCCTTATAATGAGCGTAAGTCTTTATGACATTTCTTTATTGCTCACAAACGAAATATTTAGGTTAGGATTTAAACCCAAATCTTGTAATGAAGACAATATTGCCAAGAATAAATATGTCGAAAAGACAAGTGTCAAAATTTCTCTAGATAAATTAGATGAAGCAATTGATGAATACCGGGACCTGCGCAACTTATTTGTCCATCGCGGGCGAACTCCTACATTGGGTCCTTTGGACAAATTTGAATTCTATAGTTTTTTACAAAAAAGTGAAAAAGAATTGGGCATAGATAATACAATGCCTGATATAAGCAATCCACTTTCAAATCCAATTATCCTGCGAGATTTATACAAGAATGACCGCCGTAAACTCGTTATACAAATAGAGCAAAAAACCAATAATTTCATTGATTTATTGCTTGAATTATTCAGTTCGCAAAAGCCGATTTATGACGCTTATTGCCAAACGATGGATATCTTAAAGCAAAAGGCCTCCCCAACAAACGATTGAAAATTCGTTCTGGCTTAATGATTTGTTAAGTAAATCTTATCCTTTATAAGAGCATAATGATTATTATGCCTGAGTCGCCTTCCCTTTTTTGAGTGCAGATCGGATGCAAGAAAGGACATCACCCCACTCCCTGATGGTTCGGTCGCCCTCTGGTGGTGAAACCGCCTCGCGTCCTAAAGACGAAGGGAGTTGTACGCGGTGTGAATCAGATTCGACCCCTCCATCTAAATCAGCTATTTGAGCGCAGGAGCTTTTCCAATGAAGCGATCAATGGAGGAATATCTTCCTAGCTGGCTTTCCAAAGAATTTCCTCATCCAGGCGGAAATATTCGTGCACAAGGACATTGCGGATGCCCTTCATCTTTCCCCACGGCACTTCAGGATGGCGCACCTGAATCTCGTCTGGCATGGCAGAGGCCGCTTCCCCAATGGTCGTGAATTCAAATGCCACCGCACGAATTGTACGCGGATCGTCCAGGAAGGCATCGAAAGACAAGCCTTCCGTGTAATCCCGAATGTTCCGGGCACAGGTCAGGATATCGTCTATACGTTCCAGCCAGGTCCTATGCGACACGGATCGCCTCTCGCAAGACCTGCTCCTTGATGCGCGGCTTGAGAGAACGTGGTGTGCCAAGATCAACCTTGCAGCCCAGGATGGTTTCCAACCGCTGTTGAAGCTCGATGAACTCGAACAGACCCACCGGACGTTTGAATTCCACGAGGAGGTCAACATCACTGCCAGCCTGGGCCTCGTCCCTAGCCACGGAACCAAACAGGGAGAGCGAGGCAACATGATTGTGCTCTGCCAAGCTTACGCTTTGTTCCCGAAGAATGCGAAGCACTTCATTTCGTTTCATGACTCACCTTTGCGCTCCAGCATAGCGAATATGAGAGGATTTGTCAAACTTGATCCTGATCATGGACTGATGGGCTTCGCACTGAGAAATGCGCCCTGGACCTACGGCAGCAACTCCTCTCCAAAGTGACAGTTATTCGCAAAAGGCTATATGAGGTAAGAAATTCTTTTCAACCTCCAAAACGCTCATCCCCATCTCCACTTTGTGCCTTCCTTGCCATCTTCGATGGTCACGCCGAGGACTTTCAAGCCGATCGCGGATCAAGTCGGATAAGGCCCACAATTTTTGCTTGCGGACTTCAGCCCGCACTTCAACGAGCAGATCGATAAAGCCATCAGTCTCGCCGGAGCCTTTCTTTTCGGCGAGGCGCAAGCCGAACACGCCGGTCAGCTCACGCAGGGTATCCTGAGCGGGCTTGAGCTGGTCATCGGTCGCGCCTGAATCACGCGCAGTGTTGATGGCTTTGACAAGCTCGAACAGCGCAGCGACCGCACCGGCTGTGTTGAAGTCGTCGTCCATGGCAGAGGTGAAGGCCTGGTGGGAAGCTTCGGCTTGCTGTGACAAGTTCAGCGGCGGCTCCAGCCGGGAGTCCTTTTGCGGAAGGCGAGGCCGGTCGAAACCCGGATTTGAGGCGGTCAACGGATTTTTCCGCGGCATCGAGCGTCTCATCGTTGAACATCAAGGGGGCGCGATAGGTACCGTTCAAAACCAGCATGCGCATCACATCCGCATCGCGGCTGCGAGAGGAACTCCTTGATGCTGACGATGTTGCCGAGCGACTTGGACATTTTCTCGCCGCCAAGCTGCAGCATGCCGTTGTGAATCCAGTAGCGGGCAAAGGGCTTGCCGGTGAAGGACTCGCTTTGGGCGATCTCGTTCTCGTGATGCGGGAAGATCAGGTCGTTGCCGCCGCCGTGAATGTCGATCTGTTCGCCGAGTTCGGCCAGGTTCATGGCCGAGCATTCGATGTGCCAGCCGGGGCGGCCCTTGCCCCATGGGCTTTCCCAGGACGGTTCACCGGGCTTGGCAGCCTTCCACAGCGCGAAGTCCATCGGATGTTCCTTGGCTTCTTCGACTTCGATGCGCGCACCGGCCTGCATATCATCGAGCTTGCGCCCGGAGAGTTTGCCGTAATCCTTATCTTTGGTGACGCGGAAATAGACATCGCCATTGGACGCCGCGTAGGCAAAGCCTTTATCGATCAGGCCTTTGACCATGGACTGGATCTTATCCATGGTCTGGGTGGCACGCGGGTTGGAGGTGGCGGGCAGGATGTTCAGGTCTTTCAGGTTCTGCGCGTAATCGTCGATGTAACGCTGGGCGAGTTTGAACGGGTCTTCCTTAAGCTGATTGGCGCGGTTGATGATCTTATCGTCCACATCGGTGTAGTTCATGACGTGCCGGACCTTGATAGCCGCGATATTCAAGATAGCGGCGGATGATATCGAAGACCAGCGCCGACATGGCGTGCCCGACGTGCGCGTCGTTGTAGACCGTGACGCCGCAGACATACATTTTGACGACGTTCGGCTCGAGAGTTTGAAGTTCTTCTTTTTTGCGGGTGAGGGTGTTGTAGATGCGAATCATATGATACCCTTGGGCTATCCGCAGATTTCGTTTTTTACAATCTATCCGCAGATTACACAGATTTTGCAGATTTCATTCTTTACAACCTATCCGCAGATTACACAGATTTTGCAGATTTCATTCTTTACAACCTATCCGCAGATTACACAGATTTTGCAGATTTCATTCTTACAACCTATCCGCAGATTACATAGATTTTGCAGATTTCATTCTTTACAATCTATCCGCAGATTTCGTTTTTTACAACCTATCCGCAGATTACACAGATTTTGCAGATTTCATTATATCTTCATAACCCCAGACGAGGCGTTTATATTCCAAACTTGGAGCGCCAAAGTTGATCAAGAGGCCCCGCATCAACCCCGTAGCTTTGAGATAGTTCAGCAGTTGTGCTTCTTCTATACTCGTCAACCGCGACAAGGCCTTAAACTCCACGATGATCTCGGAAAAACAAACGAAGTCGGCGCGATAATGTGTGGGAAGCAAAGTGTTTTTGTATTTTACAGGGAGGGCGACTTCTCTTTCAAAAGGAATCCCTCTTATTGGAAGCTCGACCATTGCCGCTTCTTGATATACAGCCTCCAAAAATCCATGGCCCAACTGACGATGTATTTCCATCGCCGCCCCTATGATGGCGTACGTCTGCGGGTCACGTTCCTCGACGATCCTCATAAATTAATCTTTTAAAAATCGGCGCAAGTCTGCGGATCTAGGTTTTCTTTTTGCCGTTGGTATCTTCCACGCGGCCGAAGATCATACGACCGGCAGCCGTTTGCAGGACCTTCGTTACGTGCACGTCCTTGTATTCGCCGATGTAATCCTTGCCGTTCTCGACGACCACCATCGTGCCGTCGTCCATGTAGCCCACACCCTGGCCGGTTTCCTTGCCCTCCTGGAAAACATTGATGTTAAGGATCTCTCCGGGCAAAACAATGGACTTGACCGCATTGGCCAGTTCGTTGATGTTGAGCACGGTCACGCCCTGCAATTCGGCGATGCGGTTTAGATTGTAATCGTTCGTCAGCACGGGGCTTTTGAGCTGCTTGCCAAGCACCACCAGCTTATCGTCCACTTCGCGAATGCCTTCCACGTCAATGTCGCTGACACGCACCAGGATGTTCGGCAATTTCTGCAAGCTCGGACAGCACTTCCATACCGCGCCGTCCGCGCTGGCGGCGCAAGCCATCGGGTGAATCGGCGATATATTGCAGTTCGTTCAGGACAAAGCGGGGGATGAGCAGGGTGCCCGGCAGGAAGCCCGTCTTGGCAATATCGGCCACCCGGCCGTCAATGATCACGCTCGTATCGAGTAAGATAGTGCGATTGAGGTTCGTCCAAGAAGTACCAGAACCTCCCTCGTTGTGTCCGCTCAGCGTACCGAAGAGGCTCATCAGATCGCCCTGGCGCATAACAAACAGCGATATCCCAAAGTAGCTGAATACAACGACCCCAGGAAGGGCAAAATACTCCCGAACGGATTTGGCAGGAGCGAAAGCGGAAAAGACAAAAGCGCAGCGGTCAGCAGCCCTACGACCAGACCCACCAGACCGGCAAAGAGTGTCTCCGCCGCTATCCGTCCAAAAAGGGAGCGCAAAGCCCGTGCAGGGCGAGTGGTAAAGTAAGGTGTCAGGATCAAGCCGGTGAGCGCACCGACCAACCCGATCCCTATTGTGTAACGGACCACTTCTGCCGGATTGTATTTTGAAAGATCATAGCCCCAAAAGCCCCCGGCAATTGCAAGAATAAGCATAAAAATAATACGAAGAAAAAATTCAGTGCTCATAATAACTCCTATAATTTATAAAGTGCAGGATAATAGTATAGATAATAGCATGCCTGTAGTTACCCGTCAATTACAAAACCGGTTCGGCAATGAAGCCGGGCCTGTTTTTACCACTGATTATCTCGATTAATAACGAATATTACGCTAATCCGTGACGGATTAGACATATTCCCGAGGAGAAGTATAATCTAACACCTATGGCCATTGACCAATTCGGGCGCAACATACACTATTTGCGCATCAGTCTTACCGACCACTGCAACCTGCGCTGCGTTTACTGCATGCCGGAGGACCAGACCTTCCGCCCCAACCCGGAAATGATGCAGGACGACGAGCTGGCACTGTTGACGCGCCTGTTCGCAAGCCTGGGGTTCGACAAGATCCGGCTGACCGGCGGCGAACCGACCGTGCGGGCCCACATTGTGGACGTGGTGCGGAGCATAGCCTCCACGGAAGGCATCCGTTCCGTGTCGATGACGACGAACGGCGTACTGCTCAAAAAGCTGGCGCAACCTCTGGCGGAGGCCGGCCTTCAGCGCGTCAACATCAGTGTCGACACACTCGATGCCGAGAAATTCAAGCGGCTCACACGTTGGGGCAAACTCGAGGACGTATGGGAGGGCGTACTGGCCGCCGAAAAAGCCGGCCTGACCCCGATCAAGCTCAACGCCGTGGTGGTCAAAGGCTATAACGAAGAGGATGTCGTCGACCTGGCGCGTCTTACGCTCGATCACCCGTGGCAGATGCGCTTCATCGAAATGATGCCTTTTGCCGGTGTGACCGATGTGCAAACCGGTCAGATCATTACGGCGGCACAGATCCAGGAGCGCATCCAATCTGGCGCTTGGGCCCATGGAACCATCCAATAACGGCAAGCTTGACGGCGAAGCGCGTGTTTTTCACCTGCCCGGTGCACAGGGCGACATCGGTTTTATTTCATCGGTTACGAGCCCGTTCTGCGATTCTTGCACACGTGCCCGCCTGACAGCGGATGGACGTTTGCGCCTGTGTCTGCTTGCGTGAGAACGAAGTGGACCTGCTCAAACCGCTGCGCGCCGGCGCGACACTGGAAGACCTGCGGCGCTTGATCCTGGATGGGATCTGGTTCAAACCCTGGGGACACGGCCTGGCGGAGGGTGTGATACCGCTCAACCGCGTGATGAACGAGATCGGCGGATAAACATCGTTACAAGTTACAGGTTGAAGATTGAATGCTCCGGACAAGCTATAACCGGTCATAGCACCTTGAAATTTTCAACCTTCAACTTTTAAACCACTAGTCTGTCAAATTTGATTCTTGATATTGCCAGCAGGGGCTGGTTGAGCCAATACAATCAACCAGCTTTGATACTCCACTACTATGATAAAAGCCATCTTTTTCGACCTCGACGGCACGCTCCGTCACAACCTCCCCTACGGTGGGGATTTTTTTGCGGATGCCATCACCCATTTTGGGGTGCCACTCAGCAGCGAAAATCGGCTGCTCGGTTTTCGCTGGGAACATTACTACTGGGCAAACTCCCCCGATCTGAAGGCCGATAAGCAGGAATATAACGAAGAGAACGGGGATTTTTGGCGTCATTATGCGGAGCGCCAATTGGTTGCCTTCAGTGTCTCCACCGCCGAGGCGACAGAGCTTGGCCCGAAAGTTTCCAAATACATGGAAGAATTTTACCGGCCTCAAAGCATCGTACCGGACGACGTAAAGCGGGTTTTGCCAACCCTGCAGGAAATGGGTTACAAGCTGGCCGTGATCTCCAACCGCGACCTACCCTTCCAGGAAGAGATCGAAACGCTTGGCCTGGCACCGTTTTTCGACCTGGCCCTGGCCGGGGGCGAAGTCAACGCGTGGAAGCCGGAACCGGATATTTTCCTGCATGCCTGCCGGCGCCTGGATGTGGCCCCGGCCCAATCGGTTTACGTCGGTGATAACTATTTCGCCGATGCCGTGGGTGCGCGCAATGCAGGACTGCAGCCAGTGCTGTATGACCCGCGCGGCATCTTCCCGGATGCGGGCTGCCCGACGATCAAGTCGTTCGACGAATTGCCTGGGGTTTTAAATGGAAATTCACCGGGGATGAACGAAGATGAACGAAGATTTTTTTGAATTTTATGTTTCAAAAGGTTCTCTGCTCCGTTGGGTCAGAACAAATTAATTGGCGGTCTTCGTTGAACGCGTTGTCCCTTTTCCGGGCCAAGTCTGATTCTTTGACTTAATAAGAAACCATTTCGTCATGGGAACGAATACCGGGTCTATTGAGTAAGAAAGTGTATCGCGCTGTTTTAGACCTCGGAGATCAAAAATGGATTAGTACAAATGGATGGGAGAATACATTAATTTTTTCCCTACACAGGCAACTATAATGTGGCTGACTTCACAGCCAAGGAGAACCATATGCCAACCGAACAGGAATACATAAACCTGCGCAACCGTTTGATACACCTGGAAGGCCAGGTCGCTTTTTTATATAAACATCTCGGCGTTACGTTTGTAGCGGAACCCAGCCTTACCGACGATCCACGGATCATCGAGCAGCTCAAAAAAGGTAACCTGCTGGAGGCCATTAAGATCCATCGCGAACTGTACAATACGAGCCTGGCCGATGCGAAGCAGGCGGTGGAAGAGATCCAAGGTAGGCTTGGACTGTAAGAGACTGTTTCTTAAAGACTCTTTTTGTACACGGATGGCACGGATACCACAGATTTTCACGGAAAAACCTTTATAAATCCGTGTGCAAAAGGATCTTTTGGAGCGCGTTTATACAATATAGACTTAAGATAAACTCTCCAAGGTCATTTGAAGGAAAGAACCGGCAATCAGAATCATCTTGCTTCCACTGGCGAATCTTTGCCTTGTGCGGCGGGGCCAAAGCCCCTTCTGATGGCGCCACTGCTTCGCATCAGTTCATGGAAGCCCTGACGGGCTGGATGGTAGGTAAAGTAGCAAGTTGGATATTCCATCAGGTTTGAATCAATATTTCCAAAATCATTTTAATGATGCAAAAAACGCCCAGTATCTGAACTGGACGTTTTTTTAATTACCTTCTATCGTTAATTCTGGCCGATCTTTTCGTGAAGCAATTCTTTCAGGGTTAATCCCAATCTCGTTATGCCTTCACGGATGGTATCGGGCGGGGGATAGGAGAAGTTGAGGCGCATGGTATTATGACCGCCGCCGGTGGCATGGAAGGAGTCGCCGGGGACGAAGGCCACTTTTCTATCGATTGCAATCTTGAGCACATCCGCGGCGTCCATGTATTCAGGCAGGACACCCCACAGGAACATACCGCCCTGCGGGCGAGTCCAATGGACTTCGGGCGGGAACATTTCGTCCATCATTTCGAGCATGACGTCGCGGCGTTCCCTGTAAACCGAGCGTATGACCTTGACATGCTCATCGAGGAATCCGCCTTTGCCGACTTCATACGCGACATATTGGTTGAAGGAGGCGGTATGCAAGTCGGCAGCCTGCTTGGTCATGACAAGTTTGCGGATGACCTGTTCGGGCGCGATGACCCACGCCAGGCGCAGGCCGGGCGACAGCAACTTCGAGAAGGTGCTCAGGTAGATAACGTTCCCGCTGTAGCACCCGCCATTCTTGCCGCGGAACTTACTATCGAGCGAGACGAGCGAAGGGATATTTTCGCCGTCATAGCGGAGCTGTCCGTAAGGATCGTCTTCGATGATCGGGACACCGTATTTGTCCGCCAGCTCGATCAGTTTTATCCGCCGCTCGAGGCTGAGGGTGACACCGCTGGGATTTTGAAAATTGGGAAGCACATAAATGAACTTCGGCCCGATCCGCAGGGCCGCTTCCAGCTCGTCCACGATCATGCCGTTTTCATCGGTGCGAACGGGGATGTACTGGGCGCCGTAGGCGTTCCAGGCCTGCAGCGCGCCCAGATAAGTGGGCGCTTCGACCACGATGTAATCGCCGCGGTTGATAAAGAGCCGGCCGGCAAAATCAAGGGCCTGCTGCGAACCGGAGGTGATGAGGATGTTATCGGGGGTGACTTCCACCATGTAGCGCGAGGTGTGGCGGGCGATCATCTCGCGTAAAGGTTTGTAACCTTCGGTGGTGCTGTACTGCAGGGCCTGCGCACCCTGGGTCTCCAGGACATAATTACAGGCGGCCTGGAATTCCTTGAGGGGAAACACATCGGGGGCGGGCAATCCTCCGGCAAACGAAATGATGTCGGGTTGTTCGGTATATTTGAGCAGCTCACGGATGACCGAGCTCCCCATTTTTTGCATGCGGTGGGCGTAACGATATTCCCAGGGTGTCTGCACTCATACTCCTTTGGAGAGAATATAAAAGGCCTGACAGGTAGGTTGCTACCGTCAGGCCCTTAGTACTGACTAAGGCATTAAGCTGCCTATGATGCGTATTGCCAAAACCTCGATCATGGCCCTACTATGTTACATGCTTTACCTGATCGTGGCAACAGACAAATGACCTGCCAAACCCATGCTAATTGTCAGTATTCCCGATAATAGAAGGCGAAATTTACCGGAGATACCCTACGGGCTATGGCCAAACCAGCCGCCAAAATGGATAAAGTCCAGCTTAGGTGGACTGGACAAGTTTGAGGTTGGTTGCCACCAGCGGCAGGACCTCCGCTGCGAATTCGTCCACAGGTTTGGGCTGCTTGCTGTGACCCCACTGCGCTGCCAGACCGTAAATTGCCCAGCTTGCGGCAGTGGCGGCGGTTTCCGGGGGAACTTCAACATCCAACTGTGTGAGCCATTTCAGCAGAAGCTCATACATCACATCCTTGACCTGGGTTTCGACCAGCGACTCGAACTGAGGCTGCGGCGGCTTGCAATGCGAGTTGATATTCGAGGTAAATTCACAGACCGCTACTATTAAATTACGCAGGTTATCCGTGCTGAAGCGGCAGGAGTGTAACATGCGCTTTTCGATCTCCTGTATAAAGCCCTGACGGATGCTGTGATCGAGCAGGGTATATTTATCGGCAAAATGGGCGTAAAAAGTGGCGCGATTGACCCCGGCCCGTTCGGTAATATCCTGGACGGTGATCGTTTGGAAGCCTTTTTCCCTAAGGACGTCCATGAAGGCCTGTTCCAATAATTGACGGGTTCGCTTTACGCGGGGGTCGAGTTTTTGATCTAATTCAGTAGACAACATTTCCGCTCCATTGTTGCTTAGACGACAAAAGTCAGGTTTTGATGGTTGACGCTTGCCGGGTAAGAATGATAAATTAGACAACATCTGTTGCTTATGCTACAGATGTTTCAAAGATACCATATCATACCAGGAGAGTCAAGTTGAATACTATTACGAACGTAACAATCATCGGATCAGGCAAAATGGGACGGGGCATTGGGACCCGGCTTGTGAGCGGCGGGCATAACGTAACCATCATGGACCGCGACCCTGTAAAAGCCAAATCCCTGGCAGAAGAGTTGGCCGCGAACGCTAAAAAAGGCGCAAAAATCCAAGGAGTGGCCCTAGGCAGCCCCATCCAGGATGAGATCGTCATCCTGGCAATCCCGTACGGCGCCACCGGGGAAGTCATCGAAAATCTCGGAAAACAACTGGCCGGCAAAACCGTCATCGACATCACCAACCCACTTAATGCCACATACGACGGCATGGCGGTTGCGCCTGGAACTTCAGCAGCGGAAGAGATCGCCAAGAAGCTGCCCGCGAATACAAAAGTGTTCAAGGCTTTCAATACCACCTTCGCCATGACTCTTGTGAGCGGAAAAGTGGATAACAAACCGCTCGACGTTTTCATCGCAGGCGATGATGCAGATGCCAAAGCGAAAATCACACAACTGGTGAACGACGGCGGCTCGCGCGCCATCGATGCAGGACCGTTAAGCCACGCCCGCCAACTCGAAGCGATCGGATTCCTCGGCATTACAATGCAGGGCACGCTCGGTACGGGTTTCAAGAGCGCCTGGCAGATCGTTTCCTGATAATTCAATCAACCATAGAAGATAAATCCATGTTAGACGTTAAACCATATATAACTTTGATCCCCAATAAGGAATTCAGCAGGCTTGCAACAGACGCACAGATCGCACGCGCGGCGCAGGCGCTGGAGTCGAATAACATCCATACCATCGTGGTGGACACCGGCCAAGAAGCCAGAAAACTGGTGTTCGAGCTATTGCCGGAAGGTGCGGAAGTTTTAGCCAACACATCGAGGACCCTGGAAAAGCTGGGCATTATCGACGAGATCGACAAATCGGGCCGGTACGATGCCGTCCGTCCAAAAGTATTATCCCTCGACCGGAGGACCCAGGCCAATGAGATCCGTATACTCCGATCGCATCCTATGTACATTATCGGAAGCGTGCACGCCGTAACGGAAAAGGGGCAGGTATTAACGGCCTCCTTTGGCGGCAGCCAGTTGGGAGCTTATGCCTACGGATCCGCGAAGGTGATCTGGGTGATCGGTGCGCAGAAGATCGTGAGGAACCTGGACGAAGGGTTCCGCCGGATCGAAGAATACAGCTATCCATTGGAAGATGAACGGCTGCGCGCGTCACTAGGAGTCCCTACGAAGATCGGCAAGGTGCTGGTCACCAACCTCGAGGTCATGCCTGGACGTGTTACCGCCATTATTGTCAAGGAAGAACTCGGCTATTAAAAAGCTGTTCCCAGATGTGGAAGATTGTGCAGAATATTTACTTCAATCTGCGTAATTTATCACATCCGCAAATCGTCTGGAATAAAAGCAATTCAAAATATGAGGCATGAAATATGTTAAATAATGTTCTCGTTCCCAATAAGACTTTTGCACAACTCGCGTCGGATGAACAAATTGCCCGTACAAAGAAGGCCCTGGAAGCGAACGGGTTCCAGGTATTGATCGCAAAAAACGGCGAGGAGGCCAAACGGCGATTCTTCGAAATGGTCCCGAACGGATCGGAGATTTTTCTTGGCGCCTCGGTAACGCTTGAAAAACTCGGCATTACGGAAGAGGTGGATAAATCGGGACATTTCGATGCCCTGCGGCCAAGGATGTTCGCCATGAACCGGGAGACGCAGGGCCGGGAGATACGCAAGCTGGCCGGGGCACCCGATTTCGCAGCCGGCAGCGTCCACGCGGTGACGGAAGACGGACACGTGATGATCGCATCGAAGACGGGCAGCCAGCTCGGTCCGTATGCCACCAGCGCGGGTAAAGTGATCTGGGTGGTAGGCGCACAGAAGATCGTGAAAGACCTGAACGAAGGGTTCAGGCGCATCGAGGAATATTCCGTACCGCTGGAGGAGGACCATATGCAGAAACTGTATAAGACCGGCACCGAAATGAACAAGGTGTTGATCATAAACCGTGAGTTCCGCCCGAACCGCATCACGATGATCATCGTGAAAGAAGAAATAGGGTTTTAAAGATGGCATCCCAACCTGAATCAAAAATCAAGCCTGGCCGACTCTGGTGGGCCGGACCGCTCACGATCCTGGCAGCCATCCTCGGCGTTTTGATCGTGCGCGTAATCGCCGTGGCGATTTTACAACCCAACCCGACTCCGATGAGCCTGGGCTGGGTGCTGCCGCCTCTTTTTACCTTCATACTTGTAACGGGTGCAGTGCTGGTATTTGCATTGGTGGCGCGCTTTGCAAAGAACCCGATCCGCACATATCAAACCATTGCTTTTATCTTCCTGTTGATCAGTCTTCTGCCGGATATCGGCTTTGCCCAATCCCCCATGCCCGGCGCGAGCTGGCCGAACGCGATCGCCTTGATGATCATGCATGTGGTGGCCTGGGCAATTTGCGTGAGTATGTTACCAAAGTTAAGTCTCGAACCCCTATAAGGACGGCAGTGCCCATATAAATCACTGCCAGAAAAGGATAAGATGTCAAGCTTGCAACAACCCATTACCGGGGAAACATGCATTCCAAATATCAGCACGCAGGAACGCCGCAAACGCCTGACCTTTGGCGCGGTGACTTTCGTGATCGCCCTGATCGTATTAGGGGTGCTCATGTCGATCGGCGCAAGCCCCTGGTGGCGAATTGTTCTTCTACCCCTGTTCATGGGGGCGACCACCGGTTACTTCCAATGGAGCGACAAGACCTGTGTAGCCCTTGCCGGGCGAGGCACATACAACCTGAACGACAAAGAAGAGAAAATGGAAGACTCGGCCGTATTGGCGCGAGTACGGCAGCAGGCGCGCCGAGTGCAGTTAAAAGCACTTCTGGCGGCCATCCCCTTGACCCTGATCGCGCTGATATTGCCGATCCTGTGATGACAAAGGACAAGGACTTCACCCCTACTCTCCCCTAAAGGAAAGAAAGTAATTTGGGTGATCTTGCAGAAGGCGTAAGTAGATAGACAAATTTTTAAGTGGAAGTGAGTAGAGAAATGACCACACAGACTCAGACTCTCACCAAAACTGAAACGACGAGCATTCACCCGGCCACCCATCCAGGATATGTACACCTACGAGCAGCGAACCTGGAGCGCCAGATCGAGTTTTATGAGAAGGTCATCGGCCTCAGGCTGCATTGGCGGAAAGACGGCAATGCCGGGCTGGGCGCGGGTAACGAAGATTTACTGCGGTTGACCGAAAAAAAGGATGCCATCCGATATCGAGGAACGACGGGCCTCTATCATGTGGCCTTCCTGCTGCCGGACCGCCGTGAACTGGCGCGCGTGATCGCACGGCTGTTCGCTTTGAAATATCGCAACTATCCAACCGACCATATCATGACCAAGACCACTTACCTGGACGATGCCGAAGGCAACGGCATCGAGCTGTATACCGAGTCTCCAGAAGACGGTTCATGGAGCATGGCCAACGGGGACTATATTACCCGCCGCGCGGACGGTTCTCTCAGCGATGGACGCGAACCGCTGGACGTGGAAGAATTGTTCAGCCATTTGAAAGAGGATGACCGGTTGGACGCGGGCATGCCCGGAGAGACACACGTCGGTCACGTGCACTTGCACGTGCGCGATATCGATGAGGCCGTGGATTTTTATCATGGCGTGATCGGTTTCGACATCATGGGCGTGGCGCGGCCATTCCGCATGGCCTTCGTATCCGCAGGCGGCTATCACCACCATATCGGTTTAAATACATGGCAGGGTGAAGGCGCACCCCCGCTACCGGCTAATGCGCTTGGATTGGAAGCGTTCAGCGTGTTACTGCCAAACAAGGCAGAGTTAGAACGCGTCCTGGCACGAGTCAAGCAGGCAGGTGTTGCGACCGAGCAAAGCGAGGCAGGAACCCTGGTCCACGATCCCTCACAAAACGGCGTGATATTGACTTCCCGTCAAGATTAAATTTTTATATTTACTGGAAGCCATACCGCTTCGTACACACTTTCTTCCCAGGCTTTCAGCCTGGGAAGAAGAATACCGAAAAAAGGATGTGTGCGGGGCGTACGCCCCGCACACATCCTTTTTTCGGATGCACTACACCAAAGTTACGAGTGGTTACAAATTTTGATACAAAGGAAAAGAAAAAATGTCTGAAATAAAAATGCAAGCAGCACGCGCTCACGATTATGGCGGTCCAGAAGTACTTGTAGTTGAGCAGGCACCGCGTCCGGAGCCGAAAGCTGGAGAAGTTTTGATCCGAGTGAAGGCGGCGGGGGTCAACCCTGCCGATTGGAAAATGCGCGGAGGCGCTTATAAACAATTCATGCCGTTGCAGTTCCCATGGACACCCGGATTAGAAGGCGCGGGAACAATCGAAGTGTTAGGGGCGGGGGTATCCATGTTCGAGCTGGGACAGGAAGTCTATGGCATTCTCTCGAGCTCCTATGCGGAATATGCCATCGCCCTTGCAAAAGACATCCAGCCGAAACCTTCCAATTTGACCTTTGAACAGGCGGCAACGGTACCGGTGGGGGCCCTGACTGCCTGGGGCGCAGTGATCGACACGGCAAATGTACAGGCCGGCCAGCGTGTTCTAGTCCATGGGGCGGCCGGCGGGGTTGGAGCATTTGCAGTACAACTGGCGCGCTGGAGAGGTGCACATGTAACCGGGACTGCCTCGGCGGGGAATCTCGAATTTGTCAGATCCCTGGGTGCAGAATCGGCGATTGACTATAACGCCGCACCCTTTGAAACCGTCGTCCACGACATGGACGTAGTGGTGGATACCGTAGGCGGAGACATATCTGAACGCTCATGGCAAGTCCTTCACAAGGATGGCGTTTTTGTAACAGTCGCCGGGAGGCTGGCGCCGGAAGCCGGGAAAGCCCAGGGCATTCGGGCGATGAACGCGGGTCGTGCCCCGGCCGAAACACTTAAGCAGATATCGGAGCTGCTTGTCTCTAAAAAAATCATCCCGGTGGTTGGCAAGCCTTTTACGTTAAAAGAGGCTCGCCAGGCGCATGAACTCAGCCAGAGCGGGCATGGCCGTGGGCGGATCTTTTTGCGAATCTCCTGATCAAACCCCAGTTTTTACTTACCAATAATATAAGACCTCATATGGCTTTTACGCTATATGAGGTCTTATTAGTTCAAATGCTACAGCTTAATTGCAATGACCCTCAAAGAGAGGCATAATCCCAGGGTCTTGAATGTTTTTCTAGTCACCGGACACCTTGCGCAATTCAGGCTTCCGCGCCCGTTGCCGGTGGATGAATCCACCGCTTCAGGTCGTGAAAGCTCGCCGAAGCGGGCTACCCAGCCGATTTCAGGAATTCCGCGCAAGAAATTCATCTGCACATACCGTTTTTCCGGGTACTTCGTGCCGGGGCTGTGAGTAAATACCAAATATATTGTCTCCTTTTCCTCTTCACACTCAATTCACAGCTAAATCCTATACTTCCGCCTTGATTTCACAAGAAATCACATTCATGAAAGAGCAAAAATCAACCGAAAATTTTTTCCGGATGCCGGATGGGGCAGTTTTGCTCGCTTCGATTGCGCGTATTGCCTTGCGGGACCGCCGAAAAGACTGGATAAATAAGATCACATGAGAGCTCCAAATACGAAAGCTCAAAGCAGCAAGGCAAAATCGGGAGGATCGAAGCTGTCAGCCATTGTCATGGAGGTATCAGACCTTATTTGGTTTATGCGCCTAATAAGGTCTTTTTAATCTTGCTCTTCTTTTTTCCTTGACAAATATCGAGAAGAGTGTAGAATACTTCCGCTTTGGAAATATACTAAGATAAAAATAAACCGAAACGGAAATATAGACAATGCCAACTACTCAAGACATCGCTGATGAATTTTTCGACCTGCTGCAGGGTTTCATCCATTTACGACCCAGAATGATCATCCCGGAACATGTAGCCGACTTTAAAAAACAAATGGAAAGTTTAAAGAACAGCAACTTGGTTAACATCGAAGACCGCCCCGTGTTGTTCCGGGTCCTGATCCTGCTCTCGCGCAATAAAACCAGGCCCACCATGGGGGAATTAAGCAACGAACTTGGCATCCCCCTCAGCACCACAACCAGGATCGTAGACGGGCTGGTGCATGTAAACCTACTCGAACGCACCAACGATCCGCTGGACCGGCGGGTTGTACGCATCCAGATGTCGGAATACGGCAAGCAATTCTCGCGGACCGCAACCGATCACATTAAAGAACGCATCATCGGCCTACTCGGCAATTTTTCCCCCAGCGAGCAGGAACAATTCTTACAACTGGTGAGGAAATTATATAAATGTATGGAAGCGGAGAGATGAACCTTTTCACCCAGGATGAATTATCCAAGGTCATTTTAGAAGTAATAAGTACTTGATATGGACGGCAAAAACAAATGTTTATAGAAACCAATAAGAAAATGGAGCAACGAAATGAGACGTTTTAGAGCCTTGATCAAAAAAGAATGGACCCACATGATCCGTGACCCGCGCACCTTGATATTTATTTTTATCATGCCGATCCTGCAACTGGTCCTGCTCGGTTATGCCAATAATACGGACATTAAGGACGTTCCAACCGTAGTATTCAACCAGGACAACAGCCCGGCAAGCAGGGAATTGCTTGAACTCGTTCCATGCAACCGGGTACTTCTCATTCGACTATTCCGTATACAGTCAGCCAGAGGTTGATACGATGATAGCTGGCGGGCAGGCCAAGGTGGGGATCGTCATCCCGCCCGATTACAGCACGAATCTTGCTTCCGGACAAACGGCCAACGTCCTGGTACTAGTGGACGGTTCGGACCCGACGGTCGCAAGTTACGTGCTTTCGGCTGCCCAACTGGCGGGGCAGGCTCATGGGACAAGTATCCGAGGGGAGCAATTGTCGCTCAAGGGCCCCGTTGCAAGCGGGAGCGATCCCGTAGACGTCCACACAAGCGTATTGTACAACCCCGACCTGGAGTCAAGCTATAACATCGTACCCGGCCTGGTGGCCATGATCTTATTCCAGACAGCAACCAGTCTGACGGCGCTGGCCATCGTCAAGGAACGTGAACGCGGCACCATCGAGCAGTTGATCGTGACACCGATCCGCAATTGGGAGCTGATACTGGCGAAGATCATCCCATATATCATAGTCTCCTTTGCGGATACTATTTTGATTTTAGTCGCCGGGGCACTAATATTCGGCGTTCCCATGCGAGGCAGTTTGCTACTGCTCTTCGCCTTAACCGGCCTTTACCTACTGCCCACACTTGGGTATGGACTTGTGATCTCAACCGTCGCCCAGACTCAGCAACAGGCCCAATTAATGGTCATGCCTGTGATGCTACCAGCAATGATGCTTTCGGGTTACATTTTCCCCATCGCTTCCCTGCCCATTGTTCTTCAATATGTGGGATATCTTTTGCCCACGACTTATTTCATCTACATTATGCGGGCCGTAGTCATCAAAGGAGTCGGCCTGGATCTGATCATCCCTCAAACAATAGCACTGGGTCTTTTTGGAATTGCCCTGTTGGGACTTGCCATCTGGCGATTCCGCAAGACATTAGATTAATAAATTCACTCAAGGAGAAATGAACATGAAAAACAGACGAGCAATTGTAATTGTCGTGATCGTGCTGGTGCTGGTGATCGGCGGCTATTACGGGGTGCGAGCCCTGACGGGCGGCAACAACAGCGCCCTGACCGCTTCCGGGACGATCGAAGCGACCACCGTGAACGTATCGCCGGAACTGGCCGGCAAAGTGGACCAGGTGCTGGTGCAGGAAGGCGACCAGGTGCAAGCGGGTGACCCGCTGTTCCGGCTGGATGACACGCTGCTGAAGGCACAACAGGCGGCAGCCGTGGCCGGGTTGGGAGAGGCGAAATCGGCGGCGCTGACCGCCCAGGCCGCGTATCAGTCGGCCCAGGCCCAATATGACATCGCCACCAATGCGGCGCGTGCACAGGCACACTCCACGCGCCTGCAGGACTGGCTCGGCAAGACCCCCGATTATTTCGACCAGCCGAAATGGTATTTCACACAGGACGAACAGATCGCGGCGGCCCAGGTGGAAGAGGCGGCCGCCGAAGCCAACCTGACTACCACCCAGGCGAACCTGGACAGCGTGATCAGCGACCTGAATAACGCCAAGTTCCTGGACGCCGAAACGCGTTTGAGCAACGCCCGCGTGGCCTACCTGGTGGCACGGCAGGTGCAAGTGGAAGGACAGGCGGCCGGTTCCGGGGAAAGCCCGGACCAACTGGATCCAACCATCTATAACATCCCTGCCTATGCACCCGGATACCGGGTGCGGATCAAGATTTCGCAGAACCTGGCGAACAATGCTTCGCTGGCGAACGAGACCCAGATCGCCTATAACGCTGCCACCACCGAGTTGACCAGTGCGGAGACCGCCTACAATGCCCTGCTGAACTCAGCGGCCGGCAGCAAGGTGCTGCGGGCACGGGCGGCTGTGTCGGTGGCGAACGAACGGTTGTCGGTGGCCCAGGATAATTTGAGCGCTTTGCAGAGTGGCGACAATTCTCCGCAGGAAGCGGCGGCCACCGCCGCCCTGGAGCAAGCCAAGAGCGGTGCGCAGCAGGCGCAGGATGCGGTGGCGCAGGCGCAGGCCAACCTGGACCTGCTGAATGCGCAGATGGACAAGCTGGAAGTGGATGCGCCGTTGGATGGTGTGATCCTGACCCGCAACATCGAACCGGGTGAATATGTGCAGCCGGGAGCGGATGCGATGAGCATGGCGAACATCTCGTCCCTGACGATCACGGTGTATGTGCCGGAAGACCGCTATGGGGAGATCTCGCTGGGTCAGAATGCCAGTGTGAGTGTGGACTCGTTCCCGGGTGCGAAGTTCAGTGCACAGGTGAGTTACATTTCGGACCAGGCGGAGTTCACGCCGCGCAACGTGCAGACGGTGGAAGGCCGCTCCTCCACCGTGTATGCCATCAAGCTGAAGGTCAATGACCCGCAGGGCAAGCTCAAACCCGGCATGCCCGCCGATGTCGTTTTCATTACAAAGTAAGCATGGAACCCGAATATTCTGCTTGAGACTAAAAATTTAGTCAAGACATTTGGCGCCCGGCGGGCGGTAGATGGACTCGACCTAGAAGTACGCGCCGGTGAAATGATCGGTCTGGTCGGTCCGGATGGTGCGGGCAAGACGACCGCCATCCGCCTACTATGCGGCGCGCTTACGACCAGACAGCGGTACCATCCACGTTGCGGGTTATGAAGTTCCGAAGCAAGTGGAAAAAGCGCGCGAAGAGATCGGCTACCTTGCCCAAAAATTCAGCCTATATGGCGACCTGACCGTCAAAGAGAACCTGGACTTTTTTGGCGAAGTGTTTGATATGCCGGATGCCGAACGTCAGCAGCGCTCGAAGGAACTGCTGCACTTCGCAGGCCTGGAAGAGTTCGCCAACCGCCCTGCTGCCGCTTTATCCGGTGGAATGCAGAAAAAGCTTGGTCTGGCTTCCGCCTTGGTACACAGCCCCAAAGTTCTGCTGCTAGATGAACCGACGGGCGGCGTGGACCCGGTGGCACGGCAAGAATTCTGGCATCTTTTGATCGGCCTGCTGCGCGGCGGATCGGCAGTGCTGGTGAGTACGCCCTATATGGACGAGGCTATGCGCTTTAATCGAGTCATCTTCATGGACCATGGCCGCGCTCTGATACAGGGTGCGCCGCGTGAGCTAATGGCCCGCCTTTCCGGACGGATCCTGGAACTGGCCGCGGAACCACAATTGGCCGCTCGGGACGTCGCGGTTACAGGATCCAGATGTAGAGGACGTCCATTCATTCGGCGGATACCTGCACCTGCGCGTCCGCTCGGCCGAGGGACCGACGGCACGCCTCCCTGGGCGATTGAAAGCGGCAGGCATTTCGATGACACATCTCATCCCCGTGGCGGCTACACTGGAGGACGTCTTCATACAACTATTAGAGACGGAAGGAGCAGAAAATGGCAAACCAAATCCTTCCAGTTGAAGTACTGGGCCTGACCAAAAAGTTCGGCAGTTTTACCGCGGTGGATCACGTCACTTTCAGCGTGCAGCCTGGTGAAGTGCTGGGCTATCTGGGACCGAACGGAAGCGGCAAGACGACGACCATCCGCATGTTGTGCGGATTAATCACACCCACCGAAGGCACAGCCCGCATCCTGGGCATCGATGTGACTAAAAACCCCGAAGCTATAAAGCCGCGCATCGGATATATGTCACAGAAATTTGCGCTCTATGACGACCTAACCGTGATAGAGAACCTGCAATTCTATGCGGGCGTTTATGAAGTGCCTCAGGCCGAGGAAAAAGCACGCATCGACGAAGTGTTACACATGGCGGGCCTCCAAGACCGTACGAAAGCGTTCACCAGGGAATTGTCAGGCGGATGGCGGCAGCGCCTGGCTCTCGGCTGTGCTTTGATCCATCACCCGCCAATCTTATTCCTGGACGAACCCACCAGCGGCGTGGACCCGGTGGCGCGGCGCCAATTCTGGGACCTGATCTACCAGTTCGCGGCAGAAGGCACGACCATTTTCATCACCACACATTACATGGACGAAGCCGAACACTGCAACCGTGTGGCATTCATGTATCGCGGCAAATTACTGGCATTCGATACACCCGCCGGGCTAAAAACAACTTACTTAAAAGGTGCGGCATGGGACCTGGCAGCCAGCCCGCTGCTCGAGACGGTGGAGGAATTATCCCGGATGGATGGAATCATCCAAGCCAGCCTGCACGGTGACCGGGCGCATGTGATCATCAAGCCCGGAGAATGGACACCTGAACACCTGACGACAAACCTGACCAAAAAGAACATCACGGTCCAGTCTGTCGAGCCGGTTGAGTCGACGCTGGAAGACGTATTCACGCTGTTGGCTCATCCGTAGAATAGATTTGCTTAAAGCATCCGAAAAAGCAGGAAGGGGACGGCAATTCTGCCGTCCCCTTCCTGCTTTTTAAAAGGCTATGAGATCAGGGATGAGTTAATGAATGACCAGTTCGATCAAGCGATGGTTTCCAGGATCGGTCACGACCAGGTTACCATCGGCCGCGAAGATGATCCCCTGAGGGCCAATAACCCGGACGGGAAGGATTTTATCCCGGCCCGTGTCTTTCGAGATCAAATGAACGGCGTTATCTCCCAATGTAACGACCAGGATGTTACCGCTGTTGTCTTCGATCACATCGTCCGGGATGGAAAGGACGGCCAATTTTTCGACACTGCCATCGGGATGAATCCGACTTAAAGAGTTACCGTTTTCATCGACCACCAAAATACTGCCATCCGGTTCTGCCCAGGCGCCCGTCGGGCGGGCGAAACCCGAGGCAACCTTCGTCACAGTTTTGCCGTCCGGGGTGGCGCGCAGAACAGCACCGTTCGGGCTATCGGGAAGGATGATCGTTTGGGAATAGGGATCCCAAGCGAGGCCATCCACACCTTCCTGACCGGTCGTATTGGTCAGGTCAAGGAACGGTGTAAGTGTTTGTGTATCCAGGTTATAACGAACGAGACGATTTTTGCCCTGTTCCGCGATGACCAGAGAGCCGTCGGGCAGGATGACCATCCCTTCCGGTACGGACAGGCCCGAGAGAACGAGCTGCAGGCCACCCGTACTTGTATATCGCTTAACCGTGCCATCGCCCACGTCTGAAAGATAAATCGAACCGTCGGGCGCGAGCAGGAGATCATCCGGGTTGGAAAGATGGTCCGCCAGAATGATGGTCTGCGGAGACGTATTGAAAGGCGATGCCGTTGCAGTAAGGGTTGCAACTGGCGTATTGGTTTCAGACGCAGTGCCGGTGGGGAGCGGGCCGGGAGGCGAGAGTCGCGGGCGGAGTGGAGGTAGGCGAAGCCGTACCCTCACATGCGATAATCAAGAGAAACACGATCCCGATGAATGAAGCTTCTAAAGGCACGATCCATTTTTTGTAAATTCCGAATTCCGGGATATTCAGAAGAACACGGTAAATACTATCTTTTTAATCCTGCCACCCAAACTCATCAAAATGGATGCCTTTTCGATGATTCTGGATGGCCCGCCTCACATAGGGAATCGTATTGGCCGGGCAGGGAATCGACGTGTTCCCAGTACAGGTCGTCGCATTTGTCAGGTTCCTTATTGAGCGGCTCACCGCGCCAGGCAAGCACGTGCAGAAAGAAATCCACGCGTTCGTCGCCTTCATTGCGATGCATCACGCTCGAAAAGAGGATGTCGTCCTTTTCGATCTGCACACCCACCTCTTCCGCCGCTTCGCGTGCGGCAGCTGCCCTGACAGTCTCGTTTCCATCCAAATGACCGGCCGGGACACTGTACTCGCCGTCACGATAGCCCGTATTGAAGCGGCGCGATAACAATATTTTGTCATCACGAAAAAATAAAAGGTGAACGGTGGCAGGAAACCTGGCGCGCATGGGATGGATTATACAATCTTATGGGAAAGGGGTAATTTTACACGTCTTCGGTAAGATTTAGGCCCCGGAAAATCAATGTTTCATGATTAACGATGTCAATTTCCCGAATAAGTGGGAAGCAGATTACCTGCGTAAAACCGATGGGTGGGACCTGGGCGGGGCGACGCCTGCATTCAAAAGCCTCGCTTCCAACGGGCGTTTCAAGCCTGGCCGGATGATCGTGCCCGCGCCGGGCGCGGTCACGATGCCCGGGAGTTTGCACGGCACGGTTTTGAAGTGACGGCGGTCGATTTTTCTCCCTATGTAATCAATGAGATGAAGCGCCTGGCC
>CAVWHR010000024.1:0-60251 GCA_963754835.1 uncultured Chloroflexia bacterium | reverse complement strand
GGCTTCAGCCGGGCGTACTGCGATTGCTCGACAGTTTGGATGAACATGAAGCGATCCTGGATTTGGGATGCGGCAACGGCGAACTGGCGCGTACCTTATCCCGGCGCGGACATCATGGCTCCTATGTTGGCCTGGACTTCAGCCTGCCCTCTTTAGAAAAGGCGGATCGCGAACCCTTTGCTTTCCCCGTCAAATTCATCGAAGCCGACCTGACGAACTTTCCAATGATCGCTGAACAATTATCGACCAGTGATAAATGGTCACTGATCACTGCTTTCGCACTTCTTCACCATATACCGAGTCTTGACCTCAGGTTGAATATTGTAAGTAAAGTCCATGACCTGCTAAAAAAAGACGGGCTGTTCATACATTCCAACTGGCAGTTCCTGAACAGTCCGCGGCTGAAAGCCAGGATCCAACCCTGGGGATCGATTGGGCTTGGCCCGCAAGACGTTGACCCGAACGATTATCTGCTCGACTGGAAGCGCGGCTCCACAGGCCTGCGCTATGTCCATCATTTCGACGAGCAGGAACTGGCAGGCTTGGCCCAGTCAGCCGGGTTTGAAATCGTCGAAACCTTCTATTCCGACGGAGAAAACAAAAAATTGAGCCTTTATCAAATTTGGAAAAAAATATCGGGTTAATATTTATCTCCGCCTATCTCCGGTCATCTCTGTTTATCCCCGGTTGTCTCTGGTTTATTTTTGAACTTTTAAAACACTCTCTTATCACGAGGAGCATCCATGCAAATCGCCATCACCCGCGAAGTCAGCCGTTCCATTATCAACTGCGAGTTGACGCACCTCGCGCGTTCCCCCATCGATGTGGCGAGAGCGCGAGCTCAACACCACCAGTACGAAGCCGCGCTCAAGCAGTTGGGGCTGGCTGTTCTCAGCCTGCCTGAAGCCCCCGCGCTGCCCAACTCGGTCTTTGTGGAAGATACCGCCCTCGTCCTCGACGAATGTGCTGTCATCACGCGTCCCGGCGCCGACTCACGCAGGCCCGAGACGGAAGTCATCGCAAATATGTTGGCTCCGTATCGCAGCAAACTCTTCCACATCCAGGCTCCTGCCCGCGTGGATGGCGGCGATATTTTACAGGTGGGCAAACATATCTACGTCGGCCTATCCACACGCAGCGACACGAATGCCATTGAGCAGATGCAGGATTTTCTACAGCCTTTAGGGTATGAGCTGCATGCTGTTACCGTAACAGGTTGTCTGCACCTCAAATCTGCTATCACACAGGTGGCGGAAAATATCCTGCTGATCAACCCCGCTTGGGTGGATAAGAATAATTTCGGGGGCGTAAATTTCATTGAGATCGACCCGTCAGAGTTATACGCGGCAAATGCAGTCATGATCGGTGAAACCATTATTTATCCAACGGCCTTCCCGAAGACTCAGGAACGTCTTGACCGGGCCGGCATCCCGATGCTCACAGTGGATGCGGATGAGTTAGCCAAAGCGGAAGGTGCCGTAACCTGTTGTTCGCTAATATTCAGGATATAAAACAGGTCCCCCTTCCACCTTCGGTGGAAGGGCCGGGGATGCGGGAGTATTTGCGCAGGCCTAACAATGATGGCTTTGCACTGTAATATTAACTTCTTAAAGGTTCTCGTCGCTGCCATTAACATGCGATTATCCTGTACAAATCTAACAATTGACAAAATAGAACATATATTCTATAATATGTATATCTACTCTTCGCCCGTTGCGCCTACAGAATCCATCTCAATTTACATCGGCCTATAGGGTGTCTCCAGTAACTTTTCACTAATAACCACTCTCTTTTGTCTCTTATTTCTTAGTACATTCGAACCTCAAAAGTACTATTCGAACCTCCCGCTTATTGAACCCGATTTACCCGTAATTTACGGGAAGCAAGGTACATTCGAACCGTTTTTATTTTTTCTCAAATTCCGGGATTTGAAATACCAAATTTGCGCAGACTTGCAAATACATTGGAAATTTGATAATATAGAATATATGTTCTCTTTATAAAACGTATCTACTCACGGCCCTTGCATGAAGTATCCGAAAAAACGATATGTGCAGGGCGTACGCCCTGCACATATCGTTTTTTCGGAATTCTCTAGTCCTCGAAGATGCCGGGTGTTTTTCCCGGCCAGGCTGAAAGCGTGGGACTTAGGCATGAGTAGATACTATAAAACTGAGATCTGGTGGAGGCACGCATGGGCAGCAACATAAACGATGATATTAAAAAAGGTCTGTCCGAAACGGGCGAGAATTTGTACCATTGGCTGCAAGCGACGCCTGAAGAGAAACAACAGGTCTGCCTCGGCTCGCAGGGCGAAACCTGCGTGGAGGAGCATTTAAACGTGATCAACGAGTCCCTGGAGAAAATCGAAGAGGGCACGTTCGGCATCTGTGAAATATGCAATCAACCAGTCGACGATGAATTGCTAAAAATGGATTACACAGCCACTGTTTGTCTCGGACACTATACGGAAGAGGAACTCCGCCAGTTGGAGAACGAACTGGAGTTATCCCAGGTCGTTCAACGCGCGCTGCTCCCTCAACAGTCTCCCACGATCCCCGGTATGAATATCGCCGGCTTCAGCCGTCCCGCGCAGATCGTCAGCGGCGACTACTTCGACTTTCTCCAGTTCAAGGATGGGAAGCATGGCATTGTGATGGCTGATGTGAGTGGGCACGGCGTCTCCGCCGGGATGCTGATGAGCAGCCTGCAGACTGCTTTTCATACGCTGGTGCCTGAAGCGCTGTCCCCGCTCGACGTGCTGGAACGCATCAATCGCCTTTACATTCACAACATCAAGTTCACAACCTTCGTCACTATTTTCTTTGCAAAATTCGATCCCAGCACGCGCATATTTACATACGCCAACGCGGGGCACAATTCCGGTTATTTGTATCACCCTTCCAGGAAGGAAGAGACCTGGCTGCGCCCCACCGGTCCGGCCATCGGGTTGATGGAGGGGTTCAACGTCGGCACACAGCAAGTGGAGTTGAAGGACGACGATATCCTGCTACTCTACACCGATGGCATCACCGAAGCCATGAATGCGCAGGGAGAACAGTTCGGCCCCGAACGCCTTGCGAAGCTTGTCCGTGACAATACCCGCCTGACTGCGCAAGAGCTGGCCAACGCCGTCCTTGTGACGGCGAGCGATTTTGCGGACGGCAAAAGCTTTGTCGATGACATTACGATCATCGCTTGCAAGGTTGGCTGATAATGATAAAACGAGAGCCGCCATCATGGGCGTCTCTCGTTTTAATCCGTAATCTCACACGATCACATTATTCGGGTTCGCAATATATTGCCACCAATTATTGTGGATGCCGTTCTTGCGTCCGGCCACCTTGGGCAGGTGTTTAAGCCACCATTGCTGGTATGATTCTTCATCGCCTCCCCATTCCTGCGAAGTCACGGTGCGGATATCGCCCTGAAAGTTCGGGAACTTCAACCAGTCATAGCATTCCGACTTGACCGGGTTCGGGTTGCCCAGGTCGTAATCTTTGACCCCGTTCGGAGCATAATGCACGGTGCCAACGGCGGCCTTGCCGGGCGCGATCTGGTCGAAGGTGATGAACCTCTCGAACAGATTGATATTCTGGCTTGGCGCGATCGTGGCCGGGGAGCGGTTCTGTTTATAAGTCCAGATCAGGAAATCCTGGCTGTTGAAGACCTGTGCCAGGATGGCCTCGCAGCGGTGGTTGTAGGAATGCAGCATCTCACCCACCTCACGCTCATACGAAAAACCCATGATGACAAATCGCCGCGGGCACGCAGCGGTGTTTGCCAGCGGGGGCGCATTGCACCAGAAAGCGCCTGCCCCACCCATCGCCAACTCATATAAGCCCGCATACGGAAACCCCATCACCCATACTTCGTCGAATTCATTGTTCTCGATCCGCTGCAGGATGTTGAACTTCTTCAGGATGGCGCTGTAATCGATCCCCGTCGGGTTGTGTGCGGGTTTACCCGATTGCACCACATCCAGGTAGGCCTGCGCGGTGTATTGAAAGCCGTCCGCCAGCACGGGGAACTCATCCAGTTCGAGGCGTTGTGAGATCTGGTAGCGCGCCAGTCCTCCGCTGGCCTGCAACACGTCGCTGATGAATTGACCAGTGATGTCATCGGGCCGCTGCCAGTTCATGAACTCACACAGTTTTTTCCCGGTTGCGGGTTCTACCGTGGGGTTATAGATAAGGAGCAGGACTTTTGGATTCGTGATCTGCGCCGGTTCGTCCGGGCTGTCGGGCAGCGGTTGGGGCTTGCCGGAACCCCCCGGCGCAGGAGTCGAGCCGCCTGGTTTGGTCTTGCCGCCAAACAGGGAATTTAGAAAATCGATGAATGACATGATTACACCTCCTCTGACGACTTATGGCGAATCTGTTGCGAAGTACAGGTTGTCCTGCAGGGCAAAATACAATACGTGGTTCGGGCTGACCGTCATCGCACCGACGCTTCCCTGCGGCAGCGGGTTGTCGCGTCCGGCCAAAGGTCGGAGCTGGCTTTGCAGCTCCAGCGAGCGCGGCGTAAATCGGAAGACGCCCTGGCTGTCGGCGTCGAGCAGTAGCAAAGCGGAATCGGGCGCGGGCGTGAACATCATCTCTGTGAAGTGGGCTTCGGAAAACAGGTCGGTATCCCTGTATGCCGGGAAAGGATTTACCATCGGCGCAGGGTCGATGCACCGCGTGGGCACTGTTTGGATGCGGCTGTAGGAGCAGGTGGATACATGCCCGTCCGAATGCAGGATGTAGAGGTCGTCGTTGTTGACGGCCAGGTCGATGGCGTCGGCCAGCTCCGGGATCTGGCCGCCAAAGAAGAAATAGGGGCGGTCCACAAAGCTGCCGTCTTTGCCCACGTACACCCACACCGCGTGGGATTGGGCATCCAGCACATACAGGTTCCCGCTGTCCAATGTGAAAGCCTTCACCCGTCCCCAGTTGGTATCGGGCGGCGGAAGCGGTATGGCCTGCGCCACCTGGCCGGGCGCGCAGTACAGCAGGGTGCCGGCGGCATCGATGCCGATGACCGTCGCATTGAAAGTATTGACGTCCAGCAGCGCGCGAATGTCCACCAGCGGCCCAACCGTATACTGGTTGTAGGAACCCGGGCTGCAAGCGAAGGCGTCATCGCGTTGAAAGCCGCTGTCTGTGAGCGCGATGTGCATGATGCTGCCGCGCTGCGGGTCGAGTAGGTACAGGTCGTTTTCACTCGCTGCCAGGCGGGCGATATTCGCACCCACACCGCTGCTCAAGACGGGCTGGAATTGCAAACGCGTGATGCCCTGCAGTTTATCGAACTGCGACTGTGCTTCCTGGCGCAGTTTGTGCGTATCTGCGGTTTCACTGGATGCTTCGGCTTTGTCGAGATAAAAGAGTTCACGCTGCCAGGCTTCGCGCTGCGCCGCCGGGTCGTTCAGGCTGACCGCCTGGGCGTGCGCTTCTCTCGCTTGCACAAGATATTGTTCATACTCAACGCTTCGCCCATAGCGGAAATACACCATGCTCGCGATGGTAACGACCGCCAGCGGGACGAGCAGCGCAATGAACATCATCACCGGCGTTGAAGGCACATGTGAGCTTTGCCCAACACCCGAAGGCCGGTCTTGTCCAGTGGGTCCGGGTGGTTCGGGTAGCAGGCGTGGCAAAAAGTTCTGCAAGCCGTTGCTGATCCACTCATTGCCCCGGCGCAGCGCCTGCATTCCGTTTGCGATCGTTTTCGCCGTACGGCGTGTCCGTGCAGACGGCTGTCGCGGAGCCGGTTTTTCCGAGACCGGCTCATCGGTAAGTAAAGGCATCTCTGCAGGTCTTGCCTTTGGCAGCGAAGCAATGGGACTGGTTTGGGGCGGGTTCGCTTCCTTCGGTTCAGGCGGGATGGCGTAGGCGGAGGGTTGAAGCATGTGGGCCTGGAATGCGGCATCCGCTTCTTGTGAAGCCTGTGGCTCAATGTCGGCATGGGTATGTGATGACATTGTGCTGGCACCTTCTGCCGCGGTGGAGGGGACAGCCTTGTCCTCTATCGCGGGTCGTGACACGGTCAAATTGCCCGGTCCTTCCGTGACAGCCAGCAGCACCGCATTGACGTCCTCTGCGATCAGCGTCATCAATCGGCGGCGCGTCGTTTCCAGCGAGGCGGGGCTTATATCTTTGAGTGCCGATTCCCAGGCAAACGGGGCTTTAGCGCATAAGATTACCCGGTCATTCGGTTCCAGGGCCACCTGCGAAAAATAATGGAGCGCGGTCGGGCTCAAGCCCACGCCCTTACCCGACAGGCTGTCGAAGATGTGCTGTGCACCGTTCGCAGTGAGCACGAAAGCCTGCATCGGGCCGCTCATAAGCAGCGTCATCTGTGACTCGCGCATGACGGCCAGCGTTAATAACCCGAGCGCATATTGGCCGCGCCCCGGGCTGGACATGTTGCGGTCATATAATAGTTTGTTGATCGATTCGCAGGAAGCGCGCAGCGCCGCGGTAAGTGTGCCGGGTGTCTCATAGAAAGCCACCGCCGCGCGGCTGGCAAGCTGCACATATTCCCCGGTCGAAAGGACCGCGTTACCCGCCAGCAGCAGATAGATCACCAGCCGGTCCTGGTCGCGCCCGCGCGCCGCTTTGCGAGGCGGTACGGTCGCCATTAAACCGGGTAAGGAAGGTTGGTCTACCCCGTTGAGGCGATAAAGAGGTGTGAGAGTCAGGTCTAATGGCATGGTAAGAAACCAAAATTTTCCACATCATTATACTGGTAAAATCTGGGCGACACATCCCTCACCGGATCGTAACCACCACAGCCGCTTCGTAAAGCACCCGAAAAAATGGATGTGTGCGGGGCGTCCACCCCGCACACATCCATTTTCCGTAGGTGCAGGTGTTTTCACTGCAGAGGTAAACTTTGCCCCAGGCTGAAAGCGTGGGGCAAAACATTGGACTTATATGGAATTCACATTACACAAAGATTTTTCTTCAATATCTTCGCCTGCCTGGAACGCCCTTGTGGAAGCAGGCATCTCCGATACGCCTTTCTCGCGCTATGAGCTTTTGAGCGAATGGTGGAAAACCCTCGGAGGTGGCGAATGGAAAGAGGCCGAGCTTGCGCTGATCACCGCCACCGAGAACGGTAATCTCATTGGCATTGCGCCTCTGTTCAAGACGGTTTACGATGACCGCGCCGCGCTTTTGCTGGTGGGAAGCATCGAGGTCTCCGATTATCTCGACTTGATCGTGCGCGCCGAAGACTTGCCGCGCTTCCTGTCCGGTCTCATTGATTTCCTCGCGCAGTCCGCTTCCTTCGCAGGCCTGCCGTTCGACTGGTATAACCTGGTCGATTCCTCTCCCACGCTCCCAGCCCTCAAAGCCGAATCCGAAAAACGCGGCTGGACGTATCGTCAAGAGTTCTATCGCCCAACGCCGCACATCGCCCTGAACGGCGATTTCGATGCTTACCTGAATGGCATCGATAAGAAACAGCGCCATGAGATCCGGCGCAAGCTGCGGCGCGGCAGTGGAAAGCGAAGCCCCCGTAAAATTCTATATCGTCGAAGATGCCGCCACACTCGAGTCTGAAATAGAGTCTTTCTTTCATTTGATGGAGCAGGAACCAACTAAATCCGGTTTTCTCAAGCCCGCCATGCGCGAGCACATGACCGGGATTATGCGCAGCGCCTTCGCCCAGGGATACCTGTGGCTGGCCTTCCTCACCGTGGACGGCGTCAAAGCCGCTGCCGCGTTCAACTTCGATTACAAAAATAAGCTTTGGGGCTATAACTCAGGCGTCAGCCGCGGCTTTATGGAGCTCTCACCCGGCTGGGTTCTTCTTGGCCACCAATTGCAGTGGGCCTGCGAGCACGGACGTTATGAATTCGATTTCATGCGCGGCGATGAAGAGTACAAGTATCGCTTCGGCGGGGTCAACAAGTACGTGATGCGCGCTATAACTGATGTACCGATGGTCAATAAATGATGGATTTCCGTTCTGGTTTCGTCGCCGTTCTTGGCCGCCCCAATGTGGGCAAGTCCACGCTGATCAACGCCTTGCTGGGTCAAAAAGTCGCCGCGGTGACGCCGCGCCCGCAGACCACCCGCCACCGCCAGCTTGGTATTCTCACGCGCGAAGATGCACAGCTTGTTTTCGTGGATACACCCGGAATTCACACCGCGCGTCACAAGCTCGGCAAATTCTTGAACCAGGAAGCGGAAGATGCCCTGCATGGCGTGGATGTGATCCTCTTCCTCGTGGAAGCCTCCGCCGAACCGACCGAGGAGGACAGCCAGATAGCAGCCCTGCTCGAAAAATCAGCGCGTCGCACCCCGCTCGTCCTGGCCGTCAACAAAATCGACTTGATTACGGCAGGCAGTTTGGTTCACCGCCTCGAAGCGTATAAGGCTCTCGTGCATAAAGACGTGCAGGCTGTCTCCATATCCGCTGCCCGCGGCAATGGTCTTCCTGAACTCGTCAAATTATTGGTTGATAATTGCCCTGTCCGTCCTGCCGAGTATGAAGAAGGCCAGATCACCGATCTCTACGAGCGTGAGATCGCTTCCGATCTGATCCGCGAGGCTGCATTGCTAAAACTCCGCGACGAGGTTCCGCATGGCATCGCCGTGCGCGTGGACGATTTCAAAGAGCGCGAGAACGGCTTGGCCTACATCGCCGCCACCATTTTTGTCGAGCGCGAATCGCAAAAAGGCATCGTGATCGGCGAAGGCGGAAAGATGCTCAAACAGATCGGCACCAAAGCCCGCCAGGAGATCGAGTCGATGGGTGGACACAAAGTGTTCCTCGAGCTGCGCGTCAAGGTCGAAAAAGATTGGCGCAACAACGAGAATGCCTTGAAGCGCTTTGGATACAAGATCAAAAAATAAAAGCTATTGAATCGCACGCGATTGGAGAAAGGCAACTCCAGCCTCTCTTAAACCTAAGATTCACGCATCAAGGTATCGATGCAGCGTTTTTATGGATGTCTTGGATAAAATTAATGTATGAATCTACTAACCGATTTACTTGAAATAGTTAAGAGAATACAGAGGAGGCATACAACCTTGCTTATTGGAATTGACGGGGTGGGTGGAGCAGGTAAAACTACGCTTTCAGAGTTTTTAAAAGAAAATTTGGCTAATGCTTCGATCGTACAACTGGACGATTTCTATTCTCCGGAACTAAATGGGGCTGATAGAGATCGCGTTTTAGAACAAGTATTTTTACCTTTGGAAAATAATATCGATGCAAAATATCAAATATTTGATTGGAGATCAAACACTTTAACAGATTGGTATACCATTAAGCCTGGCGGAATCGTAATCATCGAGGGGGTATCAGCATTACATACAGACTTTGTGGAAAAATATGATTTTAGAATTTGGATAAATTGTTCTCCTGAAGCAGGTTTTAAACGAGGGATTGAAAGGGATAAAGTTAGAGACGGTGTGGACAACACTGATAAATGGCTAAATATATGGATGCCTCAAGAGGAAGAATATATTGAATCGCAGAAGCCACAACTTCGGGCAGACTATATACTTAATGAAGCAGCTTGATTAACAATGGAATAGATCCCGAATCCTTCCATTAAGAGTTCGTAAAAATATAACTTCTCTCAGTCATGTTGTTGCGAGCGATAGCGAAGCTATCCCCTACTTACAAAATGGAGATTGCTTCTCGTAGACTCGTAATGACGGAAGTTATTGATTTACAGTCTCTAAGGAAAAACACAACCTTGATGTCCTAGGTGTTGAGATTCTCCGAAAGGAGTCAATTATGTCTGCTCTCAAATCTCTTTTGTGGCTCATCCTTGTAGCGGGCCTCGGTGCGGGGTATGTTCCCTTCGCGCTTCTACCAAAAAGCCCGCAAGTGGAGACAGGCTTCTTCGCCTACCTTGCCTTTCCCCTCTGGCTCCTCGGTGGAGTGATAGTTCTTTGGTGCTTCTGGGATTTCACGTTCAAGGGTCACGGCACACCCAATCCGAGTGTCCCACCAAAAGAATTAGTGACAACGGGATTATATCGCTACATTCGCAACCCGATTTATGTGGGTACGCTGACCATAATCATCGGCCATTTTCTCTGGTTCAAAACAATTTGGATGCTTGCATACTCAGTCGTGGTCTTCCTGGTGTTTCATCTGTTTGTCGCCTTGTATGAAGAACCGACGTTGAAAGAGAAATTCGGCATGACGTACGAGAATTATTGTAAGTCTGTGCCGCGTTGGATTCCGAAAATCAAGTGATCGCAAGCCCCAAAGCCCGCCAGGAGATTGAGCCCATGGGCGGACATAAGGTGTTTCTCGAGCTGCGCGTCAAGGTCGAAAAAGATTGGCGCAATAATGAGAATGCTTTGAAACGTTTTGGTTATAAGATCAAAAAATAGAAACTATCTGACCGCTTCCCTATATCAATTTCTTCAGTGGTTTGAATCCTTCCCCGAAAGCCTCATGCGCCTGGCCGATCACGATAAATGCCTGCGGATCGATATCGTGCACGATGGTCTTCAACTGCGTCACCTCCGAACGCGTGATCACGCAGTAGATCACAGGCCGCTCCGTCCCCGTATACGCGCCCGTGCCTTGTAAAATCGTCACGCCGCGCTCCATTTCTTCCAGCACACGGTCCGAGATTGGCTTTGCCTGGCTTGTGACCACCATCGCCGTCCGCACGGTGCCCGGTCCTTCCAAGACGTTCTCCGAAACGATCCCACTGACATATAACGAGATAATGGCATACAAAGCCTGCTTCCAGCCGAATACGAAACCCGCCGAGAGAACGACAAGGGAATCGACCATGAGATAGCTTTGTGTCATGGGAACGCTGCGGTAGTGATTGAGGATGCGTGCCAGCACGTCTGATCCGCCGCTTGTGCCGCCGGCACGATAGACCAGTCCATACCCCATGCCGCTGACCACGGCGCCGTAGAGCGAATTGAGAAGGATGTCGTCGGTGATCCCGTTGGCGGGGAAACCGTGCAGGCCCGGCAGCAGGTCGACAACCAGCGAATAAACGATGACCGCAAACGCCGTGCGGAACGCAAAACGTTGTCCGCCCAGGAAGCGCCAGCCGATCAGGAATAAGGGGAAGTTGCCGATCAGCACCATCAGACCGATGGGCCAGCCGGTAAAGTGATTGATGAGCTGTGAAATTCCGCTTACTCCCCCGCTGGCGAGGTTTGCCGGTACCAGGAACAATCGCAAGCCCATGCCCTGTATCGTCGCACCGACCAGGAGCAGGGCGTAATCAAAAAAATACGGTAAAGAGCGTTTGATGGAAGTTGACATTCTTTCAGCGATCTAAAAACATGCTACGATAGTTCTGCAAGATTATCTCTAACTCACTAAAGAATTCCTTTGTGTACGTTGTGCCCTTAGTGTTTAATCTTTTCTCTACTCTCTTTTCTCTTTTTTCTACTCTCTGATCTCTATTACTCTACTAAATTGATCCCAGCCAACCGTTCGATCACACCCAGCACCGCAGAGTTATCCAGTTCACCCATGCCCATCTCGATCATCTGCTCGAACAGTTTGGTATTCTCCGTGGCGGAAGGCAGCGGCATCTCATACTCGCGCGCAGTCTCCATCACGATCTTCATATCCTTCAATTGCATGTAAGCCTTGAAACCGGGATTGCGGTTCCCAACGAAGAGGCGCGGCGGCTTGACGTCGAGACTCCAGCACTGGGCCGCGCCGCCCTTGATGGCCTCCACAACCTTTTGCGGGTCGACGCCCGCTTTACGCGCGAAGATCAGCAGTTCGCCCATCGCCACCATCTGCGCCGCCACCATGATCTGGTTGGCGGCCTTCGCCACCTGTCCCGCGCCGCTCTCGCCCACATGCGTCACCGTCTTGCCCATCGCCTGGAAGACGGGCATGACACGTTCCACGGCTTCAGCCGGCCCTCCCAGCATGATGGTGAGGGTGCCGTTCTTGGCGCCGATGTCGCCGCCCGATACCGGCGCATCGAGCGACAGCACGCCTTTGGCTTCGAGTCTCTTCGCGATCAAGCGGGCGGTGGCCGGTTTGATGGTGGAGTTGTCGACGAAGACCAATCCCGTATGCGCGCCTTCGAGAATTCCTTTTTCACCGAGCGCCACCTTTTCCACATCCGGCGAATCGGGCAGGTTCGTGAAGACCACGTCCACTTCCGCGGCCACCACCGCGGGCGACCCGGCCGCCTGCGCTCCTTCCGCAACGAGCTCGTCCACGGCGGCGCGTGAGCGGTTATGGACGACAAGAGGGAAACCCGCTTTGAGAATGTTGCGGGCAATCGATTTGCCCATCAATCCGAGACCAATGTATCCAACTTTGAGCATGTGGACTCCTTAAGATTCATCGCTGAGAATGGAAATTTTTAAGATTATACCAACCCTCATCCCGGCTTCACCTATTTTGGATGAACTTATAGCTCAGGTATGAAGTCCCCGGAAAAAAAGGAATGTCCAGGGCGAACGCCCTGGACATTCCTTTTTTTCCGAATTTCTTTGCTCCAGGCTGTAAACCCTGAGCAAAGGTACAAGTAATTATAGACTTTACTTGATCGCGTAAGACATGTCGATGGTTACGGTTAAGGTCAACTGGCCCGATGATATCGGTACGGACGCCGCAGCCACAGCTCCGCCCCCACCCTTGCCAAATGTGTCCATGACCGGACCCGGGATATTATTAGTGAAGGTGATGGTTTGCACGTCGCCCAGAGTGATCCCGGCGGTGGTCGCTAGTTCCGAGGCCTGCGTTTGGGCATCCTTCACTGCCAGGTCACGGGCCTGCTTGAGCGCCTGTGATTTATCGGCTACGTCGAACTGGATGCTGTTGACGCTGTTCGCGCCCGCCTTGACCGTGGTATCGAGCAGGTCGCCCAACTTATCGAGCTTGCGCACCGTCACATTCACGGTGTTGTCCACCACATAAGTGGTTCCGATCTTCTGGTTGGTCTGTGGGTCAAACTGCGTGTTCGAATAGATACTGAAGTTGCTGGTCTGGATGTCCTTGGCGTCCACACCCGCGGCTTTGAGCGCATCCACCACCTGCTGGGTTTGCGTGCTGTTCTCTGCCACCGCGTCGGCCGCGGTTGGCTTCTCCGTATGGACTCCAATATTGATGTAGGCAATATCCGGGACCATATTCACCGTGCCGGTGCCGGTGACGCTCAACGTTCGCCCAGGTGTGGTCGCGCTGGCTGACAAGAGTCGCCGGGCCGCAGGCACTCAAAGCAATCGCTGCAAGCACCACGGCCGCCAGGATTAGAAAAGTTCGTTTCATAATAAAATCTCCTTTGTGTTTTGTCATCAAGACGTTCGTTGGCAAAAAAAGTTCCCGCAAAGTTTTATGAGCTTCCCTTGTATTTTAGTGCATTAGACGCTAAAATCTTGTACAAATGTTCTATTCTCAAAAGAATAGACACCATAGCTCTTTGTAAAGCTCCCGAAAAAATGACGTGTGTGGGGCGCACGTCCCACACACGTCATTTTTTTCGATATCCTTTGTCCCAGGCTGAAAATCGAGCGCAGCGAAGATGGCGAAGGATGAGTAGATATCATCAAAGGATTTATCATGGCGATTGACTTTCAACAAATCTCCTTGCGCATCCGGGAGATCGGCAAAGGCGCACGCGAAAGAAAAAAGACAATAGATGAACGACGTGAGAAGACCCGCGCCCTTCTCAACCAGTATGCGGGTGAGCTGGATTTTCTGCGCGCCAAAGTGGATTCCGCCAAAGCCGCCGACCCGAACCTCCGCTGCGCCAGGCCGTTAAACGAGCCGCTCAATGCGCATTACCCCGCGCCGGATTCGGTTAACGAGTCAACGCTCATCGCTGCAGATGGGTCGCAGATCAACCCCGACCGTCACGCCTCCCTGCTGTATTCACTTATTAACATCGGCCTGGTTGTTTTCAAACCCGGCTCGAACCTTGCGCCCGAAGTATTCAGTTACGCGGACATAAAATATGGAGACGAGCTTTATACGGATACCGGGAGCCTGCTGACCGAAGACCTGGTGGCGCTAGGACGGGATATATCCGAGCGCAGAAAACTGCTCGACCTGGCCGCCGGCTACCCCGGCCAGGTCATTACGTTTACCGACGGACCGATTGAGTTATGGGGTGCCAAAGGGGGCAGTGAGGCCGATTTTCGCCGGAACAGGGAAACACACCTGTCCATCCTTTCCCAAATGGCAACCAAAAACATTTTGACGGCAGGCTATATCGATAAACCTGCCGCCGATTTGGTGACACGCCTGCTTGAAATAACGGAAGTCGCGGAAAACGAAATGAAGGACATTCGGGCGAAACACAGCCTGCGCGGTGTCTCCGACCGCTGGCTGTTCAGCCCGCTCAAAAAAGGGGAGCGCTCGGCGATTTTCGTCATGCAGTCCAGTTCCCGGAATTACTACACCGGTGATCTCGAGATCCATTTCTTCTATCTGAATGTGGGGGATGAGAAACATTCGTGGGTCGTACGGGTTGAAATACCCGGCTGGGTCGCAAAAGATAAAAACAAAGTTGACCTCGTCCACACGGCGCTTATGCGCCAGTGCGAGATCATGGGACCGAAACCCTATCCGTATATCCTGCACCGCGCCCACGAAAGCGCCGTGGTGAAACTGGATGAGAAACAGCAAGTGGAACAGATGCTGGCACAGGAACTGCTCGACCAGGACGATGAAGTGGGCGAAGTTTCGTACAAGCAATCGGCGAAAGACCTGGAGGGTATAGATAGAACAAGGCGTCGCTGATGGATCGATAAATCCGCGGGATCCACATTCCGTTAATGCAATAGAAGGAAGGACTTATGGCGCAAATCGAAATCGGACGTTTACTGCGTGCAGGCACCACCGGCTTCATCGCCGGCTGCCGGGTTAACCAGTTGGAGGCACCGGCTTTCGGAGCGCTCGTGCGCGCACCGCTGGGCGCAGGGTATCAGGTCTATGGCCTGATCTACGATATCCATATCGACGATGACGGCCTGGTGCGGCAGCTTGTCACTGCCGAACATGTCAGCGAAGAAGTCATGCGCGATAACCGCGAGCGGCGTATCGTGCCTGTGGAGCTTTCGGTGCTTACCGTGGGCTATGAGCAGGATGGCAGGGTTTATCACCTGCTGCCTCCCCGTCCGCCCCTGAGCCTGGATGTGATCTATCTGTGCGATGACAAGGACCTGGTACGGTTTACGTCCGCAGGCCGGTTCGGGTATTTCCGGCATGTGCTGCGTTCGCAGGACGTGCCGGTTGGCGAAGTGCTGGCGGCCCACATTCAACAAGCTGGCGCTGCCCATGGAAAAGAAGTCGGAAAGCCTTCCCCGCGTGGCGCTGAAGCGTGGAAGGAAGATGCAACGCAGGAATTGATAACATTATTAAGGGATGACTATCCGACCCTCATGAGTGTGCTGGGCGCATTGGGCGAAGTGATTTGACATAAAGGATTAGCGGCCTTCGTGGTGAGGAGATACTGTGGTTAACAATCAACAATCTAAAATCGAAAACTCGGTAATTGGTTACCTGGTCGGCGGCGTATTAGGTGAAGTGGATTAACATAAAATATTTGACCACAAAGAACACAAGGGATCACAAAGGAAGATCAAAAGATGGAAGAGAAAACGATAGCTGCAAGAAATTTCAAATCCATTCCGCTCGAAGTAGAAGCCATGGGGAAGAAGATCCTGGACGCCGCATACACCGTTCATAATGCGCTGGGGCCTGGATTGCTTGAGTCAGTTTATGAGGCCTGTACTGCTTATGAGGCCAGGCAGCAAGGCTTAAGTGTGGAAACGCAGGTGGTCGTTCCTGTAAAATATCAAACTGTATTCATCGATACTGGTTTGAGGTTGGATATGTGGGCGGAGAAACTTGTGATTGTGGAATTCAAGTCCGTGGAAACCATGCGCCCTCTTTATGAAGCACAACTGCTTACCTATTTGAAGATCACAGGCTGCCGGCTTGGATACTTGATCAACTTTAACGTGAAGCATCTTAAAGATGGAATTAAGCGCATGGTGCTTTAAATCTTTTCCTTTGTGTTCCTTTGTGGCCTTCGTGGTGAGGAGATACTGTGGTTAACAATCAACAATCTAAAATCGAAAATCAAAATTCAGTAATTGGTTACCTGGTCGGAGGCGGACTCAAAGAGTCCTTCCGCGTGCGCCTGACGGTGGACCCTCTTACGGTCCAGGAGGGCGCCTTCGTCGTGATCGAGAGCGGGGACTTTCAGTTCTACGGCCTGGTCACCGATTTGCAGCTCGGTGCAACCGATCCGCGCTTTGCAGACGAACAGTCCGAGACGCGCCTGCCGCCTGCGCTGGCGAAGGCCCTGCATGGCCAGACGCTTGTATCACAAATCTCGAAGTGCTGCCGGCGCTGATGCTCGAACGCGGACCCGAGCTCGGCACTCCGGCCTATGATGTATGGGTCAAAAAGATCGGCGAGAACACGCCGCGTCCACTGCCCGTCAAGACCGTTCCGCCGCATCATGCCCAGGTGCGACTTGCCGATCGAGGGCGACATCGCTGAAATCTTCGGCGATCCGGGCGACAAATCCAACTTCATCATCGGCTATACCCGCGAGCAGGGACATCCTGTGTGCATCGACCTGGAGAAATTCGTCCAGCGCTCGTCGGGCGTGTTTGGCGCGACCGGCACGGGCAAATCGTTCCTGACGCGGCTGGTGCTGGCCGGCTTGATGAAATACGACAAGGCCTCGGTGCTGGTGTTCGACATGCACAACGAATACGGCTTCGACGATACGGCCTCCGACTCGGGGCTGCGTGTGATCGGCTTGAAGAGCAAGTTCGCCTCCAAGCTGCGCGTCGTGGGGCTGGGAGCGGGCGCGAAGATCCGCGGCTCCGCGCCGGATTTCAACCTGGAGATCGCCGAGAACGACATTTCCACCGCCGATATCGAACTGCTGGCGCGTGAGCTCGACCTGAAAGAGACCACCGCCACCACGCTCGATGCGTTGTGGAATTCGTTCAAGCATGCGTGGTTCAGCGAGTTCAAGAACATGACCCAGGAGGTCATCACCACCGAGGATGGCAAGAAAGTCCCGGCCAATGGAAGCGTGGCCGCCTGGGCCAATGCCAACGGCGTCAATGTGATGGCGGCCGAGGCGCTGCACAACAAACTGCGCCGCCTGTTCAACAAGCCCTATATCGTCGCCAAGCCCGCCGCGGATTCGATCAAGGAGATCATCGGCGCGCTCGAAAACGGACAGCACATTGTGCTGTCGTTCGGCGAATTCGAGACCGACCTGGATTATCTGCTGGTCAGCAACCTGCTGACGCGCCGCATCCGCGAAGCCTGGGAGAAGAAGACCAATTCCTATCGCACCACCGGCAAGGATGAACCGCGCCAGCTGGTGATCGTGGTGGAGGAGGCGCACAAACTGCTCAACCGCGAGATGGCCGTGCAGACCACCTTCGCCACCATCGCGCGCGAACTGCGCAAATACTACGTCACCCTGCTGGTGATCGACCAGCGCCCGTCGCAGATCTACGACGAGGTCATGTCGCAGTTGGGGACGCGCATCAGCGGCTGGCTGGGCGACGACGATGACATCCATGCCGTGCTTTCGGGTCTTTCGGGCCGCGAGGCCTTGCGCGGCATGCTGGCGCGCCTGCAGCCGAAGGAGGAAGTGCTGCTGCTGGGCTGGGGTGTGCCGATGCCGCTGCCTGTGAAGTCGCGCCGCTATGACGATGAGTTCTGGAAGGAATTGCTGGGAGCGAGCGGGAAGAGAAGCAAGGAGCAGAATTTGAAGGAGTTGGGGTTTTAGCAGTTCTATATTTGAATTGTTGGAAGATGAATGATCCAGATCGTTAAAATCTCATAACAGACTGAACGGCATCAAATTTGCTACGATAGAGTTTGCTCTCACCGCATTGATCGTCGCGCCGTTTTGCAGTGTATTATTGCCTTCATCAACGATTCGTGTTTGCGTTTATCTCTGGAGGAATTATGCTCAACTGCCTGCCTGTGGTTTATTACGGCATCGACGCATTGCACAAAGGGCAGGACGACTCCCCGACGATATGGAATAGACAGGCCAGGAATAAACTCAAAGTGGAAAATCCTCATATGTTGCGCGATACACTGGTGCTGGCTGGTCTCACACTTATTCCGCTGGTTGTTCTGGTGCTTGTGTTGACAGAGGCAACCCAATCTGGGAAAGCCCTGGAAGGGTAAAGGGGCTTTCTACCGAATACTTGGGAATGGTATGTTAAGGAATCGGGGTTCAAATTATTTCTAATAAAACCCCTGTTCATAAACCTGAATTTAATAAAATATCGAAAAGGGACAAACGGTATGAATAATTTTATTCTCATCATCCTCATCGGTTTGGCAGGCGGTGTGGCAGTCGGGCTGCAAAGCCCGCTGGCCAGCATGATCAGCGGACAGCTTGGGACCCTGGAGGGCATATTCATCGTCCATATCGGAGGTGCCATTGCATCACTGATACCGCTCTTGTTCATCGGTGGGGGGAAACTGGGGAATTGGCGCAGCGTCCCCTGGTATGCGCTTTGCGCCGGGGTCTTCGGCCTGGTCGTGATCGGGGCGGTAAGTTACATGATCCCGCGCGTGGGTGTTGCAGCCTCCATCATTACGATCGTCGCCGGTCAACTCCTGGTGGGGACCCTTCTCGATCAATTCGGGCTGCTGGGCGCGGCTCAAAGGTCACTGGACCTTACACGCCTCGTCGGCCTGGCTGTCGTCTTTGTGGGAGTGTGGCTCACCGTGAAATAAAGCTACAAGTTTTTAATTCCCGATCTTGTTCGCCGCCGCTGAATAAAACTCACGTAAGAAACTTGAAGGTTGCTTCGCCAACAACCGGGGTTCGTTAAAGCCCGCCCGCAGGGCAAGCCCGCGCCAGGTTTCAAAAGTTAACGGATAAGGCACCCAGGCATTGCCCGAATCAACGTTATATTCGATGAGCAGCAGCAGCCCGTCTGATTTCAAGAACGAGCGCACGTGTCGCAAGGTCTTTTCCTTGTCCTTGAAATAATGCAGCGAGTTCGCCATCACGGCCCCGTCGAGCGTGGGCAGGTCGAGCCGATGCGTAAAATCGTCGTGGAGAATGTGCAGGGTTCTCGAATCGCCGAAGCGGGTATGATGGTCTCGTTCCAGGCTGTCCAGCCGGGTGTGGTCTTTATCGATGGCGAAGATATCTGCGGTGGAACCTACCAGCTCGCGCAAAGCTAGTGTGAACGCGCCCCCGCCCGCGCCGAAGTCCGCCCAAACTCCGCCGGGGGGCAGGTTGGCCGGTCTCAGAAGATTAACATGATCGTTATGATCCATGCAGGGAATGGTATCATAAGCCTTCTTGTCTTAGTAACTCACCTTACTCAAAACGTGCCGCAGGTTTTCTTAATCTCCAAGCTCGCCGCGGGGTAAACCTGCGGGACAGTGCGTAACATCGGTTGGTAATTCTACGCTCCCCTCTCCAAATCGCACTTTGATTTGGGGATCGCGGAGCACAAGTCCCCGTTCTTGCATTAAGGGGATCCCGAAGGGTAGGTCGGGGGTGGGGTCCCTGCTCACAAATATCCATCTTATATGTTAAGGATAGGGTATGAACTCTGAACCAGATAGCGCCCCAGGCGCTCATCGTGACCCGTATGCAGCCTTGCGGTTTAAGGATTTTCGATTGCTGCTTACGGGTCGTCTCATCACTTCTTTTGGCAGTGAAATGCTCTCCTTTGCGATCGGCTGGGAGCTATGGCTGCGCACCCGCAGCGCACTGGCGCTGGGTCTGGTCGGACTGGCGCAGGTGATCCCCGTGCTTTTGCTTTCATTACTCGCCGGTCATGTAGCAGACCAATACAACCGCAGGCGGATCGTATTGATCACGGAGCTGGTACTGGCCGTTATCCGCATTGGGACTGGCCTTGATCTCTTTCTATCAGGGATCGGTCTATTTGGTTTATTTATGCCTGCTGGGGATTGGTACGGCCAGCGCCTTCAACGATCCGGCCTCTTCCACGCTCGTACCGGAAACCGTCCCATCCGCTTTATTTTCAAGCGCTGCCACGTGGAACAGCAGCACCTGGCAGTTTGCTTCCATCATGGGTCCGGCCGTTGCCGGGATCGTGGTTGCGATCTCGAACAATGTCACCGGCATCTACGTGTTCGACGCCCTTGGCGCACTGGTCTTTTGTGTTTTGTTGAGCATGATCAAGGGACAGCCATTGCCCCTGGCGCGTAAATCTGCCACACTCGAATCGCTGACGGAAGGCATAAAATTCATACGGGATACAAAGGTCATCCTGGCGGCCATTACATTGGATATGTTCGCGGTCTTGTTTGGCGGCGCTGTCGCTTTACTTCCCATCTACGCCACGGACATTCTTAAGGTCGGGGCGACGGGCCTGGGCATACTGCGCGCCGCGCCGTCCATCGGGGCATTGATCGTAGCCTTTATACTGGCCCACCTGCCTGCCATGAAACATGCCGGCCGGACTTTACTGCTGGCCGTGACCGGTTTTGGCGTGGCGACAATTGTCTTCGGACTCTCGACAACTTTCTGGCTGTCGGTTGCCATGCTAACCCTGTTGGGCGGCCTCGATAATATCAGCGTGGTCATACGCGCCACCCTTCTGCTGACATTAACGCCTGACGAAATGCGCGGCCGTATCTCGTCGGTGAACAGTATTTTCATTGGAATGTCGAATGAGCTTGGCAGCTTTGAATCCGGGCTGGCCGCTGCCTTTTTAGGCCCAATCCTGGCGGTCGTCGCAGGTGGCATCGGGACCTTGGTGGTTGTAGGGGCTGTATCCTTGATTTGGCCCGAAATGCGCCGCTTGAAGACGCTGGACGTGCCCACCCTGGAAGTCTCAACTGATTGAGTTGGTGCAAGTTTGAGGGCGGACAGATGCCAACTGGACATGCGACAACGCGGCATGAGCGGGCGGCCTAATCTGCCTCCAGATCGCTGAATTAGGTGGAGTTGGTATGGTGTTACTGTGACTTACCCGCTTTTCGAGCACGCCTGCCGATGGCTTGGGCCTTCTGACGTCGTATTGCTTCGTAAGCATCGACTGATTGCTTGATCTGTCGTCGTTTCACCTCCGGCGCTATCTGGAGGAACACAGCCACGATTGCCCCGGTCCAGAGGGACCAACCGAGGGCGTGGAGCAGGTCGGCCAGGAGTCCAAGTAGCCCGCTCGGCTCCGACGATAGTAGCACGTATCCCCCCACATGAGCAGCCAGACCGACGATGAAGCTAAACACAAGGCTCTGGTACAAAAGGCGCTGACCTGAAACGTATTGCCTCATCTCCGGCAGGTGCTCCTCCATCCATTCTAGCGTCTCTTCATCGAACTGGGATGTAATATCCTTATCGAATTGGGATGCTATATCCTTCAGGTTCTCATTTTTGGCCATTGTCAAACCTCCTGACATAAGTAGATTCATACGTGAGCCGCCTGATCCGAACCGGTGGTTGAACGGACAACATTATTCGTTGGCTTTCTGAAGGCGGTAAAAGAGAGATGTAAGACAAAATAAAACAACAAACATGCTCTACGAGGGTGCTTCGCGAAGGAACACGAAGGAAGAACAAAAAAAGTAGTTGGCAGATTGCGCTGAGAAGAACTCAAAAAATATAAACACAAAGAAAGAAACTTTACCGCGGAGCTCGCTACCTGCAGGGCCTCTAAAAGCAAGAACGGGGACTCGTGCTTCGCAAAGAACGCAAAGAAAAAAAATAAAAAATTGGTATTCTTAGAGGATTTAAAGTTCAAATAATCATACTGAGATTCAACCCTGCTCACATCGGGAGCAGGGCCAGGGTGAGGGTGAAGGAGAGTATCGATTATCGGCTTGTATCTAAATCGTTCACCGGTGGTGTACGGTCGCTGGACCAGACCGCGTAGGGAGCCATCACCAAATTGCACAACGCAGTGAGCGAGCGGTCGTAGTTAACCCGCCATCCCCCAAAGTCTTTCCACGCCTGGTCGCGGTCCGGTTTGAGCGGCAGGCCTGCCGCCGCGAGTTGCGTCAGCGTCTCGTCGAATTCCGCCCGGCTGATGCTGATGGGATCGTCGGGAAAGTGCGGGTCGTGCGAGAGCGGGATGCCGAAAAAATGGGTTATGCTGTGCAAGGATAGATAACCGGCGCGTATGCATAACGCGGCAGACAGTTCATACGGCACGTCCACTGCCGAAAGCGTCAGCGAGGCGGCATCCAGCACAGCGCCGGCCGCGGTGATCCACGAGATCTCCGGCTGCGCGGAGCGAAAAAACACCAGGCTTGCAAGAGTGGAATGGCTTTCCTCGATGTCCGCAAACCACGTCTCCCAGCTGCGCCAGTAATCACCGAGTTGATCGAGTCCATGGATGCGCTTGAAGCGCAGGAGCATCTCCACGGCCGAAGGGGGGCTGCCGGCGCGCACCGCGAGCATGTTGACCGCCTGTTCGCGGCGGGAAAAAGCTGCATACATGGTCGGCAGATAGGCGATCAACAGGGCCACCATGATCAAGCCCAGCATGGCCTCACTGAATACCAGTGCAGATTGCCAGAACCCACTGGAGGCCGCGAACCCAAGCGTGAAAAGGGATGACCCGCTCAGCCTGAACGCGTCGATGAAGTTGCCGACACCCAGCGCCCAATACATGGCGGCATACCCCAATGCGATCAACAGATACCAGGCAGGCAGCAGCATCATTAAGCTGATCGGCGCGTAATACGCCATGATGGCATCCAGGCGCTTATACGTCCTGGTAAAGTGCAGGAGGAGATTAAAGACCTTACGCATCAAACTGAAGACCAGCCGGGTTAGGGGACTGCGTGAGCTGCGCGGCAGGACAAAGGTGGATATGGCCGAGAACAGGGTGAGAGCCACGATGATGAGACCTGCCAGGAAAGCCAGGACATGCATGGATATTTCTATTGCGTTCATGTCGGGAATTATAAATTGAGTTTGATGAATTAATCGTATAATCTCGATCTACTGCTTCTTGCATAAATATCTGATAACCGTTCTTCCTTAAGAGGTGCCCATGATGAACAACCGCCAACTGGCCGATACCTTTACCCTGATCGCCAACTTATCGGAGATCAAGGGCGAGATCATTTATAAGACCCTCGCCTATCGTAAAGCGGCCGAGAACCTGACAAGCCTCGGACGCGAAGCCTCGGAATATTGGAAAGAGGGCAAGCTCGAAGACATCCCCGGCGTGGGCAAGGCCATCTCCGAAAAAATAGACGAACTGCTCAGTACCGGCAAACTGCAATTCCTCGAGAAGCTCAAAAAGGAAGTCCCTGCCGAGCCTGGCGGATTGGTTGCAGGTGCCCGGGCTTGGCCCGAAGAAGATCGCGCTGATCTGGAAGACGTTGAACATCACGACCCTGCCTCAATTGGAAAAGGCCGCACGCGGCAGGGAAACTGCGCGACCTGCCCGGCATGGGCGCAAAGTCCGAAGCGCAGATCATCACCGGCATCGAGTCGCTGGCGCGGCGTTCGGGGCGCATCCCGCTCGGACGCGCCTGGCCGCTGGCCCAGGAGATCATCGCTTCCCTCAAAAAGGTGGAGGGCGTTGTGGCAGCCGAGCCTGCCGGAAGTCTGCGCACGGATGCGCTCCACGGTCGGCGACCTCGATATCCTGGTCGCATCGAAAAAGTCCGCGCCCGTGATGGAGGCCTTCGTGCATTTGCCGGGCGTGTCGCGTGTGCTGGGCAAGGGCGAAACGAAATCAAGCATCGAGTTCAGCGACGGCGTGCGCGCCCAGGTGTGGGTCCATCCGCCTGAAAAGTTTGGCACTGCGCTGGTGTATGCCACCGGCTCGAAAGATCATAACGTCCGCCTGCGAGAACTGGCGCTCGACTAAAGGCCTGTCGCTCTCGGAACACTCTTTGACGAAAACGAACGGCAAGGGCGAGATCCTGTGCGCCACCGAGGCGGAAGTGTACAAGACGCTCGGCCTGCCGTGGATCCCGCCCGAGCTGCGCGAAGACCGCGGCGAAGTGCAGGCGGCCCAGGCCAACAAACTGCCAAAGCTGATCGAGGTCAAGGACATCCACGCCGACCTGCAAACGCATTCCACCTGGAGCGATGGAAAGCTGTCGATGCTCGAGATGGCGCAGGCTGCCGCCCGGCGCGGCATGAAAGTGATCGCCTTCACCGATCATTCACAGAGCCTGGGCGTAACAGGCGGATTGAGCATCCAGGACCATAAGAAGCAGGCCGCCGAGATCAAAAAGGTGCAGGAGAAACTTGGCGACAGCATTCTGGTTTTACACGCCACCGAAGTGGAGATCAAAGCCGATGGCAAACTGGACTACCCCGACGAATTCCTGGCAAGCCTCGACCTGGTGCTGGCCTCGCTGCACACCTCCCTGCGACAGCCGCGTGAGAAAGTCACACAGCGCGTGCTCAATGCCATCCGCAATCCGCACGTGGACATCATCGGGCATCCGACGGGCCGCCTCATCCCGGACCGCGAAGGGGCGGACCTGGATATGGAGGCGCTGCTTCAAGGCCGCGGCTGAATCGGGGGTTGCGATGGAGATCAATGCCCACCCCGCCCGCCTCGACCTGGACGATACCTATGCGCGCCGCGCAAAAGACCTGGGCATACCCATGAGCATCAACACCGATTCACATTCCGAAGGCGATTTCGACATGCTGCCTTACGGCGTGGCCACCGCCCGCCGCGCCTGGGTGGAACCGAAAGATGTGATTAACTGCTGGCCCACGAAAAAATTATTGGATTGGTTGAAGAGCAGGGAATAGAAAAATAAGGGAATGATATATATGACAAACCGAAATCTATTTTAGTTGGTCAAAGGCCTCGTCGGAGAATTTGCGTCGGCAATATTCGACAACATATCTCGGTGTAAACCTCGAATCAATAATGCCCTTCTTTATCTTTATAAGGAGCTCTTTAGATACTGGGTTCTTAGGCTTTGCCACACCTGTTTCAACAAGACGGCGAAGGTCAGTATTTGATGTCGTTCTTGATCGCCTATAGTTTACATAAGAATCCTGTTGAATAAAATCATGGTCGCCGGGTTTTAAAATTGTTGTTTCATCTTTTTTGCCTTCTAATGTTTCAACAACCACAATTACGGTAGTACCCGTATGTTCTTCGCAATCAATGATAACAATATGAAGATGGCTTTTGATAAATCCGCCCTCATCTCGATTCGTCTCAATCAGAAAACAATCTCCCGCCTGAAACATAGATCATGAACCAAAGAGAGCGTCTATTTCTTCTTCCGCCTCCAATTCAGTAGAGATACGCTTTATCTCATCTGGACCATAATCAAGAACCGCTAAAAGTTCCTCCAGATTAATTGGTATGGAAGAACCATTTGGATCGTGCCATTCCGGGAGATGATGTGAAATTGCTTCTAATTCAAATCCTGTATGATGACCTAGCTCTTGGTATAGTTCGCGAATTAAATCAACCTCCGCTTCTGAGAGCTTTTTTATAGGCGCAGGACTTCCATTAAGCATAACCTCGTACCTTTTGGGTAAAGTAACGATAAAACTTTTCCAAAATACGCTTGGAATATTTTTCATGATTATGTCGTAAACCGTACTTACAACGGGACCGTGAGGCATTGAAACATAGAAATCATAAGTAATCGGTCTCTCCCACCTTTTAAGAGCCTCACGATCAATAAAGTACAGCATTTTGATAAGCCACAAATAATCTGCCCTTCCCCCCTCTTGCATAGAAAGCAATAATGATGCCGTTTCGGTGGCTTTTCGCTCGTTAAATCTAGTATTGGTAGGCATTGATAGTCTCCTGGTTATGCCAAACCCATTATACACTAATACAGAAAATATGTTCTACTTATCGGATTTGTAAACTTTTTTCTTATTACTGGGTTCTTCTTCTTTTGGCTTTACTTTTAGCAACGCGGCAACCGCCTGCTTGAAATCAAGAGGAAATAAAGAAACTGGTTTTTCGTTCGTGATCTTAACTTCAGATTTATTTTCTTCCAAAGACTTCACAATCATAGTATATCACCGGCTTTTATCACAGGACGAGAAACTAATTCGTTCATAAGGCGAAGCATTTCCTTATATTTTAATAAGACAACTTCTTTAGATTGGGCGCAAACCGCCCATCCATTTCCGTATGCATGCCAATATCCGGCTGCGCCTTTCCGAATGATGGGGTATTTTCTGTATACAATATCGTTCATAGTAGGCTCCTTTTACAAGCTATCCTAAAGCAAAATCCAGAAACAAATTAGTACAGTTCCAGAGAAATAAGTACTAGTTGTACCTTGACTTAATGTTTGTACGAGGATATAATGCGGGTGTTGTACTTAAATAAAAGGAGTATGTACTATGCCTAGAGCTGTTTCTGAAAATTTTGCTCCCTATACATCCATTGGAAATATGCTGATTCTTTTGGAAAAAATTAGGAAGGGTTGGACACCAAACCAAGTTGACAAAGGCGAAATGGAGCACGTCGGAATTACGGCGGGCAATGCCTCTAGAACTATCTCGGCGCTAGAATATCTAGCATTAATCAATGAAGATGGCAAGCCTACTGAAACTTGGAAGGCTATTGCTACATCTACGACTAATGATTATCCCAAAGTTCTTGAAGGTATTTTGAGAAATGCCTACCCCTCGATTTTTGAGCTTCATCCTACCCCTGCCGATGCGACCGATATAGAAATTGGTAATGCTTTTGCGAAAAGCGAACCGCTTAACCAACGAGCGAGGATGGTTTCTCTTTTTCGTGGTCTTTGCCAAGAAGCTGGATTAATTGCAGGCGATCCTCTAACCAGGGAACGAAAACCCGTTTCAAGCCTATCCAATAAAAAGGCAAGCGAAAAGACAAATACTGATAATAGCGTTAATACAGAAATCGCAAAGAGTAGATTTTCGCCTCCGGATAAAATCAATCCGTCGTTGAAGTGGTACAACGACCTAGAAACTTTATTAAGCCGCCTGCCTGATCCAGACAATCCCAAGTGGACACAGGCAAAAAAAGACAGTTGGCTTACAGCACTTCAATCTATGCTTGATTTGCTGATTGAAACAACAGAAGAAAGTAAGCCATAAGAGGTGATTAACTTGCCCCCGCCAATAGTTGAACTCAGCACATTTGACAGGCAACCCTCGGAAGGTTTTCCGGTTGTGCTGAGTAATTAAAGCAAGCGGGTCTCCCTTGCCGGAGAGACCCATCTGATCTTGGTCTGGTGATGGAATTGGTAGACATTGATGTACTCGGAATACATCACTTCACAGCTTGAGGGTTCGAGTCCCTCCCAGACCATTTGTTAAATTGAGTATATACCCAACCGCGAATCCGTGTCAAGTGGGGGGGTGACATGGATTTTAGTTTACTTCTCTTGCTTCTTAATCGGGTCTTTGTATTATAGGTGTTTGCCTTCAATTCCTTTGACCGCTTGTTAGCCACCTTGAATGTATGGGGCGATTTCTGGCGAGAGAAATTCCTGTTCCAACGCCTGAATGAGGATGTCGTATGAATCCCCATTGCTGTAATGACCGGAAAAATGCCAGGCGGGTTGAATATAAGGCGATCGCCTGCCCGCACTTGGATCGTTTGCCTGATACAGTGGATTGCTCACGAAATAAACCAATTCCACTTTTTCGATGGTCAGGGTGGGAGGCGTAGAAGGTTCCGCCGTGTTCTGAATTTGCGGTTCATTCGTAACAAGAGGCTGGTCTGAAGTGATTGTCAACTCTACAGGCTTGCCGTTTTTTGGACTGATCGCAAGTGCGCTGTTATAAACACGAATTGTTGGGTATCCGCCGTATGTTTCGTCAGGAATGATGAGCGCTTCGAAGATAACTTCGTCGCCCAGGTAGGAGGGAATATTAATATCAATGTCGCCATTATTCTGCATCTGAATATAGGATTTTCCATTATCGGCCGTGAACAGGATGGCGGTTTTACCTTCAACAACCATGCTTTTTTGAGTACCCTTGATAATTTGGAACTGCAGGTCAGGGAAAGGAATATTGAAGCGTTCAACATTCACAACCGGCATGGCGGATGCCTCGTCGTAGCGAACCACTCTTCCCCAAATTTCGACCGGACGATTGTGAAACGCTTTCAATTTATCCAGGCCGTTGCCTTCCAGCATTACGAAAGGGTATAGCCCGTCAAGGTTGTTGATGGATAGATAATATTCGCTTCTCTGACTGCCGTCAGGTTTATTAAATATGTTGACTGTCAGAATGCCGCGCTGGCCCTCGTATTGTTTTCCAACAGGCGGCTGGTTGGGGTTGCCGGTGGAATTGGGGACATTTAGCGTTTGCCCGATCATCAATGTACCGGGATTGGTTAAGCCATTCGCTTTCATCAATTCTTCGGCTGTAATTCCATTCGCAGACGCGATGGAGTTGATCGTATCTCCAGCTTGTACAACATAATTGCCTCCACTTGATAAAGTCGGAATAGGAGTTGCGGTCGGAAACGGCACGGGCGTTCCACTTAAGTTGAGTTGATAAAAACCGAGTCCGCCGCCACCGCCACCGCCACCACCTGCAGTCGCACGGTCATCAATGGATTTCCAGTCAAAAGTATTCCCTATGGTTGTGCCAATGACAAAAGCGTTTTCAAACGGCAGAGGAAGATCGGCAGGGACATCAGGAACAAGTGTATAGTCGCCTTGATCGGCTGTTGACATGATAACTTTCGCACCATCACGATGTAATGTGCCAAGTAAGCCGTCGTCTTCGAGTTTTTCGGAAACTTTCCAGGATTGGATTTTGAATTCCTGGATTTCATTCTCGACGATAAATTGACCCGTAGCTTCGACATAAGTATTCGGTTTAAGGGCATCTATTCCATTGAGATTGCCTGTGGCTGTATATCCATCAATTTGCACGAAAGGAGGGTTGCTTGTATCCAGCGCTGGAATTGAAGATGTGTAGCCGTATATGCTTATCGTCTCATTCAGGGGATAAACACGTCTCCATTCCTTAATGGGTTTGGATGCAGAGTGACCGCTTTCGATTTTGCCAGCCGGAACCGTATCATCCAGCATTTTTTGAAGCGCGTCTTCCGCACTGATAATTCCAAATGTGCCGACGGGAGTTTGTTCATAATCCATCAGGCTGGCTGAAACACTCAGCACCTGACCGTTTTCGTCGAGCATGATTTGCATGACCGGCAGTGAATAAAACTCATATTGCATCGGAAATCCATCCGGTGCGAGCGGTTGGACAATATATCCACCGCGCAATTCGTCCCCTTCGACCTTGAACGGAAAATTGTATCCGTGAGATTTGAGAAACTCAGCAATGGTCGTTTCCGCGTTTGGATTTTGCATGCCGCTGAAGTTATCATTATTCCTGGCGATGTCGGACGTATAGTTGAAATAAAAATTGGAATGGACCGATAGCATTTGCTTTCCATCGGTGAAAACAAAATCTGTTGTATTCGGAATTTGGCCTGGCGCCCTATACACCGGACTTTGGATACCAAATTTTTGGGCGAGCGCGCGGGCCTCGTCAAGCGTGGCGGGCTGATCTTTTTTAAGCAGGTAAACATTTGCGTTAGCAGGTGAATTTGGCAGGGGTTGCGCCAAATAAAGTTTCGTGCCGCGAAAATCGTAGCTTTCAATGGTGGGCGTGGGCGGAATGGGTGAGTTTTCCTGTGTTTGTGTTGGTGCAGGCGTCTTGCCTGCATCGGGGATCGTCTTTGGCGCGGGCAAGTGGAATGCCCAATTCAGTGCAAAGAACAAGACCACAATCGCGCCGACAAAGCCGAGCATCGAAACGAGATTCTTGTTTTTGAACATAATAGACCCTCCGTAAAATTCCCAGCCCTGTCCGAATATCTATCAAAACATTTCATGCTTTGAATATCTCTATTGTACGTCCAGCAACTCTCTTTTACATTAAGGCGGCTAAACCAGAAAGTTGAATTTGCAGAAAAATTATCCGAATTCTTCCCTGGTAATTATTACTACAGAGTGCTGCGTAATTATCTAAACTAAAGATTTCTCATTTACTCTACTATAGATGAGGGCAGGTTTAAATATTTATGCAAGAAGCAGTAGGTTGAGTATCCCTTTACAACCCATATGTGCTTTGGCGAGGATGCTATGCAGAAGTAACCAGACCTTCCAGAGTCATATCCTGATGAGAAGGGATAATTTCCTTATTGTTGAATGTTTCCCACCAGACCCAACTCGGAAGCGATACCCCGCATGGCGGTGATCACGTTCCCGGTGTGCTCCCAGAGCTCGACGCCAAATTCCTTGGCGGCCTGCTCCATCTCGGGACGGTCGGTGCCGGCGGCGAAGGCCTTGTCCTTCCACTTCTTCTTAACGGATGATGGCTCAAGGTCGAACAGGGAGCGCGAGGGGCGCACCAACGCCACCGCGGTGACCAGGCCGGTAATTTCATCACAGGCATATAAAGCCTTGCGCCGCAGCGTATCGCGTGGCACACCCGTATCCACGCCGTGACTCAGGATATCCTGGATGATGTCTTCGGGCACGCCGCGCTCGCGCAGGATCGGCGCACCGGCGACCGGGTGCTTGTCGAGCGTGGGATGGATCTCCCAATCGAAATCGTGGATAAGGCCGAGCATTCCCCACGCTTCCACATCTTCGCCGAACTTCTCGGCATAAAAGCGCAGGCAGGCTTCGACCGACAAGCATGTGGCGCACAAGGCCTTCGTTCTTCACAAATTCACGCACCAGGGATAAGAGCTTCGTCACGGGTCATGAGGCCTCCGGAAAGATCGGTTCAGGGTTGCCGAGCACGGGCAGCGGCTTGGTGACGTATACATCCACGAACGCGCCGACGGTGGCAAGCTGTTCACGGATATTCCAGACCAACAGCAGCAGCGGGAAGTAATGGATGGTTATTGGCTTCCACGCCCGCGGCCTGTATTCCCAGCGCATTGCACAGGAACAAAGCGCGCGGCAGGTGGAACTGCTGCGTGACCAGCAAAGCCGATTTCAAGCCAAAGATGGCTTTGGCGCGGTAGCAGGTATCGTACGTGCGCCGGCCGGCGTAATCGAGCACGATTGCATCGGATGGCACGCCGAGGCTGAGCGCGTATTCACGCATGGCTCCCGGTTCGTTGTAATTATCGGAGCGGTTATCGCCGCTCATCAAAAGCTTCTGCACTTTACCGGCAAAGTAAAGCTGTGCAGCCGTCTCCACGCGGTCGCGCAGGACCGCGGTCGGGTAGCCGCCGCGCGTCAGGCCTGCGCCGAAGACAATGGCCACGCCTTCGGTCGGTGCGCTGTCCACGGTATAGATGCGCGTCCAACTGTAGACCCCTGGTGATCACGCGTGGCAGGAACAAAGCCAGCAGTCCAAGTGCGGCAAGAGCCAGTAATAATTTACGAATGAACTTCAAGATCCTTTTATACATTCCCCCGATTCTACCAACAAAACTACAAGGGTAACCGCAGCTTGCCTCGGCAGGGTTTGGGCTTTGTTTTAGATCAACGACTGTCTCAATTTTGCGCTGGCAAAATCCATCAACGCAACCACGACCACGATGAAGGCCACCACGGTTCCCGCTTTGTGATATTGCAGCGAGCCAAAGAAGGTGGTCAGGGTCAGACCGATCCCGCCGCCGCCTGCAAAACCGATGATGGTTGCCATGCGGATATTGATATCCCACTGGTAAATCAGGTAAGAGACAAAGGGCGGAACGATCTGCGGCAGGATGGCATAAGACGATCATCTGCAAACGGTTCGCGCCGGTGGCGGTGACCGCTTCGATCGGGCCGGGGTCGATATTCTCGATGGCTTCTGAAAATAATTTGCCGATCAGGGCAAAGGAGGTTACCGCCAGGGCCAGCATGCCCGCAAACGGCCCGATGCCCACCCAGAAGATGAAGATGACCACGTAGAGCAGCGCTTCGATCGAGCGCAGGATGTTGAAGTACCGCCCTGGTCAGGTAGTAAATCCAGATGGAGAGCCGGCTGCGACCGGTCAGGTTCTTGGCAGCCAGGAAGCTGAAAGGCAGGGCAGCCAGAGCGCCCAGGGTGGTGGCCAGCATCGCCTGGAAGATCGTGACGAGCATTTGCTGGATGACGGGCTGCAAGACGCTGGGCGAGAGATCGATCGTCACAAAATCCTTGATCAAGCTGCCAAAGTTTGAACCGGGGCTGAAGCAGATCCCGCAGGTTGATCTCGCTCAGATTCCAGCAATAGATAAAAGCCAGCACGCCCAGGAATCACATAGAAGGCCACCCGTAAGATACATTCACCAGCGGCCGCTTCCGGTTTTATCTCTCTGCGGTTGGTCTTTCAAGATGCTTTCACGCCACTTCTCGCTGATGTAATCCACCAGGATGATGACGATCGCCACGGCCCACAAGGCGGTCGCATATTGCTGGTAGCCGCCCATGCGGACGTTCTCGACCACAAAAAAGCCGATCCCGCCGCCGGCCACAAATCCGATGACCGTGGCGGAGCGCATATTGATATCCCAGCGCAGGAGCGAATAGGCCAGGAAGGAAGGCACAATCTGCGGGATGACCGCATAACGGATGATCTGGACCAGGTTGGCGCCGGTGGCGGTGACGGCCTCGACCGGGCCCGGGTCGATATGTTCGATCTCTTCCGAGAATAATTTTCCCAGGGCCGCCACGGAATGGATGGTCAGGGCAATCACGCCCGCGAAACGTCCCCAGGCCCACCCAAACGATGACGATCAGGCCCCACACGATCGTATCGACGGCGCGCACCACGTTCAAAATGCCGCGCGCTACATAATAGATGACCGTTCCGCCCGGAAGACGCTGACATGATGTTGTGCGCGGCCAGAAAGCTGATCGGGATGGCCAGGATGGTGGAAAATATCGTCGCCATCAAGCCCATGGCAATGGTCTGGAGCATCGAACCGGCGACAAATGTATTGACCTTGCTGCCCGGCGCGGCCAGGCCCAGGCTGACCTCCCAGCTTGGGAGCCGGTACGAGTTTTTAGCCTGCCGAGAATATCGCAGCAAGTTATCGCTCGCCCGGATTGGCCCGGCAACCGGGCGCCCGGCCAGCTTGTCGCCGATGTAGGTGTACATGCAGCTCCAGGCGCAGATCTGTATCCTGGCCGTTGACGGTCATGGTGATCATGTCCGGGTTGAGCAGGTTCGTCGCCACGATCCGGGCATCGCTGAAACGCTCGATCAGGCGGTCCAGTTTGACATCGGTGACGTTCCAGGCAATCACATACAGGATGATCGCCGCAAAAAGGATCCCAGGCAGGATGTTGAAGTGTTTTCGAGCGGCCAGTGCGCGGGCATCCAGCACATTCCAGACCCAGAACAGGATCAGCGGCAGCCACAGCCAGCTGGTAACCAGGCCGCCCAAGCTGATCTTGCCGATATTTTGGTGAACCAGTGACCAGTTGATCAGGTAAGCCAGGAGCGCGGTCGTCAGGAAAATCACAGAGCCGCGTGTCCGCTTTTTGGACAGGAATTGCCCAAGCCCGGGAATGATCAGGGAAGACAATAGTACCAGGGTGGAGGTTGATCAGGACTGGCGTTGGTTTCTGAGTTTGCCATGAATGTTTTTGTTATCGAGAAAGTTACCTGGCCAGTCGGGTCAAAGTATGAAAGCGGATATCCGCCCGGCTCAGAATGATGGAGACACGTTCGGCTTCCTGCCCATAGATGGCTTTAAATTGGGCATCGTCGATTTGCTTGGGCAGTCCCTGGAAGACCAGTTCGCCATCTTTGAGGGCAATGGCGCTGGTGGCGTAGCGATGCACCAGGTCCAGGAAATGCAGGCTGCACAGTACGGTAATGCCGCGTTCTTTGTTGAGCTGCTCGAGATATTTCAGGATGGAATGCGCCAGGACCGGGTCGAGCGAAGCAACCGGCTCATCGGCCAGGATCAGCTTCGGGTCCTGCATCAGGGCGCGGGCAATGCCCACGCGCTGCTGCTGCCCGCCTGAAAGCGAATCGGCGCGCACATGAGCTTTGTCCGCCAGGCCAACCTGCTCGAGGCTGGCGAGGGCTTTATGGTTGTCGGCGGAAGAGAAAAGGTGCAGGGAGCTCGAAAAGGTGTTGACGTATCCCAACCGGCCGGACAGGACATTGGTCATCACAGAAGAGCGTTTGACCAGGTTGAACTGCTGGAAGACCATGCCAATCTGGCGGCGGATCTTGCGTATTTCACTGGCAGAAGCCGCGGTGATATCCTGGTCATTCCAGATAGATCTTTCCGGAGGTTGGCTCGATCAGGCGGTTGATGCAGCGCAGCAGGGTGGATTTGCCTGATCCGCTCAACCCGATCACTGCCAGAAACTCGCCATCCTTGACTTCAAAGCTGACGTTTTTCAGCGCCTGGGTTCCATTGGGATAGACTTTTGTGAGATTTTCGACTTTTAACATGACGATATTGAATTTCGTGATCGTGGGAAAACAAAAGAAAAGCCTGGCAGGTTGTATCAACCTGCCAGGCTCATGTGAGGTTTTATTTAATCAGAGAAGCAGGATCGACGCCGGCCTTCTTGAGAACTGCATTGAAATCAGAATACATCGTAAAGGTCGGGTCGATTTTCTGGAAGGCATTGATGGTGTACAGTTTGCCTAACACAGCCTTGCCGCCCGGATCCGCAGCCATGGCCAGCAGAGCCTTCGGTAGTGATCGCCTGAAGCTTGGGATCGAAGGTCTTGATGTATTGGACGCCATCGTTCGGGATGCGGTCTGTATCGGCAAAGACGACACCTTCGTGGTGATGTCCGGATAGGTGGCTGCCAGGTTGGTGGCCTGCATCGGTCAGAACATTGATGTAGGTCACACCCGCATCGCAATCGCCCTTGTAAACGGCGATGGCTACATTGGGGTGCGAACCGGCGTTCTGAGTAGCCTTGAAATCAGTATCCGGATCGATGCCATTGGCCTTCAGGACGATGCGCGGGACGATGTAGCCCGAGGTGGACAGCGGATCGACGAAGCAGAAGGTCTTGCCCTTCAGGTCGGCGAAGGTCTTGATGCCCGAAGCTGCGTTGGCGATGAACTGGCCCCTGTAGAACGGTTCCAACTGGCCGCCCAGCGCTTTATCCGGATCAAGGTCGTTCGTGGAATAGTTGCGCAGGTTGATCAGGGCCGGGATGATCCCGTATTTTGCCTGGGCTGCAAGGATGGAGAAGGTGTTGAGGAAACCAACTTGGGCTTTTCCTGCACCCATGGCTTCGATGGCGGCGGCATAGCTGGTCCCGGTCTGGATCGTATAGGTCAACCCGGTCATCTGGTTCAAGCAATCGGCAATGGCGCTGCTGGCGGTGGCAATCGTGCCAGATTCACCAGAGGGGACGAAAGCGATCGTGATCGGGGTATCCGAAGCGCCAAGTTGGCCCGCCGCCGGAACTGCCGGGGCATCCGTCAGCTTATTGCATACCGGGGGCACCGCTGTCGGAGCGACTGTGGGTGCCGTAGTGGGAGCTACGGTTGGCGCTTCGGTGGGAACTTCGGTCGGGGCTGAGACGGCTGCCGTGGGTGCAACCGGTGCTTCAGTGGGCGTAGCGGCAGTGCCGCAGGCGGAGAGCGCCAACGAAAAAACGGCGATCAACGTCAGCAAAAAGAACGTTAGGCGTTTGTTCATATTCTTCTCCTTTTAATAAATATGGGATCGGCAGGGAATAGTACCCTCTTACACAATTGATAATAATCTAATTGCAATGAACATACAAGTTAATTCCCCTTAAAAATTCTTTATCGCCTGGATAAGGTTGGATAAAGGAAGAGAAATCACCTTATAAGGTCGGCCAGGTCCAATCCCGAGGCCTTGGCCGCGTTACGAAAATCCTCATATTGGCTGTCCTGCACGACCTGCATGGCATCGATCCCATACAGGGTTTGCAGGACAGATTTTCCATCGGCCGTCGACATGATGTCCACAAAGGCGCGTATCAGGGAGCGGCGCTGGTCTTTGTCAATAGCATGGGTAAAAACCAGCGTATCGTATGGGATGAACGGCGGGATTCGCCAGATAACAACGACTTTCTTCATCACATCCGGGTATTTATCTCCAAGACCGGGATAGGCGCGGGCATCGATGTACGTTGCACCAAAATCGCAGATTCCTCCGGCATAGATTGCGAGCACAACCGTTGGATGATCCGTTACAAATGCCGGTGGGAGTGTCTGCGCTCCGGCATCGTTCAAAAAACCCAGCGGAACAATATACCCCGACGGCGAGTACTCGTCCGTCCAGCAGGGCTTTTTACCCTTGAATTGCGCCAGTGCAACCGCGGCATCGACGCTGTCATCATCCTTGATCGGGTCATAATAGGAAATAAATCCTGCGTCGCTCCGGGCGATGAACTGTGCACCATAAAAAATAGCACCCGATTGCTGGCGGGCAAAGGCAGCCTGTACGTACCCCTGACTGCTGGCCAGCAGATACCCTGTTGGCGACAGGACGCCTATATGTGCGTTGTTGATCCCGAAATCTTTGACCAGCTCAGTTTCATCCCAAGGCATCACGGAAACAAATTTGTAGCCCGTGGATTTCTCGAGCAAGGAGATGAGAGTTTTGCCTGCGGCCAGCTCCGACGGTACGGGCCGTGGAGATGCAGGCAGCGCGAGGATAAGAGGGTTGTTATCGGTGCCTAATTTTGCCTCCGGCATCCCGGAAGGGCTCACTTCAACCGAAGCTGTCGGGATGATGGTTGGCATCACCGTTGGCGTGGGAAGAGGGCCCATACCTACGGGAGGGTTGCAGGCCAGCAGTCCAAGTAGTACCAATGGGAACAGTCGTTTCATCCCTTCCTTCAACTTTTTGATCGAAAAGGGGTTATTATAGGAAAGCAAATTCACTGTTCGATTCGTTAAGACTATAAACAGGTTCAATGGGTCAGGGTAAAAATCGTTGTTGTGGTTCAACCCTGGGTCCGCCTTTTATAAAGTACTGCATAATTACAAGGTACTGTGTTCTGTCAGTATCTAAACCAATTTTTTGTTTTTTTACCCTATAAATGATGAAAAAAGGTTTACAAGGTACTGCGAAGCGGCATGCGGACAGTAGAGATTTATGCAAGAAGCGGTATTTGTAAGGAGAAATAATATGAAGAAAGAGAACCGTGGTATCAATATACTTTCCATCCTAATTCTAATCGTAATAGCCGGGGCGGCTTATTACATTGTAGAGAGTATCAAACAGACCACCCAGCAGACGGTCGCTCCCTTCCAGCAGGCCAACAGCTCGCTGCAGACCCAGGTTGCCGATTTAATGCACCCCACACCCACGGTCATCCCCGATCCGGTTACCTACATCAACCAGATACAGGCTCTTGCCAGGTTGGAGACCATCCAATACAACGAGTCAGAGGCTGTGACCGCCGAAGTAAATCAGGGAACCTTTGGTTTCCTGTTCGGACAAAAAATACTCGTAATAGTACACGGAACGGTCATCGCCGGTATCGATATGCAGAAGCTGCAGCCGAGTGACTTGCAGTTGGAAAACGGTGTGCTGCATGTCAAATTACCGCCCCCGGAAGTCTTCATCACTACCTTGGACGAAAGTAAAACACAAACTTTTGACCAATCGGGCGCCCTTGCCAAGCTTGACCCCAACCTCGAAATCGATGCCCTCGTGGGAGCAAAAGACAAGATACCTTAAGGCAGCGCTCGACGACGGTATTCTCGAACAGGCGCAACAGAACGCCGTTACGTATCTCAGCCGGTTCTTCACGGCGCTTGGATATCCAAATGCGGTTCTAGAGACCACCCCGGTCGACTGATCCGGCCAAAACTAGACTCTCTTCATCCATTCTGGATGGCTGTATTTATCCTGGACGAGCGTTTCGATGCGCTCCTGTTCGCTTCCCGATAAAACACCTTCTTCGAGAACCAGGTTTAATTTTTCTTCGAAGGCATGAATAAAAGCCTGAGCAGCCTCGTCCCAGGGAACCGGTCTCCCAAGCACCGTCTCGACGGTGGTGGCGCGCTCGAGCAATCTTCGCGAGGCATCCTGGCGGGCGGTTTCATCGGCAAAGACCAATGCCTCTGTGATCCGCGCCAGGTCTCCGGTCAGTGGGAGTGAGCCATGCTGGAGCACGCTTTCTTTGCGGCGGGCCTGTGCAGAACCGATCAATTTTTTCCCCTGGACGGTAATCTCATATGCCGACGGCACTTCAAAACAGACGGGGTTGGGTGCTTCGTGGTTCGGGCTTGACCCTTCCTTCATCTCCACCGGCAGGCCCAACGAATGAACCGCGGCCAGCAGGGCCGCGGCCAGACGGTTATAACTTTCCAGCAGTGACCCGGCTACGCTGGGTTCATCGATGGGCGCAGTAACGGAATATGTCAATTCATCGGTGTGCAAAATGGCCCGCCCGCCTGTGGGACGCCGCACAACTTCCCAGCCGCATCCCTTGAGACGCGTCTCATCCACGTCGGCATAAGGTTGGGCATAACCGAGGGAGAGACAGGCAGGTTCCCAGGCGTACAGCCTCAATGTAGGGAGCGATTCACGCCGGCCAATATGCTCCAGGATGGATTCATCCACAGCCATGTTCCACGCGCCATGCGCCGGAGGAGTAATCAAGAGTCGCCAGTGATCAGACATGGACTTATTATAATGGGTCGAAGAACCGGACCATGGTGCGGATGGAAAACAATGACTTTCATCGATGATCTCCAAAGAATGATCGATAATAGCGGTGCTTCACAGGTGGGGTTGGCCGCTCATCAACTCGGCAGCGGAAATGAATTACTCATCAACCCCGACACCTCTTTTCATCCAGCCAGCACAATGAAAATCTGTGTGATGATGGAGGTATTCCACCAGGCGCGACAGGGAGCGTTTTCGCTCGACGATTTAATCCTGGTCAAAAATGAATTTGCAAGTTTGGTGGACCAGGTACCCTATTCTCTTTCCGACGAGGACGACTCCGAAAAAGATCTTTATCACCGGATCGGGCAATCGCTTTCGATCCGGGATCTTGTTTGGCGCATGATAACAGTCAGCAGCAACCTGGCGACCAATATTCTCATGGATCGCGTCACGCCGGAAAAAACCACACGTTTTATGCGCGAACTTGGTGCGGAAAGCTTGGTCGTCCGCCGCGGTGTCGAAGATACCGCGGCGTATCGAATGGGCTTGAATAACGCCTCGACCGCACGGGGGTTTCTGGAAATCCTGATCAAGTTGGCGAACCGGGCGGTTATTTCACCAGCTGATTCAGATGAGATGATCGAAATCCTTGCCCAACAGAAAATTAATGAGATGATCCCCTCTCACTTACCGGCGGACGTCCGGATTGCACATAAGACCGGTTGGACGGGAGAGTACCATCATGATTTGGGGATTGTGTTTCCGTCGAATGGTTATCCCTTTGTGTTAGTAATAATGACAAAAGGTTTTAAAGAAGAGGAGAAAGCTCACCCCTTCATTGGATCCCTGGCGAAATCAATTTATGATCATTGGACAAACGAACTCAATAAACGACCGCCCTCGCAAAGGCAGCCGCACAGTTAAAGTTCAAATTCATGAACGGCTTTATCTTCACCCATTTTTGACATCTCAACCAGCGGGGGACGGACGGGCCAGCGCGGCTGTCCATAAAGCCGCGCCAGCAAAGCTTTCAGGGATGCCGGATAAGGTTGATATTTTTCGAGGATGCGACGCTGTTCGCTGACCTTCGTTTGCGACGCGGATGTATCTTTACCGTTTATGAACAAGTCGTACACTTCGCGTAAACCGCCGGAGATGAGATTGGCCGGGGCCGTGATGCAGCCTGCCGCCTGGTTTTGCAAAGCGAGGGTAAAGTCTGAATCGGTGCCGCTGAAGACGGCCAGGTCATCCCCAAACTTTTTTCCGAGAGCGTGCGTAAAATCTTCGTTGTGCGATGAGTTTTTGATCCCGGCGAATTGTTTCGGAAAAACATTTTTTAGCCGGGCAAGCAGCTCCAGCGAGAAGCCGATCCCCGCCACGCTGGGGAAATGATAACCAAGAAGATATCCGTCTTTGGGGACCGACTTCCGGATCACTTCTTCGAACCAGCGAAGGAGGCCGTCATCCGTGGCATTGCGGAAGTAATAAGGCGGCAAGGTCACAACGCCGTCAAAGCCGAGGTCGAAGGCCAGCTTCGTGAGATCGATGGTCTCCGTGAGACTGGGTGTGCCGGTGCCCGCCAGCAGTCGAAAGTTCGGGATCTGCTCCCGCACTTTCAAAGCCGCGCGCCAGACGTCTGCGCGTTCCGCAGGAGAAAAGGACGGACCTTCACCGGTGGTACCGAAAAGCAGTGCACCGTGACAGCCTCTGGAAGCCAGGAAGGCTAGGAACGGCGCCACCGCTTCCAGGTCCGGTGAGAGATCGGGCTTGAGCGGGGTGACAGCGGCGGCATAGACGCCGGAGAGAGGATGTAAGGTCACGGGTTCTCCAAATCAATCTGCATTGGAGCCTATCCGTAAAATGGGGCAAACCGCTTTTTGGGGGTGCGCAGCTTCGCTGCGCACCCCCAAAAAGCGGCCCACATGTAATTTACGAATAGGCGCTTAATCATCGCGCGTTTCGATGAAATCCTGGGCAGCCGCTTCGGGTGGGAGAAGAGATTGTCCTTCTTCAGAAAGGTATCGCTCGTGGTCGAGCACCCACAGGTAGAGATCGGCTTCGGTCTTGCCGGGGAACTCCTTAAGGATATTGCTCGTGCGGATCACCTTGACGATGGGCATGTATACCGTGTCATACCAATGGGTAATTGCTTCCTCCTCGGATATATCCCGCTTCAAATCGAGGCCCATGAAGTAGCGATGGACGGCTATGTGTTCCACGATGCGGTCAAAGCCGTCGGGGATGGTCAGGCGCACCCGGGACTCCGGTCGCAGCACGTCGAGATGAGTACGCTCGAGGAAATGTACCTTCTCGCCGAGGATCTCGAGGTCTTCGGTTTTGAGGTCGGCCGTAATATTAACCTTGGTGGCGCATTCGCGCACTTCCGCTTCGATGAATTCCTGTCCCTTTTCGCGGGCGACGGAAACGCGGTGGTGGCCGTCCACCACAAAATAGACCTGTCCCACCTTGTAAAGCAGGATGGGCGGCAGGCTGATATCCTTGTAAAAAGCGCTGTCTATGTTCTGCCAGCGTGAGGCGATCTGATCCTCGACGGGCAGGAACGCACGGTCGAATTGGTGATAGCGGTTCAAACTGCCAACGATCTGGTCGACATGCACAGTTTGAACACCCCGATAGATGGGGCCTCCAATATGTAATTTTGCCTTCACCTCGTCATAGGAAAGTAAAGTGGTCGGTTGGCCCGAGACGATCGAACGGATGCGGTTCATGAATGCCTTGAAGCGCGCCCGGCTGAAATCGGAGCGGGTTTGGGAAGCAATAAGGTCGTCAGACATTTTTCAAATCTCGATTAAATTATAAGGGTATACATTGGTAATGGTTGTAGGTCCCAATTGGGTCACAGATGGTTCAAGGTTCCGGCGGTAGAAGTGGGTATGCCCGTGGAAGTGGTAACGAGGACGGGCCCAGCGCAGCAGCCAATTGATGGCTTTAAGGCCGGTGTGGGCCTGTGTTTTCTCATCGTGGATCCCGAAAGGCGGCGAATGGGTGATCAAAATATCAAGCGCCCGGCCATAACGAATGACATTCCAAAACAGGCCCGACATCAGGTAAAAAGCACGGAAGTAAGCCTCGGCCTGGGTATACTGATTAACGCCGTCGGGCCGGTAGCGTACGCAGCCGCCGAAGCCGGCCAGCAAAAGCCCCTTGGAGCGTGCATGCTTCAAGTCAAGGTTTGTGCCGCCTTCGGCATACGAGTTGGCAAATTTCAGGTTATAGACCGGGTCGTGATTGCCCGGCACGTAAAACATGGGCACGTTCATCATGGAAACAAGATATTCAAGATAGTTGTAAGGCAGATCGCCGCAGCCCAGGACCATCTCCACGCCTTTAAAGTGACCCTGTGGCACAAGCGTGTAAATACGCTCAACCACCTGGTCGCTTACGGCGAGGATTTTCATACGGTACATTGTGCCTTAGAACGAATTTCCCTGCAAGGACACCTTCCGCACCCTACAGATTAGATAGTTGTCAATCCCGTCAACGCACACTATAATTCAAGGACAACTGAGGCTTTTTGGACACACAACATATCACGCTCCCCCAGGACGAAGAATCATCGGCTTCCCGTCGCCAGTTACAATCCGGCACAACGCTTGTCAAGCGTTATCATATTCAGGAAGTGATCGGCGTCGGCGGCATGGGGTCGGTTTATCGCGCCCGCGACCTGCACTTCCCCAATGTGACCAAATTAGTGGCGGTCAAGGAGATGATCAATATGGCGCCTGACCCGTTGGTCAGGCAGACCATCGTCCAGAACTTCGAGCGGGAAGCGAATATCCTGGCCACGCTCAACCATCCATCCATCCCGCGTATTTACGATTATTTTACCGAGGACGATCGTTCATACCTGGTGCTGGAATTCATACACGGCAAAGACCTGGAATCCATCATCACCGATACCAACGGCTTCCTTCAGGAAGAACAGGTGATGACGTGGGCCATCGAATTATGCGACGTGCTTGCTTTTTTGCACGCTCACAAGCCTGACCCGATCATTTTCCGCGATATGAAGCCGTCGAACATCATGATCAACAGCAACGGCGATGTGATCCTGGTGGACTTCGGAATCGCCAGGACCTTCCAGGTGGGGCAAAAAGGCACGATGATCGGCACCGAAGGATATTCTCCTCCCGAGCAATACCGCGGCGAGGCCTCGCCATTTGCGGATATTTACGCACTCGGTGCCACGCTTCACCATTCCCTGACACGCCGTGACCCGCGCCTCGAGCCGCCTTTCTCCTTCGCCGAACGACCGATACGAAAGATCAATTCGCACGTCTCTCCGGAACTCGAAGCGGTGATCAGCACCGCATTGGCATACGATCCATCCGAGCGTTTTCCAAATATAGACGCCATGAGGGAGGCGTTGATGGGCGCAGCCCGGAAAACCGGCGCCTTGTCGAAAATCGCAACCACCTCCATCGCGCCGGCCAGCGGCATCAAAGCCATTTGGTCCTTCAAATGTGAAGACGAAATACGCGGCACCCCGCTCCTGCACCAGGGCGTGTTATATATCGGCTGTTACGACAATAACCTTTATGCTCTGAATGCCGCAGATGGGAAGTTTCAATGGAAGTATGCCACGGAAGGCGGCATCGTCTCACGGCCGGCAATTTACGAGAATAATATTTATTTCGGTTCAGAGGACCAGCGCCTGCATGTCGTTAGTATACGGACGGGCAAATTGGTCTGGACCTACTTTACCGAGGGGCATATTCATTCCTCCCCGCGCATCGCGGAACAACATGTCTTCATCGGGTCGGACGACCAGACGCTTCATGCCGTAAACGTGAATACCAGCCGCAGCGTTTGGAAATTCGACGCTGGGGACGAGGTCCGTTCGACTCCATACGTTGCCAATGAACTTGTTTATTTTGGCGCGGAAAACGGCGATTTCTTTGCAGTGGATTTCCGGGGCACCATGAAGTGGCGCTTCCAGGCCAAGCGCGCCGTTACCTCTTCTCCCATCGTAGCCGGGCAATCGGTTTTCTTTACATCCGTGGACGGCACGCTCTATTGCCTGGACGCCCGCAACGGTTGGGTGATCTGGCGTTTTCGGCTGGGCAAAGCCTCGGTGTCTTCACCGGCCCTGACGGAAAACTTTGTCATCGTCGGCGCGGCGGATGGCTTCATCTACTGCGTGGAAGCGCAGTCCGGTAAAGAGGTCTGGCGTTTTCGCACCGAGCATCAAGTCAGCAGTTCACCGGCCGTCTACAACGATTCGGTGTATTGCGGTTCCGTGGATGGAAATCTATATTGTCTGGAATATCGCACGGGCCGCCAGCGCTGGAAATTTGAGACGAAGAAAGCAATCACGGGTTCGCCTGTGGTATTCGACGATATCGTCTATTTTGGCTCGACAGACCAGAACGTTTATGCGTTACTCGCCTGACAAAGGAGTATTGTATGCTTGATTTCTTCCAAAGATTGTTCAGAGGCGAGGAAAAAGCGGCTACCGAAACGGCAACCACTGCCCCTCTCTCAGACCAGCAGATCCAGTCCATCATCCACGGTCAGCAGAGCGTTCAATTTGAAATGCAGCAGTTGGTTGCGGCCGCCGGTCAATCGGTGGGGAAACAACGCGAACATAACGAGGACAGCCTGCTGGCCATTACCACCACGCTTGCCGGTAAAACGGCGAATGTTCCTTTCGGCTTGTATATCGTGGCCGATGGGATGGGTGGACACCAATTCGGTGAGATCGCCAGCAATGCCGCGGTCCGCGTGATCGCCGGACAGATCATGCGTAAGTTCCACTCCTACCTCTTTTCCATCCCTACCCAGCAGCCGGAAGAGTCGCTGCAGGAGATCATGGAAAACGCAATTAAAGAGGCCCATCGTGCAGTCCAGAAAGATGCGCCTGGCAGCGGCACTACGATCACAGCGGCGCTGGTGCTCGGCCAGCAAGTGACCATCGGCCACGTAGGCGACAGCCGTGCGTATGCCCTCTATCCGCCGGGGCGTGTGGAGCAGCTCACTCACGATCATTCCCTGGTGAAACGCCTGGAGGAACTGGGCCACCTCAACAAAGAGGAAGCGGCAACCTTCCCGCATCGGAATGTATTGATCCGCGCCCTCGGACAGGGCGAGATTCTCGATGCAGACGTGTTCACCATTCCCTTCCCGCACAATGGCGCCCTCATGCTGTGCAGTGATGGGTTATGGGGAGTGGTGGCAGACCATGATCTTTTGCGGTCGTACACGGAAGCGCCCAACCTGCAGCGCGCCTGTCAAAGCATGGTCGCAGCCGCCAACATGGCGGGCGGCCCTGACAACATCAGTGTGGTGCTCGTGCAAATGATCGGATAGGGATGTTCAGATCACAGAAGGACTATTACGCCCTTCTAGGCGTCCTGCGCGATGCCTCCATGGAGGAAATTAAACGCGCATATTATGAGGCCGCCCAACGTTTACATCCCGACAAAAACAAACTAGCTGGTGAGACTGAAATCTTCCTGGAGATCCAGCAGGCCTACGAGGTATTATCCAACCCAAAACGCCGCTCGCAATACGACGCGACTCTTCCCAGGGAAGATGCACCGCCGGCCATCATTCAACACAAAGTTCTGTACAGCCGTCCAAACCTTGTCCACCTGAACGAGCCGCAGCTGATTTACGTCCTGCTGGAGACCTCGCCCAGGCAGGCGGACGAAAAAATCCCTTCGCCTCCGCTTAACATTTGCCTGGTGCTTGACCGTTCCACGTCCATGCAGGGCGATAAAATTGACATGGTCAAGGCCTCTGCAATTCAAATCATGCAGTCATTACGTGCAGAAGATATATTCAGCCTGGTGGTCTTCAGCGACCGGGCCGAAGTGCTGATCCCTTCCGCCTACCAAAGCGACCGCATCAAACTGGCGAGCCGCATTCAAATGATCCAGACCGGCGGAGCTACCGAAATGTATCAGGGGCTGGAAGCGGGTTTTAACGAGGTCCGCCGCAGTCTCGACCCCAATAGGGTAAACCATATCATTCTGCTTACCGACGGACATACGTATGGAGATGAACAGGCCTGCCTCCAGCTTGCTGAGCAGGCCGGCCATTTGAATATAGGCATCAGCGGATTCGGCATTGGAAGTGATTGGAACGACATCTTCCTCGATACGCTGGCAGGCCGCACCGGAAGCAACAGCACGTATATTTCAAAACCCCAGGATATACAACGATTGCTGGTCGATAAATTCAACGCTCTCGCCAATACTTTTGCCGAAGACGTCATCCTGGAGTTCAAAGAAGGGGCGGCCGTTGAATTGAATTACGCCTTCCGTCTGCAGCCGGAGGGCGGTCCGATCGCAATCGAAGAGTTGCTTCACCTCGGCCCGATCATGCAGGATACCCCTCTTAACGTTTTATTTGAATTTCTTGGTCCAACCATCGGCATCCAAAGCCGATGTGGTTACACTGCTGGACGGAGCCTTGAAATTAGTCATCACCGCCCGTCCAATTCCCATCCCGCCCATTCGCCTGAAACTCGAGCGGGAAGTGGGCGAGATTCCTAAAAACGATCCGCCGCCTCCGGCCATCCTCAATGCGCTCTCGCGCTTCACGCTCTACCGCATGCAGGAACGTGCACACGAGGAGGCGGAAGCCAAGAACTTTGACCTCGCCACGCGTCATCTGAAGAACCTTGCTTCACTCCTCCTAACGCAGGGCGAAAAGGATCTGGCAAAAACGGCCCTCCTGGAGGCCGAAAATATGGAACGCTTGAAGGCCTTTAGCCAGGAAGGCGGCAAGGAAATCAAATACGGCACGCGGGCTTTGCTCCTGTCGGCCACGGAGAAATCTGCAATGATCGTCTGTTCAAATTGTAATCATAATAATATAACCGGAGCCATGTTCTGCACCGAATGCGGCGCTTCGCTGGGCGGCGCAGACACAACGACCACTCAGACCATTAAGTCCGATAGATTAAGAGAACCGGTCAGGAACAAGGGAGTTATGCCTCCTCCTCCGGCCATCATGGTCAAGAACTGGGTGACTCTGCACCTGATGGATACCGGACAGGTGCTCCCGCTCGCGGAACGCAGCGAGTTCACGATCGGGCGGATCAGCGAAGGCCAGCCCATCATGCCCGATATCGACCTCTCCCCTTATCAGGCCTATGCCAACGGCGTTTCTCGCTTACATGCCGTGATCAAACGGGAGGCCAGCCACATCTTTTTGATGGATCTGGATTCCGCCAACGGTACCTACGTCAACGGCAAACGCCTCAACCCTAACGTGGAACATACCCTCAAGAATGGGGATGTGGTTGCCCTCGGCAAACTTAAAATTCAGATACTACTTAAAGGCCTGAGCGAAAGGATATCCATGGCATATACACTTGTTTTGCATCTTTCCGGGGATGTGCCGGTGGTGGGTGAAGTGGATGAGCTGCCCAAACCGACCGATACGATCATAACGATCACCAACCCGCGCCAGCGTGACGGGAAGGACCTGCATTATCTCGAACAGAACGTTGTCAAAGTCATCTGGCCGATTGATAAACTGACGCTCATCGAGGTGCTTGAAAACGCAGAGGAAGAGAAGATCATCGGCTTCGTGAGGGAGTGATATGCCTGAAGAGTTTGACCGCCGCCGCATACTCGTAGTGGATGACGAAGAACGCATGGTCCGTTTTATCCGTATGAACCTGGAGCACGATGGCTTCCAGGTCATGGAAGCATTTAACGGCAAACAGGCCATTGACAAGCTACGCGATACGCCCGACCTGATCCTGCTCGACGTGATGATGCCGGATATAGACGGGTTCGAAGTGCTCGAGACCATCCGTGAAGTGAGCAGCGTGCCGGTGATCATGCTGACGGCCAAAGGCGAGGAAAACGACCGGGTGCGCGGCCTGGAACTTGGCGCGGACGATTACATCACCAAGCCGTTCAGCCCGCGCGAGCTGGTTGGCCGGGTCAAAGCCGTTTTGCGCCGTACCGAAGGCATTAGCGGTTCGATGCACGAATTGATCGAGGTGGATGACCGGCTGAAAATAGACTTCGACCGCCGCGAGATCTGGCTGGAGGGCAAACTCGTCAAACTGCGCCCCACAGAATATCGTCTTTTGTATCACCTTGTGCAGAACGCCGGCTGGGTGGTTTCACACGATCAATTGCTGCAAAAAGTCTGGGGCTACGAATATCGGGACGAGCCGCATTACGTACGGCTTGTACATTAACTATTTGCGCCAAAAGCTGGAAAAAGACCCCGCCGACCCGAAATATATCTTGACCGAACGGGGTGTGGGATACCGGTTTGTAGATTTTCGACGCGAAAAATCTTAAAAGATACCACGGCGGCCATCCCAGCCGCCCTTGTCAGACATTCTTCTCTCGACTATACTCTTATATGGACAACTTGGAGAAGATTATTCCCCCATGGCTAAACAACGAATAGTTTTAGTAGACGACCACGAAGTGGTCCGTCTTGGTTTGAAGTCACTCCTGGAACGGCATCCGCACTTTGACGTTGTTGGAGAAGCAGGTTCAGCCAGGGAGGCCCTGGAACAGGTGGCGGCTCTCAAACCCGAAGTCGTGCTTATGGACATCCGGCTGCCGGGCACCTCCGGCATCGAGGCCTGCGAAGAGATCGTCAACAAATTTCCCGGCACGAAAGTCATCATGCTGACCTCGTATGCCGAAGATGAAATGCTCTTTTCGGCGATCCGCGCCGGCGCCTCAGGTTATATTCTGAAACAGATCGGCAGCGAGGACCTGATCAAGGCGATCGAAGCCGTCAGCCGGGGTGAGGCGCTGCTCGATCCGGCGGTGACCCAGCGCGTCTTTCAGGAAGTCCGCCGGGCGGTCAAGGAAGAAGAGGCCTCGGCTTTTGCCCATCTCAGCCAGCAGGAAAAACATGTCTTGCTGCTTGTCTCGGAAGGCAAAACCAATCGCGAGATCGCCAAATCGTTATTTCTCGGTGAAGGCACGGTACGGAACTATGTTTCAAGCATCCTTTCCAAGCTGGGCGTGAACAATCGTGCCGAGGCTGCCGCGTACGCGGTGGAACATAATCTAAGAGAATACATTTCAACTTGATTTGGATGTTCGTTTTTGATCAGTCACGGCGTCGTGATGCTGCCTTTCTGCACACACGACGCCGTTGTGATTTTAAATGAAGATTGCTAAGCTTGGGCAATCACTGTGTTTTTTTTATTTTGGCCGGGCGGTGCGATTATAATTTGGAGGATGACTAAAAACAACTTCTCTCTGCTCTTCCTCGGCAAAACGGATGACCCATATTGTGCACGCGCTCTTGAATTTTGCCAGGAGAACTTTGCACAGGTATCGTATTCCCTCGGCAAATGGGGTGACCCGCTTTCGGACGATATCCGGCGTTGGGAAGGTGATTACATCATCTCCTTCTTATCGCGCTGGGTTGTGCCGGAAGAAATATTGAAGCATGCCAGGAAGGCCGCCATCAACTTTCATCCTGCTTCGCCCGAATATCCCGGTATCGGATGCAACAACTTTGCCCTGTATGAGAATGCAAAAGAATATGGCGTCGACCTGCCACCATATGGCCGCTAAAGTGGACACAGGCAAGATCATCGCAGTCAAGCGTTTTCCCGTCTATCCCGAGGATGATGTGGCGGCATTGTTAAAACGGACGTATGAAAATCAAATCGCCTTGTTTTTTGAAATCGTGCAATTGATGGCAGAAGGCAAAGGACCTGCCCGTTTCTCATGAATTGTGGACTCGTCCGCCCTTCACCCGTAAACAATTCAACGAATTGTTCAAGATCACTCCCGATATGTCCAAAGAAGAGATCGCCCGCCGTGTTCGGGCAGTAAGCTATGGCAAATGGCAGCCCTATATTGAGATCGAGGGGTTTAAGTTTGAATATAAACCCGCCCACAAATGAAATCCAGGCCAAAGGTCAAAGCAGCGAATTACCGGTCAAGTTATTCAAAGAGAAAAGCGACTGGGCGGCCTGGTTGGATAAGAACCAGGCCACATCATCCGGGCTCTGGCTCAGGATCGCCAAAAAGAGCAGCGGACATCACGTCCTTATCCTATGCGGAAGCGCTTGAAATAGCGTTATGCTACGGATGGATAGACGGCCAGAAAAAATCCTACGACGAACTGACCTGGCTGCAAAAATTCACGCCGCGCGGAGCGAGGAGCATCTGGTCCACGATCAACCGGGAAAAGGCCGGAGAACTGATCAGAAACGGCCAGATGAAACCGGCCGGGCTGAAAGCAATAGAACGAGCCAAAGAAAATGGTCAATGGGAAGCAGCCTATGATTCACAAAGCAAAATCACCCTTCCAGAGGATTTTCAGGCAGAACTGGATAAACACACGAAAGCAAAAGCTTTTTTTACCACACTCAACAGCGCAAACCGTTACGCGATCCTGTTCAGGCTTCAAACCGCCAGGAAACCCGAGACACGCGCAAAACGCCTGCAGCAGTTCATCGTCATGCTGGAAAAACACGAAAAATTACACTAGTACCTTCAACTTGATTAAGTTGTAGGGTAGAGATAAGATGGGTGAATGCCAAACGAAAAGCACCCAGTCCATCTGTTGGAAGAAGAGCGTAAGAAACTGTTGGCGATCATATCGAAAGGTCGTAACAAAGCGGTTGTGATCCAGCGGGCGCACATTTTGCTGAAAGTGGATGAAGGCAGAACAGACGCTGAAATCAGCCAACTGCTGTACGTCAGCGAGCAGACAATTCGGCGCATACGGTTGCGGTTTGGCCTGGAAGGTTTGCAAGCGGCATTGGAAGATAAGCCGCATGCGCCCACGGGCACAAAACTGGAAGAGAAAGACGAAGCCTACTTGATTGCTCTGGCATGTAGTGAACCGCCTGCTGGATATGCACGTTGGACCTTGGAATTACTCACCAAACAATTGCGGGAGGATCAAATCGTCACCTGTGTCTCTCCAGAAACGGTGCGGTTACTGCTCAAAAAAACAGTCTCAAGCCCTGGCAGGTAAGGAGTTGGTGCATTCCAGATGTGACGCCAGAATTCTTGCAGCAGATGGAAGCGATTTTGGAATTGTATCAGCAACCCTATAATCCTAGCCGTCCCATGGTCTGTTTTGACGAAAAAAGCGTTCAGTTGCTGGCCCACATTGCCCAAATGCTGTTGGCGAAGCCCGGACATGCAGCCCGGCAGGATTATGAATACGAACGCAAAGGCACGTGCAACTTGTTTCTGTTTGTCGAACCGAAGGCTGGCTTTCGACAGGTGCTGGTGACCAATCGCCGCACCAAACAGGATTTCGCCTTTGCTATGCGCTATCTGGTGGATGTTCTTTATCCCGAAGCTGAGTGCATTGAGGTTGTCTTGGATAACTTGAACACACATCACTACCATTCTTTGGTGGAGTTCTTCGGCAAACAGGAGGCAGATCGCATTATGAGCCGCTTGCGTTTTCACTTTACACCTGAGCATGCTTCCTGGCTGAACATGGCTGAGATTGAACTCAGCGTGCTGTCTAGGCAATGCCTGGCTCGGCGTATTCCCAGTTCGTGGGCGTTGACCACAGAGCTGATTGCCTGGGAAGAAGCACGGAATGACAAGAAAGCCAAAATTCGATGGAATTTCACCGTTGACGATGCTCACAAAGTTTTTAAAGAGCATTACCCTACAACTTTAACTTGTTGAGATACTAGTACCTTGACAAGTTAAGGCTGTAGGGTAATTTTTTTTGAAAACTTGGCGAGCGTCGTCGACGGTAAAGTTCCATCGGATCGTGGCCTTCTTGTGAAGAGCCGACCATGATCTACTAGATCATCAAGATCGCAGTAGCGATCTCGCCCACAAAGGGTGAGAAACAACCCTTTACTGTTGAAGTAGTTGCCAACGAGCCTTTTGTATTTCATGATACCAATTCTGGAGAGAAATGAATGGAGCTATTCGTCTTCGCCCGGTTTCATGCCCGCCCCGGTAACGAGAGCGCTTTGGCAGATACGCTGCTGGCTGTTTCCGCGCCCACGCAGCAGGAGCCGGGCTGCCTCAGCCACGAGGTCTTTCGATCCAATCGCGACCCGCAGCTTTTCTACATACACTCGCGCTGGAAGGATGAAGCGGCCTTCGATCTTCACATCGGCCTCCCTCATACGGTACGCTTTGTCGAACAGGTCGAGCCGCTGATCGACCACCCTCTCGAAGTCACCCGCACGGAGCGGATCAAGTGATGGAGTCATGCTTTGACAAAGCGAACAGTTTATCACCTCAAATACGGATTGCTGTCCGACTACCTGCAACAACAACTCAAATCGCCTGCTATTCAGATGACTTTTGCGTAAGTCCTAATTTAATAATAAATTAACCTTTGACCGCCTATAAGTTGTTAGACTGCCAAATGGCGGGTAAAGGCCTGGTTAGGCCCTAGAAGTACAGAGAGGAGAACACGATGAGCAACGAACAGGTGACACCTGAGACGAAAGGTATTACGGTGAAGTTACTTGAAATGGTTGATCTTGGCCCTGAGATCGAGGGCATGGCAGGGCGCCAGTTTCGAATGCGTATGGTGACCTTCGAGCCTGGAGGCGTCTTCGGCCCGATTCACGACCATAAAGACAGACCAGGCATTGTCTACATACTACAAGGAACGATCACTGATCATCGAAATGGAGTCGCTACGGACTATGGGCCGGGAGTGGGCTGGCCCGAGGATAGGAACACTACACACTGGCTCGAGAACAGAGGAACGATTCCGGCTGTGGAGATCTCGGTCGATATAGTCAGGGAAGAATAAGCTCCGCCCCGCAGGGTCTCCGAAAGCGCCCGGCATCTGCGACTTTCAGCCTATGATGAAGAATTCCGGAAAAAGGATAAGCGCAGAGCTTACGCTCTGCGCTTATCCTTTCTTCAGGTACTTTATGTCAGGGCTGTGAGTAGATACTAGCCGGCTGTCAAATGTTCCAGATACGAACTCAATTTCTCATAAGACTCATCGGCCAGCTTTTCTGAAACAATGCCGGCCTGTTTGCGAAGTTTTTCAATCTTGCAGGCCGGGATGGATGTCCCCTCGATTTCCAGCTCCGCGGCCGGATGTGTGAATACTGTCAATGCTTTAACAGGGACGACTACTTCCCCATTAAATTCCTTCTCGATCAGCCTGTTCAGTTCCTGGACCATCGCTTGTGAGAATAAAACGGGGTCCTCTACGCGTTCTTCGACAATATAACGGAGCGCCCGGCCGATCGTCATGGCCTCTTTCCAGCGGCCATTGCGATAATAAAAGCTGCCGCTCAAATTAACCACCTCCAGGGCAAGCAGACCGGTCGGCGATAAAAGGATATGGTCGCAAGGCAGGGACTTTGGATAGTGGTAAATATGGTAATGGTCGTCGAAAGACTTCAGAGCTTTATCGAGGCTTTCCTCCGGCCGCGGCTTCCGTACCCAGCGGTTGGCGTAATAGATCCCGACCATGGCCGTACCCAACCCGACGACCATCAATATCCAGGAGAAACCCGCCCAGCTTGAAAGGAAGAGCGGGATGAGGACGCTCGCCAATAACACGAACAACCCACCGATGCTGGCAATATTCGCAAGCTGGGCACGGGCATTAACTTTTTGATGGTCGATATATATCTTCATTGGATTTGATACAGCCTCCGGTGAACAGGCACAAGCAGATCATAAAGATCGCGATACTCCCGGTAGAGGGCGTCGTAGCGATTCCAGCGCGATCGTATCCGGGTTGACCTCCCGGCGTATCTTGACCAGGTCATCCACCTCGTCCATGCTCGAATAATAACCCAACCCGACCGCCACGGCCAGCGCCGCGCCGGCGGCGCCGGCCTCAAGATGGTTCTTTACCACGCGCACCGGCCGGCCGGTCACGTCGCTGATGATCTGCACCCAGACCTTGCTGTTGCAGCCGCCGCCAATCCCGTTGAATCCATCGATCTGAAAACCGACCTTCTCCATCGATTCGCAAATCCAGCGCAGGTGATAGGCCACGCCTTCCATGACGGCGCGTGCCATATGGCTTTTATTATGACTCATGGTCAGGCCGATAAATCCGCCGCGTGCATAATGATCCAGCACCGGGGCGCGTTCACCGGAAAGCCAGGGCAGGAAGATCAGTTTATCCGATCCGGGCGAGATCGATTCAGCTGCCGCGCTGATCAGGTCATAACTCGATTTGCCTTTTTCCGCCGCAAGCCGTTTTTCCTCCTGGCAAAGTACATCCCGGAACCACATCAACGCTCCGCCGCCGGTCTCCATCTCACCGGCGATGATGTACTTCTTCGGGTCGATATGGTTAAGTCCCCAGAAAGGCTTGATGGGATCGTTGCGGAAGGTGGAGGTTGAAACGCCGACCCAGGTCGCTGTGCCGATGCAGAGATGGACCTTACCCTCCCGGTTGGCACCTGCGCCGGACTGGGCCACTGCCACGTCTCCGGCGCAAATCACCACCGGCGTCCCGGCTTTCAGGCCGGTTTGTTTCGCCGCCTCGGGTGTGATCTCACCGATCACCTCGGTGCAGGGAAAAGCTGGCGGCAATTTCTCGATGGGAATCCCCAGTTTCTGGCAGACCTCTTCCGACCACTTCTTGGTATAAGGATCGAAAAGGAAATAAACCGAGGCGCCTACCCAGTCGATGGCGATCTTGCCGGTCAGCTTGAACAGGATATATTCCTTGCAATCCAGCAAATAGGCGGTCTTGTCCCAGATCTCGGGCCTTTCTTCTTTCAGCCACAGGATCTTGGGGATGCTGTCCTTGGCCGTCGGAATGTTTCCGGTATGCTTGAAAAGGAAGGCAGGCATGTCGCCCGCTGTGACGCGCTCGGCCTGTTTTATGCTGCGCAGGTCCAGCCAGGAGAGCATCGGCGTCAGAGGGTGGCCCTGTTCGTCGACCGGCAGCGTGTTCCACATTTGGGCCGAGACGCCCACGCCGACGATGTCCGCCGGGTCGATGCCCGATTCGCGGATGACCTGCCGCGAAGTCGCAGCAACGACGCGCCACAATTCATCCGGGTCCTGCTCCACCCATTCCGGGCGCGGGTAGGAGATCCCATAAGACTGGTAAACCGAATGCACCACCCTCCCTTTCAAATCACAAAGCACTGCCTTATTTCCCCCGGTGCCGGTATCGTGAGCCAGGATGTATTTTTTATTTGCCACGATGATTCTCCCAATTCTGCAAGGAGGTCTAGATTTTCAGGGTTTCCTTGACGTATTCCCCAAAGATCTTGATGAACAGGCGGTTTTGATCGGGAGTCCCGATCGTGATGCGGATGAAGCCTTTGGACATATGGTGGCCGCTCATCGGTCGGATGAAGATCCCTTTTTCAGCCATCTAAGTCGCGGATCTCACTCGAGTCCTTATCCAGCACGCTGGCATCGATCAACACAAAATTGCCTTCGGAAGGAAAAGCGCGCAGGCCGGGCATTTTATTGATCTCTTCATAAATGTATTCCCGCCCCTGGATGACGTTCTTGCGTTTCTTCTGCTGGTCTTCCGTGTCTTCCAACCCGGCCAGGGCCGCCGCCAGGGCGATCAGGCTGACATTCCAGGGAAGACGCACCCGGTTGAAATAACTTGCCAGTTTGGGGTCGCACAGCAGATAACCGACCCGGAAGCCTGCCAGGCCGAAAGCCTTCGAGAAGGTGCGGTTGACCATCATGTGCGGATATTTCTGGATGAGAGGATGCACGACTGACGACTTCGTTCTCCAATTCGTAATAGGCCTCATCGAAGAAGGTCGGGATGCCCAGGTCGAGGATCCGCAGCAGGTCCTCTTCGGCGATCTGGTTGCCGGTCGGGTTGTTGGGCGAGCAGATGAAGATCAATTTCGTCCTGGGTGTGACTGCCTTCAGGATCGCATCCATATCCCAGTAGAAATCGGGCTGCATCGGCACCGAAATGACATTGCCGCCCGCCACGCGCACGCGGGCCTCATACATGGGGAAGTGGGGACGGAAATCACCACATCTTCGCCGGGCGCGACGAAGGTGTGTATCACAAAATTGATCACATCGGTCGAGCCGTTCCCGAGCACCACGTGCTCCGCAGTCAGCCCGGCCGCCTCACCGAGCTTCTTGCGCAGCTCCGGCCCGGAGCCGGGATACAAGTTCCCCAGCCGGGCCGCCTCCACAATGGCATCCATGACGTTTTCCGAGGGAGCCAGCAGGTTCTCATTGGACATCATGCGGATGATCTGCGGATTCTCCCAGGCAATGTCCATATGTTTATCGCTGTAGGTTCACTGTTTTTAACCCAGGGTACGATGAAGTCTTCAGCGGATTTCATAGATTTTCTCTTTCTCCAAACAGAATATCGAGAGCTTTGGCGTATTTCTTTGGATGTCTAGCGTTCCAATTCTTCCACGTCCTTGTACCATTTGACGCGTTCGCCGATCCTGGCACGCGCCTTCCAACCCAACGTCTTCGGCTGGGCTTCGATGCGTTCCTGCAGTTCCTTTATGCGGTCATGCACCACCTGCCGGTCCTCTTTCGACAGCCCTTCATATTGCGCAAGCTTTTCATCCAGCAATTTCAAATTGCCGGTAAATGTCCGCCAGAAGCCCCAGTCGTTTCCCAGGATGCGGCCGATGACAACTGCGTTGATCGTTTCCTTATCCGTATCACCGATGGGATGTTCACGCAATAACATGACGCTATCGATCAGGTCCTTTTCATTGATCTGGACGATCTGCATTTTCTCAAGCAAAAGTTCCGCCAGCGGGACCGTTAATTCTTCCGCTTCCAGCCGGCCGACAAAGTTGATGGGGTGGCAGAAATCCAGGACATTAATGAAAACGTCGATATGGCGCTCAAAGGCCGGGTCATGGAACAGCATGCGCCGGTCGCCGAATAATTGGGTGACCTGTTTATCCTCTTCGTAACCCAATTCGGTCAGGACACGACGGATATCCCTGACGAAACGCGGATAGGCAACAAAATCGAAATCCGTGAACTTGCGGCCAAGCTTGTCCTGAATATAACCATACGTCTGGCAGTGGGTGCGGAATGCCAGGGCACCGATCAGGCGCATGATGATATGTTTGTTTTCGTCCTGCGCCAGGGCATTCAGAATGCGCGTGCGCTCGGTGTAAAAATCTTCCAGGATCTCACCGTATTTAGCCATAGATGCCTCCCATCAGGCGGAAATTAACAGATGGCCTTTCACTTTTCCATTCTCCAGGTTGATAATGGCGGCCTTCATGATGCCTTCGGCATATTCGCTGCCGGCATTGATCATGAGCGTTCGGCCGTTATGGACATGTCCCGGCGACTCGTGAATATGTCCGTGCAGGCTCAACATCGGCTGCACCTTCTCGATGAAGGCTTTGACCGCCGGTGAACCGGCCGATTTCATCACGACCTGTCCGCCCTGGGTGATGATCTTGAGATTCTTATCGAGATCGGGACAGGTATCCAGGCCGGAACTGAACGGCGGGACGTGGAAGATGGCAATCGTCCGCTCCGGCTTCTGGATCATGCCCGCCAGACTCGTCTAATTTCCTGGTCAGTTCCTGCTCTTCCACATCGCGGGCACACAGCCAGGGCGTCATGTTGGCATTCGATAGGCCGACCACTTCATAGCCGTCGTCCATCTCAAAGTGCTTCATATCCGGATTGCGGATGTGACTTGAATTCGTCCACACCTTATCAATCGAATACAGGTCGTCATTACCGGCCATAAAGTAGAGAGTGATATGCTGGGGGATCAGTTTTTCCTCGGCCAGCTTCATCCATTCACGCACACGATTGCACATCTCCTGCTCGAAGCGGGCTCCCATTTTCGCCGGGATCGTTTTCCAGTTCCTGGGCTTCATCCTGTTCGAGGACGATGGGATAAAAACCGACATTGCTGATAGACTTCTTTAATTTTTCGAGCTCATCGGGTGTTGAGGATGTCTTTTCATCGCCGAACAGAGTGGCCTGGTAGCGGCCGGCTCCCTGATGGATGACCGGCACCATGGCCTTGCCGGTGACATCGCCACCCACCATGAGGGCATTCACCTTGTACTGAAGGCCTGAAGCCAGGAACTTGCGAAAAACCGCTTCAGAACCGTGAAAATCCGAACCATATAGAATACGAGTCATCGTCATTGGATACTCCAAAGAGATAAAGGTTTCCGGTGGTCCGGCAGGAGTTACCTGCCGAACCAACCGAGGCTCTCATGCAAATAAGAGAGCTTTCTATGTCTAAATGTTTAGATGGGTGGGACAGACTGGAAAGTCCAGTTGATGTCAATGCCTTCCTTGTTCAAGCGATAAGCACGTGCAACATAGAACACGATCAGACCGCTGATGATAAAGCCGGCCAGCGTCCCAAGCGTTCCCACTCCGATCATGCCACCCACAGCCGGGAAGAGGAAGGAGGCGATGATCATCCACAGCAGGAAGCACATGGTGATGGTGCCGACGATGGTGATCACCGGCACTTTGCCAATTTTGCGCTTCACAAAGGCGCTGGCATTCTCAAACAGATCCGGTTTGGTGAATGGGAACAATGTGATCGCCAGCACCGGTACCAGCATTGGTCCAGGCGGCAAAGAACACGAAGTTCAGCTGTGCGCCCATGACACTGCCGGCCACAGCCAGCCGAGGCATCCATCACACCGATTTCCGCGATCAGGGTGATGATGAGGATGGCGATGATCGGGCTGTTCAGGGTCGGGTGAATATAGCATACCTTCTCAGGGACCAGGCGATCAAACGACCAGGCAAAGATGATGCGGCTGCAGTAGAAGAAGTAGGTCTGCGCCAGGTTGATCAAGGTGATAGAACCAGGCGATCGCCACGATCCACAGCATGATGATGTTCGGTTTGAGGATGGCGGCGTAGAAGGTGATCCACGGCATCGGGTTTGCGCTGGCGACGCCGGCATTGCTCAGATAGCTTTCGGCGGCGATCCACTCCAGCGGGACAAGCCGCTGCAGGAGCAATGGCGGCGACCACAAAGATCGCCCAGGTCACGATCAGGGAAGCCCAGGAACCAGCCAGCAGGGTCTTTTCGGCCTGTTTCACTTCACCGGCGAAGAAGGTCGGGATGTAGTAGCCATAGAAGATCCAGAAGCCCATGATCAAACCGGCCAGGGTCATCATGCCAACATTGGGATTGATCACCATGCCATTGGCTTTGGCCAGAGTCAATGCGGGCGGCATAACTGCCTGCGCCCATGAATTTATCCCAGGCAGCCGGGAAAGCATCCTTGGCAGCCGTGCCGAGTTGGAAGTACAGCACAACCCAGGCCAGGATGCCCAGGAAGAAGCCGACTTCCAAAATGCGCAGGATGGTGCGGGTCGGCAGGATCATCAGGACGAATGTGATGACAGTGCAGATCGTGCCGATGATGACGATCCCGACCGGCGTCGATGACCAGTATCTGCGAAAGTCCATGAAACCGTGGATTATCCATGACGATGCCCATGGTCTGGAACAGCACCGGGAGAGCGGTCTTGGGGATCCAGGCGATCAGGGAACCGGCCACCATGGCGCTGAAGATAACCAGGGTCCAGGAGGCGGCAAAAGCCAGCGGCGCGCTCAAGGTGCGGCTGGCCAGTGTATAGTCGGCAGCCGAACGAGGCATCGTCGCGCCGATCACGGCATAGGTGTAGGCGTGGAACAAACAAAAGAACATAGCCACTGTCAACACACCGATGATGCTGCTCCCGGGCCAGACACCGGCCACCCAGGAGAACGGGATCAGGCCTGAGGAAGAGAGACTGATGCAGTGAACGCCGAAGACCATGGCGCCAAAGACACCGATCGTCCTGACCAGGCCTGAGCTCTTGCGTGCGTAGAGTTTCTTTCCCGTTGCAGCAGCAGGCATAAGCCATTTCAGCCATTGCTAATTACTCCTTTCGAATTTTGCTTATCAGAGCTGATCGACTTGCATACTTTCAGGTTGTGATATTGATATTCCTTTGCGATCCTCCTTTCCCATTCTATTCTCTTCACCAGTATTAAATTCTTCAAGCTGCGCGTCGGTATGAATGCGCGCATAATCACTCCGCAAAAAATCCTGTGAGAAGACGACCGGTGTTTTGGATTCTTTTCCATAAATAACCCGTGAAAGCATCAGCAGGGGAAACCCTCACTTACCCGCAGCTGCTGGGCAACGGTATCAGCGGCAACGACCGCTTCAACGGTCTGCGAGATGCGGCCCGGGTTGATGTGATAGACATCGGTCAGAAGGTCATAGATCGAGCTTTTCTCGAGGTCCCATTCTTCCAGGTTTGGACAGAGTGTACAGGGAATAAAAACGCGCTCCAGAATAACTGGAACGCGATTTGCAAAACGCAGGATGGCCACGCGGTAGATCGGATTTCCGATCTCGATATTCAGCGATTCGGCCAAACGCCGGCTGGCTACCATCTCATCGAATTCAAGCAACTGGCTGGCAGCAGCAATATTCCTGGCCTGCATGGCCTGAACATAATTCACCAATTCGTGGGATTCGTAGGTGATCTTGGGTTTGGCAACATAAGTCCCCGAACCGTGCTTGCGCTCCAGCAATCCTTCATTGACCAGTTCGGTGATCGCCTTGCGCACGGTCATGCGGCTGACGCCGAGATCGTCGCTGAAATCCCGTTCAGACTGGATCTTGGTCATCCGGGGCCAATTTACCCGAAAGGATCAATTCGGCAATATATTCCTGGATCCGGCTATATAGAGGTTTGTTGATTTCTTCGCTCATAACCACTTTCCTGTTCCTGTCGTTTAAGCCGGTAAAACAATAAAGTGGTTTGTGGTATAGAAGTAAAAACTTTGCAAATTGGTCAGGTTCCGCATCTGTTTTAAGCAAAAATCCGCAAAAAACAATAAAGATGCTCATTTATAAGTATCTTATGACTTTATAACAGAGTAGACAAGTGAGTTTTATCACCCTCGA